>CAWFUN010000001.1:0-602500 GCA_963819015.1 Terriglobia bacterium
CCGGAATTTCAGGCACTTGAAACGAGCGCCGAACATTCCCAGCCGCTCTTGCTTGAACAAGACAGGCCCCTTCGACGTCAGCTTGATGATGAGAGCGATGATCGCCAAAAGAGGCAGCAGCACCACCAGCAAGGCAGCGCTTCCCGCAATGTCCATCATTCGTTTAAGGCCCATCTGGACCTTCTTATCGGTCACACGGGAATGAAGATCCGGATAAAGCTTCGAATCCGCCGACCAGTTTGGGTGGCTGGAGCTCCAGTCTTCCGGAAAGACGTGCACGGACATGGCAATCTGGTCCGCTTTGGCGACTCCTAGGTTGTCCACCAGGGTCGCACGAATCTTATTCCGCAGCGTTTCCAAGACCTCGGCTTTGTTCTCCTCGCCCACTTCAGTGAAAATCACGCCGGCCATCACGTCTTCGCGATACCACCCGATCAGATCTGTCTCGCGAGTGACTTTGGCTACCGCCCTAATGGCCCCGTTCAAGGTCCTTGCTGCAGACCCGTTCTCTCTATAGGCGTCCAGAAGCACCAGGACAAAAAGCTTGCGGGATCGCTCGGCGCGGCGGCGCTCGAGGGTAAGCACGGAGTGGAACCGGCTTTCAGACAGAATCTCGGCTGAGCGACTGCCGTCTTTGCGAGACGCAGCGTTAGAGGTCAATGGAGGAAAAACCCCAGCCTCTTTGCCGCTTTGTGAACTCGCTTTCGCTTCACGGTTTCCCATCTACGGACGCCTCCTCGCTGACCCGCCTTCTGCACTTCACTCTGAGAGAGAACCAAACTCGCTTGCCGGAATGCTCAACAATTCACTGTCTGGCGTGGCACCAAGAACCAAGCGCTCGTTAGGCCGTCACTCCCTGGGGCACAGTGAAAGCAGACAGATCGGATTGAACAACTTCAGTGGCCGTCCGAATCGGAGTGACGCACGCCCTGTCAACCTGCATCGCGACGGAACGCCGGAGCAGCGTCACCGAAACCACAATTCTCAGTTGACCCTTGAATCCAATTAGAATTCCTTCGATCCCGCTCATGGCGCCATTGTCGATACGCACTCTTTGCCCAAGTTCCAGATAAGGCCAAGGCTGAGCCGACAAACCGCGAGACACCAGTGCTTGGATCGAGATGATCTCCGCAGGGTCCACGGCCGCAGGTGTGCGCCCTAGCCCCACGACTGAAACGACGCCCGGCGTGACCAAAATCGGAAGCCGGTTCGAAACGTCAAATCGGCAAAACAGGTATCCCGGAAACAGCGGAGCCAGCACTTCTCTTGTCCGCCTGCCCTGGCAACGTTGCAACTTACAGGTCGGATACAGCGTCTCGTATCCTTTGCCGGAGAGGATGACTGACGTTGACCGCTCCCAGCGGGATTTCACTTGAAGCGCGAACCACTTTTGCTCTCTGGGCATCTCTGGGACCATATGGAGATCGGCTTCCGTTTCCTTTGGCCGGTGCAGCGCCCTATCACCCGTCGGCAGGCACAAATCAACCGACTAAGCCTCCGCTTGAGTGATAGCACCCTGGTAGATAGCAATCTGTCTGCCACACGAGGGAGGGCACGGGGAGTCAATCCCAAGTTGGGCCATTCTCTAAACTATGGCAATTAAAATGGTTATTGGAATGGCCAGGTTAGATGGACGATTTGATACGCCCGCTCTGCCAGTCTGCGTCATCGATGGTGAAAACAATTTCCTGCTTGTGCCAAAAGCTTTCCGAGCCCGAGCGGTGGCCGAAGGTGTCCACCGTCACAGTCCTGGGAGTGTGGAAATCTCGCGGACTGGCCACTATTGGTGTCTCTCAGAACTCAAGCTTTGGCAAGGAATGGCCCAACCGGGGAATCACGTCCTCAGAGGCTAGGCTTCGCTAGGAAATTCATATATATATGAAAATACAATACTTATTTTCCATCGGCGCGTTTGAGACTAGGAAAAGATTTTCCACATTGTGGAAGCTAAAGGTATAGAGCGCGAACGCACAGGATCAGAGCTCAGGTCCCTTGAACGTCAAATATAATGTTTATTTTCATGAAGTTACAATAAGTCCGGCCGTTTCTGACTTATCTCGTAAACGTGGTACTTGTCGTGCATTCCAATGGTCGGGGCACTGTGCGGCCGTTTTGGTCGCGCCGGGATTCGACTTCATTCATGTTCACATTTGCTACAACGCCACAAGGAACGCCGGACGGTCACCAGCCGGACACGAGTCGAAGTTCGGGAGCGATTCACGTCCCGTGCTCGAGTCCAGCCATGCGAGTCATCGAACAAACCATAGCAGACATTGCGCCGACAAACATTCCCATTCTCTTGGTGGGTGAGAGCGGGACCGGAAAAGAAATCCTGGCGCTGGAGATCCACCGGCTTTCGCAGAGAAAAGCGGCAGCATTCCAGAAATGCTCCTGCGCGGCGCTGACGACCGACGAAATTCGAAGCCATTTGAAATTGAACGATGGCGCAGGTCATGACCGAAACTCCACGGTTGGCACGCTCTTGCTGGACGAAGTTTCACATCTCGATCCCAGCTGCCAAAGGCGGCTTCTTTCACTATTGCCGGAAGAGAATGCAACGGGCACGGCACAAGAAAATTTCCCGCGCGTCATTTCAACTACCGTTCGAGACCTGGAAACCGAAATGCGGAACGGGAAGTTTCTTGCCACGTTGTACTATCGCATTAATGGTGTGACGCTCCGGGTGCCTCCGCTAAACGAACGTAAGGAAGACATTCCTCTGCTGGCTGAGTTTTTTCTCAAGAAGTACGCCTCGCTTTTCGGGCGGCCGGCTCCTTCTTTGACTCGGCCCTGGTGGACAGCTTGGTGAGGCATTCCTGGCCGGGAAATGTGCGGGAACTCGAAAATGTGGCGCGAAAGATGGTGGCGCTGGGCAACCCTCAATTGGCGCTGATGGATCTTAGGCAAGCCGTCCTGGTTCCCCTCGAACCGCGGCACGCGCCCGCGGCAGCCGCGCCTCGCAAACACGGACCAGCTTCACTCAAAGAGGCCTCCCGAGAAGCTTCACGGCGCGCGGAACGCGAACTCATCGCGGAATCTCTGGAGCGCAACCGGTGGAATCGCACGCGCACCGCTCGGGACTTGCAGATCAGCTACAAGGCCCTGCTTTACAAACTCAAACAGTTGGGACTGACGGATTCCAGGCAGAGTTAAGAATCGAAGGTTGGCAAGGAGAACGGCAATGCGTATGGCAGCAAGACGGATGGGTCTCTTGGCGTGTTGCGCCCTGATGGGTCTTGCGTCTGCGGCACTCGCAACAGGGCGAGCGAAGAACAATCAGAGGCAGCGCCGGCGCCCAGGCAACTCCACAACAGGCGGGGCCAGCGGCGGCCGACGCAAGCTACACGATTGGCGTGGACGACGTTCTGGACATCAGCGTGTGGAAAGAGCCGGACGTGTCGCGATCGGTTCCAGTGCGGCCTGACGGCAAAATCTCACTGCCGCTCATCAACGACGTGCAGGCCGCGGGGCTCACCCCTGCCGATCTCGCGACCGAAATCACTGGACGCTTAAAGAAGTTCCTGAACGATCCACAGGTGACCGTCATCGTTACGCAAATCAACAGCCGCCGCGTCTATATCGTCGGCGGAGTGACCCGGGCGGGAGCCTACCCGCTTCTCCCCGGAATGACTGTCTTGCAGGCGATCTCCTCTGCCGGGGGATTCACTGTTTATGCGGACACGAAAGCGATCCGCGTCGTGCGGATTGTCGACGGGAAGCAGACGCAACTCCCGTTTGACTACCATGCCGTGCTGAAGGGATCCAAGAGCTCGGAAAACATCCTTCTTCTGCCGGGCGACACGATCGTCGTTCCAGACTGATTTGCCGGTGCGCTATGAGCCATGCAAAAAAACTCGCGATACTCCTGGTCCTGACCGCCCTCGTGAACGGCCGCGCCCACGCGCAACAGACCGGCGCACAGCAACCGGGCGCACCCGATCAGCCGCAGCCGCCGGCCAGCACGAACCAGTCTTCTGGCAATTCCGCGAATCAGCCCATTGCCCCGCTGCACGATCGATTTGGGGATCGGATTCTCCTGCGCCGATCACCGATCCGGCGGCGTACATCCCCGATAGCCGCCCGTTGAGCGGCTCATCCGCTGCTGACAGCGGGAGAACCTCAGAGCCATGTGAACATCTTTGACGTGAGCTTGAACGTGGCTTTCTCCGGAGGCACCGGCTTGGTCAGCTCCGCGAATCAGTCCGTCTTCGGAACGGAAAGCATCGTCGGCGGCGATCTGAGTTACGCTCACGCCTGGCGCCAGAATAGCTTCGCAGCTTCCTATGACGGTGGTGGAGTACTCTACGACCCGAGCAGCAACACTTACCAAAACGGGATGTTTCACTCTCTGTCGCTTGGCGAGCAACTTGTCCATGGGCGATGGTGGGTGCGGCTCACGGATGACGCCCTCTATAGCACGAACGCCAACGTCGGTGGCGCAGGGATGGCCGGGCCGGGGCTGTTGGGTAATTTTGGCGGACCGTTCGGGGGATTGACACCGGACTTCGGCGGGGTGGGTCAAACCATCATTAGCGGCTAAGGGCGCCGGGTGAACGACACTTCCGTTGCCGATGTGGAGTATGACCTCACGCCGCACTCGGCGATCACAGTCACTGGCTCCTACAACCTTCTTCACTTTTTCGATGCGGGTTTTATACACAGCTCGAACTACCTGGGGCGGGTCGGCTACGACCTTGGAGTGAGTCCCAAGAGCACGGTCGCTTTCTACTATCAAATGGGCCGCTCGAATTACGGATTGTTCAGCACGGGCGGCACCGGTCCGGGAGGTTCTGGCACGCCACCGCTCCTCTCCAATATGACAGAATATGGAGGTGGGGTTGGATTCTCCCACAGCTTGACGGGACGAATGGCGTTTCAGGTTGAGGGCGGGCCGGACCTTGAGAAGCTCTCCCCGGCATTGGGCTCGAGTTCGCCGAACCACTGGACGTGGGATTTGGAGACCTCAGTGTCCTACCAGTTCCGGCGGTCGAGTCTCGCCCTCACGTACTTTCACGGCCCGACGCAAGGATCGGGAGTGTACTCGGGCGCGTCAAGCCACGTGTTCAGCGGAAGCTATACGCACCGGTTCACGCGTTTCTTTTCGGCCGGGCTTAACGGCGGATACACGAGAAACAACGCGCTGGTCTCGGCAGCTGGTTTCGCCAATCAATACTCCAATTGGTTCGTCGGTGCGAACGCTGACCGACAGTTGGGCCGCTCATTCGATCTCGGCATCTACTATGGCGCGCTGCAGCAGACGTCGACCGGTGCCTGCCCAGTGGCGAGCTGTGCGCTCCCCGGCGTGCGCCAGACTTTCGGGTTGAGCCTCGCGTGGCACCCGAGGCCGATCACGGCCGATTAGAGGAACTTCTTGCTCTGGAGGAGAAAGTAGCTGATGCTCGGACATCGCCCAATGAACCTGAATGATTACCTGCAAATCCTCCGGCGGAGGATTTGGGTGCTCGCCGTGCCCGTGTTCGTCCTCCCCGTGATTGCAGTCCTTGTCGCCCGCGTTTTACCAAAGCGCTACACCGCGACGACAACCGTATTGGTTGGGCAGCAGAGAATTCAGGAGTCGCTCATCCAGCCCGTGTCACAGGATGAGATGAATCAGCGTTTGGCGACGATCCAACAACAGATCGAGAGCCGGCCGAATATGCAAGCGATCATCGATCGGTACGGGTTGTTCGCAAAGGACCGGTACAAAGTGCCCATCGAGGATCTCGAGGACAACTTGACCAAGCAGATCGAAATCGCGCCGATTCAGGCTCTCCCGGGGAGCAATTACCATGGGCTGCCCGGCTTCTCCATTAGTTTTACATCCGGCAGCGCCGAATTGGCCCAGAAGATCTGCACCGACATCACGAACATGTTCATTGAGAGGAATACGAAACTAAGGCAGGTGACCTCGGAGGATACGACGGCGTTCTTGCAAAAGCAGCTCGCGGACGCGCAGGCCAGCTTGGACTCGCAGGATGCGCGGCTCGCCCAATTCAAACAGCGCTACTCCGGCCAATTGCCGGAGGAAACCCAGACCAACCTGAGCATCCTGCAAAGTCTCAGCACGCAACTCAGCGCCGTGACTGCCGATTTGAATCGTGCCCAACAAGATCGCGCGTTTACGGAGACCTTGTTGGAACAGCAACTGGCCGGAATCCAATCCACGACCGACAATCCGACGGACCTAGATACCTTGCAAAAGGAACTTGCGGAAGCGGAGACTCGTCTTACCAATCTGCAGTCCAAGTACACGGATGACCACCCGGACGTCAAGAAGGCTAAACACGACGTGCAAGTGTTGAAAGACGAGATTGGCGCGGCGAACCAAAGAGCCCAGGAGAACCCCGCCCCGAAAGCGCCCCCCTCCCCGGCCGTCACTTCCCCGCAGATCCAGCAGCTTCGCGCGCAGCTTCATCAGTATGACGAAACGATCAAAGAGAAGTCGCTCGAACAAAAGCACCTGCAGGATCAAAGCGCGGCTTACCAGGCGCGCGTGAATATGTCCCCGCTGGTCGAACAGGAATACAAAGAGATCACGCGGGACTACCAGAACGCTCTGGATTTCTATAACGGCCTGCTCACCAAGAAGAGCCAGTCCTCCATGGCCACCGATTTGGAACGCCAGGAAGGCAGCGAACAATTCCAAGTGGTCGATCCGGCGGAACTGCCCCAGCGGCCCACATTCCCAAAGAGGAGTCTGTTTGCCGCGGGCGGACTGGCTGGAGGCCTCGCGCTCGGCCTGGGTTTGGTAATCGTGTTGGAAATGAGCGACAAATCGCTCCGCTGCGAACAGGACGTCGAAGTGCTTCTGCGCGTTCCTATGCTTGCGCAGATGCCGGTGATCGATACCGGCCCGGGCAAAAGTTTTCAACGCGGACCTTCCGCTGCCGAACGGAACGAGCTGAATCTCAGGGCGTGAGGGACATCGTCCATGTATAAAAAGTTCTTCGGCCTGCGCGAGAATCCATTCAACGTCAATCCGGATCCGCGCTTTCTCTATCTGACGCAGAGCGCACAGGAAGCGCTGGCCTGCCTGACCTACGGCATAGACACGCGCAAGGGCTTCATCCTGCTGACCGGCGAAGTCGGAACGGGCAAGACGACGCTCTTGAACCGGATGCTCGACTGGCTTCACGAACAACGCGTGGCTACCGCATTCGTCTTCAATCCGCGCCTGAGCGTGACCCAGTTCTTTGATTTCATGATGGCCGACTTCGGTATCCCGTGCGAATCACATCTGAAGAGCCAGATGCTTCTGCGGCTGAACCAATGGCTCCTCGATCGGTACCAGGCCGGGGAGCGCGCGGTGCTCATCGTGGACGAAGCCCAGAACCTCTCTCCCCAGATGCTCGAGGAAATTCGCCTGCTGACGAATCTGGAGACGTCCACCGAAAAACTCCTTCAAATCGTCCTGGCAGGCCAGCCCGAGCTGGAGCAAAAGTTGAATCAACCGCAACTCCGGCAGCTCCGGCAGAGGGTCACACTCTGGGCGAAGACGCGCACGCTCACGCTGGAAGAGACTCGCGGTTACATCCACGAGCGATTGAACATCGGAGGCAGTGGGGAAGGGGAAGTCTTCGCTCCAGAAGCGATCGAAGCCGTCTACCGCTATGCCCGGGGCATCCCTCGCGTGACCAATCTCCTTTGCGAACACGCGCTCATCAGCGCGTTCGTGGATCAGGTGAAACCGATCAGCGCCGCGATCGTCGAAGAAGTCGCACGCGATTTCACTCTGAATGAGATCGAGCCGACGGCTCCTCCCCAGGCGCCGACTTTGGAGCAGCCGCCGTTGGTCGAATCCCTGCTCCAGGCGCTGAACACCCTTGTCAATCGCATCAACCAGACCGAACGGAATCTCGAACCGGAGCGCGACAGGAAACCATGAGCCGAATACACGAAGCGTTGAAGAAAGCGCAGCAGGATCGCGCGCTGCAGTCGCCGCCGGAGCAGGTGACGCTGCCCGTCACCGAAGAGGCTCCGGTATTGTCGCCGCTGCCCGTAACGTCGACTGCCCTTCCGAAGAGCGCGCCCGTCGCTCCGCCGCAGCGCGCCGCATCCCAGCCTCTCACTTTCGAGTCGCTCTTACAGCGCTGCGCGACTCCGCATTGGAAATTGGATCCGAAAAAACTTCTGCACTTCGGGTCCCCTTCCCACGTCCCCGGCACCGAAGAGATGCGGACGTTGCGATCCAAGCTCTATCATCTGGCCCAGACGCAGCCCATGAAGAAGCTTCTGGTGGCGAGCGCGCTTCCCAACGAAGGCAAGACTTTTGTCGCCTCAAACTTGGCTCAGGTCATGGCCCGTCAGCACCAGCGGCGCGTGCTGCTGATTGACTCGGATTTGAGATGGTCGCGCCTGCACATGTCTTTCGGATCCCCCATTTCGCCGGGCTTGACGGAATACCTGCGCGGGGACGCCGATGAGTGCTCCATCGTCCAGAAGGGATCGATCGAAAACCTCTTCCTGATCGCCGGAGGTGCGCCCGTAAACAATTCGAGCGAGTTGATCAGCAACGGCCGGCTCAAATCGCTGCTGGAACGCATGGCCCCGTTTTTCGATTGGATCATTTTGGATTCTCCGCCAACCGTCCCCGTGTCCGACGCCCGGCTGCTGGCCGCGTTTTGCGACGGCGTCGTGGTGGTGGTCCGCGCCGGGTACACTCCTTACAACCTTACGCTCAAGGCGTGCCAGGGATTTGAGCCAAGTCAACTTGTGGGCGTCGTGCTCAACGGCGTTCACGGCAGCCAGGGCGCGATGGCCTACCAGTACTACGGCGGTGAGACACTTCTCAAAAGTATTGGCAAGGGTGTGGAGGAGTAATCGACCCGCGACTTGCGACTTTCAGGCCTTCTCTCGTTCCCCTTGCATCGCACCTGGACGGACAACCTACGGCCCGACCATCACGAGAGCAAGTTATAGCGGAAAATGCACCACAGCGTTCTCACGCCGTCTTTCCAGGTGATCTTCTTTCCCTCCGCGTACGTCCGGCCCGAGTAGGAAATCGGAACTTCATAGATCCGCCAGTTGCCCTTCGCGATCTTCGCGGTCACTTCGGGCTCGAATCCAAAGCGATCGGATTGCAAGCGAATGCTGGCGATTGTTTCGCGGCGGAAGACCTTGTAGCAAGTCTCCATATCCGTCAGCTTGAGGTTTGTGAGGACGTCGGATAACAAGGTCAGGAACTTATTCCCGACATAATGCCAGAAGTAGTGGACGCGTTGTGGACCGCCCAGGAAACGCGATCCGTAGACGACGTCAGCGCGGCCGTCGAGTATCGGCTGCAGCAGGCGAGGATACTCCTGCGGGTCGTACTCCAGGTCCGCATCCTGAACGATCAGGATGTCGCCCACCGCTTCCGCGAAACCCCGCCGCAAAGCCGCACCTTTGCCACGGTTGCGCTCCTGAAAAAAGAACCGGATGCCGTCCAGTGAGAGGGATTTCTTCCCGCCTTGAACTGTTGCTTCGCGCGCTCCAGCGGCTTGCGCCTGGCTCCACTCCTCCAGAAGAGCCCGCGTCCCGTCGGTCGAGCAGTCGTCAATGAGGAGAACTTCCTTTTCTATCTCGCTCGCTTGAACGCGCAGCAGCACTTCTTCGATGAACGCGCGTTCGTTATAGACGGGGATCACAACCGAGAGTTTCATCCAGAAATCGTCCCTCTGTGCCGGTCAACCGCGATCTGGAGGAATCGCCGAGGCCGGCAAACGGCCCACATCATGGGCCAGCGCGCACGGGAACGCAATTCCTTTGCCGCGGAGTCTTGCTCCGCGAGTCACGGCGATGCGGCGCGATCGATCGGCTCCCTCGGATAGACTCCTCGTATCCAGCGCCACCGGATTGCAAGCAGGTCTCCGAACATGTGCAGGCTGTCTCGGAAGACGTGCACCTTGGTGGCCGGATCGTGAGCCCACCGGACCGGCACCTCCGCCACCCGCAAACCGTGCAAACGGCACAGAAACAGGATCTCCGGGTCAAACCCAAAGCCTTCGATCTTTTGCTGCAAGAAGACGATACGTGACACCTCCCGCCGGAACGCCTTGAACCCGCACTGTGTGTCCTCGAACGGAATACCAAGGATCACCCGCACGAGGCGATTGAAGAGGATGCCCGCAAGCTCTCGCAGCGCCGATTGGTGCACTTCGATGAAGCGCCGATCCACAGCGCGCGAGCCGATTGCGGCATCGTGCGTTTGCAGCGCGACGAGGAGCTTCTCCGCCTCTTCGATCGGCGCGGAAAGATCGGCATCCGTGAAGAGCGCGATCTTGCCGAGTGCCTCGAGCATTCCATGCCGCACACTGTACCCCTTGCCGCGGTTCCCGCCGTTCAACACCAAACGCAAACCCGGCCACGTGACTTGCCGGTCTTTCACGATGCTCCGCGTCTGGTCCGTCGAGCCGTCGTCCACGACAATAACCTCGGCGCTTCCGCCCCGTGCAGCCAGAAAATCCCGGATGCGGTCCAAGGCCACCGGCAAACGCCGCTCTTCGTTGTAAGCCGGAACGATAATGGAGAGATCGAGGTCGGAAGCTTGCATCTCAGATGAAAGAGCTCTGGGCGGCCATCATGCTCCCGGGGTCGCCAGAACCTCCTGTAACAACGGGAGAACAATAGCCAAAGCGGCCGGATTTCCAAAGAGGGAAAATAGAGAAAATGAGGGGATCGCGCCGGGGGCCGCGGCCGCCTGAGGCCGGAGCAAAATCAGGAAGGCTGTTCGTTGCGAATGATCTCGTAGCGCTCGATGACCGCGGCAACACCGACGCGCGTCTCCCCGCTCTCCGGACGACGTTCGACGCGTACTACCTTGCCTACGGCGCGAATGAAAACCTCCGAGCCGCTGGTAATTTCCGCCGGAAGCGTCAAGGTGATATCGAGCTCGGCTCCGGCGTTGAGATTGTCATCGATCGTGAAGTAGACACCGCGAGTCGAGATGTCGCGCGTCTTGCCGTTGCGTTGCGCGGCCTCTTTTTCGATCGCCGCTCGAATGATAACCGGCAGCGACAGATCGTAACGCCGAGCCATACGTCGCTCTGTCATGATTGGGCCGAGCCTCCGTCATGCGCTCTGGTCAGAGCGCCGCCGGCTAACAGTCTGCAACTCAGATACCAGATTCAACGAATTTGCTAAACGGCGGAAGTCCCAAATCCCGCCTTCTTTGGAACTGGCCTCACAGCAACATCACGCGATTCGCGCAACCCTAAGTCATCTGGAATCAACCTACAAGGGCCGCTTGGCCTGTTCGCATGTTTCCCGGTGGTTCGAGATCGCCGTGCGGGTAGAAACTACCCGCTCGGCAACTGATATTATTGTAGTCCCTGTTTGGGCAGAATTCCAGATAAGTCAGAAAATGCTGTGCCTCGAATAGGCAATTCTTTGCACCTAGCTCCGGAAGCTAGTTGCCGCGTTCCACGGGTACCAGCGGCGTGGGTGCATCCTTATCCGCTGGCGAGGACGATTCCTTGGCAGCCGCGCGCGGGCGCCCGGGTGAACGACTGCCGCGGCCTGCATCGAGATTGAATTGCCGGATCTTGTAGAGGAGCGCTTTATAGCTGATGCCGAGCATTTTGGCCGCGTCCTTACGGCACCAGTGCGTCTGTTGCAGCGCATCCGCGATCGCTTCCATCTCGGCCTCGTCTTTCAGCCCACGCACCAGAGCCTTGAGACCCTGCTCGCGAGCCGGGGCCGGTTCGTCGCGCGGAGCCGTGCGCTGCTGCGTCGCCGCCATCTCAAGCAACTCGCGGAAGCTGCCCTCATCGTCCTCGAGAATCACGTACCGTTTCACGAAATTCTCAAGTTCGCGCAGATTGCCCGGCCACTGGTAGCGGGCTGCGGCGTCCATGAGGTGTTCGGAAGGAGAGGGCTCCTCCTTCTGAAATTTGACGCTGTATTTCTGCAGAAAATGGCGGAAAAGCAGTGGAATCTCCGCAGCCCGTTCGCGCAGCGGAGGAACGTTGATGGAGAGCACATTCAGGCGGTAATAGAGATCTTCACGCAGGCGGCCCGACTTGATCGCTTCTTGGACGTCCACGTTGGTCGCGGCCAGGACACGCACATCCACATCAATCAGATGGCGGCCACCGAGCCGCGAATACTGATGGTCCTGCAGAACGTGCAATAGTTTGGCCTGCAGGTGCGGGCTCATTTCCGCGATTTCATCCAGAAAAATGGTGCCCTTATGGGCCATCTCGAATTTGCCAGGCTTGGAGCGTACCGCGCCCGTGAATGCGCCCTGTTCGTACCCAAACAGCTCCGACTCGAGCAATTCGCCGGGCAGCGCTGCGCAATTGACCTTGATGAACGCAAGATTGCGGCGCGTCGACCGCATGTGAATCATTCGTGCGATCACTTCCTTGCCCACACCGCTTTCCCCGTAAATGAACACGGGGACATCCACCGGTGCGATCTGGAGAATCTGCTGGCGGATACGAACCATCTGCGGGCTGGCCGCCAAGAACGTGAGGTCCTCGCTGAGTTGGTCGCAATACTCCTTAAGGGCCTTGTTCTCCGAGCGCAACTCTTTCTTCTGGCGGCACTTCAGCATCGCGACATCGAGCTCAGCCTTCTCGAACGGTTTCGTCAGGTAATCCTGCGCGCCCAGCCGGATCGCTTCAACAACTGTGCCAACCTCGTTCGAGCACGAAAGCATGATGACGTGGAGCGACCGGTCGATCTCCATGATTTGGCGCAAGGTGTCCAGCCCGTTCAACTCCGGCATCAAACGTTGAGAATGACCAGATCCGGGCGTTCGTCCGCGCCCAAGCGCTCGAGCGCTTCCTGGCCAGAGGCGACAGCCTCCACTTGGTAGCCGTCCACCTCGAGCAGAGTTTGGAGATACTTACGGATGCTCGGCTCGTCGTCCACAACCAGAATCTTTTCTTTGTCCGACATAAACACCCGCCTTTTCAGACGACCGACCGCTCACTCTTTTTCGAGCGGCAGAAGAAACGTAAACGTGCTACCGCAGCGCAGTTCGCTATCCACCCACAGCTTTCCTCGATGCGCCTGCACCAACCGCTTCGCGATCGCCAACCCCATCCCCATCCCGGAGGAGGACCGGTCCACGCGGACAAAATCTTCAAAAATCTCCTGGTGGTGTTCGGCGGCGATGCCCGGGCCCGTGTCGGAAACCGACACGCGCACGCTGTTCGGACGCGATTGGCGCTCCCGGCGCCGCTCGACTGAGGGTTGCTCCTCGGTCGCGCGCCTCTCCCAAAATGTCGGCCCGCAAGAAAGCGTCACGGTCCCACCCGGGGGCGTATGCTTCAAAGCGTTGTCCAGCAGATTCGCCACGGTTTGCTGCATCTTCTGGTAATCGAACGTGAAGATCGGCGTCTCCGCCGATATCGAGACTTCCAAGCGCACGCCCTTGCGCACGAAGGCTTCGCGCCAACGGGTCGTAAGCTCGGCCAAACAATCGCGCATGTCGTTTTCGCGCAGGTGCATCACGAGCTTGCCGCTTTCCAGCGCCGAATAGTTGAGGAACATCGATACCAAACGCACGAGCCGCTCGCAGCTCTCTTTCGACTCCTGCAGGATGTCGCGCTGCTTGTCGGTGAGCTTGCCGAGCGACCCCGAGAGCAGCAAGTCGTAGTAGCCTTTGATGACCGCCAGCGGTGTTTTCAATTCGTGGGCCGCAGATGCGAGAAAGACAGTCTTCTGCCGGTTGACCTCTTGAAGCCGGAGGTACGCGGCCAGCAGGTTGCGATATGTGGTTTCGCGCTCCTGCAGAAGCTCTTCCACCCGCTGCTGCATCGCGCCATCGCCGCCTGCAACGGCTTCTTCCGGCAGGGTGGTTTCCAACTGTACTACGAGCCAGTCCGTCTCCGGCAGCCACCGAATGCGGGCAAACGCGCGGCCCTTCGGGGAGACCACTTGCATCCCCAACTCATGCTCGCCCGACGCAATCTGTTCCCCAATCATCCTGGCATCAAGGTGAAGCAAGTCCGCGAAAAGATTCGACTCGTCCAACCTCGCCGGCAGGTGCGCATCCAGGAATCTCTCTGCGCGCGGATTGGCAAGCAGGACGCGGCCGCCCCGATCAACGATTAGGACGGCTTGGTCGAGCACATCCAGAATCCCTCCCAGACGGTTCATCGACAGGGAGGGCGAATCCCCAAGCTGTTCTTCGACACTAGTAGCGCGCCTTGCCATGGCATCCTTTGGACACCTACGCGCTGGAAAGGGAGCGGAGGTATCCATTGAGAACTTCTATTCGGGTTTCGTGAGCGGGACCGCGCGGATAATCGCATCTGCAACCGCGGGGTGTCAATGGTAAATGGGTTCTATTTTGCACAATTGTAGTAAAGTTGTGGAAAGTTTTGCCCGAGCAGATTGGTGCAAAATATTTCCCTTTTTCTTCCCCGCCTACTAAGTGATTTGCTTGCAATGATTTGTAGCGCGTGTACCAATACGGGCATGGTGGAACTGAAGGTGCTCCTTAGATGAGGTACTAGAACAAAAGTACTACGCGAAATTTGTCGGAGAGCTGTACAGAGTGGCCCATAGTGGTTTGCGAACGCGCTTGAACCCAGCCGAGCGCCGGCGATCGCCGCGCATCCATTTGCAGATCCCTGTCTTTGTTCGGAGTAGAGACGCCAACGGACGAGACTCTGTCGAGCTTACGAAAACGTTGGATATCAGCGCCTCGGGCGCATTAATTGCCAGCGGACACGCGCTCCGGGCCCTAGATACGGTCCTTTTGACGATCCCCGCGCCTCTGGTATCCTCTTCGGGGCTCGTGCCGCTGGAAACACCGCCCATCCAAGCCAGGGTTTGCAGAAGGCACACCGCCGGGGATCTTCACTTCATCGGCCTTGAGTTTCTGAAGTCGCTGGAATGACCCTGGAGAGCCAACCTATGAAGCGGAGGGGTCAATATGTGTAATCGATTTCGCAAGATTGCCGGAAGGGTGTAGAATCTCCCTTTGAGAAAGGCTCAAACCTACTGTAAACAACTTAAAATAAGGTATTTATTGTCTCAAATCGGTTTGCGGTGGATGGCTACCCCGATGGCATCCAGCGTGCACCGAAACGGTACAGGACCTTCTCCGCTCCCCGCTGGGAAAGTCTTAAGTTGGGCTGAAAAACTCTGATGTCCATTCCTGGTAACCATGGCAAAGCGCCCTTGCCTGCCGAAGACGCTACTCTGGAGCTCGTCGCTGAGACGCTCGAGGGACTGGAGAGTTCTGCCCGCGCTCAATTTTTGCAGCGATTTTTCAGAGCCATAACGCATCTTGACCTGACTGAGCCCATCAGCTTGGATTTTTGGGAGAAGATCCTGACTCGGCGGCGCCAACTCACCGAGACATTGGGGAGACGCGCCTCCCTCCAGCTTGCACTCGTTGACGTCTTCATGAACTCGCAATCGCTGCGCATGCCCGTCCTCATCGAGTATGAAGAACTCAAGAAACTGAAAATCAATGCGGTGACCGATCCCTTGACTGGGCTCTACAACCGGCGGCTCTTTGAAGAATACTTCGACAAGGAACTCAATCGTTCGCTCCGTTACAATCACCGTCTGGCTCTGATTCTTCTCGACCTGCATCGCTTCAAGGCTGTCAACGACCGCTTCGGCCATCCGGAAGGAGACCGCCTGCTGCAAGCCGCGGCCAATGCGCTGCGGAACTCGCTTCGCGTGTCGGACTACGCATTTCGCATCGGCGGAGACGAGTTCGCGCTCTTGCTGCCGCAAACCGATACCGAGCAAGCTACGGCTCTGGCTCGGCGGCTTCGTGCGGCCTACGGGGACACAATCAGCCTCATGCACCTGAGCGTCGGCCTCGGAATGGATTATGGCGTCGCCGTCTATCCCGACGATGGAGATCAGCGCGAGTTCCTAATGCGCGTGGCTGACGACCGGCTCTACAAATGGAAAGGTCCGAACCCGCCCACTCGAAGAATCCGCAGAAACCTCAGAGGTGAAGAAGGCGAAGCCTCCTGCTGAGGTCCTTGAAGCGCCGGCAATCCCGCCGGGCGCGCCGGAAGGTGCGGAACGATCCGAATCCGAGCGCCGCAAGTGGGAGCGAATCTCCCTGACCGGTACGCGCGCTTACGCGCAATTGCAGGAGTCCTCGGAGAAAACCGCCCGCGTCCTCGATCTGGGTTATGGCGGAGTTGCGCTGGAAGTTCCTCGCACGGAGGAACTCGGCACAATCTTTTATGCCGTACTGCACGTGCCCATTCTGCCTCCGGTTCGCGTCAGCCTGCGGTGCGTCTATGTGTCGCCCGCCGAGGGAAGCAACAGTCGAATCGGCTGCGCATTCGTCTCCTGAGCCCGAGCTTAGGTCGAAACGATTCGGGCGCCGGTTTCAGGATGGTGGAGTAGACGCGTCCGGCTCGCCCAACTTCTGCCGCATGTGGCGCGAACAGTAAAGCAACGCCTGTTGTACCCTCGCCAGTCCGAGTCCCCATCGAATGCGCGCCTGTTCGGCATTCGCCGCGCGGGCCGTGAGCGCAATTCGCATGCACTGGCCCTCGCCTGCAGCAAATGCGCACCGCGTGACTTCCAGGTCGCACGACAGGGCGTCGCCCGATTCACGAAGCAAAAGCCCCGCGAGCTGCACGGCCAGTTGCTCGTAGAGATCGCGCTGGAGATTGAGCGCAAGTTCGGAGAAAACCAGGGTCACTCGCGAACGAAAAACCCCAGGGCTAGCGGCACTCGCCTCGGCGGGAAGTTCGGAAGCGCTCGCCCCGAAGCTGGCAAACAGCGACTCCGGTGCGTTCACGGAATTGAGGAAATTCCGCAGCGGCGGATTCTCAAGCGCCGCCGGGATTTGCTGGGCGCCCTGCGGATTGCCCCGCAGTTCCACATAATCCTGGGCCGGGGGAAAGGTCAGACCCTGGCTGCCCGGTTCTTCCGCGACGTGCATTTCGACGCGCATGGCAGGCACGCTACACCGCTCCGCCCCCACACTCAAGCCCAAACCCGGCCGCGCACGCTCAGACATTCCACGGAGCCGTTAGGGAAGCCTGGGCACATCGTATCCCCCCTGGCCGTTGAGGTGATAATCCAGGAAGACGGGTGGGAGCAAGCAAAGTTCGAGCGGCGAGCGGGGAGCGAGCCGCTCGATGATTTGCCAGGGACTCAAGTTTTCTTTGTGAGAGTTGGGCCGCACGAGATTGAAGTAGAGCTGATAGGTGTGCACCTTGGCAAGGAATTCGCCACGGCTGGAGAAGTCTTCCAGATCGAAGAACTCGTCTTCTTCGAGGCGATGAACGGTTTCGACATCGCTCTGGTACGTGTGTGCAGCCGGCGGGATGCGCACATGCTGGCTGTCGCCGAGCGCGTGGGGGAAGTCCCCTTTGAATTCGCCTCCATTGTCCGTCTGCCAGACGAGATCGCGGAGAGAGATTCCGTGGCGATCCAAATGCTGCTGGATGCGAGAGGCGAAGACGGCGCTGGCAGCGGCACTGCGTTTTTCGGCGAAAGACCAGAACAACAGGCCGCTGCGCACATCGCGGGCGGTGTACTGAATCACAGGCAAGTGGAGCCGTTGGGCCTGCGGCCAGTAGTGGGGGATGTCGTCGAGATCCTTGGTATCCGCACTGATCTGTTGAAATAAAGCCCACTGCGCCTTGATGTGAGCCAGGTCCTGTTTGCGCTGGTATTTTCGGCGGCGTTTGTGCATCAGGCCGTGCTCGCGCCAGATGCGTTCCACGGCGGAATGACCAACGGGCAGATCGAACTCGCGGATTAGGCGGCGAGCTCCGAAGGTGGGGAGGGTTTTGCGCAGCTCCAGAAGCTGGGCTTCGATGCGGGAAGGAGTTTTTTGAGACTGATGATGGCGGGCACGGGAGTGCTCGACCAGCCCGGAAGGGCCGTGCTGCTGGAAACGGCGGAGCCACTTGCGGACGGTAGGCACGGTTGCGGCGAAGAACCGCGCCGTGGCTTTGATGCCGCGCTGCTGGGCGCTCTCTACCAGTCGCAGACGATGGTTGTAAGCGTCTCTCATCTCACGCACGAGATCGAAATAGCGAGCCGGGGTGGCCATGGCGGCTGAATTGTACGCGCGCCGCGCCGCCCGGCTCCTCCCCCCTCCGCCGGGCGGCGATCTCTTCCCACCGCTTCGGACTGATGCATTTCAATCTCACTAGGGGGATACGATGTGCCCAGGCTCTCCCATTCCACGGAGCCGTTTGGCAACTCCGCGCATCTGATGTATCCTCATCGATTGCTTCTGGCCTAGCGACGCGGCTGTAAGCCCCCATCCGGGATGCTGCGCAGACCGGCCGGACGAAGGAGCCTCCTCATGAAAGACGGCATTCATCCCGACTACCACGCAGTGACGGTCCACTGCGCTTGCGGGCACACATTCAAGACCCGCTCGACGATCAAGGGCGAATTTCTGCGCGTGGAAATCTGCTCGAGCTGCCATCCGTTCTTCACCGGCAAGCAGAAGTTGGTTGACACTGCGGGCCGCGTCGAGCGCTTCACGCGCAAGTACGCGCAAGCCGCCGAAAAAGTCGCCGCAGAAAAAGCTGCGAAGAAGTAAGAACGGGCGGTCTCGTTGTAGAATGCGGGGCGATTCATGGCCACCGAATCGAAGGCCCCCATCCCGGCGTCTGCCTTGCCCGCGAGCTTTGAAGCGGCTGTGCCGCGCATCACGCTGCGCAACTGGTTCGCGCATCCCTACGATTCGGCGATTGCGGCTGCGCGCACCTGCTACGCGCCGCGGCTCATCGGGGCTGAGGAAATCACCGACAAGCAGCGCGGGATGATCGGCGCGGCTACGTTTTTCTCCGGCCACCACACCGTTTACCAGCACGCGCACTTCGAATTCGGCCTGGAGAACGTCAGCCGGCAGTTCGTCTGGTCCTTCCTGCACGCGCATCCGTTTTACAACTCCGAGCAACAAAGCCAGCGATACGTTCGCCTCGATCGCGCGGCCGCGTACTTGCCGGCGGAGAGCGCGCTGTTCGGCTCCGCCGAACGGGAGATTTACAGCCGCGCGGTCGAACGCGCCTGGACCTATTACCGCGAGCTGACCGCGCTGCTTTTGGGAGACGCGCGCGGCATCCTCGGCGACATCTGGCACGTGGGGCCGGGTTCACATCCCAAGCGCGTGCAAAAAGTGGAGCGGCAGGCGGAGAAACGCGCCATCGAAATCGCGCGCTACGTTCTGCCCGTCGCTGCGGCGACGACGATGGTGCACACGATTTCGGGCATCGTGCTGCACCGGCTCTGGCGCATGGCCGAAGCCTCCGATACGCCCGCCGAAGCGCGCGCCGTAATCGGCGCCATGGTCGCCCAAGTGCGCGAGGTGGATCCGCAATTCTTCGACCGCTTCGGCACCGAGCCGCTCGACGAGCTGCCGGAATGGCGGTCCGCTCCGAATTCCGGCGGCGGAGAGGCGCACGCCCGCGAATTCGACGCGAGCCTCGCCGGACTGACCTCGAAGCTCATTGACTATTCCCCGGACGCGCCGCGCGTCGTGGCGCGAGCGTATCGCGCCGTGCTGGGCGTTGCGGAATCCGCCTGCTCCGACGAGGAAGCGCTCGCGCGGCTGCTCGATCCCGCGCGCAATCCGTATCGCCTCGAGACGCTCAACGTCGGAGTGCACGCGCCGATGATGCGCGCGCTGCAACACGCGCATTTCACTTTCGCCAAGAGAATCAGCCACACCGCCGATAGCCAGGACCAGCGGCATCGCATGGTGCCGGGCTCGCGACCCCTGCTCGTCCTGGCCGATTCACGCGAGCCGGACTACATCACGCCCATGCTGATCGCCGGCAATCCGCACGCGCGGGAAATCTACGGGCGCGCGATGCAGGACGCGTGGGCCGCGAAGAACGAACTGCTCGACCGCGGCGTCCCGCGCGAATTCGCGCTTTATCTTCTGCCGAACGCGGCTGCGATCCGCCTCATCGAATCCGGCTCGCTGCTTCACCTGCTTCACAAGTGGACCATGCGCACCTGCTTCAACGCGCAGGAGGAGATTTACCAGGCTTCGATGGAAGAGATTTCCCAGGTGCGCGCGGCGATGCCCGCCATCGGACGTTTTCTCGGCCCGCCGTGCCATTTGCGCGCCGGAGTCGCGACGCCGATCTGCACCGAAGGCTCGCACTTCTGCGGCGTGAAAGTCTGGGTGGATTTCCCGAGCATCCAGCGCCGCATATGACGCGCCGCGGCAGCCTCGTTTACTACCTCACCGGATGGGTGTGCGGCAGCTTTTTTCTCGCGATTGCCGTCTGGCTCCACGCCCTCGCGCGCGGCGGTCAGCCGATGTTCGTATCCAAGGGCGCTGCCGACCTGCTCACGAACTATTTCTTCTGTCTGACCTTCGGCTGGTTTCAATCCATTTTCGCGGCGTTTTTCCTGCGGCGCATCGCGATCTACGCGAAATTCGACAAGTCTTGGCAGTGGGCTCTCACGGGCGCAGCCGTGTGGCCGATCCTCATTTTTCTCCTCGACAAGTTGGGCAGCGCAGCGACGTGGGGCCCGAACAACTCCAACAGCGACTGGACGATGTTTGTCTTCGGCGCGATGATCGTCCGGCGCGAAGCCATCTGGATCGCCGCGCCTGCCGGCGCGTTGGCAGCGATGGTCCTCTTCGCCGTGAACCGCTCCTTCACCCCCGTTCCGGAAACCGGCGAGGCAACCACCGAGCCCTCCGACGACGGGAAGGAAAGAAAGGTTCGGAGAAAGAAGAAACGCCGCTGATTTGACTTCAACGGCGGAAGTCACTATCGTAAGAGTAGAGGTTTGATGGAGATGTTCGCCGCGTTTTATTAGGCCCTTCCCTTCCGCTCCGGCTGCGCCGGGGCCGCGCTCTGGTGTTTATCCGCAAGTTTCCCGGGCGTTCTCATTGGATTTCTCGCTGAAGGTGAGGGGTTATGTCCGCACTGACGCTATTTGAAAAACTGAATCAGGTCGAGGCGCGCTACGACGAGATGACGGCGCAACTTTCCTCGCCCGAAATCCTCGGCGATTCCGCGCGTTACCAGAAGCTCGCCCGCGCGCACGCCGAAATGGGCGAGATGGTGGAAAAATATCGCGAGTGGAAGCAAATCGAGCAGGGCCTGCGCGAGGCGCGACAATTGCACGTCGAGGCCGGCGACCCCGAGATGAAACAGCTCGCGCACGACGAGGAAAAGCAGCTCAATGAGCGCAAAGAGATCGTCGAGCGCGAGTTGAAACTCCTTCTGCTGCCTCGCGACCCCAACGACGAAAAGAACGTCATCGTGGAAATCCGCGCGGGAACCGGCGGCGACGAAGCGGCGCTCTTCGCCGGAGAGTTGTTCCGCATGTACTCTCGCTACGCGGAATCGCAGGGGTGGCGCGTGGAGGTCCTCGAGAGTTCTCCGTCATCGCTCGGCGGCCTGAAGGACGTCGTCGCCGCGATTCAGGGAAAAAAGGTCTACTCGAAGCTGAAATACGAAAGCGGCGTGCACCGCGTCCAGCGCGTGCCGGCCACCGAGCAGCAAGGCCGCATTCACACGTCCGCAGCGACGGTAGCCGTGCTGCCCGAAGCCGACGAAATCGACATCAAGATCGAACCCAAGGACATCCGCATCGATACGTTCTGTTCCTCCGGCCCCGGCGGGCAATCGGTGAATACGACTTACTCCGCCGTGCGCATCACGCACATCCCGAGCGGCCTGGTGGTCTCACAGCAGGACGAAAAATCGCAAATCAAGAATCGCGCCAAGGCCATGCGCGTGCTCCGGGCGCGGCTCTACGAAATGGAACAGTCGAAACAACACGAGCTGATCGCCGCCGAACGCCGCGGCCAGATCAAGACCGGCGACCGCTCCGAGAAAATCCGCACCTACAATTTCCCGCAGAACCGCGTCACCGACCACCGCATCGGCCTGACGCTGCATCAGCTCACGGACGTGATGGACGGCAAACTCGGCCCTTTCGTGGACGCCCTCGTGACGCATTACGAGGCCGAGCGGCTGAAGCAGGAACTGGTGAACGCGTGAAAACTGCCGGCGCGCAACTCACGACGATGGACATCCGCGGCGCCATGCGTGATGCCATCGCGCATCTGGAAGGCGCGCACGTGCCGTCCGCCCGGCTCGCGGCAGAATTGCTGCTGATGCACGTTCTCGCATGCGATCGCGCGTGGCTCTACGCGCATCCCGAAGAAGAAATTGGCGCAGAGGCGAAAGAGAGATTCCTTGCGTTGGTTGCACGGCGTGCCGAAGGCGTGCCGACGCAATATCTCACCGGACATCAGGAATTCTGGGGCCTTGAATTCGAGGTCACGCCGGACGTGCTGATTCCACGGCCGGAAACCGAGCACGTCGTCGAAGTGGCCCTCGATCGCTTGCGAGCGCGCCTAAACGCCGCGCCGGACGAATTGAAAGATGTGCTTCTGCACATCGCCGATATCGGCACGGGCTCCGGCTGCCTCGCGGTGGCGCTGGCAAGCGAATTGCCGAACGCTCGCTTGCTCGCGACGGACCTTTCCACCGCGGCGCTGGCCGTTGCGCGACGCAACGCCGCGCGACACGGCGTCACGTCGCGAATCGAGTTCGCCCAAAGCAATCTCCTCGACGCCTTCCTCCCCAAGAATGAATCAACGCAAGTGGGAGATTCCGCATCAGGTGACACGGATCACGGGCCACGAACGACGGCCTCTTTCGATCTCATTGTCAGCAACCCGCCCTACGTCGCGCTGGCCGACGCGGAGAGTCTGCCGCGCGAAGTGCGCGAACACGAACCGCCTGCCGCGCTTTTCGCGGGCGAATCGGGACTCGACTTCTACGCGCCGCTGGTGCGCGCCGCAGAAAAGGCGCTCGCGCCGGGCGGCGCGTTCGTCGTCGAGTTGGGCTACAACGCCGCCGGGCACGTTCGTTCGCTGCTTGAGCGTGCGAATTGGCGCGACATCGCCATCACAAACGATCTTGCCGGCGTCGCGCGCGTCGCTTCGGCGCTTCGCGGCGAATCGCAACCCGATTGAGCGGCGCGAGACCGCGCTGCCGGAGGCAAACGATGATCCCTCGGAAATGGCTCGGTACCGTCGCGGCGCTGACTTCCTTCGCGCTACTCGCTAGCGTCGCATCGCGCGCGCAAGGTCAGAATCAACAGGCAGCGGTCCCGCCTGCGGCGCAATCCCCGGCGGCATCTCCGGCGACGCCCACGACTCAATCGCCTACTGTCTACGAGGACGATCGCATCCGCGTCGTCATCCCCGCTGGCTGGATTCTCTCGAGGCCGTCCGCCACTATCACAACCCTCACGTCAGATTCGATTACGAAGGATACGGAAACGGTCCCCGGCGCGCTGCTCACCAAAGGAAAATACAAACTCTACTTGCTGACGCATCACGGCCAGGCCAGTGGCGTGCCAGGAGGCCGGTTCGGCGAAATCAGCGACTACGTCGCGCCCTGGCTCGACACCAACTCGACGTGTGTCTGGTACATTCATCCGGAAACAACGAAAGTCACAGGCAAACTTTCCCGAGTGGACAACTACTACGATACGGCCCATCCCGCGGTTCAAGTCACCGAAGCCGAGCGGCCGGTAAATTGCGGCGCGCCCTCCGCACCCGGCGTGTTTTGGTACGGCTCTTACTTCCAGCAGACTTGCCCGGCCGTGGCGAAAACTCCCGAAGACACCGATTGCGGCGGCTATTTTCTCTTCTACCCCGACCTAATCGGCAAGCATGCCGATAACATGGGCGCCAGCGCCGAAATGACGTTTTCCCTTTCCTACGACACGACCGATCCCACGGCGTCTCCGCGCCAGGGCGACGCGGATCTGCAGAAGATGCTCGACGAAGCCAGCGCGATCGTGAAAAGCATCACGTACAAATAGGTAGTGACTCAGTTTGGAATGAGTCACTACCAACCTTTTGCGTCGTGTCCTAATTTCGGGCCATTAGGACTCAGGGGAAGAAATGGTGAGAATTCTCGCTTTGTCGGATGTCTATAGGTGGGAGGGCTGTGACCGGCTTTTTGACAAGTGCAAGCCGGATATTGTCGCGCTCGCAGGGGATCTGGCGTCTGACGGCGTAGCCGCCTTCTGGGATGACGCCTTAGAACTGATCCCGAAATTTAGAAGCGAAAGGCACGCTCTCTATGAAAGAGTGAGACGTATGAGGCGTCGCAGATGCAACGAATGCCCAATCTGCGCGAATCCGAGGTCGCCCTATAAGGTGTGGGAGCTCGACCGGCATATGGACTTCTTGTTTTTTGACCATGTGCGCCAACTGCAAGCGCACTACCGAGAGACGAAGGCGTTTGCGGTAGTGCAGAGGGAGATCCACGTGGAGAAGTTTTATGCCTTCTTGAAGTACGCCGGGAGGCGGGCAGTCGTGCTCGTAGTCAAGGGAGACCACGACGACGATTTCCCAGGCACTTATGACGTACGTCGCATCAATCGGATCCCCGGTTGCCACGAGATCTCCGGTGGAACGTATCGCGCGGGGGGTGAGTTGTTTCTCGGCGTTAGTTACCAATACACCGGCTATCGGACAATCTCTCTGTCTCTTCTAGAGCAGTTCCCGCAGAAAGGAGGAATCGTGATCGCCCACGCACGCCAGCGGAATGTACATCTGCTCGCCGAGCTCGCGCCCAAGCTAATCATTCGCGGCCACTTCGACTTCGGTCAGCATCGTGTCGGCGGGGTTCCTGCCGTGTTCACTTCTGGAGGGCACGCGATCATTGACATAGCAAAGGCCGGAGCTCCGCGCATTCGCCAACCGTCTCCCGTGATGCGCATTGGTCAAAAAAAGCCAGAACCGTACAATGCGGAACCGTTCTAAGCCGGGTAGGCGCTTTGAGAAATCACTACGAAGCCGAAATTAGGAGACACTACACGATTTTTGGTAGGGGGCTAGATTGAACTCTGAGTCAAGGGTCACGTAACACGTAACCGGGCCGAATTTCTCTGACCTTCTCCGCATTCGACCGCTGAAGCATATCTTTCAATGTCTCGGGCGAAATCCAGCGTGGTTTTGTCACCGGGCAACGTCCATGTCGCATCTTTACCTCGTCGACGAGCCTCTCTGCAATTTCAAAGTCCTTGAAATCTACCAGTATATAAAACACACGGGTTCGCAGGCTGAAAAGTGAGTGCGCCATTCCGTAGTCCCACAACAGCACCTTGACCGGAACTGGTGACTTAGCAAATTCTCGTACCTGGCAGTTTGTGAATGTGATCAAATTGGAGCCAAACGGACGCGTCGCGCTGCGAAGAGTTACAGGTGCCTTAACCTCGACAACGTGCAACCGACTCTGCCTTGAGACGATATAGTCAGAGTAATCCCTGAGATACGCAGGAATTCTTTGCAGTCTTGACTGCAGCTCCGGCACAAGAGGCTGTTCCTGTGCCTTGACTATCTGAAAACCAAGCCTTAGGAGAATCCAACGGCTCACAAGCTGAAGCCGTGAACCGTTGCGTCGCCACTCTTCCCTTACGTCCACAAGTCGGAGTCTACACCATTGCCGAATCCTAAATATGGCCTCGCTATCGGCCTGGAATTGACCCACCTTTTCGGTAGTGACTCATTTTGAGTAACCAAAATGAGTCACTACCTACAAATAAGCAGCCTCTAGCTTCGCTAATTGTTCGCCTCGCGGAGGAAAGGGTGTATAGTCGGGCGAGCTGAATCGGCGATGCCCCACCTAGCCCATTTCCGAGCCAAGCACCACGCCTCGGGCGAAAGCCCCGAGGCCAATCCTTTCGCAACTTCCGTCCTGCACGTGGATATGGACGCGTTCTTCGTTTCGGTTGAACTGTTGGACCGGCCGGAACTAAGGGGCAAGCCCGTAGTGGTCGGCGGGCAGCCCGATCAGCGCGGAGTCGTTTCGGCGGCGAGCTACGAGGCGCGCAAGTTCGGCATTCAATCGGCGATGCCTCTGCGCACCGCGGGCGGCCTTTGCCCACGCGCGATCTTCCTCGAACCGCGTCATCGCCTCTACGCGGAATGGAGCGACCGCATCGCGGAAATTCTCGCGAAGTATTCTCCCATCGTCGAGATGGCCTCGGTCGACGAGGCCTATCTTGATCTCGCCGGCACGGAGCGTCTGCACGGCCCGCCACTGGCCGCGGCACACAAGCTGCGCTGCGAAATCTGGGAAACGACTGCACTTCCCAGCTCGATGGGCCTCGCGAGCACTCGCCTGGTGGCAAAAGTCGCCTCCGAGCAGGCCAAACCCCGCGGCCTCCTGTGGGTGCCGGCCGGGGCTGAAGCCGCGTTTCTCGAACCACTTGGCGTGCGAAGAATTCCCGGCATCGGCAAGGTGACCGAAGCTGCTTTGCGAGGACTGGGCATCGAGACCGTCGGGCAGTTGGCGGCCGTGCCCGAAACTCGCCTCGAAGAGATTTTCGGCCAGTGGGGCGCGGCGCTGGCTCGAAAGTCGCGCGGCGGCGACTCCTACGAGTTTCTCGTGGACGCCGAGCCAAAATCCATCTCGCACAATCACACGTTCGGCGCAGACACCGGCGACGAAGCGCTTCTCGAAGCTACGCTCAGCCGCCTTGCCCAAAAGGCCGCGAAGCGCCTGCGCGATTCGGGCCTCGTAGCGCGCACGATCCGCCTGACCATTCGCTACTCAGGTTTCGAGACGATCACGCGTTCGCATACAACTCCCGAGCCGACGCGGCTCGACGCCGAAATCCTGGCGACCGTCCGCCGCCTGTTCGCGGAGAACCGCGACCCCGCGCGTCTCGTGCGCCTGCTGGGCGTGGCGCTCGAATCGCTCTCTCACGGCGAAGAACAACTCGATCTTCTGGATGCGGCGCGCAAAGAAAAGCTCGAGCGGCTCTCGCGCGCCACTGACCGGCTTCGCGACCGATTCGGCTTCACGAAAGTGCAATTCGGCGGCTCACTGGAGCCTCGCGATGACTGATCCCCGGCAGCAAGGGGCACGCGCTTCCCGCGCACTCCGTTCGAGCGCATAATCGGCCTATGAATGCGAAGGACCTTGCGCTGCGCATCTGCCGCACACTTTCCACCCAAGGCCACCAGGCCTTTCTCGTGGGCGGGTGCGTGCGCGATCTCGAACTCGGCCGCACGCCCGCCGATTACGACGTTGCCACCGACGCGCCGCCCGATCGCGTCGAGAAGTTGTTCCCCGGCAGCATCACCGTCGGCGCCAAATTCGGCGTGATTCTGGCGGTGGAGGACGGCGCCCAAGTCGAAGTAGCGACGTTTCGATCCGATGTCGGTTATTCCGACGGCCGCCACCCGGACCATGTCGTTTATTCGCGCACTCCCGAGGAGGACGTTCGGCGGCGCGATTTCACGATCAACGGTTTGCTGCTCGATCCGCAATCCGGCAAAGTGCTGGATTTCGTCGGCGGCCGCGACGATTTGAAGGCGGGACTCGTCCGCGCAATCGGCGAGCCCCAGCGCCGCTTTGCGGAAGACAAGTTGCGGCTCGTGCGCGCGGTACGCTTCGCAGCGCGGTTCGGCTATCGCATCGAAGCCCAGACCTTCGCCGCGATTCGCAAGCTCGCGCCGCTCGTGCGACAGGTCTCCGCGGAGCGCCTGCGCGAGGAACTCACCCGCCTTCTCACTGAAGGCGCCGCGCGGCGCGCCTTCGAGATCCTGGATGCAGCCCGATTGCTCGCGCCTTTGCTGCCGGACATCGCGCGAATGAAAGGCGTCCAGCAGCCTCCACAATTCCACCCGGAAGGCGACGTGTGGATTCACACCCTGCTGATGCTGGAACAATTGACTGCGGGCTGCTCGCCCACGCTCGCTTGGGGAGTGTTGCTGCACGACGTGGGGAAACCGCCGACTTTCAAGCCGCCGTCGGGAGCCGGCGACCGGATTCGCTTCGACGGCCACGTGGAGATCGGCGCCGTGATGGCCAAAGCCATTTGCCGCGAGTTGCGCTTCTCGAATAACGACATCGATCAGATCGACTCGCTTGTGGCCAATCACTTGCGCTTCAAGGACGTCGCGCAGATGCGGACTTCCACGCTCAAGCGGTTCGTGCGCCTCCCGCGCTTCGAGGAGCATCTCGAGTTGCACCGGTTGGATTGTCTCGCGAGCCATCGCCACCTCGATGCGTATGAATTCGTGCAGCGCTTTCTCGCCGAGACTCCGCCCGAGGAAGTCCGGCCGGCCCGGCTCGTCACCGGGGAAGATTTGAAAGAGATGGGTTTCCTCCCGGGCCCGCGTTTCAAGGAGATCTTGCAAGCGGTCGAGGACGCTCAGTTGGACGGCAAGTTGGGAGGGCGCGAAGAGGCCCTGGCGTTTGTTCGCGGCAGCTATTCTCCCTGAGGCCGGAGCCGTTGCCCGAACCAGAACTGGTTGGGACACGGTTTGCCCAGCGGCAATCTATAGGGGATCGCTCCACATAGCCATCCCGCCCGAGCGGAGGGGAATTTTATACGGATAATGGCTGCGCAAACCATATGGGGAAGGCGGTCGCCTTAAGTTAATGCTTTGTTTTCAGCGAAATAGACGAAACCAAGGACAGGTTAAGGCGCATCTAATCTTTAGTTCAACAAACTAAGATTTATTGATTGCCTTTTACTGGCATCTTGCGTCACATTCTTGTCTCCCTGCATCTAATGGCTATGTACGTGCTTCTTTGGAGTTGGCCGAACCCTTGGGGGGTGATATGACCGCAACCGATAGACGCGCCTCTGACGAGCTACCGATACTTCCGGTTCGGGAAATTGTCCTGTTTCCAGGAGGTATCCAGCCTATCACGGTGGGCAGAGACAGTTCCCTGGCGCTGCTGAACTCGCTGCAGGGCGACGAGAAGACTTTGGGCATCGTCGCGCAGCATGATCCGCGCATCGAGGAACCTGGGGCGGCGGACCTGCACGCGGTGGGCACTGCCGCAAAAATCCACAAGCTTGTGCGCATGCCGAACGGGAACGCCGTAGTGTTCCTGGAGGGGCTGTACAGAATCCGAATCGTTGAATTGGTGAGTTTCCGGCCGTTTCTGCGGGCGCGAGTCGCGCCGCAGGAAGATATCGTCGGCCCGGACGACAACGAATTGGAAGCCCTGGAACGCAACGCGCGCGATTTGTTCCGCAACGTCGTCGCGCGTTCGCCGCAACTTTCCGACGATCTGCAAACCGCGGCGTTGAACATCGACGATCCCGTGCGGCTCGCCGATTTCATCGCGGCCAATCTGCCTTCGCTTTCGACGCTGCTTCGTCAGGAGCTGCTCGAGACCGCCGACGTGAGAAAGCGGTTCGAGATGCTGATCCGTGAATTGTCAAAGGAACTCGAAGTCCTCGAACTGCGGAGCAAGATTCACGATCAGGTGCAGGAACAGGTGAGCCAGAGCCAGCGGGAGTATCTGCTCCGCGAACAACTCAAGGCGATTCAGAAGGAGTTGGGCGATTCGGACGACGGCCAGGCGGAGATCGAAGAACTGCGCGAGAAACTCGAGCAGTCCGGGATGTCCGCCGAAGCGAAAAAGGAATGCGAGCGCGAGTTGAAGCGGCTGCAAAAGATGACGCCGGCTTCGGCCGAGTACATGGTCGCGCGGACATATCTGGAGTGGATGACCTCGTTGCCGTGGGCCAAGTCCTCGGGCACCGCGGAAATCAACATCGCAAATGGACGCGAGATCCTCGATCAGGATCACTACGATCTGCAAAAGGTCAAGGAGCGCATCCTGGATTACCTCGCGGTGAAAAAGCTTCAGCCCGGGATGAAAGGTCCGATCCTTTGCTTCGTCGGGCCGCCCGGCGTGGGCAAGACCTCGCTCGGGAAATCCATTGCCCGGGCGCTCGGCCGGAAATTCGTGCGCATTTCTCTCGGCGGGATGCACGACGAAGCCGAGATTCGCGGCCACCGGCGCACTTACATCGGCGCTTTGCCGGGACAGATCCTGCAGGGATTGCGCCGGGCGGAAACGAACGACCCCGTCTTCATGCTGGACGAGGTGGACAAACTCGGCCGCGATTTCCGCGGCGATCCCGCGGCGGCATTGATGGAGGTGCTGGATCCGGAGCAGAACTCCACGTTCCGTGACCACTACCTGGATACGCCGTTCGATCTCTCGAAGGTTCTGTTCATCGCCACGGCGAACTGGATGGACCCGATTCCCGAACCCCTGCGCGACCGGATGGAAGTCATCGAACTTCCCGGCTACACGGAGCTGGAAAAGATCCATATCGCCATCAAGTACCTGGTGCCCAAGCAGACGTCCGAGCACGGGCTCAAGGCCGGCGAACAGATCGAGTTCCCGGAGGCGGGATTGCACGAGATCATTCACAGCTACACACGCGAGGCCGGTGTCCGCAATCTCGAACGCGAGATCGCGACGCTCGTCCGCAAGCAAGCGCGGCGCATCGCGGAAGAACAGGGCGATAGACTCGTGGTCACGCCCCAGGTGGTCCGCGAAGTTCTGGGCGTGCCGAAATTCCGCTCCGAGCGCGAAGTGGAAGATCGCGTGAAGCAGCCGGGAGTTTCGGTGGGCCTCGTGTGGACGCCGGCGGGCGGCGACATCGTCTTCATCGAGGCGAGCCGCATGCGCGGTGGAAAGCAATTCACAATGACCGGGCACCTCGGCGAGGTCATGCAGGAGTCCATGACCGCGGCGCTCACCTGGGTGCGCGCCAACGCGGAGCGGTACGGGATCGACCCGGACTTCTTCCGCAAGCAGGACATACACGTTCACGTGCCCTCAGGCGCGGTACCCAAGGACGGGCCCTCGGCCGGTGTTGCGATGGTGACGGCGCTGGTCAGCATGCTTTCGGGCCGGCCAGTGCGTCCGCGCGTCGCGATGACGGGGGAGATTTCGCTGTCCGGCGTGGTGCTGCCGGTCGGTGGGATCAAGGAGAAAGTCCTCGGCGCGAAGCGTGCAGGAATCCGCGAAGTCATTCTGCCGGCAGAAAACGAGCCGAACGTGAAAGAGGACCTGCAAGAGCACATCCTTGAGGGGATGGAGGTCCATTACGTTCGCACGGTGGATCAAGCCCTTGAGTGGGCGCTGGCAAAGTCGCCGGCGGCGCTCGTGGTGAAACCTGAACCGCTTCCGCCGGCAGCGGCTCCTCCCGCGGTGCACTGAGTTGTAACCGTGGAATCGCAAGTGCGAACGAGAGGGCGGCCCTTCGGGTCCGCCCTTTCGCTTTTCCCGGCCGCAACACGTAGAATCCGGGAGATGACTCCCTGAACGGGGCCGGATGCCGCGCACGCAAAAGCTCTTCCCTTCCTACGGCAGTGCCACCGCGAACGCGCTGGCGCGCGCAGCGTGGCGCGACGGCATCGTCCGGCGCTTCATCCTCCGCTACGCGGAGGAGAACGAGCGGCGCGCCGTGGCCGCGAATGCCAAGCAGATCAGCGAACTCGAAGAGACGATTGGGCGCGAGGTGCTGCTCGCGATGACGATCGAAGTACGCGCGCAACTTCCGCGTTTCTTCGGCAAACGCCGCGGCGCATCTCTCGCGGGAGACGCGCAGGCCGCGGCCGACGCCTTCTTCCGGGAGTATTTTTCTTCGTTGGGCCGCGCGGGGGATTGGCCACTGGAAGAAGCCGCGCAATTCCAGCGCGATCTCGATCTCTACGCGCGAATGTCGCCCGGCGAACAAAAGACTCGCTCGGGCGGCGGATTCAAGTCGCCCACCGAGCCGTTTGCCGACCGCTGCGCGATCCTGCTCGATCCCTCAATGATGGAGAAGGCGCGGCGCGCGGCCGCAGGATTCCACGCGGAGATGATTCGCGCGACGGAAAAGATTCTGTCGGAGACTCTGCGGCTTCGCCCCAGCCGGTGAATCCGGTTGGAGATTACGCCTCGAAAACCGATTCGGAAAACAGTTTGCGGCCGCCCAGCGAAATCCGGAACGCGTAAAATCCGAGCGCGAGCAACAAGACCAAACAAATCCAGGTGGGGCCGCCGTACCAGGCGCCGAGGTGCACCGTCAATGGAGTGTTTTCAAGAACCGTAGCCGAAAACAGGCCCACTGTAAGGGCGGCCAATCCGAAACGCGTCAGGGTTAGAAGCAAAGCCAGACAGCTAACGGCCGTCAGGACCATTTGAATCGCGGGGTAGTCGCCGCGCAGACCGTTCATCACGCTGAAAATCACGAGGAAACCGAGTCCGGCCAGCCATTCCTTCCGAAGAACGAGCCGCAGCAAGAAGAAAAGGAAGAACAGGAAAAGAGCCTGCATGAATTCACCCGGCAGCCTGGCGAGCAAGTCTCCGAAGCCGAGGCACAGGCCGTTCAAGTAGATGATGGACGAATAGCCGGGAGTGGGCGATGGTTTGCCCAGCCAGCCGGGCAAGGCGTAGTCCAGAGCACCCATCAATCCGAGGGTTGCGCCAAAAATCAATCCCACGAGGACGTCGCGGCCGACCAGGGGATCGCGGAATTGGCCGGCGAGCAAGCGATTCCAGGAGATGAGAATGTGCGGCCAGCGGCGCCGGACGAACGGTTCGAGCGCAACATAGACGACCCAGGCGAGCGCGCCTTCGAAAAGCGCAAGCGAGATGGCCTTGAACCAGAGAGCGATTTCATCTCTTGCGAGCAGATGGTGCGCCTCGACGGCCCAGCCTGCCAAATGCAGTACTACGACCGCCAGTGCCAGGCGTAAGGCGCCCCGGGGATCGCCGCGGCCGAGCTTCAAGTTGTAGCGGGCAATGAGCAGGCCGCCAAGAATGATCGCGAGAAACAGAGTGATGTCGATCGCGCTGGCGATGCTGAAACGTTGCGCGCGTTTCGCCTCTTCCATGCGGCTGGGCAGCGTCCACGGCCAGACGAGCGCGAAGGAAACCGGCTTCCCCGCGTACGACGCGGCCTCGACGCGCAGCGAGAGGTCCTGCCGGCCGGGGAGATTTCCCTCCCACGCGGCGCGAGTATCGGCGAAGTTTCGCGGCGACCATTGCGGAGTCACCGAGCGGAATTGCGTAAGATCGAGGCCCGCCGCGGCAAAGAGCGAAGACCAATCCGCAGCCTGCGCGGCCCCGGCGGCAGAGACGTCGTGCTGCGGCGGCACGGCTTCAAAACCGACGAGCCGGCCCTGTGAATCCAGCTCCACCGAGACCATTCCGCTGACATCGGGAGGCGGGTCATCCCCCATGACCACATTGCCAGCGAACCCATCGCCAAACATTCCCTCCGGCAACATGTTTCGCGGGCTCTGCCGGTACCAATAACCGCCGACTGATGGAATCCCGCCGCGAATCTTCTGCCAGCGCCCAGCGGAAGAATCGTGCTGCAAGACGTAATCGGTGAGGTCTGAGCTGTAGAAGAACCCGCTGGCGAAATCCGCAGGGGCGTCGGCATAGCCGAATCTGCGGGTCAGTTCCTGCGCCTTGGCCTGCAAAACTTCCGGCGGATCGTCCAACGCGACGTTCGCCGGGGTCTGGAAGCGATCCATCAAGGAAAAAACGGCGAGCAGCAAGAGAATAAACCCGCCAAACATGCCGGCCGCTATGGCAGGTTTCATCCCCGCTGTTTCGCCCGCGGCAGCAACCATTTCGGGAGATGGCGTCTCACCGGCGGCGAGCGCGGCGGCGAGCGGATCGCCTCCGGGCAGCGCGGCGGCGACTTGAAGCGCGGACGCGGGGCGCCGGACGGGGTCCCGTTCGAGGCAACGCAGAATGACGCGCTCGACCAGAGGATCGAGATCGCGAACGAGCGAGGTCGGACTGGTTGGCGACGAAGATTCACGCAAGCGAATCAATTCGGGAACCGATGCAGCCTCGTACGCGCGCTTGCCAGTGAAGATTTCGTAGAGCACCAAACCCAGCGCATAGAGATCCGTCTTGACGTTCGCATGGCCTCCTGCTAGTTGTTCCGGGGCCATGTAGGCGGGCGTGCCTCCGCCACGATTCGCGTCGCGGAGATCGCCCGCGATTCCGGCAAGGCCGAAATCGGTGATGCGCACGCGGCCGCGTGCATCGAGCATCACGTTGCCCGGCTTCAAATCGCAATGGATGACGCCGTGCTCGTGCGCCGCGGCGAGGCCGGCGCACACCTGCCGCGCAATTTCCACGCCGCGATCCGCGGGGAATCGTCCGATGCGCCGCAAGAGCGCCGCGAGATCTTCGCCATCCACGTACTCCATCGTGAGAAACGGGATGCCGCCGGAATCGCCGATATCGAAAACGCGGCAGACGTTGGGATGCGACACCTGCCGGGCCACGCGCACTTCGCGATGGAAGCGAGCGAGCGCTGCGGCGTCCTGCGCCAGAGCCGCCGGCAAGAATTTCAGCGCCACTTCCTGTTCGAGCCGGATGTCCTCGGCGCGATAAACCTCGCCCATACCACCGCGGCCCGCCAGCGCGACCACGCGGTAACGCTCGGCCAAAATCGTGCCCGGCAGCAGACGGCCGTCCCGGCCCGTGGATGGAGTGGGTGTCGGAGCGTGGTGTGGTGCGCGCGGCGGCGCGGGCGACGAAGCCGGCGTCGTTTCCGGCGAAGCGTCGTGAGAAGACCCCAGAATCGTGGGCGAGGCGTCGAGATCAAGCGTCTTGCCGCACGAGGGGCAGAAGCGACTGGTCGCCGAAACCGGAGCCGAACAGGCAGGGCAGTTCATGGCTGGCGCCGTAGTGTATCACCGCGCACGTCGAACCTCAGCCGCCCGACGTGAAAAGGGCGGACTGGTGGTTCGCGGGGGTGCGAGACGCTAAGAAGTTTTTTCGACCAGGACGGCGGTGCCGTAGGCCAGGACTTCGGTCACGCCTTTCATGATTTCGGTGGCGTCGTAGCGCATGGCGACAACGGCGTTGGCGCCGTGCTCGACGGCGTGTTGGAGCATCAATTCATAGGCTTCCTCGCGCGTCTTCTCGCAAAGATCGGAGAAAATGGTGATGTTGCCGCCGACGATCGTTTGGATTCCGGCCGCGAAATTGCCGAGGACGCTGCGCGAGCGGACGACGATGCCGCGGACGATTCCGCAGACGCGCACGATGCGGTAGCCGGGAAGATCGAAGGTTCCGCTGATCATTCCGGGATTGATGAGAGGCGACATTGAGGCGGTTCTCCTTGTGCTGTAACGTGCGCTGTCATTCTAGCCGCATCGGGCGCGGCGGCACAGTGCGGCGGCGGAAATGTTTGCTATGCTCGAACCGGCGGCGGGAGATGTTCTACCTCTTCTACATCCTCGTTATCGAGCAGATCCTGCAAGGCCTCTACAATCTGTGGGACACGCTGCGCTGGTTACAAACGGCGCGCCGGCGGGCGATGAGCCACCAGGGATTTTATGCGCCGGCGGTTGCGGTCTTTTGTCCCGTAAAAGGGATCGAGCCGGGCCTGGAACTAAATCTCGAAGCATTGACGCGGTTCGACTACCCCAACTACGAAATCTTCTTTTCACTTGCGAGTTCGGAGGACCCGGCGCGGAAGATCGTGGACCGCATCGCCGCTGCCAGCAAGCATCCGGCGCACGTGATCATCGCGGGCCACCCGCACGACTGCTCGGAAAAAGTGAACAACCTGCGCGTGGCCGTCGAGCGCGCGGAGAATAAATTCGACGCCTTCGTATTTTGCGATTCCGACGGGAGGCCCGGGCGGGCGTGGCTCTCCAAGCTGGTGGCGCCGCTGGCGGATGCGAAGACCGGCGCCGCCACGACGTTTCGCTGGTACCTGCCGCTGATCGGCGGGCTCTGGAGCGCGCTGGCTTCGGCGTGGAACGCTCCGCTGGCGACCTATCTCGGCTCGCGAAACCGCAACTTCTGCTGGGGCGGGGGGACGGCCATTCGCCGGGAAGTATTTGAGGGGATTCGGGTGGCTGAGGCGTGGCGCGGCGCTTCGAGCGACGACCTCACACTGACGCTCCTGCTTCGCCACAACAACCTCGCGATCGACTTCGTGCCGGAATGCCTGGTGCCGAGTGTGATGGACATGAAGGCCGCGGGATTTTTCGAGTTCACGGAGCGGCAAGTAATCTTGCTGCGCGTGCACGCGCCGAAGCTGTGGGCGAAGGCGCTCTTCGCGCACCTGATTTACGCCGCGATGCTGGCGAGCGGAATTGCGCTGGCCGCCGCGGACTGGGTGACGGGCGTGCCGACGCTGCAGGTGGTGTTGATTCTGCTCGTGCCGCCGCTGCTTGCGGTCCTGCGAGGCGTTTTGCGGCTTGCAGCCGCGATCGAACTGCTGCCGGAGTGGAAGGAGCAACTGCTGGCGCGAGGCTGGATCTGGACATTGCTGGCCCCGGTGGTGCCGCTCTTCTCACTGTGGAGCCATCTGGTGGCGGCGTTCACGCGGCGAATTACGTGGCGCGGAGCGCGCTACGAATTGAAAAGCCCCAGCCAGACGCGGATCCTGGTGCGGTGAATGCCCGCAGAGCGGGCTAGAGATGGCCGTTATTGACGCCGAGGGCGGAGGCGAAGCGGCCGAGGTAGCGATTCAGTTCGCGGACGCGCAACAGCCAGGCCAGCGCGACCGTCAGAATCAATCCCACAGCGGTTGCGAGACACAGGTCCACAAACGCGCCGCGCGGCGCGCGCCAGGAGATGTGCGTATTCAGCCATGCGGAGAATTTCCAGGTGACGACTCCGGCGGCGGCCGACGCCGCGGTGACCTTGGTGAGGAACCACAATAATTCCGTTGCGCGACGATCCTTGGTCCGGCGCACCAGAAGCACGTAGAGCAGCACCGTGTACACGGAAATGAGGATCGAGCTGGCCAACGCCAGCCCCAGGTGCTGCATGTGTCGGACGAGCACCCAGTAGACCGGGATGCCGAGCACGGTCATCGCGGTTCCCACGACGGCCGGCGTGATGGTGTCGTGCGTGGAGTAGAAACCGCGCGCCAGAATGTTTTGCGCTCCCCAGCCGAACATTCCAATCGAAAAACAGACCAGCGTGGCGGCGGTGGCGGTCAAGTCAGGCCCGCGCAGGCGCGTGTGGGAGAAGACCAGGTGCACGAGCGGATTGCTCTCCGCCATGGTGAGCGCCGCAATCGGGACCAGCATGAGGATGAGTCCCTTGGTCGTCGTATGCAGGATTTCGTTGAGCTCGTCGAGGCGTTTTTCCGAATAAAGCTGGGCGAGCACGGGGAATGACGCGACGCCAATGGCTTGTCCGACGATTCCGAGCGGCACGCGCATGAGCGTCTTCGCATAGCTCAGCCAGGTGATCGAAGCGGCTTGAAGGTAAGAACCGAACCAGCGGATGATCCAGTCGTCGGTGAAGGAAAGCGAGAGCGCCAGCATGATCGGGATGGCGAGCTTCACAAACAGGATGAAACCGGGATGGCGGATGTTGAGGGAGAAATGGAATCGCGCGCCGACGCGCATGGCGCCGTAAATTTGCAGCAGGAAATTTCCCGCCAGCGCGCCCGCGATGACGCCGACGGCGAAACCCGTAATTCCGATACGCGAGGCGAGCAGGACGCCGCCGAGTATGATCCCGATGTTGTAAACGAGCGGCGCGAGCGACGGAATGATGAAGCGGTTTTTCGCGTACTGCACGGCGCTCAGAATTCCGCCCATGTAAAAACAGAACTGGGCGGGCAGCATCAAGCGCGTCAGGGAGACGACGCGCGCTTTCTCCTGCGGTCCGAAGCCCGGGGCGATCAGCAGAACGAGTTGCGGCGCGAAAATCTCACACGCGACGACGAACGCGACCAATAGCAAACCCATCGTGGCGACGACGATTGAAAACACGCGCCAGCCTTCCTCTTCCTCGTCCTGGGCGAGATATTTCGAGAAGACCGGTATGAACGTCACGCTGAGCGAGCCCGCGGCGACCAGATAGTTGAGGAAATCGGGAATCGTGAACGCGGCGTAGTAGGCGTCCGTGACGGCGTTGGAGCCCATCTGGTGGGCCACGGTCCACTCGCGAAAGAAACCCAGCACCCGGCTCAACAGAACGCTGGCCATGACGATTCCGGTGGACTGCGCGATCTGGCGTCCGAGAGCGGATGTGGATTGCTTTTCCATGGCCGGCTGCGATTGTCTCGGATTCTCCTTCGGGCCGCAAACAAGCGCGTGAAAGGCTGTCGCGTATGCGACATTCCGGCCCGGCAACCCGCAGCGCACCCTCTCCCTGCCTAACGTTTCAGCGCATGAAAAAATTTCCAAAGCTATGCATTCTCTACCGGGTCAGCCGTGCAACGCTTGAGAAAAAAGACGGTTCCGCGCATGCATCTCCTCAGTTTCGGAAATGTCCGTGGCATATGCAACATTCGTTCGTGTCATTCTGGGGCCAGTAAGCAACATGATTTCATTGGATTTTTGACGAGTAGTACTCGATGCAAGCAGAGGGTAAATGATTTCTTGGATTTTTTTACGGGAAGTGGAAGTGAATGAGCCTGTTGGTGCGGAAGTTGCTACACTTCAACACGTTGTGCTAGCTCCCCCGCGACCTCTCAGGCAGGTCGGGGCGGGATTCTACAGCTCGTCTGGCAACTCGAGCGGTGGCGATCCCCGGGAAAGCGTTCCGCGCCCTTCTTACGATCGCTCCAGTGCGATCTTCCCCCGGGTCAGATTTCAGATCAGTTTGAATTTACTCGCAAGCCCGCATCAAACGGGGCCCCAGCTCCTTGCTCGAGGGGGGAATTTTGTCGAAGGGATTCGTAACGATGCAGAGCAAGGCCGCGGGAGGGAAGCGAAGAGGGCTTCGCCCGAAGGCCTTCGTATTTTGCGAAAGAGCGAACGGCGCGCCGAGGTTCCGCGTGATTGCGGGGCCGAAGGGCGAACTCCCGAGGGAGGAAGCAGCGAGCCTGTTGGCGATCCATTGCCTCGCGCGGGGACTCTCGCCCGAGGATTACGTGGTGCAAGTGGTGCCCGATGCCGACCTGCTCAGCGACGTCAAGACGCGAACCCAACAGCTGCTTGCAGCAGGACAAGCCACACTCCCGGTTGCGATGGCTCCCCGTGAACGCGAGGTTCTCAACGGGATTCTGGAGGATCTCTCGAACAAGGAGATTGCTTCGCGGCTAAATCTTTCGCCGCGGACGGTGAAGTTCCACGTTTCCTCGCTGCTCGTGAAGTTCGGGGTGCGCGATCGCGTGGGCTTGATCCGCGAAGCCGTGCTCGGAATCATGCCGACTTCGGCCCCGGCGCGCGGCACGTTATTCGGATTTCCCGTGCGGCGGCCGGATCCGATCTCGCCGCCAGCAAACATGTCCGCCCCCGTCCTCCAACTTTCACAGCGCCAGAGTCACGGCTGAGGCCGCGGCGCGACGAAAGCGGCCCACCAGGAACGAAAAGGAATGGTTCCCGGCGGGCCGGAGAAGTAACGCTCTTACGCGAGAGTGTCTTGCGGGCTCGCGCGCCGCTTACTTTTTCGCGGCGGCGTAGGCCTTCGCGATTTCGCTCCAGTTGACCACGCTCCAAAAGGCCGCAATGTAATCGGGGCGGCGATTCTGATACTTCAGGTAGTAGGCGTGCTCCCAAACGTCCAAGCCCAGGACAGCTTTCCCGCCAAGGGCGATCGGCGTGTCTTGATTGGGAGTGGAATCAATCACAAGCTTTCCATCCTTGAGAAGCAGCCATGCCCAGCCGGAGCCGAATCTTCCCACGGCCGCGGCGGCGAATTTTGTCTTGAAGTCGTCAAAAGAGCCGAAGGCGGAGTTGATGGCTGAGCCGAGCTCACCCGACGGCGCGGCGCCGCCGTTGACCTTCAGGATCGGCCAGAAGTAGGAGTGGTTCCAGTGGCCGCCGGCGTTATTGCGAACCGCATTGCGGATTGCGTCGGGCAGCGAATCCAGGCTGCTGAGCAATTGTTCGAGCGATTTGGATTGCAGGTCCGGATACGGCTCGAGCGCTTTGTTCAAATTCGTCACGTAAGCGGCGTGATGCTTATCGTGGTGAATCTGCATGGTCTGGGTGTCGATGAACGGCTCGAGTGCTTCGTAAGCGTACGGCAGCGCGGGGAGCGTGAACGGCATTGGTTTTTCCTCCGAAGTAGAGTTTTCGTTTCCTCGAAACTTGTTGGCGTCTCCGGCAAACAATAACTGAGCGGCCGAATCTCCCAAGCGAGTGAGGGCTGCACCGGCGACACCGGCTCCGAACAGGAACCTGCGCCGGTTCATCCGGACCGCCTCGTGGATTGAACTATTGCGAAGGTGCAGCACGGAAGTATAGCGCCCGAATGGCCGGGCCTCAACTCACCGGGAGCGAGACGACCGAACGTCATCTGCCAGTATGCGCCTCCATGCTATTCGATGCGCGAGAGCGCCCATTCGGCGCTCTCCGCGACAACCGAATCAGGGAGCGCAGCCAGGCGCCGCAGGATTCCGGCGACGCGATCCTGCGCGGGCGTGCCCGGTTGCGGCGCGGAATTGCCGAGGGCGATGCAGGCATTGCGCACCAAACCCTGCCACTTCGCCCTCTTGACGGCGCTTTTCCGAAAGATCCGCTGAAAATCGCTCTCCGCCAAACCCGCCAGCCATTCGAGTTCCGGAGCGAGCAAGGTTTGGTCTCCAATCTGGCGCGGCTGAAATTCCGGCGCGGGCGATACCGGGGCGCGGCGATTCCAGGGGCAAACATCCTGGCAAATGTCGCAGCCGAAGACGTGGCGTCCCATCGGCTCGCGCAAGTGCTCCGGCACCGGGCCACGCAGCTCGATCGTCAGATAGGAGATGCACAGGCGTGCGTCCATCGTGTAAGGCTCGGTGAGCGCGCCGGTGGGACACGCATCGAGGCACAAGGTGCAATTGCCGCAAAGATCGGCGGGAGGCGAATCGGCGGGACCCAGCGATGGCGCGAGATCCAACGTCGTGAGAATTACGCCGAGAAAAAACCACGAGCCAAGCTGGTCGTTGATCAGGCACGTATTCTTGCCCAGCCAACCCAAGCCGGCGTGCTTTGCGGCGACGCGTTCGACGATGGGGCCGGTGTCCACGTAGGCGCGCGCCTCGAATGACTCGCCGAATCGAGCGCGCATCTTGTCCAGGAGCGCTTCGAGTCTTTTCTTCAGAATGAGATGATAATCCTTGCCCCATGCGTATCGCGAAATCCAGCCGCGATCGGATTCCGCATGCGCGGCGAACTGGGTCGAATACGGATGGTCCGTGTTGTAGTTGAGCGCGCAAACGATGATGTTTCGCGCGCCCGGCATCGCGGACGAAGGGGAACCTCGGCGCGGGTCCGCAAGATAGTGCATTTCGCCGGCGCAGCCGCGACTCAGCCACTCCGGCAATCGCGCCAACTCCGGAAAATCATCCGCTGGGGCCACGCCACAAAGATCGAATCCGAGCGCGCGTGCGCTTTCGACGACGAACGCAGTTTGTTCCGCGGGCCGCATGCAAGCTCGGAATCATACCAAGCACAAGAAAGTGGAAAAACCCCAAGCCGCGGTCGAAACAGCCTCGGGCCTCTCAGAGAGCTACCGTCCGGCGCGTCGGGCTGCTAGAATGATTGCCCGTGAGCGATTGGCGGCAAATCCAGGCGCGTATCCGCAAGGCCAAGACCAGCAGCGAACCCGCAGCGCAGCTTGCAAAACTTTTCGAGCGCACGCGCGACGCGATGGCTGCTTTCGAGTTGGCCGGCGTCGAAGAGCGCGCGGGCAATACGGCCGAAGCAATCCGCTGGTACACCGTGGCCGCACAGCGTTTCCGCCGTGCGGACTGGAAGACGAAAGCGCAAGACGGCCTGACGCGTCTCGGCGCTGCGATCCCGGAAACGGCAAGTCCGGCCGCGGTGCAGGCTCAGCCGCAAGAAACGGCGGAGCCAAGTGCGCCCCCAATCTCATTTGCATTTGAGGCGCTCGTGGAATCGACTGAGTCCGAGGAACCTGCGACGGACTCCGATGAATTCTTCAGGCGAGTGTTGGACGAAGAAAAGCCGGCGGAGGCTGCGCAACCATCAGGCGTCCCGGAATCACCCGCGCCGACTGCGGAAGCTCCTGCCGGCCGGCGGCGGCGTCACCGAGGGCGCCGCGGCGGACGCGGGCGTCGCAAAGGGAAAGCGCCCGCCGGGGCAGCAGCAGCGCCCGCGACGACCAAAGCCCCCGCTGTTCCTAGCGCTCCTACTGCGCGGACTAGCGCGACTTCGGACAGCGTCTACACCGCGCGTCCCTGGGAACCGGCGGCTCCGCCTGCAAAATACGCCGAGCGCTTCGCTGAGACACCCGCGATTGAGCCGCGCGTGCCTGTGCGGGGGCGCCCGGGCGATCCTGGCCTGTCTTCGCGGCAGGCCTACCTCGAATCCCAATTGCGTCGTTTGCTGGCCGCTACGCCTCATTCGATCGGCGATGCGGACTCCGCTCCGGCTGGTCCGGGCGTCTTCCTGGTCTCCGATTCGGATCAGATCACGTATTACTATGTTGAGGCCTGCCAGACGCTGCGAATTGGGATCGCCAATTTGCTGCGCGAGCGCCGCGGGCGGGTGGAACGCGAGCCTCTGCGGGCCCGCTTTGCCGAGAATCTGGGAATCCCCGAGGCGCGCGTCTCCAAATATCTGAAGGACAACTGCCTCGTGAGATGGCTACAGCTCGATGATGGAGCCTCGAATCTGGCGCATTTTGCGATCGCCGTCCTGCGCCCCGCTCTCAACGATTGATCGGCTGTGGCAATCTCCTGCAACTCCAACCGGAAGCGAGACTTAAGTCCCCAGGCGGCACGAACTTTCCACCGCGGGCCACGCGCCCGTTGAGTGCACTAAAACGCCGTTCAACCCCCGAATCTACCCTTTGGGCGCATAGGGCTGGACGCACCCTTTTCGGGACGGCAAACTGTGTAAGAATTAAGCTCTTGCGATTGTCCGCCCGTACCGGGTGTTGCAGGGCGGTCTGCATGCGTTTACTACGTTCAGGGGCTGAGGGAGCCACCTGTCCAGTTAGCTTTTATAGTTTTTGACCTGAGATTCAGGAAAGAGAGGCATATTTTCATGCCGAACGCAATCAAGACACAAGCCTGGAAAGTACTCGATCTCGCTCTCTGTAAGACGGCTGGCTTGGTCTTCAACACGATCCAGATCTTCAACAAGCACAACCCCAATCCCAATTTCACGCCGAAGTGGTCGGATAAGCCGCTGTTGAAGTCGTGGGAAAAGACCAAGCCGACTCTTGGCTGGCCGCGGCAAACCGATTCGCTCTGCCCCGGCTGCGTGAAGGAAGCACGCGAGGCCATCATCAACGGCCAAAAGGATTGGCACGACCTGATGTCTGAGAAGGTCGGCGAAGTCAAGGCGGAGATCATCGAACGGGACGGCCAGATCTGGATGGTCAAGGATTGCCCGGTCCACGGCCACTATGAAGACTTGATGGCGGCGGATTCGAAGTTCCTGGAATGGATCGAGAAGAATTTCCCCGGCCGCGACATCCCCGCGCACAACGACGAAGACCTGCACAAGCACGGCTCGAGCACGGTGCGCTACGGCCGCGGCGCCGTCCTCACCGTGGATCTGACCAACCGCTGCAACATGATGTGCGATCCCTGCTTCATGGACGCGAACCAGGTCGGCTACGTTCATGAGCTGTCGTGGGAAGAGATCCAGGAAATCCTGGACAACGCGATCCGGATCAAGCCGCGCCGCCAGATGTCCGTGCAATTCTCGGGCGGCGAGCCCACCATGCACCCGTATTTCCTCGATTCCTTGCGCTACGCGCGCAAGGTCGGCTACAACAGCGTACAAGCCGCGACCAACGGCATCGAGTTCGCCAAGAGCAAGGAGTTCTCGCAGAAAGCCTTCGAGGCGGGGCTACGCTACGCGTACCTGCAGTTCGACGGAATCGGGAACGATGCGAACAGCCACCGTCAAGTTGGCAACCTCTTCGACGTGAAGCTGCGCGCCATTGAGAACATGCACGAGGCTGGCATTGAGATCGTGCTGGTCATCACTATTGTCAACAATCTGAATAACGACCAGGTGGGGCCGGTCGTCAAGTTCGCGATGGAGAACCCGAAGAAGATCGCGTTCGTGTCCTTCCAGCCGGTCTCTTTCACCGGCCGCGACGAGGATATCACTCCGGAGCGGCGCATACAAGCAGCGCTACACACTTTCGCATCTGGCGAAAGATGTCAGCGCGCAGGTGGGCAAGATCGAACCCACGCGCGACTGGTTCCCGCTCTCTTTCATCTCACCCTTTGCGGGCTTCGCTGACCTGGTTCACGGGCCCGACGCACAGTGGGGCGCGCTCTCCTGCGGCTGCCATCCCAACTGCGGAGTCGGTACGGCCCTGATGGTGAACAAGAGAACCAAGGAATGGGCGCCCATTTCGCGCTTCTTGGACGCGCCGCAACTGGTCAAGGATGTCCACGCCATCACGGACGCCGCCCGCGGCAAGAAATTCTCCGCGTTCATGATGGCCCTGGCCCTCCTGCGCAACTACAAGCCCTACGAAGCACCGCCCAGCTTGCGGATCAAGGACATCTTGAGGAAGTTCGACAAGACCTGGGCGGTCAGCAAGAATTCAGACAAGAAATACGGCCGCACCAACCCCAACAGGACCTACGAGGACGCGATCAAGCGCCGCACCGAGGATCCCTGGAACATGCTGTTCATCGCCGGGATGTGGTTCCAGGACCTGTTCAACTACGATTTCCGCCGCACCGAAATGTGCATCATTCCCTACGGCACGCAGCAGGGCGAAATCTCCTTCTGCGCGTACAACACGGGGATCGGCTGGCGGAAGATCATCGAGAACATGTACAAGAACGCGACCGTCGCGCAGTGGTACCGCACGCACGGCAAACACGAAATCTACGCCAAGGGCAAGAGCGTCACTCTCGGCGCCTACGAGCATTCGCTCGTCATCGACGCGGCGGATGCGGCACGCGCCCGGACCAAGGCTGACGACGACGTTCCGATGACCGCCTCCGATGAGGATCGCGCGCGCCAGCGGGCGAAGTTCCTCCAGGAAGAAGCAAGAGTCCGCAAGATGTACGAGGAGATGGTCCTGAAGAAGCCCCAGGAGGAAGTCGTTCAGATCGGATCGCTCAACCAGATCCAGACGGCGGTCCCAGGAGCGAAACTTCCTGTCACAATCTCAAACGCCAAGCCCAACGGGAACGGGAATGGGCACTCTGCCGAGGCCCAGCCCGCCCAGAACGAATCAGCGCAAACCGCCGAGCAGCCTGTCGCCGGCGACTGACCGCACTGAAAGTTTTACGCTCGACGAAAGCCCCCAGCCTTGCCGGGGGCTTTCGCATTTTTGCGGGAATTGAGACTTGCGAATTCTGGCCGAATGCGAGTCGAAAACTTTGCTGGGCGGCGAGAGCGGCGGGGCAAAAGACAACTCCGGCGCGGGAGATTGAGTCCCACGCCGGAGTTCTTGCTTTGCGCTGAGATCTACTGGCCGGAAATCGCAACGTACCGGGTTGCGCCGCCGCGATTGATGAGGAGCAGCACTTCCCCGTTGCCGGTGGCGCGAATCGCCTTCTCGTACTGCTCCACACTGCTCACGGGCTGGCGATTCACTTCCTGGATGACGTCACCGCGCTGCAAACCGGCTTCGGCCGCGGAACTGGATGCGTCCACGTCTGAAATCACGACGCCCGTGGTGCCCGCCGGCAGACCGATCTCGCGCGCGATTTGCGGAGTCAGTTCATCCACCTGGACGCCTTCGAGCGCGGTGGAGCTGGGCTGACCCTGGGACGCCGTGGCCGTCTTGTCCGGGAATTCGACGAGCGTGACGCTGACGGTTTGCTTCTTGCCGTTGCGGACGATCTCGAGCTTCACGGTCTGGCCCGGAGACATGGCCGCGATCCGCAATCGCAGATCGCGTTCATCCGAAACCGGCTGCCCGTCGACTGAAAGAATGATGTCGCCGCGCTGCAAGCCGGCCTTTCGAGCCGGGGCTGTCCGGCTCCACTTCGCCCACTAGCGCGCCCTCGGGAGTATCCATCCCAAACGCTTTCGCCAAATCCGGCGTTACTGCCTCGATCCCCACGCCGATATAGCCGCGGCTCACTTTGCCGTTCTTGACGAGCTGGTCCATGATGGCGCGAGCCATGTTGACCGGAATCGCGAAGCCGACGCCTTCATTTCCTCCGCCTTCTTCGCCGGTCAGGATAGCGGTGTTGATGCCGATCAGATCTCCGTGAACGTTGATCAGCGCGCCGCCCGAATTGCCGGGGTTGATCGCCGCGTCGGTCTGGATGAAGTCCTCGTAATCCTCGATGCCGAGCCCGCTCCGCTGCCATGGCGCTGATGATGCCCATCGTCACGGTCTCGCCGACGCCGAAGGGATTGCCGATCGCCAGGACGAAGTCACCGACCTGCATCTTTCGACGAATCGCCGAAGGTAATCGCGGTAAGGCCCGTAGCCGGCAATCTTCAGCACGGCGAGATCGGTCTTTGGGTCCGTGCCCACCACCTGCGCTTTGAACTCCCGCTTGTCCTTCAGCGAAACTTTAATGTCGCTCGCTCCATCCACCACGTGATTGTTGGTCAGGATGTAGCCGTCGCTGCTGACGATCACGCCCGAACCGAGGCTGTGCTCGCGTTGCTGCTGAGGCGCCTGGGATTGCGGGCCGAATTGCTGGCCAAAAAACTGCCGAAACATCGGATCGTTCATGAACGGCATCTGTTGCTGCGACATCTTGACGATCTTCGAGGCGTGAATGTTCACCACCGCGGGCAACAACGGCTGCACGACGGGCGCGAAGCCGTCGGTAAACGACACGCGCTCCGCCCCTGTGTCGTTATCCTTCGCCACGCTGACCGCAACGGATCCTCCCGCTCCGTGCACCGTGCCGTTCGCTTCCATCACCCAGGCGGCTGCTCCTCCGAGGATCAAACACAAGCCCAGCGCTGCCGCCGCCACCGGCCGCCGAACCTGAATCAAGTTGGCATTCATGGATGTATTGCCTCCTGCACAGACTCTTTCATTGAGATTTTCTTGCTTTGGCCTGCCCGGCCGAAAACGCGGAACTCGCCGCACTCGCTCGCTCCTGCAATCATTAGACGTATCGCGGTTCACTTTGTGCTCACGGATCGCACAGACGCCGTTACAATTCTCTCAGCGAGGAATGCTGCGCACCACATTTTCGGCTTTGGCGGCGCGGGTTGCAAATCTTCGTCACCAGGATAGACGAATCCTTCGTGCTGCGGGGCGAAACTTCTCCCGCGCGGGGCGTCCCAGGCCCGCCTTGTAGTGAGATGCGCCTTCGGGCCGCCGCGTTCGCTGCTGCTGTCTCGCCGCAAACGCCAACTCGCACTATCAGGTGCTGAGACGGGCGTGCCCGCGTGACGCGCGTCGCGGTTGGCCCGTCCTGAGCGGCTGTGCTATCCTGAATTATCCGCGCGGGTAGAAACTTCTCGCTTGGGCGCCTTCGGTCGGGGCGTGGCTCAGCCTGGTAGAGCACCTGGTTCGGGACCAGGGGGTCGGAGGTTCAAATCCTCTCGCCCCGACCAATTTTCCCCAGTGACTATGCACATCTCAAGCGCTCCCACCCTTTCGCTCCGCGAAAGGATTGATTGGATGAGAACGAAGGCTCCGTTCACGATCCGCGTATGCTTTGGTTGGAGGACCGAAGCACTGGAAAGGAAGGAGCCCTCGATGATTCTTATTGGATGCGATTTCCATCCCAGTTGGCAACAGGTTTGTTGGTTGGATACGGAGACCGGCGAGACCGAAGAGAACAAGGTGGTGCATGCGCCGGGAGAGGCGGAGAAGTTTTACCGGCGATTTGCGGCGCCGGCGTTGATTGGTATGGAGGCCACGGGGAACTGCCAGTGGTTCGTGGAGATGGTGACGGCGGCGGGACACGAAGTGTGGATCGGGGACGCGGCGAAGATTCGGGCCAGGCGGGTGGCTGACCCTTTGAAGTTGAATTTTCGGACAGTGTAGCCGTTGCAGTTGCCTTTACGGGTGCCCGCCCCTTCGCGGTTTCTCGAAGGGTCGGTCTTTCTTTTTCCGTCCTTTCCTGTACTCCGAATCTGTCGTCGTTCTCTCCGCGTCTCTCTACCTATCTCACCGGATCGATCCGAATCAATCCAAGTTTCATTTTCGAGTAAAACGAAAAACTACTCCACGGCCAATCCTTTGGATGCGCTACCAGTCCGCGCTTCACAGGATTCATGTGCATGTATTCGAGTTTTTCAATCCTCTTCTTGAGACTCCACACGTTGAAGTCGAAGAACCGCCGTTGCCAGAAACGCGGCAGCAAGCGTTCCTCACCCTGCAAGGCCAATTTCAGTTGTCCCGCCGGAACTCTCTTCCTCCGCCGCAGTCGCCGCGAAACGCGCTGTTTCAGAACTTGCATCACAGTCGAAGGTGTTCCCTTGGCCGGTTCGCCGATGAGCAAATGGACATGCTCGGACATCACGACGTATCCGACCAGCGTAAATCCGTAGCGGTCGCGCACCTCATCCAGAATCTGAACGAAAGTCTTCCTCGCCCTGACTGACCCCAGCAGCGGCAGCCTGCGGTAACAACTGAAAGTGATGAAATGGAGATCTCCATGCCCATAAACGCGAATCAAATCTTTGGTCATGAGAACGAAAAACCTCCGACCCTTCAAAACGCGAAGGGTTGATTGGATGAGAACGAAGGCTCCGATCACGATCCGCGTATGCTTTGGTTGGAGGACCGAAGCACTGGAAAGGAAGGAGCCTTCGATGGTGCTTATTGGATGTGATTTTCACCCCAGTTGGCAACAGGTTTGTTGGTTGGATACGGAGACCGGCGAAACCGAAGAGAACAAGGTGGTGCATGCGCCGGGAGAGGCGGAGAAGTTCTACCGGCGATTTGCGGCACCGGCGCTGATTGGTATGGAGGCCACGGGGAACTGCCAGTGGTTCGTGGAGTTGCTCGAAGAAGCTGGGGCACGAAGTGTGGATCGGGGACGCGGCGAAGATCCGGGCCAGCGACGTGCGGCAGCAGAAGCACGACAAGCGGGACGCCGCGCTGCTGTTGCAGTTGCTGATGGAAGGACGGTTTCCGCGCATCTGGACGCCGTCGACCGAGCAGCGGGATCTGCGGCAGTTGCTGATTCACCGGAACAAGCTGGTGCGGCTGCGGGCGCAGGCGAAGAACGGGTTGCAGCACCTGGCGATGAACCGGGGACTGCAAAAGAAAAATCGCCTGTGGAGTGAAGAGGGGCAGAAGCAGCTGCGCGAGCTTCCGTTGATGCACTGGGCCGGCCGGCGGCGCGAGGACCTGTTCAAGGTGATGGCGCTGCTCGACACGCAGATTCTGTCGTTGGACATGGCGGTGAAGACAGCGGCCGAGAACGATCCGAACGCGCGATTGTTGATGAGTCAGCCGGGCGTGGGGCCGGTGACTTCACTGGCGTTCGTGCTGACGATGGGAGATGTGACTCGCTTTCCCCGCGGCAAGCAAGTGGCGAGTTACCTGGGGCTGATTCCGCGAGAGTACAGTTCGGGCGGACATCAGCGGCTCGGGACCGATCAGCAAGCAGGGGAACCGGTTCCTGCGCATGCTGCTCGTGGAAGCGGCGCAAGTGGCGGTTCGCTGCGACCCGAAGTTTCGTTCGGAGTATTTGCACCGCTGTCACACGAAGCCGAAGGGCGTGGCGAAGGTGGCGGCGGCGAGGAAGTTGGCGATTCGACTCTACTGGATGCTGCGCACGCAAAAGCGGTATCCGGAGATCGTTTCGATCGAGAGCAGCCCGCGGGTGGCCCTGGTCGTCCGCCACGGTGGATAGACCGAAGAGTTGATTGGGCGCTCTCGTCCCGGCGCGGGCCGGGATTCGGATAGAAGAATCATGGCCGAGGTTTAGGCCGTATCGATGGTTGGTGAAACGATCCGTTTCACCGAGAAATGATTCACCGTGAGATTTCCAGAGTTCTTCGTCCTCCCCCTCTGGCAACGACGCGGTGCGAAAAACACTGCTCAAGATACGTGTTGCTTGACAGCGCCTTCGTTCTCATCGACGGGCACCCGTAAAAGCAACACCAGTCACGCCTCGGCGACTTACTAAAGTGGTATCATTCAAGGATGAGGCTTCGTCAACTGGAAAATGCGAAAGGCTGCGCCACCCGCCCCAAGGAAAGAACGCCTTTCGAGTCGCGATAGGAAGCACGAGACTCCCATTTCACTGGCATTTCCCGTGGTGGTAAACTGTTGAGCGAAAACAGCGGCATGTTAACTCCTTCGAAGGAAACAGCGGAAGATCTCTTTCACAGCCTTTTGGCGACCCTGCCAGAAGGCAGTGCCACACTTTCCACTCATTCAGGAGACGATAATTGCGATCTTTACTTGAATCTGATTCCCTCAGATCCCACGGCAGCGCCCATCAACGGATGTGTCGTGGAAGGAAGAATGATTTATTTGACTTTTGGACGCAGGGCAGTATTCGAGATCCCTTCCGATGGAAAACGCTATACCGACTTGCCGTGCATCGAGGAAGCGCGTGCCCTTTGTTTGGCAGTGATAGATGGAAGATTCGAGGAGGAAGTGACGTTCTTAGGGTCCGAGGCTGTTGCTGCCACTGGCCGGCTGACACTTGACGGTCAAACAATTGAGGAACACGTGCGCGAGTTCAAGTTTAACCCATTTCAAGAAGAGAGAGAAAACACCTCACTTACTCTCCCTATAGTGGGTCACGTCCCCAGCCAATGCCATCAATGGGCTGATCTGCTGTCCTTCGCCAAAATGCAAGACGTGTGGTTCGGCAAGATTTAAGACAGCTGTGAAATCCGGTGCTTCCGATGACTGTAGATAATTTTGTAGACGCGAAAGCCTCCAACTTCAACAAAGTTCAACAGAGTTCAACAAGCAGGCCGCAAACGTTTCAACAACAATCACTTAGAGTCAACAAGAATCCATAGATTTCAACAAGTGTTGGCACCTGGTTCGGGACCAGGGGTCGGAGGTTCAAATCCTCTCGCCCCGACCAATCTTCCCCAGTGACTATGCACATCTCAAGCGCTCCCACCCTTTCGCTCCGCGAAAGGATGGGCCACCCTCGTGATGAAATGCAGTTCTCCACGGCCGTACCGTCGAATCAAATTCTTGGACATAGAGAAAGAAAAAACCCGACCCTTCCAAGTACGGGAAGGGGCGGGCACCCGTAAAAGCAACACCAGTCACCCTACAGCGACTTGCTGGAGTGGTATCATTGAATCGTGAATCTGCGTCAAGCAGAAAATCGCGAAAGGGCCTGCCACCCGCCCTATGATTTCCTGGGCAGGTTGAGCGCGGCGCAGACGGCGGGCTCGGGCGCGTATCCGCAGTGGGGCCTGTCATGGACCTACGATCGCTATGGCAACCGCACGGCGCAGAATGTGACGGCGGGGTCGTGGACGGCGTCGTCAGTGACCATCAGCCAAGCGACGAACCAGATCGCTGGATTCACTTATGACGCCAGCGGCAATCTCATCGTCGAGCCGATGCCGGGTCTGCCGTCCAGAAATTTCACCTACGACGCCACCGGGTGCGTGACTAACTATTCAGGGCCGTCGGGCAGCGCCACGTACACTTGCGATGGCAACGGAGTGCGGGTGAAAAAAGCTGTGCAGGGCGGGACGACCACGGTGTACGTTTACTCGGGCTCACAGGACATCGCGGAGTACGACAACGGCGCGGCCGTGAATGCGCCGTCGAGGGAGTTCATCTATGCGGGCGGGAGTCTGGTGGCGACGCTGACGAACACGTCGGGAACGGTCACGACTGCATACGATCACACTGACCATCTTTCCGTCCGGCTGACGACTGACGGAACGACGGGAAGCCCCACTTATGGTCAGATGATCAGTCAGCAGGGAACGGACCCGTGGGGTGAGGCGTGGTACAGCGGAACCGGTACGTCGGAATTTCTTTTTCACGTCGTATCAGCGCGACCAGGAAAGCGGGTTGGACTACGCCATGGCGCGCTACTACGACAGCAGCATGGGCCGCTTTTGCTCGGCCGATCCGGTCGGCGGCCAACCAGGCGACCCACAGTCGTGGAATCGCTATCCCTACGCCCGAAACGACCCCGTGAACCTCACCGATCCCAGCGGTAAATTTTGGGGATTCCTGATTCAGCTATTTGTAAAGCTAATTGAGTGGATAGTTCAGGCCCTCGCGCACATTGGAGCAGGCATCACGGGTAATGTAACGACCAGCATCTGGGGAGTAGGGGAAACCGTGACCGTTGGAGGCGTCCAGATCAGCTCCACATCAACCTACTTTGGTGTCATAAACACAGTCGTTGGCGGAACGACTCTTGGTGGCGCTAGCTACTCCGGCGTTGCCCTCAATGGGAAACCTGGCAATGTCCCTGTGGGGGGCCCCCCCGTGCCCCCCCTGCCACATGCCATCCAAAAGCAATGGTCGAAGACTTTCCCCTGCGACAAATCAGCTAACGAGATGGGGACAGCCTTGGATAAGAATTTTACCGATTGGGCATCGGGAGATGTCACTGGCGGATATTTTGGGTTCTCACCAGAGGGGCCCGTGACAGAGGGAGCAACGATCAATCCGATGGTAACTGTGCCCGGGCTCGGGCCCGCCCCATATACCTACACGGATGTCACAGAAGTAACGGCCCATAATGTCACCTCCTCGGGTTTTACGTTCGTAACGAATCCGGCGAAGCACGTATTTGATGGTACTGTGGATTTCAGGATTACGCCCGCCGCAACCGCTGGCAACGTAACTATGACAATAAGCGTAGTTGCGAATTGGGCCCATCCGATCAAAGAATACTTAGTGAGAAAACTGATCTTGAAACAGGAGGACGACGCTTGGAAGCACTTAGAGGAACGAGTCGCACAGGAATGCCAGCCTAAGGGTTAAGAAAGGAGGAGGCATGAATTCGCCCGGCTTTGAGCAGGCGCACCCGTTGGGGGCCTGTATTCTCTATCTGCTGGCTTGGCTGGCAATTTCGGGAGCAGTCTTATGGCCTTTTTCCCGCGCGCGCCTCTTGGACCGCTTTCCCTTCGTTCTGTGTATAGCGAACGCGCTGCTTGGTTTGGCAATTGATGGCTTGCCCGAGGCATTGCCGCGAATCTTCGAAACCGCCATTCGGCATTCTATTCATGCTGTGATTACGCACACCTCTGGACAAACGCTGATTAGCATGCCATGGGTGGAAAGCTGGCAGGAGAGCGTAGAAGGTGTTTTCTTCTGGTGCGCGGTTGCCGGAGGGATCTGGGGCGTGGTCAACCTATGTCGCCGCCGCGCTTGGATCACTAATGGCCTCGCGGTGGGATACACACTTTGGGGCATCCTTTTCGGTCTTTCTCATGTCATATAGCAGTTGAACTTGACCAGCCCGAGTTTTTGTACCACGGTGTATGAGAGAGTCTACATCACCGCAACGGGCTGCGAAATCGAATTGGGTGGACTGACCCCACAATTTGAGACAGTTTCTGTTGCCACACTTCGCGAGGAAAGCTACTTCAATTGGATTCGCCTTATATTCGCTTTGGCTGTAGATAATTTTGTAGCTGCGAAAGCCTCCAACTCCAACAGGTTTCAACAGAGTTCAACAAGCAGGCCGCAAACGTTTCAACAGCAATCACTTAGAATCAACAAGAATCCATAGAGTTCAACAAGTGTTGGCACCTGGTTCGGGACCAGGGGGTCGGAGGTTCAAATCCTCTCGCCCCGACCAATTTTCCTCAGTGACAATGCGCTTTTCGGACCGCGGGGAATGGCTTGCACCGAGAGCCGACTTCAGTCTTGTCCGTGCGAAGATCCGCAACGGCCCCACGTTTTCACTTCGCTTGGTCCCTCGTCGCCGCGTCTTACTCCACGGTGAGGGCCGCCAGTGGTATCATCCGCAGGGGCGGAACGTAGAATGCATAGCGTGCGAAAAGGCTGTGCCCACCGCCCATGAAGAAGAAGTCTCCACTAGCTGACCCGCCGGATGACATACAAGATGCTTTCAGGGAAGGAAGGAAATCAACAATGAGATCAGTTTTGCTGGCAATCGCCATCGCGACAGTGCCGTGCATGAGTGCGGTCGCAAACACCACAGCGAAGGTCGAACAGGGCCAGTTGCAGGGCACGAAGGAAGAAAGTCTCACCGTCTACCGGGGCATTCCGTTTGCGGCTCCGCCCGTGGGCGAGCTGCGCTGGCGCGCACCGCGGCCAGCGGCCCGGTGGGAAGGCGTGCGCCGTGCGGACAAGTTCGCGCCCGAGTGTGTGCAGGGCAGTTTCGGCCCCGCTCCAGGGGGAGGCCCGTCCCCGGCGATGAGCGAGGACTGTCTTTACCTGAATGTGTGGACGCCGGCAAAGTCGGCGTCGGACCGGATCCCTGTTCTGGTTTGGATCTACGGAGGCGGTTTTAACGGCGGCGCCACTTCGATTCCCACTTACAGCGGAGAAGTTCTGGCGCGAAAAGGCGTGGTGCTGGTCAGCATTGCGTACCGCGTGGGGCCGCTCGGATTCCTGGCTCATCCGGAGCTTAGCGCGGAGTCGCCCGAGCATGTCTCGGGTAACTACGGCCTGCTCGACATGATCGCGGCCTTGCAATGGATCAAGAAGAACATTGCTGCATTCGGTGGCGATCCTAACAAAGTCACGATCTTCGGCGAGTCGGCCGGAGGCATCGCCGTGAGTATGCTGTGTGCCTCGCCGTTAGCCACGGGCCTCTTTGAGGGCGCGATCTCAGAGAGCGGAGGCTCATTCGGGCCGCCACGCCGCGCGGGCCAGCCGGGCGAGAACATGCGGCTACTTGCAGATGCCGAGCGGGACGGCGCTCAGTTCGCTAGAACCGCGGGAGCGGCGTCGATCGCCGAGCTCAGGAAGATGCCGGCGGAAAAGCTGCTGGCCGCAACGCGCGGCCTGGCCTGGCCCAACACCGACGGCTGGGTGATTCCCTCGGACCAGTACACGCTCTACGAAAAGAAGCAGTTCAACGACACGCCAATTCTGATCGGATACAACTCGGATGAAGGCGCGAGCTTTTCACCGCCCCGCACGCCGCGGGATTACGTCGACGGCGTGCACAGGCGTTACGCGACCTTCGCCGACAGCCTGCTGAAATCCTATCCGGCCGGCGAGACTACGGTGGCCAAGACGGCTCGCGACCTGGCCCGGGATTCGGCATTCGGATGGCACACCTGGATCTGGGCGCGGATGCAGTCGAATCTGGGGAAGTCCAAGGTCTTCTACTATTATTTTGATCAGCACCCGGACTATCCGGCCGGTTCGCCCCAAGCCGGCTACGGGGCGCCGCATGGCAGGGATGTCCCGTATGTCTTCGGCCATCTGAACGAACTCCAGAACGAACAGCCCACGGCGGCGGATCGTCTTATCTCCGACGCCATGGTCACTTACTGGACGAACTTTGCCAAGTACGGCGATCCGAACGGCAAGGGCGTGCCCAGCTGGCCTGCCTTCAGCGATCAGCATCCCGAGCTGATGTACTTCGCCGGAACGCCGCACATCGGGCCCGTACCCAACGAGGAGGGGCTGAAGACGCTGGATGGCTACTTCGCATGGCGCCGTACGCCGGAGGGCATCCGTGCCTCGGCGGTCGAGGATGCCCGGCCCGCCACGACGAATGTGATGGGCGCGCAGTATCCCCGCGTCCTTCCGGACCAAAGTGTGGTGTTCCAGCTCAAAGCGCCGGATGCCAGCTCGGTGGCGGTGGACATCTCCGGCAAGCGGTACGCGATGACGCGCGGCAGCGACGGCGTATGGAGCGTGACCACGCCGCCGCTGGTGGAAGGCTTCCACTACTACTCGCTTATTGTCGATGGAGTCCCGGTGAACGACCCGGGCAGCCACGCGTTCTTCGGCACCGGCAAGGACGCAAGCGGCGTCGAAGTGCCCGAGGACGGTGTGGATTATTACCTTGCAAAGGATGTTCCGCACGGAGATGTACGCATCCGCATCTACCACTCGAAGATCACTGGACAGTGGCGTCGCTGCTTTGTGTACACCCCACCGGACTACGACACGGACCTTAGCGCGCGCTATCCGGTGCTCTATCTCCAGCACGGCATGGGAGAGGATGAGACCGGATGGATCTTCCAGGGCCACGCCAACCTGATCCTGGATAATCTGATCGCGGAGAAGAAGGCCGTGCCCATGATTATCGTTATGGACAACGGCTACGCATCGGCTCCTGCCGGGCCGTTCGGGCCGCCCGCTGCGGGGCCCTCCGGAGGCTTCAACGTCTTTGAGGACGTGATAATCAAAGAGGTCATTCCGATGGTTGACTCCACCTTCCGGACTATTCCGGACCGCGAGCACCGGGCGATAGCCGGCCTCTCCATGGGAGCCAATCAGGCGCTTCATCTCGGGACAGATCATCTAGAGACGTTCGCTTACATGGCCGGATTCAGCGGCACGATGAACGGCTTGAGCGCCGATGCGCTGGATCCAGCGACAGCGTTCAATGGCATCTTCAAGGACGGGGCGGCATTCAATGAAAAGGTGAAGTTGCTCTGGATCGGCATGGGCACGCAGGAGCCCAATCCGTTTCCGGGAGCCATCGGCGCCTTCCGCGCCATGCTGGACAAGGCAGGAATCAGGTATGTCTACTTCTCTTCGCCCGGCACGGCGCACGAGTGGCTCACGTGGCGGCGCGATCTGAACGACTTCGCGCCCAGGTTGTTCAAATAACAGGCCGCAATGCTCAACCCTGCGTACCACATTGCCTCGCATCGGATCCTGCGGCAGCCGCAGATTCCGAGGAATCTCCGCAGTCAAGACCTAACGGACGGAGCTTCTGGCAGGGTCAAAATGAAGAATTGCGACGCCGGATTTCCCCGAGCGGGGATGATGAGTTGCTTAAGTACAGAGTCACCGAAAGCGGATTCTGAAGGTCCTGTTGGAGAGTAAATGGAGTGAGGAAATCATGAAACGCAGAGATTTCTTGACCAAAGGCACGCTTGCCGTTGGATTAGCGAGTTCTCACGGACTGCTCAAGCCGCTCCTGGCGGGTGAAACAGATTCCGCCACCACCAAGTCCACCAAGACTTCTCAACAGACGGCGAAGGCGCCTGAGGAAATTCGTTCTTCCGAGTATCTTCGCCGCTCCAAGAACGACAAATTTCTTCCAAAGATGCCGGCGTTCGCCGCAACGTACCTGTCGCCCGACGTGAAAATCTCACCGATGCCGCTCGAAGAACGGCTCCGGCGCGGCATCGTCCCGCGGCGGGGCTTCTGCAGCAAGATTCCCGGGACGACGGTCAGCGAGGGGCTCACCTCCGGCAATGGACGCATGAATATCGAGGTGACGTGCGATCCGTACTCGGAGCAGATTCTCTTCCACCACGAAAGCCTGCTCATGCCGTGGAAGAGGCCCTTCGAGGCTCCCAAGGTCGCGGACATATTTCCGCAAGTGCGGCAAATGGTACTGGACGGGAAATACCAGGAAGCGATTGAATTCGCGTTCAAGGAAATGGAGAAGGGCCCCATCAAGCGGAATACTATGGCCGCACCCCACCGTCCCGGCATTCCTGATGCGTCTCGATTTTCCGAAAACTGCGTCGGTCAAGGATTATCTCCGCACCGTCGATTTCGAGAGCAGTGAGGTGAAGGTGCATTGGAATGATGAGCGCGGCGACTGGGTTCGTCAGACCTTCACCTCCCGGCCCGATAATGTCGTGGTCCAATTGCTCACCGCCCCGAAAGGGCAACAGGTGAATGTCCGAATCGCAGTGCAGAAATACGCGAGAGGAATGCGCCCGCCGGGAGGAATGTCCGGCGGGGAATAGCGGGCAAAGCGAAATCCAGCAAGACTTCAACGAACAGCGGCTCATTTACAAGTGCCGTTTGGATCCCTCCGTGGATAACAGCGGCTACGCCGGGGTGGTCCGCGTGGTTCGCAACGGCGGCTCGGCCCGGATGGATGGAGACACTCTGGTCGTCGAGAATGCGTCGTCCGTGATGCTTCTCACTCGCATCGAGTGGTTCGCCGACTACAGCGAGGACAAGGTCGAAGCTCTGCGGCAGGCTGTCGAACAGTTGAGCCCGGACTATGCCGCGATCCTGGAGCGGCACCGCAAAGTCCAGTCGGAGGCTTTCAACCGCGTCACCGTGGACTTCGGCGGCGCCTCTCAATATGGATTGTCTACGGAGGAACTTCTGGCCGATCAGAGGTCGCGGCGGGACTATTCGCCTGCCTTGCTGGAGAAGATCTTCGAAATGGGACGCCATTGGTTCATCCTCACCAGCGGCAAATATCCCAGCATGGTGGCGGAGACGAACGCCAATATCAACCTGCAGATTGCGCCCGGTCCGCAGGGTGATTTGCGCGAAGGCATGGATGCCTACTTCAATTGGATGGAGAGCTTGGCCCCGGACTTCCGGGTTAACGCAAAGAACATTTTCGGGATGCGCGGCACCCATTATTCCCTCTGGCCGGACAAAGGAGTCGGTGTCGTGTTCCATTACTCCTACGCCGCTTCGACCGGAGAGATCTGGCCTCATCCCTATTGGCTTTCCGCCGGAGGCTGGTGTTGCCGCCCGTTCTGGGATCACTATCTGGTAACCGGGGATCTGGAATTTCTGCGCAAGCGCGTGGTGCCGGCACTAAAAGAGTTGGCGCTGTTTTACGAGGATTTCCTGACGGTCACCGACAAAGATGGGAATTACGTCTTCGTCCCGTCTTTCTCACCGGAGAACAATCCCGGGAACACGAGCCCTTCGGCCATGTTGGTGATCAATGCCTCCATGGACATTGCGGTTTGCCGGGAAGTGCTGACCAACCTGATCGAGGCGTGCGAACTGCTCGGTACCGACGCCGACAGCGTGCTGAAGTGGAAGGCCATTCTGGCCAAGATGCCGCCGTACTTGATGGAACCGGACGGCACCTTGAAGGAATGGGCCTGGCCCACGCTGCAAGAGCGTTACAGCCATCGGCATATCTCACATCTGTATGGGGCCTGGCCAGGCGACGAGATCGATCCCGATCGCACGCCGAAACTGGCAAAGGCCGCGATGATGGCCGACAGGAGGCGCGTGCCTGAGAGGTTGGCCGCTCACGGCCGTTGCCATCGCGCCTTGGTTGGGGCGCGGCTCAAAGACTGCTACATGGTGGACACCGAACTGCGGCAACTGATTGAGCAGGGCTACGTCGCCACGACGCTCCGGTGTTCTCACGACCCCTACGCAGGTCCCATGCCGGATGCGCAGGGCGGAATTCCCACGATCATGATGGAGATGCTTCTGTACTCACGTCCCGGCGTGATCGAAGTGCTTCCCGCTCTTCCGGAGACGCTGGTCAAGGGTTCGATCAGCGGAATGCTGGCCAGGACCTTTGCACGAATCGATAAGTTGGCGTGGAACATGGAGACCAGAACCGTAGAGTTGACGGTGACCTCGTTCAGAAGGCAAGACATCACTTTGATCGCCCGCTACGGCATCGAGGACATCGCCGCGTCCGCAGACGTGCTGGCTGCGCCGCTCAGACCGGACACAGCCAACTGCGACCTGCACCTGCCCGAGGGAAAGCCGGTGACCATCCATCTCAAGCTGGGCTCTCACAAGCCGAATGAGTGGGTCGATCAGGTGGCTTCGGCCTGATGCACCCTGCATCGCTGCGCCCGCGTTAGTCGAAAACGATTGGCTTGGATCCTTTGCGGCAACATCTCTGCGGGCAGCGTTTTCGGATCCTGTCCTTCGCCAATATTCAAGACAGGTGAAAAGTGGGTCCCCCGGGCGGCTGTAGACATTTTTGTAGCCGCGAGAGCGCCCAACTTCAACAGCTTTCAAACAAGTTCAACGCCCGCTACGCGAATCGCTCAAGTCCCCGAATTGAAAAACGCAAACTTGGTAAAGCCCTGACATCCCCTGAATATTCCCGATTTCTTGCAGTGACCATAATAGAGCGGCTTGGATGTGGAGGCCGAGTGTAGATGTCATCGAGACGGCGAGTGCATCCGATTTGGTTCGCAGGTAGCGGTTCCTGTCGCTAAGCAGGCCTGGACGATCTGGGTTTTCGTTCTGGGTTGGCTGACTTCCGGAAGCCTACTGGTTGCTTTCCAGCGAGTTCCTAATGGCGGTAAGAGTGTCTTCGAGATTTGCAACTGAACGGCCAACCGCGACCTTGCGAAGCATTGTTCCCTTGACACCAGTCAAGCCCGCCTGTTCGGAACCCATCGCCATGATGAGATAGAAGCCGGGCTGCTTCGGGTCGTCACTCCCTCGGACGCAGAACGAGAGGTCCAGGGCAGTCTCGAAGTAGTGGCTCGAATAGAGTTGCTTTTCGGCAATGGCGTACGCAAGTCTGTCTCCAGGGTTCCCGCGCATGGTCACCACTTGCACGACGCGCAGAGTCGGTTTCAATCCGAATTTCACGCGCGCCCAATAAAAGGCGTCTTCGACGTTCGCGGGTTTCGCGTTGGGATAAGCGAGAAGGTAGTGGTAGAAATCCGGCAGATACTCCGGCAAGGCCTTGCTGTAGCTGAGCATGTAGGCAAACTGCTGAGCCACTTCCGTCGGGTCACGCTTATCGTTATAGACTCCAAGGGCCTGATCGCCCGCGTGCTGGTAGGCGAGCAGGCGCTGCAATAGCGTCATCTGCAACAGTTGTTTCAATTGTTTGTCCACGTCAGGGGCGGCCCAATTGATCGATCGTCGGAGCTCTTCGATGGTGCTCGCCGGCATTTGAATCAGACAGTCGCCGGGCTGGCAATTCTTCAAGGCCTGGACATCTGCGCTGTCGAACGAAAAATCCTTCAAGTCAGAGAGCTGCGGAGGATCGCTGAATATTTCAAGCGCCAGTGTGTAAGGAAGTTTGCGAAGCCGGTCGATATCGCGGGCAAACCGAAGATAGCTCTCCGGACTCGCATGGATGTAGACCGCGCCGAACAAGAAAACCTCGGCCGGGGTGCGGGACGGCATGTTCTTCGCGACCGGCTGTCCGCTCCGGATGGCGGCGATCTGCTCCTCGCTCAGCCCGACGTCGTCGCGAAAGAATGTTTGCAGGTCATGATTCGACTGAGAAGAAGCGGGCAGCGCGGCCGCGGCAATCAAGACCAACAATGCAGCAGCGGGCACAAGACTTCCGAGCATGGCGACTCTACGCAAGGCGTTTCCCGCTGCGTCGTTTATGGCGCTTCCTCTCGGCAGCCTCGAATGTGAGGACTTCGGGGCCGTAGTGGCGACGGATGGGCACTTCTTCATTTTTTGTATTTCGGACATCGCCTCGGCGACCCTAGCTTGCGGCCGCCACGGCGCCTCCAAGCTTGGCCGCATTCTTGGAGAATTTCCCCCGCAGAAGGCGCCGCTTGGCAACTTCCACCATCGCAAGATAGGCCGCAGTCGCGACTACAAGAAAAGCAAAGAACGTCGCCGGCAACGGCGTGAAGCCGAGCAAGCTTGCAAGGGGGCTGAACGGCAAGTACATCCCTAACGCCACGACCGCGAGGCAGGTTGCGGTCAAGGGACCGCTAGGGCGGCTGCGAAATGGGTTTTTCGATGTGCGGATGACGAAGAGCACCAACGTTTGGGTCGCCAGTGATTCAACAAACCAGCCGGTATGAAACTGCGCCTGGCTCGAGTGGAAGAAATGCAGCAGCACGTAGAAGGTCAGAAAATCAAAAATTGAACTGATCGGTCCAATGAGCAGCATGAAATTGCGGATCAAGCCGATATCCCAGTGCTGGGGCTTTTGGAGATAAGTCTCGTCAACGTTGTCCGTCGGAATGGTGAGTTGGGATAAGTCGTATAGAAAGTTGTTCAGCAGGATTTGTGTGGGCAGCATCGGCAAGAACGGCAGAAAAAGAGAAGCGCCGGCCATGCTGAACATATTCCCAAAGTTCGAACTTGTGCCCATCAGCAAGTACTTCATCACGTTTCCAAAGGCCCTTCGCCCCTCGACAATGCCGTCATGGAGGACTTTCAGGCCGGGTTGAACGAGAATGACGTCGGCAGACTCCCGAGCCACGTCCACAGCGCTGGACACTGAAATGCCCACGTCGGCCGCGTGAAGCGATGGCGCATCGTTGATGCCGTCGCCCATGAACCCGACCGCGTGGCCGTTGTGTTTGAGAGCCAGGAGAATCCGGTTCTTCTGAGCCGGAGAAATGCGCGCGAATACCCGCGTCTCCTCGGCGACGTGCGCCAGCGCCGGATCCGTCATCCGGTCTATTCCTTCGCCGGTGATGATTTGGCCGGATTCGATTCCTACCTGCGCACAAACGTGGCCGGTGACGCGGTCGTTGTCGCCGGAGATGACCTTGATCTCAACACCGTCCTGCTTTAGAGAAGCCAGAACCTGCGCAGCGTCAGTCAGCGGTGAGTCGGAAAAGGTCACAAAACCGGCCAGAATTAGATTGCGCTCGTCCGCCACCGAATAGTTGGCGCGCGCGGGGACATCGACGTAGGCCACCGCCAGCGAGCGGAATCCCTGAGCATTCAGGTCGTCGCTGGTCTGCCGGAAGCGCTTGGCAGTGTCTTCGGCGATTGGTTCCGTTCGGCCTTCGACCTCGTAGCCGGAGAGTAGCGAAAGAATCCCTTCTGGAGCACCTTTCGTGATCAACACGCGCCGGGATTGCCGCTCCACCACGATCGAGAGCCGCCTTCGCTCGAAATCGAAGGGAATTTCGTCGCACTTGGTGTAATCGTCTATCTTTGGCTCAGCCTGCTTGAGGATGTCTTCATCGAAGGGACTGCGAATGCCTGTCTCGAACTTGCTGTTCAAGTAGGCAAGCTCCAGCGCGCGGGGGGATGGGTTCCCAAAGGGATCGAGGGAGCGATCCAGAGACATTGTTCCAGTGGTGAGCGTTCCCGTCTTGTCGCTGCACAGCACATCCAAGCTACCGAGGTTCTCAATGGCGGAGAGGTGTTTGACGATGACCTTCTTATGGGCCATGGCGACGGCGCCTTTGGAAAGCGTCACCGACGTAATCATCGGCAGGAATTCCGGTGTCAAGCCGACTGCCAGCGCAACCGCAAACAGCAGAGATTGAAGCGGATCGCGGTGTCGTGCGATGCTGGCAACAACCAAGAACAGAACGAGAAAGAAGACCGTTCGCGCGAGGAGCCGGCTGAAGTTTCGCAATCCCTTGTCGAAGGATGTCTCTTCCGGCCGTGCCGCGAGGCGAGTTGCAATATCGCCAAAGGCAGTCCTGGCGCCCGTTGTGACGACCTCTGCTGTTGCCGTGCCGCTGACGACGGATGTACCCAGAAAGACCATGTTGGGCGCATCCGCTTTGGTCGAGGCGGGTTCTCCAGTCGCTTCCTTTTCGGCGGGGAGCGATTCGCCCGTGAGCGCGGCTTGTTGGACATAGAGATCGCGGGCAATGAGGAGGCGCGCGTCCGCGGGAACTAAATCTCCGGCTGAAAGCCGTACGATGTCTCCCGGCACGACACCACGCCGCCGAATTTCTTTCCACTCCCCGCCGCGTAGGACGGTCGCCGTTGGGGCAACTTGGTCGCGAAGGCGTTCGACGGCGCGCTGGGACCGAAACGTCTGACTTAAGTCCATCGCCGTGCTGAGCACAACAATGGCGCCGATGATTCCCGCATCTACCTTCTCGCCCAGGAACGCCGATGCGATTGCAGCAATCAGAAGGATCAACACCAGAGGATTCATCAGCGCGTGTACGAGACTGGAAAGTGCGGATTGGTGCTGTGCCGCTGCGGGCTCATTCGGCCCGAACTGGCTTAGCCGCGCCTCAGCTTCCTGCGGCGTCAAGCCGGCAATCGCGACGGGGGCTTGGTTGGCGTTGGCGGACATGGCCGGGTCTCCTATTCGACAGCGCGCTGGGAATTCTCAAAGAGTCGTGCAGTGACCGCCCCAAAAATAAAACCGCCAACGTGCGCCATGTAAGCGACGCCGCCGCCGGTCTGTACATCCGCCACGGAGCCGATCTGACTGAAGAGCTGAATGATAAACCAGAGTCCGATCAAGAGCCCTGCGGGGATAAATGTGATGCGCACGAACCAGCCGATCAGAAGCACCGTGCGCATCCGGTCGCGAGGATAGGTGATCAAGAAGGCCCCCATTACACCCGCAATCGCGCCACTGGCGCCCAGGTTCGGAACGGTGGAATGGGGCGCCATTGCGATCTGCGCCAGTGAGGCCCCCAGACCACTGAGCAGGTAAAACGCCAAGTAACGTAGCGGCCCCATCGCATCTTCGATTTCCGGGCCAAACGCCCACAGGAAGACCATGTTGCCGATGATGTGCATCCAACCGGCGTGCATGAACATCGCCGTGAGTATCGTGATTAAGTGCCGCCCAGAGATAATATCCGCGGGGACTTCCATCCAGCGATTTACAAACGCATCGCCGCCGGCCAATTCCAGTACGAAAACGATCGCGTTCACGGCGATGATAAAGATCGTAACGACGGGGACACTTCTCGGCCGCCGAGTCGCGTCCGATAGAGGGATCATTCCGCCCACGCTGTCTTCCTCCAATTCACGGCATGAACGTCCAGCCTCAGCGGCAGCGTTCGCCTAACCTCGCACGATTTCTTCAGTTCAATCCCTTCGCATTCGGCCCAACCGTGCGGGCGGAAATGCTTACAAGGCGTCTGTAGGCCGAATCGGCCGTGCGCATCGTACGCTTCTCCTGCGCCGCTCGCAACAATCCTGCCTGTCCTTCGCCAAGACTCCATCCGGGCCCGAAATTGCTGAACTTCCGATTAATGAGGCTTCGCAAGACGTTGCAAGACTTCGCGGCGAAGTGTTGCAACACAGATTGTCTCAGTGGAGGGGTTCACCCCACGCGACGGTAGATAATCTTGTGGTTGCGAAAGCCTCCAACTTCAACAAAGTTCAACAAGCAGGCCGCAAACGTTTCAACAGCAATCACTTAGAATCAGCAAGAATCCGGAGATTTAAATAAGGCGTGGCACCTGGTTCGGGACCAGGGGGTCGGAGGTTCCCTGAGCCAGATCTCCTACCTCGATTGTCGCTAGTGGAACACTGCGCTACACTCGGCCTTCGCCCGCGCGGAGACAGTCCAGCTTGCCGTCGAACGCCCATAACTTCGAGGGAACCTCGCGTTTTGCCATCGGCCGGAAGCTGGGCGCAGGCGGGATGGGAGTAGTATACGAAGCTCACGACCGCGACCGGAACATCCCCGTCGCGCTCAAGACTCTGCTCCACCTCAGCCCGAATGGGCTGCTCCTTTTCAAACAGGAGTTCCGCAGCCTTGCGGACATTGTCCACCCGAACCTCATCTCGCTCTATGAACTGTTCGCCGAAGGCGAGGTGTTTTTCTTCACCATGGAGCTGCTTAAGGGCGGGAACCTGATCGAGACCTTGCGGTCGGGCCGAAACAACTGCGAGTTTTTGACTCCCAAAGTATCGTCCAACGACGCCACAGAGGGAGATCTTGACGCCTCGACGAATTCGGCCGCCGGGGAATCGACGACATTTCCCGGCGGTGCGCAGAGCAGCCTGAACGGACGAGTGATGCGGGAGCCGGCCGTGCGTGGTACCGCTCCGGATGCCGCTGCGCTGCGCGATGCCGTCCTGCAGGTGGCCCGAGGCCTGGTGGCCGTGCACAGCGCGGGCAAGCTGCATCGCGACATCAAGCCTTCCAATATTGTGATCACGCCGGAGGGGCGCGCCGTCGTGCTCGACTTCGGCCTGGCGCAAGAGCTTGGATCCACGGAGGACCGCGACGTCGTCGCTGGAACCTTCGCTTACATGTCTCCTGAACAGAGCGTCAATCGCACCCTGACGCCCGCGACCGATTGGTACGCGCTGGGCGTCACGCTATACCAGTCGCTTACGGGCGTCCTGCCGTTTGTGGGCTCGTTTGCGGCGCTGCTGGATGCCAAGCGACGCCGTGCGTTGATTCCCCCCGGCAAACTCGCCGTTGGAGTGGACCCGGAACTGGAGACGCTCACCCTTGACCTGCTGCATCCCGACCCGTCGCAGAGGCCGGAAGGCGACGCCGTGGTATCGCGCCTTTCAGGAAGCGACGCCGCTGCAGCGCGGCCTCTTCACGGCGTGAGCGGGAGGCAAGCGCCGCGCGACAGGCGAGCCCTTTTCGTAGGCAGAACGAGCGAAACCGAGACGCTCCGCGCGGCTCTGGAATCCGCGGGCTCCGGCGCGACCGTTTTTGTCACCGTGCACGGAAGTTCAGGAGTGGGCAAGACGACCTTGGTGGACCACTTCCTGAAATCGGTGCCCGACAACTCCATGATTCTGCGCGGACGCTGTTACGAGCAGGAGTCGGTGCCCTATAAGGCCGTGGATAGCGCGATGGACGCGCTCTGCCACCAAATGCTCCGTTTCCCGTTCAACCAGCTCGCGTCGCTCATTCCTGAAAATATGGCAATGCTGGCGCGCCTGTTCCCCGTCTTGCGCAGACTGGAGGAGCAAACCTCGTGGCCCGAAGCGGCGGCCGAAAATGATCCTCGCCAGGCGCGCCGGCTAGCGATTGCCTCCCTGCGCGACCTGCTCCGCCACTTGGCGCAGCGACGCCGCATCATCATGGTCATTGACGACCTGCAGTGGGGAGACACCGACAGCGCCGCCCTCCTCGCCGACATGCTGGCGGCGCCCGATCCGGCGCCGATGCTCGTGTTGTGCACGTATCGGAGGGAGTACGCGGCCCGCAGCAGCTGCCTGCAAACCCTGTTGCCTGCGCTGGAGGAGAATCTGGAACTCAGGCGGATCGATCTTCCCGTCGAGCCTCTGACGCCGGGCGAGGCGCAGGCATTCGCCACACAACTAATGGGCGAAACGCAAGGCCGCGCAATTGCGCAAGTCGTCGCGGACTCGGGTGGCAGCCCGTATCTGGTGAAGGAGCTCGCGGACTACGTCACAACCAGACCCGTCGAGTCAGCGGCAGGTGTGAGCCTCGAACAGGCCTTGGCGCAGCGGTACGCCAGCCTTGCTCCGGCCGCGCAGCGGCTGTTAGAGGTGATCGCCGTTCATGGGTTGCCGCTGGCGCAGATCGACGCCTACCGCGCGGCGAGTCTTACCGGACGCGACCCCGCACCGCTGGCTGCGCTTCGCTTCGCCAATCTCATCCGCAGCACCGGGAGCGCGGAGACCGACGAAGTCGAGGCTTACCACGATCGCGTGCGCGAGACCGTGGTAGCGCGCCTGGCCCAGGACGCGCGGCGCGAGCGTCACGCCACTCTGGCCACCACGCTGGAGGAGTCCGGAAGGGCCGATGCGGAAACCTTGGCCAGCCACTATCAGGGCGCGGGCAACGATCTGCGCGCCGGTGAATTATTTGAGGTGGCGGCGGATCGTGCGGCGGCTGCGCTTGCGTTTGGCCGGGCCGCCAGTTTCTATCAGCGTTCCTTGAGCTTGCGGAAGCTGAGCATGGAGGCCGAGCTCCCCTTGCGGCGGCGGCTGGCGGAGGCATTGGGCAACGCACGGGGTGGCGTGGATGCGGCGGAAGCATTCGAAAGCGTCGCCAAACTGGCCGGCCCGGCAGTCCGGCTTGAGCTCGAGCGCCGCGCCGCGTTCTATTACATGTCGTGCGGACGTGTGCAACAAGGACGCGAAGTGCTGGAGCGCGTCATGAAGCGCGCCCGCCTGTGGCTTCCAAAAACTCGGACCGGGGTGCTGGCGCTTCTCACGGCGCGGAGCCTGCGTCTGGCGCTGCACAGTTCGAATTTCCGGGAACGTCCCGCGGATAGGATTTCGGACGAGTTTCGCAACCGCTTTGACGCAGCTTACGCGATGGCCGCCCCCATGGGCATGATTGACGGCGCCCAGGGCATAAGTTTCGGCGCCCTCTGTCTGTCGCTGGCGCTGCGCGCGGGAGATCCGGTCCGCATGGGCTACGGCCTGCAAGTCGGCGGGTATGGCATGACCCTGCAGGGCCCTCGCGGGCGTAGGCGCGCGGCAAAGTTATTGGACACGGCCCGCCGCATCTCCGCCCAGCGCGCGGATACGAAACTGGACGCTACGCTGGCGCTCACGGCCGGAGCCCAAGCCTACGTGATCGGGGAGTGGCGCCGCTCTTTGGAGTGCTTCGCGGAAGCGGAGCACCTCTACTCCAAGTGCCCGGGAACACACTGGGAATTGGCGAGTGTGCGGACACTGCGACTCTACACCCTGTACTCCGTGGGAGAATTTGCGGCTCTGGCAAGAGAGTACGGACCGATTCTGCAGGAAGCCCAGGCTCTCGACGATCTTTACTCCCGCGCTAGCATGGAGACATTCTGTCAGCCGATGGCGTTGCTGGCGGCGGACCGGGCTACCGAAGCGCGCCAGGCGGTCGAGGCAGGGTTGGGCCGCTGGAAAGTGGAGCAGCACGGTCTGCAGCAAGTGATGGCGGCGCAGTCGCTTGTTTCGGCGGGGTTCTATGACGGCACGGTCACCGGCATGGTGGGCTACCTGCACGATCAATGGCGGCTGTTGCGCTCCTCGGGAATGGCGAGCTTTGACAATTTGCGAATCGCATGGCTCGAGCGTCTAGCGCGGGCGGGCATGGCCGTTGCGGGAGCGGCGAATGCCACTGCGGAGAATCGCAAGGCCGGCCTGGCCATGGCACGCAAGGCACATCGCCTGCTGAAGAAGGAGACGCTGCGGTGGAGCCACGCCGTCACCGACACCGTCGAAGCGGGCCTGTTGGCCGCGGAGGGAGACCGCGCTGGGGCCGCCGCTTTGCTGATCAAGGCGACCGAGGAGTTCTCCGAAGTCGGGATGCGCGGCAACGAAGCTTCCTGCCGACTGTACGCAGGATATCTGATCGGCGGCGCACGCGGCTCGGAGATGGAGGCGGCCAGCCGCCAGTGGTTTGCATCTCAAAGTGTCGTAAACCCGGATAGAATGGCGGCTGTGCACGCCGGGGGTATCCTGCCTGCGAATGCGATGAGGTCCCAATGATTGTCGACTGGCTGCCCCGCCGTTTCCTCCGATTCATCGTCTGGCTCTACCAGCAAGAGTGGTATCACTGGGTCGCATCAATTGTGCTCGGGTTTTGGGACACCCTGTTTGGCGTCATCTACCGTGCCGAGGAGCGTTTGTTCCACATCAGTTTGTGGAAGGACTGGCAGAACCGGCCCTCGCCGCCGTATCCCATTCCGATGACGGACGATGACATCCCGGTGAAGCCGGAACGATGCGACGCGGCCGGCCAATATATCGCGACGATGATCGTGACCTATGCCGATGCCGCCGAACTGCAGCGTCTTTTGCCGCCGGAAGCCGAACTCGATCCGGCGCATATCCACAACGGCAAGCACGCCATCATCTATATGCTCGGCTACACCGAGAACCTCCACCGCGTCTGGAATCCCTTGCCCGGAATCAACTACATGGAATTCGCCGTGGGAATTCCGAGCATTCGCATCACGCGAAGGAACGGTTACGACTTCCCTTTCTTCTATCTGCCAACGCTATATCTCAGCCGATTTTATCCGGTGGTGATGGGGTGGATGGTCGGTTATCGCAAGCATTGGGGCTGGGTGTATGGGCGAGACAAAACCTACAGAATTGCCACACTGGGCGGAAAGAAGATTCTGTCCGCGCAATTTGAGATTGGCACGTTGCCGCCCCTGATCATGGGCGGACCCAACGTGGTGCATTGGCGCGAATTATTGGATCAGCCGCACGCCAACTCGTTCGGTCCCGATGAATTTCTTTACCTGCACTATCACTGGGACTGGCTGGACGCGCTCTTGCAACCGGTCAGTGCGGATGTGGAGGTATTTGATGCCCTGCCCGGGCTCCCTCCGGGTAAGTACCACTTTGAGCCGCTCAACATGGGGGAATGGCAGAGTGGGATGGCCCCGGTGGGAGCGTTTCGTTTGTGCGCCCCGTTTGAGCTTCTGTCGCCGTTTGACCGCAAGGCGCTGGACGACTATCGCATCATGATGGAACTTGAGCCCGCCCAAGGGACACCGGTGGCGCCGGGCAGCGGCACCCCGCCGGACCAATCGCCGGTCGGCTAGTCGCCCGGACGTGCATCGGCCACGATCGGTGTCTCGGTTCCGAACGCAGTGTAGATGTAGTCCGGCTTGCCGCAAATGGCCCTGGACGCCATCATCCCCGAGATGACCGTCGCTTCAATGCAGCCGATATTCAGATCGGTGAGCGTCCAGTCGCCGGCCAGGAACAGATTGGGGAACCCGGACTTCCCGGGCGGGAGCCGGTATTTTGTCGTGCCGGGCAGACTCAGACAGTACAACTCCGTCGGGTCGATATTCACGCGGAAAAATTGCGTCTGGAAGTTCGGGATCGCCGGATCGAGCGCGCAATTGACAAGCGTCGCGTCGTCGAATTTCTTGGGATCATTGGAATTCCGCGCCTTCGGCCAGATTAGCCCGCAGTTTTGGTCGAGGAATCCGCGCGCATAATCCCGTACCCTCTGCAGCTCCGCGTCTGGATAACTCGGGGCGTTGAAGGGCGCGGCCGGATCGTCCGGAATCACGTTGCAAAAGTACGCGATCTGCTGCACGTTCGAGGAAGCTGGCCAAGTCTCGCGCGGGATCAGATGCGACATGTCGGACCATGTATCGAAGGGCTCCACCCAGCCGCAAGCGATGCCGCGGGCATTGGGCCAGCCGGCATCCGCGAGGTTCTTGTTCATCCACAGCTGCAGGCCCTGCGTGCGCACCGTCTCCAAATTCGCAACCATGGCGCGCCATCCATCGTTGGCGGCGATCAGCTCCTGGCAAAGATACTTGTGCGCTCCCAGCGAAATGCCATAAATCACCAGGTCAAAATCCTGCCCCTGCCGTAAAGTCTTCGGACCAACACCTTTCCAGTCACTCCACCAGGATTCCAAATTGGGGTTCTTGCACGCGCGAATCGCGTCGGCTTCCACCAACTGCGGCCAGTCGGGCTCGGTGGGCCACACCGGAATCCCGTCGCATCCGATGAACTGCGGCTTGTACTCGCCGCCTTTGACGGTCGCCTGCACGTCGATGTCAATTTGGTCGACCGTCTTCTTGTCCGGCGACAGACCGAGGCGCGTCACCTTGTGGAAGAATTCAAACTTTACGCCGCGGTTGCGCAGCACCAGATAGAGAGGAGAGAAGATGGTCTCGCCCATGCCCGCATTCATCCACCACATCAATGCGCCCCGGTAGGTGAAGATCAGGCGGAGCGCACCGTAGAGCGTCGTTCCCGCCGCCATGCGCATTTTGGATTTTTCGCCGTCCCGATAGGCAAAGCAGGCGTCGTACATCCCGGTCGTGAGCGGCGAACGCGCGTAGCGGCAGCCGTGCCGGGCCAGCCAATCTATAAAGTCCTCGTCGTCGATAGCTAGAAAACCTTTGTTCAGCACGTCGTCGTTGATGATGCCGACCACCGCGCTTAGCGCTGTCTCCACGATGATGATCAGGTGCCGCAATTCCGGATCCAACTCCGCCACATCGAGCACCAGCGCCAGCAGCTTGTCGAGAAACTCGCGAATCCAGCCTGCGATGGACTTATGGTCGTCCGCTTTATGCGCTTTGACATCGACGTGCATGTTGCCGGCGTAAGCCAAGACGCGATGCAACAATGTGTGCGGCCCCTGGGGAACGGCATGGTCCGGCAGCACGGGATGATTTCCGATCGCATCGTTCAATCCCGCAACCCCGAAATCGTATAACCCCACCAGCAGCTTGTGCTTGTCCCGCTGCTGATCCAACTGATCGGTCACATAGCCGATGATCTTCTGCACGAACTCCCATGGAGTGGGCGGAAGCTTTTTGTTATCGAAGAGATCACTTTCCCCCGGAAATTCGCCCGTGCCCGGCCAGTTGACGCTCCACACCTGCCACTTCCCGGCGTACTCCTCCATCATCGGGGTGTAACGCATGGGGGAAAACGCCTTGGTCGCGTCGGTAAAGGGCGATGCCGGCATCAGGTTGTTCTGGTGCGCCTCGTCGTACACCTGCCGAATGACGCGAAAGGCGTTTTCGTAAAAACCCATCCACAGGTGGATGCCATGCTCCTCAATGCGATCGTGCATGCTGCGGTTACGCCCGCTGGTACCCTTGCCACCGAGCCGCCATCCCATCTGGTAGACGGTGATGTCATACTTCTGCTTCCAGTTCGGGTCATTGGTGATTTCGAACACCGCGCTGAGAGATCCAATTCCCCCGCCCAACACCGCTATCTTTTGCATCACCGCTCCTATATTGATTAGTACACGTTTTGAGGGCCGCTAAGACCCAGGGAAGATACCGCCATCGGGATGGGAAGTGCAACCGCCAAACCGGCTGGAAGAATAAATTCAGTCCCTGGCCGACGCGATATGAGATAGTGGCGCCTTGAATTTCGGTCCGCGCGCGCCTGTGAAGTAGCGCCTGGCGCCTGCCTGCTACTTCACCCGGGGTCCCGCCAGCGGAATGCGCCAGCACGACCGATGCTGAAAGAGACGGACTGAATGAATCGTTGGCTGCTTGGATATGCTGCGGCGTTCTTCCTGCTTACGGGACTGGGATTCGCGGCCGGCGCCACCGGCACCCTGATCGGCACGGTCACCGACCCCAGCGGCGCTGTAATTCCTGGCGCGGAAATATCGGCCACGAACCTGGCAACCGGCATATCGCGCTCCACCGTCAGTTCCGGTGCGGGCGACTACGAAATCGTAATTCTCCAGCCGGGCAGTTATCGGGTCACGGTCCGCAAGCCCGGCTTCAAACCCGACACATTCGAGAACATCACTGTCGACGTGGACCAGATTGTCCGCGTGGATGCCCAGCTCGAAATCGCGGGCCGGACAGAACATGTGGAAGTGACCGATGAAGTCCCGTTGATCGAGTCGGAGAACACCACCGTCGGCGCGGTGGTGGAACGCAAGTCCATCTCGGGGTTGCCGCTGAACGAGCGCAACTTTCTGAACTTCACCCTGCTGGTTCCCGGAGCGCAGCTTCCGGTGGCCGGGTCCAATGTTTCGATTCAGGGCGGCAGCGTAATCGTGGATGGCGCGAGAGAGACCGCCAACACGTTTCTGATTGACGGCGTGGACAACAACAGCCCGCTCATCGGACGGGCCACTCTCACCCCTTCGGTGGACGCGATCGAAGAGTTCAAGGTTCAGGCCAGCACCTCTTCCGCGGAGTACGGACGCGGCGGCGGCGCGCAGATCAACCTGCTGTTGCGTTCCGGCGGCAATGATTTGCACGGCAGCGCTTTCGAGTATCTGCGGAACAGCGTGCTCGACGCGAAGAATTTCTTCGACCTGCCCGACTGCGTGGCAAATTCCGTGCCGGGCTCGTGCGGCCGCATCCCCGAATACATTCGCAACCAGTTCGGGGCCACACTGGGAGGCCCGATCATCCGCAATCGCACCTTCTTCTTCGTGAGTTACGAAGGATTGCGGCTGCGCCAGGCCACCACGCAAGAATCCACCGTGCCTTCGCAGAACCTGCGGGACGCGATTCTAAGCTCGCTGCCCCCCGGCTCTCTCAATTCCGCCGGTGTGGCTGCACTCAATCTGTATCCTGCCGCCAATGTGGGAAGCGATCTCGCGAATTCCACGCTCTTCGTGGCCGCGCCGGTCATTCGAGAGACGACAAACTCCGGCACGATCAAAGTGGACCACCAGCTCACCAGCCGCGACGCGCTCTCGGCGCACTACGGCATCTCCGATCTGACGCGTTACAACCCGTACGACTTCGGATTCAGTGTCAGCAACCTGCCGGGCTACGGCGACAACGCCGTCTACCGCGGGCAGAACGCCGGCGTGAACTGGGTGCACGGTTTCGGCCCGCGCCTGACCAACGAATTCCGCGTCGGCTTCAACCACGACCGGCTGGGCCTGTTTCAGCAGAGTCAGGGCATCGACCGCAGTGGCCAGCTCGGCTTCCCTTCGCCGACCAATCCGCGGGATTACGGCTACCCCATTCTCCAAATCGCGGGCTACGAGAATATCGGCGAGCCGTTTCAGGCTCCGGAAGACAACGGCATCTCGACGCTGCATCTGAACGACAACCTCGCGTGGTCGCCGGATTTTGCCGGCTCACGCCATCACTTCCGCTTTGGCGGCGAATTCCGGCGCATCGGCGACAACGGCTACATCGACTTCTATCCGCGCGGCGACTTCATCTTTCTCGGATTGACGGGAAACTCGGTCGAAGATCTGGCGCTGGGATTGCCCGCTGCCGCGCTGCTGGGTTCGGGCAACTCATCGGTGCATCTGCGCGCCAATCAATTCGGCGTTTACGGGCTCGATGACTTTCACGCCACCTCGCGCCTGACGGTGAACCTGGGACTGCGCTGGGAGTACAACCAGGCTCCGTACGACGTCAAGACTCCGTTGAGCGAGGCGGACTTGAGCGCCAATTCACTGACGTGCACGCCGAAGCCGGATTGCCAGTATGTGTTGGCGGGTACCGATGGTTTACCGCGCGGCCTCTTTAACACAGGCAAGGATGATTTTGCTCCGCGCGTCGGCTTTGCCTGGCGTCCGCTGCGGACAGGCAAACTGGTGGTGCGCTCCGCCTACGGCATTTTCTGGGATGCGGCCACGTTGCTGCCCAGCTCGCTCACCAAGCAGAATCCACCGTCGTACAAATTCGATTACTTCTTGAACTCGGGCGCTAACGTCATCCAGGACATCTTGCAGTCGCCCGAGAACCTCATCATCTCTTTCCGCCCCGCGCCGAACTATCATGACGCCTACATGCAGCAGTGGAACCTCGGGGTGCAGTACGAATTCACGCCGCAACTGGTGCTGGAAACGGCCTATGTGGGCTCAAAGGGCACGCATCTCAAGGGTTTTCACGACGCAAACCAGTCCCAACCGGGCGGGTCGCCGCCGTATCCTCAATTCGGCAGCCTGGCGACAATTGATACCGACCGCGACAGCAACTACAACGCGCTGCAAGCACGCTTGGAGCAACGCCCGTGGCACGGCCTTTCCTATCTGCTGGCCTACACCTGGTCCAAGTCCATCGACAACGGCTCCGAACTCCTGGGCAGCGCCACGGAAGGCCAGTATGCGCAAGACGGCAATAACCTTGACGGCGAACGCGGCCTTTCCGCCTTCGATACGCGGCTTCGCCTGGTGTGGTGTGGCGTGTATGAGGTGCCGGAACTGAACGGGGTCCGCCCACGAGCAGTCCGGGCGTTGCTGCGCTCATGGCAGGTGGGCACAATCTTGTCCGCCCAGAGCGGCCAGCCGTTTACCGTCTACCGCTCGGGCTACCAAAGTTACACTACGCTCATCACGGGCACTGACCGGCCCGACCTGATCGCCGATCCGTTTCAAGCGGGGCCGGTGGCCGCCAATCCCGATCCTGCGTGCCACTCCACGATTTCGCAAGGTGGCCGGGCGGCCGACCGCACCCGCACGGTGCAGACGTGGATCAATCCGTGCGCGTATGCCGATCCGAACTTGCTGGGGCAATTCCGCTTTGGCACTTCACCTCGCAACGGTGTGATGGGCCCGGGCCTGGTGGACATGGACGTGAGCATCGGCCGCAGCATAGCTCTATTCCGCGAGACGCAACGGCTGAGCATCCGTGCCGACGTCTTCAACCTGTTCAACCACCCAAACTTCGATCCGCCGGAGAATGTCTTCGACTCGCAGAGCTTCGGAAGTCTGACCTCTTCGAACCGGTTTGGGACGAGGCCGCCGCGGCAGATTCAGTTGGCGCTACGCTATTCCTTCTAGCTTTGCCCCTCGCCAAGAATTAAAGCGCCGGGCCGGCTGCGGAAGACAACTCTTTACGCCGCTGATTTCAAGTGCGGACAGAGTTTTAACGAGCCACGGATCTTCACGATGCGTAATTCTTTCGCCGCTCAGTGAGATCGTCGGCGATCGACCTGGTCAACTCACGGGACAGCGGATAGAAGAAGAGGCACACGGCAGCGGCAAAGAAGCAAGCGCCTGCATAGAGGCTGGCGGTCAGAAGAATGCCCGCTCGTGCGTGCGCAGTCTGTACGGCGGCCTGGGAGACGACGCCGTAAGCGGAGAGGAGCCATCCCGCGATGGCACCGCCGAGCGCGAAGCCCACCCACAGAGCGAACACAACGGCCGCGGTAACGGTGCCGCTGGCGCGCCGGCCGGTTTTCCATTCACCGTAATCGGCGACATCGCCCATCATGGCCCAGAGGATCGGACCTGACAATCCGAACGAGAACTGACGCAGCACTTCCGTTCCGATGATCAGAACCGTGGCTGACGGGGGCAGGACAAACAGCAGTGCAGTGAGGACGGCTGTCAGGATCATGCTTGCAACAAAGAGTTCGCGCTTTCCCACGCGGACGGAGACGGCCGTGGAAAAAGAAATACCCAAGAGCACTGCCGCGAGTCCGAACCCGTTGAACCAGGCGAACAGCTTCACATTGCCAACCACGTATCTGAAATACGGCAGCATGACGTTGCCACGCATGAGAATCGCGGTGAAATAGAACAGCGTGACCAGGAACAGCACGACCCAGGGTCGATTGCCGAAGAGGTCCGCGAGATCCTGGCCGAGCGAGGATTTCTGCTGCGGGTCGGGCTGGATACGTTCTTTCGTCGCGAAAAAGGTGAGGATGAAGAAAACGATGCTGATCAGCGACAGAATGCCCATGGTCAGCTGGTAGCCGCGAGCATCGTTGCCATGCCCGAAAAACAAGACCATTGGGATGGCGAGACTGGCAATGATGAAGCCTGCGGTGTTGGCGGCGAATTGACGGTAGGACGAGATGCTGGTCCGCTCGTCCGGATCTTGGGTCATGACGGCCGTCAACGTGGCATAGGGCACGTTGTTGACGATGTATACGAGGCGGAGCAGCGAGTACGTGACCCAAGCGTAGACGAGTTTTGCAGCCGGACTGATGTTCGGCGTTGTGAAGGCCAGGATGCCGATGACCCCGAACGGCACGGCTGTCCAAAGGAGCCAGGGACGGAACTTGCCCCATCGTGTGTTGGTGCGGTCGGCAATCAAGCCCATGATCGGATTGAAGGCAGCGGCACACAGGCCAATCACCAAAAAGAGCGTCCCTGCCTGGGCCGGAGTAAGGCCGAAGGTGTGCGTGTAGAAGTCCAACGCAAGTGCAATCATGAACTGAAAATAGAAGTTGGCGGCCATGTCGCCGAGGCTGTAGCCGAGCTTTTCCTTGACGGAAAGTTTTCCAATGGCTTGAGTCATTGAAGTCCTCGTCTCTTGGGCGCCTATTCTTTCACCAGCAAAATCACTTTTTGCAAATCGGCGTCGCGGGAGGAATTACCAACCAGGATGGCGAACTCGCCGGGGTCGACGACGTAGTTCATGTTCACGTCGTAGAAAGCGAGGTGTTCCGGCGCGATCTCCATCTCGACCGTCTGCGTCTCGCCCGGGCGCAAGGAGACTCTCTTGAAGCCTTTCAGCTCCTTGACCGGCCGCGTCGCCGAACTGACCAAATCGCGGATATACATCTGGACGACTTCCGTGCCCTCGCGCTGTCCGGTGTTCGTAACGTCGGCGAGGACCCGCGTGGATTCTTTGCGCCGAATGGACTTCTTCGCCAGACGAACATTCTGGATGGCAAACGTCGTGTAGCTCAGCCCGTATCCGAAAGCGTACAGCGGCGATACATCGTCAAACAAGAAGCCGCGGCGCGCGGAAGGTTTGTAATTGTAGAAAACGGGCAAATGACCCGCAGAACGGGGAAAACTGATGGGCAGCTTTCCGCCGGGATTGAAATCCCCGAACAGGACGTCAGCCGCGGCGCGCCCGCTCTCCTGGCCGAGGTACCAGCACTCGAAAATGGCCGGGACGTTTTGGCTGACGTAATTGATCGAGAGCGGCCGGCCATTAAACAGGAAAACCACAATCGGTTTGCCCAGCGCGACCATGGCTTTGACCAGTTCTTCTTGCCGCCCGATCAGGTCGAGGCTCGTCCGGTCGCCCATGTGGTTCAACCCCCAAGCCTCGCGTAACGTCTGTTCGTTGCCGCCGATGGCGAGCACGATCACGTCGGCCCGCTTGGCGACCTCCATGGCTTCGGCAATCTGCTTGCGATCTTCCTCAGGGTTGCTGGGCACGACCTCGTCCTGATTCCAGTTGCCGCCAACGGTGATCTTGCAGCCTTCGCTGTAGAGCACTTTGGCGCGGCCGCCGACCTTGGCCTTTATGCCGTCGAGGAGGGTGACGTCATGCTTGGGCACGCCGCTGTAACCACCGAGCAGACTTCGATGGGCGTTGGGGCCAATGACCGCAAGCGTCTTGATGCGGTTCAGATCAAGCGGCACGGCATTGCCTTCGTTTCTGAGCAGGGTGATCGCTTCACGAGCAGCGCGGAGAGCGAGCCCACGATTGGCCTCCGAACCCACCACGCGGTCGGCGGCATCCGGGTCGACGTACGGATCGTCGAAGAGCCCCATCTCGAACTTCCAATAGAGCATGGGGGCAACGAGCTCATCGAGTTGGGATTCCTTCAGCACGCGCTTGCGGACGAGATCGACCAGAAGCAGGTAGCAGTCCGGGTCCGGCAACTCGATATTTACGCCGGCCTGAACCGCCAGCGCGCACGATTCCGCTTTGTCCTTGGCCACGAAGTGGCCGTGGGTGTCGGGGCGGTAACCCAATTCCCAAATCGCAAAGTAATCCGAGACGACATACCCTCGGAAGCCCCATTCCTTGCGTAGAACGTCCTGGAGAAGCCACTTGTTGGCATGCGAGGGAATGCCATCAAGTTCGTTGTAGGAAGCCATAACGCTGACGGCTCCGCCCTTCTGCAGCGCTTCCTTGAAGGTGTAGAGGAAGGTCTCCCGAAGAACCCGCAGCGAGACGTTCGCTGGAGCGCAGTTCATGCCTGATTCCGGCTGGCCATGCCCCGCGAGATGCTTCAGGGTGGCGATCAGGCGCTTCTTATCTCGGAACTTGGCGTCTCCTTGAAACCCGCGCACTGCCGCGATGCCCATTCGCGAGACCAGGTACGGGTCTTCACCGTAAGTCTCTTCGACGCGGCCCCAGCGGGGCTCGCGCGCCACGTCAACCACCGGCGTCAGAGCCTGATGCGCCCCGCGGAGCCGCGCTTCTTCGGCGGTCATGGTGAAGAGCGCCTCGACCAACTCCGGATCGAACGTGCCTCCCAGCGCAATGGGCTGCGGGAAGCTGGTGCCGCCGGGGGCCGCGTGTCCGTGCAAACATTCTTCGTGAAAGATTACGGGAATTCCCAGGCGGCTGTTCTCGATGAAAAACTTCTGAATCGCATTGGTGAGTTCCGCCATGCCACGTGCACTCTTGCCTTTTCCGGCATCGCTGGGCCGGCCCACCTGCCCAAGTCCATGTCCTTTCTTAAAGGCCGTCTGAGCTTTTTGAAGGTCGAAATTGCCGTCGGCATCCACCAACGTCTGGGCCTTCTGCGCCCAGATACAAAGCATCTGTGCTGCCTTCTCCTCCAGCGTCATACGCGCCAAGAGGTCTTTGACGCGTCTTGCGGAGGATAGACCGGGATGCTTGTAAGGCACGGTCGTCGCCTTCTTATTCCCTCTCTTGCTGACGGCAGTTCGCATAGTCTTTTTCATGCAAGCTACTCCTTGTTACGTATTCGTGGAACAAGAAAATGTATCGCACTTCTTCCATGGCCGTCGCACACGAGATCAGACAGCACGGCTTGCTTCACTCCGCAGCCAATCATCTCATCGTCGCGCACGGTCATGTTTCTTCGCGGGCCTTGGGCCCGTAGCAGGGAACCGCCGGGGCGCATCTGTGCTAAAGACGACTTCGAAAAAACGGAGGTACTATATCACCGATGAAGCGAGTCGGAAGGGGACAAGTGTGCGTGGCGCATAATGGATTTTGCCGCGGTCAATCGGACGTGCCGCCCTCGGCGACAATGGTCTGTCGCACATAACCGGCGTTGGAACTCGTGGGATCCTCTTTCAAGTATGTTTTCAATTCGTTGATCATCTCGGGAATGCGGTTCAATTGCTGGTAGGCGGCGGCCGCTGTGTAGTGCACGGTAGCGTAATCTTTGTGCGGCAAGCTATGGACTTTTTGAGCGTCGCTGATCGTCTCTTCGTACTTCCCTTCCATGAAATCCACCCGGACGCGCAGAGCAAGCGCCTCGACATCGGCCGGATCCGCCGCGACCGCCCTGTCTAGGAAAGCCCGAGTTTCGGGAAGTTTATGATCGGCGAACTCCATATGAGCGAGGCTCACGAGCGCGGGGGCGAAGTGATCGTCAATGTTTAAAGCCTTCTGCAAGGCATCGCGCTGCTCATCGGGCTGTTTCAACTGGTAGTACGCGACCGAAAGATCGTAATACCCCACGGAATACTGCGGATAAATCGTGACCGCCTTATTGTAGTGGTCCTCTGCCTGCTTCCAGTGCTTGCGCTTCATCTCCTCGTCACCGCGCGCCAGCTCTTGAGAGGCCTCCGCGGGAACATTGAGTTCGTGGACGTTCACGGTGTTACCCGCTCCGGCCTTGTCATTCTCCAGGGGGTGAACTGAAACCTGTTGGCTCTCAAAAAGTGTGGTGCTTTCGATATGAAACACCGGAGTGACTATCGTTTCCACCCCTTCTCCTGAAACTTCAAGACGGTAGTCCCCCCCCCGAAGATGTTCGAATTGCGCCGAGCCGGACGAGTTCGTCACGGCAACTCCGTAGGGTGATCCGGCAAGACCCTGAACAAGCTGGACGCGCATCCCGGCCAAGGGTTGCCCCTTATCCGCAAGCGCGACATCCACGCGCAACGTGCATCCGAATCCTTGGGCTTGAGCAGCGAGGCCACACAAGACAACGAACAAAACCAACAGAACCAAGGAGCGCGTCATGTTCAAGATCCTTTCCCCGTGAACGGGGACGGCGCCGGATCTCAGGATCAAGCAGGCCAATGATACGCCAATCGCAGTTGGAATGCACGGAGTTGCAAACGGGGCGCGTCTGCGATTGGCGTGTCCAGAACCATTCGATGCCGTGCGGGGCTCGGGCGATTCACGAATGAGTCCTCCCCAGAACCACTCGGCTTCCCCCTCTGTGAAAACGCTCACATTTGACACGGGAACCGAGCCAAGTCCAGTATGGGGCCCATATCTCTCGCGAGGAGTTGCCAATGGCCGATCACAACTGGATCGTGCGGATAGTGCTGCTTGGTGCGATTTTTGCCTCGGTGAATCCCTTGATTCCACGCGCCATGGGCCAGGCGGGAGGACCCTCCCCAACGTATCCCCAGCCCGTCACCTTCACCGCCGAGCAGGACCAACAGAATATGATGGGTCAGTTGGGAATCCACGCCTTGCGCCCCGGGCCGAGCGGTGACGAAAACGCGCCAAATCACGCAAACTACGACGAAACGAAAGCAAATCCCTTCCCGAATATACCCGACGCTCTTACGCTCAACGACGGCCGGAAAGTGACGACCCCTGCGCTGTGGGAGAAACGCCGCGCGGAGATCATCGAGGGGTTCGAGTGCTGTGTTTATGGGCGCATACCAAAGAACGTCCCTAAAGTAACGTGGTCGGTTACGGCGGTCGATCACGAGTATGTCGGCTTCACTCCCGTGATCGCGAAGGAGGTGGTGGGTCATGTGGACAACTCGGCCTACCCATCGATCAATGTGGACATCCGCATGATCCTGGTCACTCCTGCGAATGCGACAAAGCCGGTTCCCATTCTGATGATGTTCGCCCCGGCCGTTTTCCCCTCCCCAAATCAGCCCTCCGCAGAGCAACTGGCGCGCATTAACGACGCTCTCAAGTCCGTTCTCACCCAGCAGGACCCGTCGCTCAAACAGGTTTTCGAGGAGCATCCGGCATATGAGTTGGAAGCGCCGCGGCCCTTTGTTCCCCCGCAGCTGAACGCGGACGGCGATCCTCCCAACACGTGGGAACTCGTCTCCGATGGATGGGGATTCGCGTTGATTGATCCCGCTAGCATTCAAGCGGACAACGGGGCCGGGCTCACCCGCGGGATCATTGGTCTGGTCAATCATGGACAGCCGCGGAAGCCGGATGACTGGGGGGCGTTGCGTGCGTGGGCGTGGGGCGCTGGACGCGCCCTGGACTATCTCGAAACCGATCCGGCAGTCAACGCAAAGCAGGTCGGCATCGAAGGCGTTTCCCGCTACGGCAAGGCCGCGCTCGTGACCATGGCGTTTGAGCAGCGGTTCGCGGCGGTACTCGTGGGTTCCTCTGGAAAAGGCGGAGCCACTCTCCTGCGGCGCAACTTTGGGGAGGCCGTCGACAGCCTCGCAAGCGGCGAATACTACTGGATGGCGGGCAACTTCATGAAATACGGAGCGTCCGACGCCGTCTTCGGAAGCATGAATGGTTCCGATATCCCCGTGGACTCCAACGAGCTCATAGCGCTCTGCGCGCCCCGGCTCACATTCATCAGCTACGGAGTGCCGGAGAAGGGCGACGCCAAATGGCTCGATCATCGAGGAAGCTTCATGGCGACGCTGGACGCCAGCCCGGTGTGGACTTTGTTGGGGGCGAAAGGCCTCGAGCCGCTGGACGGCTACAGCCCGGACAAGATGCCTCCCGTAAACACCGGCCTGCTCGAAGGGGAACTCGCATGGCGTCAGCACGACGGTGGGCATACCGACGCGCCGAATATGAAGTACTTCCTGGGGTGGGCGGACAAATCCATGGGCCGGCCCTCGGTGTTCAACGCGCCCAGTCACTGATCGGGCCGGCAAATGTGCCTTCACGCCGCCCAAATTTTGCTCTTGCAGCTACATCGCTGTGTAGTGACCACCGTGCACAGGGACCGCTCGTTCGCGTCCCTTTCGATCTGAAGCCCATCGCACTGGCTTGTCAAGCCTCTCTGCGATAGAAACTGGTGCATGCCACCGAGTTTGGGCGGCCGGGAAGGGACGTGTCGGCGCCCTTCCCGGAAGAAGACGGGGCGCTTACGGTATCGTACACGAAAAGAACGATTTTCTAAGGCCTGAAGCAGGGTAGGACAAACGTCCGAGAAAAGAATAAAATGAACGGCGGCTAGGGAATGACCAAGACGCCCAAACAGCGGCGTGGAATCCCGTTGATCGCGCAGATGGCGAGTGTCTCCATCGGCACGGTCGATCGCGCTTTGCACGGTCGCGGCGGAATCAACGAGAAGACACGCCAGCGGATCTTGCAAATCGCGCGCCAAATTGGTTACACGCCGAACCTGGCGGCTCGCGCGCTTTCGGTGGCCCGGGCCGGGGCCCGCATCGGCGTGTGCCTGCCGCGTGAGATTCATTTCTTCTACGACCAACTTTGGAGCGGCGTGCTCGACGAGGAGAGGCAGGTCTCGCAGTTTGGGATTGATTTTGTGCACCGCCCAGTCCAGGCGCTGGGCGAAGGAGACGTCGAGGCATTCAAGGAGTTGATCGATCAGGGCGTCACCGGGATCATCTTGGCTGCGGGGAATCCGAGGGAGTTGAAGCCGCTGATCGATGACGCCGAAGCCAAAGGAATACGCGTGGTCTGCGTTTCGACGGACGCGCCTGAGAGCCGCCGTTCCAGCGTTGTCTGCGTCGAACCGTACTTGAACGGCTGCCTGGCTGGCGAGCTGATGGGCAAATTCGTGCCGCCGGGCTCAAAAGTGGCCATTGTAGCGGGCATGCTGACGGCCGAAGATCACCGCAAGAAAACGGACGGTTTTTCCGATGCATTCCCAAAACACTGTCCCGGCGGGAAGATCGCGGCCGTCATCGAAGGGCATGAGGACGAAGATGAGAGTTTTCAGAAGACGTTCGATTTGCTTCGTCGCATTCCCGGGCTCGCCGGCATTTACGTCAACACCGTGAACTGTTTGCCGGTGTGCCGGGCGCTTGGCGCCAGAAACCTCAGCGCGAAGGTGAAATTGATTACCACTGATCTCTTCCTCGAGATGTCGCCTTACTTCAAGAAGGAAACGATTGCCGCGTCCATCTATCAGCACCCCCATCGCCAAGGCCAGATTGCCGTCCGCCTGATAGCGGACAATCTCACAGGAAAGGTGAGCTTTCCCCCCGCCGTGCACCTCAGTCCGGGAGTGGTTATGTCCTCCAATTTGCACCTTTTTAGAGAGATCAGGCTCGGCGACACAAGGCTAACCGAGGCGGTTGCAGGGCACGACGGGGCCATATAGCCGGTCCGGCCCATCCAGCGGCTCCGTAGGCCTGCGGACGGCCTAAACCACGTCCCCAGCAAGGGATAGCAGGGCTTCCCACCAGGAGGTGCCTTCCTTACGCCTCATTCGATAGAAGCACAAATCCTGCCCTGGAAACCCTTAAGGAGTAATGTTCACGGATTTCAAGAAAATACTTGACATTCCCACAGTATCGTGTACGTTACCGTATATCTGGGTTCGCGAGGGCTGCTCTGGGGTGGATCGGTCCTGTGCAACGGGAATTCTCGCCGTAAGGCCCCGTTGTTCTGATTCCTTAATCCACGTTCGCAGCAACGCGTCGCGCGTTCGGATCGGAATTGCGTTATGGCGGAGGGAACGAAGAGCCGTTTCTGGGGTGCGCTTCGCCGATGCAATTGCTGGATTCAAGAGATGTGAGCTCTGCGTTATTGGCGAACATTTCGAGCAGTCTGCAGAAAACCATTAGGAGGTGCCATGAGGCCAAGTGAATTGCTGCGAAGCATTGGCAGTAACTCGCAGGTGAGATGGATCCTTCGCTTATGTGCGCTGGCTGTGCTGTTTTGCGGCCTGCCACAGGTGGCGAGGGCGCAACAAGGTACGATCCTTGGAACCGTTACCGATCAATCAGGCGGGGTGGTACCCAACGCCACGGTCACCATTACCAATACCGAGACGAACTTGGTAACGACCGAGACGACGGGAAAAGAGGGGGATTTCGTAGCTCCTCTTCTGAACATCGGCCAGTACACGATCGAAGTGAAGGCCCAAGGTTTTAAGACTTCAAAGCAAACCATTACTCTCGAAGTCGGCGACCGCCGGCGCATCGATGTTAAACTCGAAACCGGCGCCATCACCGAAGTGTACACGGTTACGGCGAATCCAATCGCCGTGCAGTCCGATACCAACGATATCAGCAGCGTCATTACAGGACAGCAACTCAAGGCGCTGGAAATTGGTTCGCAGAGCTACTTCAACCTCATCGACTTGGTGCCGGGGGCCAGCCCTAACAACGCGGACATCCAGGTTCCGACCGCGAATACGGGCGACTCTGCCATTAGCTTCAATGGTCAGCGGCAGGCCCACCAGTTGAACTTGATTGATGGTGGCGAAAACTCCGATCGTGGCGGCCAAGGACCCTATGTCATGCCGTCGGAGCAAGCCATTTCGGAGGTTCGCGTGATGACCTCCAATTACAGCGCGGAGTATGGCCTCGAATCCGGGGAAACCTCCACGATGGTAATTGCCTCCGGTACGAGCCAGTTCCACGCGTCAGGGTGGGAATGGCTACGCCAAAATGGACTGGGGACTGCCAACAGCTACTTCAACCCGCAGGGGTACCTGCGCTATAATGTGTTTGGATTCAACGTCGGCGGGCCTGTTGAATTCACCTCCAAACACCCGAAGACGTTCTTCTTTTACAACATGGAATGGCGGAGAGTTGTTGCGGGCGGCGGCGGCTTGTTGTCGGTCGTCCCTTCGACCAACTATCCAACCAGCACCGGGGCAAATCTGACCGGACTGCCGGGCCTTCCCGGGTTCAATCTGAACGGTGGATACAGCGTGCTTCAGACTCCGTTCAACTGCCAGGTCTCCACGGCCGTGCAGAACGCATTCGCAGCTGCTGAAGTACCCCTCAGCCAATGCGCAGTCGGCGATACCGCGGCTGTCATCAACACGTTTCCGAGCAATACGATTCCGGCCTCGCTGCTCAGCGCAAACGCAGTTACCATGATGAAGGCCGGCATGATTCCGTTGCCGTCAGCGAGTCTCCCTTCCGGCGCTGCTGCGAATACCTACGTCAACAGCGCGAAAGCGCCGACGATGTTGAGGGAAGAGATCGTCCGCATCGACCACCAGTTCAACGACCACTGGTCGATCTTCGGCCATTGGATTGAGGAGTCCTTTCAACAGAGCGACATCCCGTCCCGCTGGGATTGGGCCACCTTGCCCACGGCCAGCGACACATTCGCCAATCCGGGCCGCCACGCCGTCGTTCATCTGACGGATACGATCAGTCCGACACTACTGAACGAGATCGCCTTTAACTACGGGGATAACCCCATCACAATCTCGCCCCTTGGTGCTGCGGGCTTCGCGAGCAGTAACGACAGCATCGCAGGGATACCCGCCTCGGATGGGACCTTCACCGAGGGCAGACTCTTCGGCGGCACGCAGCCCACTATCCCCCAAATCAATATTGATGGTAACCAGAACCTGCGTTTCGAAACCAACTGGTGGCCTTGGATCAACACGGATGCCAGCTACGAAATCCGCGATGACATCTCCTGGACCAAGGGCACGCATCAGGTCAAGGCTGGTTTTGGCTGGTATAAGTACGACAAGGGTCAAGACCTCCAAACCACGCCTCAGGGTGATTTCGAGTTCAGCGGACAATACACTGGCTTGCCCTACGCCGATTTCCTCCTCGGCTTGACGGGCAGCTACAGCGAAGCCGCCCTCAAGGACTTACGGCAGTGGAATAGCGTTTCTTGGGGCGCCTACGTCGAAGATGACTGGCGAGCCACGAAGCGCCTGACCTTGAACCTGGGCTTGCGCTGGGACGGCATGCCGCACACGGCCGAAATCAACAACCAGATGGCCGACTTCTATCCCAATCTATACAACGCCTCTGGAGAGGCAACCGCGCAAGCGGCGGGGGCGGGTTTCGTCCCGGGAACCAATGGAGGCCTGATGTGCAGCGCCTCTAATGTGGTTACGCCGTATACCGGCGCGAATGGCACATGTGCTGCGGCGAATCCGTACCTCGGCACAGGTCCAAACCCCATCCTCAACGGCCTCCAACAATACGCCAACGGCATCGGTGTCGCCGGCATGACGGCCGGGGTCACCGGCGCGCTCGTGCCGAATTATTGGGACACGTTCGGTCCGCGAATCGGTTTTGCCTATGACATCAGTGGCAATGGCAAGACCATTCTGCGCGCCGGATTCGGCATGTTCTATGAGCGCATCCAGGGCAACGACATGTACCAGGTGGGGATGAACCTATTTGGCGGAAGCGCCTCGCTTAGCAACGTTTCTTTCCAAAATCCGCACACTGGGATCAGCAACGCGAATATCACCTACAGCACAACTTCGCTGCCGGTGACGGTCAACGGCATCACAGGACTGGACGCCGCTAACTACAAGACTCCGACTAGCTACCAGTACAGCATTGGGGTTCAGCAGCAGATCGGCGCCCAAACTGTGCTGTCCGTTGCCTACGTCGGAAACCAGGGTCGCCACGAGAACGTGCAGCAGGGAATCAATAACACGGACCCGAGCCAGTGGCCCCTGCTTTTCAACGGCAGTGGCAACGGCAACGGAACGACCAACCTGTACTTGCCGTATGCCGGCTACGGGGGTATTACCATGGCCTCGGACGTTGCGAGATCAAGGTATAACTCCCTGCAGGTTTCGTTGCGGTCTCAGTTCCGCAACCTGACGATCAACTCGGCGTTCACCCTTGCTCGTGCGTACGACGCCACGTCCAACAGCGAAGATGGCGGGGACCTCAGCACCACCTCCAACCCGTACCTGGGCTGGCTGGACCAATACGGCCCAGCGGCCATCAATCGCCGCAACATCTTTTTCGTTGACTTCGTTTACACACTCCCGACTTTCGCGGGCCGTAACGCCTTCTTGAGAATGACGGCTGGCGGCTGGCAGATTGCGGGAATCATCACTGCGGAATCCGGCGTCCCGATGAACATCGGTATCGGGAACGGCGTGAATACGGTCTGCAACGTGGTGCCAGCTCAGTGCTCGGTCCGGCCGAACCTGGTCGGGGCAATCACGTATCCAAATACCGACACCGCCTTGCAGAACGGACACGGGAGCAGGCAGGTGTTCAATACGTCTGTATTCCAAAACAACTACCTGCCTCAGTCCTCCAACTACGTAGCCGGCGCCTCCGGCATCGGTCCCAATCAGGTGGCGACTTTCGGAACCTTCCCCTATAACGGGATTTGGGGTCCGGGCCGCCAGAACTGGGACATATCGCTCGTCAAGGACATCGCCTTCACGGAACGGTTGAAGCTCGAGATCCGTGGCGACGCGGTCAACATTTGGAACCATCCACAATTCAACGCCGTCGATACCGGAACGGGCGACCCGAACTTCGGTAAGGCCACGGGGGCCTACGAGGGCCGCACGTTGCAGCTAGGCGCGAAGATCAACTGGTAAGCCTCACAAGCTGACAAACGTTTCTTCAACCCCCGCCAGCACCGAAATTGGTGCTGGCGGGGTTTTCTTTTGCGGCTCAATTTGTCAGGACATTCCAGGGCAGTTGACGTCCCTCTCTGCGGCGTTCCACAATTGCCTGACACTCGAATAGGGGTTGGATGTAAGCTGGGTCTAGTTTCCTTGATGGTTCGGCGTGAGCGGGCGCACGGGCCGCGATGAGAGATCCCGGCGGCGGCGCGGCGGGCCACGAAGATGCATGTTCCTCAGGGTTTCGGATCGCATGAATAGAGAGATGACATTCCCGACCGGCGGTTGGAAGCGCGCGTGGGGAAAGTTTGTTGTGGTCGCTGCGCTAGCGGTCTTGCCGAATCTCCGCGCCCAGACCCCGAGCCCCGCGGATCAGGCTAACTCGGAGCAGCCAGGCAATCTTCAGCAAGCTGAGCAGCACTGGCGCGCCGTCACTCAGCGAAATCCCAATAGTGCGGAGGCCTTCGCGAACCTGGGTGTGGTGCTCGCTAAGGAGCAGAAGTACGCCGAGGCGGTCACTGCCTACCGCAGGGCCATTGCCTTAAAGCCGAAATTGCCGGGACTTCAGCTGGATTTAGGGCTCGCGGAATTCAAGCAGGGCCACTTCGAAGCTGCCATCCCGCCCCTGCAGGCTGAGCTGAAGGTGAATCCGGGCAACATGCAGGCCACCACGCTTCTAGGCCTGAGTTGCTATGGAGCAAAACGGTTTGCGGAGGCGGCGAAATATCTCGCTCCGGCCGCGGCATCCGATCCCACCAATACGGAACTCCACCATACCTTGGCTCAGAGTTGCCTTCAGGCTAAGGACTATTCCTGCGCCCTGCAAGAGTTCAGGAAACTCGATCAGATCGATCCGGATTCCTGGGCCGTGCACGAGCTGACTGGAGAGGCATTGGACGGACTGGAGAGAGGGGACGATGCCGTCGCGGAGTTTCAGAAGGCGATCAGCCTCGCCCCCCATCAGGCCGAGCTGCACTTTATGCTGGGACATCAGTACTGGAAAGCGCGAAAATTCGATGACGCCGTCGCCGCCTTCAACGGCGAATTGGCGATCGATCCCGACAGCGCGCAGGCCCTGGCGTTTCTCGGGGATATCGCCATGCAAGGGGCCGATTACGACAAAGCGCTCCCGTTGCTCCGCCGGGCGATTCAGCTTCAGAATGACATTCGAATAGCCTACCTCGATATCGGCAACATCCTGATGGATCAGAAGAAATACCCGGAGGCTCTCGTGGCGCTCCACCGCGCAGTGGAACTGGACCCCAACCAACCGGATGCGCACTTCCGAATCGGCCGCATCGATCAAATCTTGGGGGACACTGCGGGCGCTCAAAAAGAGTTCGCAAAGGTGCAGGAGCTTAGGGAGAAAGAGAGCCAAGATCTCGCAGAGAGGGCCCGCCAGCACCTTGCCACCGGGGACCAGACCAACGGGAACCAGTAGTATCCTGATCCTTACGACGTAAACTCCGCCTGCAGCACCAACAAGGGCCCTGCACAGCGAAACTCATATCACGTGCTTGCGGACTCCTTGACGTTCAACACCCGGTCGCCGAGGACGTCGTGAAGCGCCTGAACGATGCCGGAGGGCCAGTGGATTTCGACCAGCTTGGCTTTGCTGTCCGCGCCGAGGCCGAAGTGGACCGGCCCATGGCTCGAAGAGGCGTATCCGACGCTTGTGCTCATGTGATTGAATTGCGCCCCTTGCGAAGTCACGACCTTGATGCGGGCGCCGATTCCATCGCGATTGCTCTTCGTGCCTTCCAGCGCGACATCCAGCCAGTGCCCGGAGTTTGCTGAGCGATTCATCCAGATCTCGGCCTCTTTCCCCAACGCTGATACGACGACGTCGACGCGGCCATCGCCATCGAAATCGCCGAACGCGCAGCCGCGGTGCCTCGCGGGCGGTGAAGCCGTCAGCCCGGCTTCTGCCGTGAGGGCTTGCCATTTGCCGGCCGGACCGGGATTCCGGAACACCGTGTTGCACTGATCGACTTGGTAGGCGGGCGTCGGGATTGACTCGACATGTCCGCGAGAAACGAACAGGTCCTTCCAACCGTCGTTGTCGAAATCAAAAAAGCCCGGGCCGTAACCGGACATCGAGCGCGATAGCTCGCGCAGGCCGGTCTGGTAGCCGGCGTCGTCGAAACTCTTTCCTGCGTTGTTCAAGAAGAGCGGAAACGTTTGGTCGTTGAGAGCGACAAAAATGATGTCCGGGTAACCGTCGTTGTTGCAGTCGCGAAAGTCCGTCCCCATGCCGGAGATGAAATCGCCGGTCCCGACGAGTGCCACGCCTGCTGGAAAGGCAACCTCCTCGAACTTCTTTCCTGTATTGTGGAATAGAAAATTATACGAGGTGTCGTTTGTAACGAAGAGGTCGGGGCGGCCATCGAGATCGTAATCCGCTACCCCGACGCCCATTCCCTTACCGACGTGAGCGCGCAAGCCCCACTCTTCCGACACGTCTTCAAACGTCCCGTCTCCGCGGTTCAAGAACAGCTGGTTCGGCTGGCCTTGGTAAAGCCGCGGAGTGCAATAATCATCGGCGCCCATGAACGGACAGAGCTTTTCGGTTTTTGCATCCCACTGCAAATAATTGATCACAACGAGGTCGAGCAGCCCGTCATTGTTCACGTCCACCCACGCCGCTGCCGCCATCCACAGCGGGCCGTAATCGGGATCGATGACGCGGTCGAGCCCCGCCTTGGCCGTGACGTCGGAAAAGGTTCCGTCGCCGTTATTGTGGTACAGCGTTCTCCCGTGCACTCCGCCGACGAACAGATCCGGGTAGCCGTCGTTGTCGTAGTCCCCGACGGCCGCAGCGATGTCATAGCCCGTGCCGGCAAGCCCCGCCTCTGTTGTGACGTCCGTGAAGGAACCCTTGCCGTCATTGTGGAACAGGCGGTTGAAGAACCTCGGGGAATCCTTCTTGAGGGTCTCGATATTGGCGCCATTCGTGAAGAAAATGTCGGGGCGGCCATCTTTGTTGTAATCAAAAACGGCGACACCCCCCGCCATCGTCGCGGGAGCGTGCGGAAAATTCAGAGTTTCGTTGGAATCCACACTAAACGGGAGGGTCTGAAGAGAGAATTTGATTTTGGCAAGCGAACTTCCCTGCTGCGCCGGCCTCTGCCCGGCTTGATAAGGCAAAACAGCCGGCGCTTTGCTCCACGACTTGAGCGAGCCGGCCGAAACCAACGCCGCAGTCGCCGAAGCGGCACTCCGCATCCACTCTCTCCGGGAGAACTGCCGCATTCGATTGAGTCCACCTTTGGAGCCTGGTTCACCTGCTCCAGTTTTGACCGGCATTTCCTTTTCTGTCGTCACAAATCGGCAGAGGAAGCAAGAACGCGAACAATTCGCGCAAACTAGACGTTAAGCCCACGCCCGGATCGTGCGCCGCAAAGCTCCGGCGCCATCCCGGTCGCGACTGCGGGTGGCCGATGGCCTTCTTCGGTCATTTGCGTACACGGCTCGATTATACCTTGCGGGAAATCCGAATTCATCTTCCGCCTCTTCCCCGTGTTTCGCCGAAATTTCATCCGAGCTGGACTTGCCCGGCCTCGTTCTGCCCGCCGCCCTATTGACCGCGGTCGGCGCGCCCGAACGTTCGGGCCAACAGGATTCCCATCAACAGGCCCCCGGCCGCGATCGTGGGGACGCCGCACTTGTGATGAAGGTGGAACTCTCCCACGCGGCTCACGAGCAAGTACCCGACGATCAGATTGAGCGCGCCCCACAGCACGTTGACCATCGGCGAAGACAGTCCCTTGCCGGGCGGGGTAGCGAATGGCGACGGGAATCGGCGCCCGGACACCCCGTTTGTGACGTGTGGAATCGCGTTCACGAAAAAAGCGCCGCTGAAGAAGTACGCGACATACGTGTACCAATGCATGATTTCCCCCTTTGCTGCAGGGCTGGGCAAGCAACATCCGGGCGCTGGCGGGATGATAGCACGGGGTCGGGGAAAGGATGAGGGCGCGCCGCTCTTCAACTGCCCGCCACGGCGAATATTTTCGGGCGGCACTCGGCGCAAAAGCGGCTGGTCTTCAGATCGATTCGCTCGACCGCATGGGAGGCCGCCATCACGCATTCATAATCGTCGCAATGCGAAAGAGAGAAGGTATGCCCCAGCTCATGCACTGCCTCTTTCAAAAGCCGGGCGCGCAGTAGGTCCGGATCATGCGGCAGTCCATAGAACTCCTGTGTCAAGCGATGCGCCGAAACCACTGCGCATGCGCCCCCCACTTGGGCCTCTCCGAACACGAACGTCAGCACCGGGATGTATAAGTCGAGCGAGGTAATTCCCAACAGCCGCCATGCCTCCGGCGTGACGTGCGCGCTCATCATCTCCAGAATCTGCGTCGAGGAATGCTGCCCTCTTTCAGGATTGTACGCACGAGCCGGGTCGAGCCGCGCCTCCAATATCTCACTGGAGACGGGGAACACGCGCGCAAGGTCCGCGGACAGATCCGCCAGCAGTGCGTCGTCGATCTTGCCGAATGGGAGCAGCTGAATCCGCTTCACAGGACATTGGCCGTTTTTTCGGTCTTCTTCCAACCATATTTCTTGAGCTTGTTGTGGAGCGTCACCCGATCGATGTTAAGGACATCCGCGGCCATCGTTTGGTTGCCGTTGCACTCTTCCAGCACGGACAGAATGTGCGCGCGCTCAACGTCCTCGAGCGTCCGGTGTGTCCTTTCCGTCTGATTCACCCGGAGGATAAACTCCTTTTCGCCCAATTGAGGTCCCTGAGCCACCACCATCGCGCGTTCGATAGCGTTTTCAAGCTCGCGGACGTTGCCCGGCCAATCGTATTGCGTGAGCAGGTTCATCGCCGCGACAGAAATGCCATCGATGCGTTTGTTCATCGAAGCCGCAAATTTCCGGACGAAGTGATCGGCCAGCAAGGGGATGTCGTTCCTGCGTTCCCGGAGCGGCGGGATATGAATTTGAAAGACGTTCAGCCGGTAGTATAGGTCGGGACGAAACTTCCCTTCCTCAATCAGGGATTTCAAGTCCTTGTTCGTTGCGGCGATACAGCGAAAATCCACGTGGATCGGATGATTGCCGCCGACTCGCGTGATCTCGTGCTCTTGCAGGACCCGCAGCATGTCGGTTTGCGTCTTCAGGCTGATGTCGCCGATCTCATCCAAGAACGTGGTGCCGCCTTCCGCGATTTCGAAGCTTCCTTTCTTACGATACTGCGCACCGGTGAAGGCCCCCTTCTCGTGGCCGAACAGCTCGCTTTCGAGGAGTGTCTCGGCCAGGGCGCCGCAATGAATCACCACGAGAGGATTGTAGCGCCGCGGACTGGCCGCATGAATGGCTCGCGCGACAAGCTCCTTGCCGGTCCCGCTTTCACCGGTAATCAGAACCGTCGCCTCGGTGGGCGCCACAGTCTCGATGGCCTCGAATACCACCCGCATGCCTGCGCTCTGGCCGACAAGGGCATGCGGCTGGCTGGCTTTCGCGACCGCTTCGCGCAGGCGGAGATTCTCCTGATCGGATCGCTTATGCGCGAGGGCGTTGTGCACCGTGTGCGCGATATCGTCGGGATCGAAGGGCTTGGAGACGTAGTCGTAGGCGCCATCCTTCAACGCCGCCACGGCCGTTTCCACCGACGCGTATCCCGTCATGATGATCACCACCATTTCGGGATCGACCTCGTGAATCCGATGCAGGAGTTCGATACCGTCGGTTCCGGGCATCTTGATATCGACCAGCGCCAAGTCAAAATGATGCTCGGCCATCTGCCCGAGAGCGGCATGCGCGCTCTCTGCAACCGAGGTGTCGTATCCTTCCTCCCGGAACCATTTTCCGAGGGAGTCCCTCACCGAGAGTTCGTCATCCACGATTAGTAAGTTTGCCTTGCTCACGTTAATTTCCTATCCTCGCACCGTCGAAAGCGGCGCGTCGCTCCGTGGAAGTGGCACACCCTCCACGGGAAGAGTAACCGTAAACTTTGATCCCCGCCCAAGTTCAGATTTGACTTCGATCCGGCCCTGATGGCGCTCCACGATGCTGAGGCTGATCGCGAGCCCCAGACCCAATCCGTGCTCGCGCTCCTTGGTCGTGAAGAAAGGCTCGAAGAGGTGCGGCAGCACGTCTTTCGGGATTCCGGCCCCGTCATCCTCAACCTCGATGGCGACCTCGCCGGATTGGGATTTTCGTAAAGTCCGGAGCTTCAGGTTGCCGCCGTTGGGCATCGCGTCAACCGCGTTCATCACCAGCGCCAGTATCACTTGCTCCGTCTGGCTCGGATCGCACCGGATCATCGGAAGGTCTTGCGCAAGATCAACGTCCAAATGGACGCCGGCTAAATCGAGCTTGTGTCTTACGAGCCGCACCGAATGTTCGATCACCCGGTTCAAATCCGTCGGCTCATAGCTGATCGAGGTTGTCCTACCAAACGTCAGGAGATCCTTCACAATCTCGCCGCAGCGCCGGCTCTCCGACTCGATCATCTCGATGGAACTCAGAAGCTCCTTCTGCTCCGCGCCGGGGGCTGATGCCAAGCGCCTCTTCACCAGTTTCGCGTAAGTCAGAATGCCTGTAAGCGGATTGTTGATTTCGTGCGCCACCACGGCGGCTAACCGCCCGATCGACGCCATCTTTTCCACGCTGAGCATTTGTTCGTAGACGCGGTTCAGTTCTTTGGTCTTCTGCTCGACGCGTGCCGCGAGCGTCTGATTCCATCCGTTCAGTTCTTCACGGGCATCCTTCAGGTGCTGGCTCATTCTGTTAAACGCTGCCCCGACATCCGCCAGTTCGTCGCGCGACCGGATATCGACCTGATACCCGAGTTCGCCCGAGCCTAGCCGCGCCGCTCCCTCCTCCAGGGCTTTCAGGGGCTTCTGAACGAAGCGCCAGATGAATGCCGCTGTCAGGCAGGATATTGCGAGCACGGCCAGAAGCGTGTACCTCAGCGTCTGCCGGTTCGCTTGCGCAAGACTGGCGTCAGCCGCCGACAGGGATAGGTCGGTGTCCAGCACGCCAAGAACTCTTTGCTCTGGGGTATGCGCATGGCAATCCGCATTGCTGCACTCCGGTGAATTCTCGATTGGATTGATGATGCCCAGGACTCGCTCACCACTCGCCAGCCGGAAAGTGCGGAACCGGTCGGGCCGGTCCAGATGGGTGAGCGGTTGTGCCTGCGCGTGGCACCGGTTGCACGCCTCCGCCTGCTCGTCAACTAGAGTATTGATTTCCTTCGGGTCGGAGGAATAGGTGATTCTCCCTTCGCGGTTGAAGATGCGGATATGCACGACTCCGGGCTCATTTCCGATCTCCGAAATGCTGTGATACAGACCTTCGCGCTCGTTCCGGAGCATGTAGTACGACGCTTGCCGCTTGATTACATCGCTCACTCGCTCGGCGCTGGTCAGCGTGATGCTCTCGAGATGTTGCCGCTGCAAGCGAACGTTCAGATATCCCAGCAGCCCAAAGACAACGGTCATGGCCGTGAGCAGCAGAATGACCAGTTTGGGGCTGAGTCTTTGGGTCCCTCGGATCCAGCGATTCCAAAGTGGCGACGTTGCCTTAGGAACGCGCATGGGAAAGCTCGGATGCCGCTCTTGATGCCCCTGGTAATGGAGTCGCCGGTCGCGCACTGGCCGCGGGGAAGATCGGGAGATACTTCACCGCCAGCCCGAAAACTGCAAACCCGATCCCGACAATGCTCCCCGTCACAGCGAGTTCACTCCACTTCGGAAAGTAGTGAACGCCGGCGGACGCTTCCATTCCGGTGATTGCCACATTCAGGCGGTTGGTTATGAATCCGAGGATCACCAACACGGCGCAAAGGTACAGGCCGCCGGCACTCTCGCGAATCCTGGGAATCATCAAGAGCGCGATAGGCAGGATCAGTGCGAGCGTGACCTCCAAGAGAAACATGTTGGTCTCATAGCTTCGCATCGCCAGCAGCTTCAACGCTCCCCGATGGTACAAGTCCAGGAACCGCAACACCGCGTATAGCAAGAGAGTGACGAGCAGTACACGGCCCAAGCTCCGCAGCAAAGAGAGTTCGAGCTGCTTGCCGAAGTGCCTTGAGCTCAGCGACGATTCAAAAATCGTCATTGCAAGTCCGACGCAGATGGCGGACAGAAAGAAAAGAACCGGCAGCCACCCCGTGTACCACAGTGGGTGCAGCTTGTTGGGCATGATCAGGTAGAGGCTGCCCAGTGACGACTGGTGAAGTGTGGATAGCAGCACACCGAGAATTACCAGTGGGATCACGATCGCATGTTGGATTCTTAAAAGCTTTTCGAGCCGCAGCCGCTCGAACAATATCGGCGCAAACTCCAACGTCAGAACGGTGGTGTAAAGCATCACGCACCACGCGACTTCGAACATCACCGACCTTGGGTTCCACATGATGATCGCGTGCCAGATGAACCAGCCGCGTCCCAGGTCGTAGAACAGCGCAACGATCACCAGCGCGTAACCCATGAAAGCGGTGAGAATCGTCGGCCGGATAATGGGCCGGAACTTATCCAGGTGGAAGATGTATACCGTGGCCGTCAGCGTGAATCCCCCTGCCGCCAGCATCACGCCGCACAAGACGTCGAAACCGACCCACAGTCCCCACGGAAATGCGTCGCTGAGATGGGTCGCGGCTCCCAATCCGCGCGCGAACCGCAACACCGTTGCGCAGAAACCTGCAACCAGAAAGGCTCCGAGTACCACCCTCCAGAACGTGATCCGTGGAAAGGTCATGATGATTCCCGCCTCATCCCTCGCGCCTCTTGCCGCGCGACTCGGCATCCGAAGCTTCCGCTTCAGCAAGAGCCACTTCGGCCCGCCGGTTTGTGATCCACCAGATCCCGCCGAGTAAGAGCCCGCCCAAGGTGAGCACGTCGGGGATATGTGCCAATGCCCGGTGGGTGAGTAAAGGCCTCGGTTCGCTGCTCAAGTCGCTCGGATAACCGAAATTCGCAAACGGGACGCTGGAAAGGAGCAACACCGAGGTCCCGCCTACTTCCTCAAGTCCATAAATATGATCTATGTACTGCCCCGGATTCCCGGCGATGCGCTCCTTTGCCTCTGCGATGAGCGCATCGCGTTCACCGAACTTGGTCGCTCCCGTTGGGCAGGCATCGGCACAGGCGGTCTGCTGTCCTGCAGTGACCCGGTCCGCGCACATGTCGCATTTCCGAACGCGTGGATTCGTCTTGTCCCACTCGTACTTGGGCACGGAGAACGGGCAGGCCACCATGCAGTATCGGCAGCCGATGCAGCGGCTGACGTTATAAGTTACAGGGCCTTCGGCGGTCTTCTGCATCGCTCCGACCGGACAAACGGAAGCGCAGGTTGGATCCAGGCAGTTCATGCACAGGTGCCGCATGTACTTGTCGCCCTGGGCCATGACCACAGTGAATTTGTGCTCCGATTGCTTCTCTTCGGCGGCAATCGAATCGTCATAGGGAAGTCCATTTCGCTGCGCGCAACCTTGTTCGCAAAGTTTGCAGTGAATACAAATTGTCGCGTCATAGAGGATTGCTTTGCTCATTGGAGTTCCCTCAACGAGGTGGGTGGGACATCACTGGCGGCCTGGGTCTTGAACGGCTGGACATTCGATTGATCTACTGATACGTCAAGGCCCGGATGATAATCCGGTGCTGAACAGGCCTCGGCTGTAGAGAATTTCATCACGGGTGTGGCGGTTCTGGTCACGAACGCCTCGCCAACACTGCGGGCCAACTGCACGATCCACTGTCGAAATTCTCAGCTATCCGGCCATCCGGCGATGTGATTCGTCTCACTAGTCCTTGTGACGCATGTCACGGGAGGGGGGAGCGCGGACTTGCAGACATCCTTAGCGGGCCGTGGGCCATCCGGACCACGAAAAAGGAAAGGCCGGAGCATCTCTGCTCCGGCCCGTGCGGGTCTCAAGGCCTAGGTCAGGAAGAACTCGTGCGCAACCTCGGCCCATGTCTCGTCAGGGACTTGGTCACCCAGATCAGCCAGTGCCACGCCGCCGTCCTGCGCCATCGCGCCCGCCGTGGCCATCGCAGGGATTCGCTGGCGCAACCTGTCTGCAGCGTCTTTCATCCACTGGCGCGCCAGAGTCCCATTGAGCAGGTTCCGGAAGTTTGTCTTCATGTCGGGCGACATCACCGTCATCAGCCAGCCCTCGCCATACGGATCGCGCCCAGGCAATAAGACGTCTCTCAGCGCGGCTTCATTGATATCGGTGATTTCACCCTCGATGGGTGAAACAAGCTCCGCCTTCTTGCCTTCCCTCGTCAACGTCGCAAACTTTTGCCCCTGGCGTATCCATTGTCCGCGCTTCGGTAGCACCAGCCCATCCGCCTTGCCCACCACACGCGCAGCGAAATCGTCCAATCCGACTCGCACCATCGTGGGACTCTCCGCGAGCGCCCAGGCGTGTCCGGGATGATACCGGAGGTTTTCGGGCATCTCGAAACCGGACACATATGTCGTGCCTGGCTTCCGGGCGGGAATGACGCCCCGCTGTTCTTGAACCGCCGGCTCCAGCGCAGGCTTTGCCCTTCGGATGTATTCAATCGCCAAAAAGACCGCAAATGTTGCCAACACGAATAGAACTGCCATGGCCTTGAACCTCCTCGCTGGTTTTCTACTCCTCCCGCCTTCCACCTACACTGCGGGCAATCCGCGGGCCAAAGATTCTCCATTGTTGGTCCAATGCGGCAAGTACCGTGGACTGAATCAGATGCGCAAGCAGACGCGAAAGTTCTAGTGTGCAGCCTCTTGAACTTCCGGACTGTCACCGCTGAGTTTCACATCGCGCAGAGACTGCGTCCCCAGAGCCGCCACAGCCAACTCCAACAAACGCCGAACTTTAGCTGATTAATCGAGGCGATGAATTTCACATCGGCCCTGATGTAATTCTCCGCACATGATCCAGCGCTGTGCGGACCGCCAAGGTACCATTTGGCAGGAGGGCGCCGGACGAGTCGACCAATCCGGAGGTTCTACTACCAGCTGTGCAGCGTCCCGTCCAGTCTGCGATTGATGGGGAGATAGGCCTTCTCGTAAGGGTACTTCGCGGCCAGCGATTCATCGATGTCAACGCCGAGCCCCGGCGCCTCGCCCGGATGCATAAATCCGTCGTCGTAGGAATATGAATGCGGGAACACTTTCTCGGTCTCGGGAGCGTGGCCCATGTGCTCCTGAATGCCGAAGTTATGAACGCTCAAGTCGAAATGAAGCGCCGCGGCCATGCAGACCGGGCTGAGATCGCTGGCCCCATGCGGTCCCATACGCACGTGGTACAACTCGGCAAGATTTGCGATTCTTCTCTGGTGGGTGATGCCGCCCGCGTGGACCACGCTCGTGCGGATGTGGTCGATGAGCTGTTCCTGAATCAGTTGTTGGCAATCGTAAATACTGTTGAACACTTCACCCACGGCGATCGGCGTGGTCGTGTGCCGGCGAATCATGCGAAAACCCTCTTGCAATTCCGCTGGGATGGGATCCTCCAGCCAGAAGAGGTGTGAGGGCTCGAGCGCTTTTCCCAATCGCGCAGCTTCAATCGGAGTGAGTCTGTGATGCGCGTCATGCAGGAGGAGTAGATCTGGCCCAAATTCCTTGCGTAGCCGCACGAATAGTTCCGGCGCATGATTCAAGTAAAGCTCGGACGACCACAGATGCTCGGAAGGGGCGTTCTTCTCGGCGGGCTCGTAGCGTTTTCCCCCGTGAGGAACGCCGTAAGTTCCCGCTAGGCCCGGCACACCGGATTGCGCGCGAATTGCCTTGTAACCGAGCTCGATATGGCGGGCAACGTCCCGCACCGTGGCCTCCACGTCCGCGCCGCTCGCGTGGCAATAGACCTGCACGCCTTCCCGGGAGGCGCCGCCGAGTAACTGGTACAACGGCACGTTCAGGGTCTTCGCTTTGATGTCCCACAACGCCGTATCCACAGCGGCGATGGCCGCCATCGTCACGGGGCCCCGGCGCCAGTACGCGCCTTTGTAGAGGTACTGCCAGGTGTCCTCGATCCGGCGCGCATCGCGCCCGACCAGGAGAGGCAAAACATGATCGGTCAAATAGCTCGCAACGGAAAGTTCGCGCCCGTTCAAAGTGGCGTCGCCGAGACCGTAGATTCCATCTTCGGTCGTGAGCTTCAGCGTGACGAAATTTCGCCCGGGACAGCAGACAATCGCTTTGGCGTCGGTGATCTTCATACTGTGGGCCCTACCGCTCGGAAGCAGTCTTGATCCAAAATCTTAGTTCACTCCTCGGACGGGCGAAAGATTCGATCGCAGGGCGATCCCGTGTCGGCCGGTTGCTTGGCGAACCCGAGCACCTTCTTGCGCGTGACCTCGCCGATTCCCCGGCGGCAGCGCAGCACGCGATCGACGGCGCCGGTCGAAAACTCCGCCAACTCGGCGATTCGACAGATGCCGGCCTGTTTCATCTGTTAGCGCGTCACCACTTCGAGTTTCGGTTCGATCGCATCGACCGAGTTCCCGCCAACCATATCCCCGAACGCGCCCTTTTCGTAAACGAAGAACACCCGCTCGTCGGGGAAGAACTCGCGGTTCTCCCATGCGCTTTCGAGTTGCGCGACCTTCTCCTCCAGCGTCATGCGGGAAAGCAGATCGGCCACTCGTTCCTCAACCGGCAGCTTGGGATCCCGATTCGGGGGCGCATCCTGAGCGTGCAGGCTGGCGCCCAGAACCAGTAGGATGGCCGGAAAGAAGAGAGGGTTCAGCAGCGAACAACGGCCTCGCGGGCGCAGCTTCATGGGTGCCTCCAGGCACGGACTATCCCTTGCAATCCAGTTAGCGCGTGATACTGTAACACCCCGCTAACGCATCCGATAAAAAGATCCTGTGATTGCTGCGGCGCAACACAGGATGCACCGAGCCAACTCGGACCGCCCGCGACGGATCAGCGCTTCTCTCGGCGAGCGAGTATTCGCGACTTTGAGGTGCTCTCATGAAAAGCTGCGTGCGTTTGACCATTCTCGGACTGCTGCTGCTGGAATGCGTGCAGCCGCACTCTTTACGCGCGGAGACGGGTTCCGAAGGTTGGCTGCGGTACGCCCGAGTCGACGCGACCGATGCGGAAAAATACAATTCACTCCCCGCGAGCGTAGTCCTTTTCGGGAATTCCAGCGTGTTGGAATCCGCGCAGAGCGAATTGATTCGCGGCGTGCGCGGAATGCTTGGAAGAACCCTTCGTATAGAGCAAGTCCTGCCGCGCGAAAGAGCCATCGTCCTCGGAACGATTGATGCGCTCCACGACGCTTTTCCCGAATTGAGTGGACCTCCTGCGCTTGGCAAAGATGGCTATTGGCTGACCGCCGGTAGCTCGCACGGTTTCGATTGCCTCATCATCACCGCGAAGACCGACCGCGGCGTCCTCTATGGAATGTTCGCGTTGCTCAGCAAGATCTCGCGAAACGAAGGCATCGCTGCGCTAAATGAGGTGCAACAGCCTTCCGCTCCGCTCCGCTGGGTGGACGAATGGGACAATTTGGACGGCAGCATCGAGCGCGGATACGCCGGCAATTCCATCTTCTTTGAGAAGGGCGCCGTCCGCGCTGATTTGACGCGCGCTGGCGACTATGCACGGCTTTTGGCCTCGGTAGGAATTAACGGATGTGCTGTCAACAATGTGAACGCCGACCCTCACGCGCTCGAGACCGGCTTCCTCCCTCAGCTCGCGCGGATTGCGGACGCCTTTCGCCCCTGGGGCGTGCAGATTGCCCTTTCCGTTGACGTGAGCAGTCCCAAATTGATCGGCGGCCTGGACACGTTCGATCCTCTCGATCCGCGGGGCGCGGACTGGTGGAAGCAAAAGGCCGATGAAATCTACCGGCAAATCCCGGATTTCGGCGGATTTGTTGTGAAGGCGGATTCCGAGGGGCGGGCAGGACCCTCGTCGTACGGCCGTACTCCCGCCGATGCCGCAAATGTGATCGCCAGGGCGCTCCAGCCCCATGGCGGCTATCTCTTCTATCGCGCTTTTGTTTACGACCGCCACCTCGATTGGACGAAACTGAAGAATGACCGCGCACGGGCCGCCTACGATACTTTCCATCCCCTTGACGGGAAGTTCGCGGACAATGTCGTTATCCAAATCAAGTACGGCCCGATTGATTTCCAGGTGCGAGAGCCGGTGTCACCGCTGTTTGGCGGGTTGGAAAAGACAAATCAAGCTATTGAGTTGCAAATCACGCAGGAATACACCGGTCAGCAGCGCCATCTCTGTTTCCTCATTCCGATGTGGAAGGAAATGTTCGATTTCGACTTGCACGCGAATGGAAATTCTTCTCCAGTGAAGGATCTGGTTTCAGGCAAAACATTTCATCGCCCCATAGGCGGATTCGTTGGCGTGGCGAATGTGGGTCTGGATGCGAACTGGCTCGGTCATCCGCTGGCCATGGCGAATCTGTATGGGTTCGGCCGTCTGGCCTGGAACCCCGATCTGTCCGCGCAAGCGATCGCGGAAGAATGGACGCGGCTGACTTTCGGCAATGACCCCCAGGTCGTGCAGACCATCGACGCCATGCAGCTTGCTTCGTGGCGCATCTACGAAGACTATACGGGGCCGCTGGGCGCCGGAACGCTCACGAACATCCTCGGACCGCACTACGGCCCCGGGATCGAGTCTTCCGAGCGCAACGGCTGGGGCATGTGGCATCGCGACGACCACGTCGGAATTGGAATGGACCGCACGGTCGCTACCGGCACGGGATACGTTGGTCAGTACTCTCCCCCCGTCGCGAAGATGTATGAGTCTGTCAGCGCCACTCCGGACCAATTGCTCCTGTTCTTTCATCACGTGCCGTACACGTACGTGTTGCATTCCGGAGAAACCGTCATTCAGTACATCTACGACTCGCACTACGACGGAGCGGAGAAGGCTTCAAACTACATTCTGCAATGGCAATCGCTCAAGGGACGCGTGGACGACCAGCGTTACGCGGACGTGCTCGCCCGGCTCGAATACCAAGCCGGACACGCGATTGTATGGCGCGATGCGGTCTGCAATTGGTTCCTGCGCGTTTCGGGGATTCCGGACGCGAAGGGTCGAGTGGGGAACTACCCAGGCCGCGTCGAGGCCGAGTCCATGCATCTTCAAGGCTATGTCCCCTCCGATGTCGTTCCGCCCGAGGATGCTTCGGGAGGGAAAGCCGTCACTTGCCCGGAGCAATTGCAACGGTGCGAAGCGAGCTATCAATTCAACGGCGCGGCGGGATGGTATGAAATTGATGTGGAGTATTTTGACCTGAGCAGCGGTCTATCGAGATTCCGGGTTCTAGTCGGAAATCAAGAAGCGGATGAGTGGACAGCCGACGCGCAGCTTCCAGGAATGAAGTTAAGCGCGGATTCCTCGCTAAGGCATCGAATCACAGGACTGGCGCTGCGGCCGGGAGATGAGATTCGGATCGAGGGCTATCCCGACGGCGGCGAACGCGCTCCGCTGGATTACGTGGAGTTCAGCACCATGGAACGAAGATGAGCTATTTTCCAAAAATAGTTTGACATACGAACTTTCTTCAAGGTATACCATCTGCCTAGAATTGAGTTTCAGAGGCGGGGTGCAAGCTCTATAAATTACTTTGGATTTCCTGCAGGCTTTCCTCCACGGGGGTAGGTCTGCTCGCCGTCGAACAATTCGATCGCTGATTTTGTTGTCTGGACAAATTATATGCGGCGAATGGACTTTAATAATAGGCAGGTCGCTTCAACCGGGACGGCGCGGGACATTAATCGCAGCATCGTCCTAAACCTGATTCGTCGGCGCCAACCGATCTCCCGTGCGGATTTGGCCCGTGTTTCCGGACTCCAGCCGAGCACAGTTTCCCTTATCACCGAGCAATTGATAGGAGAGAACTGGGTGGTCAATGGGCCAACGGGCCACCTGCCGCGCGGACGGCGGCCCACGTTTCTCAGACTGAATGACCGGCGCGCGGTTCTTGTGGCCGACCTTCGGCCTACGCAAGTCACGGTCGGACTGGCGGACGTGAACGGGCATTTCCTATCGGAGGAACGGATGCCCACGACCGCGGATCCTCAGACAACCACTGAGGGTCTCGCGGCCAGATTCTGCCGCCTGATGGAGGCGCATCCCCACCTCCTGTTCGAAGGCGTCGGGATCAGCCTCCCCGGTCGGTTCGACCAGACAAGCCAGCGATTGATGTTCGCACCTAACTTGAAGTGGCCAGACTACGACTTCAAGGGTGTCATCGAGCGGGCTACCGGCATGCGAGTGGAGTTGGAGAACGTCGCCAATGCCTGCGTGCTGGCGGAAGTCTGGTTTGCGCGCACGGAAAAGATTCACGACATGGTTGTCGTTGCGGTCTCCGAAGGAATCGGCACCGGAATTTTCATGAACGGTCAGTTGGCCCGTGGGCTGAATTCGATGGCGGGAGAATTCGGGCATGTTTCCCTCGATCCCGACGGGCCGCCATGCGCTTGCGGAGGTCGTGGCTGTTGGGAGGTCTACGCCTCCAATCGCGCGGCACTGCGCTACTACCACGAAGCAAGCACCGCTGCGGATGGCCTGAATTTTCAGGACTTACTGGCGTTGGCCAATGCGGACGATGCGATGGCGCTCAAAGCGCTGGACAAGATGGCCCACGCGATCGGCAGGGGAATGAAGATGATCGTGACCGGATTGGCGCCGGAGGAGATCGTGGTCGTGGGGGAATTCACAAGTCAGTGGCACCGCTTCATCCCCGCCATCGAAGCCGAAGTTGCTTCGGCGGTGCTGGTGGGAAAACTGCCGCGTGTGCGGCCGGCGGTAGAGCCCGGCATGGCGCGATTGCGCGGCGCCGTGGCGCTGGTTCTGCAAAAACATTTTGGCCCGTCCGCGCGGAGCGAACAGGACGGGATCGCGATCGAACCGATGCAGAAGGCCGGCTGATCGCGAAGCTGAAGAGTTTCATGCCGGGAACCCGGCCCCGCATGACGGGTGGTTACATTAGACCAAACCGGGAGGAGGAGGCTCCATGTTGAGAAAGTTTCGGAGCTGTAACTCAAGTGGACTGAAAAGAAAGCCGCCCTTGGGGATTCCGGCAGCTTTCTTAATCTTGCTGTTGATAGCTTGCGCCGGTACGGGCCGGGCGCAGGTGCTCTATGGAACCATCACGGGTAATGTGACGGATCAATCGGGCGCAGTTGTGCCGGCGGCCTCGGTTCAGATCTTGAATCTCGGAACCGGGTCAGAAACGCCTACCAAAACGGACGACCACGGGGTATTTTTGGTCACCGACGTTTTGCCGGGCACTTACAAGATAACCATTTCGGCCACGGGTTTCGGAACCAGCATCCACGATGGAGTGGTGGTTCTGGCGAACATCGTGGTCCGCGTGGACTCGACATTGGCTGTCGCCGGAAAGGTCGAGACAATCACGATCTCCGCCGCAGCCCCCGTGCTCCAGACGGATCGGGGTGATGTCCACACCAACCTTAACACGACCGAATTGGAAAACCTGCCGCTGAACTCCGACGAAGGGCGCAATTTCCAGATCCTCTACAAAACGGTGCCCGGATTCAGCACGCCAAAAACTCCCAATTCCGCCGGCGGCAACCCCCAACGTTCGATGACGGGTTATGTCAATGGGATCTCGGACCAAGGCAACACGACTCGCGTGGACGGCGCCACGGACTTGTATCCGTGGTTGCCCGAGAACATCGGGTACGTGCCCCCGGCCGACTCGATTGAGAGCGTGAGCATCGTCACCAATTCTTTCGACGCGGAGCAAGGGATGGCTGGTGGCGCTGCCATAACCATCATCACGCAATCCGGCGAGAACGGCCTCCACGGCGGCGGATTCTGGAACACGACCGATCAACACTTTATCGCTCAGAACTACTTCACTACTCCCGGCAAATTCTCATCCACCAACCCGATACCCAAGAATATTTTCAACGAGGCTGGTGGACACCTGGGCGGGCCGATCAAGAAGAACAAGTTGTTCATCTTCGGCGACTTCGAAACCAACCGGCAGAGACAATTCGCCTTCAAGAACGCGCTCATCGCTCCTGCCTGGCTCCGCCCGGTCGTGTCGTCGCAGACCGGCGTCAACTTCACCCCAACCGGGACCACGATCTACGATCCCATGACATGCCCTACCACGGGGGGTGATACGGGCTGTGCCGCGTTTCCCAACGACACGATCCCGTTCAACCGTATCAATCCCGCCGCGTTGGACTATCTGAACCTTATGCCGACGGCGATTGCGAGCGACTGGGCAGCAGGCGGCACGGCCCCTGGCTTCGATTACACCAACAACGCAAGCGCCGGTTACACCCGCAACGACTGGGACCTCAAAGTCACCTATCTGCCTACGTCCAAGAGCACCTTTTTTTGGCGCTATGGTTACTCAGGCAGCGATATCGTGGACCCGCCCGTACTCGGTCAGGATGGGGGTGGCGCGACGAATGGCGGCCAGCTAGGGACGGCCCTAGGCCGAGTCCAAGTCTTTGCTATGGGTGGCACCTACACCTTTACTCCCACTTTCCTGATGGACGGGATCTTCGGCTATACGCGACAGCGGCTGGGAGCCATAGGCCCTGATGTGGCCACGGGCATCAACTATGGCCTTCAGTTTGGTATTCTCAACTCAAACGGGCCCGCTGCCCTCCAAGCCGGACTCCCATCCATTCAGACTTCAAGTTGGAACAATCAGGGCAACGATAACACTGGGAATCCCTTCCTCTTCCGCGACAACCAATTCACGGGCGCACTCAATTTCAGTTGGCAGAAGGGCGCTCACGCGATTCGCTTCGGGTGGGAACGGGATCACTGGGGCATCAATCACTTCCAACCGCAGGGCGGAACCTTTCAAACTGCCCGCGGCACTATTGGATTCAACGGCGACATGACCTCGAACGGCGCGGCGTCGCCGAATCTGTACAATTCCTGGGCGGATTATCTCCTCGGCCTGGATTACCAAAACGGAGAGGCAATCCAGATCAACATTCCGAATACGGAGCGCGAGTCGGTCTGGTCTTTGTATATCCGGGACCAGTGGCAAGTCAGCAGCAAATTGACGGTCAACTATGGCGTGCGCTGGGAATACTATCCCATGATGACACAAGCCCGTAACGGCGCTCCCGTATTCAATCCAGCCACCGGCCAAGTTCTCATTGGTGGGTACAATGGCGAACCGATGAACGACGGCGTGGGAGGCCGCGCCGGACAGCTCGTGCCTAGGCTTGGCCTTGCTTATCGAATAAACGAGAAGACGGTGCTCCGCGTTGGCTACGGGGTGAGCGTGGATCCGTCTAACTTCCGCAACCTGCGGAATTCCTATCCCTCGGTCGTCAACTCGTCATTTGGCAACGTAGGGGTTTACCCTGTAGGTGATCCTGTTACGGGTCATACTCCAGGTGCGACATCACCCTACTCGCCTGCGGGTATCCTGTCTGCTCCCTCCGGCGCCACAACTTTTCCTTGCACGACGGTGGCGGGTCAAACAACTAGCTACAATCCAGGCACCATGTGCATGAGCTACGGCCCCTGGACTCTGCCAGTAGGTCTCGGGGTGGCGCCATCGTTGCCCCTTGCATCGGCAGCAGGCGCCTTTCTCCCCAACAACCTCGGGACGACCACCGTTCCGTTGAACTTCAGGAGGGGTTACATCGAGTCCTTTAACGTCACTTTGCAGCGGGAGTTGGGCGCTGGGTTTAACGCCCAAGTTGCCTACGTCCGCAGCTTGGCCATCCGCCAGCAATGCAACGTCAATATCAACTATTCGCTCCCGGGAGGTGGCAATACGGGGCGGGTACTGAACCAGGCATTCGCCGGCGTTTTTGGTGCCGGAAATACGACGAATTGGTCGGACATCAACTCTCAAGCCCCGTTCTGCACTGCGAGCTACAACGGATTGCAGACGCAGTTGAGCCGCCACGTTGGCAGCTTCGGGATGATCGGCGTTAACTACACCTATTCGCAGGCTATAGGCATGGCCAATGGCGATAACAACGACGCGGGTCTCTTTTACAATGTTCCGGCTGACTGGTACCGAAACAGGGCGCTGGCCGGAATCGACCAGACACACAATTTTACACTCTACGGCGTTCAACCCACACCGTTCGGCAAGGGCGAGAAGTGGCTTACCACCGGCGTTGCCGGCAAGATTCTCGGTGGCTGGCAACTCAACGAAGTCTGGACCTGGACCAGCGGCTTCCCGTTTACGGTCACAGCTTCAGGCGGCAGCCTGAATGCGGCGGGGAGCTCGCAGACGGCCAACCAGGTTGTCCAAAACGTGCAAATCTATGGCAACCATGGACCTTCCACCGGTTCATGCACCGTTGCCTCGTGTCAGTACTTTAATCCCGCAGATTTTGCGCCTGTCACCACGGCGACGTTCGGCTCATCACAACGCAATGCGTTCCGCGGGCCCCATCTCTTCAACATCGACGTGAGCCTCGTGCGCACGTTTAACCTCTACGAGAACTTCAAGTTGCAAGTCAGCGCGACGGCGTTCAGCGTCACGAACACCCCGCACTTCAACAACCCGAACTCCACTCTCGGCGGCGCTAACTTTGGCGTCATCACATCAACCCTGGGATCCAGCGGCTCCGGCTCTTCGTCCATCGCCGGCGGGCAGCGGTCTCTCTGGCTCGGCGTCAAGTTGCTGTTCTAGGGGGAAACTTGACGTTCAACAATACCTCGCGGGAAGGCACCCCTGGCCACCTGCGGGAAACTGCAACGGGCGGCGTGATCTTCCGAGAGCGCCCATGATGGGCGCCTGAAGAAGCTTTCGCCTCCGGCATCACGTGTTGCACGGGGCGCTCCGCTTGCGATCGCGGGGCGCCCCTATTTTTTTGTCGAAGCATCCGTGCGCCCCGGATGCGCTCAACCTTCCCGATTCACGGTGCAGCCATCCTCGACGCAAGCGGACAGCTGCTGCCATTTCGGCCGAAGCTGCCGCCGCAAGCCGCACCGTTCCCGCAAGTGGTTGCATCGTCCAGACACCGCCCCCGGCCTCGCCAAGCCCTCTAGCGGCCTCAGAGAGGAAATGATTTCACCCCCTCGGTTTTCTTGTCGGGGGAATATAAGATACGTCTGCATGAATCCCCGGGCGAAAATCAGAAACGGCAGGAAACGGGCCCCCGTGACTCTGAAGACCGTCGCCGAGCACGCCGGCGTCACGCCGGGTACTGTTTCCGCCGTTCTCAACAATTCGGCCGCATCTCGCGCCTTCCCACAGCGCACAAAGAATCGGATCCTGGCATCCGCGCGCGAGTTGAACTATCGGCCGAATCTTCTTGCCCGCTCGCTCAGGGTCAAGCGCACTTACACCATCGGCGTGATTGCCGAAGAGATTGGTGATCCGTACGGGGCGATGGTCATCAGCGGCATCGAAAATTATCTGCGGCAGCGCGGCTATTTCTTCCTGACGGTGGCTCACCGGCACGATCCCGAGCTCCTCGAATCCTATTCCCATCTCTTGCTCCAACGAGGCGTCGAGGGTTTCATAACCGTGGATACTTCCATTCGCGAGGTTCCGACTCTTCCAACAGTCGCCATTGCGGGCCACCGCCGGATACCGGAGGTCACGAACCTGATTTTGGATCACAGGATGGCGGCACGGATGGCGTTGGAGCATCTGAGGGGACTGGGACACGAGGAGATTGCGTTCCTTCGGGGACCAGCCAGCAGTTCCGACAGCAAAGATCGTTGGAGCGCGATCCTCGAAGTCACGCGCGATCTCGGCTTCCAAATCCGGCCCGAGCTGACGATCCCGTCCAGAGGCGACGCGGCGACGCCAGACCTGGGCCATGCCTGCGTAAAGAAGTTGCTCTCTCGCAAACGGCCGTTCACGGCCCTGTTTTGTTATAACGACAACTTCGCGATCGGGGCCATTCGTGCGATTCAGGAGGCCGGCCTAAGGGTCCCGGATGATATCTCTGTCGTCGGTTTCGACGACATCGTGGGCGCGGCTTTTGCCAACCCCTCCATCACGACTGTGCGCCAGCCCTTGCGGAAGATGGGCGAGCTTGCGGCGAAGACATTGCTCGGCCGAATTGAGAACAATGAAGCGTATATCGCCGAGATCGCCGTCAAACCCGAATTCGTGGTGCGCCAATCCACGGCGCGAGTTCGCGCTGCGCAGCTGCATGCGGCCGAATCCCAACGACAATCCGAGTGAACGCTCAGCGGTTTCTCGTCTGAATCTTATTCTGCCGGCACGCGGATCTATCGAGCGTTGGTCACTCCCTTTCGAAACTTGCAATTGGCTCGCACTGGCCGCGGTGAGCTCAGCTGGCCGTCTTTACGTCGAAGGGCCTGCCGCGCCATCCGGACGCGGCCTCCCCGCGGCGGCAGTATCCGGCTGAGTCTTGGCCCACAGTTGCGCGCCGATGGCCAGTACCGCAGGGAAACAAACGATTACGTAGCGTGGCTCGACGGTTTGCAACTGCGTCAGGATGGCCGTGCGGACGACAAAGAACGTGAGCAGCATTGCCAACGCTGGGTGCCGCCGGCAGCGCCATGCGCCGAACAACGCCATGCCCAGATACGCGCAGTTCAAGATCTCGAACCAGAGCGTCACCTTGAACTCCGTCGGATTGCCTTGCAATTGGGCGCGCGGCGGCCAGAGCTTTCCCGAATAGGGGAGCAATTCGATTCGCGGCGTAAACCAGATGGCCCACGTTCGAAGCACGGGAATTAAGACGTAGGTTCGCATCGGGTGCCGGGCCGTTCGCTCCTGCGCCAGGAGCGCGAATCCGCGATCCGTCAAGGGCGTCATTCTCAAGTCGCTGTTGTAGCGGCTCAAGAGTGCTTCGACGCGATCCCGTTCCGCAGGGGAATCGAACGCTGAGTCGGGCAGCGTCTCGATCGTGATCGGCGCCTTCCCCAATTTCCATGGCGCAAGATAGGCGTCCCCGAATCGCACCATCCACGTTCGGGTCCATCCGTAGAAGCCAAGGGGAATGTAGTCTCCCTGGGTTTCTGCATAACGCGGTGCCAGAAATTCAATTCGGCCCAATGTCCGCGCGTTACGCGCGGCCCAGGGCAGCAGCGGCAACAGAAGACCGACGGCCATCCACAAAACTGCCAGAGCCAGCTTCGACCAGTCGGCGCGACGCCGCCAGCGGACGCTGACTGCGACTCCTACCGCGATCAGCAGGATGGGCGTCTCAGGACGGACCAAGGTTCCGACGCCCACGAGCACTCCACCCATCAGGAACCATCGGACCGCGCGAAGCAGAGACCGCGTGTCAAAGGAATGGAGCGGACGATCCATCCAATGATGGCCGAGAACAATGACAAAAACCAGCAGTGTCAGGGTCGTCAGGAAAATGGCGAGGGTCTCTGTGAGCACGACCGCGGTGTAGTTTGCCGTGAAGGGACAAAGCACGGCCATCCAAAGCGCCACACTCGCGACAACAGTTCGTTTGGAAACTGGCGCAAGCCTCATTGCAATCAGAGCGGCAAGAATACAGGTCGCCAAATCAACGACGGCCTGGACAATCATGACGGTCTTGTCCGCCTGGCCGAACACGGCGTAAATGGCGGCCAGAAATGCGGGGTATCCCGGCATCCGCATATCGACGGGGATCAATTGGCCGTGGACGAAGACGCCATAAACGCCGTGGCTCAGCCAGTTGCGCGCGAGCTCCTTGTAAAACTGGGTGTCGCCCGCATAAATGTGAAAATGGGTGATGAAATAAAGGCGCAGGCCAAGCCCGGCGAGCAATGCAGCGGACACCTGCAGGTAATAGAGATGCGAAGAAACCCGTGCAGTCTTGATGCGATTATTTTTCGTTGGAATCAACCCCGTGGCTGAGGCCTCTGGTCAACATTGCCACGACCTGGCCCCGAAAACCACTCCAGCTATGCACTAGCTTAACCGGGTTCAGCAGAGTGCAGCTGATTGTATGCGCAAAAACAGGGGAGCGCGTCAGGAGGCAGTCGAGTTGAGCGGCACTCGGCAACTTGTCAAATGAGGCGCGACGGAATTGATCCGGGCGCCGGCTGGCGTGTTTGCAGGCTTGTCGCAATGCGAAAAAGTGCCACCCTTATTGGTTCGAGATGGACCTCAGACAGTATTTCTGACGATGAACTTCTCCGCCGCCGGGGTCGAGTGGTCCAGCGTAATGCGTGAGAGCAGGGCGGCAGCCCTCTGCCGGACCCGCTCGTGGTCCAAGCACAGCAGGGATTCCCGGAAAAAACAGAGACGTATGGTGCGTAAAGGTTGCGAAGTGGTAGGCTCTTTCCCGCGGAACACATTGATTGATGCGACGCATTGACTTCAATAATAGGCAAGTCGCCTCAAGCGAGACGGCGCGGGACATCAACCGCAGCATCGTCCTGAACCTGATTCGTCGACGCCAACCCATCTCCCGCGCGGATTTGGCCCGTGTTTCCGGACTCCAGCGGAGCACAGTTTCCCTTATCACCGAGCAGTTGATAGGAGAGGACTGGGTGGTCTACGGACCAACGGGCCACCTGCCGCGCGGACGGCGGCCCACGTTTCTCAGACTGAATGACCGGCGCGCGGTTCTCGTGGCCGACGTTCGGCCTACGCAAGTCACGGTCGGACTGGCGGACGTGAACGGGCATTTCCTATCGGAGGAACGGATGCCCACGACCGCGGATCCTCAGACAACCATCGAGAATCTCGCGACCAGATTCTGCCGCCTGATGGAGACGCATCCCCACCTCGTGTTCGATGGCGTCGGGATCAGCCTGTCCGGCCGAATCGACCAGACGAGCCATCGACTGATCTTCGCGCCCAACTTGAATTGGCCGGACTACGACTTCAAGGGTGTCATCGAGCAGGCGACCGGCCTGCAAGTGGAGTTGGAGAACGCGGCGAATGCCTGCGTGCTGGCGGAACTTTGGTTTGCGCGCACGGAAAAGATTCACGACATGGTTGTCGTTGCGGTCTCCGAAGGAATCGGCACCGGAATTTTCATGAACGGTCAGTTGGCGCGGGGGTTGAACTGGATGGCGGGGGAATTCGGGCATGTTTCCCTCGATCCCAGCGGGCCGCCATGCGCTTGCGGAGGCCGTGGCTGTTGGGAGGTCTACGCCTCCAATCGCGCGGCACTGCGCTACTACCACGAAGCAAGCACCGCTGCGGGTGGCCTGAATTTTCAGGACTTACTGGCGTTGGCCAATGCGGACGATGCGATGGCGCTCAAAGCGCTGGACAAGATGGCCCACGCGATCGGCAGGGGAATGAAGATGATCGTGACCGGATTGGCGCCGGAGGAGATCGTGGTCGTGGGGGAATTCACAAGTCAGTGGCACCGCTTCATCCCCGCCATCGAAGCCGAAGTTGCTTCGGCGGTGCTGGTGGGAAAACTGCCGCGTGTGCGGCCGGCGGTAGAGCCCGGCATGGCGCGATTGCGCGGCGCCGTGGCGCTGGTGCTGCACAAGTATTTTGGCTCGACCGCGCGAAATGCGGACGAAGGGAAGGCGATCAAGCCAATGCAGGAAACCGCCTGAGCGCGAAGTTCCGCCATATCTCGCGTGCAGGTTCCCCTATCCGGCTACGGGATGCTGCAACGGGCGTCGTCATCATCCGAAAACGCCGATGACCGGCGTCCAAAGAAGAGTTTCGCCTCCGGCACGACTCGTTACGCGGGCACGCGCTGCGCGGCGCGCCAATTCTTGCGGGAGCACCGGCGCGCGGCAGATGCGCCCAACCTTCGCTATTCGGATTCCTGCAGGGTCTTGACGTGGGCTTCGAGCGCCGCGGCGTATTGGCGCTCGGCTTCCAGACCGGCCTGGAGCTTTTTCACCAGCATCTCGAGCCGTACGATCTCGCGCTTCAGTTTTTGCGTTTCGTGAGAGAGGGCCTCAGCGCGGGCCGCTTGAGGCGCGCTTTCCGGCTGCGCGTTCGCGCGGGCGCTTGTCACAGAGACGGCCCTGCGCGCTTCACCTGGAACCGCTGAGGAATGGCCGTGGGGAATTGCGCCCGGTGAGTTCGACGAGTCCGGCGCGCCGGCAAAGATATTCGTCAGAGGATTCGCTGCGGACGCAGTTGCGCCGGCCGGAACCGCCTGCTCGATGTGCAGGAGATTCTTCACCCGGGCGATCAATTCCTGCGGCTGAAATGGCTTCCGAATCAATTCGTCGGCTCTCACCTCCATCGCTTTCTCGGCGACGGTCCGGTTCACGATCCCGGACATTAGAATCACCGGCTTCAGGTTGAACTGCGGGTGCTGCTTGACGAACTGGCAGACCTCGTAGCCGTCCTTGTCCGGCATGATGACGTCCGTGATGACGGCGTCGGGCGGGTCCTGTTCGAACTGCGCCAGCGCCGTGGCCGCGTCCGCGCAGGCGATGATCTTGAAATTCTCCCTGCGAAACGCGATGCGGATCACTTCGCGCATCGTGGCGCTGTCGTCGATGAAATAGACCGTCGGAATGTGGCTCACCGCGACCTCGGTCGTCGAACTCATTTCGACTGCCCTCCCGCAGGTTCGCGCTGCTGTTCGTCGTACTCGCGCATCGCGTCCAGTATGAGATCAGCCGCGGACCGAAGCACGGATCGCGTCGTCGCCGTCGATCCGTAAACAAATTTGTAAATGCCTTCGCTGGCTCCGTAGCAATTCTTTACGATTTGCAGTACGGCTTCGTCGCCAAACAAATTCCCGCATTCGGCGTGGGAAAGCGTTCCGCCGTCGAAGAAGATGATGCCGTCGATTTCACCGGCGTTGACGTGGAGCGCGCCCGTCTGGCTCGCCTGTCCGAGCATCTGGATGACCGTCGCCAGATCCATGTGCGATAGGTCGCCGCTCAGAGCCGTATCCGGGGCCGCCACCATTTGCGTGGGTTGAAAGCCATCCGTCCGGCTCGTGAGGAACGCCCGAACGTGCGCCGCGATGGCCGCGGGACTTTGCCGCCGGTCCACGTAATCGCCGCAGCCCGCGCTGAAAGCCTCGAGCAACGCCTGCTCGCCTCCGCTCCCGACCGCGATGACGGGGATGGCGGCCGTCTTGGCGTCCGCATGCAGGATGGAAGCGATCTTCATCGCGTCCAGCTCGCGCAAGTTCGTGGCGCACAGAATCGCCGCCGGCGTGTTCCACTCCAGCATCGTCAAAGCGTAGGCGGCCTGCGTGCTGGCCGTGACCTCGAATCCTTCGTTCTTCAGCGCATCCGTCAGCCGCTTGGAGAAATACACGTTGCTATCGATCAGGAGAATCTTGGGAGCAGCGGCAGCGGGGCTCATGGTCGCGCCTCCACCAACGCGTCGTCCACGACCCCCGCCGCAAACACACCGTCGAGATCGAGGATCGGCACCTGCTCTTCGCCCAGATGCACCGCGCCGGTAATGTAGGCCGGGGCGCCTTCCTCGCACGCCTCCGGCGTCGCGCTGATCAGCTCGCAATCTCCCATCACCGGAATCGCGCACCACTCGCGCGTCGCGCCGAAATGCCGCGTCGCAATCAAATAGAACTTCCGAGACTGCGTCTCCGGTCCAGCCACGACTTGCGATATGTCCGCCACCGGCACCACCTGCCCCCGCCGTACGAGCACGCCGAGCAACATCGGGCTCGTATGCGGAAAGCGCTGCAGGCTGCCCGGCACAACGAGTTCGATCACTGTTTCCGCCGGCAGCGCGAAACGCTGCGTTGTCAGTCTCAAGAGCACAAACGATTGGCCGCCTTCCGAAACTGTGGCGCTCATTGGGCGGCTGCTCCTTCCGTTGCGGCCGCATCGGCCTCCGCGGCCGCCGCGGCCCGCGCGGCATCGAGTAACGAAATCTCCTGGGTCGTTAGGAACCCGGAAGGCTGCACGACCGGAATCACGCTATCCCCGATCAGCGCCAATCCGCGGTACCAGCGCCGCTCCTCTCCCGAAAACGCCCGTGGAAGCGAACGAACCACCGCGATTTCGAGCATCTCCTCGATGCGGTCCACCAACGCGCAAGCGCGCGATTTCCGCAGCACCAGCACGAGCGTGGGCCGCGTGACCGGCAGTCCGAAATGCTGGCCCGCATTCACGACGTAGTACGTCCTGCCCTTGCGCTCGAGTTTGTGGCGCACTTTCTTCAAGATCGTCTGCACCAGCTCCGTTGCCGCGCCGGCGAGGCTGTCCGCGCTTCGTATCTCCTGCACCGCGTCCAGCGCGATCGCAAATCGCTGCGAGGCCACGGAAAACACGATGACTTGCTCGCTGCGCTGGGTGCGCCGGCTCGCTTTCGGCTTTGTCGCCGCCGTACTCATCGCACTCCCACCGGATGCGTGTGTGCGAGGCTGAGCACGCGATTCTCGAGCGCGGGATAGATATCGTCGATCGGCAGCACCTGGGCCACCGATCCTGTCTTGATCGCTTCCGACGGCATTCCGAAAATCACGGCTGTGGATTCGTCCTCGGCGATCACCAGCCCGCCCGCGGCCTTGATGGCCTTCGCACCTTCGGCCCCATCGTTGCCCATGCCGGTCAGGATCACGCCGACCGCAAGGTTTCCCGCGGCTGCGGCGACGCTCTGCATGGTGAGGTTGGCGCACGGGCGATAGCCCTGGATCCGCGGCCCGTCGTCCAAAGTGATGCGCCGCGGCGGCATGAGCCGCATGTGGTGCGATCCGGGGCATAGATACACGGTGCCCGGCTGCGCGATCTCATTTTCTTCCGCTTCCTTCACGCGGATGCGGCTGGTTTCGCCAAGTTGCCGGCTGAACTGGGTCGTGAAAGCCGCCGGCATGTGCAGCACCGCGAGCACTGCAGCCGGAAAATCCTTGCGGAACCTCGGCACCAATCGCATCAAGGTTGCCGGCCCGCCGGTCGAAGCCGTAATCACGATGATCGGAATGCGGGTGGAATCCGTGACGGCGCCGGGCCCGGCGCTCTCTGGCGGCGTCACGCGCGGCGCGCGCATCGAGGCGGGAAGGTTCACGTTCGGGCGCGTGGCCGTGCGCACCACTCGGACCTTCGCGGCAAGACGCAGTTTGCGTGTAAGTTCATCGCGCACGAGATTCATATCCAGATCCACGCCGCTCTTCGGTTTCGCGACAAAATCAATCGCGCCCAGCTCGAGCCCGCGAAGCGTGCTGGCCGCGCCCTCGCGCGATTCCGAACTGACGATCACGATCGGCCGCGGGTGCTGCGACATGATGAGCTCGATCGCCTGCAGGCCGTCCATGTGGGGCATCATGAGGTCCATCGTGATGACGTCCGGCTGGAGTGACATCGCCATCGAGACCCCCTCCCGGCCGTCATGCGCCTCGCCGATCACTTGTAACTCCGGGTCCGTGCAGATGATTGCCCGCAGGACTTTGCACATGAATGCGGAATCGTCCACAACCAGCACGCGGATTTTTTGGCCCGCCGCGATCATTTCAGATCCTCACTCCACCGGCGCGGGCTGCCGCGTTTCCGCCGCTGCCCCGATCAGTTTCGAAACCTCGGCCAGGAGTTGCTCTTCCTGCACCGGCTTGGTCAAGAAGCCCGCGGCGCCCTCCTTCATTGCTCGATCGCGGTGCTTGGCCCCCGCGCGCGAGGTCACCACCAGGACGGGAATGCGGCGGGTCGTGGGCTCCTGCCGCAGGTGCGCTATCAGCTCGTATCCGTTCATTCGCGGCATTTCGAGATCGGTGACGATGAGATGGCAACCGGTCTGCGCGATGACTTCGCTGCGCCTCGAGTCCGTCCGACGCGAGCCGCACGCGATACCCTGCTTTCTCCAGCATCCTGCCCACGAACTTGCGCACGCTGATCGAATCGTCCACGACGACGACCACGGCCTCGCTCCGGATCGTGTCCGTCGCCTCGGCAGGGATGCTGCCCGAAGCCACGGCCGAAGCCCCCGGCGCGAAGACGCGCGCGGCGCTGGCGCTGGGCAGAACGGCGGGGCGCTGCGATGCGTCGCTGGAAACGAGGCGATTCAGGTCGATCAGCAGGATCAGGCTGCCGTCCGGCGCGATCGTCGTCCCGGGAAAGAGCTTCACTTTGCGCAGATATTCGCCCAGGCTCTTGATGACAATTTCGTCCTTCCCGATTACCTCTTCCACGAGAATGCCGACTTGCCGTCCGGCCACTTTCACGATCACCAACCGCAATGAGCCGTTCACGGGCTCGAGCGGCGGGAGGCCGAGTTGCACGTCGAGGCGCACGACCTCGGTGACGACATCGCGCACTTTTGTCAGCGGCTTGCCGCCCACTATGTCGATCTCATCGGGACGTATGCGTCGAATCTCTTCCACGAGCGCCAGCGGAAGCGCGAAGACCGAGCTGCCGCAGCGCACGTAGAGCGCCTGCGAAATAATCAATGTCAGCGGGACTTTCAGCGTGAAACACGTGCCCACGCCGGGTTGGCTGCGGACTTCAATTTCCCCGTTCAGCCCGTGGACGTTCGACCGCACCACGTCCAGACCGACTCCTCTGCCGGAAAGTTCCGTTTGGCTTGTGGCTGTCGAGATTCCTGGATGGAACAGCAGATCCTGCAATTCCCTCTCGGTCAGGCCCGCGGCGGCGCCGGGAGAAATCAGACCGGCCTCGAGAGCTCGCGCGCGAACCCGTTCATAGTCGATGCCGCGCCCGTCGTCTTCGACTTCCACGAAGATGTGATTGCCGTGGTGGTACGCGCGCACCGAGACGCGGCCCTTCGGCGGCTTCCCCGCCTGCACACGCTCTTGCGGAAATTCGATTCCGTGCGCGACGCAATTGCGAATCAAGTGGATCAGCGGGTCGGAAATCTGCTGGATGATATTGTTGTCCAGCGCCGTTTCCGCCCCTTCCAGCGATAGATCCACTTGCTTCCCCGTTTCCTTTGCGGCGTCGCGCGCCGTGCGCGTGAGGCGCGTGTAAAGATTGCCGATGGGCACCATGCGGGCCTGCGTGATTTCGTCCTGCAGGTGGTGCGCCAGCTTGGTGAACTCATCGATGTCCCCGTCAGCCCGCCCCATGAAGGAGTTGAGCTGGGTCAGAACTTCCGTCACGTCCGCGGAAATTTCTGTCATCGAACGCGAAAGAATATTGAAATCGTCGTAGCGATCCATTTCCAGTTCGCTGAATTCGTGGAAGCGAGAAGGCTCCGTCTTCGAGCGCGACTCGCCTGCCGAGCTGCCGGCTGGAACGCTCACGGGGCTTCGCCAGGTCTGCCCGATGCGCGCGAACTCGTACTTCTCGTGAAATTCGGCGACCTTGTCTGACAATCGTCGCTTTGAAAAGCTTAGAACGTCGATCAGGCGCCCCAGCTCCGCCAGCCGCCCGATCATCCGCGTCCGGCTGATGATCAGTTCGCCAACCGTATTCATCATGCGGTCCAGCCGGTCGAGCGGAATCCGCAACGACTTGCTGTGCGTTGCCGCCGCTGGCGCTTTCTTCACTACCGCGCCGCTTTCGCCTGCCTCAACCGCCGCGGCGCCTTCCGGACCGCCCGCGGGAACGGGTACGGCTTCCTCGCCGCCCTCCTTCGAAGTGAGTTCGGCCAGCCGCTCCAGAAGCGCGCTGACGGAAGAGCGCATGACGTCGTTGCTCTCCCATTCTCGGCGCAGGAACTTCTTCAGCGTATCCACCGTTTCCAGGCACACGTCGACGACTTCCGCGTTTGGCGCCAACTCTCCATCGCGAATCCGGCCGATCAGATCCTCCGCGCGATGCGCGATGCCCGCGATGCGCCGCAGACCGACTTGCGCCGCCGAGCCCTTCACCGTGTGCATCGAGCGGAACAACCGGTGCACTTCCTCCGTGCTCGCGTTTGCTTCGAGCGCAAGCAGGCAATCGGTGACGACCTGCAAATGCTCCTCGGCCTCAGGCAGGAAGAACTCTAGAACCTCGGAGGGAACGTCTCCGTCTTCGGGAAGCTGCTCGTACAGCAAAGCCCCGGTTGAAAGCCCTTCGGGCACGGGCTCGGCGGCTGCCGCATCGCTTGCCTCGATCGAGGGAACTTCGGCCGCCGCCTCCGCGGCCGCGGCTTCGGGGAACGCGAATGCGTACCGCTGCTTGAACGCGCCGATTTCTCCCGCAAGTTCCGCTCCGCTCGAACCGATCTCGAGAAGATCGAACTCCAGAACCGAGATGCCGTCGGCCAGAAACTCCGTCAACGGGCCGCGCGTCTCCGGACTCAGCGCGGCGTTTCGCGCGTATAGAAATACATGCGCGAGCTTGCCTGCGATCTCCGAAAACAGCGGAAATTCGCGCTTCGCAGCCGCCGCCGACAGGGCTCCCGCCGCATCGAACAATTTTTGGACGTCTTCCGCTCGCGGCGCGTCTTCCTGCAGGACGCCAGCGTACTCCCGCAGTATCTGCAGGTGTTCGGACGCTTCCTGGAGGAAAACTTCGAGTGTTTCTCGGTCTGGCGCGCTCATGATCGGGCTCCTGCCAGCGAGCGCGCTTCCACAGTTGCGCCCGGCTTGCGGTAGAGGATGCAATCGCCCTGCAAAATGGACTCGAGCTTCAACGATGCGTTCGCGATCGATTCGGAGTGGCCGAGAAAAAGATACCCGCCGGGCTCGAGCGCCGCGTACAAACGCTGCAGCACCGTGTTGCGCTGCTCGTCGGAAAAGTAAATCAGTACGTTCATGCAGAAAATGCAGTCCATCCGGCCCACGTAGGTGGCCTGTGCCAGATTCATCAGCGAAAATGTGACCCACCGGCGCAAGCGCGCCCGCACTTTGCAGTGGCTTCCTTCCACGGCGAAGTGCGTTTTGACCTGTTCCGGGGTGAGATTCGCAAGCGCGCGCCGCGAGTACACGCCTCGTTCGCCGTGCTTCAGCGCGCGGTGGCTGATATCGGTGGCCAGAATGTCGATGTTCCACGCCTCGGCGAAATCCAGCGCGTCAGCGATGGCTATCGCGATCGAGTAGGGCTCTTCGCCCGTCGAGCATCCCGCGCTCCAGATGCGCAGCGTGCGGTCCTTTTCCCAGAACTTCTTGGCGTGCATCTCGGGAAGAATTCGGCGGACCAAAGCCTCATAGACGGCCGGATAACGGAAGAAGGATGTCTCCTGCGTCAGTAATCTCTCGAGCAGGCCGTCGTACTCCGCGTTCGACGAGGCGATTCGGCGGAACATGACCGTTGCGTCCGCGAACCCCCGCTCGCGCAAGTGTTCCGTGACCCGCGTCGAGAAGAATCGTTCGCGGGAAGCGTCAAATTGGATCCCGGAACGCTGTTCGATCAAAACGCGGATCTCATCGAGATCCCGTCCGGTCACTCTCGGATTGGCCGTCGTCTTCTCTTTCATGGCCGATACACGTCGGAAGCCCGTTCCCTGCGGGGCCGCGTACTGCACGGCCCGTCATGCGGGCTGTCTCGTCAGCGCCGCGCCCCCGCGCCTGCCGGTTGCCGCGGCTCCTGCGCTTCCTGTTCCGGCTTTGCCGAAGACGTGCGGAACTGGCCCAACGCTTCGTTCAGCTGCTCGGAGAGGTGCACCACTTGCCCGACCGTGCTCACCGTCTGCCGCGCGCCCTGCGAGGTCTGCCGCGTGATGCTGGAAATGATCTGCATCGCGTTGGCAACGCTTTCCGTTCCGCGCACCTGTTGCTTCGAGGCGAGCGAAATCTCCTGCACGAGTTCCGCGGACTGCCGCACGACGCTCGAAATCGCTTCCAGCGCCTTCCCGGCTTGGTCCGCCAGGCCCGCGCCGACTTCCACTTCCTTCGTGCCCTCTTCCATGACGACCACCGCTTCGTTCGTCTCGGCCTGAATCGCCTTGATGAGCGCGGCGATGTCTTTGGTGGCGCTGCGTGAGTGCTCGGCCAGTTTGCGGACTTCGTCGGCGACGACCGCGAATCCGCGGCCCGCTTCTCCGGCCCGCGCCGCTTCAATCGCGGCGTTCAGCGCCAACAAGTTGGTCTGCTCCGTGATGTCGTTGATGACGTTGATGATTTCGGAGATTTCCAGCGAGCGGTCGCCGAGCGACTTGATCTTCTTGGCGGTCGCCTGCACTTGGGCGCGAATGCGCTGCATGCCTTCGAGCGTGTCGCGCACGGCGCGGTTCCCTTGTTCGGCGGCGTCCAGCGCGCGGCGCGCGGCTTCCGCGCTGGCTTCGGCGTTGTTCGACACCTGCTTCATCGAGACTGTCAGCTCTTCCACGGCCGATGAGGTGTTTGTGATTTCCTGGTCCTGCTGGAGCGCGCCGTTGGTCATCTCCTCGGCCGCGGCCAGAATGTTGTTCGTGCTCGAAGCAACGTCGGCCGCGGGCCGGCGCACTCCCTCGAGCACCTTCGTGAAGTAATCGAGCATGGTGTTGATGGATTCGGTGATGTTGCTCAGCGCTTCGCTGGTCGAGCGCGCGCGTTGCGTCAAGTCGCCGCGCGCCGCCTGATTCACCACGCCCAGCAGGTCGCCGATTCCTCGCTGCACGGACTCCTGCGCCTCCTGGTTCATCACGGCGCGCGTCAGTTTCCCCGCGCTCCGGTGCAGGTTGTCGGCAATCGTCCCGAACTCATCCTGCGACGTGATATCCGCCCGGCTTCGCGCATCTCCGGCGACAAAGGCCTCGGAGTACCGCGCGAGTTCCCGCGCCGGCCGCAAGACTCGGCGGCTCAGCACCGCCGCCAACACCACGGCCGTGATTGCGCAAAGCGCGGCCGCTCCGAGCAATTCACCCGCCGCGCCGCCCGGCAGCGCGGGCGCCTCCGTGAGAGACAGCCCTCCGCTGTGCCGGCCCGCATCGAAGGCGAGCACCAGCACGCCGATCAGGCTTGCCGTGCTCCACAAGATCACCATCCAGATTGTCGAACTCAAACGAGCTTTCATGACTTCCTCCCAGAATTATTCCCATTCTTCGAAATCAGGGCCCAGGTGCCGGATTCAAGCCTCTCCGCTCCGGCGCCTCACAGCAGCGGCACCGGAAAAACTTCGATCATCCGCCGAAGATCCAGCGCCAGCGCCAGCCGGTCTTCATGCCGGAGCATTCCCCGGCAGTGCGGCATGTCCTTCGGTCCATCCTCCAACAACGCGTCGTCGGATACGGAATACGTGCCAATCACTTCGTCGGCCGCAATTCCCAGCCGCAAAGAGTCTTGTTGTCCCTCGCCCGGCAACACGGCGACGACCACGTGCTTCGGCAACAAACCCGGCCGGCGACCCTCCGTCACGGCGATATCCACCAGCGGCACGATCGTCCCGCGCAGGTTGAAAATCCCCATCAGGAACGCGGGCGCCAGCGGGATTCGCGTGATAATCGGCCAATCCACGACCTCTTCGATGTCCAGCACGGAGAGGCAGTAGCGCTCCCGCCCCGCGCGGAAGACGCAGTAAAGCCGCTCGGGCGGTCGCTCGTCGCCCGCCGCGTATTCGCCCGCCTCAAGCGCTTCCGTTTCGGCCGCCAGCAATTCCGGTTGTAGCTCGTCCGCCATTCGGTTTTCCTCTGCGCTGCGAACCGGCTTACGACTCCCGCAGCAAAGTTGGAGACATCACTTCCATCTCCGCCTGAGATTCCTTTTCCGCCTTCTGCATTTCCACCGCGAGCGATGAGAACCGCTGCATGATTTCATTCAATCGCAGCGCCATCGCATGAATCGTTTTCACTTGCTCGAGATTGCGCGGCGAGACGCGGCTTTGATCCGCCAGCAGGATGTCCGCGTTCCCGATCAGCGAGGTGAGCGCGTCGTTGATGCTGTGGCGCATCTCGATCAAGTATCGCCCGAGCATCACGATGCGCTCGGCGCGCGCGGCGCGTGCCGATGCTTCGGCCCGGCCCAGGCCTTCATTCGCCAGGAGGACGATCGTCTCCACCCAGCCCGTGCGTTGCAGCAGGACCGGCAATTCCGGGTATTCGGTTCTTACGGCCGCTACACAGGCTTCGTCTCCCACCACGTAGACGGCCGCGGCGGAGGGATCGAGCGTGCGCAGAATCGCCAGTATTTTCCCTGGGCGCAATGGCCCGACAATCACCAGCGGGTATCCGCTCGCCGACAAGGCCGTCCAGACATCGCCGGGCGTGACCGTGATTTCAGGTACGCGGCTTTCCGCTTGCCAGCGCTCCATCAACGCGCGTGCGAACTCGCGATCGTCGGTAACGATCACGACCCGTGGCCGAATCAAGCTGTCGTTTCTGCCTTTCATAAAACGCTACGCGAGCTTCTCCCCGTCCTCGATCGACGAAAGCAGCCGCTTCACCGTAATCCCCAGATTCACCGCGGTCTCCGTGTCCTTTGCTTTCTTGGCTTGTTCCGCGCGGCTCTGAAGGTAATTGATCTCCGTCCGGGCCAACGTCAGCGCGGACTCCAATGCTTCCGAGTTCCCGGAAGCGCGGCAGGCGTCGCGCGCCGTGCCGATCATGGCCCGCGCAACCACAGCGCGGCGGAAGTCTTCGGAGAAAGGCCCGCTTTCGCTGACAAACGCCGCAACCTCCCACGACGAAATCAAGAAACGCGTCTCCCCCAGCGAAATCGTCGCCATGGATCGGCCGCGTGCCGGCGGGACCGCGATCAGTTGCTCCCAGATCTTCTCCAGACAATTCTCCAATTCCGTTTGCGATGGCGCCGGGACCGGCTGTACTCGCTGCTTCGCTGGCGCCGCTGGCGTTGCGGTGTGCGCGCCTCGGGCGGCCGCCTCCGGCGGCAACTCCTGCTTCTTCACGGGTTTCTTCTCTTCCTGTTTCACGGCAGCGGGCGGGCTGATATTGTCTGCGATGGTATCCACCAAATGTTTCGTCGGCGGCGGCGCCTGCGCCTGCGCCTGGGACGTCTTGCGCGCGGGTTCCGTCTTTGCCGCGACGTTTCCAGTTGCAGGCTCCTGCTTCTTCACCGGCACATTCGCAACCACCGGCACAATGGGCACGCCAAACAATTCAGCCGGTTCGCGGGCAGAGGTCGCGCTCCCCGATCCGGACGCGCGGTGGATTCCGAGCTTATCCAGCGCTTCCTCCACGTCGACCCGAAGCGCCAGCAATTGTTCGAGCGATCCGGCCACGGAGGCTTGCCCGTAATCGAGATGCGAAGGCGGTTTCCACTCCTGGCAGAACGCCACCAGCTTCTCCATGGGCTCTGCCGCGGATAACCCCGCGCGCCGCCCGTCCAACGTCGCCACACCGGCCTCGCTCAATTGCGCCAGTTCCTCGCGCACAGCCCTCACGTCTTCGTGCATGAGCCGGATGAATGCGCGCCGCATCACAAAATTGAAATGGCAGAACGCCAGCTCCGCCGAAGGGTGATATCCCTTGCTGCGCGCGGATTCCTTGAGAAGGCGGCCCTTTTCGAGGCAGCCGCTCTCGAATAAATCACGCAGGCTGTGCATTTGCGGCAGAGTTCGCAGAATCTTGTCGAGCGGTTCGTACCAGATAAGCGGCGGTGCTTTCGCCTCGCCAAGCACGGGGCGCAAGACGCCCGCCACGTCTTCCAGCGTGAGATTCTTGCTGAGCAGTGCCGCCGGCGCGCAGAGCGCGAAGTACTGCGCCAGCAGGAACTCCAACTTGTCGCGGTCGGCGGCAACGCTGTGTTTCTCGATGTGATGCCCGATCAGACCCCGCAGCGGCTCTTCCCGAACCTTGATCGCTCCCGAAAAAAGCTGCCGGAGCTGGTGCGGGCGAATCTGCTGGTCAAGCCCTTCGAACCAGTAGAAAACGTCCCTCACGGCCTCCTCCGTGGGAGCCGTTTCCGGCAGTTCTCCGTCGCCGCGCGGAGGCGGCGCCAGCTCAAACTTCTTCGAGAGCGCGACGTACGTGGGATACAGCAGCCGTGCTTCTTCCCACTTCCCGTTCGCGTCGCCGCGAAGAACTCCCATCTTGGATGAGGCTGGGCCTGGCGCGCCCGTCTTGGTCGCAGGAGGCAACTCTAGAGCTCCTGAAGGTCCCGTCTTGAGCGAAGGTCTCAGGCAACGGATGCCTTCGCGACAAGAACGCTCGGCTGAATTCCGAGCCGTGCTAATACGCAACTGCACGAACGGAACCAAAAAAGGAGCCCGCAACCTGCATGTGAACTATTGATTTATTAGGTGGTTAGTGTGGCGAAGTCCGGGGGTCTGAGGACCGCGTCTCACGCTGAGACAGAAACATCTCACGCCTCGCCGCCTCGAGCGCTATTGTAGCCTCTCTCAATTGGAAAGTGGTTTTGGCTCGCTTGCGGCTTCGGCCGCCTTTTGCGCGATCCCAAAATGTTTCAGTTTGCGATAGATCGTGGCCCGGCTGATTCCCAACATCCTGGCGGCCAGTGCCTTGTCTCCTCGCGCCTGTCCGTAGACCCGCTCGATCGTCGCGCGCTCCAGGTCCGCCAGCGCCGTCGAAGTCAGTGCGGCGTTTCCCGGCCCCATTTCGTCCGCTTCGGCCGCGCGGGCTATGATGGGCGGCAAGTCGCTGACGTCGATCGTCTGCCTGCCGCCGAGCGTGAGCGCCCTCGCGACACAATTTTCGAGCTCGCGCACATTTCCGGGCCAATCGTATTGCAAAAGGCACTTCATGGCCGCCTGCGTGACCTGGATGCTCTCTTCGGGCGCATAGCGCTCCAGAAAACAATTCACCAGAAGAGGAATATCCGAGCGCCGTTCCCGCAGCGCCGGCAGATGAATCGTTACCACGTTCAGCCGGAAATAGAGATCCTTCCGGAACGTTCCCGCTTGATAGGCCGCCTCGAGATCCCGGTTCGTGGCTGCGATGACGCGTGAGTCCACGCCGATCCTTTGATTGCTGCCTACCGGGCGAATCTCCTTTTCTTGCAAGGCCCGCAGCAGCTTGGCCTGCATTTCGGACGGCAATTCGCCGACCTCATCAAAGAAGATCGTGCCGCCGTGCGCCGCCTGGAACAATCCCTGCTTCGATTTCAGCGCTCCCGTGAACGCCCCCTTTTCATGTCCGAAGAGTTCGCTTTCGATCAGCGTGGGCACGAGCGAACCGCAATCCACCGCCACGAACGGCATCCGCGCCAGCGGGCCGCGGAAATGAATCGCCCGCGCCACCAATTCCTTCCCCGTCCCGCTTTCCCCGCTGATCAGCACCGGCGTGCGCGCATCCTTCAGCCGCGAAATCAGCCGCATCACATCTTGAATGCGCGCCGACGTGCCGACGATTCCTTCCAGTTGCGTTCCCGCGTCCGCGCGCTCGCGCAGGAATTGGTTCTCCGTCACGAGCCGCACCTTCTCGGCCATGCGCTGCAGCAGCAGCCGCAGATTCTCCACGCGAAACGGCTTCTCAATGTAGTCGTACGCGCCGAGCTTCATCGCTTCGACGGCGGACTCGATCGAGCCGTAGCCCGTCATCACCGCCGTTTCCGTTCGCGGCAGCAGCGCCTTGATTCTCGGCAGAAGTTCCACGCCGGACATGTTCGGCAGCTTCAGATCGGTGATGACGATGTCCGCCGAGCTGTTTTCCAGACACGCCAGAGCCGCTTCCCCGCTTTCCGCTTCCAGGCAGGACAGGCCAAGCGCCGAACCGACGGTCATACAGAGACGCCGGATGCTCCGTTCGTCATCCACGACCAAAAAACGCAGCGTTGGTTCGCCGCTCGTCATTTTCAGTTCCTCGCTCCGGACGCGGAACGCTCCGAATCCATCTCCGCCGCCGCAACCTCTTCCCGCATCGCCGCCAGCGGCAAACGCACGTGGAATGCGCAGCCGATTCCATCCTTGTTATTCGCGCAGAAGATCTCGCCGCCGTGAGCCTGCACGATTCCATGGCAAATGCTCAGCCCAAGCCCCGTCCCTTTTCCCGTTTCCTTCGTGCTGTAAAAAGGATCGAAAACGGAATCGGTGTCCGCGATTCCCGGCCCGTTGTCCTTAAAAATGATCTCCACGCCGGATTCGCTCTGCAACGACTCGATGAGGATTCGCCCGCGGCGCGGCGCTTCGCGGACCGCATCAAACGCATTGTTCAGAATGTTCAAGAACACTTGCTGCAGTTGCTGCGCGTCGCCCGCAACGCCAGCAATGTTTTCATCCAACCGCAGGATCACGTCCACGTCGTGCTTCCCAAGATCGCGCTCTCGCAGTTGCAGCGCCTGCCGCACCACGGCGTTCACGTTCACCGGTTCGCGCTGAACGGGCACCGGCCTGGCGAATCGGAGCAAATTCTCCACAATGGATTTCGTGCGTTGCGCTTCCTGCTGGATCACCATTAGCTCTTCCCGGACGCTCTCCGGAATCTCCGGATTTTCCAGGAGCAGCTGGGAAAATCCGAGAATCGCAGCCAGTGGATTGTTCACCTCGTGCGCCACTCCCGCGACCAATTGCCCCATCGCCGCCATCTTCCCCGCCTGCATCAGCTTCGCCCGCAGCACGCTCGCGTCCGTGATGTCCGCCACCGAACCCACGATCCCTCTCGCCTTCCCTGTTTCATCGCGCATGGGGCTGAGGTTCAACGAATACTGCCGTAGGCCGCCGTCGGTGCGCCGCAAGGGCAATTCGAGATTCCAGATCGGTTGCCCCGCCCGCGCCGATTCCAGCGCCGAATCCAGAGCTGGCCGGCGCGCTGCGGGAACCAGGCATCCCAGCGATCGCCCGCGCAATTCCGATCCGCGGTTGAGGCCGAGCATTTCAACAAGCGCGTGGTTGATCTCCAGGATTCGCCCCTCCAAATTGCAGAAGAAGAGCCCTTCCTGGATGCTCTCGAACAATTCCCGGTAGCGCCGCTCCGCCTCGCGCTGGCCGGTCATGTCCTTCAGCACGTGGATGGTCCGTCCTGCATCCTGCGCGCTCTCGCGAACTTGTGAAGTCGATATCAAGTACGAACGGCCCTGCGCGATCAACAGCCGCTCGCCGGACGGGTCCGCATCCCCGGAACAAAAAGGACACGCGCTCGCGTTGCCTCGCGCGGCGAGTCCCCGCAACGCGCTCATGGGCGCCCCCACCAGTTCTGCCGGAGATTTTCCCAGGAATTCAGCGAGTGCTCGATTCAAGCGAAGCAGGCAATTCTGCGCGTCGTGGACCACGATGAAATCCGTGATGGCGTCGAAATCCTGGATCCATTGCTTCTTCGATCGCTCGATCCAGCGGAACATCGCGGCGTTCTGCACAAGGCTGCCGGCAAGCGTGGCGAACGCCGCAAACTCATTTGCTTGCCCCTCGGTGAACGCGGCTCCCGCATCGCATCGAAAGGCCAGCGCAATTCCCGGCCGCCCTTTTTCCCAAACCAGAGGAGCAGCGACGATCGCACTCGCGCGAATCGGATCGCCCGCGTTGAAATCTTGCGCGGCGAGTTCGTTGTCCCACGCGGCTTTGAGCGATCCCGCCGCCTGCCGGACAACGGGAATCCGTCCCAGCATGATCCGGCCGTCTGTGGACGAATCTGCTTGCCATCCTTCCGCTTCCACCACTTGGAACTCTTCCCCCCTAATCGCTGTGGCGCACAGCACCCCGGTCGTTCCTAACCACTTCTTCATCGATTTGCAGAATTGCCGGTACAGTTCCCGTTCATCCCGGCCTCGCGCCGAACTGGCGAAATTCGCCAGTAGACTCGCGAACGAATCTTCAGGCATCGTAAGTTGCGACTTTTGCCGAGTGACACGCACGGGGTTTGGGAGCCTGCGCACAGTTCCTTATTGAGACAAGGCACGTTATCGGGCTGTCTCAAAATGGGTCAATAGACCTCCGGTTTCCGCGTGCTGAAGTGGGTAATCACCTCCAGCGCAAGCTCGTCTCACCCTGAGACGACTTTGGCCGTCCATCCCGCCGTTTGAGAATGGCGCCCAGACCGCTCGTTCTGAACCCTCCACCGCAAGATTCTGTAACAAGCTGATAATAAATGGGTTATAGAAAAGATTCCCGCCCTAAAAATACCCTCTCCCAGCCTCCCTGCTGGAACGACCCGTGCACTCCTATTACGGGCTGAAGGAGGAGGTCGTCCATGTTGACGAGGATGAGGGGCGTGGGACTTGCCTTACTACTTTGCTCTTGCATGATCGGAGCAGTTCCACACCGCGCCCTCGCGCAGGACTCCACCCAGCAGCAAGAGTCCAAGCGAAAAGTGAAAAAGCGGGTCGAACCTGCCTATCCCGATGTTGCCAAGCGCATGAAACTCACGGGCAAGGTCCGGATCCAAGTCGTGATCAACCCCGCGGGCCACGTGACGAGCACCAAGGAATTGGGCGGGAGCCCTGTCTTGCTCAATGCGGCGGAGCAGGCCGTGAAGCAATGGTCCTTCGAACCTGCACCGAGCGAGACCACGGAAGTCGTGGAATTCAATTTTGCCGGGGATTCAAACTGAGGTCCCGGAATCAGACACTGACGCTCATTCTGCAGCGCCGCCGGAGGCATTGGCGATGAAGATTGCAAATACGATTGGGAAGAAACTCTATCTTGGCTTTGGGGCCGTGTTGGCCATTCTCTTGATTCTCTTTGTCGTGAGCCTGTCGGCAATCTTGCGCGAGCGTCAGGAGCAATCCGACTCGACTGCGGCTCTGGCCGACGTGCAGCTCATCGAGTCCGTGCGCTACCAGATCATGCAGAACCGCCTCGCGCTCTCTGACTATCTCTTGAGCGGCGACTCGCGCGAACGCGAGGCCGTGACTCAGGGAATCAACGACCTGGGCGATACCTTCCGCAATGCGCAGCGCAGCGCCTCCGACCCGGTCCTGAACGACGCTCTCGACCGCGTGCAGAAGAACGAGCACGACTGGTCCGAGCAGTTTGCCAATCCTCTCATCGAGAAGCGGCAGCAAGTCGACGCCGGCAATTCCACCGTCTCCGAGCTTCAGGTCTACTACTTGCAAAAGGACCCTGCATCCTGGGTCTCTCGCTCCACCACGATCCTGGGCGGTGCTGACGATGCCATCCGAAAAGCGCTTGATAATTCCTCCGCTTCCGCCGCGCGCACGGCAACGGTCACCGTCATCGTGGATATCTTCGGCGTTCTTCTCGCCATCGCTCTCGGCCTGACCATTGCGTACTACACCGCTCGTTCGGTCACCGTGCCTCTCGATAAGATGATCGAAGTGGCTTGCGACATCTCCGAATCCGGAGACCTCAATCAGAAGATTGACACGAGCGGCGAGGACGAAATCGGTTCGCTCGCCCGCGCGTTCAGCGAGTTGGTCCAGTACCTCAAAGAGATGTCCCGCGTGTCCGCGGCCATCGCCCGCGGCGACCTGACGGTGGAAGGCCGTCCGCGCTCCGAGCATGACACTCTCGCAAAAGCGTACAGCGAGATGGTCCAGGGACTCCGCTCCATCGTGCTTCAAGTCCGCGACGGCGCCTCGCAGGTCGCGGCCGGCTCCGAGCAGGTTGCCTCGGCTTCGGAGGAATCCGCCAAGGTCAGCGTCCAGACCTCTTCTGCGATCGATGAAGTGACCAGCACGATGCACGAGATGAGCGTCAACGTGCAGAACGTCGTCAAGAACACGCAAAGCCAGGCTTCCAGCGTTGCCGAAACCTCCGCCTCGATTGATGAAATGGTGGCTTCCATCAAGCACGTCGCCGACACCGCGAAATTCCTGCTCGACATCTCGCGGCGCTCGCGCGAAGAAGTGCAGTCCGGCATGGACACCATGCAGAAAACCACGGAAGGCCTCAACCGTACGAACAAGACCATCCATACCTCTTCCGCAATCATCACCGCGCTCGGCCGCCGCGCCGACGACATCGGCAAAATCGTCGAAGTGATCGACGATCTCGCCGAGCAGACAAACCTGCTCGCGCTGAACGCCGCCATCGAAGCCGCGCGCGCGGGCGAGCACGGCCTGGGCTTCGCCGTTGTCGCGGACGAAGTCCGCAAACTGGCCGAGAAGTCCGCACAGTCCACGAAAGAGATTTCCGAACTGATTGAAAGCATTCAGAAGGAAGCTCGCGAGGCCGTCGACAACATGGAGCGCAGCACCGCCATCGTGGAAGAGGGCCTCACCATGGGCAATGACTTGCAAGCGGCGCTCGGCCGGATTTCCGCGGTCGTCACCGAGGTGCACAAGTTTGCGCAGGAAATCGGCGCCGCCACGTCCCAGCAGTCGAACGGCTCCGCGCAAATCGCCCGCGCCACTTCACGCCTCACCGAAATTACGCAGGAGATCAACTCTTCGGTGGAAGAGCAAGCCTCGGGAGCGGAGGTCGTCGTCCGCGCGATGGAAAAGATGCGCGAACTCGTTCAGCAAGCCACCTCCAGTTCCACCGAGCTGGCCGCCGCCTCCGAGCAGATGTCCAAACTCGCCCGCGGTTTGCTCGAAACCATGGACCGCTTTGCCACGGAAGACAGCCAGGCTGCCGAGCGCCGGGTAACCAGGCCCGGCCCGCAACGCAAGGAAAATGAGCGCGGGCGGTCTTCTACTCCCGCGTACGCCGAGTTGGTTCAGTCCTGAGCGTGGGGCGGCCGATATGAATAAAGACCTGCAAGTCGTCGGCTTTCGCGTCGGTGAGGAAACGTTCGGCCTCCCGATTTCGGCCGTTCGTGAGATCGTCCGCGTCCCGGAAATCACCGCCGTTCCCAGCGCCCCCGCCTACATCGAGGGCGTCATCAACCTGCGCGGCCGGATCGTATTCGTCGTGGATTTGAGGAAGCGCTTCGGGCGCTCCGACACCGCTCCGAACAAGAAGAACCGCATCCTCGTCGTCGAACTCGGAGACCGCATCCTCGGCCTCATCGTGAATTCGGCCTCCGAAGTTCTGAAGATTCCTCCTTCAGAGATTGAGGCGCCCACCGGCCTGTTCCAGGAGGATGGCTCGCAGTACGTGACCGGAGTCGGAAAGCTCCAGGGGCGGCTGGTTCTGCTGCTCGACCTGCAAAAGATCTTGAAGTCCGGTGAACTCGCTCCTCTGGGCGAACTTTCCGGAGCCGCCGAGGTCCGCGCGTAAACGCGCGGCCCGTTTTCGGCTGCAAACTTTTTGAAAAGAGAAACACGAGACGCCATGAGCACATTGGCTGCGCCGATCCCCCTCACCGATGCGGAACTGAAACTGCTCCAAACGCTTGTCTACCAGGAATGCGGAATGTACTTCGATGAGCGGCGCGCCCACTTCCTCCGCGACCGTCTTCAGCGGCGGCTGAAAGCCTGCCAGCTCGACTCCTTCTACAGTTATTACCGGCTCCTCACCAGCCATGAAGGCAAGCAGGAGTTGACCGCGCTGCTGGAAAACCTCACCGTCAACGAGACCAGCTTCTTCCGCAATCGCCCGCAGCTCGAGCTCTTCCAAAAGACGATCCTCGAAGATCTCCTGCAGCGTAAACAAGAGCGGCGCGATTGGACCATCCGCGTTTGGAGCGCAGGCTGCTCCACCGGACAGGAGCCTTACACCATTGCGATCCTCATCTGCGACGCTCTTGCCTACTATTACCTTCGCCACCCGCTTCCGTTTGACATGCCTTCTCCCAAGCCGCTGATTCCGCCGCCTTGGCGAGTGGAGATTCTTGCCTCCGACATCAGCTACGCCGGCATGCGCCTGGCCCAGGAAGCCATGTACACCGAATCGCAGATGGAACCGGTGGATTACACCTGCCGCCTGCGCTACTTCGAGAAAATCAGCGACCGCTACGCTGTCAAGAAGTCGCTCAAGGAACTGGTCCAGTTCGACTTTCACAATCTGAAAACTGAATTCCTGCCGCAAGGCAACGACATCATCTTCTGCCGCAACGTCATGATCTATTTCGACGAAGCCGAACAAAAACGCCTGGTGGACAAGCTCTACCGCTGCCTGAACCCGCACGGATACTTGTTCGTGGGCCATGCGGAGAGTCTGTTCGGTCTCTCGAAGGACTACCGCATGATTCATCAGAATAATGGCACCGCATACCAGCGCCTGGAGCCGACCCTGTGAACTTCTTCTCCGAAGAACAGGCCGCCGAACTCCGCGAGCTGATGTTTGAGAGCTCGGAGGAACTCCTCCAATCTCTCAACGAGGCCGGCCTCGAGCTGGAGAAGAATCCCACCGACGCGGAAAGCATGCGCCGCGTCCGCCGCGCCGTGCACACCCTCAAGGGCGACTCCGCGGCCTGCGGCTTCCAGGAATTGAGCGAACTCGCGCACGAGCTGGAAGACATGCTGACGCCGCAATTGGTGGAGTCCGCCCCTGCCGCGCTGGCTGAGGTTGTCTTGACGGCTGCCGACACGTTTCACGCCATGCTCGCGGCCTACCGCGGAAAGATGCAGCCGCCTTCCGGCGGCGCGCTCCGCGATCAATTGCAGCGCCTGATCGGAACTCCCGCCGCGCCGCAAACCGCTGCGCCTTTGGAGTTCCGCACGGATTGGACCGAATACGAGCAGCGCGCCATTCGCAACGCCGTCCAAGATGGAAATCCCATCTTCAACGTTTGCCTCGCGATCGATCCCGCCAATCAAATGCGCGCCGCTGCCGTGCAGATCATTCGCACGGCGCTGCAACAGTCTGGAACGATCCTGGCGATACGCCCGCAAGACGCTGCCGCGGCCGAGCCCGCCTCGCAGGTCCAGGCGGTCATTTCCAGCGTTCACTCGCGAGAGGCGATCGTCCACCGTTGCCGGATCCCCGCGGTGGTGGCCGCCATCGCGGTCGAACCCGCGCAGCTCGCTGCTGCGCCCCAAGTGAACCAAGACGCCCTTGGTATCCTCCTCGAATCTGAAGCCGAAGCCGTGGCCGCGGAGAACTCCGAAACTTCCGGCCGCGACGCTCTGCACGCTCAGGCGCAGCTTCTGACGGGCGCCGCGGCGGCCGAGAACATTCTCCGTGTGGATTCCACGCGCATTGACGAGGTGCTGAACCTCGTCGGCGAACTCATCATCGGCAAATCCATGCTCCACCGTGCCATCCAGGAATTCGAGACGCGCTTCCCGAAAGACCCCCTCCGCGCAAAGCTCGCGGACAGCCTTTCGTTCCAGACGCGTGTGCTCGGCGAGCTGCAGAAAGCCGTTCTGAAGATTCGCATGGTGCCGGTTGAACAGCTCTTCCGCCGCGTGCCGCGCATCGTGCGCGACGTTGCCAAAGCATGCGGCCATGAAGTCGACGTTGAAGCTTCCGGCCAGAACACCGATCTCGACAAGGGCATCCTCGACGCTCTCGCTGAGCCGCTCTCCCATCTCGTGCGCAATGCTGTGGATCACGGCATCGAACCGAGCGCGGAGCGCATCGCCGCAGGCAAGCCGCCGCGCGGCACGATCCGGCTGAACGCCTTCCATCGCGGCAACCAGGTGGTCCTCGAGATCTCCGATGACGGCCGCGGCATCGACCGCGAGAAGACGCTTCGCCGCGCCATCGAGGGCGGCTTCCTCAGACCCGCGGAAGCGGAACACCTCAGCGACGCCGAAATCGTCAACCTGATCTTTCTGCCCGGCTTCACGACGAGCGATCATGTGACGGAAGTTTCCGGCCGCGGCATCGGCATGGACATCGTCGTCAGCGTGCTCGAGCGCCTGAAAGGCACGGTGACGGTCGAAAGCCAGCCGGGCAAGTGCACGACCTTTCAGCTCCGCGTGCCCCTGACGCTGGCGAGCGTGTCTTCCCTGTTGTTCCGCTCGGGCAACCGGATTTACGCGATTGAGCTGTGTTCGGTGGCCGAAATCGCGCGAATGGATGCCCGCGACATTCACATCGTCCAGAACCGTGAAATCATCGAGCTCCGGAAGCAGATTCTGCCGATTCTGCGCCTCGAACCGCTCGCAGTGAACGCTCTCGGTGAACCGCGCGAGTCCCACGCGCCGCAGCAATCGAACAAACTTTTTATGCTGGTCGTCAGCCACGGCGACCGGAAATTCGGCCTCGTTGTAGACAGCTTGCTGGGTGAAGAGGACCTCGTGATCAAGGCGCTCGACGGAAGTTTTGTGAACTCCGATCTGTTGAGCGGCGCCTCCATCCTGGGCGACGGCACCGTGGTGCTGGTGCTGAATGTCGCGGCGGTCGTCGGAAGAGCGGCAAACTCCTTGCTGCGGAGGGCAACGGCATGAGGAACACAATCCGAGTGCTCGTCGTAGACGATTCCGCGCTCATGCGGAAGCTGATCCCGCAGATTCTGAGCCGTGATTCAAGCATTGAGGTCGTCGGCACAGCCATGGACGGCACGTTCGTCCTGCAAAAAATCGAAGAACTCAAACCGCACGTCATCACGCTGGACCTGAAGATGCCGCGCATGGACGGCATTGAAACGCTGGGCGAGATCATGCGGTCGCACCCGCTGCCCGTCGTGGTCGTGAGCGCGCATTCGGAACAGGGCGCGCATGCCGCACTGAAGGCGCTCTCCCTCGGCGCGTGCGATTTCGTCGCCAAACCGGCGGACGCGCGTTCCGGCAACCTGAACGACATCGCGACCGAACTCGCGACAAAGATAAAAATCGCAGCGGGCGTGGACCTCTCGAAAGCTCCCCGCGAATTCCACGCCCGGCCGAAGCCCCACAAGGTGGCTCCCAATGAAAATGCCAAGCCGACGAAAGTCGTCGCCATCGGAGTTTCCACCGGCGGGCCGAATGCTTTGCAGCTTGTTTTCTCCGAGCTGCCGCCGGATTTCCCCGCCACGATTCTGGTGGTGCAGCACATGCCCGAAGGCTTCACGGACATGTTCGCGCGCCGCCTCGACGAGTCCTCCTCCATCCATGTGAAGGAGGCCAAGGCTGGGGATTTGCTGCTCCCGGGCCGCGCGCTCATCTGTCCCGGCAACCGGCACATGAAGGTCCGGCGCATGCCCCTGGGTGAAATCGTGGTTCTGGAAGATACGCCGCCGGTGAACGGCCACCGGCCATCCGTGGACGTGCTGTTCCGCTCGGTGGCCAGCCGGTTCGGCGGCGACGCGCTCGGCCTGCTGATGACGGGAATGGGCGAGGACGGCGCCGAAGGGATGGGAGAGCTGAAGGCTGCGGGCGGCTTTACGGTGGCACAGAGTGAGGAGACTTGCGTCGTCAAGGGGATGCCGAAGACAGCGATAGATCGGGGATACGTCAACAAGGTCGCACCGCTCGATATGCTGGCGCGGCTGCTGTGCAAGCGCTGCGCTCCCGAAGCGCAGCAGGCCAAAGACGAGCCGGGCGCCGTGGCACAGGCGCAGGCCATCGCACGAGATTCAGGAATCGAGAAGGAGTAAGACAATGGCACAGTTCGCACCGCTGACTCGCAAAGAGGACCAAGGGCCGGTTCGCTACCTCGTCGTGGACGATTCGGTCTTCGCACGGAAGAACCTCGCTCGAATGATCGACGCCTTCGGCGGCCAAGTGGCCGGTGAAGCGGGCGACGGTCTCGCTGCGATCACCGAATACAACCGCATCAAGCCCGACCTGGTGCTGATGGACATCACCATGCCGCAGATGGAGGGGATTGAAGCCGTCGAGCAGATCATGCGGCAGCATCCCGACGCGTGCATCGTGATGGTCTCGTCGGTGGGGTACCAGGACAACATTCTCGCGGCGCTGCAACGCGGCGCGCGGCACTTCGTGCAGAAGCCGGTGAAGCCGGAGGTTCTGTACGAGATTCTGCGGTACGTGTTGTACGAGCAGGTGGTGGGCGCAACCGTCGAGACAGGAGAGCCAGGCCAATGAAAATGGAATTGCTGCAACCGTTCATCAACGCGGCCGACGCCGTGCTGGCGCAAACGCTGCAGTGCGCGACGACCGTCGGCAACGTCACCATGGAAGAGGAAGGATACCGGCGCAAAGGTCTCGCCGCGCTCATCCGCATTCGCGGGGAAATCGAAGGGCGCATCATCCTGGATATCGAACCGTGCACAGCGGTCAAGGCCGCAAGCTTTCTGTTCGGCGACGCGGCGGTCGGCGAGTCCGACGAACTGGTCCGCGAGACGGTTTGCGAACTGGCCAACATGCTCATCGGAAACGCCGTCACCTCACTGAACGACCAAGGATTCCATTTCAAAGTCACTCCGCCCGAAGTCCACACCGCGGAAGAGGGTTTCCAGGCGACCGCGGATACGGACGCGCTCGTGATGTCGTTCGATACGCCGCACGGCACCGCGTACCTGAACGTCGCCATCCGCAAGAACACGCGCCGCCGAAGCGAACGCGTTCCCGCTCACCTGCCGATGTAGCATGCGCGGGAAGCGTGGCCCGTGATTCGTGTCCCGTGGCCCGCGACCCGTGCAGCGTAGCCGGCGATCCCTGCTTCAGAGTTGGACTGGTGTTGACAACAGAGTTACCTCCCCTCCCCCACCCCCCTGTTTTTATGTAAGTGCTGATTCCAAAAGGGTTAGTGGCAAAAATCGCGGATCTGCTGATTCTAAAGAGTTTAAAGTCCTTTGTTTTCAATATCATAAGAATATGCTTGTAAGTGTTGATTCTAAAGGACTTAAAGTCCTTTGCTGTGTATCAGTTTCGAGGCATGCACAAAAATGGTGCAACTTCAGCGATTTCGAGGGGACGCGGGGGTCAGCCGGGCGATGGCGAGCAGCCCCTCGACTCGCCCGAAGGACGGCACGCTCCCCGGAGGGGCCGGGGCAGGCGGGACGCAAACAACGCAGCTCCTTGGTTGGACGCGCGGGCGATTCGAAGGATTGTCGCGGCTTCACACCACCTGATAACACGGGGCTCTCTAATTGTCAAGATATATTTACAGTTAGTTAATTCGAACAGATTAGTTCGAACGGCAGTATTGGCAAACCGAGGAAAAGAAGAAAGTCGAGTAGGAGCGTTCGGTAGTATGATATTTGAACGACGTGCGGGGGGATGGTTTCGCAACCGTGCCGGCGAAATACAACGCACTGTATGAAGAGCCCGCATACGGGATGACCGAGGCGGCGGTCTACCTCAAGGTTCCCTACCAGACGCTTCGTTACTGGCTCACGGGTTTTGGTCAGCGACCTCCGGTGGTAGTGCCTTTGGCGAGCGGGCCCGTGCGGCTGTCGTTTCTGAATCTGTTGGAATGCCATGTGCTTGCTGGCATGAGGAAGCACTACAATCTGAAACTTCCCAGAATCCGCACGGCACTCATAAAAGTGATCGGTGATTATCGCGAGCGGCATCCGCTTGTCAGCGAAGTCTTTCTGACGGACCGTAGGGACTTGTTTGTTGAGAAGCTGGGAAAAACGATCAACGTTTCGGGACACGGCCAGATGCGATTGGGTTTTGACACGATGTATCTCGAAAGAGTTAAGGTGGATCCCGATGGGATCTTTCGGTTCTATCCGTTCGTCGTGCAGGCCGGGGCTTCGGAGCCGAAAACGATAGAAATCAATCCGATGGTTGGGTTTGGCAAGCCGGTCCTCTCAGGAACGGGCATCTCGACTGCTATAATCGCGGCGCGGTTCAACGCGCGGGAATCCGTCGCTGACCTGGCAGAAGAATATGGTTGCAGGCCGAACCAGATCGAAGAAGCACTCCGCTGGGAGCGAGCGCTCCCCGTCGCCGCCTGAAGAGATTGTCCTCTACCTCGACGAAAACCTCTGTAACTGCAAGCCTATTCTAGAGAGTTTGGAAAAGCTTGGGGTCCGGTTCGAGAGGCATCTCGATCACTTCGAGCGCGGGACCCCTGATGAAGAGTGGCTGCCTTTGGTGGGGAGAGAAAAGTGGACGTTGCTTACCAAGGACAAGCAGATGCGGTACAGCTTTCTTGAGAGGCGCGCGCTCCAACGATACAAGGTGAAAGAGTTTGTGTTTGCATCGGGTGATTTATCTGGGAAGGAAATGGCCGAAGCGCTCGTCGCGGCTGCGGGAAAGATGCGAAACGTGAACGGGAGCACGACGCCTCCGTTTGTCGCCACGATTACTAAGGCTGGCAATGTTCACTTGCGATGGCCAAAGCCGAACCTGAAATAAATCAAAGTTACGACTGAGGCGGGGGGACAAAGATGGGCAAGGCAGACAAACTGATGGCGCCGGTGCACCCCGGGGAGATTCTTCGCGAGGATTTCATGAAGCCGCTAGGCCTGTCGGTCAACAGGCTGGCGCTGGAGTTGCATGTGCCCGCCACGCGGGTCGGAGAAATCGTGCATGCGCGCCGGCGGATCACCGCGGAGACGGCGCTGCGGCTGGCGCGGTATTTCAAGACCAATGCGGAATTCTGGCTGAACCTGCAGAATTTTTACGATTTGGAGCGCGAGCGGCGCGTGGGAAAGGTTTCAGAGATTGAACGGCAGGTGCGACCTCGAGTTCTGAGCGGGCTGCAAGCACAGCCCGCACCCGCCGGGGTGGAAGCCTAGGCGAGGCGGTAGTCGCCGCCGCCGAGAAATTGTAGGAGGCCGAGGTCTCGGAGGACTTGGAGTTGCTGGCGGATTTTGTCGCGGACGTGGCGGTTGTTGGGATGCAAGCGGGCTAGTTTGTTTTCGAGCGCGTAGACTTCCGCCAGCGCGAATTCTTCTCTGCCGAGTCCGCGGACGGCGTTCAGGACATCTAGAGTCCAGCCGCGTGCTTCGGCTTTCAGATTCTTCAGCGGGCGAACGCGCTCGTAGAGTCTTCTCACCTCGCGGGGAGAAACCGGCATGCCGCCTGCAATCACGGTGATTCTCGCGTCCGCTGGAATCGCATCCAAAAGAATGTTGCAGCCGACCCAGCCCGCGCGCCTGGCGTGGGGCCCGAGGGGTTTTCTCTTTTCGATGGCCGACAGAGGGAATCCGAAATGCGGGATGATAATTAGCTGGATGACTTTCCAGCGGTCAGAGTCGTAATGCATCGCAAAGAGGTTCGGAGCGCGGCTCTCTCTGATTTGGCGGACCATCACACTATAAGCGGCGTCGACGAGGCGCGCGGAAAATTCGCGGGATTGGGCTTTTAACTGATACGGCGAGCCGCAGTCCGGGCACTTAAAGTCGACTGCTGGAGTATTCGGCGGGACAGAATCGAGTCGCGGCGACGTGCAATTGGGGCAGTACAGATTCAGCAGGCCCCAGGATTCCGAGGCGACGCGGGCCATTTGCGACCGGCTCTTATATTCGCTGAGGCCTTCCTTGGGCAGATCAATTTGCACGCGGGCATTAGATCATCTTTACTGGGCAAGATAAATCTCCGTCTCAGTTTTGATGACGAAGAGGATTTCGGCTACCGCCTTAGAACTATTGCGGAAATTCTGCCAGGCTTCTTCCAGCGACTGTGCTTCGACTGAATAGATCACTTCCCTTTGACTAGCTCCTACGAAGTAGAACTTCCGCTCCTGTTTGACCAGACGCGCCAAAGGTGGATGCCTTCTCGCGCGATTCCCGCGCTGCAAGGATCGATCCATAGGATCGGAAAAGAGATCAAGGGAAAAGTGACTGCAGGAGACAGAAATTTGGACTTGTACCAATTCGGGAAGGACGCGGCGGAGGGTCAGGCTGACCGATTCCAGGGAAAACTCGCAGCCGAGGGCATGGCGGCGGAGTCGAAAGGCGGTAAGGAGGGTCGTGCCGCTGCCGAGGAAAGGGTCGAGGACGAGGTCGCCTTCGTTGGAGGAGGCGAGGAGGATGCGTTCGAGCAGGGCGACGGGCTTTTGCGCCGGATGCTTGCCGAAGCGCTTCTCCCATGGTTCCGGAGGCCTAATCTCCCACACGCTTTTCATCTGCTTGTTGCCCGCGTGCTGGCGCATGAGGGCGTAATTGAATTTGTGGCGGCTGTGCTTGGTCTTGGCGGCCCAGATGAGCGTCTCCGTGGCGTGGGTGAAATAGCGGCAGGAGAGATTCGGCGGCGGATTGGGTTTGACCCAAGTGATGTCATTGAGCAGTTTGAATTCAAGCTGCTGCATGGCGAAGCCGACGGAATGGATGACGTGGCTCGTGCCGCTGACCCGGATGGTGCCGTCCGGCTTCAGGACGCGCTGGCAAGCGGCGAGCCAGGCGCGATTGAATTCGTGATTGGCTTCCGCGCCGCGCGAGCGGTCCCATTCGCCTTTGTTGACGCTGACCATGCGGCCCGCGTGGCAGGTGATGCCGTTATTCGAGAGGAAGTAGGGCGGGTCGGCGAAGATGAGGTCCACGGAATCCGCGGGGATGGCGCGAAGGATTTCGATGCAATCGCCCTGGAAGATTTTGATGTCGTGCTTTTTGTCCTCGAAGACCGGAGCGGGAAGCGGCGGGGCGGCGGTTTCCGGCCGGGCGTTGCCGTGTCCGTTCGCGGGAGATGGGGAGGACTTGGGCATGTTCGAAGACACACTCTCTTCGGAGGGATCGGATCGTTGATCGGAAGGGCAACAGTGTCAAGAGAGGGATCAGGGGCGTTTTGTGTCGCGGTGCGGAAGGGGATGGCGACATGAATGTCGCCGCTACGTGGGGAACGGAGGAGAAGCGCGGGCCAAAGGTCGCGGCACCGGCGTGCGGCCACGAGTAGGGGGAGGCAGAGAGATCCCTCACTGCGTTCGGGATGACGACATTTAGGAACCGCCAAGGAAAAAACCGGCGGAGAGATTCCTCGCCCCGACAAAAACCGTCGGGGCTCGGAATGACTCGCTTAAGAGGAGGTTGGGCCGCTCCACGCGGAGATACAAAACGGCGTCAAGCTCCGGTTTCGGGAGTCCGATGGACTCCACCGGAGCCCAGAAATCGGACCGCCGCACTCCGAAAGAAGAGCGAACCGCGGATCACGTCTGCGCGGGGATGGGGGAGTTATACGCGACGCCGTGGCGCGAGAGGCCGATGGCGGGGAGCGACTGTTGATAGATCACTTCGCCGGGGACGAACACGTTTGCGCCTTCGCGCGAGTACGGCACGGCGACGGAGAGGGCGGTGCCGGCCGGATAGGCGCGGCGGCTGCGGAAGCAGAGGCCCGTGGGCGACACGTTTTCGCAGATGACGATTTCGTCGGGCTCGCCGGCCACGCCCGGCGCAGCGGACAGGCGAATGCAGGCTTGCAGGATGGCTCGGACGCGCCCCTTGTCGCGCGGGTGCGAAAACGCCTCCGCATGCGGCTTCCCTGCCGCCGCGGATCTCGGCGGAGCTTCCTGGGCCGCGGGCTGCCAGAGCGTTGAGGCCTTGCAGGAGCGGCACGCGCGCGCCACGAGCTGGTGGAGATCGAATTCGCGCAGCTCGCGTTCATCGAGATAGGCGAGTTCGCGGCTGCGGCAATGCACGCATTCCATCAGCAGCCGCGCCATGGCGAGATGCGCAGCGGAGAGCGGCGGAATCGTGATGTCCCACAGTTTGGCGCCGGGATCGGTGAGCGCGACGCCGTAGGCGAATCCTTCCGGGTGTCCGCCGAGCTCGGCGACGACGCGAGCATCGGCTTCGCGTATTTGTTCGGCAGCGGAGGCGAGGCCATCCGCGGCGGCGGGCAAGCGCAGGCGAAGCGTCTGGCCGACGGCGAGTTGCCGGTGGAGCACGAGTTCGGCGCCGCCGCGACTCACGAGCTGCGTGCGCGCGGGCTCGGCGAATTCCTGGCCGGATTGGTCGATGCCGATCGCTTCGAGGCGAAGCGTCAAGGTGACGCGATCGCTGCTGCGAGTGTTTGTGGCTGACATGAGACCTCTTTCAGCGAATGTCTTGGCGAGCGGCCTGTCGGCCGTCCGATTGAATCCCGGCCGCCCACAGTGGAAGGGGGTTATCTATCCAGCGCCAAATCCAACTGTCCTTGTTCCAGACAGCGGCGTTCAGACGTGTTGCAGCGCCGGCGGCGCCGCGACGCGTCGCGAGGCTGCGAGAACTTCGATCTCGGGAAACGAAGTACAGGGCGCGGACGCGACCTGCGGCCGCTGCACTCCCTGGCGCATTGCCTGGTAGAACATCTCCAAAGCTTCTTGCGTGTCCGGAGGGCAGATGACGGTGGCCGTGAGCAGGCCGCTGCGAACCCAGGCCTGGCCGGTGCGAGGCACGCCGTCAATGCCGATGTAGGGCACGCTGAGCCAGCGCTTGCGATCCGCTTCTGAAGTCTGCTGCTGTTCGAACGCGCGGCGCGCGCCGAGAGCCATGAGGTCGTTCTGCCCGGCGACGAGATCGATGCGCGCTCTCTGCGATGTGGTCAGGCGCAGCCAGGAAGTGACAGCTTTGTTGGCGCTGGCTTCGGTCCACTGGCCCTTGAGCGTGGTGATCTGCACATTGTCGGGCTTGGTCTCGTTCATTCCGACGATGCGGTGTTGCGCGGCCGAGCTTTCGGAAGTGCCCGTGATGTACAGGATCGAGCCGCCCTTCGGTAGGAGCGCGGCCATCTGCCGGCCCTGGATGCGGCCGATTTCCTTGTGGTCCCGGCTGACGTTGAAGATCGGCACTTTGTAGTTGAGGCGCAACTCGGAAATATACGGCGCGGCGCGATTGACGACGGCCCACGCGATTCCGGCGGAAACCGCCGCGCGCGCGACTTGCGGAAGCGCGGTGCCGCTGACCGGTTCCAGGGCGATCGCGTCGGGGCGATTCTGCGGGGGCGACTGGATGGCCTTCAGCAATTGCTGGCTTTGGGTGATGGAATCGTTTTCGGCGAAGACGATTTCCACCTCCAGGCCGAGGCGCTTCGCGGCATCGCGGGCGGCAACGGCCTGCTCAAGCTGATAGTCGTTATCTTCGGTAATCAATGAAACAAGCACTCGGAGCGGCTTCATGGGGGCTCCTGGATGGATCTCACGCCGGTCAGGTTCCAAGATATACCCTGAGGGGGCAACGTCCACGCGTAAGGTGGGGCGTGATGCCCTGAGAGGAAATAGCCCATTGGTACGGGGTGGGCGGCAGGCGCTTGGCGATGGCCATTCAGAGGCTCGTGGCGATCCAGGAGGACGATTTAGCGGGCAAATCCAGGCTACAGGCGAGGCTGCGGCGGCTTCAGGATGTTCCACGCGACGGCGCCGGTACGCTTGATGTGGCGCCTGTAGACTTTATCTTTGTCGGCGACGTAGAGCCACTGCATGTCCGGGCCGCCGAAGGCAAGACTCGCGAGCCAGCCGGGCTGCGGCATGTTCATAATGAGATTCACGCGGCCGGGCTGATCGCATACCTGCACGCCGATTTTCGTCGCGACGTAGAGAAAGCCCTGCGTGTCCAGCGTCATGCCGTCGCCGTTGCTGGCGGAGGAATCGTCGGACGTTTCGAGGCGGTAAAAAGGCACCGCGTCGGCGAGCGAGCCATCCGGCTCAATCTGAAATGACCAGACCCACTTGTTCAGCGTGTCCGAAACGAGCAGCAGCGATTCATCGGGAGACGTCCGGACACCGTTGGGGTTGGCGAGATTGGTGTCCACGATGCGTTTGTTGCCTTTGTCGTCGATGAACCAGACGCGGTGATTGTTGGAATCGGTGAAATAGATGTCGCCGCGCGAGGTGACGCAGAGGTCGTTCGGGTCCACATCTTCGGCGATGACGGTTTCCGTGCCGTCGGGCGTGTAGGCGACGATGCGCCGAGCGCGCCCTTGCCCGGCGTAAAGGCGCCCGTCGGGGCCGAAGACCATGCCGCCGACGCCGTCCGCGTTTTCCTTCCAGAGGGAAACTTTGCCGTCGAGATCAATCTTGTAAATTCGATTGTTGGCGGCATCGGTGAAGAAGACGTTGCCGAGCTTGTCCACGGCGAGGCCGTCGCTGAAATGGTATCCCTGGCCGACGAGTTCCCAATCCTTGCCGGGCTCGAGAATGTCGTAAACGCCGCGCTCGTGATCGGACGCGGGCGTGGCGACCGGCTTCGGATAATCCTTCCAGAGCCAGCGCAGTGCGTCCGGGAAGATCGCGCCGCCCTGCTTGCTGTTGTGGGCTTCCGTGCCCGTGACGAACGCGCTCTCGTAGCCCGCGTATTGCAGCGCGGAGTAAATCTCCTGATTCGCGAGGAACCAGTTGCCGGCATAAATGTTCTCGTCCGCGCCGCCGTCCTGGAGGAAAACGCGGAGAGGCTTCGGCTCGGTCTTGCGAATGAGCGTGGCGATTTCGTCTCCGCCGCGCAGATTCGCGAAGCTGCCGATGAAACTCATGACGCGATGAAAAGAATCCGGGCGATTCCAAGCCGCGTTGAATGCGGCGATTCCGCCGGAGCTCATGCCGGCGATGGCGCGATCGTTCGGGTCGGCGGAAATGTTGTAGTGCTTGGCGACCTCCGGGAGTATTTCCTCGAGGAGAAACCGCGCGTACTTGTCGCCGAGCGCGTCGTATTCGTAGCTGCGATCGTAACGATTCTGCTGGTTGGGCGAGAGCGCGTTGAGCACGCCGGGATTGACGAAGACGGCGATCGTTACCGGGATGTCGCCCTTCTGAATGAGATTGTCGAGGACGATCGTTGCGCGCCAGCCGCCGTTCTCATCCACGTAGTTGGCGCCGTCCTGGAGGACCATCAAGCAGGCAGGTTTGTCCGCGCGATACTGCGCGGGAACGTAGACCCAATAGTCGCGCACCGTGCCGGGATAAACCTGGCTGGTCCAGGTGTATTGGGTGACGGTGCCTTGCGGAACGTTAGCTTGGCGCTGGGAATCCGGGCCGAGCGTGTAATCCTGCGCGTGCAACACGGCGACCGTCGCGCAGAACCCAGCGATCAGCGCAAGCAAAAGGGAAATTCTACGAATGGGGAGCGCGGCCACCTGGAGATACTACAGGATGACCCGCCACAGGCGTCAAGTTGAAACGCGTTCGCTGTCCGGCGCGACCGGCGTGGGATGGCGGGCCGGAGGTGGGTGAAGACGATTCCGTGCCGTCCATCTACGGCCCAAGCGCCGACGAGAGCCCGTTCGCCTGAGCGCGGCGCGCGCCCGCAATTTCAGGAGCCGGTGAATACCGGCTCCTGAAGCGGGTGCCAAGCCTCGATCATCTCCCCAATATGAAGTTCACCGTGATCGCCGTCTCGACCTCGACGGGCTCGCCGTTGAGCAGGGTCGGCTGGTAGCGCCATTGCTGCACGGCGTCAACCGCGGCGCGCACGAGCAGCGGGCTTCCCGTCACGACACGCAATTCGAGGATGCGGCCGTCGGTGCCGATGATGGCGTGCAACACGACGTTGCCCTGAATGCCCGCCTCACGCGCCAAATACGGATAGATGGGATCCGGGTGCGAGATGAGCCTTGCCGCCTCGACCATGCCGCCCTGCCTGATGCGCTTGTGAGAAGTATCCGGCGCGGGCGGAGTGGGCGGACCAGCAGGGCCGACAGGACCGAGGTTCAGTGGGCCGGGTGCGGGACCGACGATAGCTCGTCCGAGGGGACCGACGTCATCGGGGCTTGCCGACATGGAGTCGTGGAAATCGATCACGTGCCTTCCCGGCGAAGGTGGTCCGCCCGTGACGAAGGTGGGTGGCAGATGGATTTGCGTGCCGCCACCTTGCGCGGGCTGACTCGCCGCGTGGACCGGAGGCGCGTGCTCGGGCGGGGGCACGAGATAGGGCGCGAGGGGAATTCGTGATAGCACAGAGGTTGGCAGAGCGTGCGTGTAAACCAGTGGCGTCAGAATCACCACGAGAACGCCCACGGTCTGCAACGCCGCGGACAACATGACCGTCCAGCGGCGATTCGTCTTCCGCTTCGATGCGACCGATTCCAATAAATCGCTGAACATTGTTCACCTCCAGCACGGCCGGGCCCGCCGCGCGTGCTTGCGCAGGCAAGGCGGGCGCGCCGTCGCGCGATGAAGTTCAGCGAATGGCCATCGCAGAACACTTGCTAATAAGTTAGACACCGCATTCGTGCGATTGTGCCCGGTGGCAATTTCGATTGCGGGAAACGGGCGTTCGCGGGCGCAGATGGATCGCCCGGAGGGGTAGGGGCAGTTTCCGAGTGCGCCGTCGCTCGCTGGCGCAACCGGCTACCGCAACTTGGCGAATCCCGCGCGGGCCTGCTCTGGGATAGTGATATCCGCGTCGGCGAGCTGCCAAAGCGCAAAGAAATCCTGAAACACCGCGCGAGCCCTGGCCTTGTCGCCCTGAAGCGCTTCGGCACGCCCGATTTCAAGGTGCGAGAGCGGCACGATCGGAACGTTACCGGCTGCGCCGGGATGGCAAAGTTCACGCGGCCTGCGTTGCGATCGATGCGCTCTGCCGCGAGAGGCGTCGATAAACCTCGCCTGTTATTGCAGCGGGATGCGGTAAAGATTGCGGTGCACTTCCTCACGCTCGGTGGCCGAAAGCCCCGGTATAGATCCCAGGGTGACGGTGCCAGCCATCGCATTCGCTTCTTTCATGCTATGCAGCACGTCGGGCGCCGAAATTCCCGCGGGCGGCAACGCCGGCAGGCCGGTCGCATGCGAGACGGGCAAGACGTAGGTTTTCGTACCGCCCATCAGATAATTGATCACTGCGAAAGTCTTGCCATCCGGGGTCCAACTCGGTACGCAGAAAGCCTCGCAGACAGTGACCGGAGCTCCGCCGTCGAGCGAGGCCGCAAACACATGCGGCACCGGACTCTCGCTGATCGTCTCGGCAACCGCCGCCCAGCGCCCGTCCGGGGAAACGGAAAAGAACTCTAGAATCGGGTCGGCGATCACTTTCGCGCGCCCGCTGCCGTCCGCATTCATCCGGTAGAGAAAATTCGACTTTCCTTCGGCTGCTCGAAAATAGATGTGATTCGCACGATCCCAGCGCGGCTGGTCTTCGTTTTCGGACGATGCGAACTCGCGCGGTGGAAACTTGAAATCGAGCGAAGCGAGCCAGAGCCGCGAGCGGCCGCTCTCGTTTCGCACAGAGTACGCAACTTCGGAACCGTCCAGCGAAACGTCGTAGCCCGTCACCAGCGTGTCCGGCAGCAAGCGCTGGCTGCGATTCGTAGCGAGGTCGACCACCCAGAGTTCGCCGCTGACAAACTCTCCCGAGGCCCCGTGCGGCTGCGTGAGGTAGTAGAGCTTCTTGCCGTCAGGCGAAAAGAGCGGGTTCTGCGCGAATCCTTCGGACGACACTTGCCGCTCGCCCTCGCGGTCGCGCACCCAGATGGTGCTCTCGCGCAAACCGACCGATGTGATCAGCGAAGAGCCATCCGGCGCGACGGCAATTCCCTCCTCCTCGGTGGCTCCGGATGTGAGCTGTTCCGGATCGCCATCCGGAAAGCGCTGCCGCCAGATGTGGAAGCGCCCGCCCTTATCGGAGCTGAAGAACATCCACTTTTGATCAGGAGACCACCCGACGTAGGTGCATGCGGCATCCTGCGGCCCTACGCGCCTGCCGGAAGAACTCCCATCAAAGGGCACCAGGCGGCACGGCAGCCAGCCGCCATTGTCCATTTCCGCGATCAGCACCCACTTATGGTCCGGAGAGAGCGCCGACCGATGCGCCATGCCGCGCTCCCGAGGCGGCACGTAGACCTCGCGACTATCTGCGCGCGTGGTCGTCGCCGTGACCACGGCCATGTGTATGCCCGACTTGATCTGGGAGAAGAGCAGGTGGTTGGCGTCAATCCAGGTAAGCCCCTCGGCGTTGGGCAACATCAGGTGAGCGTCGCCGCCCAGCACCGGCACCTCCCATGTATCCCATCCGCCTGTCGTGTAGGCGATCGTGGAACCATCCGGCGAAAATTGCGGACTCATCTTCACCAAGTCGTCGTGCGTGAGCTGCACGGGTTCGCCACCGGGAAGCACTTTGGCGTAGATTTGTCCGCTGCCGATGAACGTGTTGTCGCCCCGGATGAAAAGCAGGATGCGGCCGTCCGGCGAAAGAGCAGGCTCGATCGCCGAATCGGCGAAATCGGTGAACTGCGTCCAGCTTCCCTGTGAGGCAGGCAGGGGGCCCGCTTCCCTCTGCCGCACCCATTTGAAGATGCCTAAACCGAGTGCAAGAAGAACGATCGCGCCCGCTCCCAGCGAAGCCCAAAACCTCAGCGGATGCGCCTCCTTCGCGGGCGCGGCGCTCACCGTGCGCGAAGAATCCGAGTCGCGCTGGAGCCGTTGCAAGTCCGCGCGCATATCCGCGGCGTTCTGGTAACGCAGATTCTTGTCCTTCTCGAGCGCCTTGCCGATGATTTGCCCGAGTTCGATAGGGACGGCGGGATTCAAGCGTACCGGATCCACGGGTGCGCGGTTGAGGATGGCGTTAAAGACGGCCGCCGTACTGTCGCCGTCAAACGCGAGTCGCCCCGTGGCCATTTCGTACAGCACCGCGCCAAACGAAAACAGATCCGTGCGCGCGTCCAGCGGCTTGCTCAGCGCCTGCTCGGGCGACATGTAAAGAATCGTGCCGAGCGTCACGCCCGTGCTGGTCAAACGTTCGGCTGCAAAGGCATCCGCCGCGGTCGTGGTTTCGCCCTGTGTCGAACCCCCGAGATCGGTTGGTTCCAGGACTTTGGCGAGGCCGAAATCCAAAATCTTCGCTTGTCCACGGGTCGTGATGAAAAGATTCGCAGGTTTGATATCGCGGTGGATGATTCCTTTTGCGTGCGCGGCGTCGAGCGCGTCGGCGATTTGCGCGCCCCAATCGAGCAGCAACTCGATTTCGACGGGGCGCCCAGCGATTCGCTGCTTGAGCGTCTGGCCGTCCAAATACTGCATGGAAATGAACGGCTGTCCCTCGTATTCGCCGACTTCGTGAATTGTGCAAATGTTGGGGTGATCGAGAGCCGACGCCGCACGCGCCTCACGCTGGAAGCGCTCCAGCGCCTGCCGGTCCTGCGCCATGTCTTCGGGGAGGAATTTCAGCGCGACGAAGCGGCCCAGGCGCGTGTCCTCGGCCTTGTACACCACCCCCATCCCGCCGCCGCCGATCTTCTTGACGATGCGGTAGTGCGAAAAAGTCTGTCCAATCATCTACAAGCCATCTCACCTGCAATTTTCGATGTCGGCCTCTGGCTCTTCCGCATCGTACCTTTCCCTTGCCTTCCGTGCAACGAATCTGCCAGCAGGGCGGGCCGCCGTGAGGTCGGCGGGGTTCAGCGATTGGTTCCGAACTCCCGGGTTGTCGGCAACTCGGGTGCCATCGATCTGAAGCGTCTTCTCGCCGGGGTGAAGCCACTCCCCGCTACTCACAAACCGGGCGCGCCGTCGCGCGATGAAGTTCAGCGAATGGCCATCGCAGAACACTTGCTAATAAGTTAGACACCGCATTCGTGCGATTGTGCCCGGTGGCAATTTCGATTGCAGGAAACGGGCGCTCGCGGGCGGATGGATTGTCCGAGTGGCTGGGGGATCAGTTTCCCAGTCTGCTGTGATCCAACCGCAATCGGCGGCGAGCGCCGATGGAGATTTCAGTTTCCCGCGGCTGGACTTCATTCGTATCGCAGCGCCACCACCGGGTCGAGGCGCATGGCCCGCCGAGCCGGGAGGTAGCAGGCCCAAAGGGCAATCGCCGCGAGCAGCAGGGTCACACCCGCGTAGGTTAGTGGGTCGGTCGCGCTCACGCCGACCAAAAGTTTGCCCATGATCCGAGTCAGGGCCCAGGAGGCGACCAAACCGCAGAGCACGCCGACCATGACCAGGACCATTCCCTGGCGGAGAATCAGCCCCAGGATTTCGCGCCGTCCGGCGCCGAGGGCCATGCGAATCCCCACTTCGTGTGTACGCTGCTCCGCGCTATAGGACACGACGGCGTACACGCCGACGACCGCGAGGGTCAATCCGATCAGGCCCATCACAGCGGCCAGGACCGCTCCCATGCGAAACACAAAGAAGCCATTCAGTCCCCCCAAGCTCTGCTTCATCGTTTGCACATCATAGATCGGCAGATCGGGAGCAAGGCCGCGGACCACCTGCTGCACCGGGGCGATGAGTGACTCCGGCGTGACGGAAGAACGAATCTGCAAGTTCATTTGAGACGAGAAGTCTTGGGCGTACGGAAGGTAGAAGAAGGGGATAGGCTCCTCCAAGGCATCCAAATTGTACTTGCCATCCTGGGCCACACCGACCACTTCCGTGAATGGGCCAGAAGGTCCGAAAATGCTGAAGCTCTTCCCGATGGGGTCTTCGTTGGGCCAGAACTGTTTGGCCATCTTCTGATTTACGACGGCTACCCGAGGCATGGTTTCGTTGTCGGTCTCGGCAAATCCACGGCCGTTCTGCAGAGGAACTCGCATCACATCGAAGTAGGGTGGATCGACTCGGTTCAGGAACACCCGTGGCGGCTGGTGGCCCGTCGCGAGGGGATGCCCCTCGAGGTAAATTGGGCGGGGCTCCGCCGTATTTCCCATCGGCACGGAGAAAGCCAAGGCGACCGACTTGACACCGGGTAGGGCACGAACGCGAGCTTCCAACTCCCGATAGAAACCCCTTGTGCGGGGCTCGTCGTAGCCGATTCCATGCGGGTCAAGCGTCACGTTCAAAACGTGATCGGGGTCGAAACCCAAATACATCCGCTGGACGTGCGCGAGACTCCGAACGAACAGGCCGGTGGCAATCAACAACACCAGCGATCCCGCGATCTGCGCCACCACTAGGACGCTGCGCGATCGGTGGCGGCCGGCGTGGGCGGAGTCGCTGCGTCCTCCTTCACGCAGGACCGCGTTCACATTCGTGCCGGAGGCCCGCAGAGCTGGCGACACGCCGACGATCATTCCAGTAAGTATCGCTATTCCCAGGGCATAAGAGAAAACCCTCCAGTCGAGCCCCCAATCCAAGCGCAGGGGGATGTTGCCGACCGCTTGTTCAAACGTCGAGCCGAGCAGGCTGTTGGCCCACTGGCCCAGAATCATTCCTGCCACCCCGCCCACAATCGCCAAGAGGATACTTTCCGTGAGCACCTGCGCCATGAGTCGTCCGCGTCCGGCGCCCAGCGCCGCACGGATGCCCATCTCACTCTGGCGTACCGTGGCCCGAGCCAGCAGGATGTTGGCCACGTTCATGCACGCCAGAAGCAAAACCAGGGCGGCAAGAGCCAGGAACGAACCGGCGACGAGCGGAATGATGTTGGCCACGGTTGGAAAGGGGCGGGCCCGATTTTCGGGAATCAGGCGAACCGTAACCCCTTTGTCGTCTTCGGGGTACTGCTGGGCCAGGTTTGCGGCGGCGACATCAAAGGAACTTTGCGCCTGCGCTGGGCTGACGCCGGGATTCAGTCTGCCCATCGCCTGTAATAGTCGGACGCCGCGATAGTAGCCGTACCGGTTGTCGGCCTCTTGTCCAAAGCCAGAGCCCCTGATTAACGGGAGATAGGCATCCATCTCAAAGACCGGCTCCACTCCGCGAAATCCCTTTGGTCCAACACCCACGATCGTGGCGGGCTTCCCGTCCACGAGAATCTGCTTGCCGAGGACGCCGGGATCCCCACCGAATCTCTTTTGCCAGTAGGAGTATCCGAGAACGATCGTGGCAGCCTCGCCTGGCTTTTCCCCTTCGCCCGGGAGGAACAATCTGCCGAGCGTGGGCTGCAAACCGAGGGCTGAGAAATAGTTCCCGGTTACGTAACTGGCCGCGATTCTCTCAGCCCGGCCGTCAGCGCTGAGTCCAGCGAAGGTCAATTGGTAAGCAAACAAATCCGAGAAGGTGCTCACTTGCTTCCGATAATCCACCAGATCCAAGTAGGACATGTTGTAGTCCTGAAACGCGGCGCCCTTCTCCTCTGAAGCCAGAACCATGAGTTGCTCGGGTGCGTGCACGGGCAACGGGCGGAGGAGCATGCCATTTACAATTCCGAATATGGCCGTATTCACCCCAATGCCGAATGCCAGCGTGAGGACGACGATGGCCGTCAGTCCCGGCGACTTGGCCAGAGTGCGGACGGCGAAACGCAGATCGCGGGAGAGGTTCTCGAGGAAGCGGCCGAGACGTACGGCGCGGACCTCTTCCTTCACTTGCTCCACGCCGCCGAGTTCGATCAGCGCCCGTCGCCGGGCGGTCGCTCGTGGCGAACCCTTCCTTCATCCTCTCCTCCGTCAACAGTTCCACCGAAGACTGGAGTTCGTCGTCCAAGGCGCGCTCCACGGTGCGCCTGCGGAGAAGGTTCCGAAACATACTAACGATTCGACTTGGCATAGTTCCTCCCGCCTGTACTCACGCGGATTCCACCGCCGCCCTCATGATCTTGACCACTCGATTCCAATCGCGTTGCTCGATCTTGAGTTGCCTCGCCCGGAGGAAGTCAGCCGGTAGTACTTGGCCCGGCGATTGTTTTCCGACGCGCGCCAGTCGGCCTCCACCCATCCCTTTTCTTCCATGCGGTGCAATGAGGGAAAGAGCGAGCCGAAACTCACCTGAAATGCTCCCTTGGTGATTTGCGTGATGCGCCGGGAGATGCCCACTCCATGCAAGGGTTCCAGCGACAGCGCTTTCAAGACCAGCAGGTCGAGCGTTCCACGCAGAAGGTCTGTTCTCTTTTCACCCATGGCGTCCTCTTATCGGAATACGATAGCAGAGACCAAAACGTTCCCTCGAATCTCAAAAATATCGCGTTGGATAGGCGAGGAGTTCCTCGCACCTGCGGGGCATATGCGCGCGTACCGGGGCTGCCGGACAAGTCCGGAGATCGGTCGGTGGAAGGTGGCGGCAGAAATTCCGAGCGGACAGTCGGCAACTCGGAAACGATCGTCCCGATGCGTCTCCTGGCCGGAGTGCACCCGCCCGGCGCGCTGATCGCAAAGCGCTCCATGACCCACTTGCGCCGACTGCAATTAGTTGTTCGCCGAATCTCTCTGACTTACACTCAACGCCTACTCTCGTGAGGAGGACCGACCTTGAAATTCATTCTTGGAGTAATCGTGGGAGTGGTGCTGGTGATAGTCGGTGTGGGCGCCTATTTCTTCACGGGCATGGCGCCCGCGGCTGCCACTGACCCGCCGATGCCATTTGAGAAGGTCATCGCCAAGACGGCGCTGGACGCGCACATCGCGCACGCGACAGTGCAAGAATCGCCCGTTCCCGCCGACGAGAAGAATCTGCTGGCGGGAGCCGATGAATACAACATGGATTGCGCGGGCTGCCACGGCCTGCCCGGCCAGAAGGACAAGCCGTCGATCGCCAACGGGATGTACCCGCACCCGCCTCAATTCTTTAGCGCCAAGCATGCGAACGATGACTCCGTATGGGAGATGTATTGGAAAGTGGAGAACGGAGTCCGGCTGACGGGAATGCCCTCGTTCAAGGGAGCAGTTCCGGAGACAGCGATTTGGCAAGTGAGCGAGTTGCTGGCTCACTCGGACGCGCTGCCTGAATCGGTGAAGAAGGAACTCGCGCCGTCACCGACCGCGATGAAATAGAGGATCAGATTCGCATCCACATGACATTGAATCAGCTGGCAAGAAAAATTCCGGCGGCGCTGGCGCTGCTCGCCCTCGCCGCGCTCCCCGTGTGCGCCGGACCCGATTCGCTGCCGGGCCGCGACCCGAACCAGCCGATTGATACCGCGTATTCGCAGAAAATTCAGCAGTACACCACGGCTCCTTACTTCACCTCTCCGCTGGTGAATTACCTCCCGGCGTCCAGCAACGTGCCGGCGCCCGATGCCGTGCTGGGCGACGTCGCGGGCGCGCCGAACATTCTTCCGTACTCGAGCGACGTGTACCGCTATTTCCGGATGCTGGAGAAAGCCAGCCCGCGCGTGAAAGTCGTCTCCATCGGCAGGACCGAGGAAGGGCGCGAAATGATCGCGGTGGCCATCAGTTCGGAGACGAATCTCGCGCACCTCGAGGAAAATCGCGCGCGCCTCGCGAAACTCGCCGATCCGCGGCTGATTCATCTGGACGACGCGGAAGCGGAGCGTCTGGTCGCAGCCGCCGTGCCCGTGTACTACATCACCGGCGCAATCCACTCGGAGGAAACCGGCGCGCCGACAGCGCTGATGGAATTGGCTTACCGGTTGGCGGTGGACGAAAGCGCCGTACATCCGCGAGATCCGCGAGAATCTGATCACGCTCATCACGCCGATTGTGGAAGTGGACGGCTGCGATCGCATGGTGGATGTTTACCGCTGGCATCGCGCCCATCCCGGACGAACTTTATCCGCCGCCGATTTACTGGGGCCAGTACGTCGAGCACGACAACAATCGCGACGCCATGGGCCTGACGCTGAAGCTGACGCAAAACGTGCTGAACACGTTCTGGGCTGGAAAGCGCAGGTGCTGCACGACCTGCACGAATCGGTGCCGTATCTCTACGACAACACCGCGGGCGACGGCCCCTTCAACGCTTGGTTCGATCCCGATTCTCACGCAACGAATGGGAAATGCTGGCGTGGCACAACGTCGCCGGACATGACCACGTTCGGCATGCCCGGCGTGTACACGCACGGCAATTACGACACGTGGTCGCCCGCGCTATTTGATGTTCCTCGCGGCGACGCACAACGGCATCAGCCGGCTCTACGAAACGTTCGGCAACGGCGGGGCCGACACGCGCGAGCGGACGCTCGTGCCGAGGAATACGGCGCGCACGTGGTATCGCCAGAACCCGCCGCTGCCGAAGGCCGCTATGGTCGCAGCGCGACAACAACAATTACATCGAGACCGGCCTGCTGACCGCGCTTGCATTACTTCCAGGAGAACCGCCGCGTTTTCCTGAAGAATTTCTATTTGAAAGCGAAGCACTCCACGCAAAAACCTTACCAGGAAGGGCCGGCCGCTTACGTTTTCCCCGCCGATGATCCCCGCCCCGGTTTGCAAGCGCGACCTGCTGCAAATTCTTGCGGGACAGGGCTGCGAAATTTCCCGCGCAACGGCGGCGGTGCGCGTAACGCTTCCCGCGCCGAAAAAGGATAAAGATCCAGACGCTGCCCGGCGTCCGGCCCGTCCCGCGATGAGAAAGCGACCGTGACGCGAGAATTTCCCGCAGGCAGCTATATCGTTCGGATGGATCAGCCGTATTCGCGCGCTGCGGACGCGCTGCTCGATTATCAATATTGGAGTCCGAACGATCCGCGCAAGAATCCTTCGGACGATACCGGCTGGACGTTCGGCGAACTTTTCAACGTGCAGGTCGTCCGCGTCACCGACACGAGCATCCTGACCGCACCGATGGAGCCGGCGCACGAGATTCGCGCCCGCGGCGGCGTGACGGGAAGCGGCGCGGTGTACCTCATCAACGACGTTGCCGATCCGGCGCTTGCGGCGCTGCGCTATCGCTTGCCCGGCGCTTCCATCGAGGCCGCAGAGGAGCCTTTCGAGGCGAGTGGACAAACGTTCAACCGCGGCTCGTTCATCATTCGCGGCGTGGATGCGCGCGGCGCGGATGGGCAAGCCTTCGCCCGCGCGGTGAGCGATTTGGGTTTGCGCGCCTACGCCGTTGCCGCGGCGCCGGATGTGAAGACACATGCGGTGCGCGTCGCGCGCATTGCGGTCGTTCACACCTGGCAGCGCGCCATGATGGAAGGCTGGTGGCGGCAAACGCTCGATTTTCTGGGTATTCCTTACGATTACATCAGCACGCAGACCATCGCCAAGGAAGAAAATCTCAACGAAAAATATGACGTAATCCTGTTTCCTCCCGCCGATACCGATGGCGATACGATGTCCATCGTCCGGGGGATGTCCGAGGGCTGGGGCAATCCGCTTCCGTGGGAGAAGACTCCCGATACGCCCAATCTCGGCACGCCCGACGCGACCGCCGACATGCGGCCGGGGCTGGGTTGGACCGGCGTCGCCCACCTGGAGGAATTTGCCGCGCGCGGCGGCGTGCTGGTAACTGCCATGGACACGGCGGATTTCTCCGCGTCGCTGGGCCTGGCGCGCGGCGTCTCTACCGTGCCAGTCGAGAAACTGCGCGTGATCGGAAGCGTGGTGCGGACGCAGGTTGTGGACGGCGCGAGCCCTATCGCTTACGGCTACGGAGACACGCTTTCGGCGTACTGCTCGAACGGCCCGATCTTCGCGCTGAGCAATCTGGTGGGAGGCTCCGCGCCCGCGCCTGCGCCGACCCGGGCGACGGGGCGCGGTACGGCGGACGATCCGGATTATGTGGTGGGGCAATCCAATGCAGCTCCCAATGTGACGGAAAAAACCGAGGCGTGGGAGGCTCCTCCTTTGAAACCGGAAGAGGCCTGGAACAATCCGGATGTGATCCCTCCTGCCGAGAGGCCGCGAGTGATCTTCCGTTTCGCCGACGCGGAGGATTTTCTCGTCTCCGGCCTCGCGGAAAACAGCGGCGAGATCGCGGCGCACGCGTCCGTGATCGATGCGCCGGCCTGCAAGGGCCACATCGTGCTGTTCGCCATCAATCCCATCTATCGCGGGGAGACCGCGGGGAGCTACGCGCTCGTGCTCAACACAATTCTGAATTTCGATCACCTCGACGCAGGACGGAAACTCCCCCAGAAGTAAGCAGGCCTCTCGGAAAATTCCGGGCTCGCGGCGGCCCGTGGAGTGGCGCCGTGAGTAAAACGCCCGACACAGCGCCGGAGTTTCCTCTTCCCGAGCCTATGCGGATGAGTGAGAATGGCTGCGGATTGCGTTCGCCGGGCGTAACATTAGATCGGTAGAACGAGGGGTAAACTCATCGCATGAAGCTGGTCGTCATAGGGTGCGGATACGTCGGGCTCGTGACGGGCGGTTGCCTGGCCGCGGCCGGACACGAAGTCGTCGCCACCGATAACGACGCGTCGAAAATTGCAGCGCTGCAAGCGGGGCGAATCCCCATCTACGAGCCGCACCTCGATGAGGTCGTGGCCGCAGCAGGGCGCGCCGGACGCCTGCGCTTTACCACCGACGCGGGCGACGCCATCCGCTCCGGCGACGTCATTTTCATTTGCGTGGGCACGCCGCCGCGCGCGACAGGCGAAGCCGATCTTTCGGCGATCGACAATGTCGCCCGGCTGATCGCCGCGGAAGCGCGCTCGCCGAAACTTGTCGTGGAGAAAAGCACGGTCCCGGCGCAAACGGGACAGAAGCTGAAGCGCGCGTTGAACGTCTATGGGCGCAGCTCCGGATTGCAGTTCGATGTCGCGTCGAACCCGGAATTCTTGCGCGAAGGCACGGCCGTCGGCGATTTCTTTCATCCCGACCGCATCGTCGTCGGCGTCGAAGGCGTGGAAGCCGACCGGCAGCTCCGCGAGGTTTACGAGCCGATCGTCGAGGGGCGCTTCGAGTGCGTGCTGCATCCGAAAGGCTGCCCGCAAAGCGCCAAGCCGGAATTTCTGGTGACGACGATTCCCAGCGCGGAACTGATCAAGCACGCCTCGAATTCCTTTCTCGCGCTGAAGATCTCCTACGCGAACGTGATTTCGGATCTGTGCGAACGGCTGGGCGGAAACGTCGAAGAGGTGACGCGGGCGATGGGACTCGATCCGCGCATCGGGCCGCAATTCCTGAAGGCGGGCCTCGGGTTCGGAGGCTTCTGCCTGCCGAAGGACATTCAGGCGTTCATTCACCTCGCCGAACAGGTCGGCGTGGATTTCAGCCTGCTGAAGGAAGCGGAGCGCATCAACCGGCAACGAATCGAGCGCATGATGGAAAAGGTCCGGAATCACCTCTGGGTGGTCAAGGACAAGCAGATCGCGTTGCTGGGCCTGGCGTTCAAGCCGTTCACGGACGATATTCGCCTCGCGCCCGCGTTGGAAGTTATCCGGCGTTTGCAGGCGGAGGGCGCGAAGCTGCGCGCCACCGATCCCCAGGCGATCGAACGTGCGCGCGCCATTTTCCCCGATGTCATGTACAACGCGGACCCTTATGAAATCGCGCGCGGCGCGGACGCGCTGATGGTGCTGACGGAATGGCCGCAGTTCAAGCAGCTCGACTGGAGCCGCATCCACCGGGAAATGGCGCGCCCGCTCGTCCTGGACACGCGCAACATGCTCGATCCCCTCACGATGAAGCTCCAGGGATTCGAGTACGATTCCTTCGGCCGCCCCGAAGCAGACGTTTCCGTCCCCGCCGAAAGCAGCCGCTAATGAACCAAGATGCGTGTGGGTGTTTCCGCGGGTGCCGCACCCTTCGGTTTTAAGGGTGCGGTTTTTGAATCTTTCCGGAGTTCGTGGGCGCGGATGCAGGGCCGCTCCCGTCTCGAAGCGCGTCGATTCGCAGCAATCCTGCTTCTCCCTCTGCGTATTGCGGCCAACTGCTCCACGGCCAATCCTTCGGATGCGACACCAGCTTTCTCTTTACTGGATTCATGTGCATGTACTCCAGCTTTTCGTTCACTTTCTTGGCGCTCCAAACGTTGAAGTCGTAAAATCTCCTTTGCCAGAAAGCCGCTCCTTTTGTTTTCCCGCCCAGCGCGAGGGAAACTTTTTGTTTCAAGACTTGCAAGACCTTAGAAGGATTGCCCTTTGCAGGCTCACTCAGGAGCAGATGAACGTGCTCCGGCATTACCACGTATCCCAAGACGCGGAATTCGTGACGGGAACGCACTTCATCGAGTATCTGAACGAATCGATCTCGTGCGCGCGGCGTTCCAAGAAACTGCCGGCGGCGATAGCAGCTGAACGTCACAAAGTGTAGGTCGCCCAATCCGTAATAGCGTCGCAGAGGGTTGCGCATCGAAGGAAAAACCCGCACCCTTGAGACCGAAGGGTGCGGCACCCACGTCTCCTATCCATTAGGAATAGTGCCCGGATGATATACTCCCGCCGTGCTGCAGGCCCACGAGATTCTCCCGCAGGTTCTCTGCGTCGCCCGCCGCTCACCGATGCGAGTGACAAGACGCTTGAGAAGAATTGCGGCTCGACCATCAAATCCTTCTGAGGAGCAGCAACTGCTATGTCTAAACTCTTAGGCGCCTTGGCAGCGCTTCTCTTGGTATCCGCCCCCAACGGGGTGCAGCGATCCATTCAGCACGTTGACTCATTGGAATATCCAAGACTCGCCTGGTTGGCGCGCATAGAGGGAGATGTCCAATTAGAGGTGCAAGTGGATCCAGAGGGTCAAGTTCACTTGGAAAAGGGTATTTCTGGCCATCCGCTCCTGAAAGAGGCGGCCGAAGAAAACGTACGAGGCTGGCGCTTTCAACCGGGCCAAACAGAAGAATTGACGATCACCTATACATTCAAGCTAGAGCAGCCCGAGCGACAGGAACTTTCATCTCGATGCAGCTTCGACTTTCCGGACCGGGTCACGGTAGTAGCGCATCTTCCCGCACCTATCGGCTAGCCGTGAGCTGGGAACGGGCGAGTGAGCCAGCCTTTGACCTTGAATTTCCGGGTGGCACATCCTTTGGCCGCAGCGCAGGAGCCCGCCCCTACTGGAAACATCTTTCGCAAATTCTGCCGGGAGCGGGCTTCAGCGGACGGCGGCGAACTGGGCGCGGAAGTGGGCGAGGGTTTTCTCGAGGCCTTCGGCGAGATCCACTTTTGGCTCCCAACCGAGGATGCGGCGCGCCTTGGTGATGTCGGGGCAGCGCTGCTTGGGATCATCCTGGGGCAGCGGCTTGAAAACGATCGGCACGCTTGCGCCGGTGAGGTCGCGGATGCGCTCGGCGAACTCGAGGATCGTGATTTCGTGGGGATTGCCGATGTTGGTGGGCTCGTGCTCGTCGGACATCATCAAGCGATAGATGCCTTCGATGAGATCGGAGACATAGCAGAAGCTGCGCGTCTGCTTGCCCTCGCCGTAAACCGTGATGGGCTGGCCGGTGAGCGCCTGGTAAACGAAATTCGGAAGCGCCCGCCCATCGTTCAAACGCATGCGCGGGCCGTAGGTGTTGAAGATGCGGACGATGTGCGTGTCCACGCCGTGGTCGCGGTGATACGCCATGACCATCGCCTCGGCATAGCGCTTGGCCTCGTCGTAGACGCCGCGCGGGCCGATCGGGTTCACGTTGCCCCAGTAGGATTCGGGCTGCGGGCTGACGGCGGGATCGCCGTAACATTCCGAAGTCGAGGACAGAAAGTATTTGGCCTTCTTCGCGAGCGCGAGACCCAGGGTGTTGTGCGTGCCGAGCGCGCCGACCTTCAGCGTCTGGATGGGCAGCTTCAGATAATCCACAGGACTCGCGGGGGAGGCGAAATGGAGGACATAGTCTACGGCGCCGTCCACGGCGATGTAGTTCGAGACGTCTTGCTGCTTCGACCGGAAGCGCGGATGCCCTTCCAGGTGTTGCAGGTTCGCGGGCGTGCCGGTCACGAGATTATCGATGGACAGAACTTCCCAGCCCTGCGCGATCATGTAGTCGCACAGATGCGAACCGAGGAAGCCCGCGCCGCCGGTGATCACTGCGCGCATCGTTTGCTCCTAAGGGAATTCTCGCGAAGTGCCGCTCCGCGCGCGTCTCGTGAACCTCGCATTCTCAATGAAGACTGAATTGCGTCGACCATCACGAGGCAGTGCCCCACGCAAGTATGGGGCTGCGCCGCGCAAGTTCGCAAGCGCGGCGTGGGAGTTGTGATAGGGTTGTGCACGCCGAGGCGGCGTTCTCTTCTGCGCGTGACGATCGGCAGGAAGGCCGGCGAGTCTGTTGACCCGCCGAAGCGGAGCGCGTTAGCATTCTCCCTCGAACGATGTCTGCTAAATATCCGCGTTGGATGGCAATTCGCTGCTGTCCCTACTGCCGCAGTTTCGAAGTGCGGCGTTCCCACCGGCGCGGAGCTGTTGAAGTGCTGTTGCTGCCGTTCCTCCTGATGCGGCCGTTTCGCTGCCAAGACTGCGGGCAACGCCATTACAATTTTGTCTTCGCGAGCGACCTTCCTTCTTACGCAGTTCCGCCGAGAGTAAAATCGGAATGAGCTTCAATTGGCCGCCGCTCTACGAGCCATACCCCGAACCGGATCCGCCGCCGCCACCCCCTCGAACGTCCAAAATCAGTCTGGCGCAGGCGGCTGATTCTTTGGGGCATTCTAAGCTTGATGGTTGTTGCGGCGGCCGTGCTGTTCTTCGGCGTGGGGCGATGGCTGGTGGTCGAGGACCCGCTGGAGCCCGCGCACGCGATTGTGGTGCTGAGCGGCCGCATGCCGATGCGGGCGATGGAAGCGGCGCGCCTCTATCGCCAAAACTATTCCGCCCAAGTCTGGGTGTCTCAACCGGCCAGCCCGGCAGAAGAGCTCGCCAAGCTGAACATCTACTATGTCGGCGAAGAGTTCTACAACCAAAAGGTGCTCCTGGCGGAGGGCGTTCCGACCGACGCGATCCGAGTCCTGGAAAAGCCTTCCGCGAATACCGAACAGGAAGTCGAAGAAATCGTTCAGGATTTGCGGCGCGACGGGGCGGACAGCGTCATCATCGTCACCTCGAAGGCGCACACGCGGCGCGTGCGCGCGATCTGGAATCGCAAAGCGGGCGCAGATTTGAGACTGACCGTGCGCTACGTTGAGGATGATCCCTTCGACAGCGTTCATTGGTGGCGGCATAGCGAAGACGCCCTGGATGTAGTTCGAGAAGTGCTCGGTCTGCTGAATGCATGGGCTGGTTTTCCCGTGGGTCATAGCTGAGTGAGACCAGGGTCGCGAGCGCGCGGGCCGCGCCCTTTTGGATGCTCGCAACTAATTAAAACAGAAAGACTTACTTCTTCGTCGCACCCCTCGCCGGCGACGGATTCGGGACGGCTCTTTGAGGCAGTACCGATGGGGGGTGCACTCGGTACGCTTGAGCTATTGGATTGGGAGGAGGCGCGGCTCAGAATGTCGGTTGAGGATTATAGCCATGGTCCCGGCAGTGGTGCTCCTAATCTCGGTACTGACGATGTGCCAGTTCGGCCTCTACTACTGGCGCGCGTTGTTGGCAGGCGTCGCGGCGGAACCCATCTCCGATCGCGTGCGTGTCGCCGCGCGGCTTGAGGAGCAGGAACCTTCCGCAGCGAACTTTGACGAAATCCTCGGCCTGATCGAACTCACGCCCGGCTTTGGCGGATCAAGCGGGCTGGCTCCCGTGCGCGCTTACTTCACCGTCGTTTCGTTCCTTGGCCGGGCTATCCTGCCGCTTTCCGCCTGGTCCGAACGCGAGAAGCTCCTCTGCACGCGGTATGCTGCAGCGCTGCTGGACCGCCGGCTGGAACGCGTGGCAGCGTTTGCCGCGGCCTCGCGCTCTATCTAATCTCTCGAACCAATCCATTGCCGCAGATCTGCTGTGCGAAGCGCGCGGCAGTTGAGCAATCTCTGCAATTCAGGCAGAATTTCCGGGCACGACGAGGAGACGAACGGAAATGGCTCCGAGCCCGCTCCGGACGCAGATCACCCAATTGCGCATCATTCAAATGATGCTGCTCGTCACCGTCATTTTGTTCTGCGTATTCGTCAAGAATTTACAGCCAACGAACGCGATGACGAGGCCCGTCAACACCGCGTTGATTCTGATCGGAGTGTTGGACGGCGCGGCGGCGCTCGGACTGCGTGGAAAATATTTCGGGCCTGCCGAATTCGCCGCGCGCGAAAACCCTGCGGACATGAAAGCGGTACTGCGTTGGAGAAAATTGACGATCGCCTGCTTGATTCTGGCGTATTCGCTCGGAGTGTATGGGTTCGCGATCGCCATGGTCGGCGTCCCGCGCATCGAATTTCTGGCGTTCTTTGTCGTCTCCATAGTCCTGCTGCTGTTTTGGACGCCGCGGCTCGATATTCCCGCCGGGCTTTAAGTGCAGCCTCGACGGCCCGCAGCGATTTGCCGCAGTTTGTGGACTTCTTGAAGAGGTCTCGGGGAAATCAGTAGGCCCAGCGTATCAAGATGGCGCCGGTAGTGTAACCCGCCCCGACGGCAACCAGCAGGACCAAATCACCTTTGCGCAGGCGTCCCTGTTCGATTGCATCGCGCAGGCCGAGCGGAATCGTCGCCGCCGTCGTGTTGCCGTACCGATCGATAGTGATCATGACCTTTGAGTCTTCGACGCCGAGACGATCCTGCATGGCGCGAATGATACGCAGATTGGCCTGATGCGGCACGATGAGGGCGAGATCCTTGCCCGAGTAGCCGTTGCGCTCGAGGAGGCGGAAGGCAGTCTCGGCCATATGACGCACGGCATATTTGAATACCTGCGGCCCTTCCTGATGGACGTAGTGCATGCGTTTCTCGACAGTCTCATGCGAAGGAGGGTTGAGCGAGCCGCCTGCGGGCATGTAGAGAAACTGGCCGCCTGAGCCGTCAATGTCGTGCATGAAATCCAGAATACCCTCACGATCATTCTCCGCCGGCTCAATGAGCACGGCGCCCGCACCGTCGCCGAATAGAACGCAGGTCGCTCGGTCCGTGTAGTCGATGATCGAACTCATCACGTCGCTGCCGATGACCAGAACCTTGCGGTGCGTCCCGGCGGCGACGAACTGGGCGCCCACCGTCGTCGCGTAGACGAACCCGGAACATGCTCCCGAAAGATCGAAGCCCCAGGCCTTCTTTGCGCCGAGGCGGTCCTGCACGAGGCAGGCCGTGGCGGGAAACATCATGTCCGGGGTAACGCTGGCAACCACGATCAGATCAACTTCTTCCGGCGAAACACCTTTCTGCGCCAGCAGTGTCTTCGCCGCCGCGGTGGCCAGATGCGAAGCGGCCATCCCTTTGTCCACGATGTGGCGTTCCCGGATGCCCGTGCGCTCGCGAATCCACTGGTCGTCGTCTCCACAATCTTTTCCAGGTCGGCGTTCGTCTGGGATGTGCGGTGGAAGGTATCCGGCCACACCGGTAATCTTGGCGGCAATGCGATGGGGCATCGAAGTCTCCCGTGAACTGCAAGGCGCATGGGGGCGCTAAAGAAACGCGATTCTACGAAATCCGTGATGGCGTGACAAGCGCGGCAGGCGCGGGAATCGTTATTGGGCGAGCTCGTACAGGGGCTGCGACGGGCACGGGCGCCGCATCCAGCAGGGGAGCCGGAAGCTGGCGAAGCCGCTCGACCAGCAGGCGCACGAGGGCCGGATCGAATTGCATGCCGGCGCAACGTTCGAGTTCCGCCATGGCTTCCTCCGGACGAGCGGCCTTTCTTGTACGTGCGGTCGGAGGTGATGGTGTCGTAGGCGTCGGCGATGGCGAGAATGCGCGCGCCCGGAGGAATCTGCTCGCCCGCGAGGCCATCGGGATAGCCCGAACCATCGAAATGCTCATGATGGTGGCGGACCATCTGCCGCACGCGATCGAGCGATCGAAGCGGCTCGAGGAGTTTCGTCGCCAAAACTCACATGCTGCTTCATAGACTCCCACTCGTCAGGATCGAGCGGCCCGCTCTTGTTCAGGATTTTTTCCGGAATGCCGACTTTGCCGATGTCGTGAAGAACTCCGCCAAGGCGGATTTCGTCGATTTCGGGTTCCGCCAAGCCGAGCGTTTCGGCAAGCAGCGCCGCATAGGCGGCGACTTTCAGCGAGTGGCCCTCCGTGAAATGATCCTTCGCGTCGATCGCCAACGCGAGCGAAGTCACGGTGTCCATGACGGCGGGCGAAAGCGCGGCGATTCCCTCGGGGAGTCTGCCGGAAATTGCGCGCCCGCTGCTGCCGCCGTTGCCGGAATCGCCGCCGGAATCCGGAGGAAGAGCCTCACCCACGGGCAGGGACTGGGAGAACTGGTTGAGCCGCAGGGCAATTTCCTCGAACGCCTCGGGGCCGGTGGTAAACATGCGCTTGAGGGTGACGCCGAGATAGGCTTCCAGCACGTCTCTGCTTCCATTCTTGCGTTTCATCCGGATCGCAGCGATCGGCCGTGGAAACCGCGTTCCCGCCCTGGTGCTTGGAAAGGTACATCGAAGCATCGGCGACCTGGATCAGTTCCTGCGGCGTCGAGCCATGCACCGGGAAGACTGGCGATGCCCGAAGCTCGCGGTGATGCTCTTCTCGCGCAGCAGCGGATCGCTGTAGATCCACGCGCGCAACTTCTCGGCAAACTGGTGGCCCTGCTCGATGTTGGTTTCCGGCATCAGGATGACGAATTCATCTCCGCCATAGCGCGCCACGACGTCCGAGCGGCGGCAATGTCTGCTCCAGAATCTGCGCCACGCGCTGTCAGCACCAGGTCGCCCTCGAGGTGGCCGTAGAAGTCGTTGACGAACTTGAATTGGTCCAGGTCCATCAGCAACAGCGAGAATGACCGACCGGCGCGCGTCGAGCGCTTCCATTCCGCCGCCTAGCGCCTCCATGAAAAAGCGATGTGTTTTTACGCCGGTCAGGCCGTCGGTGATCGCCTGTTCCTGGGCCTTCTGGAACGTGAAGCGCGTTGTGCAGCGCGCCGGAGATCAGGTCCGCCAGCGTGCGCAGGAAGCAGCCGCTCCTCTTCGGAGAACTCGCTATGATTCGCGCGGTCTCCACGTACGAGCACGCCGTGGAGTTGATCGGCGTAAAGGAGCGGCAACGCGATCGCGGAGACGGAATCTTCCAGGATCGGGATCGCCAGCAGCCGGTACGTGGCAAGTCGCGCAGCCACGCACATCTGGCCCGTGCGCGCAACCCGTCCCACCAGGCTCTCCCCGAGCGCCAGGCGGCGGCCCAGCGCTCCCCGCGCCTGCCCGACTTCCGCCTGGATCACAACTTCCTTGTCTGCGTAATCCAGCAGGCCGATGCCGATATGATCGAAGGGCAGGCTGTCCTTCGAGCTCGCCGGCGATATTCGAGAGCATTTCGTCGGGATTGAGCGTGGTAATGGCGTTCCGCGAGATGTTGTTCAGCAGCGTCAGATGGCGCGACTTCGGCCTGTTCCTCCCGGAACAGATCGCGCGTTTTCGATGGCGATGGTCGCTTCGCTGGCCAGAACGCGCATCATCTCCAGATGGCTCTTCGTCGAAGCACCGTTCCTGCGGGCTGTGCACCACCATCACGCCGATGGCGCGGTCGTAGGCACTCAGCGGCACGCCGCAGAAGGAGCCCGACGTGCGCATCGGCTCGCAGCCCCGATGCGCCGCCTCTTCCGCGAAATTCTCGCGGATCAGAACGCGGCTGGCGCGTGCGCAGAATATATTCCGTCAGATATGATTCCCGGCGGGGCGAGTGCGTTTGGGCAGGCGCACGCCATCGGCAATTTCCAGCTCGAAGCGCACTGATTTCGCGCTTCGTCGTAGAAAGCGATGTAAAAATTGTTCACACTCAAACAGCCGCTGCATCTCCTCGTAAATCTTTTCAAACAGCGCTTCGGGGTCGAGCGTCGAGCTCAGCGAGCGGCCGATTTCGTTCAGCACGTGCAATTCTTCCGAGCGCCGCGCGGTCTGCTGCATCAGGTAGCTGTTCTCGACGGCCATGCCGATCTGGTGGCCCAGCGCCATCAGCAGCCGCAACTCCGCGGAAGTGAATCGCCGCGTTGTCCGGCGTTCCCAGCAGCAGCACGCCGAAGGCATGTTCTTTGGCTTGCAGGCTGATGCCCACCACCGTGCGAAGCCCATGACGCACCGCGATCTGGCCGAAGCGGCGGAACGCATCGTCGCGCTCCAGCACGGCCCAGGAGGCATCGCGCCCTGGATCGCGAAACACGACCAGACCGCCCAGCCGCGAAACGAGCCCCACAAGCTGCGCTGTCCAGTTCGTCCTCCTCCGCCGCCGCGCAGAACGTCGCGTCGAGCCCGGCCGCGATCACCGAAGTCGGTCCGCCGGGCTCGCCGTGATGCAGAAAGAACGCGCCCGAAGGAATGCGCGCCACGCTCAGCACGCGCTCGAGCGCCTGGCTGAGCATCTTTTGAATCTCGCCCCCCGAGAAGCTCGAAGTCGCCAGATTCAGGCTCGACAGCGCCAGCATGTTGTGTTCGATGCGCCGCTTTTCTTCCTCGTAGAGAATGCATCACCATCAAGACCGCGGCGAATAATTCCGGGATGAGTTCGAGAGAGCCGATCGAGCTTGCGCCCGCAATCCGCGCCGTCAGCAACCCCGCCACCTTCACCGCGGCCCAGGTCACAAACGCGAGCGCCATCAACAGATCCCCGAGCGTCTCTTGGCGCCGGCTCTCCCGCGAGTACACCCAGCCGACTCCACACAAGATCAGCGCCACGCCATAAGTCGGAGAGATGTTGATGGATTTCAATTGATAGGCGGTGACCCAAACCGCAAACGTTGCGCCCGCCCCGATCAACAGGCGAATCCAGGGCTGCTTCTGGCTGTAGACTTGCGCGGAGCACAAGAAGAGAAGCGCCGCCGTGGCCATCAACCATTCGTTGAGCGCTCCTTGCCAGGGCGCCACCGCGACCCACACCGAGAGCGCCGGGCTCAGCGAGTGCAGCGCGACGAATCCCCACGCCGCGGTCCAAAGCAGAAGATACTGCTGCCTCTTCGTGCTTTGAACGTACGCGAAGAACGCCGCCACCAGCGCCGCGGCAACAAACATCGCCACCGATAAAATGGGGGGCAAAGTATTCACGTCAGGCATCCCCCCCGTAGAGGATTTCCGCGCGGAGTATGCCTGCGCGGCCGGAAATGGCCGCTCGAAGGACGAGGATGCTCAATTGCGCCAGGCGCGACATTTCGTGAGGGTCGGAGCGCGATCGCCGCTAAAAACACCACTCCATTCCGATTTCTTCAATCACATTCGACTATAAACTACGGTTTTTTTTAGGGTCAAGGGTACTGGGGTACCTGTCAGGAACATTTCTTTCCATTGCGTCCATTCGCGTTTCTTCGGCGCTTCGGCTAATATGACACGTTTTGCGGCCGCTTGACCGGCCCGATGAGCGCATGAGCACGAATCCAGGCAATCCCTCGAGCATATCCGGCCCTCCACGGGTGCGTTTTGCGCCCTCGCCGACCGGCTATCTGCACGTCGGCGGCGCCCGGACCGCCTTGTTCAATTGGTTGTTTGCGCGGAATCAGGGCGGCGTCTTCATCCTGCGAATCGAGGATACCGACGTCGAGCGCAACGCCGGAACTCGTCGAGGGAATCCTGGACGGGTTGCGCTGGCTCGGCCTCGACTGGGACGAAGGGCCGCTCCACCAATCCGATCGCCTGCCGGCTATCGCGCCGCGGCTGTGAAACTGGTTGCGGCTGGAGCCGCGTTCCTCTGCTATTGCCCGCCGGAAAAATATGCCGGCGGCGACGCAGCGGAGCGAAGGCGACGACGCCGCTTCGGGCCCGAGGCGCGTGAGCCGCTGCCCGTGCCGCGAAGGGCCTCCCGCGGATCCATCGCAAGCGCCGGCCGTGCGTTTCCGCGTTCCGCTGGGCGAAGTGACGCGATTCGACGACGCGGTTTTCGGCCCGCGCGAAGTCGCCAGCGACGAGATCGAGGACTTCGTTCTGCTTCGCTCGCCGAAGCCGGGCCAGCCCCGCCGAGCATCTCTCCCGACCTATCAGCTCGGCGCGGTCGTGGACGACATCGATATGCGCATCACGCACGTCATCCGCGGCGCCGATCACATCTCGAACACGCCGAAGCAGGTCCTGCTCTATCGCGCTCTGGGCGCGGCGCCGCCGATTTTCGCTCACGTGCCTTTGATCCTCGGCCCGGATCGCACGCGCCTCTCGAAGCGCCACGGCGCCACCAGCGTCGGCTCCTATCGCGAGGAAGGATTTCTTCCCGAGGCCTTTCGCAATTTTCTCGCGCTGCTCGGCTGGTCGCCGGGCGACGATTCCGAATTCCTGCGCACCCCGAAGAATTGCTCCGCGCGCTTTTCACTCGCGGGCGTGAGCCGCACCAACGCCGTCTTCGACCGCGCCAAGCTCGAATGGTTCAATACAGCAATATCTGCAGAAGTTGCCGATCGAAGAATTGCTGCCCGCGGTCGAAGCGGAATTAGCGCAGTTCGAAGCCTTTGGCGCGAAGAATGGGCCGGCGCGCAGCGCGATTGGTTCTCCCACACGGTGGATTTGCTGCGCCCGCGGACGCGCCTGCTGCCGGATTTCTCCACCTGGGCGCGCGCATTTTTCTCCGACGAGTTCGCCTACGATTCCGCCGCCCGCGAAAAATTCTGGAAGGACGAGCGCCTGCCCGATCTGCTCGGCCGCCTGGCCGAAGGCCTCGCCGCTCTTCCCGAATGGAATCACGACGCCTGCGATCAAGGTCCTGCGCGATATCGCCGCCGCTGCGGGCGTGAAGGCCGGCCTGCTCATCAATGCCACGCGCGTAGCCATCGTCGGCCAAGCCGTCGCGCCGCCGCTGTTCGAGACGATGGTCGTCCTCGGCCAGCCGCGCGTCGTCGAACGCCTCCGCCGCGCCCTTCCCGAAGTGGTCGCCGCCGTGAAGCCCGCCGAATGAAGGATTGAGCTGCGGGAAGCGCGAGGCGCCGGAATCAACAACGTCTTAGCGAGGACGTTCCGGCGGGAATCGAGAAGATCTCGGGGTGAGCGGGATTGGCCGCGGCTCCCGCGGGCGCGATCTCCAGATGCGCCGTCACGGGCACTTTCACGGGCGGCAGGCACGAGCGGTCATTGCACGCCTGGTATTCGAGCTGCAACGAAATGTCGCGCGGACCGAGAGTCGCATCCGCCCCCGCGCGCATGTGCAAACGAAACACAGCCTCTCCCTCATACACTTTCAACTCAGTCGGTGAGAACGGGAACTTCATCATCCGGCCTTCGGGATAGACGGCGTCCGAGAGCGTGATTCCCTGCGGGAGCGCGGGCGTGACCTCGGTCGGAATCAGGTAGTCGAGCGTGGGTTTGTGCGCGTTGATGTGATAGCCGGCGCGAATGTGCGCCACGACGGCGATCTCAAACGCGCGGCCTCGCGGCACTGGCGCCAGCGAAATGTACGCGCTCGGCTGCACGATTTCATTTGGGCGGGGACTCCCACTTTGCGCCGTCGCACATGGCGCGAAGAGCAAGGCCGGCGCAACCAGCGCCGCGAGAAATGCCGCCGGTCGCATGGCGTCAGAGAACCACCGTCGTGCCCATCTGCTGGGTCAAAATGCGGCCCATCACCTGCGCAAGCGACTCCCCGGTCTTTTCGAGTTGCCAGCCGCCGGCCTCGTCCGACCAACCCAGCTTAAAGCTGGTGGTCAGCGCGGAAATCCAGATTTGCCGCGCGGCCGAATTCGGGCTGATGACGAATCGCGTCTCGTCCGCGTCCTCGAAGAGCAGCTCGAGCCGTTCGCCGCTGCCTTCGACCTCGAACCCGAATGCATCACCGAGCTCGAGCAGGCGCTGCTTCAGCTTCTCCAGAGCGGCATCCGACCTCTTGCGGAATTCGTGTTCGTCCATGGTGTCAGTCTATTCGTACCGGAGTGCGACGACGGGGTCAAGTCTAGCCGCTTTGACGGCGGGATACATCCCGAAGAACAGACCAACGCTCATGGAGACGACTACGGCCAAAATCACTGCCCAGAGTGGAACGCTCGACGGCAGGCTTGGCACCAGCGTGTTGATCAGCATGCTGATTCCGACGCCGCACAGCACACCGATCACGCCGCCCGCACTGGTGAGCACCATCGCTTCGGTGAGGAATTGCCCGATGACGTCCCGCCTGCGAGCGCCGATCGCTTTGCGCACGCCGATCTCGCGCGTCCGCTGCGTCACGGACATCAGCATGATGTTCATCACGCCCACGCCGCCGACGAGCAATCCGACGGAAGCGATGACCGCTGTGAGCAGCGCCACCGATCCGGTGATTTGCCGGAATTGGTCGGCGATCTCCTCGGCGCTCGAGATGCCGAAATTGTCCTCTTTGTCGTATGGCACGTTCCGTCGCCGCCGCAACACGCCGCGAATCTCATCTTCCGCTTCCGCCATCATCCCCGGATACGCCTCCGCGCCGACGAAATTCTCGTCGGCGGCCGGATTGTGTTTCTGGTAGGCGCGGTAGGGCACGAAGATTTGTTTGTCGGCAGACGGGTCTTTGAAGAATTGCCCTTTGCGCTTCTCGAGCACGCCGACGACGCGGTACGGCACGCCCGCGACGACGATCTCCTTGTCGAGCGGATTTTCCGCGCCGAACAAGCCCTGCGCGACGTCGTATCCGATCACGGCCACGTCGGACCGGTGTAAGTCCTCGGCCTCCGTATAGAAACGGCCGCGCGCCGGATGCGCGTTGAAAACCTCCTCCGAATCCACGAGGCTCCCCGAAAAATCAAGGCCGTCCACCTCGCGGTCCTGATAGCGGGCGTTCACGGGCGCTTGCTGTTGCGAATTATCGAATCGGGGATACACTTGCGCGGTCACGGCCTTCACCGCGGGACAGAACTCCCGGATGGCCAGCGCGTCATCCAGCGAAATCGGTTTGCGCATTCGCTCTTCCGCTGTGAGGGGGCCCGTGCGGATGCCGGGCTTGAAACGAAAGATGAAAAAGGTGTTCGGACCGTAGTCGTTCAACACGCCGTCCATATCCTGGTACAGCCCCACCAGAATCGAAACCACCGAAATGAGCGCCGTGATTCCGATGACGATGCCCAGCACCGTGAGAAACGAGCGCGTCTTGTTTTCGCGCAGCGTCGTCACCGCCATCTTCCCGTTTTCGCCCAGCATGAATCGCATTACGGTTTCTCCCGCCTCATACTTCCGCCCGCAGCGCTTCGATCGGACTCAATTTCGCCGCTTTCCGCGCCGGGTAAACGCCGAAAAACACCCCCACGGCGGTCGAGACTCCCAGCGCCGTGACGACCGCCGTGAACGGCACGTGCATCGGCACCAACGTCGTGGCGCCAATCAAGGCGGAAAAAGCGTACGCAATCGTCACGCCGATGGCCCCGCCGATCGCGGCCATGACGGCCGCCTCCAGCAGGAATTGCATCAGGATGTCGTTGTGCCGCGCGCCGATCGCCTTGCGAATGCCGATCTCGCGCGTCCGCTCCGTCACCGTGGCCAGCATCACATTCATGATCACCACGCCGCCGATCACTAGAAACACGGAGACGACCCCGACCATCGCCGCCGCGATCGCTCCCGTGAGCTGGTTCCACAGATCGAGCAGTGAAGCGGAGCTGAGAATTCCAAATGCGTCTTCTTCCTGGGGCGCCAAGTGCCGCCGCGCCCGCATCATCATGCGCGCCTCGTCTTGCGTGCGGGCCATCCAATCCGGCCCTCGCGCCTGGATGTTGATGGTCAAGCTGCGGTCGGCCACGTTGTACGCCGTGAGAAACGTTTCGATCGGGATGTAAACGTAGTCGTCCTGCGATTGCCCGAAGACGGTGCCGATCGGCTTGCCCACTCCGACGACCACGTAGGGCAAACCGTCCACCGTAATCTCGCGCCCCAGGGGATCGACATTGGGAAACAGGTGCGCAGCCACGTCCGACCCGATCAGAGTCACGCTTGAGTGATGTAATTCGTCGCCTTGGGTGATGTAGCGCCCTTCGGTCGGCTCCTCGACATCCATTTGCCCGATCGTGGCGGAGACGCCGCGCACGTTGCAATCCTCGAGCGTTTGGTTGCCGCCGCGCACGCGGCCGGTCGTCCGCGTTTCGACGCCGACGCGCAAAGGCAGCTTCATGTTGTCGCGCAGGTACACGTAATCTTCCCAGGTGATGTTCTTGTTGCGGCGGCTTGCTTTCACGTAGTCGGCGACTTCCGTGATGATCGGAAAACGCGCAATGAGAAAAACGTCGGAGCCGAGATTCGCCACCCGGTCCTGAATGTACAAATTGACCCCGGAAATCAGCGAAACCACGAAGATCAACGTCGAAACCGAAAGGATAATCCCCAATAGCATCAGGAAAGACCGCAGCTTGTGCTCCCACAACGTGGCCAGCGCCACGGCGATTGGTTCGCGCAGATTGAACCGCGATCTCATGGACACTTGGTTGAGGAAGGACTCCTGCCCTCACTCTCTTATACGGTTGACGGCACCGGAATGTTGCGCGCCTGGGATGGAATCACGGGCGTGGACCGCCGGCGCCTCATGCGGCCTTCAGAGCTGGCTCTGGATGGCCTGGTCGATGTCGTCGTAGCTGGTGAGCCCGACAAACGTCTTGATCTTCTTGCCGTCGCGGGTGAAGAGGATGCTCGTCGGCATTCCAATGATGCCGCCGAATTTATCGCCGATGTCGTCGCTGCCCAGCAGAATCTGGTAGTTGATCGGCAATTTCTGCCCGTTCACGTCGAAGCGCTCGTTGGCCAGGAACGGGTCGACGGCCTTCTTTCCGTCCTCGTCCATCGAGACGCCGAGAATGACGAACCCCCGCGACGCATACTTCTGCTGCATCTCGATCAGCCAGGGAATCTCGATGCGGCAGGGATCGCACCACGTGGCCCAGAAATCCACGAGCACGACTTTGCCCTTGTAGTCCGAGAGCGTGACGCTCTTCCCGTTGACGTCCGGAATCGCCACATTCTGCAGATCCGCGTCGCCCAGCCCGGACTCGGCATCGGAAGTCGCGGAAGAACCCGCCGGAATCCTCACTGCCTGCGCGCGCGTCTCCATCCCGCCGCCGGGCCATCGCTTATCTGCCCACACCACAGTCACCAGCAAGCCGATGACAAAGACGAGGATTGTGATCGTGCGCTTCATGATGGGAAACCCTTCATCGCGAGAAAAAGTTCAGAAACCCCAGTTTACCCGAAAGCCAGGTCAGGCGATTCAGAAAAATCAGCGCGCCGACAAAGAGCAGCAACGCGCCGCTGGCCAGTTCCACGGCGTGAAGATATCTGCGGAATCGCTGGTAGAAGCGCAGGAAACTGTTGATGCCGATCGCCGTGAGCAGAAATGGAATGGCGAGTCCCGCCGAGTAGACCGCCAGCAGGAACACGCCGCGCGTGATGGTCGCCTCCGTGGCGGCCATCGCCAGCACTCCCGCGAGGATCGGCCCGATGCACGGCGTCCAGCCGAAGGCAAACGCGAAGCCGAGCAGGAATCCGCTCGTGACGCCCGCGAGCGGCCCCCCCGTCTTCTCCGCGTCCGTCGCGGCACCGAGCTGCCGGAAATGAATGTCGCGATTGAGCCAGCGTGTGAGCGATGGCCCCGCCAGAAAAATAATCGAAATCGCCGCGAATGGCGCCGCGCCGATCAAGTCCCAGGGCCCCGCCGTTTCCGTCCCGTGGCGCCCCAGCAGGTACGCCGCGGCCACCAGGAGCGCCCCGCCCATCATGGCGCTGGTAACAACGTCCAGCTTTCCAAGCACGCCGAGCAAGTGCAATCCGAACAGAATCACAAGCGCCCCCGCGAACGGCGCCAGCATCGTCCGGTTGCTCACCAGGAATCTGCCGACGGCGCTGGCGGACGCCCCGAACGTAATGAAGACAACCGAAAAACCCAGCACGAACGCGACAGCCGATGCCGCCAGGCTTCCGCGCGGTTTCTCGCCGCGCCGGAGCTGTTCCACGCCGATGCCCGAGAGCATCGAGATATATCCGGGCACAAGAGGCAGCACGCAAGGCGAGAGAAATGAAATCAGCCCCGCCACGAACGCCGCTATGACCGACACCTTCATTGTTCCAATCTACTCCGGATCGCCGCTTTTGGATGAACCGCGGAGCCCGCGCGCCGCGGACGGCCATTTTCCCACAACCGCCGCCGCATTACGCTCCCCGCCGGCGCAATCCCGCGCGAGCCGCGCTCAGAAAATCTTATCCTGCCGGCGAACGTTGCCGAACGTTCCGATGTTGGCAATCGTCAGCGCGAGGCGAAACTGGTTCTCCGTGCGCAGCGGGCCCAGTGCGAGCCGCGCGTACTCCAGCGACAGCCCGCAGCAGGAGCCGTTGTAACTCACTTCCACGAGTTGGTTCTGCAGGTACTGCTGCTTGATGTCGTAGCTGAATCCCAGCGAGCCGCTCCACCCTTTGTGCGTTTGGTCTCCATATCCCACCATCATCCGGATTTGGTTGGCGGGCGGCTGTAGAATTTCGTCGTTGTGGATTGAAAATTCCGCCATCGTCAGCGTGAGCTGTTGGTACGGGTGAATCTTGAGCAGCGTGCCCAGGGTCGTCAGCCGGTGGCGTTGCGTATCGTAGTCCGTGCGGAATTCCGCGTCGAAGGGCCCGCCCGGCGTAATCACCAGATCGTTCACCAGCGGCGAAACGTGCCGCGGCTCGTCCGCAAACGCGAACGGCGTGACCGAATCGAGCGCCTCGAACACATTCCGCGCCCCGGGCACGAGCGCCCCGCCGAAGGTCGGATCGAAATAATATTTCTGCTCGATGCGCCACGAAACAAGTTCCTGCGCTTGTCCATCGCCCACTTTGTGAAACAGCCGCTGCGTGATCGAAAAATCGAACTCGTTCGTGTCCGTGATCGTGTCGTCCTGATCGAAGCGGATGATGCTGCCGAAATCGTCCACCCCGCTGACGTAGCGGTATACAACGTCGGGTTCGATCGTGTGCTTCCACTTCGATGCGCCCCGATCCCAAATGCGCTCGAATGAGGCGGGGCGAATATCCACGCTGAGGTCGCTCGCATACACGTTCAGCGAGTTGCCCACCAGCACGCCGAAGACGTCCTGCGAGCCGTAGTGCGTGACGCGATACGTGTACGTCGCGGTCACGCCCAGCCACGGCCCCCAGTGCAACGGCACGGTGACGCGCGGCGCGAACTCGACTCGCTGCACCATCGCGGGCGTCTCGAAGTTCGGATCGCTCCGGCTGACCCCGCCGCCATAAAGGTCGAACCCGATATAGACCGGCCAGTTCCGCCACGGCGCGCGGTCCAGAAGGCCGATGCGCGCCTCCGGTGCGCTGCGCAACTCGATGGAGGTTTGCGGCTGCGCGGTGAGAAAGTCTTTGTAATCGTCCGCGGCGAAATTCACACTCAGCCCGTTGAAATTATTGGAGAGAAACGCCGTGCTCTGCACCTCGGAGTTCACGGCTTCGCCGAACGTCGGCGCGAATGCCAGCCGGAACGTGAACGACGTTAGCGTGTTGATATCGGCCACGGCGTGCCAGCCGTCGGCGAGATGTGCGTCCAAATCGAAGTTGGTGCTCGTGCCTCCCTCCGGAATGGGCACGCCGTTTGGTCCCGGCAAGCCCCGGTCCTCGACACCAAAATAAGTGCCCGAGAGCGTGATGTTGTCGGTGGGAGTCATGCGGAATTCGGCGTTCTGCTGCCAGCCGCGCTTGCTCAGGTAGGAAGCGCCCAGCGTCAAGTCCGACCATGTGTTGGGAGCCCAGTAGTAGGAATCGCCCAGGGAGAATCCCTTGATCGAGCTCTCCCCCACGTTCGGGATCAGGAATCCGGACTGCCGCATCCTTCGCCCGGCGGGCATCGTGGCGTACGGCAGATAAATCAGCGGAACGCGGAACAGCCGGAAATTGGCGTTCACCAGCGCGACCCTGCGGTTGACCTGCAAAGTGGCCCGAGCCGAATAGAACTTCCATTTCGGGCGGTCCGGATCGCACACCGTCATCCAGACGTGCGTGAGCGTATAGGTATTGTCCGCGGCCCTGACCACTTCATCGGCAACAAAAACAAGCGGATTCGTCGTCACCAGCACGCTTCCGTTCGGCTTGCGCTCGGTGTGCACCACGCCGCGCACGTTCTGGAACTTGCCCACGCCCGTCTGCACGTTGTAGTCGGCTTGCTGCGCCTCGAGGTGCTGGGTGTCGTGGTCGAAGACGACGTGGCCCCGCGCTGTGGCGATGTCTGTCTTGGTGTTGTACTCGATCAGATCCGCCCGCAGGACGGCTCCGGCATATCGGATTTCGGCGTGGCCTTCGGCGATGAAGAGGTCTCCTTCCTTGCGCTGCTGATCGGCTTCCAGGCGCACGACCTCGCGCCCCGCCGCGATGCGCACCTCCTGAGCGGCGCGCGCCGAAGCGGCGGCCAGAACCAGCATGACGAAGCCAAAGAGTCGCGTTTGAAAACTCAAAGCGCCGTTCCCGTAAGGCGGGCTTGCCCCCACGCCATCATATTGCGTCGCGCATCGGCGGAACAAGTCTGCTTGCCCACCTCTGCCGATGCGAGCCGCGGAAGCCGGGTTGTTCGATTGGCGACACGCGCCCCGTCTCAAGTGCGTGCAATCCGCCGCACTAAGAGTAGAATGCCGTCAACTCCGGAGAATCCGACTCGCGGAGCTGTCCGCAGCGCAAAACGGAGCAGTGCTACAAACTTGCCTTCAATGCGGCGCCGTCAATGACGAGCGCGCCGAACTGTGCTGTTTTTGCGACTCGCACCTCGGTTCCTCCGAACGCGCGGAAGCATCGCCGTCTTCGCCGGAGATTCCTCTCACGCGCGGCAACCTCGCGGTCGATCCCGAACCCGATTGGCGGGACGAAGTCTCGTCGCGGCTCGAAGCCTTTCGCGCGCGACGCCGCAGCTTGCGCAATCCCGAAGGTCAAACGGCCTTGCCCTTCGGCTCCGAGCCGCCTGCGCCGCCCATCTCCGCCGCCGCGTCCGCAAGAGCGGGCTCTCTCTTCGCCAACGCCCTGGGCGCCGCTTCGCGTCCACAACCGCAATTCGAACGCCTCGAGATCTCCATCACGCCGAGCCTCCTGGGCCAGCTTGACGCCGCACCCAGCCCCAGCGAAGCCGGGCAGCACCAGCTCTATCCCGTAGCTTCCTTGCCGGAGCGCCGCCGCGCAGCCTTCCTGGATTTGGCGCTGCTTCTCTTCACTTTCGGCGCCATCTTGGCGCTGTTCCTCTCGCTCGGCGGCCATATCACTTTCAATCGCCTCGACGCCGCGGTGACCCTCGCCACGTTCGCGCTTTTCTTCGCGCAGTATATGACCCTGTTCACGATCTTCGGCGGCTCGACGCCGGGAATGATGCTGCGCGGCCTGCGCGTCATCAGCTTTGACGGCACCCCGCCCACGCCGCAGCAATTGGTCTGGCGCAGTATCGGCTACCTCGTCTCCGCCGGCACGTTCTGTCTGGGTTTCCTCTGGTCCCTCTGGGATGAAGACCATCTCTGCTGGCAGGACCGCATCTCCCAGACCTACCTGACCCTTGTAGCGAATCCCGTAACCAAGCCCACCCCCGCCGCCCCCGCCGCGTCGCGCTAGAACTCTGACTTTCCTCTGTTTCCCGGTGGTCCCCATACTTGGAGCACTGTCTTCTTCTATTCCGTCTTGTTCCCCACCCCCCGGTAATTCTTCAATTTGTAATTTCCCTGTTATCTGGATGCAAGACTCCGCCCCCAACCTGAATGGGACATCAGGTATCGCCCCGCCTGCAATCAAGAAAAAGAGGTGTGTCATGCGCAAGCCCTTCCTTTCGGTGTTACTCATATCACTCCTGTTTAGCGTGCTCTGCTTGCTGCCCGCCAAGGCACAGGAGCGCAAGGGCGCAATCACGGGCCAAGTCACCGATTCGTCCCACGCGGTCTTGCAAGGCGCTCGGATTGAGCTGGAACCGAAGGCGCAACCTGCGACAACGGACGGTCAAGGGGCATTCACGATTTCCGACCTTCAGCCGGCCTCCTACACAGTGACGATCTCCTATGTCGGGATGGCGTCGTTCTCGACGCAGGTGAAGGTCTCGGCCGGCGAAACCACGCAACTGAATGCCGAACTTGAGGTCGCGTCGGTAACGGACAATGTCATCGTAACCGCCGAGCAACCCCATGGCCAAGCCGAGGCGATCAACGAGGAGCGCACCGTCGACAATATCCTCCAGGTCTTGCCGGCTAACATAATCACAAGCCTCCCCAACGCCAACATCGCTGATGCTGTCGGACGATTGCCCTCCGTCACTTTGGAACGCGATGAAGGCGAAGGCAAATATGTGCAGATCCGCGGAACCGAGCCCCGCTTGAGCAACGTCACCATTGACGGAATCAATGTCCCCTCGCCGGAAAGCGGCGTGCGCCAAATCAAACTGGACGTGCTTGCTTCCGACCTCGTCTCCGAAGTGGAAATCAACAAGACCCTGCAGGCCAATCAGGACGGCGACGGCATCGGCGGTTCCGTTAATCTGAAGACCAAAACCGCGGGCGAACAGCCAACCGTCACCATCTTCGGCATCGGCGGCTATACGCCCATCATTGGCGGCCGCGGCGTAGATCAGTTCGGCGCCACGGTCGGTCAGCGCTTCGGTCACACCAAGCGCCTCGGCGTGCTTCTGGGCGCCGCCTACGATTACAACGGACGCGGCATCAACGACATCGAGCCTTCGCCGACTGCGGGAAGCGCGAGTCCCCACTACGACAGCCTCGATCTTCGCGATTACGTCTACTACCGCACGCGCTGGGGCTTCGCGGGCAGCACCGACTATAAGGTAGGTGACGCATCCGACATTTACTTCCGCGGATTCTATTCCACGTTTCAGGACTATGGGAACAAGTGGGTCTACACGCTGAACGATGGCGATGTGCCGAAGGCCAGCCAGGATTGGCGGCGCCCAAACTACGCCGTCGGCAGCTTGCTGGCGGGCGGCCATCACGTCTTTTCGTCCTCATGGCTTCAGTGGGACGTTTCTGTCTCGCGATCCCGCACTCTGGGCGGCAGCGGTTCAGCCAAGTACAGTTGGAATGGCGGAGACATCAATTGCACAGACGACGCGGCCGCTACGACCAATCCCAATCTGCCGCAGTTCAGCTCTTCCTGCTTCACCCCGGGATCAACCAACGCTTTGGATCGCGCGAATTACGCGATTAATCAGTATTCTCCCCCCACCTTCGGTCATTCCGCGCAGCTCAATCTGCAAGGCTCGGCCTCCTACGCACGGAATTACCACCTCGGCTCCCATTTCGGCACCTTCGAGTTCGGCGCCAAGGTTCGCAACGCACACAAGTTCGACGACACCTACGATGAAACTTGGGCCGCGAATGACGGCGTGACCATTCCGGCGAGCCTGTTCCCCGACGGCTTCGTTGACCTGAACTACTATGACAAAGGGGAGCCGTTCGGCAACACCATGAGTTACCCGCAGGTTCAGGCCTATGTCCTCGCGAATCCCGGCTCTTTCACATGCACGTATTCGGATTTCGCGAACCCGACCCCGTGCTCCGGTCCGCGGACCGCAGACGAAAACAACTACGACCTGATTGAGCGCGTCACGGCGGGCTACGTGATGAATACGTTGGACCTCACCGATCGTATTCGTCTGATTGTGGGCGTTCGTTTCGAGGCCACTCACGTGGACACGCTCAGCTTCGACGAGAGCGTGACTCCGGTTCCGACCACGCTGACCTTCAAGGGGGGCGGCTCCTACCTCAACGTCCTCCCCAGCGCCGCGCTACGTTTCGCACTGACCAAGAACTCCGGTTTGCGCTTCGTCTTCGGCCGCGGCCTCTCGCGTCCCGACCCGCAGGACATTTCTCAGGCGGTTGGCGTGCCCGATGTCAGCGTGAATCCTCCCACCGTTAGCATTGGCAACCCTGCTCTCGTGGCCGAGCATGCTTACGACTACGACCTTCTGTATGAGCACTACTTGAAGCACCTTGGCATGTTCTCTGCCGGCCTCTTCTACAAGGACCTCTCGGACCCCATTGTCACTTCTCAAACCATGCCGACCACTGGGCAGTTCGCGGGCTACCGCGTGACTCAACCCATCAATGCCGACAGCGCCTACGTCGGCGGAGTCGAAGTCGCCTACCAGCAGCAGCTCACGTTCCTCCCCGGCTTCTTGCGCGGCTTCGGTGTGATGGCCAATTACAGCTACACCACGTCGCAGGCTAGCGGCCTTCCGGGGCGGTCGGACCACCCGGCTTTGCTGCGTCAGGCGCCCAACACTTGGAACATCAGCCCCTCCTATGATTTGGGTCGCCTCTCGGCCCGCCTAGGCCTTTCCTATAATGGCGCGAATATCTTTGCCTATCAGTGGCAGGATGGCGCCGACCCGACCGGCATCCATGGCCCGAGCGGTGACAACTATCTCTACCCGCACCTGCAGGTGGACGCGCAGGCGAACATTCGCCTGGTCAACGGCTTCTCTGCTATCGTTTACGCCCTGAACCTTACGAACGAGGTCTTTGGCTTCTATAATGGCAGCCCGCAATATGTGGTTCAGCGCGAATTCTACAAGCCCACGTACGCGCTCGGCCTGCGGTGGACCTCCGGAACGGAAAAGTAGATGCTTCCTCGCGGAGTGAAGTTCTTGCGATGAGATGGCAGGCGATTCGCGGCGTCATTCTGGTTCTTCTGCTGGGCGTTCTTACCCTGGCAGGCGGGGATCAATCGCAGCCCGTCCAACTCCGCCAGGATGTGCACGTCCCGTTTCACTTCATCGCGTATGGCGATACTCGCTTCACGGACCCCAACAATACAGAGGCGTCGAACGCCACCGTCCGCCAAGTTCTCGTGAAAGCGATCGCCGAAGCGCATCCCGCCTTTATCGTCATCGGCGGCGACATCGTCTACAACGGGTACGACGCGAATGATTGGCTCGTCTGGGACAGAGAAACTGCCGTGTGGCGGGATGAAGGCATTCCCGTTTATCCCGCCATCGGAAACCATGAAAGGCATGGCGATGAGAAGATCGCGCTCGCCAATTACTTCCAGCGGTTCCCCGCGCTGAAAGATAGCGAGTATTACTCGGTGCGCGCCGCAAACGTGCTGCTCTTAGTTCTCGACAGCTCGATCGATGAGAACTCGGGGCCTCAGCATGATTGGCTCAGCAAGCAGCTCGACCAGATTCCCGCCGGCGTTGATTTCGTAGTATTCGTTCTACACCATCCGCCAATCACGAGTTCGCACGACAAGAGCCCGCTGGGCGGCGGTCACGACGCCCGGCCATCCGAGCAGGCGCTCGGCGCATTTCTCGAAGCGAGGCAGCAAACTGCGCGAGCCAGATTCATCGTCATCGCCAGTCATGTGCATAACTACGAACGCCACGAGCACGGCGGCATCACCTATTTCGTGACCGGCGGTGGCGGCGCCCACGCCTACCCCATCGATCGCGCTCCCGGCGATCCCTATCCCGATAACCGCATCAACTACCACTATCTCAACGTCGTTGTGGATTCCGCCAGCATGAAGTTCACCATGAATCGCGTCGAACTCCAGGACGGCAAACCCGTCTGGACGCAACCCGACTCCGTCACAATCCCCGCCACCTCGCCGCAACCTCCGCCGCGTACAAGGTGACCTTGCGATGGCACCCACCCCTTCAGAGTGGGCGCCTTCATCCCCTGTAGGGGCGGAGCTTGCGTCCGCCCGGCTTGCCGCGCCGTAGCCCCGGTCTTGAGCGTAGGCGGACGACTGTGTGCCTTTCTCCGCCGTCCTATGGCCGAACAATCGTGACTCGGAAGATACCCCGCCCCCCTCCACGGGTGTTTTTATGTAAGTGCTGAATATAAAGGGCTTGCGGCAAAAATACACGTAAGTGCTGATTATAAAGGACTTGGCGACCGTTTGTTTTCAACAAGATAAGAAAAACTCGCGAGGCGTTTGTAAGTGCTGATTCTAAAGGGGTTACGGGAGCGCTAAGTCCTTTTCTGTGTATCAGTTTTGAGTTGCACAAAAATGGTGCAATTGGAGAGGTCGCGGAGGCGGGACTTGCGGCCCCTGGCAGGGAGCGCTCGGGGCAAGCCACGGATGGACACGGATGAACACCGATGGGGGAAGCTAAGGGCGCGAGACCCTCAGGGAAGAATTCGAAAGTTTGTTTCGAGTTCACGCCGCATGTTAGCACACAAGTACCGGTGTGTCAAGTATATTTAGTGAGTTACTATTCGAATAGAGGGTGGGGCGCGCGGCGCAGCCCAAATGCGCCATCACAGACAAATCATCAGAAAACGTCCCGTCTGTCCCCGGTTTCCCAACTCTGCATAACGCAAAGCAATCCACAAGTGGTGGCTATCCAGGGACAGGAATAAAACCGCCCTTGCCAAACATGTCCACTGGATGCATGCGTGGCGTTCCAGTACGAAGCGTAGCGTCCATGCGTTTGCTTTAGGGCCCGCGCTAAGGCATCCACCTCACGTGGGACGATCACCAGATGCACGTGGTTGGACATCAGGCAGTAGCCCAGGAGAAAAAGCTCATGCAGTTGAACGTACTTCCGCAGGAGGTCCAGATACACTACGCGTTCGGCACCGGAAGCAAGAATGAATTGCCGCGCATTGCCACGCTGCGTGACGTGATGCGGGATGTTAACCACTGCGACACGGGCTAGACGTGCCATCATAGACGAATTATCAGAAAACGTCCCGTCTGTCCCCGGTTTCTCGTCGAAGGCCGCCCGCCTGTTCTAGGGGTAGGCCTGACTCTCAAAATCCAGCAACAGTGGCAGGGATTTACAAGACAGGCGGTTGAGAATGGATCCGTCAGTCCAAGCGATGACCATTTGAGCGCTGGTCTTATCCCTGCCGGTGAATAGCAGTACCACCCTCTTACCGATAGGGTTTCCCTTTGAGTCTTTCTTCGTGCCCTGCTCAACCACGCGTGAGGCTTTCCCTGCCAATTTGTCGAGCGCGTTGCGCGCATCGCTCCTCGATTTGTATTGCTCCTCGGTGAGGACCACAGGAGTCCCATCCGCAGATTCCCATCTGTCAACGGCTACCTCCAGGACTCCCTTGGCCGGAATCCCATGCCCTTCGGAGACTGCCGTAAACTTGTGATGGGCCGGTTGCACCTGTGGCGCTGACCTGCTCCCCTAAATCCGCGCAGAAGTGTATATGATTTTCCGCCGCTGCGAGTGACGCATTTCTGCGTCGGGAGGGGAACGATGTCAAAGAGGAAATTCAGCGAAGTGGAGATGATTGGGGCGTTGAAGCAGATGGAGGCGGGGCGGACGGCGGCGGACGTGGGCCGCGAACTGGGCGTGTCGAAGCACACGATCTACGCGTGGAAGGCGAAGTTCGGCGGGATGAGCGTGAGCGAAGCGCAGCGACTGCGGCAGCTGGAGGATGAGAACGGGCGGCTGAAGAAGCTAGTGGCCGATCTGAGTCTGGACAAGGAGATGCTGAAAGCGGTGATTGAAAAAAACGGGTGGAGCTCGTAGACCGGCGCGAAGAAGCGCGTTGGCTCTACGGGCACTACCTGGTGAGCCAGCGGCGGGTCTGCGGGCTGATGGTGCTGGGGGAGTCCAGCTATCGGTATGCGAGCCGGAGGAACGATGAGCCGTTGCGCGAACGCTTGTTGGAAGCGGCGCGGGAGAAGCCGCGTTGGGGATACCGGCGATTGCAGATCGTATTGGATCAGACGGGAGAGCACGTGAATCACAAGCGGGTCTATCGCGTGTACCGGGAGGCGGGGTTGATGATTCGGCGCAAGGCGCGCAAACGGTTGCGGCGGGAGGGATCGCCGCGGCCGGCGCTGAGCGGGGCGAATCAGGAATGGGCGCTGGATTTCGTGCACGATGCGGCGGAGAGTGGGCGGAAGTTCCGGGCGCTGAGCGTGGTGGATCCGTACACGCGAGAATGTCTGGCGCTGGAAGTGGACACGAGCATGGGAAGCCGTCGCGTGACGCGAGTGTTGGAGGGGATCATCGCCGAGCGCGGCGCGCCGCAAGCGATTCGCTCGGACAACGGGCCGGAGTTCACGTCGCGGCATTTTCTGGCGTGGTGTTTGGAGCGGAAGATCGAGTTGGTGCACATCGAGCCGGGCAAGCCGGTGCAGAATGCGCACGTGGAGAGTTTTCACGGGAAGTTGCGAGACGAGTGTTTGAACGCGAGTTGGTTCGCGAACCTGTTCGAGGCGCGGCGGAAGATCGCGGCGTGGAGGAAGGAGTACAACGAAGAGCGGCCGCACAGCAGTCTGGGGTACCGGACGCCGGCGGCGTTCGCGCAGCAAATTGCGGCTCTCCGGTCGCCTACGGCTCCCTGCGAGCCGCCATTTGCATCACTGCCGGAGGTAAAAGTCATGCAGCCAGGCGATTCGAGTGTCGTATGATCCTGTGCGCGGAGCTGGGGGGCAGATCAGGGCAAGCCGGTGCAGAATGCGCACGTGGAGAGTTTTCACGGGAAGTTGCGAGACGAGTGTTTGAACGCGAGTTGGTTCGCGAACCTGTTCGAGGCGCGGCGGAAGATCGCGGCGTGGAGGAAGGAGTACAACGAAGAGCGGCCGCACAGCAGTCTGGGGTACCGGACGCCGGCGGCGTTCGCGCAGCAAATTGCGGCTCTCCGGTCGCCTACGGCTCCCTGCGAGCCGCCATTTGCATCACTGCCGGAGGTAAAAGTCATGCAGCCAGGCGATTCGAGTGTCGTATGATCCTGTGCGCGGAGCTGGGGGGCAGATCAGGGTGACCACGTTGCCGGAGGAATCCGTCATTATGCGCGCCGAGAGACCGTCCTGGTGATAATAAACCGTCGCACTGTTTTCGATCTTCGCGATTAGGGCTCCGCCCGAATAGATGTACTCGCGCGAGGGCGAACCGACTGCCGCGCCGTTATCGTATTCGGAGATCACCTTGCTTCATCGCCGGCGTGGTCGGGCCGTGTGCGGGAGTGTTCCGCTGTGCCTGTGAGCCACGATTATGAGTGTGATCTCGTTGCTTGAGATCTTTCCGCTCCAGCTCTCCGCACGGAGTTTGGCCAATTCGTCAGGGTGGCCGAGGAGTGGATTGAAATAAGTGTCCGCGTCAACACCCCGGCTCGAATATTCCAAGTGAACCCTGTAGGAGCCCGGGACCAAGTCTGATTGAACTACAATCCCAGTGAGGTCAAAATTGTCACCGTAGGAGTATCCCGGGGGAAGAGCGAAGCACCAGTTAAGCACTGCTCTTGGGAAGTCGTCAAACGCGTTCGGCGAAAGTACGTCCGCAAAGGACTCTATGCCCTCTATGGAGTGGCCGTCGTCTGCGACCACGTAGACGAAAATCTTGGACGGAGACCAGGAGCCCCAGATCTCTTTTCCGATGAGCACATCGCGGTGGCTGATGTTTGTGATTTGTAGACTGATTGGAATCTGATCGCCCTGTTCGTAAGTGGTTTTGTCTGTCGAGATCTTCACCTGAAGGGCTGGTGATACTGTCTCTCCGGAGCTCGTCTGGCCCGCGACGGCCAACGTGGAAGCCAAGAATACGAGCGCGCAGCGAAACAGCGCGTGAAATGTCTTACGAAAGATGTCTTGATTGCGTTCCATTGCCTTAATTCCCATGACCGCTTGCGATCTTCTCTGTGTTGCATTTTGAAGCTATATCGTCGAAAGCGGCCTGAGAGTCAATATCTTTGCCAGTCCCGGCGGTGGCGGGATGCTCCATTTCATGGATGGTCAACGTCAACATCTGGCTTGGGCTGTATTCGTTGGTCATCGGTCCGAAGATGATTACGTAGGGGCCGCCGTTCCACGCTGCTGTCGAGAGCATGCTGGTTGTGGAATAAGCGTTCATCCCGGCGATCTGACCGTTCGCGACGGCGGCAAAGTTTGCGGCCGTGGCGGGGTTACTCGTGAGCTTGGTCGTATCCAACGGGTCTATGGTCTGAAGAATCGTTGCCTGGTTCACGAGATTGGTTGCTTGGGTCTTGCCGCCTAAGAGGCCTGCACAGTCAGGTAGCGCATTGAAGAGTTTCATCAGGCTTGCCTTCAGCGCGGCTGCATCGAGGAGGCTCACACCACCGCCGAGGCCGGGGTTGGGGGCGAAGTCGGACATGTCGGAATCCACTTCCGCCATGTCCTGGGTGTCGGTCAACGGCGGTGTCGTGGTGACGGTCACGGACACGTTCGTTGCATCCTCCAGCGCGATGGCGTCGTTCTCCTCCGCCATCATCTCGTCGATGAGTTCAAGCATCATCTGGGTTATCTCGGATGCTTCCTCGGGGGTGGTGTCGCCCACATACATTTCGGAGTAAGTATCCTTTTCTGAGTCCGTTGCGAGTTCCTCAACGTCCATGCCGGTGGGGTCCATGAGGTCAATCGGATCGTTGCGTGAGTACGAGTAGCGGTTGAGCGATTGCGGGTCGGAAATGGAGCCGTTGAGTGGGTCGGGAGAATTGAAGCGGCCAAGGGAGTTGCGATAGTAACGGGCCATGGCGTAGTCGTTCGTGGATTCCGCGTCCCGCTCGTAGGTCGTGAACGTCCACTTGGTTCCCGTGCCCGACTGATACCACAGTTCGCCGTACGGATAATGCCCCTGTTGGGTGATCACGTTGCCGGAGGCATCCGTCATGATGCGCGCCGAGAGACCGTCCTGGTGATAATAGACCGTCGCACTGCTTTCGATTTTCGCGAGCAGTGTTCCGCCCGAATAGATGTATTCGCGCGAGGGCGAACCGACTGCGGCGCCGTTATCGTATTCCGCGATCACTTTGCTCCCCGAGAAAATGTACACCGTCGTGGTGCCGCTGGTCACGGCTTTCTTGACGCGCAGGCCGTTTGCGTCGTAGGTGTAGGCCGCCGAGGCGCTCATGTTGCTGACGCTGACTGCGTGATTCTCGGCGTCGTAAACCAGCGTGTTGAAGCCATCATTCGTGGCGTTGCCGCTGGCGTCGTAGGCGTAACCTGTGCTGTTGATGTGGTTAGTGGCGGGGTCCACAGTGACGTTCGGCTGCGGCAATCCCGATCCCGCCGTGGCTGTCTGTGCCCAGCGATTGCCGTAGCGGTCGTACGTCCAGGAGAGGCCCCATTGCGGATAGCCAGACGACCCGTTCGTGAGGGCCGTGCTGAGGCGCCCAAGCGGGTCGTAGGTGTAGGCGACGGTGCGCCCGGCATCACCGTGGCCAGGTCCCTGCATCAAATCCAGGGTGTCCGGCGACACCGGAACGCCGCAAGATGCCCTCTAAGCAATCGGGCACAGGCGGCGCGGATCGTCCCGGCGAGCGGGGCCTGCGGCGTGCTACAATGGCTGTCCCTGGAAAGCGAGCGAACCGATGAATCGTGTTGGCAAGATTCTTGTCGTGTCCCTGTCGATTGTGGTCTTCTGCTATGCCGGGCTGGGCTATCTCCTCGGCAAGAGTGAAGAGGACAAGACTTATCGCTCGCTCACGGTGTACGCCGACGTCCTGAAGAGCATCCAGAACGATTACGTGGACGAGCCGAACCTGCAATTGGTCACGTCGGGCGCGTTGCACGGCCTTTTGGAATCGCTGGACCCCGAGTCCGCGTATCTGAGCCCGCGCGAGTACGCCGACTACCAGAACAAGCTGAAGAATCAGGCGCACGGCGACGTCGGCCTGACGCTCTCGAAGCGCTACGGTTACATCTACGTTGTCTCGGAGTTGCCGGATAGCCCCGCCGAAAAAGCCGGGATTCGCAGCGGCGACATTCTCGAGGCGGTCGGAGGCTTTGCCACACGCGAGATGTCCGCCGCGCAGGCAGGCGTCCTCCTGCAAGGCGCGCCGGGCACGACCGTCAAAGTGGGCGTGGTGCGGCGCGGCCAGACGGAACCGGATGAAGTCGAGCTGACTCGCGCGACGTTGCCTTTGCTTTACGTGGACGCCGACAAGGTGACCGGCGACACGGCCTACCTCCGGCTCGCGACGCTCGACCTCGGCGCCGCCGCCGATCTCCGCTTGAAGCTGCAACAACTGCAGAGCCAGGGCGCGCAGAAACTCGTTCTCGATTTGCGCGATTGCTCCGAGGGCCCGGTCTCCGAAGGAATCGCGGCCGCCCAACTGTTCCTTCCGAGCGGCACGATCGCGACGCTCTCCGGCCAGACCGTGGCAAAACAGGATTTTGAAGCCGACCCGACCAAAGTGGTCTGGCGCAATCCCGTCGAGGTCTTGATCTCGAGCACGACGGCAGGCGCAGCGGAAGTGCTCGCCGCGGCGCTCGGCGAGAATAAGCGCGGCGATCTCGTCGGCGATCGCACGGCCGGCATGGCCGCCGAACAAAAACTCATCCCGCTCAGTGACGGCGCGGCTTTGATCCTCACCGATGCGCTCTATAACGCGCCTGATGGCAAGGCCATTCTCGACACAGGGGTCGCTCCGACGGTCGAAATCGCCCCGCCTGGGGATGGCGCAGACAGCGATACTGTCGAGCCTCCGCCGCCGCTGAGCGTTGGCCAGCTTCCGGCGAAGGACGATCCCGCTTACCTCAAGGCCCTGGACCTGCTGAAGGGCGCGACGCCAAAGGCCGCCTGAGGAAGTGATACCGGCGTCGCGCGTGCATCAGCGGCCCCCAAGAACTTTCCTTGCGCGATTTCTTTCCTCGCGACTTTTCCCGACGCGAGTCTTCCGCACCCGATATTTTCCAGTTCAATTATTTGCCCTTCCGCGGCGTTTCCTCTTCCTGCTCTTTCTCCCGGCGATTGCTCTGATCTCTTCCGGCTGCGGGAGGCAAGCGCCCTCGTCCGAGGAAATCCGCTCGATCACCCGCGAAATGATCACCGCGTCCCGCGAAGCCGCCGGCGAGCGAGCTGAGATCGGTTTCCGCGGCCAGTACGGCGCGCGCGAACCCGATGGCGGGCCTCCGCCGCTCGAAGCCGACCACATCTTCATCACGTTGCCCGCGGGCGAGGAGGATTCCAGCGTGACTGCCATCGAGCGCGCGCTCGATCGCGTCGCGAAAGGCCATCATCTTGCGCGGCAACCGCAGCCCAGCACGCTTGGCCAAGTGCGCTTCGACTACGCTTTCAACGGCCATGCCACGCATTCGATTCACATCGTCTTCCCCATCAGCGTCGCCGCGCAGGAGAAGCATGGCGCGCAAAATGCGCACCCACGCCTCGCCATCATCTTCGATGATCTCGGCAGCGAGCACGGCCCGGCTGAGGCGTTGCTCGCGCTGCAATATCCGCTGACCGTCGCGGTGCTTCCGAACTTGCAGTATTCAGCGGAGATCGCGGAAGAGGCGCATCGCCGCGGCTTCGAGGTGATGCTGCATCTCCCGGTAGAATCGGAGAGCGGGGAGAAGCCGGAACCCCAGGAACTGCGGCCGGGGATGAGCCGCCAGGACGTCGCCGCCCTGCTGGACAACATGCTCGAGAGCGTGCCGCACGCCGTGGGCGTGAACAATCACCAGGGCTCGCGAGGCACCGCCGACTCCGCGCTGATGAACAATCTGATGGCGGCGCTTTCCGCGCGCAAACTGTTTTTCATCGACAGCCGCACCACCGCCTCCACCGTCGCGTACGAGGCGGCAATCGGAGCCGGAGTGCCCGCGGCGTCGCGCAATGTCTTTCTCGACGACGTTCGAATCCGCGGACGCCGTGCGCGCGCAGATCGAACTCGCCGCGAGCGATGCAAAAAAGAATGGTTTTGCGATTGCGATCGGTCATCCTCACGAAGTCACTCTTCAAACTGTGGCGGAAGAATTGCCGAAACTTCAGGCGGAAGGAATCCGGCTGGTCTTTGCTTCGGACTTGACGGAGAAACCGGCGAGCGCGCGGCGCTGAACTGCGCGGCCCGCAACGGCAAGCACGGCGGGGCGCCGGCCGCCAACTGCGAAGAGAATCAGTCGAGGACTTCCGCCACGAGCCGGCGAACGTATTCCGCGATGGCGAGCGACGACGTCAACCCGGGCGATTCGATGCCGATGAGCTGAATCGCGCGGCGCACTTCCGGATCGTGCGTGATGATGAAGTCGGCCATGCCTCCCTGTCCGGGCGGCAAGGTCTTTGCGCGGATGCCCGTGTAGGCCAAACGCAAATCCTCGACGCGCAGCGCGGGCAGCATGGGCTTCGCGCGGCGCACGAATTCCTCGATGGGATGGCGATTGCTTTCGTAGTCGTTCTTGTCTTGGATGTGATCGGAAGTCGGGCCGACGAGCAGAGTTCCCCAAACGGTTTTCGTCAGGTGGGTGCCGAGCGTGAAACCGGCGTCGTGGGGGACCGGATAAACCAACTCCCGCACCAAGTCCGATTTATTCTTGACGGCTTCGCAATACTCGCCGCGGTTCGGATAGATGCGATAGCGCTTGTTCCCCAGCATGGCCGCGACGTCGTCGGAATAGAGGCCGGCGCAGTTTACGACGCAGCGCGCGTGGATGGATTCGCGCGGCGCGCCACCGGCATCACCGGGATCGCCGATTTCGACCTCGACGCCAATGCCGTCGGCGCCGGGCTCCATGCGCGTGACGCTGGCGCGCGTCACGATATTCGCTCCGCGCTCGGCTGCTTCGCGGGCGAGGGCCTTCACCAACTCTTCGGAGGAGAGAATGCCGGCCGAGGGCACCTCCAACGCTTCGACGCATTCGATATTCGGCTCGCGCGTGCGTGCGGCGGCGCGATCCACGATGCGCAGGCCTTCGACGCCGTTGGCGCGACCGGTCTCGAGCAATTTCTCCAGGCTGGGCCGTTCGGAATCGGAGACGGCGACGACGAGTTTTCCGCACGCCCGGTGCGGGACGCCGTGCGCGGCGCAAAATTCGTGCATGAGGCGATTGCCGCGCACGCACAAGCGCGCTTTGAGCGAGCCGGGCGTGTAGTAAATGCCGGAGTGAATGACGCCGCTGTTTCTCGCGCTGGCGGCCATCCCGACGCGCGGCATTTGTTCGAGCAGGAAAATATCGCTCCATGTCGCAGCGAGTTCGCGCGCCACGGCGCATCCGACCACGCCGCCGCCGATGATGACGATGTTCGCGGAATCCAATCGTTTTCCTTTTAGCCGGGGCCGAGCGGCAGGAAATATTGCGTGCCTTTGACGGGCTCCTGCAACCGGCGAAGCAACTGCTGAAGATCTTCGGTGCGGTCCACGAAATCGATGTCGGTGGTATTCACGACGAGCAAATCGGACGACGAATAGCGGAAAAAGAAGTGCTCGTAGGCGCGCGTCACTTCTTCGATGTACTGCCGGGAGATGCGGGCCTCCTCGGGAGCGCGTTTCCTGGCGATGCGCTCGCGCAGGATTTCGGGCGACGCTTGCAAGTAAATCACGAGATCCGGCGTCGGAATGTCCGCGGTGAGAAACGGATAGTAGCGCTCGTAGAGTTTCAGTTCTTCGTTATCGAGATTGATGTAGGCGAAAATCTTGTCCTTCTCAAGAAGATAATCAGCGACGACCGGGCCGGACGACTGCTTGATTTGCGCGTCGCGGAGACGGCGCTGGCGCTCCATCAGAAAAAACATTTGCGCGCGAAAGGCTGCCCCCGGTTTTTCCTTGTAGAAATCGGAGAGAAAGGGATTGTTTTCGCAATCGAAGATGCGCCGCGCGTGCATGCGGTCCGCCAGGACCTGAGCCAGCGTGGACTTGCCCACGCGAAGCGGTCCTTCGACGGCAATGAACCGCGGCGGCTCAAACGCCGGCGCCTGCTTGCTGGCTGCCAGCCGGTCAGGCAGGGCAGGCACGGCTCTCCGCGACGGGGATTTCGGGGAACGCGGCATGGCGGGTGATTATAGCTGAAACGCGGAGGGGACGCAGAAACGCCGCACTCCAAACACACTTAGCACACGCTGAGCCGCGAGGCGAAACAAAACAGGGGTCAGTAGTCTCCGGACATTTCGAGGACGGCGCCGCCGTCCGTCGCGAATTCTGCTGTGCGGGTGGGATTGGCAAAGCGCACGTTGAGTTGGGCCTGGGCCAGGCTGTTGTTGGCCACTTCGAACGTGCCGGAGCAGTCGGTGCGGGCATAGGGCAGGCGATGCAGGGACGGGCCGCCGCCGGCGATTGCCGCTTCGATAGATCCCGCCGCGGAACTCGTGCGAAAGACCCAGCGCATCGCCTGGGGATCGCGGCACGTCTCGCGCAGCTTGCGAAAAATGTAAGAGCGCCCTTCGTGCCACAGGATCGCATTGCGAAAGACCAGTCCGAACGGCATTTCATAAACCAGCGCTTCGAAGATGCTGAGACGGCCGTCGGGCTGCGGAAAGCAGGCGTGCGTCCACGTCCAAAAATTCCTATGTCTAAAGCCGCAGTTGTGGCCCTGCACGCCGAAGCCGAGAGGATCGCCGCGGAAAACTCGATCGTCGAGGCGGATTTCGCCGGAGAAGACTGCGTCGGAATGAGGCGTGCGGGAGAAGCCGATCCAGCCTTTGTTGCTCAGCGTGATGCCGAAAATGGAGCGGTAACGCAAGTCCCAGGAGAGGCGATGTCCGCGGATTTCGAGGGCGCCGCGGCAGGCGGCCTCTTCGATGCGATTGGCGCCGATTTCAAGTAGAAACGGCGAGCGCCGGGCGCTGACGTGCAACGCTTCTAGAGGAAACTCCTGGATGAAAGCCTGTGGCGGGGCGCCGCGCGGAGACCACGTGGCCCAGACTTGCACCGGCGCTGCTCCCGAGAGGCGGGGACAGCCATTGCGTCCGGGATTCGTAAGGAGATAGCGCAACCACCACGCGCCGGAGTTATCGGCCAAGCCGAAGCGCAGGAACCACGATTCGTAGCGGCGGCGCATGCTCGGCCGCGTGTACGGCAGATTCAGCGAAATCATGTCATTCAATCTAACGCATCTTCATCCGTGGATGGCGAGCCCGAGCCAGAAGCAAAAAGCGGTGGCTCCTGTTTTGGCAGAAGCCACCGCTCGGGGTTGGGGTGCACGCTTTGCGCTATTGCATCGAAAAGTGGATGGTCACATTCAGTTCAATCGAAACCGGCTGCTCATCCAGATAGGTCGGTTCATACTTCCAGCGGCGAAGCGCTTCCATCGCGGCACCAACCAGCAGTGGATGGCCGGAGACCAACTTCATCTGTACGATGTTGCCGTTTGTGTCGATGACCGCATCTACGACGACGTCACCCTGGATTCGCGCCGCCCGAGCAATTTCCGGATAATTGGGCGGCGGCGTGGAAATTGCGCGCGGGGGCTTGACGCGCCCGCCGACACGCAGCGGGGCTTTGGACACAGGAGGAGGAGGAGGAGGCAAGCTCGCCGAGGTTGGCATTCCACCGAGTATTCCCCCCATCACTCCTCCTCCCTGTCCGCCCGGCACCCCGCCGGGAACTCCACCCGGAACGCCGAATCCGTCCGACGCTTGCGGTATCGGTTCTTCCCTTATGATCTCAACCTTTTTCGGGATTACCGTCGGCGCGACCAGGCGTCCAGACTGGATCAGGGAGATGTGCTTTATTTGTGCTGGCGCCATTTTGGTGATCGTCGGCGCAGGCGGCGGGGGCGGCGGCGGGGGCGGCGTTGCCAGGAAAGTGCGCGTAAACTGTTTCAGGTCGAGCTGCTCGGAAAATAGGAGCGGTATAATCGCGGCCACGCACACAAGCAGAACTTGCACACAAGCAGAAAGAACCACGGCCCAGGCGCGCCTGGGCTGTTTCAATTCGTTATCCTCCAGCAAGGCCTCAGCGAAAAGACCGGGCCTGTGGTGCACAGGTGCTCCGGGAGTGCCTCGCGTCACCGGGGACCGGCCATTCCCTTCGACAACTTTCTTTTGGGTGCCGGGTTCCGTCGGTGTGGTTGTTGAGTGGGGTGCCATGGCCAGACCTCCAATCCGTTAATGAAGCCAACCTCGTGTATAAGGTTAGCGCCTCTCCTGAGATTGCTAAATGACGACCATCACAGCATACGGTGATGGCCGTCACACTTGCGTCCATCGTGAGAGCGGGCCTCACCAGATGGTTCGCAGATGCCTCTTCCAAATCCGATTTGCACGGAAGTCGGCACACCGCTCTTCAATTGTCGGCACGTGGAGAGCTCAGACTCGAGAAGAACGAGTTTGCGCCGGCGGCTTGACTTGCGCGGGAAGAAACACCCCATCCGGACGCGGAGCGGCTGCCGTCCGATTCAGACAGGCGTTCCGCTGGAAGCGACTCCGGCCGGATCGAGCAGGAAAGATTGGGTGGCGGAGGAGGAGGGATTCGAACCCCCGAGACCCTTTCGAGTCTAACGGTTTTCAAGACCGCCGCCTTCGACCGCTCGGCCACTCCTCCGGCTCCGATTGTAACTCGCAAAGGGCCGCAGCGAGTGACTGGAAACCGGGGCCATCCATCGGGCGGCACCGGCGAGCGGTGACCGCTCAGTTCTTCATCGAGTCGGTTCCAACAGCATGCCAAGAACTTCGGCGCAAGAAGCAGGAACCCGCAGCGACGAAAAGAGAACGGGCCAGCCGATAAGGAGTTCGGCCGGCCCGGTGCTGCGGTTTACGCGAATATGCGAAGCCTATGGAGTGGGGACAGTGGCCGTGGCAATGTTGGACTCGACGCTGAGGTTGCCGCTGGAATCAACGCTCTTGGCGAAGTAAGAGTAGGTTTGGCCGGAGGTCACGGCGCTATCGGTGAACGATAGACCAGCGATGGGTGCGGTATTCAGCATGACGTACTGGCCGCTGGATTGGGTCTCGCGGTAAATGTTGTAGCCCACGACCGTAGAAGTGCTTGGCGTCCAACCAAGCGACACGGAATGATTCACGGCCGCGACTCCGGAACCGCTGAGCGCAACGCTGGTGGGGGAATTGGTCGCAGTGCTGACGACGGTGAGGGTGCCCGTGTCGCTGCCTGCGCTGACCGGCGCGAACTGCGCGGTCACCGCTACAGACTGGCCGGGAACAAGTGTGACGGAAGACGTTGAAGACGTCAGGCTGAAGCCGGTGCCCGAAGCGCTCACGGAAGAGATTGTGACGTTGGAGGTGCCGGTGTTCGTCAGGGTGTCGATTAGCTGGCTGGTGCTTCCATCTGTCACGTTGCCGAAAGACAAACTCGCCGGACTGACCGAAAGCAACCGAGTGGAGACGGTGCCTGTTCCGGAAAGCGCGATGCTGAGCGGTGAATCAGTCGCATTGCTCACGAGCGTTATCGAGCCGGCGACGGCTCCCGATGCGGACGGATCAAAAACGACATTGAAGGAAGCGGTCTTGCCGGCGGCGATCGTAAGCGGCGCGGTCATTCCGGTCATGCTCATCCCCGAGCCGGAGACAAGCGCCTGACTGATCGTGAGCGAGACGACCCCCGCGTTGCTCAGGGTGATGGTTTGGGAGTTGGACGTCCCGGTGGCGACGCTGCCGAAGCTCACCGAAGACGGCGTTGCGTTCAGGACCAGGCTGACGCCCGTTCCAGACAGCGCGACCTTGGATGCCGAACCGGTCGAGTTGCTGGCAATCGAGATCGAGCCGCTGAAGTTTCCCGCTGCCGCGGGATCAAAGCTCACGGTCAATGAAGTGCTTTGGCCGGCGCTGAGGGTCACCGGAAAGGAAAGGGCCGAGATGCTGTAGCCGGTTCCGCTGACGCTCGCGTTGCTGATGGTCAACGCGGCGGAGCCTGAGTTGCTAAGGGAGACAGTCTTAGTCGTTGCGGTTCCGACGTTGACGCTGCCGAAACTCAGCGAGGCCGGGCTCAAGGCGAGCACCGGCGAACCAACACTGACGCCTGTCCCAGTGAGCGCGACCGTGGATGCCGAACCGGTCGAGTTGCTGGCGATCGAGATCGAACCGGTGAAGCTTCCCGCCGCCGCGGGACCGAAGCCCACAGTCAACGACGCGCTTTGGCCGGCATTGAGCGTCACTGGCATGGAGAGACCTGAAATGCTGAACCCGGTTCCGCTGACGCTCGCGTTGCTGATGGTCAGCGCGGCAGAACCCGAGTTGGAAAGCGATAGGCTCTGTGTCGCCGTGGTTCCGACATTGACGCTGCCGAAACTCAACGAGGCCGCGCCCAAGGCCAGGACCGGCGAACCCGTCCCCTTGGCCGCCGTTCCGGTGCCAGTGAGAGCGACGTCCACGGTAGGGTTGGTCGCATTGCTCGAGATGATGAGCGTCCCCGAGGCCGTCCTTGCGGCGGTCGGAGCGAACGTAGTAGTGAATCGATGGCTGCCGCCGGGAGAGATAGTCAGTGGGAAACTGATTCCGGAAATCTGAAAAGTAGATCCGGAAACGACAACGGAGGAGATTGTCATGGGGGCGTTGCCGGCGTTGGTGATTCGTTCATAAATCGTTGAACTAGATCCCACCGCGATGCTGCCAAAACTCAATTGAGCTTTGCTCAAAGTCAAGACGGGTGCGTACCACCGATTCCGGGCCCGGCCCGACACAGCAAGTCCCAACGTGAGGATGGCCAGAACCACGATCGGCCAGACAATATTTTGTGTCGCGCTGAGTCCAAATCGCCCCAACGCGTGTTTCGTCGAGTCTTTCCGCTGAATACTGGATGTGAGTGTCATACCCCTGAATCCTCTGAGGCCACACTAGAGCCGCAGCTCGATCAGGGACTACTGTTCGAACGGTCCTTTGAGGTACAGGAAGAAATACGACCCCAAGGGCGGATTTCCGCGTGTTCGGAAGGGTGAGGGAACCTAAGGACAGGTAGTCAGTTGGTACCGGAAGGAATCTTGCCTGAGCCGCCTGAAGGAGCAAGAGAGCGTCCAGACCAATCGCCGGGGGCGAGCTCCACGCCCCAAAAGTGCGGCGCGGGGGAAAGAAATTCGACTCCGACTCGCTGACCCTTCTCGACAGCTTCGCCGAGATAAACGATGCGGCATTCCTGTTCTTCCTGAGTGAACGGATTGGCGAGGACCAGCATGGCGTCCATGGCGACGGGCTGGTTCAGGTAGACAAGACCGCCGTGGGCATTGATGACGATCGTTTCGCAGGCCTCGCGGAATCGCCGGCCGTCCGTGTTTTTCCCGGCGACGACTACGCGCACACGCAGGAAGATCCGTGTGCTGCGGCGCTCGCTCGAAATGGAAGCACCGGGCATTGAAATCATCCTGGGCTACGCGAGGCACGGCGTCAACGTCCCCGGGACTGACGCGTTCCTGGGAGGAACCTGTGCGCGAACAGACGTACTAACGGAAGGGATCGTAGCGGGTTCGGCAAGTGGGAGGCGCCAGTTGGGAAGTGATGCGCATCCTGCTGTTAGATCCGTCATCCATGTGGAAAACCTGGCGAATCGAGCGCATCGGGACGTGATATAAAGCGCGTGTGGCATAGAGGAGTGGGGATGAATCTTTCCGAGTATGTCGATCTCAAGCGCGACGAGCACCTGAACGATCTTTTCGAGTTCCTTCGCATCCCTAGCATCAGCACGCAAAGCCAGCACAAGCCGGACATCGAACGAGCCGCGCAATGGGTGGCGGATCGGATGCGCCGCGTGGGTCTCGGTTCGGTTGAAATCATACCGACGAAAATGCATCCCCTGGTTTACGGCGAATCCCTGCACGCGCCGGGCAAGCCGACGATTCTTCTGTACGGACATTACGACGTGCAGCCGCCGGAGCCTCTGGGGCTGTGGACCTCTCCGCCGTTCGAGCCGACCGTTCGTGATGGGAACCTCTACGGCCGAGGCACGGCCGACGACAAGGGGCAGGTCCACATTCACTTTCGCGCGCTGGACGCGATCCGGCATTTGACCGGCGAGCTTCCCATCAATCTGAAGATGCTCATCGAAGGAGAAGAAGAAGTCGGCAGCGAGAATCTGTGGGATTTCGTGCAGGCAAACAAGAAGCGGCTGAAGTCGGATGCGCTGCTGGTTTCGGACACTTCCATGCTGGCTCCGGGCGCGCCGTCGATCACGTATGGATTGCGCGGCCTGAATTACTACCAGGTCGAGATCAGCGGACCGCAGCAGGACCTGCACTCCGGGGTCTTCGGCGGGGCGGCGCCGAACCCGCTCACAATCCTGACGGAACTGTTCGCGAAGCTGCACGACAAGGATTTCCGCGTCGCGGTTCCGGGCTTCTACAAGGATGTAGCGCGGCTTTCCAAAACGGAACGCAAGGCTCTCAATTCACTGCCGTGGGAGGAAAAGCAGTTTCGGAGGACCGTCGGCGCGCCCGGCCTGTGCGGGGAAAAAGGCTTCACGATCCCCGAACGGCTGTGGTGCCGGCCGACCCTGGAGCTGAACGGCATTTGGGGCGGATACACCGGGGAAGGCTCAAAGACCGTGATTCCCGCGAAAGCATATGCGAAATTCTCGACGCGGCTCGTGCCGAACCAGGATCCGCGCGAAATCAGCAGGCTCGTGGAGAAGCAGCTGCGAAAGCTGCTGCCCAAGACGGTCCACCTCAAATTCGACGTGCTGAGCACGGGAAAAGCCTGGGTGGCGCCGTACCATCACCCGTTCTTCGAGCTGGCGCGGCAGGCGCTGGAAAAAGGGTTCGGCAAACGCGCGGTCTTCATTCGCGAAGGCGGCTCAATCCCGTTTGTGACGCAGATGAGCGACACGTTTCGCATTCCGTGCCTCCTGCTAGGATTCGGTCTGCCGGACGAAAACGCGCACGCGCCCGATGAACACATCGCCCTGGATAACTACTTCGGCGGGATCAAAGCTGTGGCGTACTTCTACGAATTCCTGGGCGCTTCGAACGCCGGGGGATCATCCCGCGCGCGGCCGGCGTAGGTTCGTTCAGCCCGCGGAAAGCTGGATGAGACGCCCGCGCGCGTACTCCGAGAGAGCGGCATTCGCGGCGGTCACGACGCGCAAGGATTGCGCCACGCGCTCCAGATCCGCGCCCGGCACCGCAAAATACAATTCATCGTCGTTAATCCCCGTATAGACGCGATTCCCGACGCAGCCCAGGCTTGCGACCGTGCCCTTCTGCAGCGCGGCCGGCAGGGCCATGCACGTGGGACGCCCGAGAATCGGGAGAACTCCGCCGGAACCGGCGTGCGTCGCGGCTTCGTGCAAGAGCATCGCGGAGGCCGCAGGACATGAAAACAGGACCACGCTGGGCGCCACGGGCGTCCGGCCGAGCGGCGCGTAGAGCACCGCAGCGGGTGTGCGCGCAAGTTGCGGAATCTGCGGAAGTTCTTCGGGGCGAACGTACTCCAGCTGGAACATCATGCCGAGAGTCTGCTCGGCGCCCCTTGCGAATTCCGGCGGGAGCGGGAAGTTGTGCGTGTGGCTTCCGATCGCGCAGTTGTAGTGATCCGAGGCAACCGTGTAGAACACGCGGCCCTCAGACGCCAATCGCCAGAAGGCGCATCCCGCCGGAGAGGAACCGGCGAAGCGTTCCACGCCCTCGGGTGCCTTTTCCAGGAAACTGACCGCGACCGGCGGGCGCTTGAGATGCAACAGCGCGGTGAATTCCGTCTCGAGCGAATCCCAAATTGGCATCCATCTCCCCCCAAGAAGCGGGCGCCAGTATATCTTTTACTTGCGGCGGAGGGAAAGCGACGGAGCGCAGTTCGCGGGAATTCGCATTTTTTCGGGCATTTTTGCTGTTTTCGCTTGCCTTCGTCGCGGGGGGCCGCTATAGTTCAGGCGGCAAATTGACCGGCCCAGAAGCCGGGAACTGCTTCTAAATCACGCACACCACAGAAGGAGACCGAGATTAAATGGCCGCAAAGCCGCTGAGCAAGTCGAAGATCCTGGGACACCTGGCCGAGAAGGTGGGCACGCCGCGCAAAACCGTCGCCGCATTTTTTGACGAGCTGTTCAAGCTGGCCGTCAAGGAATGCAAGGGCGGAGCGGGGAAGTTTGTAATTCCGAACATCGGGCGCGCAGTGAAGGCACACCGCAAGGCGCGCATGGGACGGAACCCGCAAACCGGCGAAGCGATTAAAATCAAGGCCAAGACCGTCGTGCGTTTGCGCGCGGCCAAGGCCTTCAAGGACGCGGTCCTAGGTTAAAGGGCTGCGAGGTTCGGCACGTCTTTGCCGTGAGGCGCGGATGAAACTCTGCCGATTCGCGCTAGATGGGGAGACGTTTCTCAAGCGCCGTCCGGCGAAGTAATTTTCGTTTCGGGGAAAACCCTCAGTCGCACAACGCGCCTGAGGGTTTTCTTTTCCCGCCACGGCACGCTGAAGCCCGGATCGAGGACTGGCTGAGGACCGAGTGACATCTTTCGGCCGGAGCAAGCCCAGCGAAGCGCGATGTGATAGGAACCGCGGCGCTGGCGCCCTCCTCCCAGCCGATGGCATAATCTTTTTCCGGAGATTCATACACTTCCCATGAAACCCGGCTCACCCTATTCCGGCCTGCTCACCGACCTCTATGAATTGACCATGGCGGCCGGCTACCTCGAGGCCGACTTTCAGGGCGAGGCGACATTTGAGTTGTTCGCGCGGAGCCTGCCGAAGCGCCGCAATTTCCTGGTCGCAGCGGGCCTCGAGCAGTGCGTCGAATACCTGGAGCACATTCAATTTACGGATGACGAGATTCGCTATTTGCGCGGGCATCGCGATTTTTCGGGCATCGGCAATGCGTTTTTCGATTATCTGGCGCGCTTTCGTTTCAGCGGCGATGTCTGGGCCGTGCCCGAAGGCACGATCTGTTTTCCGGACGAGCCTCTGCTGCGGATCACAGCGCCGATCATCGAAGCGCAGATCGTCGAAACTTATCTTCTCTCCAGCATGAGCTTCCAGACGCTGATCGCCAGCAAGGCGGCGCGTGTCACGCTGGCGGCGCAGGGACGCGGGGTAATGGAATTCGGGACGCGCCGGGCGCATGGCCCTGAATCCGGCGTCCTGGCGGCGCGCGCGGCGTTTATCGGGCGATGCCGGGGCACGTCCAACGTCGCCGCGGGCTACCGCTTCGGGATTCCGACGTTCGGCACGCAAGCCCATTCCTGGATCATGGCGCACGAGGATGAGGACGAGGCCTTCCGCCAATTTCTCGATATCTTCCCCGATAACAGCGTGCTGCTGCTCGACACGTATGAAGTGCGCGCGGCCGTGGAGAAAATCATCGCGATGCGGCGCAAACCACGCGGCGTGCGACTGGATAGCGGCGACCTCGCAGCGGACAGCAAATGGATTCGCCGGCGCCTGGATGAAGCGGGGTGGAGCGACGTGCTGATTTTCGCCTCCGGCGATCTGGACGAGGATCGCATCGAATCACTCGTCGCATCCGGCGCGAAGATTGACGCCTTCGGCGTGGGCACGGCGCTCTCGACTTCACTGGATGCGCCGGCGCTGGGAGTCATCTACAAACTCGTCGAGGTGGCGACCGGCGGGACCGTGCGGAATTCCGCGAAGTTCAGCGCGGCCAAGATTACCTATCCGGGCCGAAAGCAGATCTTCCGCAAGCTGGATGCACGGGGCCGTTTCGTCGAAGACATCATCGCGCTCGAAGACGAACACATCGCGGGCGCTCTGCCGCTGCTCGAACCGGTGATGAAAGCGGGCGCGAGAACCGCTCCGCCGCCCGACCTCACGGAGGCGCAGGCCCGATGCCTCCTACAGGTTGCGGGCCTTCCCGAGGAGTTGCGGCAGTTGGCGCAGGCTCCTGCGTACGCCGTGCGGCACAGCGAGCGGCTCGAAGAACTCCTGGACGAAGTTCGCCGAAGAGTAGAGAAGGCCGCACGCATCTAATCTTACGGGGCCGGGTGGGGCTGCGGCGGGCGGCCAGGTGACGCAATCATGGTTTCCTCCAAAACGATTCTCTGGGACGTGGATACGCAGGCGGATTTCATGCTGCCCGGCGGAAAGCTTTACGTTCCGGGAGCGGAAAAGCTTCTGCCGAATTTGAACCGGCTGACGGAGGCTGCGCGAGAAGGCCGCGCGCTGCTCGTTTCGAGCGGCGATTCTCACACTGCCGAAGACCCCGAGCTGCGCGTCTGGCCGCCGCACTGCATGCGCGGCACGCCCGGGGCCGGACTCCTGCCGGAAACCATGACGAACCGATTTTTCGTTGTGCCCAACCGGCCCGGCGCGCCGCTGCCCGCCGACCTCCGAAGCTATCAGCAAGTCATCCTCGAAAAGCAGACGCTCGATGTTTTCGATAATCCGAATACGGACGCAGTGCTCGCGCGCATCCGGGAATTCGCCGATCCCCAGGCGGAGTTCGTCGTTTTCGGCGTGGTGACCGAATATTGCGTGAAAGCGGCAGCGAAGGGATTGCTCGAACGCGGGCGGCGCGTGGCGATCGTCACCGATGCCATCGAAACGATAAAGGCCGAAGATGGCCGGCGAACGCTCGATGAGCTCCGCGCCGCCGGGGCGCGTCTGGTGACCACGAACCAGGCGCTCGAGCAACTCGAAGCTTCGGCGACGCGTTCCGGCTGACGCCCGGCTACCTACTTAAATTTTTTGAGAAGAAGGCGAGGTCGCGCGCCCATGCATCGGCTGCGGCCTCGGGCCGGTAGCGGTTCTTGTCCGCGGGATTTTCAAAATCGCCGCTCGCGCCGGGATAGACCTTCACGTCCGCCTGAATGCCCCGGGAGCGCAGCGCACCCCTGAACGCTTCAATCTGGTCCGCGGAGATTCCACGTTGACCGGCGCCAAAGTTGCCGAGAATTTGCGCGCGGATTCGCGCCAAGTCGGCGGAATCGGTCGGCAGTGCTGTATCGCTGACAGCGCAGGCGGCGAGTCTCGGCTGGTGAATCGCGAGTTCGAGCGCGAACCAGCCGCCCGATTGCCGGCCAATCACTCCGATACGCGCGGAAGAAACATCCCTGCGCGCGGCCAGGTAAGTGAATGCCGCTTCAACGTCGTGCAGCGCGCGGTCATCCGGGAGGCCTCGCGCCAATTCGTGCGCTTCCTCATCATCCGCTGCGACCCTGCCGCGGTAAAGATCCACGGCCAGCGCGACGTAACCCTGCGCAGCGAACTTTCGAGCCTCCTCCTGGACCCACTCGTTCAGCCCAGCGTCACCATGGATGACGAGGATTGCGGCGTGTCGCCCGGGCAGGCCGGGAAGCGCGAGAAACCCGCGTGCCGTCTCCCAGCCGCTCGGGTATTCGACGATTTCGGTTTTAGGAGGGGCCGCGGCAATCAAGAGAACGCCGCACAATAGGCAGACAATCGCGACTTGCGCTGCCCGTGGTCCGAGCCAATTCATGCGATTCCTTAAGGATCGCTACTTCTTCAATGTCTTCGCGAAGAAAGCGACGATGCGGTTCCAGGCGTCCGCCGCGGCCTCGGGCCGATAGCCGACGGTATTGTTGGGATTTTCGAACGCGTGGCCCGCGCCGTCGTAAATCTTGAGGTCCACCGATTTCCCCGCCGTCTTCATCGCGCTCTCGAAAGCGTGAACCGCATCCGGCGTGATGCCCCTGTCGTCGGCGCCGAAATTCCCGAGGATGGGCGCCTGTATCTTTGCGATGTCCGCCGGATCGGTCGGCATAGCGCCATAGTTCACGACGCAGGCCGTCAGCTTCGGCTCGTGAATCGCGAGTTGCAGCGAGTAGCCGCCGCCCATGCACCATCCAATCGAGCCAATTCGGGACTTGTCCACTTCAGGCCGCGCGGCGAGATAGTCGTAGGCGGCTTCGAGATCGCGCACGGCCCGGTCGCGCGGCAGCGTGCGCATCAACTCGCTGGCGTTCTGAGGGTCGGTGGCGACAGCGCCGCGGTAGAGATCGATGGCCAGCGCGACGTATCCTTGCGCGGCCAGCTTCTGCGCCTGTTCCTTCACCCAATCGTTCAATCCCCAAAATTCGTGGATCACGACGATGCCGGGATGCGGGCCCGGCGAATCGGGGAGGACGAGATAGGCACTGACGGTATCGGGGCCGCTCTTGTACTCGACGATTTGCGATTTGGGCGGCGAGGCCCACACGAAGACGCCGAGCGCCGCCAGTGCGATCATCCCGCCTGCTACGAAAACCTTGAGCCACTGTCTCATCACTGCCTCCCAGAACGGGCCGAGGAGCGCCAGCCCGTAGACGCGGGAATTCTATACTCGCAGGCCTCACTCTGTCATTTTGCGGGCGCGGGCGAGGGAGCGGGCCGGACGAAGCGGTCGTAGAGCCACATAAGAAGCGCTGTTGCGAATCCGACTCCCGCGACTACCCACCAGACTCCTTGCGGATGATGCACGACCTCGCCGAAATGGTGCACGAGCCGCCCGCCCATCGCTCCGGCGATCACGAATCCGATGGCGACGGGCAGAAACGCGAAACCCATATAAGTCCCTTGCTGGCCGGAGGACGCGAGGCGCGAGATGTATTCGTACAAGCGCGCCGAAAGCAGCGTCTCCCCCAGGGCAACACCGACGAGCGAGAGCACGGCGCCCAGCACGCTCGGCCACGCCGCAAGAATCAGCCACGCGGCGCCGGAAACGAGAATGCCCAGCGCCATCGCGGTGAACGCGGGAACGCGCCGCGTGAGGTAGCTGATTGGAATTTGCAGGAAGATCACGGCGGCGCCGTCGGTCACCAGGATGCGTTCCACGTCCGCGTGAGGATTCACATACTGGTGCAGGTAGAGCGGCAGGGCGACGTATTGCTGCCAGAAGACAACGTAGAAGCCCGCGACAATCACGAGGAAGGTGACGAAACGCACGTTAGTGACAACGGTGTAGAAATTTCGGAAGGATTCGCCGAGGCTGGCGGTCTTCTCTTCGGAGGCGTGCCGCGGCTCCCTGAAGAACACGATGACGGCCAGCATCGTCAGGAACATCGCCGCCGCCGCGACGCGAAACACGGGCGTCACGCCGAAATGTTTGTGAATCAGCGAAGCGGACAGCGGCCCCAGCGCACCGCCGACGTTAACCAAGGTGTAGTAGATCGAATAGCCGATGGACCGGACGTTCTCCGTTGAGGCGCGCGCCGTCGTGCCCACGACGCACGGCTTCACGATGGCCGGTCCCAGCGCGGGCACAATCAGGATCAGCACCACCAGCCGCCCGAGCGGCATCGCGTGGACGAGCGGAGCCATCCACGTCGCGCCCAACGAGCCAAGCAGAAAGTAACCGGCCGAGAGCGCCAGATAGGCGAAGGAAAGAGAGCGGCGAAAACCGAACAGGTCCGCCAGCGCCCCGCCGATAATCGGCAGAAACCAGACGATGCCGCCGAAATAGCCGATCAGATCGCCGGCCTGCGCGTCGCTGAAGCGCAACATCTCGTGCAGGTAAATCGCCAGCACGGCCTGCACGCTGTAGTACGCTTGTCGCTCGAAAAGTTCGGTGAGATTCGCCACCCAGAATACGGGCGCGAACCCCTTGCGGATTTCTCGCAGCCGCTCTCCGAAGCTCACGCAGGTCTCCCGCGCCGGGCGCGATCCCCGTCGGCGCCGGCGGCGCGATTGTAACGAAACAGCGCTCTTGCCGCCACGCCGCCTCGCGGAGCGGCTGTGCTACCATGCTTTGGCCGCTGTTTGAGGCCGGCAGGCTCCCTCCGATGACACTTGCCACGATGAAAGCTCTGCGGAAGACGCGCGCGGGAAGCGGCGCAGCGCTGGAGACAATCGCAGTCCCCACGATCGGCACTGCCGACGTGCTGGTTCGCGTACGCGCCGCGTCCATTTGCGGCACGGACCTGCACATCTATACGTGGGACCGGTGGTCCGCCTCTCGCATCAAACCGCCGATGACGTTCGGCCACGAGTTTTGCGGCACAGTCGAACGCGTCGGCGAGGAGGTTGCGGGAATCGCGCCGGGCGATTTCGTCAGCGCGGAAATGCACGTCGTCTGCGGGCAATGCAGGCAATGCCGCGTCGGGCAGCCGCACGTTTGCCAGAACCTGAATATTCTCGGCGTGGACCGCGACGGATGCTTCGCGGAGTTCGTGCGCATTCCGGCGCGCAACATCTGGAAAATCGATCCCGCCATCCCCGAACACTATGCCGCGATCCTCGATCCGCTCGGCAACGCCGTGCACTCCGTGCTCGCGGGGGAAATCGCGATGCAAACCGTCGCCGTCACGGGTTGCGGCCCGATCGGCCTGATGGCCATCGCCGTGGCGAAAGCATGCGGCTGCGCGACGATCTTCGCTACCGAGGTGAACGATCATCGCCGCGAACTGGCGCGCCAGATGGGCGCTGACGTCGTGCTCGACCCGGCTGCCGGCGACAGCGTCGCGGCCGTGCGCTCCGCAACGTCGGGAACGGGCACGGACGTCCTGCTGGAGATGAGCGGCAATGCGGACGCCCTGCGCCAGGGCCTGCAAATGCTCCGGCCGGGCGGCCGCGCGTCGCTACTGGGAATCTTCCCCGATGCGGTGACGCTCGATCTCGCAGCCGACGTCGTCACCAAAGGGATCACGATCCAGGGAATCTACGGCCGGCTGATGTACCAGACTTGGGTGCAGATGACCGAAATGCTCAAGGCCGGCCGCCTGAATCTTTCCGCCTTATTCCGTGAACGCATGCCGCTCGACCGCTTCGCCGACGCGTTTGCGCTTCTTCAGGGCGGCCTAGCGGGGAAAATTCTTTTCGATCCGAACGGCGCGCCGCGCTGAACCAGCCGCGCCGCAGGAGGCATTCCGATGACGGCTTCCGGCCGCCCGCAACTCGGCTACATTCACGATGCACTCGAAGAACTGAAGGCCAAGGGTTTGCACTTCCGGTTGCGCGTGCTCCAAGGCGAGCAACTGCCCGTCGCAAACTTCGACGGCAAGGACGTCATCAACCTCAGCTCGAACAATTACCTCGGCCTGACCGCACACAAGTTGCTTCGCCGCGCCGCGCTCGCCGCCGTTCGCGAGTGGGGAGTCGGGGCGGGCGCGGTCCGCACCATCGCGGGCACGATGCGCCCGCACATGGAACTGGAAGAGCAGATCGCGCGATTCAAGGGCACCGAATCGTGCGTCGTCTTTCAATCGGGCTTCACGGCCAACGCCGGCACAGTGGCCGCAATCCTCGGCAAGGACGACCTCATTATTTCCGACGAGTTGAATCACGCCTCCATCATCGACGGCTGCCGGTTGTCGCGCGCGACGATCCGCGTGTTCAAACATGCCGACACCGCCGATTGCGAGCGCATCTGCCAGGAGTCCGCCGCGTGGCCCGGGAAAAAACTTCTCATTACCGACGGCGTCTTTTCCATGGACGGCGACATCGCGCCGCTCCCGCAGCTTTGCGATCTCGCCGAGAAGTACAACTGCATCATGATGGTGGACGACGCCCACGCTTCCGGCGTGCTCGGCCGCGGGGGACGCGGCACCGTGGACCATTTCGGCTGCCAGGGCCGCGTGGACATCCAGGTCGGCACGCTTAGCAAGGCCATCGGCGCGATGGGGGGCTACGTGTGCGGTTCGGCCGAGCTGATTGATTTTCTCTATCATCGCGCGCGGCCGTTCCTGTTTTCCACGGGCCACCCGCCGTCGGTTGTCGCGACATGCCAGGCGGCGTTCACTTTGCTCGACTCGCCCGGCGGGGAACGCTTGATCAAGAAACTTTGGTCGAACACGAAATTCTTTCAGCGCCGGCTGCGCAAGCTCGGATTTTCCACCGGTAAGACCCGGACGCCGATCACGCCAATCCACGTCGGCGAAGCCGCCAAGGCGCACGAATTTTCGCGCAGCCTCTACGAAGCGGGCGTCTACATTTCGGCCGTCGGATATCCCACCGTGCCCGAAGGCAAAGCTCGCCTGCGGGCAATCGTCACGGCGACGCACAAGCGCGCCGATCTCTTGCGCGCGTGTGAAATTCTCTCCGAGGTGGGACGCAGCCTTGGCATTCTCGCCGCCTGAGGCCCCAAGGGGCTGCGCTGTGTCGCTATTTCGGAAATGCGTTGAATTGTGGCGCGTCGAATTAGGGCAAACCTACTCGTCATTCCATTTATCGTATTGAAATTAAGAGACTTATCCTTTGGCCTGCCGAATGCGACTTTGCTAGCCGGTACGGGAATGTGCAATTCTCAGAACTGTGCCCAGCGCGAGAGGGGACTCTTTGCTCACGGTTTCGATGCATTCGCCAGCCGCATCCAACTGAATGTGCTAAGTTGGGTTAGGGATTCCATGCGCTTCACACGATGCATCCTGCCTCTGGTGGCGGCGTCGTTCCTGGCTCTTGCCGGGTGCACGACCGGCTCTCACATAACATTGGGCACGGCCCCGCCGCAGACGGGGACGATCAACATGGTCATGAGCGACACGCCGCCCGCCGGCGTGACGCCGCTTTCGTTCACGGTCACAGTGGCGAGCGCGACGCTCAATACCAGCAGCGCTCAGGTCAACATCCCGACGCCAACCACGCCCATTGAAGTGACGCGGCTTCAGGCCGAGACTGGTTTTCTCTCCTCCGATACCATCGCGCTGGGCAACTACACCAGCTTGACGCTGAAGTTCGCCAATCCCTCGCTGACGTTTGAAAACAATACGGGCAGCGCGATGACGGTCAACGGCACGGTGTGCGCCAAAGCCGCCGTCTGCACGGTCGCGCCCGCGGCGGCGAATCTCACGACTACGATCAACTTGCCGAGCACGGTCGCGGTGACGAACGGCTCGTCCGATACTCTGGACGTGGATCTGAATCTCGCGAATCTCTTCTCAGCCACGCTTTCGGCCGATTTCGCCGCCGGATCGAGCGTCACGATTGTTACGCCGGCGCTTGGGCAGACGCTGCCGTCGTTCGAGGACGTCGTCGCGGAAGTGACCGCAGTCGACACGACGCACTCGACGATCACGATTCAGAATTCTTTGGGCACTTCCATCGCGACCGTGAATGCAAGCACTGCGTTCCACGATTTTCCGTCGAGTTGCAAATCCACGCTGGCCACCTGCGTCAGCGCCGGCCAAATCCTCTCCGCGAACATGGCTCTGCAATCCACGGCGGCGCTCATCGCGACGGATCTTTATTTCAAGGATGCAACTTCCAGCGAACCTGAAGCCGAAGGCGTGATTACCTCAATTGACGTCTCAAACCAGCAATTCAATATGGTCGTGCTGGATGAATCGGCGCCCACCGTGTCCGGCTTGTCCATCGGCAGCGCCGCGACGGTCAGCACCACGGGCGCGACGTTCACGGCGGACGACATGGGAATGGATACGACGGGCTATCTATTCAGCGGGGTTTCGGACTTGATGGTGGGCCAGGAAGTTTCCGTGCTGCGAGATTCCGCTTTGTCGTCGGGGACTTCGCTCACTGCCGACCGCGTACTACTGCGGGCGTCCCGCATCTCGACAACTTTGACGGTGGCCCCTGCGTGCCCCAGTCTGACGATCTCGTCGCTGCCGTCATATATCAGCGCCGCGGGGACGGCGCAAATCTCGATCCTGACGTCCAGCACAGCTTCCAACGGTCTCACCGAATTTGCGGGCACGGCAAACGCATGCAGTGCGATCCCGACTCATGCCAGCGTGTCCGTGCGCGGTCAGTTGTTCTCCGTCGCCGGCAACGGCCTTCCCACGTTGATCGCCTCGAAAGTCGTCACGCACTAATCTGCGCAGGGGACCACATCAATCCAAGGCTGAAGGGGCGGGCGCGAAGAAAATTGCCACGGTCAGTTTCGAGGGCGCCGGCTGCCCCTCGGATGTCGCGGGAGAGAACTCCCACTTCTTCACAGCGGCAACGGCTCTGGGCGAAAACGCGGCGACGTCGCGCAGCGGGCTCACGGAATGAATGTCGCCAGAAGATTCAAGTTCCACGCGCAGGACCACAGTTGTGGTCAGCACGCTCATGACGGGGTATTCCGGAATCACGACCTCCGTCGGCAAAGCGGGCGAGAAATCCGGGAGGTGGCTATCGTCTTCATCTTTCTGCCGGTCCTGTTCTCCCTGGTGCTCTGCGAGTGGAGGCAGTGAAAATGCGGGCGGCACGTTATAGCCCCGGTTGAAAACGGCGACGACCGTCGTTCTCGACCGCGATGGCTTGCCGTTGATCACAGCAGGCCGGAATTTCCACGCTTTCACGGCGCTGACGGCCCAAGACTCGAGTCCGGGCGTGCTGCGAATCAATTTCACGGACTCGACATTTCCTTCCTCACCGATCACCGGCTCCAAGACGGCAATTCCCACGCCCCCGACGAATGCGCTAGTTGCCAGGTCACCCGCTTCGGAGACTTCCGGCCCACGAAACAGAACGACGCTTTGATTTTCTTCAGGCACTTGCGCCGAGACGAGGCCCGCTGAAAGGACCAGCAGGCCGATCACAGGCAAGATGATTCGCATGCCGCCCTCTCTCTTACGCTGACGATAATGGACCTTAGGCGGCCGCGGGAACTACCAGAACCGAGCGCGACCTCTGGTAGATCGCAAGCAGCAACGCCCCCACTCCCCACACCATCACGATGATCGAGGTCAGAACTCCCAGATACGGCACCTGCATGACGAGATGCAGGATCAGGAGTCCAAGCGCCAGCCGACCCAGTTGCGCCCCGATTCCCACCTTATCGCCGAGGATCATTTCTCCGAGCCAGGCACCGACGAAAATCTGGGCCAGGTACATCATCGGCATGTATGCCAGGGCGATCGCGAGTCCTGCACCCACCCCGGCGAACAACAGTACGAGGCCGAGGATGATCAGGACGATAAAAGAGATAAGTGACAGTGAGCCCACGCCCATCGCCAAGCCAAACCGCCGCGCCGACCGTACTCCATCCAGATACAGCCCCGGAAGCACCGACATCAGCAGCAGCCCCATCAGCACGGCCGCGCCGTAGCGCAAAACTTCCTTCACGAACGTTCGTCCGGCTGCTTCGCGCTGCTTCTGGTGCCGCTCCGCCAGCACAAACTGCACCGGGCTTGCCAGCCGCGCGCCCTGGGCAACGTCCGGCGCCTGTTCGCCCGTGAATTTGACCGGGCCATTCAGTTGCGCACTGGACGCGATCGAAAGTTGCTGGCCATGGATTTGCACAGGTCCGCCCACCATGCCTTCGATGTTCGTGTGCGCCTGGAACGCCAGAATACTTCCGCCCAACTTCCCGTCGAGCGTGCATTCCCCCGCGAACGAAATCAGGCCTCCGCCGATCTTGCTGCCCGAATCCATTTCTACCGTCTGCGCGAAGATGGACACATTTTTCGCCACGCTGCCATCCAGCGTCAGCGTATTGGCGAACCCGCGGATGTTTCCATCCACGGTCCCGCCGACGCGAAGGAACTGCGCAAACGCAATCACGTCACCCGTGACGTGCCCGTTGACCGTGATCGTTCCGCCGAAGGCGATGACGTCGCCGTCCACCGTGCCGTCAATGTGAATGGAGTTGCCGGTCACGATCAGATCGTCGTGCACTTCCTGACCCTGCGGCAAAACGTATGTCGCGCCATCGTGGTGAATTTCCACGGCTGCCGCCGGTTGCGGCATGGCCACGAGCAGCGCCACGGCCGCGAGCACCGCCGCAAACGTCGTGCGGCGCCGCCACCTTCCGCGCAGCAAAGCCAACGCGCCTACTCCCAGAGTCACCAACACCGCTGCCTGCACCGTATCCATCATGGAACTCCACCCTTTCCAGAGAGCTCCGCTGAAAAAGAGCATCGTCAGCAGACTCCCCACTCCCATACCTGATTGGCTCGCGCTCTCCTGCCACGGCACAATGAATCCCGTCCACACCATGTACGCAGCCGCGCCCGCCAGCCCGAATCCCAGCAGCCACGCCCAGCGCGCCGCGCCCGACTCCTGCCGCACAGCCAGCCGCGCCGGCAGCGCCTCATCCGCCTCGCGCAGCGACGCGGTGAGCAGCAGCGACTCCCCGCGAAGAGCGTGCAGCAGCGCGCCGCACGCCGCGCACTGCTTCGCGTGCGATTCCAACTCCGCCCCGCGCGCCGGCTCAAGTTCTCCTTCGAGGTAAAGCAGGCATGTCATTTCGTCGAAATGAATCATGAAGCCCCCTTGCCTTGAGCTGATCCCAAGGGCTTGACTTCCGCCGCCTCCGCACGCTGCAGCGCATCGCGCAAATTGTGCCGCGCACGCAACAAGACGACTCCCACGAACGTGCGCCGCACGCCCAGCGCCTCGGCAATTTCGCTGTATTCCATATCCGCGTAATAGCGCAGCACGAGCGCCATCCGCGCGCGCTCCGGCAACTTCGCAAGGGCCTTCCGCACCTGATCGCCGCTGCGCTGGGCAATCAATTGCTCGAGTTGACCCGGATCGGGATGCTCGAGGGGCAGCGTGTCCGAGCTTTCGGTCTCGAGGTCCTGCCGCACCCGCCGCCGCCGCAAGGAATCCCAGCAATGATTCGCCGAGACGCGATACAGCCAGGCCGTGAAGGGCCGGTCCGGGTCGTACTGGCCGAGTTTGTCGCGCAATTTCAGGAAAATCTCCATCGTGGCGTCTTCGGCATCTTCGCGAGTCCGCAGAACGCGCCGGCAGAAGCGATACACCGCCGCTGCGTAGTGGCGATATAATTCGCCCCACGCTTCAGCGTCGCCGCTCCGCGCCCGCGCGATCATTTCGGTCGGCTCCGCCGCAGCGGCGGGGCTTGGGCCGTCCGGCGTTCTGATCACTTCCACCATCTTGAATACGCACCGCCTCCCCGGAATCTATCACTAATCGAAGTTCAACGTTATCCCGCACGGAGCGCCCAGTTGCGATACATTGGAGTGCTTGAGAATCACCTCCCGACCCCTATGACCGCATCCGTCCCATCGCCGCCACCGCCCGCGCCATTGCTGGTGATTGTCGGCCGGCCCAACGTCGGCAAGTCCGCGCTCTTCAACCGGCTCACGGGTACGCGCCGCTCGATCGTAACCGACGAGCCCGGCATCACGCGCGATCGCATCTACGGCGCCGCCACCTGGCGCGACCGCAATTTCGAAGTTGTGGACACGGGTGGCCTGGTGCCCGATGACAAAGCCGCCATTCCCCGCGAAATTCTTCGGCAGGCACGAGTTGCCATCCAGTCCGCGGCGCGCCTGGTTCTCGTCGTGGACGCCCGCGCCGGCCTGACTCCGCTCGATGCCGAGCTGGCACGCCTTCTCCGCAAGACCGGCAAACCTCTCCTCATTGCGGCGAACAAAGCGGACACGGGCGCGCAGGAGCCCCTCGCCGCGCCGTTCTACGCACTGGCGAGCGACGTTTTTCCCGTCTCCGCCGAGCACGGCACCGGATTGGACGATTTTCTCGACGCCGCCACGAGCGACTTCCCTGAATCCGCCGCCGAAGCTGCTGCGGAAACCGGCGTCGAGTCTGCGCTGGAAACAATTCAAGTGGCAATCATCGGCCGGCCCAACGTCGGGAAATCCACGCTGCTCAACCGCCTCGCCGGCTCCGATCGCGCGATTGTTTCGCCCGAGCCGGGGACGACGCGCGACGCCGTGGATTCGGTGGTGGAGCGCGGCGGCCGCACGTATCGTTTCGTGGATACGGCCGGCATTCGCCGCAAGGGCAAGACGCATCTGCTTGCGGAAAAACTCGCGGTCATCATGGCGAGAAAACATCTCGAGCGCGCCGATCTCGCGCTGCTCATTGTGGACGCGAGCGTCGGCGTCACGGCCGGGGATCTGGCCATCGCCGGCTACGCAGAGGAATCCGGACGCTCCGTGATCCTGGTGATGAACAAGTGGGACCTCGCGATCGAAGCGCGCGCGGGAAGAAGTGGCGCGCGAGAATCGCGACGCGGAAGTCGAAAGGAAAGCCGGCCAAGTCCGCAAAGGGCGGCGCCCGTTTGTCCGATCCCACTCACCTCGCCGCCGAATACGAAAAGCTGGTGCGCGAACGCTTCCAGTTTCTCCACTACGCGCCGGTGATTTTCCTGTCCGCGCTTACCGGCCAACGCGTCAAGCCTCTCTACGACTTGATCGATCGCGTCGCCGAGGCCGGCGCCGCCGCATCTCCACCGGCGAACTCAATCGCTGGCTGGCGAATGTGGATCTCGGCCGCGGCACATCTCCCGCGGCGCACCGCGTCAAGATCTTCTACATCACGCAAGCTTCCTGCTCGCCGCCGACTTTCATTTTGTTCACAAATCAAACGCGCAAACTGCATTTCAGCTTCGAGCGATTCCTCGAGAATCGCCTGCGCGAGCAGTTTGACTTCATCGGCGCTCCCATCCGATTTACCAGCGCGTGAAGGAGCGCGAACAGATAGCCCTCCCGGCCCGGCGCGATTCGATTGACACGGCCGAAAATCGGCATAGGATAGGAACGAAATGTCGGGACAACGGCCAATTCGAAATACCGATTCCGCCGAAGAATCTATTACCGCATCGGCGAGGTCAGCCGTCTCACAGCGACCAAAGCCTTCGTCCTGCGCTACTGGGAGACGGAATTCCCCATGCTTCAGCCGGTCAAGAGCGAAGGTGGCCAGCGGCTATATCGCCGCGAGGACGTGGAGACGGTCCTGCGCATCAAGCGCCTGCTGTACGATGAAGGCTTCACCATCGCCGGCGCCCGCCGCCACCTGCGCGAGCACGACTCAGCCCTCCGGCAACGGCTCTTCCGCGACAGCGGCTCCGCCCGAGCCCCTCTCCTCGGTCCAACGCAAGACGTTGCTCGATTTGCGCGATGCGCTGCGGGCATTCTTGACGCTCCTGGAAGGCGAGTGATAACGCTGATCGTTTTGCCGGCCGGGACGTGGCGCAGCCTGGTAGCGCGCACCCTTGGGGTGGGTGAGGTCGCTGGTTCAAATCCAGTCGTCCCGACCATTTTCTCGCCCCGGAGCTGGAAGAACCCCCTTCGATCCTGCATCCGAGACCTTGGAGTGTCTCTGTCGTTCGACGCATATGCCACACATTTTGATTACCAACGATGACGGCATACACGCCGAGGGCTTGCGCGCACTGGTCACGGCGTTTGAGGGCTTGGGCAGGGTCAGCGTGGTCGCGCCCAATGCGGAGCGCAGCGCCGCCTCGCAATCGCTGACGCTCGGCGGCCATTTTCTGTGAGAAGGTCGCGGAGCGCGAATGGGCAGTCGAGGGCACGCCGACCGACGCCATGATCGTGGCGCTGCACAAGCTCTTGCCGAACCGTCCCGATCTGGTCGGTTTCGGGCATCAATCGCGGCGGCAATCTCGGCGAAAATATTTATTATTCAGGTACGGTGGGTGCGGCGATGGAAGCCACGATCAATCACGTGCCGGCGTTTGCGATCTCCTGGCGCATCGGAGCAGGGGTTTTGGTACGAGCCCGCCGCGAAATTCGCGCGCGATCTGGCTGAGCTAGTTCTGGCGGAAGGGATGCCCGAGGGGTCCTGCTGAACGTCAACGTGCCGCTAGATCTGGAAAGGCAGCGTGCGCTTCACCGAGCAATCCGAAAAGTCACGCGCAACGTCCTGCAGGAAGGCACGGACCCGCGCGGCCGGAATTATTACTGGCTGCACGAACAGTTGACGCCCGATGGCGTGGACCCGGAAAGCGACTACGCCGCGATTTACGATGGCGCCGTCTCGATCACGCCCCTCGTGCTCGACCGCACCCACGCCACGTCGCTCAATCACCTCTCCCACTGGGTCAAAGTCCTCGAAGCCCCCGCGAAGTAGCCACCCAGGCGTCCCGTAGCCCGTGGGGCAGAGTTCGTTGTCTCCTTGCTTCCCTGCCTATTTGCGCCCATGCTTCCCCGTATGCCGCGCCTGGTCCCCGGGACGCTTCCGGCTATTGTCGAGTTCGGGCACGACATCTGCGGCTCGCTGCAGGCATCGGAGCCACGCGAATGGCTCGTCGCGAACGGCATCGGCGGCTTCGCCTCGGGCACGGTCTCCGGCCTTCTGACGCGCCGCTATCATGGCCTTCTCGTTGCCGCACTCGAACCGCCCGTCGGCCGCACGCTGCTGGTGAGCAAGATCGAAGAAACCGCGCGCTACGCCGGCCGGACCTTCGCACTCGGCGCGAACCGCTGGCGCGACGGCGCGCTCGATCCGCAGGGCTGGGCGAATATCGAACGGTTCCGGCTCGAAGGCACGATTCCGGCCTGGACTTTCGCACTCGGCGATGCGCGGCTAGAGAAACGCATTTGGATGCAGCCGCGCGCCAACACCACCTTTGTGTTCTATTCATTGACCCGCGCGCGCGGCCCGCTGGAGCTCTCCTTCAAGGTTCTCGTGAATTACCGCGATTACCACGGCGCGACGCACGCGGGCGATTGGCGTATGAAGATCGATCCGATTGCGCATGGTCTTCGCGTCACCGCGTTCGACGGCGCCGTGCCGTTCTTTCTCCTGAGCGATGGAGCAACCGCTGCGCCCGCGCACGACTGGTATCGCAATTTCGATCTCGCTATTGAGCGCGAGCGCGGCCTCGATGATTCCGAAGACCACCTCATGGCCGGGACATTCACGGCGGCGCTTGCCTCCGGCGCGCCGCTCACGTTCGTCGCCAGCACGGATCCCAGCGCAAGCCTCGACGGCGCAGAGGCCTTCACGGAGCGCGCCGCGGGCGATCGCGAGTTGCTGGCTCGTTGGAGCAAAGTCCAGCCGTCACTTGCAAAGAAAGCTCCGGGTTGGGTGCGGCAGCTCGTGATGACGGCCGATTCGTTTTTCGTCGAACGATCATCCGCCGGCCAGCCGGACGCCGGACTGACCGGCGCGGCGGGCCAGTCCGAAAAGAATTCCATCCTCGCCGGTTATCACTGGTTCTGCGATTGGGGACGCGACACGATGATCGCGCTTCCCGGTCTGACGCTTTCGACGGGCAGGCCCGAAATCGCGCGCGCGATTCTGATTTCTTACGCGCGCTTCGCGGATCGCGGCATGCTGCCCAACGCTTTCCCCGATCGCGGCCAATCCCCCGAGTACAACACCGTGGACGCCGCGCTCTGGTTTTTCGAGGCCGCGCGGCAGACGTTCGCGGCCACGAAAGACCTCTCATTGCTCCAGGAGCTTTTCCCCGTGCTCGCGGACGTTGTGGAGTGGCACATACGCGGGACGCGCTACCAGATTCACGCGGACCCCGCAGACGGCCTCCTCTACGCCGGGGAGCCCGGCGTGCAACTCACCTGGATGGACGCCAAGGTGGGCGGCCACGTCATCACGCCGCGCACCGGCAAACCCGTCGAAGTGAACGCGCTGTGGCTTAACGCGCTCGTGACGATGGCGGGATTCGCAACTGCGCTCGGCCGGCCGGGGGACCGCTACGCGGAGCTGGCTCGAAAAGCGGCAGGCGGCTTTGCTCGCTTCTGGAATCCGGCCGCCGGATATTGTTTCGATGTGCTCGATGGACCGGCGGGGAACGAAGCGGCGTTGCGGCCGAACCAGATTTTTGCCGTGTCACTGCCGGAATCGCCGCTCGCGCTTGAACAGCAGCGCGCGGTGGTGGACGCGTGCGCGCGCGAATTGGGCGTGCCGGGCGCGCTGCGGAGTCTCGCGGCGAAGGAGCCCGGGTATTGCGGACGTTATCTCGGCGGGCCCGCTGAACGCGACGCCGCGTACCATCAGGGCACAGCGTGGACATGGCTCATCGGCCCGTTCGTTCAGGCGCACCTGCGCGTGTATCGCGATCCGGCTGCGGCGATGGCCTGCCTCGAACCGTTCGCGCGCATGGCGCAGACCTACGGAGTGGGTTCGCTCGCGGAAATTCTCGATGGAGAGGCGCCGTTCGCTCCGCGCGGCTGCATTTCGCAAGCGTGGAGCGTCGCTGAAGCGCTGCGCGCGTGGTCAATGATCGCGTCGTTCGGCCGCGTTCGGAAGAAGGAATCGAGCGGGAATGCGGCGGCGAAAACGGCTCAATCGCGCGGGCGCAGAAGACTGCCGCCGGAGAGAAGCCCGCGCAGGCCCAGCAAGAGCAAGCGCGGCTGACTCAGCACGATGTGCCACAGGACGCGCCCGGCCTCGTCGCGAGAATACTGGCTGAGCGAGCGGCGCGTGGCGCCATTCATCAAATCCACCAAGCGGCTGTAATCCGATTGCTGGAAGGAGTGAATCATGCGGCGGATCAGAAGATGCATGTCGAGTTCACGGCGCAGGGCCCGCAACTCGCGGCTGTAACCGCCATCGAGAATCGCCTCGCACGCGCCGAACGCGCCGCGGAATCCGGTGACGATGCCGCCAACGGTGCTCACCTTCACTTGAGACGCGGCGTCGCCAACCAGGAAAACGCGGCCGGAGCCCACTTTGCGCTGGACGGGAACCCAGCCGGAATAAACCGGGATGCGCGCACCTTGAAAAGAGATCGGCTCGATACGGCGCTTTTCGAGAAAGCGTTCGAGGCAGCGCCGGGTCTCTGCGCCTTCTTCGCCGATCAGGCCGAGAGCGGCGCGTTCGGGCGACTCCGGAATGAGCCAATAGAAGTAGGGTGTGTCGTCCGGAACGAACCAGACGCGCACCGAGTCCGCCGGCATATCCACCGGCATCTTGACGACGGCCTGAATCAGAGGCACCGTCTGCTGCCGCGGCCAGCCCGCTGCAAGGGCCACGCGGCTCTGCGCGCCGTCCGCGCCAATGACGGTTTCGGCCTCGAACTGCTCTTGATTCGCCGGTCGCGCGGAATCCATCGTCAGGCGGACCCCATGGCCGTTTCCTTCGAGCGCGACAAAACGGCGCCCCAGCCGAATCTCGGCTCCCGCTTGCTCGGCTTCGCGGGCAAGACTGTGGATCAGCCGGGAACGCTCGATGATCAGGTCCGGGCGGCCAAGCGAGACGGTGGCAGCGCGGCCGTCGGTGAACAGCTCAAAACGATGGATTTCATTGGAGACGGAAGACTCCGCCGCGGGACCCAGGAGATCGCGCATGCGGCTGGTGACGATCAGCGTGCGAGCCGCGGGCGCGAGCTGCTCGGACTGCTCGAAGACCTGGACTCGCCGCCCAGCCCGCGCCAGGAGGGTTGCGGCATAGAATCCTGCGGCCGAGCCGCCGACGATCGCGACGTTGCGTCCGCCGGGAGTTGCGGGTCGCGTTCCTATTGAGTCTTGCAGCAGAACCTTCCCGCGCCGCAGTCCTATCTCAGATCCCCGATGCGGCGCAACGCTGGGGGATCTCCTACTATCCGGATCCAGAGAATCCTAAGGCCGCTGGTTCAAACCCGTGCAGGCCGAGCACGCCGGCCCCCCGCACCAGAATAGAAGAAATTCTGAGATGCGTGAAAAGTATAGCCAATCGCGCGGTTTAGGCAAGCCGGAAGCTGCGCGAACCGGGAGAGGGAGAACGGAAAACGTGTTAGCGGGACGCCTGGCGCTCGAAGGGCGCCCTTTCCAGCCACGCGACGGCCCCCAACGAGAGGACGACGAGAGCGCCCGCCAGCGGCAGAACCAGCGCGTGTGGGACCCGGCTCACCACGAAAGCCGCAGCGCCAAAAAATGCGCCCAGGCCGTACAGCAGAAGGACGGCCCGGCGCTGCCCCAGTCCGAGATTCGAGAGACGATGAGCCGTGTGATCTTTTCCCGGAGTCGTGAAGGGCAGCAGCCCGCGACGCGAGCGTGAAATCGAGATGAGCGTCGTATCAAAAACAGGAACGCCGAGGATCAGAACCGGCACCAGCCAGGTCTCGTGCGCAGGAGCCGCGGGCCGCAATTTCAAAGCCAGCGCCGCCATGAGAAAACCGAGGAACATCGCGCCGCCGTCTCCCATGAAGATCTTGGCGGGATTGAAGTTCCAGCGCAAGAAGCCGATAGCGGCGCCGAGTACGGCCGCGGCCATCGTGCTGACCAGCAATTGGCCGCTTTGGAACGCGAAGAGCGCAAAGAAGAGCGACGCCATCGCGGCCACGCCGGCGCAAAGCCCATCCATGTGGTCGAGGATGCTGAACGCCGCGGTGACGCCGACAACCCAAACGAGTGTCAAGGCTGTGTCGGCCCAAACGCCGGCCCAACCGGGAATCAACGCTGAGAAAACCTGGGCGCGCACGCCGGAGACCAGCAGAATCACGCCGGCGCAAGGCATGGCCACGAACAACTTGATTTGGTGGTGCAGGAGGCCGCGATCATCGAGAAAACCAACGACAGCGAGGAGCGTGGAGCCGGCAAAAATGCCCACGACTTCGCTCCAGGGCTGGCTCCCCATCGAAACCACGATGGCGAGCACGACACCAAAATAGATAGCCAACCCGCCCAGCAGCGGAACGGGCTGAAGATGCACTTTTCTCGGACCCGGGCGGTCCACCATGCCGACGTGCAAGGCGAGTTGGCGCACCGGCAACGTGAGACCAAAGGAGGCCAGCAACGCCACGGAAAACGCGAGCAACTCTGAGTTCAGAACTCCCCCTGCGGCCGAACTGCGGCCGAGTCAGCGCTCGGTCAGCATGTGATCCAAAATCTTCCGAACTTGGGCGCGATCTTTCGTCTTGTAGTACCAGTCAATCGTGCGTTTCAACCCTTCGCGAAAAGAAAACTTCGGCTCCCATCCGAGAAGCTTCTTCGCGCGGGAGTTGTCGGCAACGCGATTCAGCGGCCCGGTAGGCATGTTCGGAAGAAACTTGATGTCCGCCTTCTGGTTGGTGAACTCGAGCACCATCTTCACCGCGTCGAGAACGCGGACGCGCTCCATGGTGCCGAGGTTCACGGGCGTACCGTCGTCAATTTTTTCACCGGCAAGAATCGTGCCGGAGACAATGTCATCAATGTAGGTCCAGTTGCGAATTTGCGTGCCGTCGCCCCAAACCTCGAAGGGATTTTGTCCCGCGAACGCGCGGGCGATCATCGCTATGACCGCATGATTTTCGACGCCGCGAGGTCCATAGACCGTGAAATAGCGGCAGGAGGCGGCCTTGAGGCCATGTTCCTTGGCGTACGCCTGCAGTGTGAATTCCCCCATCAGCTTCGCCCAGCCGTACGTGTTGTCGGCGTCGTTCGGGCCTTTGGTCAAATCCTCGGTGAGGTAGAGTTCTTTACTCGTGTCGGCCTGCAGGAAATTTGGATAGACGCAGCCCGACGACGCGAAAACGACCTTGCGCACCCGGGCCTTCAAGGCTTCGGCGAAGACCAGGCCGTCGAGGAAGAAGTTGGACGCTGGGCCGGCTTGGTGCAAATCCACATAGCCGCGGCCGCCGTGATCGGCGGCGAGGTGAAACACGGTATCAATCCCTTGCATCGCCGTCCGCGTGATTCCCGGCTCGCGAAGATCGGCATGTAGGAATTCGACTTTACCGCTGGCGATGTGGCCGGCGATGTTCTCCAGGCGGCCGCTGGTGAGATCGTCCACGACGCGGACGCCGGCGCCGCGCGAGATGAGCTGGTCGGCAAGACTCGAACCGATGAAGGACGCTCCCCCCGTAATCAACGCCGTCTTTCCGGACCAGAACGTTTCCGTAGCTGTCATTCGCTTGCGACTTCCTCCATGATGTCTATGAAAAATTGAAACTGTTTTACCCTATCATAAAAAATAGAAGCGGCGCGCGCGCGCGAACCCATTTGTCCTAAGCGTTCAGGGTCGCCCAGAAGGCTGCGAACCACCTGGGCAACGGTTTCCGGATCGTCCGGATCGGCGGACACGCCGCAGCCAGTGCGGGCAAGTATGCGCGCGACGTCAGCCCCGGAAGGCGCGACGCCGAGAACCGGACGGCCCGCAGCGAGCAGCGGGTAGAGTTTCGACGGCACGACGACCCCTTCGAGTCCGCGCTTCACGGTCACGATCGGAAGATCGCCGGAGGCGAGAACGCTGGGGAGATCCTTCGCCGGAAAAAAGGGGAGAAAACGGACCGCGCGGCAACCCGCGGCCTCCGCCTCGATCTCCGATTTACACGCGCCCTCGCCGACGAAGACGAGACCGACGCCTTCCGGTTCGAGCAAGCGCGCAGCACGAACCAGCGTGCTCCAGGCGCCGTAGAAGCCGAGATTGCCCGCGTGGACGAGGACGAAGCGGAAATCGCCGCGGATTTCGCGTGCGATCGGATTATCCGGCGAAGCCAACGTCACCGGGAGGGAAACACCGTCGCGAACGACCGCAATGCGCGCGGGGTCCACACCCTTGGCGAGGATGCGATCGCGCATGTCCTCGCCGAGCACCACGACGCGAGCGGCGCTGCGCAAGGCCTTGCGGTGCATGCGCTCCCAGCGCTCCGTCCACTTACCTGGGCGAACGATTTGGCCGCCGATGGCCATGTCCGGATAGAGATCGCGGATGTTGTACACGAACGGGCGTCCGATGAGGCGGGCGATCATGGAGCCCGCGATGCCCATGAAGGGAGGGTCCGTCATTGCGAGAACGATGTCCGGCCGTATCGCCAGGGCGCGCGGGAAGGCGAGCGCCAGGTACGTGAGGTAGTTGCTCACGCGGCCGCGCATCCGGAAGCGGGGAAAAGCGGTTGAGCCGACGCGCTCGATGACGAGATTGCCGCGCACTTCGCGCCGCAACAAGTAAGGCGGATGACGCTCGGTCGGATCATAGGAGGGCCGGCCGCAGAGAACCGTGACGTCATGGCGCCGGGCGAGCGGCTCGATGAACTGCGCGGCGAGCTTGGCCGTCGCGGAAGTGTCCGGCGGAAAATATTCGTTCAGGACCAGGACGTGCACGCTGATATCCGGGAGAAGAATTGAGAACGCCCGCGATCCGGCCGGGACACATGACTGTGCGCAGGAAGGCTCAGCGCGGCACCTCGGAGCCGGGAGCGCCGCCCGGTTTGCGAATCAAGAGATCGCCGAGGACCAGGGCATCCATCTTCGTGCGCAGAAAACAATCAATCGCTTCTTCGGGCCGGCAGACGATCGGTTCGTTGTCGTTGAAGGATGTATTCAAAACGACGGGCACGCCGGTGAGATTAGCAAACTCGCGAATCAACCGCCAATAGCGGGGATTGGCCTCGCGGTTGACGGTCTGGAGGCGGCCCGTCCCGTCCACGTGAGTGGGCGCGGGAATCACACTGCGCTTCTCCGGCCGCACGGAATAGGCCAGCGTCATGAAGGGCGAGGGATAGGACTTCTCGAAGTACTCCGCAGTGGATTCTTCGAGAATGGAAGGCGCAAAAGGACGAAAGATTTCGCGATGTTTGATGCGCTGATTCAAAATGTCTTTCATTTCAGCGCGGCGCGGATCGGCGACGATGCTGCGATTTCCCAGGGCGCGAGGCCCCCATTCCGCGCGGCCCTGGAACCAGCCCAGAATGCGGCCCGCGGCAATTTCTTTTGCGGCTTCGCGCGCGATCTCTTCCGCCGGGCGCTCGACAATCTCCATCCCGGATTCGGCCAGGCGGCTCGCGGCAACGGCTTCGCGAATCCGTTCGGGAGAGAATTCCGGCCCCCAGTACGCATGCTCCATCTGGAAGCTGCGCGGACGGCGCAAGATCTGGTGATGAATGAAATACGCCGCGCCCACAGCGAGTCCCGCGTCGCCGGCGGCGGGCTGAACGTAGACGTGCTCGAACGGTGTGCGCTCGTAGATCCGGCCGTTCGCAACGCAGTTGAATGCCACGCCGCCCGCAAGGCAGATCGCTTTCTGGCCCGTTCGCTTCTGCAGCGCGTTGAGCATCTCGAACAGGACTTCTTCGAGCCGCGCTTGAAGCGTGGCAGCCGCATCGCGATGGCGCTGTTCGAGCGGGGCCTGCGGATCGCGCACGGGGCCGAGGCGCTCGGCCATGTAGGAAGAGAACATCGGCCCCAACTCGGGCGTCTTGTCTGATTCCCGCCAGCTCATTTCGGGGCCCGTGCGCTGGTGGGTGAAATATTCGAGTCCGAGGCGAAAGCCGATTCCTTCCGTACTGCGCACGATGCGGCGAAACTCGTCGAGATAGGCGGGCTCGCCGTAGGCGGCGAGGCCCATGACCTTGTATTCGTCGCCGAATTTCCGGAAGCCGAGATACTGCGTAACGCCCGTGTAGTACATCCCAAGCGAATGAGGAAACGCGATCGATCCATCCACGCGCATCCGGTTCCCTTCGCCAACCGCCCACATCGTGCTCGCGAAATCCCCCAAGCCGTCCGCGGAGAGCAACGCGGCCTGCTCGAACGGCGAAACGAAAAACGTGCTGGCCAGATGGGCCTGGTGGTGCTCGACACGGTGGAATTTCGCGCGGACCGTTTTCGGATCGCAATCAAATGCCCGGGCAAGCGCTTCTGGAATGCCCACGAAGCGGGCGAGGACGCGGGCGCGTTCCCGGGCAAATTTCGGCATGCGCATCGCGAAGAGAAGTTTCGTTCCGAGCCGCGCCCACGGATTCCGGGGAATTGCGACGTGATCCACTTCGGCGAGGGTGAGGCCAGCGGTCTCCAGGCAATAGCGAATCGCGGCGACGGGAAAACCGGCGGCGTACTTTACGCGGTTGAAACGCTCTTCTTCGACCGCGGCAACCAGCCGGCCATCCGACACGAGCGCGGCCGAGGCGTTGCCGTGGTACGCATTGATTCCGAGGATGTTCATGCAGCGAGTGGAAAGGCCCCTTTAACTAACCGTGAACGCCGGCCACCCCGCCCGCCATGGCGCGTCCGGATTGAGGGGCGGGTATCGGCTCGACCGAAGGCTTGGCAAGATGACGGCGCGCCCATTCATTGAGAACATAAAGCGCCCAGGGGCGCGCCCAACTGGTTTGCCCGACCAGAAAATTCTGCCACGCAGCGTGCACCGATTTCGGAACCAGAAGGGGCTTGAGCGGTTCCACGAGTTCTCCCAAGCTCACCGCAACGCGCAGACCCAGCGGGCCGCGCATCCAGTGCTCCCACGGAAGCGTAAACGTACGCTTGGGCTGATGGACGACTTCCTCCGGGAGCAGGTCGCTGAGAGCCTCTGCCAGCAAGGCCTTCGATCGTTCGTGGCGCTGTTTGGCTTTGAGCGGCAGCGCGGCGACGAACTCGACCAAGCGATGGTCCAGGAAGGGCACACGCACTTCGAGAGAGTTAGCCATGCTGACCGCGTCGGTGTCGCGCAACAGCGTGTTGACCATGTACGAGCGCATCTCGAGGCAAGACACGGCTGCGAACGAGTCAAGACCTTCGGCCATTCGCGCGGACTCGACCATCCAGGCTCGCCAGTTCCCGGCGGGATCGCTTTCGCCGCCGGCGAAAACGGGCGGCAAAGGATGAACGAGGAGCTCGGAGCAGCGCTCCGGAGGAAAAAGAGTGCGCGTGAAGAAATAGGCGTGCGGCAGCACGTCCGGAGAACGCCACAACGAGACCGCCTTTCGCACGGCGTCGGAGCTCCGGCCAGTTCCGGCAATCTTGATCGCTAGCGCGGCTGTAACCGACCTGAGCGGTTCCGGCGTCCAGTGACCCAACATGCGGAGGCGGGCGGCGCGCGGCGCTTGGCTGAAGGTGCGATATCCGCCGAAGACTTCATCGCCACCCAAACCCGACAGAGCAACCTTCAATCCAACTTGCCGCGCCACCCAGGACACGAAATAGGTATTGATGCCGTCCATGGTGGGCTGGTCGAGCGCCTCGATCGCCTCATCCACGCGATGGAGCATTTGATCGGCGGACAGCATGAATTCCTGGTGTACGGTGCCGAAATGTTCAGCCGTGCGGCGCGCCATGGGGGCTTCGCTGAAACTTTGTTCAGGAAAGACCACCGTAAACGTATGCAGCCGGCCCGACTCCCGGCTGGCAAGGCCAGCCAAGGCCGCGGAGTCCATGCCGCTCGACAGGAACAGCCCCAGGGGAACATCCGAAATCAGGTGGCGGCGAACCGTCTCTTCAAGCAGGGGGCGAAGGCGGCGCGCCGCTTCAGAGAAATTGGTTGCGGGCGAAGACTCATCTTCTCGAGCCGCGGCTGAGAAGTCCCAATAGCGTTTGGGGGAACTTGCGGCGCTGGAGACATCTTGAATCGGAAGCACATATCCCGGAGGCAACGAGAGAACGCCGTCAACCAGGGTCTCGGGTTCGGCAACCGAGCCGAAAAGCAGATAGGATTCGACCGCCGACGGGGAAATCTCACGCGGAACCAAATTGCTGGCGAGCAATGCGCGCACTTCCGAAGCGAACACCAATACGCCCGCCACTCTCGCGTAGTAGAGAGGTTTGATACCGAGGCGATCGCGCGCCAAAAGCATACGCGCGGGACTCGTCCGGCCGTCCCAAACAGCGAACGCAAACATTCCGCGCAACCTGCGCGCGCAGTCCGCTCCCCACTCTTCATAAGCGTGGACGATGACCTCCGTGTCCGAATGAGTGCGGAAGGAATGTCCGGAGGAGAGAAGGGACTCGCGGAGCTCGCGGAAATTGTAAATCTCTCCGTTGAAGACGACGGCAACGCGGCCATCTTCGTTCCACACAGGTTGAGAGCCGCCGGCCAGATCGATGATACTCAGGCGGCGCATGCCCAGCGCGACGCACGGCCTTTCGAGAAAACCTTCCTCGTCCGGCCCGCGATGATAGATCGCAGCCAGCATGCGGCGAACCGCACTCGCCGCTTCGTCCTTGCGTTCGGTGCCAACGACGCCGCAGATTCCGCACATAGTTTTACTTGGCGTTACTGAATAGAATTGCGCCCGCCCGTTGGAGTTGATCCCGGAACCTAGTGCGTCGAATGTCCAGCCGGCGGGAACCGTACCAGCTTAGCAGCAAGCGAAAGCCCAAGGCGAAACAAAACAAGAGGAAACTCGAAAGAAACAATGAAAAGGACTCGCGCTCCAGGACATAAGTCCAATTGACCGCTTCTTCCCAATTCGGCCAGATGCGAGTGAGCCAGCGGCGGAAGTGGAGGTGACGGGAGAGAGGGAGCCGCGCGAGACGCACGTGCACAGCGCGCTCGTAAGTGTAATCTTGTGGGTAGCCCGGGATGGCTTGAGTCGCCTCGCGAAAAACCGTGGGATCCTTGAGTTGCTGACGAGTCAGAGGCTGCCCCTGTGCATCGCGAAAAACAAATCTGTAGGACGGATCAACAACGGCCCAGCGCCCGTCCATCATGACCTCGGCGACGACGTGCTTGCTCTGCAATTGTTGGTCCAGCAGCAGAAGGCGGCGCGCACGCAGGCCGCTGCTTTGGGCGAGGTTCACGAACGCATTTGTGGCCGAGCCGCAGACAGTGAGCAAGCCCTGATAGTTCAGTGTGTCTTCCGGGTTGCGGGCGGACAGCGCAGAAGACGGGGCGACGGGGCGGCGGGCCGGCCCGTGCTGCATCCAGGCCAGGATGGCCTCAACCTTCGCGTCATCCGTGCCCGAAGCTGGAACGATCGCGTCAGAGAACCCTCTCAAGTAACTGGTGGTCGAGTATTCCCAGACAGCGCCGTACATCACGAAGAGGAAAGAGACAACGAGAACGACATCCGTGGCATACCAGAAGAATTTGAAAAGCCGATGCTGCTTCATTCGCGGCACCCCTCCGCGAGAATGAGCGAGTACAAAGCTTCCGTCTCCGCCAGCGGCTCTTCCCAAGTCAGGGAGAGCGCCACCTCCGCGCAGCCGGCACGCAGCCGGGCGCGCAGCGGGTCGTCATCCAGAAGCCTCCGCAGAGCGGCGCTGAAAGCGCGACGCTCAAAGGGGACTGCTAATCCCGCGCGACCTTCTACCAATGGAGCAATCCCACAGCGATCCGTCACCACTACGGGCGTTCCACAGGCCACGGATTCGCCGGCTGTGTTTCCAAAATTCTCATTCTGCGATGGTAGCACAAACACGTCCGCATCCCGGTAGGCAGCCCATTTCGCATCTCCGTAGAGCGCGCCGGGAAACAATACTCTTCCGCGCAACCCGAGCTTGTTTGCAAGCGCTTCGAGATGGCGCACATATCCGGTTTCCTCTTCAGGGCCCGCCAGGACAAGGACCGCCGGCGTCTCATCGCCGGTTTCCCCGCGCCAATCGGCGAACGCCTCGATGGCAAGCTCAGGGCACTTCTTTTGTACCAGACGCCCCAAGAATAGAACTAGTTTTACATCTATTGTGATGTCTAATCGCTTACGGAATTCCCCCGCTTCCGGCAGGAGGCTCGGCACATCGATGCCGTTTCGGCGTACGACTATTTTGCAAAGAGGAATTCCTCCCGCCACCAATTCCGAGCGTTCCTGCTCCGAAGTGGCCACTACGCTCCGCGCCTTTTGAAGCACGCGGTCCCCGAAGAGCCGGTGATACAGCCGCTTCAGCGGGATGTTGCGCACGATCGGTCGAAACATCCCCATGGGTTCGACGACATAGGGCAGCCCGTCGTGGTATCGAACGTGGGCAGTGACAGGGCCGAGCAGATCATACAGGCCATAAATGTGAACGATGTCGAAGGCGGAGGAATTGTTGCGGCACCAGCGATATGCGCCACGATTCCAAGTCATCGCGCGATAGCGGCCGAGGACGGGGAGATAGATGGCTTCGACACCATCTTCAGCGCGCGGAAACCCCATGGTTCGCGGATGGCGCCGATGCGCTGCCGCGCGTTTTCATCCAGGCCAAGATCGGCCGTCAGAACCGTAACCTGGTGGCCGCGCGCCGCCAAGCCTCGCGCCATCGCGCGGACTTTTACAGTAGGACCTCCCTTTTCCAAAAAGGGATAGTAGGACTGGGTGACATTCAAGATGCGCATGCGGGTGAAATGGCTCGCTGCCCACACCCGGGGGACAGTGGCCCGATTCACGTGCTGAATTATAGCCATCACCTCGTCGAGCAATTGGTTCAGACGCGCGGCGAATGTGCTAAAGCGATACTCCTGCTGGACTCGGATGCGTCCCCGTTCGCCCATCTTCGCGGCGCGAACAGGATCTGCGAGCAGCGATTCCAACGCCCGCTGAAGAGCATCCAAATCCCCATGCGGCACCAGAATGCCGCTCGCGCCGTCTTCGATGATCTCCGGCGTGCCTCCATGCGCGCCGCCGATTACGGGTTTACCGCAGGCCATGGCCTCCAGGAATACCAAGCCAAATCCTTCGCCTCCGCTCGGGAGCGCAAAAAGGGTGCAATGCGCGTAGCTGGACATGAGTTCGTCCTGTGTGACGCGGGTAAGAAAATGGACTCGACCGGAAACGCCGCACTCCGCGGCGAGGGACTCAAGACGTGGCCGATCGTCGCCGTCTCCAATGGCGACGAGCGAAACATCCGGCGCGGAACCGAGCAGGCGGGGAAGCACGGTGATCAAGTGATCGAGGCCTTTATAACGCTCTGCCGCGGACCAGCGGCCCACCGAGAGAATTACGCGGCCCGAAGGAAACCCCTCCGGCGGCGGTGAAAGGCTTGCGACCGGAAGGCGCTCTTCCCAATCGGGATCGAGCGCCCAAGGCAAGAGGAACAGTTTGTCTTGGGGTATTCCTTGTTGCGCGGCCAGATGAGCCAGCGTATCCGCGCTTGGGGCCACCACACGATCCGCACGCGCGAGCGCGCGGCGACGGAGCAAGCTGAGCGGCGTCCAAACTTCGACGCCGTGCGCAAAAACGATGGAGCGCAATCGAGGCGCGCGCACTTTCATCATTTGTGAAATGGGCGCGAGGTTCGGATGCAGCGCCACCACGAGGTGTGCCCCGGCGGCAGCGCGATAGGCGTCCAGGGCGAATCGAGCTTTTTGACGCCCGTATCCACGGAGCGAGTACGGCGCGCCGGAAATCGAGAAGGAATGTTCGCCCGGCGAATCATTCAGGCTAAGGAATTGAGTGCCCCAGCCGCGTGCACCCGCGTAGCGCGCGAGCACGGAAGTGACATGGCGTCCGGCGCGTTGCACGCCGCCGGCGGAAAGTAATTCAGGAAAGAGTCCGACGATCATTCATGCGGCCTGCGTTGCCGTGCCTGCCTCGAGCCAATCGCGAATCGCGACGGCGTTATTCTCCCACGTCAGCACCTGTGAGGCGGTTACGGCAGCTTCGCCGATTCGCCGGCGCAAGTCCGAATCATTGGAAAGTGCGCGAAGGATCGCGGCCAGCGCCTTTGTATCGGTGGGATCCTCTAGGACGTACCCATCCTTCTCGTGCGTAACGAATCCCGAAACTCCCGTGTTCCGCGAGGTGACGACCGGAAGTCCGCAGGCCATGGCCTCCGCGGTCGGAAGTCCGAAGGAATCCTCAATGGAAGGTCCGATGTAGGCGTCCGCCGCCGCGTAATATTGCAGGACGTCCGGCGAGACCTCGCAGAACCGAAGCCGGTCCGCAATCTTCAAGGATTCGGCGAGGAGCCGGTAAGGCCGCTGGTCGTCGCTGCCGGCGATCAGGATCCGCAGCGATGAATCGCCGGAAAGCGCCGCCGCTTCGAGCAGATAGCGAAGTCCTTTCTTTTTCCAATCGTTTCCGATCAAGAGCAAGACGAAATCGCGGTCCGAGAAGCCCAACTTGGAGCGTTCGGCGGCACGCCGCGCGAGCCGCGCAGCGGGATCGAACAGCGAGTGATCCAGGCCGTAAGGGATGGCGGCAACATCCTGGCGGCCAAAGCACCGGGCGAGCTGCCCGGCAGCGAATTGAGACACCGCGGCAAGCCGCACACGGGGATTCGGGTACACGCGCCGCTCGAACGCGATGATGAGCCGGTAATAAAGTTTGCGATGAATGGCGCGCGGCCAACTGCGAAGCGGCAAGCCCCGCAGCCGCAACTCATCCTTCGCCAGGCGGAAGAATTCAGAAAAAACAATGTGCACCATGATCGCGTCCGCATCGAGGCAATTGATGCCCGCGGAGAAAACGACCTCCGGCGTAAGCCGCGAAAGCGGCGATCGCGCCAGCGCCAAAACGTGTTGGCGAAGAACCACCACAGATAGGAAAACAAGTGCGGGCCCGGGAGCGAGGGAACTCGGTGCCAAACGACCGAAGCGAGGTCCAGGTCTTCGACGCGGTTGCTGTAGATGTGAAATTCGTAGTCGCCGGCGAGACGCGAAATGCATTCGATCATGGCGCGCTCGGTGCCGTGGCGCATGTCGAGAAAGGGCGAAATCACGGCGATCCGGTTGTGCGTCATGATACGCGAGTCAAGGAACGGCGCGGGCAATTGGCGAGGTGTCCGGCGCGTGCGGACGCGAACCTCACGCTTCCGCTGACCGTCCCAAAATGCATGGGCATCCGCGAACCCTTTGAAACAGGGACGGGCTGGGGCATCTTAGCGAGTTGCGGCAAGCGGAAAAGAATTCCGGTCAAGATCCACAGATAGCATTGTTCACGAAGTTCTGGTATGGCTCGATCGTGAGATAGGTCAGTGGAATCAATATGAGGAAGCTGTACCAGAAGATTGCAAACGCAATCGGGAAATAGACCGTCTCGCGCAGCTTGCGCACGATCTCCCATTGAAAATACAGCATCGTGCCGGTCCAAGCGAGCCAGAGCAATGGCCCCAGGATTCCCATTTCGATGAGGAGAGTGCCGAATCCGTTCTCTCCCGCGCCCGCGGTCGGAGGCTGGCCAAGAAGCGACGCGACATATTGCGTGCCAAGAGATGCTGTTCCTGTTCCATATCCAAGCACCCAATGCTCGAACTCAAATGCCTTCTGCAGATTCGCCCAGGGATATTCGACGACTCGGCTGTGGAACTGTGAAGCGGAGCCAGTGGGATCCATCGTCTCCGAAAAAAAGGCCCAGTGCGCTCCGAAGATCGTTGGCGAGAACTCCATGAGCAACAAAAGACTCGCCGCCCCCACCAGGAAGGTCCGGCGGATGGCCTTCGACAACCGGTGACCCTGGCCCCAACGCCAAGGTGCGCCCCACAGGAATGCCGCGGACATCGTCAAGATGCTGATGGCCGTAAAGATAATGGCGTGACGCGTGCCGCAGAGCATGGTGCTGGCCGTGATCAGACCGAGGGCGACAATCGTATATTTTGAGCCGGGCCTTCGGCTTAGGAACGAATAACCTAATTGGCCCATCGCTACGATCCACATCAAGATAAGAAATTGAGCAAATCGCCCGCTACTGACGAAGACCCCCGTGGGGACATGGATCAGTTGGTGCGACAACGGCGACACACGTGTCAGGTGCCCTAGTTCGCGGAGTTCGGGAGCCAAGTTTGAAGGGCTCAAAAAATCGACGTTGATTGTCTCCTGCCACAAACCAATGAGGGAGATTACTGTCGCCAAAGCAACACTGAGCTTCAGGAACCGATTGAGTTCTTCCGGCGAGCGAATTAGAGCGTAGGCGACAAACATCAACGGGAGGTAATAGAAATACTGCTTAAGACCGAGGAGACCGTACAAAAAGGGACGGGGATCTACTGTTGAACACCTGCACCACGGCCAGCCAGAAAAAAAGGCTCAGCGAAAGCCAGAACGGAGGGCGGAAGGATTCAAATTGGCGCCGCCTTCTCGCTAGCAGGCACGACACGTAAATCACGGCGACCAGGAAGTCTTTCCCGAAAGTGATCGCCATGTTGTTGCCAAGGAATTTGCGCGCTAAATCCTCAAACATCAGCCAAACGATAAAGACATAAAAGCCCGAGCGCCAATCATTGAAGATGTAAACGGTTGCGGCCAGGACGCCGATACCCACCCCGGCCAGCAGGAGCAATTTGTCCTGACCGGCGACAATCCAGGACGCTAACTCCCATGTGACCGCCAGGATGCCAAGACCAATCAGCAGGCCCTGGATGTGCCGGCTGCTGCCGAGCGCTCGGACTGAAATGCTCATCTGAATCTCGTTCCGCTCGGGCGAGCGGGATTCCCCCTTCGGAATTATGTCTTAGGCTCCCGAAAGCAAAAAGAAAAAACCCTGCCGACTTTCCAGATCGAAGACGCGAGGCCCGCCTCGCAGGGCATCGCCCTAGGATTGCGCGGGCGTGGGCTCGGATCTTCGGCCTGCATTGCCGAGCCATTGCATGAGCCGCCGACGAACGAGATCGGTTCTTGCCTCCGTGAATGAGGCGACCCCATACGCAAACCCAAGCATCAAGGCGGTGAGTCCTGCGCCATAGAGCAGGTGCAATGCGTCGGGCTGCCAATCTGCCGTCGGATTCCAGATCGCGCGTAACAAAAGCAGCGCGGGGAAATGAACCAGGTAAAGTGTGTACGAGAATCCAGCCAGGGTTCGAGCCGGGGCCGAATACGCGCGTGTGGCTTCCATGCTCGATACATGCGTCAGGACGTAGAGCCAAAGCGCGAAAGCTCCGCCGATGAAGAAATCCTGGCGGGCCCCACCAGGAAGCCAGTGAGTTCGACTAAGAGCGAGCGTGACCGCAAAAAGCCCGCTCGTTAAGATGGCAGTGGGCCAGGACAGTCTCGCTGTGCGGAGCGCTGGAACGCGCGGAGAAAGAGCGACGGCAGCGCCGGCCAACCAAATCAGGAAATACAGGCAAATTTGGGGTCCCACAAAAACGGCCACGGCGGCCGCGAGGATGATGTTTGGACGCGGCCGAGCGCGGGACCACGCGAAAAAATGGCCACGACCAGAGCCGGGAAAAGCAGGTAATACCAGAACTCGTAGTCAGGCTCCAAAGAGGTCCGTTGGAGCCAAAAACCTGGAAGCGAATGCTCTGCAGGAAGAAGAGATTCCCGAAGAAACCGGAAACAGTCGAGCGAAGCGCCACGCTGGGAAGGTAGAACTTGTACAGGCCGGAGTGATAGAGCGCGAAGCCGGAAGGCAGTCGCAGGCCGATCTGGTCCCACAGCGCGCCGAGGAGCAATGCCGGAAGCAAAACCAGTTCCAGCCGCGATACTCGGTTGATCAAATAAGCGCGCCAAGACCAGCGGCGCTCCCTGAGCGCGAACACCACGGAAGTGCTGATAAAGAATCCGCTCAAAACGAAAAAGACCATTACGGCCTGGTGTCCCAGGCCCGTGAGAGCATAAAGAGCGGACAGTGCGGGCGACTTCCGGGACAGCTCCGGATAATCGAGAAAGAAGAGCCCTCGCACATGGCTCAGCATGACCGCAGCCGCAGCCAGTCCGCGGATCCAATCGAGGTGTGCGGAAGCCCGCAGAGAGAGATGAGCGCGACGCGAACGCTCGGCCGGGGCGGGCCGTGAGGCGGGTGGCACGCCCGACGGAGCTTCATTTCCTTCCGAAGCATCCGAAGTTTGCAGCTGGGACGCCACGATTAGGGCACCTTTTCCACGGTGCTCCGGCTATCGCGAGACGCAGAAGAGCCCTTGAGCGCGCCTCGCTCGACCAAGACCTGCGCGATTCGCTCGCCGGCGTGGCCGTCGCCAAATGGATTCGCAGCGGTGTGACGCGCTTCCACCGAACCAGGGCGCAGTCGGCGTTCCGCCGCATCGATGATTTTCTCGCGCGAAGTGCCCACCATCTCCGCCCAGCCCGACTCCACGGCCTCGGGCCGCTCCGTGACATCGCGCAAGACCAGCACGGGCGTTCCAACGCTCGGCGCTTCTTCCTGTACACCGCCCGAATCGCTCAAGATGAGCTCGGCACGCTTCATCAAATGCACAAACTCCGGATATCCAAGCGGTTCGGTGAGCAGGATATGCGGATTCGCTTCGAGCCTTGCATAAACCGTTCCGCGCACGGAAGGATTGGGATGAACCGGGAAACAAAATTGAGTTTCGGGTGGCGCGCCGAAAGATCCGCGATGGCGGCACACACACTCGTTCGAGAGGCTCTCCAAAACTCTCCCGCCGATGCGCCGTGACGAGAACGAGTGAGCCGGTGAGAGCCGCCAGCCGCGCATCCGCGAAATCCACGGGCCGGCTCAGTATGGACTCGAGCGCGTCCACAACGGGATTGCCGGTGACGACGATACTTTCTTCCTTTACGCCTTCGCCGCGAAGATTCGCCGCCGCACGCTCCGTAGGAGCGAAGTGGAGATCTGCCAGCGCGCTTGTGAGACGGCGATTCATTTCCTCGGGAAACGGGCGGAACTTGTCGTAGGTGCGAAGACCGGCTTCGACGTGGCCGATCGGAATTCGATGCTGGTAGCCGACCCAGGCGGCCGCGAAGGTCGTCGTCGTATCGCCCTGCACCAGCAACCAGTCCGGGCGCACGCGATCGAGAACAGGGGCCAGTTCCTCGAAGATGCGCGCGGCCACGCTGAGCGAAGACTGATCTTCCTGCATGACGTCGAGATCGAAGTCAGGCTGGATGCGGAAAATCTCCAGCATCTGGTCGAGCATGCCGCGGTGCTGGCCGGAAGCGCAAACGATTACCTGGAGGCCGCGATTACGAAGCGCGCCGATGACCGGAGCCAGCTTGATGACTTCCGGGCGCGTGCCGAACACCGTCAGGACACGCATGGCAGGGCCTCCGCGGCCGGCACTTTGTCTTCGAGCATCACGCTTGCGATGCGGTCCGCCAGAATACTCCAATCATACGGCGCGACGAGCGCGTCCCACTCAGGCCGCCATTCCGAACGGCGGGCGCGCAGCAGCGCATCCACCCAGGCCTCCACGCGCAACGCCGCGAGGAATACGTTCGGCCACGCAAGACGTTCCCACGTGAGCAGAGGCGTGGAAACGACGAATTTCCGACAGGCAGTGTATTCGACGACTTTGATTTGAAACGCAAGTTCGGTGCAGAGCGTTTTTTCCTGTGCGAGAACACCGACATCGAGCGCGTTGAAGTACGCGGGCACTTCGCGCGGCGCTACGGGACCTGTCCAAACCACGCCTTCGTCCCGGGCGGCCTCGATCCCGGCGTCGCCAATACTCCGCGGGGCCAACCAGCAGAAGCGCCGCTTCGGGAATTCGCGGCCTGAGTGCACGGAATGCCTCGAGAAGAAAATCCACGCCTGTGTAGCTTCCGAGATTGCCGACGTAACCGATGACGAATTTCCCTTCGAGGCCCAAGCGTCGCCGGAGTTCGACGACTCGATCGGCGGGAACAGAGCGAAGATTCACGAGGTCGGCTCCATTGGGGAGCAGCACCGCGCGGATGCCGCAATCCGCTGCCAGCTTCTCCGCCAGCGGTTCGGAAACGGCAAAGACGCCCTCGGCCCCGGCCGCCGCGCGGCACACCTGTTCGCGTTCGAGGGCGCTCTTTTCGGGTGAGAGAACGTCCTCGGGGAACCAGTCCACAACATCGAAGAATCCGTGAACGCCGGGAATCTTCGGCAAACGGATATTGGCTCCGGCAAGGAGAACGTAGTCGATCCCACACTTGCGAACAATCCGCTCGATCGTCCGGGCATTCGCCGACTGGCAGAACTCGAGCGCGCGGCGCACGCCGGTGAATCGTTGCAGAAGAAGCGGCTGCCACACGCGCGCACGAACATAAGTGATTTCGCCGGCCTCGCGCTGCAAGCGCGCGGGTGCAAGCGCGGAAGCCAGCGCCGTGCGGAACTGTCGCCATTGCCGGCCAAGAGAACGCGGTCCATCCACGTGCTGAGCGTCGCGCCACGCCAGGCAATAAGTGTCGAAATGGCGCGTGAGGCGGCGCGCGAATTCAATTTCGCGCACGCTGATGTCTTCGGCGTAGATATGCGGCACGACGAGCAGCCGCGGTTTCCGTGCACGAATGCCCGGCGCTCCGCCAGCGCTCATTTTTCCACCAGGAACGTGCCGATCACCAGCGCGTCCATGCCGGAACTGAAAAATGTTCGCACGCGCATCGGTCGGCGAGTATGACGATCGCCTCGCCGCGCAGGTTGAACGAGGTGTTCATGATACCGGGCACGCCCGTGCGTTGGCCGAACTCCTTGATCAGGCGCCAGTAGAGCGGATTGACTTCTGCGCTCCACGGTCTGCGGGCGCGCGCTGCCGTCCACGTGCGTCACGGAAGGGAATGACGCCGCGCTTTTCCGGGCTGCACGGGGTTGGTCAGGATCATGAACGGTGAATCGTGGCGCATCTCCAGGTATTCGCCGGCGGCTTCGGCCAGCAGTGAGGGTGCAAAGGGCCGCCACCACTCTCGGAATTTCACGGCGTTGTTCACCTTGGCGTTCATTTCCGGGTCGCGCGGATCGGCCAGGATCGAGCGGCTGCCCAGGGCCCGCGGGCCAAACTCCATGCGGCCCTGGAACCAGCCGATGATTTTCCCGGCGGCCAGCAATTCGGCTGTGGTCCGCGGCAACATCGCTCGAGCCGCGTCGCAGCGCAGCTTATAGGTGCGCAAGACGTTTTTCGATTTCCGCGTCTTCGAAAGCGGCGCCCAAGTAAACCTGCCGGAGGCCTTCGTAAGCGGCAAGCGGCTGCCCGGCTGCAAGATAGGGCGCGAGGGCCGGCGCCGAGCGCGTACGCCGTCGTCGGCGGCGGCGGGCTGAACGAAAATGTCGTCCACCAGCCCCGAGGCCAGGATCTTGCCGTTGGCCTTGGAGTTGAGCGCCACGCCGCCAGCCAGGCACAGGTTGCGCGCAGCCGGTCTTGTGCGACGGCCAGTGCGCACGACGCCAGCATGGCCTCTCTCGCAGAATCCTGAACGGCGAAGGCAACATCCTTGTAGCGGTCCTCGATTTCGCTCTCGGCCCGCGGCGCGGGCCCAGACGGCCGCAATGGCGGATCCCGAGGCAGCGCCCCGGCCGAGCAGCCGCGTCGCGTCGACGCTGATAGAAGCCGTGGTCGAGCGCGATAAAGTGCCTGCAAGATCAACACCGGGCTCGGCCGTAAGGCGCCAGTCCCATCACCTTCCATTCGTCGCTGTTAGGGTGAAATCCGAGATACTCGGTGAAAGGCGCGTAAAAAGGCCCAGCGAATTGGGCCACGGAATCATGTGCAGGATGTGCTCCAGCGCGGCCGTCGTGTCCGTGCCAGATCGAGCTGGCCTCCCAGGCGCCCCGGCCGTCCACCACCACCACCGCGGCATCGTCGAAATCCCGAATAGGCGTAGGCGCTGATGGCATGGGCGAGGTGGTGGTCCACGAAAAGCATGCGCGCCGCGTCGGGCCAAAATGCTGAGTGAATCGCCGGTAGCCGCCGCGTTGGTGCGCCAAGCTGGCAAACACGCGCGCGGTCGTGATGACATTTACGGAACGTCACCGGCTGAATGCCCAACGCCATGCACTTCAGGTCGGTGACAAATCCGGAGTGCGGCCTCGCCCAGCCCACGCAGATGTTGTCGAGTTGGTCGGCGCGAACGCCCGCGAAATCCAGGCAAGCGCGGATGGCGCGGTGCGGGAAGCCGGCGTCGTGCTTCACGCGGCTCAACCGTTCTTCAGCTACGGCGAAGAGCAATTCGCCGTCGCGCACGATGCACGCGGAAGAATCGTGCATTTGCGTGTAGTTGAATCCGAGTGAGAGCATCAGCTTAATTCCACCACATATCGGTCAAGCTGCGACAACTCATTGTCCTCACTTTCCCTGTCTAGGCCTTCGCATACCGGGCTTCCGCATCACCGTTGAGGTGAAGCATGCAGTCGAGCTGCGCGGCCGCCGTCGTGCCCGCGCCTTGGAACAACGCCTTCTTCTCCCGGAGCAAACGGGGAATCTCACGGCCAAGATCGAATAGCGTCTCCAACCGGGCCTTTGCCAGTTGGCCCTGCAAACGGCCGAACGTCTTTCGCCAATCCGGCGGTCGAAACCAGCCAGGTCCGCAACGCATAGCGGAATGGCAGGAGTTTGGTCGAAAGCAACAGCCGGCCTCTGACGATGCCGCGGAAATTCAAGAGCACGGATTCCCGCGAACCGACGGAAGCACTCACACGATGCCAGCAAATCGCCTGGGGCACGAACAGCGTCTTCCAGCCATGAATCCAGGCCCGCACGCAAATCTCGGCATCTTCGTAACCGAGGGGAAGCCGCTCGTCGAACCCTCCGATGGACAGAAAGAGATCTCTTCTAACCATCATGCATGCCGCGGATGCGATGAAAGTCTGCGTCACTTCCGTCGCAGGCTCCTGAGAAAAATAGAGTCCGGGCACCAACTCGGTCGCGTTGTCTCGAAGCTTGGACTTGGCCAGCCGAGTGGCAGTGTGAACGGGATCACCGCCCTCCCACGGATATTGCATTCCATCGGTGGCGAAGATGACACCATCCCCCGGGAAAGGGCCGGCAAGGGCCGCCACGAACTCTGGGTCGAATCGCATGTCGTTGTTCAGGAAGAGCAGCAAATCGCCTTTCGCCGCGGCAGCGCCCCTGTTGAGCGCCGGTGCAAGACCTATATTTTCGCCCAGCGGCATCCAAGTCACGCCAAATCCTTTGGCCGCCTCCGCGGAATCGTCTGACGACCCATTGTCCACGACAATGATCTCCAGCGGCGGGTGAGACTGTGACAGGAGACTCGGCAAACACAGGCGAAGATGCTTGGCCCCGTTCCAGTTGACCAGGATGGCGGAAACCGAAGGTCTTTCCTGCGGAGCCCGAGACTCGCTCACACTCATGTCACGGCCCTCCGTTCAGCCGTGGGGCCCGCGACGGTCGGTTCGCCGAGCACGCTGCGGTAGCGGCGCAAACCGCGGGCGCTGTACCAGCGTTTCAATCGGCAATAGGCCTTCGGGGGAAGAACGAGTGAGAGCGCCAAAGAAAATGTCTTGAAAGCGCGATAGCCGAGGCCCGCCGACGAGTACGAATAGCGCGCCATGGCGCGCTCCGCGCGAAACATCTCCCAAGACCAGCCGCCTTCCACGCGAAGCCGCAGCATCTCGACTTCGAGTTTCAGTGAAAACAGCGCCGCGTCCGCAATTTCAGACGATATGCCGAGTGAAGCGAGCCGCGGCGGGACCTCGCGCCAGAGGCAAGACATCACGCGGTAACGGCGTGCCGCGACCTCGTCGGATTCCTGCGAGCGCATGAAGAAATTCGAGTCGTGAAAACGGTAAAAGAACAATGCCTGATCCAGAACGATGACGTCCGTGAGCGCCGCGCCGATGCTCCAGAGATACTCATCCGCCTCGAACACCAGGTCTTCGGGCACGGGCAGGATACTTTCGAGCACGGCCCGGCGATATGCGACCTTGCTGGTGCCGAGAAACCCCTTCACCCGGTCGAACAGCCGCGCGGATTCCAAACTGCGCAGGTTGGCGCGATAGGTCTGGTCGGGCAATACCAGGCGCTGAACGGCGCCGCTGGGGTCCGTGATCTGGCAGCCGTGGCCGACAATGCCCACGCCGGGATTGTTTTCAAATACATCCAGCACGATGCGCAGTTTGTCCCGCGTCCACCAATCGTCGCCATCGAGCATGGCGACGATCTCTCCCTTGAGTTCGGGAAGACCGGCGTTGAAAGCGGAAGCCTGGCCGCCATTGGATTTTCGCAGCAGGCGCACTCGGGGAGCGAAGCGCCGCACGATTTCGGGCGTGCGGTCGGTCGAGCCGTCGTCCACGACGAGTATTTCATCAGCGGGCTCGAGCGCGTCCTGTTCGAGCACGCTCACGATCGCCTGCTCGATAAACCGCTCGTGATTGAAGGTATCTATCAGTACGCTGACTGTGGGCCGCATGATCGTTCCTGCTCGCAGGTACTCCTTACCGCCATCTCCGGGATCACGCCCCGGCAATCAACGCCGCGCCTCGAATTGCGCCCCCGCACGCCCGACCAAGGTCGCACCGGACGCGTCAGATCGAAGAATGTGAAAACGATCTATTGCAGAGCAGCGCGAGATCGGGTTTGCCGTTCCTCTTCCTCACGCGGTCACGCACCCTCGGACATGATCCACGCTCTTGGCCAGCCCATCGCGCAAGCAAGTTTTCGGCTTCCAGTTCAGAACACGCGCGGCAAATCCGATGTCGAGGGCGATGTGTTCGACCTCGCCCCTGATCGGCGGCGCGAACCGGGGCTCCAGGGCGAGTCTAAGATAGCGGCGTATCTCGTCAAAGATCTCGTAATCGCTTGTTTCCACGCCGCAACCAATGTTGCACGTACAGCCATCCCCTCGCGTCAGCGACAACATGTTGGCCGAGACAGCATCCTCGATGTAAACATAATCGCGCGTTTTGGAGCCGTCGCCGAAAATCGTTGGCGTCTTTCCTTGAAGCATCTGGCCGGCGAAAATAGCCACCACTCCCGCTTCGCCCTGCGGGTTCTGCCGCGGCCCATACACATTCGCGTAGCGCAGTGAGGTGAACGACAGGCCGTGCAGATACTTGTAGAGATGCAAGTAGCGTTCGACCGTGAGCTTAGCCACTCCGTAGTGGGAAATGGGCGCCTCGGCTGCCGTTTCCGCCACGGGTAGCTTCTTGGGTTGGCCGTAGACGGCCCCGCCGCTTGAAGCGAAGATGATTTTCTTCACTCCCGATCGGATGCACAGCTCCAGGATCGAGAGCGACCCTAAGATATTTACTTCCGCGTCGAAACGGCGCTCCCTCAGTGAACGACGAACATCCATCTGCGCCGCGTGGTGGCTAACGACCTCGGGCCGGAAATCGGCGAACACTTTCTCGATCGAGGGCAGATCGTTGATATCCGCCTGAGAGAAATGCGCCTCGGCAGGGACGTTGTCTCTCGATCCCGTCGAAAGGTCGTCGACGATGCCCACGTCGTGGCCAGCCGCAAGATAAGCTTCGGCGACGTGCGAACCGATGAATCCCGCGCCTCCCGTGATCAAGATTCTCACTTCAGCAGGCTCCTATCCTCTGCTCGCAAGGCGCATGAGGAATGGGCTGGTCATTTGGAGGCGGCTCCCGCGGAGGTCCGCCGCAGCGGGCTTTCGAGGAACCATGCGACGGTCCGTTCCAATCCCGCACGAAACGGGGTCTTGGCCCGCCAGCCAAACTCCTGGAATGCGCGTGATGTGTCCAGGCAGCGGCGCGGCTGTCCATCCGGCTTGGACGCGTCCCATTCGATTTCGCCCCGGTATCCCACCAATTCTTTCACCAAGCCGACCAGGTCAAAAATACTGATCTCGCTGCCCGAACCGAGATTGACGGGTTCCGATCCGTCGTACTTTTCGGCTGCGAGAACGATCGCTTCCGCGGCATCTTCCACATAGAGAAATTCTCGCGTGGCCTTGCCGGTCCCCCATGCCGTGACCCGCGGAGCGCCGGACGCTCGCGCCTCGACGCACTTGCGGATCAGCGCCGGGATGACGTGTGAGCTGTTGAGATCGAAATTGTCTCCCGGACCGTAGAGATTCACCGGCACGAGGTAAATGCCCTTGAGGCCGTACTCCCGGCGGTAGGACTGCAATTGCACGAGGAGCATCTTCTTGGCCAAGCCGTAAGGCGCATTGGTCTCCTCGGGGTAGCCGTCCCAAATGGCATCCTCGCGGAAGGGAACGGGCGTGAATTTCGGATACGAGCAGACCGTCCCCACGCAAACAAATCTTTCGATCGCGTTGCGGCGCGCCCACTCGATGGTTTGCAGACCCATCGCCGCGTTGTCGTAGAAGAACCTGCCGGGATGCTCCCGGTTGGCGCCGATCCCGCCGACGACGGCGGCGAGATGAATGAAAATGTCGGGCCGCGCATCGGCGAACAATCGTGAGACACCCGCTTCTGTGCGCAAATCGTATTGCGCACTGCGCGGCAGAAAGAGTTGCCGGCAGCCGGCGTCCCGGATTCTCCCGGCGACAAATGAACCGAGAAACCCGTTTCCACCGGTCACGACAACGCGCCTGCTCTCCCAAAATCCCATGCGATTTACTCCGAGGCCCGGCCCACCGGGGCCCGAACGACCTTGCTGACCGAATTGTGCCACTGGTGCCAGTGGCCCAGTTTTTCACTGAGAATCTTCATTCCCTTGCCGGGCGGTTTCAGACCGACCGCCTCCATATCCGCATCCACCATGATGGCCACCAGTTCGGCAAACTTGATTCGTGGCTCCCAGTGAAGTTCTCTGCGCGCCTTGGAGGCGTCCGCAACCAGCCGCTGCACCTCGAGCGGCCTCAAGTAGCGCGCGGCCGCTCGGACAAACTTTCGCCAATCCAGCCCGGCATAAGAGAAGGCTTCTTCGACGAACTCACGCACGGAGTGAGTTTCGCCGGTCCCGATGACAAAATCGCCCGCACTTTCCTGCTGCATGATTTGCCAGGCGGCCTCCATATACTCCGGGGCATATCCCCAATCCCTGTACGATTCGAGATTGCCAAGGTACAAAAACTCCTGCCGGCCAGCGAGGATGCCGGCGATCCCCCTGGTGATCTTGCGCGTCACAAAGGTTTCGCCGCGCCGCGGACTTTCATGGTTGAACAGGACGCCGTTGGACGCGAACATTCCGTAGCCTTCGCGGTAGATGCGAGTGAGCCAGTAGGCATACACCTTCGAGGCGGCGTAGGGGCTGCGCGGCTCAAAGGGCGTGTTCTCGCTCTGCGGGGCGGGCGCGGATCCGAACATCTCCGAGCTGGACGCCTGGTAAAACCGCGCCTTCATTCCGCTGCGTCGAACCGCCTCCAGCAGCCGCGTTGCGCCGAGGCCGGTGACGTCTCCGGTGTAATCGGGAATATCGAAACTCACCTTCACGTGGCTTTGCGCGGCGAGGTTATAAATCTCGTCGGGAACCAAGTTATAGATCAGATCGAGCATCCACTCGGTGCTGGCAAGGTCCCCATGGTGCAATCGAAGCCTCACATCCTCTCCGGTAGGATCCTGGTAAAGGTGGTCGATTCGTTGCGTATTGAAGGTGCTGGCGCGGCGGATGATTCCGTGAACCTCGTAACCTTTTGCCAGTAGCAGCTCGGCGAGATAAGAGCCGTCTTGCCCCGTGATGCCGGTGATCAAGGCTTTTTTCATGGCTTCCGCCCCCAATTCGACCAGTTCGCCGGCAGATTCTTTGCCGGGACCTCACCGCCCGGGCCCGCTTTTCCCGGCTACGGCCGAGGCACAATCCTTCCTTCTTCGTTCCTGCCTTGACGCAGGCCCAGGCGATGGCGCGCCGGGCGCGTCAGATCCAGAATACCGAACCAGATCGCGCTGCGGGCGACGCCAATGGCTCGGCTGCACAGAACCGGCCAATGTCGAAAACTGCGCCGCACTCCCCGGGGAGTCAGTCGATGGGTGGCATCCTCGATCGTGTTGAAATGCCACCACGGACCCAGCAATTTCTCATTTGCCTTCGTCTCCGACCCGCCCCAGAAACCTTTCTCACCGTCAAGATGATGGGAGTAGTCGTGATTTTGGTGCGCTGCGACCATCACTTCCGAAGCGTCTAGGACTGGAACCTTGAGAGAACGCGTTTTCCAAATCAGCCAGTTGTCGTAACCGGGCCTGCCGACCGCAAACGGCAGGATCTGTCCGTGGAACAGCCCCCGAGGAAACACAAAGTAATCGATCCACTGCGGCGGGCGCTGCCGGTTTGTTTCGAGCGCAAGCGCGCGGACCCGCTGCCGCCAATCCGCCAACGAAAAATCCAACGGAGCTTCGATCCGGACGTCCCAGCGGCGGCCCACCATGAGAAACCGCGGGTACGCCGACGCCGCCGCGGAAACAGCATTGCGGAAATCTTCCATCAGTAGAATGTCGCAGTTGAGGAAGCACAAGAGGTCGTGCTTCGCGAGATCCTGAGCGCGGTCAAACAGCGCATTGAGATAGGGCGTACCCTGGTCGTTCCGCCGGATCTCAGGTTCGTGGCGAAGGCCGAGATCGCGGCAGGCCTCCGCCGCGCCGTCCTCGTCGCCGAACACGATCACTTCCGCATCCGGGTGCAGCAGCTTCCAACTGTTGAGCGCGTTTCGCTGCGTCACCGCCAGTTGGCCGCGAAAGGGTTTTGGCGTCGTGAAGAAAGTGATCATCGCGGGCTTGTCCCCACGGCGCCTGTGCTCTTCAGGTGATTCCGTTCGGAGGCGACAATTTCTTCAACGATGGAATCGAGGCTTCGCGTGACGGACCACCCCGGATAATGGCTGCGAATCTTTGCGAGATTCGAGATGTAGCAGATATGGTCGCCGGTGCGCGCCCGGTCTTCGTAGGTCCAGCGAATTTTGCGGCCCGTCAAATCCCCGATTCGGTCGATCGCCTCGATCACGGAGACGCTGTTGGCGCGGCCCCCGCCGAGGTTATAGACCTCGCCGGGGCGCGGGTTGTGCGCAAACTCCTCGAAGGCGCGCACGACGTCGTAACTGTGAATGTTGTCGCGCACCTGCTTGCCCTTGTAGCCGAACACGGTGTAGTGCTGGCCCGTCACCGCGACCTTGACCAGATACGATAGGAATCCGTGCAGCTCGACGCCGGAATGCGACGGCCCGGTGAGGCATCCGCCGCGGAAAATCCCCACGTTCATGCCGAAATAACGGCCGTATTCCTGCGCGTAAACGTCCGCGGCCGTCTTGGAAGCGCCGAAGAGGGAATGAAGCGTACGGTCGATGCGGCAATTCTCGTCGATACCTTCGAAATCAGCGGGATCGGCGTAGTCGTAGCGCGTGTCCAGTTCGCGCAAAGGCTTTTCGTTGGGCGCGTCGCCGTACACTTTGTTCGTGCTCATGAAGATGAACACCGCATCGCGGCAATGGTGTCTTGCGGCTTCGAGCAGATGAACCGTGCCGAGCGCGTTCACCTCAAAATCGAGCAGCGCGATATCGCGCGCCTTGTCGTGCGAAGGCTGCGCGGCGCAATGGACGATCAAATCGAAGCGATTCCGGCGAAACAGATCGAACACGCCTTCGCGATCGCGAATATCGAGCGCGTGATGCGTGAGGTGCCGCGTCGCGCCGCGCAAGCGTTCGAGGTTCCACGTCGTGTCGCCGGCGGGACCGAAAAATTCGCGGCGCATGTTGTTGTCCACGCCGACGATGCTGTGCCCCTGGCCGTCGAAATACTCGACCGCCGCCGAGCCGATCAGCCCGCTGCTGCCGGTGACCAGGATGTTCCACATCTCTATCGAACCGCTCCTCGCGCGACGGCGTCTGCCGGATGCGTGCCCATGCCGCGCGACGTCGAAGCGACACTCTTCCGGCCGCTCGGCCGGGGTGCGCGCAGGCTGAGGCCGGATACACGCCAACCTCTGGAAAGAAAGCCTCGGATAAGGTTTTCCCCCACGGGATGCCATTATACGGGGTGCTGAAGGGTGTCAAACCGTCATTTGGGGCCCTGTATCGCATAACGAAGGGGTGTTTCGAGCCGAAACAGCGCCTCAGGGATTGGACAAATGCGGCGCGCAAATTACGGGAAGTGGGCTGGCAGGCCGCCACCTCGAACAGCGTCTTGCGGAGTTAACTCTAATTCTCGAAGTTCGGTTCGCTGTGCGGCCTGGCAGCGTGAGGGCGTGAAACGAAACCCACATAAAACGCGTTGCAATCCCGACAAATGTAAGGCCGCAGAAAGAGGAGACGAAGAATCAGCTTCTGGAACAGGCCGCGGCGATGGCAACGCCCCACCCGTTGGCTGCCGCACGCAGGGCAGCGCCGTGGACCAAGTGAAAAAGTGATCGCATCAACCAAGGAAGTTACCCCCACGAATCTTGATCATGCTCCGATTTGCCCGGGCTGCAAACCAACTATTTTGTGTTCAGGGTAATCGTAACGACACGCTTTCAAGAGACGGCGCCCAGCCGAACCGCGAGTCAATACTTGTGCTTGTGACCTCTAGCCAAGAGCGGATGCTCAAAATAGGCCCAGGACACCCGCATTCTCACTTCAAGAGATACGGCTCCCAGAACCCGCGATCGTATTTCGCCCAGGCGTGGCACCCGAACGGCAGGCGGCTCGAATTCGCCTCGAAGCAATAGCGCGGCCCCATTTCAAAAGAAAAGCCCAAGGCTTGTTGTGGCGTGGCGATCTTGAAATCCGGCACAACCCTGCGTGCTCCAAACGCCCAGAAGAGATCCTCATGGAACTTGGGGTGTTTCTCGAACTCCCGAATAAGCCAGCGCACGCGATTGTGATATCCGCGCCCAAGCAGAAATGTTCTCAGCGCGATCAGCATGTTCTTAAGGCGCGGCATGGAACCGAACCGCTGAGTCTTGGGCCCTCGCACTTTCGGGTCGTCCACTAGCCGCGTCGAGGTCAACACGTTTAGCGCGCTTGCCACGTTTCGCAGTGACAATCCGCCGTTCCCTACGGCCCAAAACCCCTCGGACGTGTCCTCGCTATGGTCTTTGAACCAGGGCGCTCCGATGTAATCCCATCCACGATGGCACCACTCCTCCAGCTCCCTCGAAAACACCAGGCAGTCCAGTTGATAGACCAAGATGTAGTCGTAATCGGTAAACGCCCGGTAAAATTCCCTGGTGACGAGAAGTTTGCTGTAACTTTGGATGCTTTCAAAAAACCGCTGCGGAAATCGCCGCAATTGAAAATCAGAAAATTCGGAGGGCAGCGTTTTCGGCCCGATGATGAATCGGTCAAACGGCCCGAGATAGTGCCGCAAGTGCCGGATGGAAATTTCTTCGTCCGGCGTAAGCGGGAATCGGTGGACGGGCGTCACAATCGCCACCAATCGCTTGCCGCGATTAGCTTTCACTTCGAGCGGCCTTCACTTGTCTTTTGATCCATCTGAATGCTGTCCCGGCCTGGCGCCTCGCGTATTTCATCGTTCGATAGCCCACATGCCTGCTCTTCATGTCCTCAATTACCATTTCCGGTGTCCAATGGCTCTTCCACTTAATGATGTATTCATTCATTATTTTTAGTCGCTTTTTACCAAATTTTTCTTCGATCACGTCCCCGTCTATCCAATCGGGGAACAACACGACGGTCGTCTCATCCAATGAATGGTAGGTGCTGGTGAACAGAAGTTCCGACTTTGAGATGGCCTCGATCATGTTATTCGGCAGGTATTCCAGAAGATTCATTTTGTTCAGGATTTCCCTCCTGAACTTCCCTATGTGTCCCTGCCAGAATCTGATCTTCCCTAATTGAGCCAACTTATCACTCGTCGCTTCATCCAGATACTTTAAGATGAACCGCTCGTTTTGCCGCGTGGGCCCCAGCCAATAGTTCCAATAGCCGCTCTGCAATCCGAAAGCAACACCTCGCCCGGCATATTTATTGAAAACGATGTCGAATATTTCAGGATTGACGATCTCGCACGAATGGGGCAGCAGGAAGAATTCATCATAGTCCATTTTCGCGTACGCCGCGTAAAGTCCTCCCAGCTCAAATGAATTGGTTTCGATGGCCTCCAGGGTTAACGGAAGTTCGCTGAAGCTGCTGAGAATCGATAAAAATACCTTGCGATCCCTTTGCCGGTATCCTGAGATAACGATCAGGATGGGATACCTACTGTATCCATGAAACGAGGCCAGCAGGTTCTCTAGAAATTGAGTGCCGGTTCTGTGGGTCGGGATGACAATAACGCTTTTCATTTTTCATGTTTCCGGCGCCGCTCCCTCTCATCGGACAGGCGCCGTGTGTCGCCTATGCTTATCGAATTGCGGTGGCGACGAAGTACGTGGGATGCTCCCGATTCCAGTTTCTCTGCGGCCTCAGAACAAATGAATTGAATAAAGGCCGAGGGGCTCTTTCGAGACCTATGATGAGATGCGAAACGGACTCTCTTTGTTCAATAGTTGGCGGATTAACCGCCTGAGGAACAAACACGTTTTGAATAGCTCGACGGAGCCGTCCGAAGCCCCGGATATGCTTCCACGGCGTATCCTCGCAAGCGAGCGCCCGAAGACTCCACCACGCGGCTGTCGTTGGTCGTTGGGTGTAGAAGCGGCAATCGTGGAATCGCGATCGCAGAGCGGTCGCGAATTCTTCTTCCGTCATCTCGGAACAATGATAAGGATTTGGTACCGTCTGGCCGTAGATGTTTTTGTTTGGAGTGGAGATAATCAACCTCCCTCCAGTTGCTAGAACTCTGACGCACTCGTCGAGGAAGCGACCGGGGTTGGGCACGTGCTCGATGGTTTCAAAAGAAACAATTACATCGACAGAGCCGTCGCCAAGTGGGATCTGCTCGGCCGTGCCTGGCCTAGCGTCAATTCCATACTTGCCGCGGGCGTGGATGCAAACCGCCTCAGAGATGTCGACACCAACAACGTGGCTGGATCCGGCCTGTTGAAGCGCTGCCGCGCCGTAGCCTTCGCCGCACGCAATGTCCAGGACGCGTTTGCCTTTTACAAAACGGCACGCGAATGCATAGCGGTAAACGTGTTCCCAGAACCTAGTCAATTCGGCGCTCTCGGGAACCATGCGCTCGTCCGTAGGCTCATGGATCAATGGATTCCTGCGGTTCGTGTCAGAAGCGGTTGTCACGACGGCCATCATATTGCCTCATTAGGATCTCTCTCGGCTTGTAGCAAAATCTCTCTGCATCCAGCGGGCACCGACAAAAGCCAGCGCTGAAGGAAATTCGGCCACAATCAATCTGCACTCCTGGAATCCTGCAAGCACAACTTGCCTCCACGCGTCGCAGCCATATTCCGTGTGGACCACAAAGTCGCCTGCGCGCTCGTCGGGGCTGCCGTGGTAACTAGGGGCGAGGCCTGTTCGGGCCCGCGTCATCCGATCCACGACCACGGGGACGGTGAACACGCAATAGCCGCCGGGAGACAGGACGCGATAGCATTCCGAAAGAGCCGCAGTCGGTTGCGGGACGTGCTCCAGCGTGTCGGAATGTACCACCAGGTCGTATGAGCCATCTCCGTAGGGCATCCGCGTCATGTCCACGTCCGGATACCGAGCCAGTGTGTAACGGGGCATCTCGCGCAAGAATTGGGTCAATTGACCCGCCTCGTTCACTTCGAGAACGCGCAGACGATGATGCTCGCGCTTGCGGACAAATTGATCAAAAGGGCCTGCGAAGCCGAAGCACCGACAAATTGCCAGTCCGAGTGCCATAGTTCTCAAATTCGAACCGCATCGACGACAGATCAGCCCCTGCTGACGGTCGATGTACTCGGCCTCATAGGGCGACAGTCCCCATTCTTGAACTAGAGCCGGCCACAGGATCTTCTGCTGAGTGAAATCTCTACCGCCGCAACAGGCGCACACTTGGACTGGCGAAGGGAAAGTCACAAACGATCCTTTCCGCGAACACAAGCGGGCTCAAGAGGGCTCTGACTCGACCCGTCAGCGACATAATTGGTCTCCCACACAAGCACTGGACGGACGACACCGGGCAGATGGCCTGCGTAGTCGCCGCGTGCGGAATTTCCCTCTGTCGAATCTATCACCTGAAATGCAATCGCCTCGCGCGCGTATAGCCGCACGTCCACCGGCGCCAGGGTGGTGATGGCTGCGCCGACGATAAACGTCCCTTCCGCCAGAAAATTCCCGGGGATCCAAGCCGTACTGATATAGCGGCCTGCCGGGCGCGGGCGTCCGCGCCATACCGGGTCCTGGTCCAACGAGACGAACACATTCACCCCTTCTTCGTTGAAGACGTGGAGGTTCGGTGTCAGCACTACGCCACCTTGCAGGACGTCAAATACAACGTCGATCGCGACGGGCAGCCGGATGTCAAACGCCTCCATCACTTCACCTTCAGCCGACCTAGCTCGCACAGCGCGAAGGCGGACAACGCTGTCTCCCGGCGCTTCGGCCGGAGCCCATTCGCGCACGGCGGAGGTGTCGAGGCCTGAGCGAAGATACTCACTCATGACCTCATATGTTGGGCCATCCTTCAGCACCGTTCCCGACTGAAGTAGAATGCAGCGCGCGCAAAGCCGCGTGATCGCAGCGGCATTGTGCGAAACGAAAATAATCGTGCGCCCGTGCTGCGCGACGTCGCTCATCTTTCCGAGGCATTTCTTTTGAAACTGCGCGTCGCCGACCGCCAGGACTTCGTCCACCAGGAGAATCTCCGGCTCAATGTGCGCGGCCACGGCAAACGCCAGGCGCATTTGCATTCCGGAGCTGTAATGCTTCAGCGGCGTATCGATGAAATCTTCCACCTCGGCGAACGCCACAATTTCATCGAATTTCCTGAGAATTTCCTTCTTGCCCATCCCCAGGACCGCGCCGTTCAAAAACACGTTTTCGCGGCCGGTGAGTTCCTGATGGAATCCCGTGCCGACTTCCAGCAGGCTGCCCACGCGGCCACGAATCTCGGCAAAACCTTCTGTGGGTTGCGCGACGCGACAAAGAATCTTCAATAGCGTGGACTTGCCCGCCCCATTCCTGCCGATCAAACCGACGACCTCGCCGGCACTTACGTCGAACGAAACGTCGCGCACGGCCCAAATCTCCTGCGGGCCTTTCTTGGGTTCCGCGCCCTTGCGCGGCCGAAGCCAGCGGTAGGGCGCGCGCACGGCGTCTTCGAGGCGATGGCGCAAACCTGTGTACCGCATGCGCTCGCCAAGGCGATAGAGCTTGCTGATTCCTTCGACGTGTATGGCGGTCTGGCTCATCGTTTACACCACATCCGCGATTGTGCCCTCCATCGCGTGGTAATAAATCAGGCCGCCGAAGACGACGAACAAAACGGCCCCGGCGGACGCAGCCAGAAGCGCGCCCGGCGGCTGACCGTGCCCCGACAGCGACCAACGAAACCCTTCAATCACTCCTGCCATGGGATTCAAGCCGTAGAGCCAGCGCCAGCGCGCCGGCACAATCGAGCTGGAGTAGGCCACCGGGGAAGCGAACAGCCAGAAGTTAATCAAGAACGGAACGACGTACCGGACGTCGCGATACAGCGCGTTGAGCGCGGAAAGCCAGAGCCCCACGCCCAGGGCGGTCAGAATCGCCAGGAGAAGGAAGACGGGGAGCCAGAGCATCGCCAGGGTGGGCACAATGCGGTAGTGGGCCAGCATCACTGCGACCAGTGAGAGCGCGATGCCGAAATCCAGGAGCGGGGAAACCACCGCGGAGAACGGCAGCACAACTCGTGGAAAGTACACCTTCGTGATGAGCTGCTGCTGGTCGACGACGATGCTCGACGCGTTTTGGAGAGCCGTTGCGAAATACGTCCAAGGCACCACAGCGGCATAGTAGAAGATCGGATACGGCAATCCGTGCGAGTCGAATTTGGCGAGCTTGCCGAAGAACAACCAGAAGACCATCATCGTGAGTAACGGCTGCAAAACGGCCCAGGCCGCGCCGATGAAGGTCTGTTTGTAGCGGACTTTGACGTCGCGCCAGACAAAGAAGTAGAGCAGTTCGCGGTAGTTCCACGCTTCGCGGAGATCGAACGCGAACCAGCCCTTAGGCGGCGCGATCCTCACGAGCGAACCGCCGCTGGACTGAGGCGCGAGTTGTGCTTCCGAGACGCTCATCCCGATCTCAATTATCTCCGGAATGCTTATGTTCCTGAATGTCTTGCTGCTCGATTTGTTCCATCATCGAACTGCGCCGCGTTAGGTACGTCTTCACGCTGTGCGAGATTCGCGCGGGCACAACGGCGAATTGGTTTTTCGTCATCTGGGACCAAGAGATCGGACCGCGCGCGGGAACCAAGTGCGTTCCCCACTGGAAAATGAATCCAGCATTCCAGATCACCAGCAATCCAATCGTCGCTCCGGCCAGGGCCAGTGCGCGCTGCTGCGACTTCATCCAGTCACCGAGCGCGCCGAACAATGCCGCCAATCCCACGATGAACAACGGCGTGAGGGAAATAAAGAAGCGATTGCCGTATGAGGACAGGCCGTCCCAATCCGGGTAACTGGCGATGAAGTAGAAGTACACAAGGAATACAAGAATCAGAGAGCCGCTCAGCAGCCGGTCCCGCTTCCAGAGAAAGAATAGGCCGATCACTGCCAGGAAGAGAATCGGGGTCCAAGTAAACAACCCGTGGTCCGAAGAGAAGAGCACTTTGGCGAACGCCGGGGAGCTCCAGTTCCAAGCTGCAATCGGCGGGTAGCCGGAGGCCGTGAAGGTGCCGTAGAGGATCTTGCGCGTCACGAGCGTTGGGAGCAGCGCCACAACAAACGCGATTCCGAAGAGAGTCCAGTTCGCGAGCAGAGCCGCTGGGGCCCGGCGGGGCTGATCCTGCACATCGCTCACGCCGCTTACGGCCGCCAGCGACTCGACTCCGGGGAGCAGAAGCAGGATCGCATTCGGGTAATAGATATCGGCCATGAGCCCCGCAATCAATCCCAGGAAGACCCACTGCACCAGCGATCGCTTTGAGCGTGTTCTATCCCAATACCATAGAAACAGAGCAACGCCGAAAGCGGAGTGCGCGTGCGACCAGGAGGGATTGAAATACATGTACACGGGCAGCGAACTGGCCCACCAAATTCCAACTGTGGCCGCCATCGCCCAGCGCGCGCCCACGTACTTCTGAGCCACAAGAAATGAAAGCCAGAGACCGAGAAAACCATAGATCGCGGTCGTGACCGCCATGGCGACGGTGTACGGGAGTGAATGCCCGTCGGCCGGAATGTGGGCGCCAAAACGGTCCAGAGCCAAAACCACCCCGTGCACACCGGCAATCACCGGTGCCCACAGCAGGGACGGCCCAACCGCAAAGTGATTTCCCACGTAGCCGGTTGGCGTGTACTGATTGGGCAGAAGATGGCCGCTGGAATCGACGCGCGATTCAAGAAAGGTAGGATTCGCGGTCAGCCAATCGTTTTCGAATCGAATGTTGTGATCGATCAAGATCGAACGAACGTAAGCGTAGTACCCGACGCCATCCCCACGTACCCACGGATTGACCAACGGCAGGCTGAGCAGGAACAAAAGGAGAAGCCACTTCTCCTGCTTTGAGAAGCGGCGGCTGCTTGGCTCTGGTGATTGATCCGCCTGCATTCCGTGAAGGCTCTCTGTCCGAATCTGACTTCGCCTTGTCTGCCCTGAGTCTCTGAGCGCGCCCCCTCAGTTCACGCGCACGAAGATTGAATCTCTCGCGCCTATCGAAGCTAATTTTCTCTCAGATACCGGTGCTGTGCGTGGCGGGGCGAAACGTGATCGGCAGAGCCCGGCGACCGGTTCGAGCCGGCTTGAGCCGCATTCCCTCGGCCTCCGCGAAAAGCACCACGGACCGATCCCCAAGAGTCGCCAGGCTGCGGAAGCGTTTAGATCCTGTCCCTGCGACGCGGGTGCATCTGCAATTCAACTGGAGCCGTTGGCCGACTCGCGTGGCGTTCCGACCAACTCGCGCCTTTTCTCCATATAGGCCGTCACGCGGTCCACAATCTCCGGCAACGACGTTTGCGGCCGGGACCCCGTCAATCGCTCCAACTTGATCAACGACGGCACTCGCCGAAACATGTCTTCAAAGCCGGGTTCGTACGCTTGATCGTAGGGAATGTGCACGATGGGCGACCCGCTCTTGGTCCGCTCTTTCACCAGTTCCGCCAAACCGTTCATCGTGATTTCGTAGTCGTTCCCGATGTTCACCACTTCCCCAACCGCCCCATCGGTCTGGACCAGCCGCAGAATCGACTCCACGGCGTCCCGCACGTCGCAGAAGCACCGCCTCTGCTCCCCGCTGCCGAACACCGTGATCGGCGCTCCCTCGATGGCCTGGCCCACAAAATTCGGCATCACCATGCCGTAACGTCCCGTCTGCCGCGGCCCCACCGTATTGAACAGCCGCGCCACGATCACCGGCTGGCCTTTTTCTTTCCAGTACGACAGCGCCAGAAATTCATCCAGGGCCTTGGAAGCCGCGTAGCTCCAGCGCGCTTTGGTCGTCGCCCCCAAAACCAGATCGGCGTCTTCCTGAAAGGGCACTTGCGTGTTCTTGCCGTACACTTCCGACGTGGACGCGCAAAATACCAGCTTCTTCTTCTTGCTCGCCGCCTGCAGGACCAGTTGCGTGCCGTTGACGTTTGTTTCGATGGTCCGCACCGGACTCTCCACGATCAGCCGCACGCCTACGGCCGCCGCCAGATGGAAAATGACGTCCGCTTCATCCACGAGTTCCGCGAGCAGTTGGCGATTCTCGAGCGTGTCCAGGAAATACTGCATCCGGTCATAGCTCTTCAGGTGCCGGATGTTCTCCATGCTCCCGGTCGAGAGATTGTCCAGAAGGAGCACGGTGTCCCCGCGTTCGAGCAGGGCCTCGGCCAAGTGGGAGCCGATGAAACCCGCTCCCCCCGTGATCAAACAGCGCACGCTTCCTCCTTCTTCATCTCCAACAACCGCAGCAACTCAGGAACCGGCGGCTGGCGGCCGGTTGCTCCCGGACGAGCCGCGGCCGCTTTCCTTCCCATAGCCACCATAGGAATACGGATAGTAGCGATACGAGTAGTAATAGTCGGGAGCGCTCGCGTCCACCGCGTTCAGCACAACACCCAAAATCCGCGATTTCACCGAAGTCAAAAGGTCTCGCGTGCGCGTGAAGGCCTCTTTCGGCGTTTCATTGCTGCGTACGACCACAAGCACGCCGTCGACCTGCACGGAGAGAATGACTGCGTCGGTCGCCGCCATGATCGGGGGTGAATCGATCACGACAAATTTGTAGCGCTGTCGCAGATCTTGGATCAGCTCGTTCAAGCGGCGCGAGGACAGCAGGTCGGCCGGGTTTGGCGGGATGGGGCCCGTGGGAATCGCATGCAAATTGGTAATCGCCGGGTGCTGGACCGTGATCAGATCGAGCGAAGAAACCCCGGCCAGATAAGAGCTCAGACCCGCGTGTTTGCCGTCCACGAGGCTTAGCGCGCGATTGATGCCGGGCTTGCGAAGGTCCGCATCCACAAGCAGGGTGCTGTCGCCCAATTGGGCCAGCGTCACCGCGAGATTGACGGCAGCGGTAGTCTTGCCTTCGCGCGGCAACGCGCTGGTCATCAAGATGACCTGCGGCGGATGGTCCGCCTGGGAGAGCAGCAGCGACGTCCGCAGCGCGCGAAATGCCTCGGACATCTGCGACTGGGGCATGTGGTGAGACACCAACTCCACACGGCCTTCCCTGCCGCTGGCAACCGGCGCTTTCAGTATTCTCGAGAAGCGGCCGTTCCGGCGACCGTCGCCCGTTGCGAAGGCAGGCACGACGGCGAGCGAAGGCAGCCGCGCCAGCGACTCGACGTCATCCGGTGTCTTGATCGTGTTATCGAGATACTCTCGCAGGAGCGCAAGCCCAATGCCTCCCACAAGCCCGACCAGAAAACCAAGAGCGATGTTGCGCGCCTTTTGGGGCCTCGACGGGCCGCCCGGAACCAATGCCGGATCCACCACGCGGATATTGGACGAGCGCAAACCGGCCTGGATGCCAGCCTCCTTCAACTTTTGCAGCATGTCGTCGTAAAGCTGTTTGTTCGCTTCCGCCTCGCGCTTCAGGATGTTGTATTGCACCAGCTTCTCGGCGGTCTGGTTTGCTTCGACCTTTTGCGCATCAAGCGCTTGTTGCAACAGCATCTCGCGCTGGCGTGATCCGCGATATTCGGCCTCCACCTGATTGACGATGTTTTGCTTCTCGTGCAAGACCATATCGTCCATCTGCTTGATTTGGGCCTGGAGCCGCACCACCTTGGGGTATTTCGGCCCGTACTGCGCCAGAGCATCCGCGTACTGCGCGTTCAGATCGTTCTCCTCCTTCATAATTCCTTGAATAACGGTGCTCTCGCGCACTGCCGGGATCGCCTCGTAGTTTCCCGTCTGCGCCAATTGATAAACGGCTTCCTTGCTGATCCGATCGGCCTGGGCGCTCATCAGTTCCTTCTCGATTTCGCCCAGCTTTTCCGTGCTCATGTCCTGGTTCTGGTCGACCGTCCAGATTTGGTTCTGACGCTCGTAGGCCAGCCGCGCGTCTTCCGCATCTTCCACCTTCACTTTCATCTCATCGAGCTGCGATGCGAGCCAGTTCGATGCCTGGGTGGCTGCTTCGAACTTGCTGCGAAAATTCTGCTCGATGAAATTGTTGATGTGCGCATTGACCACGCGCGCGGCCAACTGCGGGTCATTCGCCGAGAACGTGACGTCCAGCAATTGGCTGTTCGGCACGCGCTGCACCGCCAGACTCCCCAGAAACGCGCCAAGAATCGCCGGGCGCGTCTGTGCTTCATTTCCCACGCCCGTATTGAGCGTAATCGGCTTGTCCGGCCGTCCACCAAAATGCGGGTCGTTTTGCAGACCCATGCTGCGGATCGTCTGCAGGGCCAGTGTCTCGCTCATGAGGATCTTGGACTGGGTCTCGATGTAATTGTCCATGTCCTCCATGATCGCGTCAGAGTCGCTGCCCGTGATGTTCGTGAGGTTGCTGTTCTCACGATCAATCTCAATCCGGGCCGTCGCCTCGTAAACTGGCTGCATGCGGAACGTCGTGATGGTCACAATCGTCACAACCGCCAGCAGGAAGGAAATGATCAGCCATTGGTGCTTCTTGAGGATGATCAGATAATCGATGAGGCGCGGTTCGCGCGGCAGCATGTCGAGCGCCAGGAACGGAGCTCGCGCGGGAATGCCATCGATGGCTCCGGTCTTCCTTCGTTCGCGCGGTGCTAGCTGATTGCTTTCGTCCATATTAATTGGGCCGCTCCATTTCCCTTCCCATTCGAAGCGTGATTCGAGGATGGGCCAGCAATCTCCTCAGAGTGTGCCTAATCGCAACAACGCCGCACCGGAGGCCAGATTGAGCAGGATGTTGCCCGTCTTGTTCAGGGCGCGCTTGCCGGAACTATCTGGCACAAACAGGATGTCGTTCGGCAACAGTGCGACATCCTGACCCTGCAATTTGAGCAACTTGGATAGATCAATGGGGACTTGGTCGCGCTGTCCGGTCTCTTTGTTATCCCGCAGGATTACGGCTTGCCGGCTCTTTGCCGTCGGGGTCAGCCCGCCTGCCAATGTCAGCGCTTTGAGGGTCGTCACCTGTTGGTGGTCGTTCGTGATTACGAACCCACCCGGGTGTTGCACCGCGCCCATCACATAGATGATTCCAGCGCGCGGCACGCTGACGACATCTCCACCTTGCAGCCCGATATTGAATCGCGCATCTCCGGAATTAATCAGGTCGTCCAGATTAACCGTCAGCGTCGTCGGCGGTGCAATTTCCGCTCCGCCGCCATCATGGGCGTTCGCGTCCACGGGGGTGGTTGTCGTTCCGCCCCGAGTCACAAGCACGACCCCGCCTGCGTCATCGGAGATACCCCCCGCCGAAGAGAGCACTTCCAGCAATGTCGTAGGCCGCACGGCCTGGTACACCATCGGATTGCGTACCGCCCCGACAACCGTGATCGGCTGGCTGTGTTGCTCCTTCACGACAACGGTCACTTGAGGATTACTCACCAGCCCGTTCACTTGCAGCAGTTCCGCCAGCTTGTCCTGAAGCTGAAAGGCCGTAAGTCCACTTGCCATTATCTTTGTCGGAATCAGCGGCAACGAAATGTAGCCCGAGGTGTTCACTTGCACTTCGCGAGAGAGATCGGGCACTTCGAACACATCAATGGCGAGGACATCCGAACTGCCGATGACGTAATCTCCCGGCCTCGCCCGATTCGCCTCCGCGAGGGCCAGGATCTTCGCGTTCTCCTCTTGTGCAGTTGTGAGTTGCGGTACGGACTGATTTCCCGAAACGGGAGGCGTCGTGGCCGGATTCGTCGCGACCGGCTGCGACGGCGGCAAGGACTGCGAGGCCGAGTTCGTCGTCTGTTGCGAAAAGCCCGCTGTGCCCGCGAGCACTAAGACAAGTAAAGCTCCGCCGAACCGGCGCACATTCCGATTAGGTACACCCGGACAATTGGAAAGCATCGGATAATGTTCTCCCTCACGCGATGCCATTATACAGGCCGTCGAAGGCTGTCAAGCGGCCTTTTGGACCCATGTATTCCATTATAGAAGAGTGTTCCGCTACGGGACATCTCTCTCATTTCTGTGCACTTGGCGGAACACTGACCACCCGTCAAAGGTTGAATTGTACCGCGCGGTGAACCATAATCCGCGAGTTCCCATGGATATGGAAGGCGCGAGTGGGCGAATCCTCTGTGCATTTGGCCAAACGGCGGAGTGTTTCACAATGAAGGGCGTGGCTTGCCTGGGGAACCCGTAATGGCACGCATGATTGAAGACCCGCGCGCCGCCGATGCCCCCCTGGCCGCTTCGAATCCAGCGGAAATTGAAGTGGCTGTCGTGCTGCCCTGCCTCAACGAGGAAAAAACGATCGGCCCTTGCGTGACGCAGGCCCTGGAAACGTTCGCGCGCGCAGGCTTGCGGGGAGAAGTCATCGTCGCGGACAACGGCAGCACGGACCGCTCGGCCGAAATTGCCCGCAACCTGGGCGCACGGGTCATCCCGGTGGAGCGAAAAGGCTATGGCAGCGCGCTGATGGGCGGGATCCTGGCGGCGCGGGGCGAATTCGTCGTCATGGGCGACGCCGACCAGAGCTACGATTTTACGCGGGTTCCTGAGTTCGTCGCGAAACTCCGCGAAGGCTACGACCTGGTCATGGGGAATCGCTTCACGGGCGGCATCGAGGCCGGCGCCATGCCGCCGCTCCACCGCTATCTCGGCAACCCCATCCTGACCGCCGTAGGCAGGCTCTTTTTCAAGAGCCCTTGCAGCGATTTCCATTGCGGCCTGCGCGGTTTTCGCCGTGATGCCATCCTGACGCTCGGCCTGCGCACCACCGGCATGGAATTCGCCAGCGAAATGATTGTCAAGGCGACGCTATTCCAACTGCGCATCACGGAGATTCCCACGACTCTGCGTCCCGACGCCCGCGGCACGCCGTCGCATTTGAGGACGTGGCGCGACGGTTGGCGGCATCTTCGTTTTCTCCTGCTCTATAGCCCGCGCTGGCTCTTCCTGTATCCCGGCTTCGCACTGATGATCGTGGGCACACTCGCCGGAGTCTTGCTGTTACCGGGCCCGCGCACGATTCGCGGGGTCACCTTCGACGTTCATACACTCCTGTTCTCCGCCGTTCTGGTTCTCCTCGGCTTCCAATCCGTTAATTTCGCGGTCTTCACGAAAGTCTTCGCAATCACCGAAGGATTGGCTCCGGAAGACCAGCGCCTGAACCGGCTGTTCCGCTACATCACGCTCGAGGTTGGCTTCGTCGCCGGCGGACTGCTGACCGCTGCCGGACTCGCCGCCTGGATCTTCGCGATCACTACCTGGGGCAGGCTCCACCTCGGCCCGCTGAACCCGGAGGATACTCTGCGCGTGACCATCCCCGGCGCGGTCCTGGTCGCTGTAGGATTTGAGACGATCCTATCCAGTTTCTTCCTGAGCGTGCTCGGTATGGGTCGCCGATGACGGGCGTCCTGGGCGCAGTCCACAACAAACTGGTCTTCGGCCGCAGGGTCCGCGTTCTGGCGGACCAATTGGCGCCGCTCATCCCCGCTGCTGCTCGCGTTCTGGACATCGGCTGCGGCGACGGCACGATTGATTGCCTCATCTTGCAGCAGCGTCCGGACGCAGCCATTGAAGGCATTGATGTTCTCGTCCGCCGGTCGGCCCGTATCTCTGTTCGTCCTTTTGACGGCACGCGAATTCCGTATCCTGATTTGAGCTTCGATCTCGCCCTCTTCGTAGACGTGCTCCACCACACGCCGGATCCAGGCGTCCTCCTGCGCGAAGCCGCCCGCGTAGCCAAATCCATCTTGCTCAAGGATCATTTCAAGGAAGGTTTTCTCGCCGGCCCACTCTGCGATTCATGGATTGGATCGGCAACAAGCCCCACGGCGTAGTTCTCCCCTACAATTATTGGACCCGAACGCAGTGGAACCAGGCCTTCGCCGCCCTGGGCCTGCACGTAAGCGATATCAAGACCACACTCGGACTATATCCCCCACCAGCCTCCTGGCTCTTCTCTCGCAACCTGCATTTCATAGCCTTGCTCGAACCAGCGCCAGGAGCTCTCTCCATGTAGCGCCGGTCTTCAAATCGGCATCTTCAGCTCTCCTCGCGATCTTCCATCTGAAATCTGGAATCTTGGATTTGAAATCCTTCTTCCGTGCGTGGCCTGGCCTTTGACTTAGAATTTCAGTGTGCCTCTCTGACCCAGTACCGCAACTCCATGTCAATTTACAGAAGTCGTGCCATCCTGCGATGGTGCGTGGTGAAGACAAGAATGAAGGGCCGTGCCACCCGGCTTGAGGGAAGACAGGCCAGCAGAGCCGTTCGAAACATTGTTCAGTTACGACCCTTTGTGAGCGGTGAGCCAGTTGTCGAGTCCCATTTCGAACTTGCCCGACTCACACCGCGCGAACCCAATGTCCTGCAACATCGTTTTCAGCTCTCCAATTGGAATTCGCGGTTGGTGCTGGTCGAATCCAAGCTCATTGTGGACCAACTTAATTCGAGTCAAAACCTCAAGGATGGGGTCCACGACAGAACTGGGCCACGTCAGGATCAGCGACCCCCCTGGCCGCAAGATCCGGTACGCCTCGGCCAGTACATCTTCCGGCCTCGCCAAATGCTCAAGCACGGCAAGCATCGTCACATGATCGAACTGTCCGCTTTCGAGTGGCAGCCGAGCGGTTATGTCCGCGCGAACCAAGGAGATCTTGTTTTGCTTTGTATCTTCGGCATAGTCGTCGAGCCCGACGCCAGATGTGATTCTTGTCTCGATGTGCTGCAGAAACGGCGCTCCCGCGCCACAGCCGAGGTCGCATACGCGGGTTTGAAATCGAATGTGAGGGGTCGCGGCTCGAAAACGGCACCGGGCAACGAAACGATCGAACGCGGTATAGGCCATTTATCTATTCAGCCGTTTCCCCGCCGTCATTCATCGGCGCGCCATCGCGAATAGGACCGTGATAGAGCTCGAACGAAAGACCTGGAACCCTAGCGTGAAGAATACGAAGCCGGGAACTGCGACCCCAAGCGTCTCTTCTGGATCGAACCGGCCAGTCCGGAGATCGCATTCTTGGCTCTCGACCGATAATCTATATCCGACGGTCTCGGGCTGCAATGCTCGAGCCAGGTTTCTTGCTCCTTAGCTTTCTTGGCGATAGCGGAAAGATCCGAAATCTGGCGCCCATCGATATGAACAAGGCCATTGCGACGCAACGCCTAGCTTGAGCAGCGTCTGTAGCCGGGCGGTCATGCTTTGAGAGACTCTTGACTTGCGGGCGCCTGGAACTCTGCTATCCGCGGGCGCCCTCGGAGCCCCGTCGTGAGAAGATCGAAGTGGCCAGGATCGCCTGCAGCAGAAATATCAAAGCATTCGATGGAATGTGGAGATTGAAGTCCACCAGGCTGTGCACCAGGATTCCGAAACACGCGACGAGCGCTCCGACATGCAGCGCCAGCTCCAGCGACCCGCGCCCGGCGTCCATGGCGCGCCAACTGCGGACCAACAGCAGCGCCAGAAACACGATCGCGAGAACTCCCCCGGTGGCGCCCGTCTCGGCGAGCAATTCCGCGTAGTCATCGTGCGTGTGGTTGACGACGCGGCCGTCGTAGAGCGTCTCGTATCGCGGAAAGACGGACTCCAGCGTACCGAAACCCGTTCCGAGCACGGGATGGTCAAGAAAAATCCTCCAAGTGTCGCGCGCCATTTCCACGCGACGGCTTTCCGTCACTTCCAGCCCGCGATACTGCTCGAAGCGCTCCAACGCGCGCCCGATTCCCAGCCAGCCCACTACACCGGCAACCAGCACGAGAACGATCACTCCCGCCAGAACCGTTTTCCCCTCCATCCGGCGGAAGAGGACCAGCCCAAGAAGCAGGACCACCTCGCACAAGAACCCGATGATTCCCCCGCGCGAAGCCGAAAGAAACAACGCCCCGATCGGCAGCAGCGTGAACATCGTGAGCATCGGCCACAGTTCCCGGCGCTCCCCGCGGAGGATCAACAACGAAAGTCCGGCCGGTGCAATCAATTCCACGAAACCCGCAAAATGATCGCGGTCCACATACGGGCCGAACGGGACACCGCCAAACCGTAGTTCGCGCACCCAGTACAATTTTCCGTTAAACGTGAAATGTTGGATGATCGCGAAGAGCGAAACCGCGAATCCGAAGATCAGCAGAAACCACACAAACTTGCGCCACTGATCGGTCGTCTGGAATGCCTGCACGGCGAGGAAGACCAGCAACACCAGCGCCGAGGCTTTCAACCATTCGATGTGGGTGGCGAACGGGTAGGCGGTCAGCCGCCCTAGACTCTGCACGGCCGCGATCAGCCAGAATCCGGCGAGCGGCCAGAGGAGGCTGTTCCAATTCACTTCCGGGCTTTCTTCGCGGAGGACCAGCGCGCACCACAACACGAGCAAGAGGCCCGCGCCGATTTCCAACACCGCCTCCGACCAGGGCTCCACGGCGCCGTGTGCCAGCACGGCAAAGGCAACCAGGAAGCAGATCCCGGCGCGAAGAAGTCTCATCTCTTGTCCCCCGCCCCGGGAGCCGTGGGCACCAGCGAAACATCATCGACCCACACCGTGCCGTCAATCTTTCCGCCGAAATGCTCGCTCGCGGGCCGCGCCAATCTCACGATGAGGACACGTGTCTGCGGACCGGTCTTGAGATCGATCGCTTCCAATGTCCACGGCTGTGTTCCCGTCAAATTATCGGTCATCCAAGTCTGGCCGGTGGGCGAAGCAGGATCTTGAATCTCAAAGCGCGGGCCACTGTCCGAAGTGATTTCATCCATCTGGATGAATCCGGAAAAGTGATAGTGCGTGTTCGGCTGAACCGGGACGTACTCCCAGAACCCGCTAAAATTCACATTGCTCGTCCCGTCGAAATCGATCACCACCGAGCGCACGCCGGTGTGCGGGCGGCTGGTGTCGATGGCCACGATAATCCCCGGCTGAGGCTGGTACCGCCATCCGAATCCGCCATTGGTGAAGTCCGACTCAAATCCGCCGTCGGTCACCAGTGAATCGCTCGCGGCCGCAGCGGGCGCGCCGCTGGCCGTCAACGCTTGTTGCCACACTCCCCAAGCGTCTCCAATTCGGTTCTGTTGGATCAGAATATCGATGAGGGGAAACGCCTGCGAGAGTTCCGCCGAGTTCCCTCTGCGTCGGAGTGCGGCCCACACTGCAAGCGACGCATCGGCTTCCCTCGCCGACACGAGGTAGGCAAGCGCCTGCCAATCCGCGTCGTCCGTATCAGGCAGCACCTTGTCCAAAAGAAGGTGAATGTCGGTAGAACTGTGCCAGCAGCGCGAAACCGCGAGAGTCACCATCGCCAGGCTGGACCAGCAATGCGCGGTGAATCTCCGTAAAGGCCTCATCCAAACGGCCCTGGTTCAGAAGATAATTGCCGTATCGCCATGCCACTTCGCCGGAGATCGGATGAGCCCGTTCGGCGGCGTGATATGCCGCTTCCGCATCGGCCGGGTCCCCTGCCATATCGTAGGCGCCCGCCAAATCCATTAGGATATACGGCGACCGCGGGTCCAGCTCGGAAGCGCGGTGGAAATATGCAATCGCCTGATCCAGGTCCGCATTCTCAAAATCGAACTGGCGGTATTGCCCAAGCTTCTGCCAGCGCTCCGCGTCCGTGGGCTCAAGATTGGCGGCGCGAAGCCAGTCCTCAGGGCGCGGCGATTCAGCCCAGTGCGCGGCGAGCGCGTGCTTCCCGCCCTGCCAGCAAAGCGCGGCCGCCGCTGTGAGCGTCGCAAGGGGCAGCAGCCACCGCCAGATCGGATAGAGAGAGACATCGGGCGATACTCTGCACTGACTCCTGCTCGTTGTGCAAGCAGGAAACCCCTCGGATGCGGGCATTGCGCCTGCGGCCAAGACTGTCTGGAGGCGCTTGTCGCCGCCGCCAGACTTCGATATAACGGCGCATCGTGGCAGAGAACGCAATCTGCGTCGAAGCACTGGAAAAATTCTTTCCTCCGGCGCGCGCGGGCTGGGCCGCGCTCGCACAACCCTTCGCGCGCCCCACGGTCCGCGCACTGGCCCAGGTCTCGTTCGAGATCCGGGAGGGCGAGGCCATTGCCCTGATCGGCGCGAACGGAGCGGGCAAATCCACCTTGCTGCGAATTCTTGCGACGCTGCTCCTTCCGACGCGCGGCCGCGCCCGGATCGCGGGCTGCGATGTGACGCGCGAGCCGGCCGCCGTTCGCCGTCATCTGGGATTTCATACAGGCTCCGACGCTTCGTTTTACGCACGCATGAGCGCCCGGGAGAACCTTCGGTTCTTTGGAGCCTTGAATAATCTCAGCCCCGGGGAAACCCGCCGCCGGATCGACGAACTGGCGGACCTGCTTCGCCTGGTCCCCTGGCTGGACCGGCAAGTGCGCACACTCTCGACCGGCCTGGTGCACCGGCTGGGCCTCGCGCGCGCATTGCTCCACAAGCCCGCAGTCCTCCTTCTGGATGAGCCCACCCGGAGCCTCGATCCCGTGGCCGCGACGGAGTTCCGGCGTTTCTTGAAAGCGGAAATCTTGGGGAATACCGGCACCACGCTCCTCTTTTCGTCGCACTCGACCAGTGAAGTGGAACAACTCGCGGGGCGGCTGCTGCTGCTTGATTCCGGGCGCCTGCTCGCATTCGACGCGCCGGCTCGGGTGCGGGAGAGTACCGGCGCATCCTCGCTGGAACAAGCGATGGAAGCTTTGGTTGGCCGCGCGTCGGGAGCAGCCGCATGATGTTTGGCGCCACACTTCGGAAAGTTGCGGCGCTGTTCGCGCGCGATTTCACGATCGCGCGGAGCTATCGCGCCGCCTTCGTTTTGGAAGCTTTCGAGGCCCTGTTCGGAGTCGCGTCCTTCTACTATCTTTCCCGGTTCGTCGAGAGTCCGGAGTTGAGCCGCGCGCTTCCTCAACAGGGCACCTATTTCGCGTTCGCTCTGGTGGGGTTCGCGTTTTTCGACTATCTGAACGTCTCCCTCAACGCTTTCGACCAAAATCTGCAGGAAGCCCGGGAAAACGGAACGCTCGAGAGCTTGCTCGTGACGCAGAACGTCTCTTCCCGTGATTCTCGCCGGATCGGCTCTCTATCCGTTCGCGGTTCTTGCGCTTCGAACCGTTATTTATCTTGGTTGGGGAATCGTCTTGTTCGGATTTCCTGTCCGGCAGGCAAATTGGTTCGGCGCCTTGCTGGTGCTCGCGATCTCTGTGCTGGCCTTCGCGGGGCTGGGCGTACTGGCCGCGAGCTACACCTTGCTGTTCAAACGCGGGAATCCTGCCAAATGGATTTTCATCGGCGGCTCGATGTTCGTCAGCGGCGTGATGTACCCGCTTGCGGTTCTTCCGAGAGGACTCCAGCTCCTCGCCCGCTTGCTGCCGGTGACGTATTCCCTCGAAGGAATGCGTGCGGCCCTGCTTGGGCACGCCTCCACCGCCCAGTTACTCCCGCAACTCGGCGCCCTGGCCGTCTTCGCGGCCGTGCTCTTGCCGCTTTCCTTCGCGGTGTTTGCGTGGGCGTTGCGGCGTACGAAGATCACCGGCACGCTGACCCATTTTTGAGAAATACGCTCGGCGGACTCTCCGCCGGAAAAACCAAGGGCGAGCCGCGCGATTGACTCGCGAGACTCGCCCTATTCTCACTCGAGCTCGGAAGGTGGCGGCTTCCGCGTCAGCTCTTCCCTTTGGCCTTGTACTTGGTATCGATGCCGGCTCCCATCGCCTGCAAAGCATCCAGGGCCTGTTTGGCCTGTTGTCCCCACTGCCCGTTGGGATCCAGCGCCACGGCCTGCTGGAATGCTTCCACCGTGCCGGGCACGATGATGGGAATCACCTTGTCTCCTACCATCTTGGAGCTCATTGTGTTCATCAGGCAGGTGCCGAGCAGGAACCACGATTGCGCATTCTTGGGATCGAGCGCCGTAGCCTTCTGGAACGGCACGATGGCATCCGCCATTTTTCCGGCGTTGTAAAGCGTGGCTCCGGCGTTTCGCCATGCCGAAGCGGCATCCGGAGGATCGGCGTCGGCAGCCTTCTGGTACGCAGCCATGGCGTCATCGATCTTCCCGGCCTTTGCCAGGTCGTTCCCGAGATTGTTGTAGGCTCCGGCGAGGTCGCGGTCCGGCCCAGTCGACTTCGGAAACGAAGCAATCGCCTGCTGGTAAAACGAAATCGACTGGTCGGTCTTGTCCTCGAGCTCGTAACATTCGGCGATGCGGTAAAGAACGATGTGGCGGTTCGAGTCTGTGTCCGATGTGGCGGCAAGCGCAGCCTGGAATTCCGTGATCGCCGCATCGGCGGCTTGCGTCAACTGCGCCTGCAATGCGTCTTTCTGGTCCGCCGGAGTCTGCGCCAATTGTTTCCGGAGGGCAGAAGCTTGCTCGAAGTCCTTTACTCCTTCATCGAAATGGACCTTCATCCCCGCGAATTTCTTTTGTTCGGATTGCTGTTTCTTTTGCTGTTCGGAGATGACGACCTTGATGTCCTGGGTGAATATCTGGCCTCCACTGACCTTCACCCCCGTTTCAAAAATGATCGCTCCGGATTGATCCTTGACGTCGACGTTCCATGTCCCGCTGTCCATATCCGGCGTATTGTATCGGCCCTTCGCGTCCGTCGTGACCGTGAAGACGCGGTGCGTTTCCGTGTTTGTGAAGACCAGGGTCACATTCGCGTACGGTTTGCCGTCCGGGTCGTACACTGTGCCGCTCAGGTGGTTGCCGCCCTGCGCCGCAACGCTCGAGCCCAGCCACGTGGCAACCGGCCCGATCGCCAACAGTAGTGCGGCCACCATCCATATCGCTCTGGTTCGCCTAATGTTCATGCCCATCCTCCTAACTTAGCCGCTGCCAGGCGGCGCTTCCCGGGCGCTCAACCCCTATTATCGCGCAATTCTCGCCTTATAGGGGATTGGGTCGAGTTCGCCCACTTCCTCGAACGCGCGCAGCCGGAGCCGGCAACTGTCGCAGACGCCGCAAGCCGCGTCCTCGCTCTGGTAACACGACCAACTCAATTTCAGGGGCGCGCCCAATTCGATGCCTCGCCGCACAATTTCGCTTTTCTTCATGCCGATGACAGGCGTCACAATTCGGATGTGCGTCTCCGGCCGTGTCCCCACGCGCACCAACTCCTCGAACACGCGGTAATACTCGGGCCGGCAGTCAGGATAACCCGAGCTGTCTTCCGCAACAGCCCCGATGAAGATAGCGGACGCTCCGATCACTTCCGCCCAACTTACCGCCACCGAAAGGAAATGGGCGTTCCGGAAGGGCACGTAGGTGATCGGAATCCCATCGGAGGAAACCGGCGCGCCGGGCTCTCCTTCGGGCACGGCCAAGCGATCATCGATCAGGGCTGAGCCTCCGATCTGTGCAAAATGCCCCAGGTGAATGGCCAGGCGTTCCGTGACTCCGTAGAAATCGGCGATGGCATTGAAGGATTGCCGCTCGCGCGATTCGGTGCGCTGGCCATAGCTTGCGTGCAAAACGGCCAGACGATGCGTCTCGCGCGCAATCGCCGCGACGACGCACGAGTCCATGCCGCCGCTCAAAAGCACCACTGCTTTGGGGAAAACACTCACGCCCAATCCTCAAACTGTCAGATGCGAAACCCGCCGGCCCCCCGGCGCCGTTACACGCCGCGCGCCGCCGGATCCCAAATAAATTTATGCAGTTGCAACCCGAGGCGCACCGGCAAACCATCGGCAAGAATCCATTCGGCGACTTGGCCCGCTTCCAGCCCCGCCCATGCTCCGGCAGGATCGGCGTGCACCGGGGAAAACAGAACCTGGCGCACGCGCCGGTTCAAACCATGCTCCCGCGTAAAATCGCGGGCAAATTCGTAGTCGCGGCGGCTCGCGAGGACAAACTTGATCTCATCCTTCTGATCGAGCTCGCCAAGATTTTCCATCCGGAACGTGCCGGCCTCTCCGGAATCGGGGCATTTGACATCCACGATCTTCACGACTTCGCGCGGCAGTGCGGCAATCGGGCGCTCGCCGCTGGTTTCCACCAGGACCGTGTATCCGCCCGCCAGCAGCCGCTCCATCAGTGGGTGCACCTCTGGCTGAAGCAGCGGCTCCCCGCCGGTCATTTCAACCAGAGAAATCCTCCCGTCGCCGCCATTGGCATCGGATGGCCGGGAAAGCTCCCCGACTCGACCGAGCACCTCGTCCACGCTCATCCGCGTGCCGCCATAGAAGGCGTACGCCGTGTCGCACCAGGCGCAGCGCAAATTGCACCCGGTCAGCCGCACAAAAATGCAGGGCAGCCCCGCATGCGTACTCTCTCCCTGGATCGAGCGGAAAATTTCAGTGACCAGCATGCTCAACCGCCTCGCGCTCGCCGCTTTCGGCGCTGGTAGCGATGCACCAGCCCCACGGCGACGAGAAATCCCAACGCCGCCATCGCCAGGGGAATCGGCCGTAAGGGAATTCCGGCGTGCCGAAACACAAACACGTAGCCGAGGCCTACCAGCGCGGCCGGAATCAAAACAATCAGAAACGCGCGGTTCATCGTTTCACTCGCGGCTCCACTCGGAGCCCCCCTCGCGATTACGGCCAGTAGGTGGCCGAAGTTGTGTCGGTCTCCCAGACGGTGATGCTCTTGATGCGCGCGCTGGCCGCGCCGCCGTGCATTCGCTTTGCGGCTTCGTCGAAAAAATACTTTGCGATGTTCTCCGCCGACGGATTGAGTGTGTCAAACGGCGGCTGGTCGTTCAGAAACTTGTGGTCCACTCCGAGGATGACATCCTTCAAGACCTGCTTCACGTGACTAAAGTCGTACAGCAACCCGATCGAATCCAGGGCTGCCCCTTCCAGCAGGACCTGCACTTTATAATTGTGGCCGTGCGGGTTCTCGCACTTCCCCTTATAGCCGCGCAGGGCGTGGCCCGCCGAAAAAGTTTCCTCAACGCTGACTTGGAACATGTTCGCCCCTTCGGCTTGTCTTCTTCCGGGGCGTCAGGACGGCTGCCGCATGAACCGTTCCACTTCCGCGATGTCCCGGGTGGTGGCGTACTCCGGCAGTGATTCCAGGAAAATTCTACCATACTGCATTCGGTGGATGCGGTTATCGAGAATGGCCAGCACGCCGCGGTCGCTGCGCGATCGAATCAGGCGCCCGAAGCCCTGCTTCAGCATCAGTACGGCCTCCGGAACCTGATACTCCGCAAATGCGTTGCGGCCGTCCTCCTGAATCGCGCGCACCCGCGCGGCCACAATCGGATCGGAGGGCACCGCGAACGGCAGACGGTCCACGATCACGCACGAGAGCTGCTCGCCCGGCACGTCCACGCCCTGCCAGAAACTCGCCGTGGCGAAGAGCACGGCGCCCGGAGTGAGCCGAAAACGCTCGAGCAGGGCCGAGCGCGGCGCCGAGCCTTGCACGAATAGCGGAAATTTCACGCGCCCGCCCACACGCGAGAAGATTTCTTTCATCTGGTTATAGCTGGTGAACAGACAGAACGCCCGCCCTTCGGTGGCTTCCAGGATGCGCGCGATCTCCTGCGTCGCGCGATCCACGAACGCGGCGTCGCGCACGTCCGGCAGCGAAGACGGCACGTAGAACAGCGACTGCGTCCGAAAATCGAATTCGGACGGGAGGACCTTCTCTTCCGCGCCCGCCGGAACGCCCAGCCGCTGCTTCAGAAAATCAAATCGCCCGCCGACCGCGAGCGTGGCCGAGGTCAGCACGATCGTCTCGAACTGTTCGAACAACCGGTCGCGCAAAATCTGGCTGACGTCAATCGGCGTGGCCGCGAGGAATACTCCCTTGTTCCGGCGCTCGTACCAGTAAACGTAGTTGCGCTCCGCCGATTCCAGCAGGAACGCTAGCTCGTCGCGCAATTCGGCGCCGCGGCGCGCGGCCTGCAGCAGCGGCTCGGGCTTCTCACGCATGGCGGCGATTTCCGATTCGAGCGCTTTCACCGCCGCGATCAGCTCGTCGTACGCTTCGCGGCTCTGTTCTAGAAATCCGGCGCGCTGCGTTTGATCGAACGCGAATCGCCCCTCGCGCGCCGGAAATAATTCAAAAAAGCTGCGCGAACGCTCGCGGATGCGCGTCACGCGGCGCAGCGTGGCCGCGCCCGCGCGCGCCAGCCGCAAGGCCTGCTCGGCGTCGCGCGCGAGTTCCTCGAAGCGGTAATTCGAGATTTGCCGGCCGAAATAATCGCTCGCGACGTCCTCGATCTCGTGCGCCTCGTCGAAGATCACCGCCGCATACTCGGGGAGGATGCTGCCGAAATCGTCCTGGCGCAGCGCGAGATCAGCGAAGAAAAGATGATGGTTGACGATGATGAGGTCCGCGTCCGCCGCCTGCTGGTGCATCTGCGTGATGAAGCAGCGATTGAACTCCGGGCACTTCCGCCCCGTGCACGCTTCGCGGCGCGCGTCGAGCTTGCGCCACAGCTCGGCGTCGTCCGGCAGAAACGTCAATTCGGCGCGATCGCCCGTCTGCGTCACCTTTTCCCAGCCCTTGATTTGCGTGAACCAGTCCACTTCGTCGAAGCCCTTGAGGATCGGCTGGCCCTCGAGCTCGTGAACTTTTTGCCGGCAAAGAAAATTGCCGCGCCCTTTCATCACCGCGACTTTCAGCTCGGGCGCGAAATGCTTCATCAGGAACGGCACGTCTTTGTTGAAGAGCTGTTCCTGGAGGGATTTCGTCGCCGTGGAAACGACCACCCGGCGCCCGCTGCGGATTGCGGGCAGAAGATACGCGAGCGTCTTACCGGTGCCCGTGCCGGCCTCGACGATCGCGTGACGCTTGCCGCGAAACGCTTCGTCCACAAGCGTCGCCATCTGCATCTGCGTTGGCCGGTGCTCGTAACCCGCGCCCATGCACTTATCGAGCAAGCCGCCCGGGCCGAAGATCTCCTCGATCGTCGGGGACTCAGGCTCAGCGCTGGGGTTGTCTTGGGGAGGTGCCATCGCACGGACGGCGCGGAGCATCGGCTCCCGCCGGAACCGCTACCTTAGCACAACATTTCCGGCCGAGCGCCGCGGCTGGCGCAAGGATTCGGTGACGTCCCAATCCGACTTGCGGTTAGAATTCATCTTCATATAGCGTCCTGTGTACCCGCCGGAGGCCACAGGCAGGATTTTGCGTTGGTTGTCCGAAATGGCTGATCGTGGGCGGGGTCTAATCGAGGCTCAGTTTAGATATGTGGTTGATCCTTAAGAGTCGCTTCATCACTCTCTTTCTCGCGCTACTGACAGAAGCAGTTGCCGTCTGGGCTGTGTTTTATTCCAAGAGTCTAGTCCTGAAGCTGTTTTTGGCGTTCATGGCAGTCTTGTCAGCAAACGCACACCTTATGCGGTTAAACAGGCCGCCTAGCTGGGCGGACATATGGTGGTCATGGCCACTCATATTGCTAATTATTGTGGGTATAGCGACTTTTGTGCTGGCTATTGCCCATTTCATGGGTCTCCTCTAGCCCAAAGAGAGGCGCTGGCAGCTCTCCAGACCTCTGCGCAGCGAAGTACGAGAACCCGCCATATCAAAGGAGCGCATCCGATGATGGATACACATCGACTCTTTCGGTTCAGTCTGACGTGCCGAACGGAGGACCTAGCCGTCGTCTATTGCCTACGAGCGATTGCCGAGTACTCACAAAAGGAAATCAATCCGCGCATCGCATGGGGTGGGACGAAAGACGCCGATTGGAGACGGGACCAGCAATGCATTACGTTTCACTTTAGCAGCCCGGAGAACCGCGAGCGCTTTGTACAGACAGCGCAGCGAACCCTTGCTCGGGGGTCTTGGAACGAAGTCGTGCGCAGTGACGACGACCCGGCCAAACATCAAAACTAGGACGCTATAGCGAGGCTCCGACCGCGCCGAAGCGAGGCCGCTCCCGCCGCGTTTGCTATACTCCTGCGGATGGCTACCGGTCGCGCGAACTCGCTTTTTCTAATCGACGCGATGGGTTTCGTATTTCGCGCATTCTATGCGCGGACAGACAGATGGGATCCGCACAACGACGCAGGAATACCCACCAAGGTGCCCCGACTTTTTGTGACCATGGTTCAGCGGCTCGTGAATGAGTACCAGCCGGACTATCTCGGCGTGGCGTTCGACGTCGCGGGGCCCACATTTCGCGACAAGCTCTTCGCCGAGTACAAGGCGCAGCGACCGCCGATGCCGGAAGATCTCTCGGTGCAGTTGCCTTACGTGCGGCGGCTCTGCGAAGCCATGCGCCTCGCCGTGCTGGAAGCGCCGGGCTACGAAGCCGACGACATCATCGGCGCGCTCACGCGCCAGGCCGGCAAGCGCAAGCTCAACGTCACCATCGTCACCAGCGACAAGGACATGATGCAGCTCGTCGGCGGGCGCGTGCGCGTCTTGCGCCCGGGATCGGGCGCGGCGAAGCCCGATCTCGTCGTGGACGAAGCGAAGGTCGAAGAGCTGATGGGCGTGCCGCCGGAAAAAGTCACCGACGTAATGGCCCTCATGGGCGATTCGATCGACAACATCCCCGGCGCCAAGGGCATCGGCGAAAAAGGAGCGCGCGAAATCATTCGCCGCTTCGGCTCCGCAGAGGCCGCGCTCGATAACGCCGCCAAGGTCGAGAACAAACGCTATCGCGAGGCCCTCGAAAACGGGCGCGCGTCGGTTTTGCTCTCAAAGCAGCTCGCGCAGATCGCCACGGACGCTCCCGTTGAATTGTCTCTCGACCAGCTCGCGCGCCGCGATCCCGATAACGAAGCCCTGCGCGCGCTCTACAAGGAACTCGGCTTCACGTCCCTATTGAAAGATTTGCCGGCCGCTTCGCTCGCCGCGGCGAGCGGGACCGCAGCGCAAGGACAAGACTACGCGAAGCTCGATTCCCCCAAGGCCGCCGGCGAATTCCTGAATGGCCTCCCGCGCGACCGGGAAGTCGCGCTGTGGCTCGAACTCGCTCCTGACGAGCGCGAGACGGAAGGCTTCGGCTCGCGCATCGCTGCGGCGGAATTGTCGCCCGCGCCGGGCACGGCGCGGACGGCGTGGTTCGATGCGGCCGGCGAAATGCACGCGGCACTTGAGCCCTTCCTTCGCGACGCGGCACGTCCCAAGATCGTCCACGATCCAAAGCTATTCGAGTTGCTCGCCGGGCCGGTTGCTGGAATTCGCCACGCGACAATGCTCTATTCCTATCTCCTGCGTCCCACGACCGCGAAGCACGACCTGGCAGAAGTGGTCTTGCGCCATCGCAACGTCGTTCTCTCCGGCGCGCCCGGCGAGCGCGCCGAGCAAATGCAGCATCTCGCCCCGGTGCTGCGCGCGGAAGTCGAGCGCCAGAATCTCACCGAGCTCTACGAGACGATGGACCTGCCGCTCGCCCCGGTGCTCGCCGCGATGGAACGCATCGGAATTCGCGTGGACCCGGCCGCCCTCGCCATCATGTCCGCCGCGATGGAAAAGGAAATTCGAGCCCTCGAAAGCCGCATCTGGAAGTTGGCTGGCCAGGAATTCAACGTCAATTCCCCGCAGCAGCTCGCGGAAATCCTCTTCGACAAAATGAATCTCCAGCCCGCCGCCAAACGCGGACGCGCGAAAGCCCGCTCGACCGCCGCCGAAATTCTCGAGGAGTTGGCGCTCATGCACGAATTGCCGCGCAAGGTCCTCGATTACCGCGAACTCGCTAAATTGAAATCCACCTACGTGGACGCGCTCCCGAAACTTGTGGACCCCGCGACAGGCCGCCTCCACACCCGCCTCAGCCAGACGGGCACGGCCACGGGCCGCCTGAGTTCCTCCGATCCCAATCTGCAAAATATTCCCGTGCGCACCGAACTCGGCCGGCAGATTCGCGCCGCGTTCACCGCCGAACCGGGCTGGACGCTTTTCTCGGCGGACTATTCGCAGATCGAGCTGCGCATCCTGGCGCATTTCTCTGAGGATCCCGTGCTCGTGGAAGCATTTCGCACCGGCCAGGACATTCATTCCCGCACGGCGCAGGAAGTTTTCGGCGTCGGCCCTATGGCCCAGACCGCCGAGCACCGTCGCGCCGCGAAGATCATCAATTTCGGCATCATCTATGGGCTTTCCGCGTTCGGCCTGTCGCAGCAATTGGGCATCGCGCAGAAGGAAGCGGCGCAGTTCATCGCAGCCTATTTCGGGCGCTACCGCGGCGTGAAGGAGTATCTCGATCGCTCGCTCGAGGAGGCGCGCCGCGCGGGATTTACACGGACGCTCTTCGGGCGCGTCCGGCCGATTCCGGAAATCACATCGCCGCAACAGAATCTGCGCAGCTTCGCCGAGCGCACGGCGCTCAACACGCCGCTGCAGGGCACCGCCGCCGATCTGATCAAACTCGCCATGATTCGCATCCACCGCGAACTCGCGGAGAGCGGCCTGCGCGCGCGAATGATCCTTCAGGTCCACGACGAATTGTTGTTCGAAGCGCCGGAAGCCGAACTCGCCCGGCTGCGCCCGCTCGTGCAAGCCGCGATGGAGCAGGCCCATCCGCTTCGCGTCCCTCTCGTCGTGGACGTGAAGGCCGGGCCCAACTGGCGCGATATGCAGTAGCAATCGTGGGAAGGGAATCCGTCTTGCTGTCCATATTTGATTGAGGAGACGCAATGGCACACCAGCATTCCGAAGGCTTTCTCAAAATCGTCGCCGACGCAAAAAAGCACGTCAAGGAATGGGATTTTCGTGAAGTGAAAAAGAGGATGGACGCCGGCGAAAAATTCCTGCTCGTGGACGTTCGCGAGGATAATGAGTGGGAGCGCGGCCACATTCCCGGCGCGGTCCACATGGGCCGCGGGATCATCGAACGCGATATCGAGCAGGCTGTCCCGGACCATGACGCCGCGATCGTGCTCTACTGCGGCGGCGGATTCCGCTCCGCCCTCTCCGCTGAGAACTTGCAGAGGATGGGCTACACCAACGTCATTTCCATGGACGGCGGCTGGCGCCACTGGACCGAGGCCGGCTTCCCGACTACCAAGTAGGCCCTGAGGCGACCGGCTCAGCCATTCTATGCAGGCGGAAACGAGTGGCTGGGGCGGGAGGATTCGAACCTCCACCATCTGCATTAACAGTGCAGTGTCCTACCGGTTGGACCACGCCCCAGCGGTCCAAACATTGTAATGGGACAGTAGCAGCGCGCACAAGCCGCGTTGCGATTGGTTTGGTGAAATAGTCTTCCGCGGCCGCGTCTAGTGCGCGTACTTCACGCTGCAGCCGTACGGCTGGCTGACCGGCACGGACACCGGCCGCCCGGCCATCGCCTCCGTCAGCGCCTGCGACACGTAGTTCAGCGCGCCGGGGATGTCGCTCGCGTCCGGTGTGGAGCGGTTATCGATGGCACCGTCGTAAATCAGCACGCCCTCCGGATTGATGATGAACATGTGCGGCGTGGTCTTCGCGCCGTAGAGGTGGCCCAGGTCGCCGCTCGGATCGAGCAGCGCCGCCGTTGGGGCCGCGTGCATCTGCTGCATGTACTGGTTTTCCTGCTCCGCGGTGACGTAACCCTCCTGGCCCGGCGCCGAAGATATCACGGTGAACCAAACGACTCCGCGAGCGGTCCATTCCCGCTGCAGATTTTCCATATTGCCGCTCTCATAATGCTTCCGCGTATAAGGACACCCGTTGTTGTGCCATTCCAGCACGACGTATTTCCCCCGGTAATCCGCGAGATGATGGGTTTTCCCATTACTGTCGGTGGCCGTGAAATCCGGCGCCGTTTCGCCCACCCGCGCCGCAAACACCGCCAGCGCCGCGGTCAGCAGAATTGCGGCCGTCGTGAGACCTGCTGCGAGATTCAGTCGTCGAACGTTCATCGTGTTCCCCCTTATCCTTATTGAGACGTTTCCGAAGCCGGATCGGTTATCTCCCGACCGCCTGAAATGCTGATGGCCGAGTGGCCCTAATTGTCCCTATTTGGTTGAACCGCGCACGCCGCTTGGCGTCACGAGCGCATCCACTTCATAGGCGCGCCCGCCGCCGAACTCGACGACGCCGCGCAGTCGCGCGATCGGCTTGAGCAACTGGTCCGACTTCTTTATGCGAATCTCGATCCCGTTCGCGGTCGCGCTCGCCTTCTGCGGCGCGGCGTTCTCAATCTCGCCGGGGTCCAGCGGAAAGAATAGTCCTTGGCCCTCCGCTTTTCCCGTGGCAATCGAAAGCACGAAGTAGTTGCCCTGCGACTGCGCCCGGATTCTCCAGGTGGCGGGCGCCGGTTTCGGCAATTGCTCGCGCGTCTTCTCGAACAGCGCGTGCGCGTCCGCATTCCACGCCGCTGCCCCCGATTGAACGGGCAGGCGCAATTCCACGTTTGCCTTCCCCGGCACGCAAATCTCGCGGCAGACCAGGTAGCGCACGTCTGCTCGCAGCGGCACCGCGCTCGCCGTGGACATGGTTGAATCGGCGCGAACCGGCGCCAGCAGCAGAACGCCGTCTGGATACCCATAATCCACGATGGATGGCGATTCGAGCCGCTGAGGAGCAGGCCACTGCAGATCGCCCGCGTGAAGGCCCGCAGGCAGACTCCACTTCACTCTGGGCGGCTCACCCGAATCGCCCGGATTCTGCCAGTACACGTGCCAGCCCGAGGGAAGCCTGAATTCCAATCCGACCCACAATGTGCGCCCCGGCCGGATGGCTTTCTGCTCCGCGAGAAGTTGAATCTCCACGTGAGGCGCGGAAATCTGGCTCTGCGCCCTGTTCGCGCCGCCTCTGCCATGTGCGAACGCCGCACACGTCATCGCCGCAAGGCCGCAGAGAATCGCCCCGCGCAGAGGACGCCTGCCACTCCACGCCCGATTCACAGTCTTTCGCATCTTAGGCGCATATGCATTTCAGATTAGATTCCATTCGCCGCCGGCGGGTTCCGCAAATCATCTCCTCGCCTATTCCAGCGCGAATTGTGACGCACCGGGCAGACGCCCAGACACACCTCCGCCGACTAATTTGGGTACGGTCCCTGCTTAGGTGTGGAGTTAGGTTGGTAGGCGGCGGAAGCTTTCGGGAGAAAGCAAGCCGGCCCAGCCCTCAATCCCCTAAAGGGATCCTCGGCTTGCCTTCTCCCTACGTCCCTATACACCGCAAGCGGCGCGCCAAAGTCAAACTACTCAAAAATAAGGATTTCACGCTCAACAGGGAGGGTAAAAAAGCCATGCCCCAGCAAAATCTTCCGGTACCCGGTACTGCGGCGCGTGCGTTACCAACTTTCGGCCGCCCGGGTAGCGCCTATCGAATGGACCGGAACGCCCCCGATTGCTGCCGGGCCTGTGACCCGTCTGTGGCCTGAACCACCTGCGTGTCCGCCTGAAATTTCACGCAGATTTAACATGCCGCCGCGACAGCTCGCCCACACTTTCTTGGCAAAGCTATCCTCGTGAAGGATCGGATGAAACTTTCTGGTCTACCGCTTTGGTCTATCTCGTTTTCTGATTGACCGGCGCCGTTGTTAATGCTAGTTTACTCCAGGAATTTAGCATAATTAATCATAAAGCCGTAGTGTTCGCTTCGGAGGAAGATAACTTGGGTAGTGATGCATTGCGTGATGATGACCCGCCTGCTGATTTGCGCCATCTGTATTCTGGGCCTGACCGCCCTCGCGCAATCCGTGTGTGCGCAGCAGGCGCCCGTCTCCTCCGCGATCCTCTCGTCTGACTCTTCGCAGCAGCCCAACTCCGGTCAATCCCCGGCGCAGAGCGGCACGACTACAGCCGGCACGACAACGCCGGACTCGGATGCGGTCACTCTATTCCCGCATTCGGAGTCCAGCTGCTGGTACGTCGGCGGAGAAATGAATCTCATCGGCCAGTGGCATCCGAGCTTCCCCGCGAAGTACAGCGGCCCGCAAAGTCTTGACGCAAACGCCGAAGGCGCTCTCTCTCGCCTCTTCACCCTTTATATGGGCCTCGAACTCACGCGTAACGTCGAGCTCCTCTTCGACCTCGAGGAATCCAGCGGCGGAGGCATCAGCCAAGCCTTCGGACTGGCCGGGTTCACAAACCTGGACGCCGTCCGCAATCCACAACTCAGCAAAGCGCCCTACATCGCGCGCGGAATGCTGCACATCACGATCCCTTTGAGTGGCGAGCGCGTCCCATCGGATCGCAGCTTCTTGGGGCTGGCGACCTCCGTTCCCGCGCGCCGTCTCGAGGTTCGTCTCGGCAAGTTTGATCTGGCTGATTTCTTCGACGCTAATTCCGCCGGCAGCGACAATTATCATCAGTCCATGAACTGGACGGTCGACCAGAACGGCGCGTACGACTATGCCGCCGACACGCGCGGCTATACCGTGGGCGGACTCGTTGAATATGAGGACCGCATCTGGGGCGTGCGCTTCGCCGAGGCCTTGATGCCCACCGTCGCCAACGGGATCGATTACCAGTGGAATCTATCCCGGGCACGTTCCGAGAACGTCGAATTCGAGCTGCGTCGCGGCTTCGTGCCGCATTGCGACGGCACAATCCGCCTGCTCTCCTACGTCAATCACGCCAACATGGGCGATTATCGCGTCGCGATCGAGCAATACCTCGCCGGCGAAACGTCCCAGCCGGATATCACCCATCATCCCCTCCAGACCGCGATCAAATACGGCTTCGGTCTGAATCTCGAGGAGCATCTGACCTCGTCGCTCACTGCTTTCGCGCGATTCGGCTGGAATGAAGGGGAGCACGAATCTTTCGCCTATACCGAAGTGAACCAAACCTTCAGCGGCGGCGCCGTTCTCGGCGGCTCTCTGTGGAAACGCAAGCTCGATCGCTTCGGCGCCGCGTTTGTTTCCAACGCGATTTCCGGCGATCATCGCGAATATCTGGCGCTCGGCGGATGCGGTTTCTTGCTCTGCGACGGCGCGCTCAACTACGGCCGCGAGAAGATCTTCGAGACCTTCTACACCGTTCATCTCTGGCGCGGCATATTCGGCTCAATTGATCTGCAGCACATCAACAACCCCGGCTACAACCGCGACCGCGGACCCGTTTTCGTCCCCGGACTCCGCCTGCACCTTGACTTGTAGGCCCCCCGGCTTCACGTCCGGAGAAAAATCGCCCGTCAGGGCGTCGCTTGCGAAATCTGAATCGCGCAACCGCCCGTCCCTCCGGCCCCGCACGCCTGGTTACCCAGTGGCGTGTAGTAGACGTTCGAGGCGCCGGTGGGGGCTGAGGTCACAATGTTGTCGATGGTGATTCCGCTCGTTCCTTGCGCTTCGGTCGTGGCCCCCGTCGGCGTCGTGGAACCGCTGATGCTGCCGCTCGTCACGTCGAAGCCCATGACGCAGCCGTTCGTCGATCCGCTCGTGCAGCCCGCCGGCGCCCCAAAGCTGAGCACGCTGGTGAAAATGTAATCTTTGGAGCCTGTAAAAACCTCGGTGAGTTGAAGTCCCGCGGAAAAGAATCCGTTCGAGAAATTCGTGCTCAGCGCGGGCCCCGCCTTCGGCGTGCCGATCGCATTGGCGCTGATGGGAATCTGGTACAGAGTATTGTTCGCCGTCCCCGTATTGCCGACGACGTACAGGTTGCCGCTGGGACTCGACCCGTTGGCGGAATTAAAATACGTATTGTCGAACGTCCCCGAGAGCAGGAACTCGAAGCCCGCCCCCATCCGCGCCTCGGTTCCGCTCCCGCCCGCCGAAAAGTTCGTGGCAAACTGGAAAACTCCGCTGCACGGCACTCGCTTACCGCATGGAGACGACGAGGATTGAAATCCGCTGTCCGCTCCCACAAACGCGTACACCCTCGCCGCACTGGAATCCACCAGGGGCGCATCCGTGATTCCGAAGATGTAGTCCAGCCGGCTCGATTGGACCACCGCGCCCGTGGACGCGTTCACCGAATAAAGAAATCCGCAGCCCGCCGTCGCGCAGTTCGGGGCACTGGTCACGAGATAGTCGCCGACAAAAATCTTGCCGGAAGTCGCGTCATAGACCGGCGATGCGAGCCCTTCGCCGCTCGTGTTTACGCTCACCGGCCAGGGGCTGCCCGCTTCGGCCGGGGTCGAATTGAAAACGCCCGTAAATTTGTGCAGCCGGCCGCCGTCGTCGCCCACGTAAATCGTATCGCTCGAATAATCGTAGTAGACCGCCGATCCCGAATCGTTTGCTCCGCCGCTGAAATTGATCTGGGCCATGCAGGGGGCCGTGCAGCCGTGATAGGAACCCGTGCTGGTCAAAACGGCCGGCGCGCCCGGCGTTTCGCTGCTGGACGCCTTCCACCTCAGTACCACAAGGCTCGCCGCGGTTCCCGTCGTCTCGGCGAATGCAACTTGCGAGCCATCCTGCGAAAGCACCACGGAAGTGACGATCGCCCCGCCGTTCGTGTCGTACGCCCAGTAGACGGAGGGCACGCTTCCGGAACAGCCGCTGTATAGATTGTCGTACGCGACGATGCTCGCTTGCCCCGAACTCCCGGCCAGGCCGGTGTTGTACACCACAAAATCCGGCGAGCCCGCGCTGCCGCAGTTCGCGGAAGAAACACCGAACGAATATTTCGCCGGAAACATTCCGAGTCCTACGGTTGCATTGCTTCCGAGATTCTCGGTCCAATCGGTTTGCAAATCACTGTGGGTGATCTTGCGCCAGCGCAGAATTGGAAATCTGAGAGCCGGGATGCCTTCGGAGCCCGCCGGTGCGGCTCGCATCAGACCTCGGGGCAAGTGGCTGTCCGAATTATCGATGTCCACGGAGAGTTGCATCTGTGCCTCGGGAGTTTCCGCGTCAGCCCGCGGTGCCGGCAGCATCGGCCGCAGCTCCGCCCTCGCTGCCGCAGCGCGCTTCGTCACTTGCAGCGCATATCGCGGGTCGCTGACGACACTCACCCACCGGTCATATGTGCCGTTCTGCAGCGCCTCCGCAGCCGTGCCGGGATTGGAGAAGACCAGGTGATGGTGCGTCCAATCGTCGGGCACACCCTCGCTTCGCGGAAGTTGTCCTTGCCCAAGTACAATTCCCGCGCTCAGAAGCGCTACGCCCAGTGCCAGTGCCGTTCTAAGTCGGCGCGGCAAGGAACTGCCGGCTTGTCTCATGTCGTTTTCATGCCTCGCAGAAATTAGCTTTCTATCTGGCTCGCTTGTTCCCGTTGCGCTCAATCGAAGTGCGGAGGACGTCGCCCTTTGCCTGCCGTGCGGCTCTTCATGGCCCTTGGTTCCATTGCGTGCTGGATACGAGGTTGTATGCGTTGACCGTGCCGATTCCCGTCGCGAAATCCCATCCCGGCGTCGCCGGGAACGCGGGTCCGTAGGCGGTGTCCGTAACTCCGGACACCGTGCAGGTCGCCCCTGTTCCGCCTCCGCCCGTCAGCGTGCAGGTTGGATTGGGCGCGTAGCCCGCCCCGGCATTCGTCAGATTCACCGCGTTCACGTGGCCCGTCCCGTTGATCGTCGCCGTGCACGTTGCCTGCGTGCCCCCGGCGTCTCCGTTGTAGACGGATGCGTTGTGAGGCACGGAGATCGCGCACGTCGGAGCGCTGGTGTATCCCGCGCCTGCGACGAACGTCAGGCCCGAGACCGAACCGGTGCTGAGCGCGCCGTTCCAGCGGTTAGCCGCCGTTGCGCCGGGGTCGTAGCAGTTCGGCGAATTCCTGCTGCAGTTGACGTCGATATCTCCCTGCGTCACGTCGTAGAACACGCAGGTCGTCGCAACGCCGCGGCGCGCGAGCCCCTGCGTCGCTCGAGTTGCACCGGCTGCTCCCCGTCGCGCCGTATTCACTCGCGGCGATCGTGTAATACACCGGATTGGGATTGCCCTGCCCCGCCACGGGCGTAATCGTCAGGGCGGCGGTCCTCTGATTCACCAACGCCTGGATCGAGGCCAGAATCGGCGTCCCAAACGACGTTCCCCCGAAAGCGCTCCACGTTGCGCCCGATGCGGCCGTCGGATCGGGAGTGCCCGGCGTGCAGGGATGGCCCCCATTTCCGCTGGCTACGTGGCTGTAGCAGATGATGTAGAAATGGCTCCAGCGCCCGTTCGAAGCAAAAAGCGAAACATCCGGCAGATCCCGCACGCCGTCATTCGGATTGCCGAATAGCCCCGCCTGCCAGGAAGGCTTCACGTATCCTGCGCAGCTGCCGCCGACCTCTCCGCCGATCGCCGGTGCTCCCGTCGCGCATTCGCTGGGGCCGCCGCTTCCCGAGCCCGTAGTCCGGAAGCTGGTTCCGCCGGAGTTGCAGAATCCCGCCGCTCCGTACGGCGGGTTATGACCCTCATAGGTGGCGAGGAGAACGCCCGCACACGAATCGTTCCACGGAATCTCCGGGATGTAACCGATCGCGGATTGAAACGTGCTGCTGTTCGAAGTATTCCAGTACGTGGCGTTCGTTCCTGTTACCGTGTCCGCAAAATCGGTGCCTCCGACCGCCACGTTGTACGGCGTCGAAGCCCAGCCGCTGACGTTGATTCCGTGCGACGCTGAGGTCGCATTCGCGTCGCAACTCGCCGCCCCTTCGTCTCCCGCCGCGACGAATACGGAAATCCCTTCCGAAGCCGCCGTCTGGTACGCGCTATTGAAAGCCGCGTTCGACGCGGCTCCGTTGTCAGCTTCGCAAACGCCGTAGCTCACGCTGACGATGTAGGGGTGGGGCGTCTGCGCGTTGACGTTTTCGACGGCGATGAGCGGGCCGTACGTCGTCGTACCCGCGCAAGCTGCAACCTCAATTGCTGCGCCCGGCGCCGTTGCCGCCACGGAATCGATGTCCACGGCGACTTCGCTGTCGTCCCCGTTGTCGCCCGGATCGGTACAACTGGTAGAACCCGTCGGATTCGGATGCACGACCGAAAGCGTTCCGCCGTATTTCGCCAGCCCAAACTCCGTTTTAAACGAAGTCCAGTCGGTCGCCATCGTGCCCCCGGAAGGCGTGTACGGATCGCTGTCCTCCACCAGCACCACCGTCTGCCCCGCGCCTGTGATTCCCTGGCTGAAGAGTGGATTCAAGTTGTAGATGGCCGCCAGGTCTGACGGCGTCACTGCCTCGTACGTGCCGGTCGTGTCCGTGTAGGTGAGTTCCGGCCTCGGCTTGTCCATGGTGTGCGGACGGAAATCGTGCATCGAGACGATCCCCACGATGGCCGGAGCGAGCGCCTCGGGAATGTCCGGATCGTTCATGTTCGCGAAGTGTCTCTCACCGTCCACGTCGAGATAGTGAATCTCGACGTGCATCGCTTCGCGCAGCGCCCGGGCCGTCCCCGAAATATCCAGCACCACGCGGTTCGGGTACACGTAGTTCACCTTGATCCCGTGCCCCTCCAGCCAGTCCTCGATCGCGCCGAGATCGGAATCGCTCAGTCCGTAGCTTTCGCCCACCTGCGCCGGCGTGAGCCACTGGTGAAAGGTTGCGGAGCCGTGCTGCGTCAGGCTCTCGACGTAGTTCTCGAACGCCAGCTCGGTTTCCGGCGGGCGCCGCAGTTGCAGAAGCATGTGCGCGAGGCGGAAATCTTCCGGGACCCGGCCGCGATCGTGCTCGGGCCTCGCTTCGGGACGCGTATTCCCGTGCAGCGTGACGCGGCGGCTCTCGTCAATCTCAGCCGTGATAAGGTCGCGCCCCCGCGCAGCGCGGCCCCCGTTCCTGGCGAAAATGCCCGGTGCGCGCACACCAGTGACAACCGCGATCGCGGCCAGCACGGCCGCGAGGCCAAACTTCCGGATCATTTTTCCTCCGGTCAGAGGGAAGCCTGTATTTCCGAAAAACAGCGTTCAGCACACGGGCAGCCGGATGGAGCCCGATGTCCGAGAATAATCATCTGGTTTCCGATGCGCGTCAACCGTAATTAGTGGCCCCTCGATTCTGACGCCTTGACCCACTTCTAACGTCTTGCTAACTTGGAAAGATTAAGCTGGCCGCATTTTGTCCACTGTGCGGCCGGCCTCTCTGTGAGGGTTGGCTGGGACCATGGGGCTCACCGAAATCGTCGTGCGCGGGGCCAGGCAACACAATCTGAAGAACATCAGCCTCCGAATCCCGCGCAACGCGCTCACCGTCATCACCGGCCTGTCCGGCTCCGGCAAGTCATCCCTCGCCTTCGACACCATCTACGCCGAAGGCCAGCGCCGTTACGTCGAATCCCTATCCGCCTACGCGCGGCAGTTCCTCGATCAGATGGAACGCCCGGAAGTGGATTCCATCGAAGGGCTGTCTCCCTCGATCGCCATCGAACAGAAAACCACCACGCGCTCGCCGCGCTCGACCGTCGGCACCATCACCGAGATCTACGATTATTTGCGCGTCATCTACAGCTCCATCGGCACGCCGCATTGTCCCAACTGCGGCAAGCCCATCGCCCGCCAGTCCGCGGAGCAAATCGTCCAGTCCATCCTGCGCGGCGAACTGGCCAAGGAAGGCGATCGCGTGATGATCCTCGCGCCCGTCGCGCGCGGCCGCAAAGGCGAGTACAAGCAGGAGCTCGATAAGCTCGCGCGCGACGGTTTTCTTCGCGCCCGAATTGACGGCGAACTGTACCCGCTCGACGCCACGCCCAATCTCGATAAGCGCAAGAATCACACCATCGAAGTCGTCGTGGATCGCCTACTGGTCAAGCCCGGCATCGCGATGCGCCTCGAGCAATCCCTCGCCACCGCGCTCAAACTGGCGAAAGGCCTCGTCACGGTTTCGGTCGTCGGCGGCGCGGAGGAGATCTACTCGGAAAAACTCGCTTGCAGCGATTGCGGCATTTCCGTTCCGCAGCTGGAGCCGCGCTCGTTCAGTTTCAATTCGCCTTACGGCGCCTGCCCCGCGTGCAACGGTCTCGGCTCGAAATACGATTTCGATCCCGCGAAAGTGATCACGGATTGGTCGCGCCCGCTCTTCGAGGGCGGACTCGGCCCCGGCTCCGCGTCCAGCTCCGTCCGCCGCACTCTTGAGCTTGCCGCTTACGCGCACGGCTTCGAGCTCGCGACGCCTTTCGAACAGTTTCCGCGCAACATCCAGAATCTGATTCTCTACGGCTATCCGCCGTCCAGCGGCGCCGCCGCGGAAAAATCAAGAGGCCGCAACGCCCGCAAACGTAGTGGAGGGAAGGCCGCGCCCGGCTTCAAATTCCCCGGCCTCTTCACGATGCTCGATCGCAATCTCGAAGATTCGCGTTCTGACGGCTATCGCGAATGGCTGACGCAATACATGTCGCCCGCGCCGTGCTCGGTCTGCAATCAGCGGCGCTTGCGCCCCGAAAGCCTCGCCGTCGAGATTGCCGGCCGCGGCATCGCCGATTTCACGGCGCTCTCCATCCAGGACGCGCGCCCCGCCGTGGATCAAATCCTGAAGACGCTTACTTCGCGACAGCGCGAGATCGCCGGCCGCGCGCTCGGTGAAATTTCCGAGCGCCTCGATTTTCTTCTCGCCGTCGGACTGGGCTATCTCAGCCTCGATCGCTCCGCGACCACGCTCTCCGGCGGCGAAGCGCAGCGCATTCGCCTCGCCACGCAAATCGGCTCGCGCCTTCGCGGCGTCCTTTACGTCCTCGACGAGCCCTCCATCGGACTCCATGCGCGCGACAACGGCCGCTTGCTCAATTCCCTCGAGCAGCTCCGCGATCTCGGCAACACGGTCCTCGTCGTCGAGCACGATGAAGAAACCATCCGCCGCGCCGATTTCGTCGTCGACCTCGGCCCCGGCGCCGGTAACGCCGGCGGACATCTCGTCGCCACGGGCCGCCCGCACGACATCGCCGCTCATCCCGATTCGCTCACCGGCCGATATCTCTCCGGCGCCGCGGCGATTCCCGTACCCGAGCGCCGCCGCTCGCCCAACGGCAAATCGCTCTCTCTTCTCGGCTGCACCGCGAACAATCTGAAGAATCTCGATCTCCGCCTGCCGCTCGGCCTCTTCAACGTCGTCACCGGCGTCTCCGGCTCCGGCAAATCCACTCTCGTCAACGAAATCCTCTATCGCGCCCTCGCGCAAAAACTCTACCGCTCGATGCAGCCTCCCGGCGCGTTCCGCGAATTGACCGGCGCCGACCAAATCGACAAGGTCATCGAAATCGATCAGGACCCCATCGGGCGCACTCCGCGCTCGAACCCGGCCACATACACCGGCGTCTTCACGCCCATCCGCGAAATCTTCGCCATGCTTCCTGAATCGCGCGAACGCGGCTACGCCCCCGGCCGCTTCAGCTTCAATGTGAAAGGCGGACGTTGCGAAGCCTGCCAGGGCGACGGCCTCCGCCGCATCGAGATGAATTTTCTCCCGGATGTATTCGTCACTTGCGAAGTCTGCCGCGGACGCCGCTACAACGCCGAAACCCTAGCCGTACGTTACAAAGGCCGCTCGATTTCCGATCTTCTCGATCACTCAGTCGAGGAAGCGCTCGCCGTTCTCGAGAATATCCCGCAGGTCCGCCAGAAACTGGATACGCTGGTCGAAGTAGGACTCGGTTACCTCCAGCTCGGCCAGTCCGCCACCACTCTTTCCGGCGGCGAAGCCCAGCGCATCAAACTCGCTCGCGAACTCTCACGCCGCCAGACCGGCCGCACTCTCTACATCCTGGACGAGCCCACCACGGGCCTCCATTTCGACGACGTGAAAAAACTCCTGCACGTCCTCCAGCGCCTGGTGGACGTCGGCAACACCGTCCTGATCATTGAGCACCATCTCGACATCATCAAACAAGCCGATTGGATCATTGATCTCGGCCCCGAAGGCGGCGCCGAAGGCGGACGCATCGTCGCCCAGGGCACCCCCGAACAAATCGCCCGCAACAAGAAATCCTACACGGGCCAGGCTCTCTCCCGCCTAATCCCCCAAAACAGCCACACCCCCTCCGTCTGACTTCCTCGCCGCCGCGCTCCCTAACGGACCGCCGTCACTCGTGTTGATCCCCCCGCCCCCCGCATCCCGCATCGTCGCCCTTCCAAAACCTAGCCGGTATTTGACATCTTTGCGCGGACATCGGCACACTAGCTAATTCGCTCGCCGCCTGCCTGCCGGTAGGCAGGGCAGACAGGCGCCGGACGCTCTCATGCGCTATCTGATCACGGGAATCACCGGATTCGTCGGACCGCATCTCGCCAACCTGCTCGTCGGCGAAGGCCACGAAGTGCACGGTTTCATCCGCAACTCGAATGGCCGCGAAGACGATATTCGCGACGTCGTTCCCGACCGCGTCTTCAACACGTTGCAATTTCATTTCGGCGATCTCACCGACTACGAATCTGTCGCGCGCGTCCTGAAAGAAGTTCCCTTCGACGGCATCTTTCATCTCGCCGCGCAAAGCCATCCCCCGACCAGCTTCCTCGATCCGCGCGGCACGTTCCTCGCAAACGCCGTCGGCACGATGAACGTCGCCGAAGCGATTCGCGCGCATCAACCCGCGTGCCGGCTGATGTTCTGCTCGACCTCCGAAGTTTACGGCGCGCCCGACGAATCGCAGGGCCCCATCCACGAAGATTTCCCGCTGCAGCCCGTGAATCCCTACGGCGTCAGCAAAGCCGCCGCCGATTTCTACGTGCGCGAGCGCGCGGTCTCCGAAAAATTGCCGTTCTTCGTGACGCGCGCCTTCTCGCACACCGGCCCGCGCCGCGGCCGCCGTTTTTCGATCGCGTCGGACATCTACCAGATCGTCCGCATCCAAAAGGGTTTTCAGCCGCCCGTCGTCAGGGTCGGCACGCTCTCGAGCAAGCGCGTCGTCATGGACGTGCGCGACGCCTGCCGCGCCTACTATTTGCTGATGCAACGCGCCGCCGCAAACGGCGAGGCCTACAACGTCGGCGGCGACGAATTTTTCACCATGGGCGAGATTCTCGATTTGTCGCTCGAGATCGCGGGCCTCACCGGCAAAGTGAAGAAAGCAGTGGACCCGAATCTCGTGCGTCCCATCGATATTCCCGTGCAGATTTGCGACACGCGCAAGTGCCGCGCGTTGACGGGCTGGAAACCCGAAATTCCGATTCGCAAAACGCTCGTGGATTTGCTCGAATATTACACGCGAAAAATTCAGGCGTGAGGCAAATCCCGGCGCCGGGTTGTCCCCCGCCGTTCCGAGGAGCGCATTTGAATTTCTCCGAACCAAACTCGCCGCTGCCGCCCGACTGGCCCGCGCCTTCCGAGCCGACTCCCGCGCCGCCCGCACTACCCGCCGACCTGCGCGTGGCGTGGCATTGGTGGGACCTCTTTTTGTTCGGCATATTTGCGCTCGTCAGTAGCGTGGTGCTCGCCGCTCTGGTCGCGCAGGCCGCCTCCGCGATTTTTCACGTGCCGTTTCGCGCGATGCAGGACGGTTCCACGTTGAAATCCGGCGTCCTGATCGTGGCCCAAACTTTGTGGTCGGCGCTCGCGATCGCGTATCTCTACGCCGTCGTTCGCTTTCGCACCAGCGAACCGTTCTGGCGATCCATTGGCTGGCGCAGTTTCTCCGCCGGAATCTCGCCGGCGCGCTATTTGTCGGGAGGCGCTGCGCTCGCGATCGGGATCGGCGTCGCCGGGCAGTTCGTGAATCAAAGCGTGAATCTGCCTATCGAAAAACTTTTTGAGAACCGGCTCAGCGTACTGCTGCTGATGGGTCTCGGTGTTCTGGTCGCGCCGCTGGTGGAAGAAACGATTTTTCGCGGATTCCTCTACCCGGTGATCGCGCGGCAATTCGGCGTTCCCGCCGGAATTCTCACGACCGGAATTCTGTTTGGCTTGCTGCACGCCGCGCAACTGTGGGGCGGTTGGGGACAAATCGGATTGATGGTGTGCGTCGGAATTGTGCTCACCTGGGTACGCGCGCGGACCGGGACCGTCGCTGCGAGCTACCTGGTGCATCTCGGCTACAACGGCTTGCTGTTTCTCTTCGTCGTTCTCGGGACCGGCGGCTTGCGGCATTTTCCGCCGCACGGATGAGCGTGATGCGGCCGCAGCGCAAATCGAAGCGCGTGAAGGAATAAAAGCAGGCAAGGGAAAGAAGACTTGATGCGCGTCACACAGCCGATTGAATGGACGGATCGCGGCGTCGTCATGCTCGACCAGCGGCGATTGCCCGGCGAAGTGATTCGCCACACGTACACGACGTACGGCGAGGTCGCCGATGCGATTCGCGACATGGTGATTCGCGGCGCTCCGGCGATCGGCGTCGCGGCGGCCATGGGAGTCGCCGTCGGCGTGCTTCACTCGAACTCGAAGAACGTCGCGGAGCTGCGCGAGGAGTTCCCCGCGATTTGCGACGCGCTCGCGCGCACGCGCCCGACGGCGGTGGATTTATTCTGGGCGATCGCGCGAATGAAGCGCCGCTTCGATGAACTCGCCCCGTCGAACGATCTCGAGATGATTCGCCGCGAAATGGTCGCCGAGGCGAAAAAAGTTCACGCTGAAAAATGGGCGACCGACGAAGCCATCGGAAAACTCGGCGCGCCGCTGATGCCCGCCGATGGACAAGTGATGACGCAGTGCAACGCCGGCGCGCTCGCCACGGGCGGCATCGGCACAGCGCTCGGCGTGATCCGCGTAGCCGTCGAGCAAGGGCACAAGTTGCGCGTGCTCGTGCCGGAGACGCGGCCGTACCTGCAAGGCGCGCGGCTCACGGCGTGGGAACTCGCCGAAGACGGCATTCCACTGACGCTCATCACGGACAACATGGTCGGCCACTTCCTGAAGACGGGCAAAGTCGGCGCAATCGTCGTGGGCGCGGATCGCATCGCGGCGAACGGCGACACCGCCAACAAGATCGGCACGTATCAAATCGCCGTGCTGGCGCAGGAGAACAGCGTGCCGTTCTACGTCGCCGCGCCGATTTCGACGCTCGACCTCACCATTCCGTCCGGCGAGCACATTCCCATCGAGGAGCGCCCGGCCGAAGAGGTCACGCACATTCGCGGCGTGCGCATTGCGCCGGACGTCGAGGTTGCCAATCCCGCGTTCGACGTCACGCAGGCACGTTTCATCGCAGCGATCATCACCGAGCGCGGCGTCGCGCGCGCGCCGTACACCGAATCGCTTCGCCGACTTTAATCGCAGGAATTATTTCGGCTTTTCCGGCGTGATTGTGACCGTGACGCCATAACGCTTGTAGTCCGCGTAACGGATGGTCATGCGCTGGCGAATATCCTGACCCGTGAAATGAAGAATATCGTCGGAGTGCGTGTAGGTGGGGAACCAGAAATTGCCCTCGATGTTTTCGCGGTACGTGATGAAACGCGGAAACAGATTTTCCTGGCCGTGTGAAATGATGTCAGGCACGGCCTTGCCGTCGCTCTTGACGATGGCGTAGTCCTGATCGTCCACCCAGATCGTGCCCTGGAAATATCGCTGGTTCTTCTCAATCTTCTTTGGCGCGACGTGGAAAACGTACGTGTTCAGATAATCGATGTGCTCCTGGCCGACGTACGTGACGTTGTATTTCGGAAGCTCCTCGGTGGTGAGGACGAACGGCTGGACGTGCTCGATGTCGTCCATGTCCTGCTGGGTCAAGGCGAGCAATTTCAGGGTCGAAGGCGGAGCGTAGGTGACGTTCTCATAACGGTGGCCCTCTGGCGTGAAGACGATTTCGCTGTCCATTTCGTATTCGCCGCTGGGCTGTTCCTCTCCGGGCAAAGACTCCTGGATTTTGACGCTTTGCTTGTAAGTGTAGTTGTCGCGCGCGATCTTGAATTCGGATTCGTGCTGCGCGAATCTTTTGATGATGTCGTCGATCGGAATCCCGTTGACTTGTGTGGGGGCCGGCGCAGATGCAGCGGGCGGGGCCGGAGCGGAGCCTTGCTGCGGCGGAGGCGGCGTGCTGGATTGCGCTTGCCCGGCGGCCCCGGCGAGTTGGGGAGAGAGCGAGAGTCCCCCAATCACGAACAGCAAAACGAAATGAAAGTAGCGATTCTTAGCCGTTTTCATGGCAATCCTATCTTTAACATGTTTTCGCACTCTATAGGAATGATGAGATAGACGCTCAGGTTGCTCCGTTGGTTGAGCCTCGATGCAGCAGGTGGGAGGCGTCTGGCGGCGAGTCGAAATGACTTCCACAGCCTGACTGCCGGCACCCAGGGTAGGCAGGTTCGAAAGAAGGGGTGCCCTCGCGCCGCGTTCATAACGATGGCATGTGATACAACAGCGGGAGACAAGATCGTGAGGTGGGACATGAGATGGAAAATGGGAGTCGGGACTTTGGTGTTGGTGGCGGCTCTGGCGACGGCGGGATTTGCGCAGGAGCCGGCAGCGCAGCAGAGCGCGCCGCCGGGCGATCAGCAAAATGCGGCTCAAGCGGCACACGAGGCCTTCGACAAGGGCGTGGCTGCGTTCCGCGGCGGGCAATACGATGAAGCCGTGGCAGATTTCCAGAGGGCCAAAGAACTCGACCCGACTTCCGTTAATGCGCGGCTTTACCTCGCCACATCTTAAGCCGCTCAGTACGTACCCGGCGCGCCTTCCCCTGACAACCTGCGATACGCACAGCAAGCCGTCGAAGAGTTCAAGGGCGCCCTGTCCCTCGATCCGAACAATCTCACGGCGATCGACGGCATCGGCTCGATGCTCTATAGCATGGCTGCCGGGCCGCCTTTCGATCCGAATATGTACAAGGAGTCGGCCACTTACCACCTGAAGCACATTCAACTGAAGCCTGAGGATCCCGAGCCTTATTATTGGATCGGCGTGATTGACTGGACCCTATCTTTCCGAGCGAATTCCAAATTTCGCGCGAACTACAATCAGGCTCATCCCACAAGCCAGATCCGGGACACCGCGCCTCTGCCACCGGACCTTCGAGAGAAATATGCGCGGGAGTATGGGCCCATAGTTGACGATGGCATCGCGAAGCTGCAGAAGGCCATTGAGCTTCGACCGGACTACGACGACGCGATGGCGTACCTGAATCTGCTTTACCGGCGAAAAGCGGACCAGGCGGATGACATGAACGAGCGCGCGGCCCTGATAAGGCAGGCCAACGACCTCGTGGACAAGGTGATGCAGATCAAGGAGAGACAGGCGGCGGGAGCCACGCCGAATCAAGGCGATGGGCAGACTCCGGCGCCGCCACCACCTCCTCCGCCGCCCCCGCCGCCACCACCGCCCCCTCCTCCTCCGCCTCCTCCTCCGAGGACTGGGCAGCCGACGAGGATCCGCATTGGCAGGAACGTGCAGCCGCCGAGGGTGATCAGCGCGCCGCCGCCGGTTTATCCCATGCTGGCGCGGCAAACGCGAATTCAAGGCGACGTTGTCCTGAACGTCGTAATTACTGAAGACGGCAACGTTACAGACCTCCGCCTCATTTCCGGACATCCGCTGCTCGTGCAGGCAGCAATGGATGCGGTAAGACAGTGGAAGTACCAAACGACGTTGCTCAATGGCAACCCGGTTGAGTTGGAAATGACGATTACGGTCCACTTTGTTCTGGACGGAAATTCGCCGCCGCAGCAATCACCTCCCGCGGAAGAGCCGCCCGCGCCGGGGCCGTCGATGGAGCAGAGTCCTCCGATTGACCCGCAAGTGAAGGCGGATGTTTTACATTTGTTTGACGTAATGAAGCTGTGGAACATGTTGGGGGATGGCGCGCGGGTGATATTCGATGAACTTCGGCCCGGGATAACGGCATCGCTGCCAGATACGCCGAACCGCGGGAAAATCGTCGACGAAATGGGGCAAAGAACCATTGCTTTACTGCGGTCGGATGACTCCCTCAGCCGCATTGCCGACGCCTATGCGAGGAACTTATCTGATGACGATGTCAAAGCCCTGATTGCGTTCTACGAGACGCCTGCGGGGCAGCATTACATTGCGGCCGGATCCGAGATCATTGAAGAGTCGGAGGAGGACGTGTCTGAGGTTGTCAAGCGGGAACAGCCCGAACTCTACAAGGAGATTTGCGAAGAGTATCCGGAGCTGCGGGGTAAAGCGAGCTTCTGTCAGAAGGTCGAGCCGGGGCAGGGGAATCAGAGTTTGCTGCGCGAGCCGGAGCGAGTGCCTCTGACCGGCGGGGGACAGTAGGGCGGGGGAACGCGGAGGGTAGAAAGATCCCGCCGCCGTGGCGGGCAGGCCCACCACGCCGGGCAGGCAGGCTCATAATGACAGCATGTGACACAACAGCAGGAGACAAGATCGTGAAGGGGCGAAACATGAGATGGAAAACCGGAGTATGGACGTTGATGTTGGCGGCGGCATTGGCTGCGGCGGGGTGCTCGAAGTATCTGGGCCGTCAGCGGACTGCGGCTCAAACGCGCGAGGCGCTCCACAATGGCGTGGCTGCGTACCGCGAAGGGCAATTTGACCAGGCGATAGAGTATTTCCAGAAGGCCAAAGAACTCGACCCGACTGCCGTCAAGGCGCGGCTTGACCTCGCCGCTTCCTATGCCTCTCAGTACATACCCGGCGCGACTTCCCCTGACAACCTTCAACTCGCACAACAAGCCGTCGAAGAGTTCAAGGGCGTGCTTTCCCTTGATCCGAATAATCTCACGGCCATCGACGGCATTGGCTCAATGTTGTTCAACATGGCCGCCGGGCCGCCGTTCGATCCAGATATGCTCAAGGAGTCAGCGACTTACCACCAGAAACACATTCAACTCCAGCCCAAGGATTCCACGCCTTACTACTGGATTGGCGTGATTGACTGGACGCTTGCCTTCCGCGCGAACTCCGAACTTCGCGCCAACTACAGTGAGGATCATCCCTCAAGACAACTCGGGCCCGACAAGCCTTTGCCTGCGAATCTTCGTGAAAAGTTTGCGCAGAATTACGGGCCCATAGTTGACGATGGCATCGCGAAGCTGCAAAAGGCCATCGAGCTCCAGCCGAACTACGACGACGCGATGGTGTACCTGAATCTGCTTTACCGGCAAAAAGCGGACCAGGTGGATGACATGAACGAGCGCGCCGCGATTGAGAACCAGGCTGGCGACCTCATCGAAAAGGTGACGGAGATCAAGAAGCTGCGGGCGACAGAGCCGGAGCCGCCAGCGGCACCACAGCCGAACCAAGGGGACCAGCCGATCACGACGCCGATGCCTCCTCCCCCTCCTCCACCACCGCCACCGCCACCACCTCCTCCTCCCCCGCCGGGACGTGCCCGGATACTCGGCTTCCAGCAGAGTTCTCCGCCAAACTCTCCGCAGAGCCCGGGGCGGGAGACGGGGCGGCCGCCGAGGATTCGAGTCAGCGGTGACGTGATGAAGGTGAAAGAGCTCAGCACGACCCCGCCGGTCTACCCCGCGCTGGCTCGGGCGGCGCGGATTCAAGGCAACGTAGTGCTAGACGCGATTATTGGCAAAGACGGGACGGTTCATGAAATGCGCGTGATCTCAGGACATCCAATCCTCGTGCAGGCGGCGTTGGACGCGGTGAGGAAGTGGAAGTACGAACCGACCCTGCTCAATGGCGATCCGGTCGAAGTGGAAACGACGGTGACGGTCACATTCGCGCTGGGCGAGAATTCGCCGGGATAGCAGGCGCCTCCTGCGAAAGCATCCCACGCACCGGGGCAAGGCAGTCAGAGTTTGCTGCGCGAGCCGGAGCGAGCGCCTCTGATCGGCGGGGGACGATAGGGCGAGACACTGGCGCGAGGAGAATCTCCGCGCAGGCAACAGTGCCTGTACTGCTGGAAGCGGGGGCGCTGGCTAAGTGCTATAATGGGCCCATGATCGACAGACCCATCGGCGTTCCCCGCTAAGGCCTTCTAAGCCTGGATCCACGGCTTGAACCAATCCAGGCTCCGCACGTTGTCGAAGTCCTTTTCTTCCTTGACGAGTTTTAGAAACGCGTCTTTCGTGTATTGGCCGAGTTCGAGCGCGGCTTTGGAGCTCTCGGCCAGATCGCCGAGGATGCCGGTTTGGAGAACGGTCTGGTCCTGCCCGGACGCCGCGGACCACTGAAGGCTCCGGTAACACGCGCGATTGAAATAGGCATCGAAGACGTTCAGTTTGTCGCCATCCTTCGTCTGTTTCAGTTCCTCCAAGAAGACCGTCATGGCAGCTTCGGCGAAAGCATATCTCTTCAGCGCTTTGTGTAGCCGGCCGATATAGAGATTGAGGAAGCGGTCGGCGGGGTGGTCGGGGCGGAGTCCTACGAGTGCCTCGGTCGCAGCTTGGGCATCGTCGAGGTACACGCCCTGGATCGCGAGGCCTATGGCGGCGCTTCCGATGGCGAGGCGCCGGCCGTACATGATGTCCTTCCCAACCTGAGTCTGGTTTTTCTTCCATTCGTCCCGGAGAGTCTCCAGTGTTTTGAAAGAATCCTTAGCGTCGGACTCCATCTTTTGAAGCGCCTGCTGTGCGCTCTGCGCGGAGGCGTAGGAGCTGAGCCCCAGAACGACGGCATAGAGCGAGGACAATCCGATGAGCACGGCAATGAGTTTTTGCAGGTCGTCGGCGCGATCGGAATAGGCTTGAAATTTCGCTTCGAGCGCGTCGGTCGCGCCGGTGGCGGCCTCGGGTGCCGCCGCCAGCGCTTCCCCGCCGGGCTCCGCCCTTCCGACGAGCGAACCAACGTACGACCGCAGATGGCCGTGACGCGGCCAAGTATTGCACGCCAGGAACAGTGCGGCGAGCGAGAGCCCGCCGATTGCGCCTACGAGGAAAACTGCGGCGAATTTATAGCGCATGGAGCCAGGACCTCCTGGAACGGAAACAGAGAATGGCGGGGAGTATACTGCCGGGCACGTATCAGCGCCAGCAAGATGGCCACCGCAGGGTTCGGAATGACCGCGAGGCGCGATGTGGCCGGCGGGCGTTCTTCAGGGCCCGGGCTGGCCGCGGATGGCCTGTTGACATTGGGGTGAAGTAGGCTATACTCCTAGGTTGCTTGATAGCCTGCCTGCTGGACAGGAGGCCTTTGCTCTTTGACAACTTGGATGATATGTGCCAGAACCCGTTCGGTTCACCCTGAATCCGCTTCGGCGGAGGAGGGATTTGAGTAGACCGAACGACAAATAAATTCGTCTGAGATGTCTGGCCCCCGGGCCGCGTTGGAAAAGACGCGAACCGGGGTTCATCATTTCTAGACAAACCAGATTCAAACGAGAGTTTGATCCTGGCTCAGAGCGAACGCTGGCGGCGTGCTTAACACATGCAAGTCGAGTGCGCAGTTTCCTGTAGCAATACAGGGAATGGGCGCACGGCGCACGGGTGAGTAACACGTGGGCAATCTGCCCTTCGGTGGGGAATAACCCCGCGAAAGCGGGGCTAATACCGCATGACATTCCGGTGGCTTCGGCCGCCGGACTCAAAGGCCGCAAGGCCGCCGGAGGAGGAGCCCGCGCCCGATTAGCTTGTTGGCGAGGTAACGGCTCACCAAGGCTTTGATCGGTAGCTGATCTGAGAGGATGATCAGCCACACTGGAACTGAGACACGGTCCAGACTCCTACGGGAGGCAGCAGTGGGGAATCTTGCGCAATGGGCGAAAGCCTGACGCAGCGACGCCGCGTGGGGGATGAAGCTTCTCGGAGTGTAAACCCCTTTCGACCCGGAAGAATGGCCCGCAAGGGCTTGACGGTACGGGTATAAGAAGCCCCGGCTAACTACGTGCCAGCAGCCGCGGTAAGACGTAGGGGGCCAGCGTTGCTCGGAATTACTGGGCGTAAAGGGTTCGTAGGCGGTGCGGCAAGTTGGGAGTGAAATCTCCAGGCTTAACTTGGAGGCTGCTTCCAAAACTGCCGTGCTCGAGTGCGGGAGAGGCCAGTGGAATTGCAGGTGTAGCGGTGAAATGCGTAGATATCTGCAGGAACACCCGTGGCGAAGGCGGCTGGCTGGACCGCAACTGACGCTGAGGAACGAAAGCTAGGGGAGCAAACAGGATTAGATACCCTGGTAGTCCTAGCCCTAAACCATCAGGACTTGGGGTGGCCCGCGTAGGCGGGTCGTCCCGTAGCTAACGCGTTAAGTCCTGCGCCTGGGGAGTACGGTCGCAAGACTGAAACTCAAAGGAATTGACGGGGGCCCGCACAAGCGGTGGAACATGTGGTTCAATTCGACGCAACGCGAAGAACCTTACCTGGGCTCGAAGTGCCGGCGACCATCTTGAGAAATCTAGACTTCCCGCAAGGGACGCCGGTAGAGGTGCTGCATGGCTGTCGTCAGCTCGTGCCGTGAGGTGTTGGGTTAAGTCCCGCAACGAGCGCAACCCTTACGCGTAGTTGCCACCCCGCAAGGGGGGAACTCTACGTGGACTGCTCCGGATAACGGAGAGGAAGGTGGGGATGACGTCAAGTCAGCACGGCCTTTATGTCCAGGGCTACACACGTGTTACAATGCGCGGCACAGAACGCTGCAAACCCGCGAGGGGGAGCTAATCGGAAAAAACCGCGCTCAGTTCGGATTGCAGTCTGCAACTCGACTGCATGAAGCTGGAATCGCTAGTAATGGCGTATCAGATCGACGCCGTGAATACGTTCCCGGGCCTTGTACACACCGCCCGTCACATCACGAAAGTGAGCTGTACTAGAAGTCGCCGTGCTAACCGCAAGGAGGCAGGCGCCCAAGGTATGGCCCATGATTGGGGTGAAGTCGTAACAAGGTAGCCGTAGGAGAACCTGCGGCTGGATCACCTCCTTTCTAAAAAAAGCGGTAGTGGAACCTGTGCAGGTGTGCAGGCGAAGCTGCCCACTCTCTGACCGTCTGGTACAGGCGGCAGGGACCTGGTTCTCACGGACCAGGAAGTCGGTTCGATTACTCATCGAAACGCACGGGTTCTGACAGATATCATCCAATCTCAAAGCCAAAGGCCCCCGGCGCATTTGCCGGGGGCCTTTTTTGTTTTCGACGGCGCGATCGGGTTTTCTCTCCACGTAGGGGCGGAGCTTGCCTCCGCCCGCCGCTCTATACGCCTTTCGGAGTGTAGCGCTCGACGACGCCTTGCACTTTCTAGCCGCCCTGCTCGCCTGCTACGTGCCCGCGCGCCGAGCGGCCCGAGTCGATCCGATGGTGGCCCTGCGCGAAGAGTAGCGCCTCACCAAACCAGCAAGGAAGCGGGCTGGAACCTGAGCGTCTCTCCGTGCGTAGCAATCCTATGATAGAAACTGTCAGCCAAAGGAGCGGGGTGGGGTGGCTTCCATGAACGCGAATGAGAGCCTCGGGCAACAAATAGATACTCAGGCTCGGGCTGACGCCATATTGCTGCTCGGAATTGCAACTCTGGTGGCGCTCGCTCACCTGCTCACGAACAATCGCTACGGTTTTCATCGCGATGAACTCCAGGTTCTGAGCGATGCCCTGCATCTGGACTGGGGATTCGTGGCCTACCCGCCGGTGAACCCTTTTCTGGAGCGCATTGGCCTGGGAGTTTTCGGCGTCTCGCTGGTGGGACTGCGGCTCTTCTCGGTAATGGCTCAGGCGCTGGCCATCTTCTTCACCGGACTGATGGCGCGCGAGCTTGGCGGCCGCCGACTGGCGCAGGTTACGGCCGCCCTGGCCGTCGCGCTCTCGCCGCTGCCTCTGTTCAACGGGACCGAGTTCCAATACACGTCCCTCGATTTTCTGTGGTGGGTGCTGGCCGCTTACTTCGTGATTCGCCTGTTGAAGACGGAGAATCCCCGCTGGTGGCTGGCGATTGGTGCGACAGCGGGCATTGGCCTGATGACCAAGTACACGATGCTGTTTTTCGTTGCCGGGATTCTCGGCGGTCTCCTGCTGACGCGCGCGCGCCGCTTCCTCGGAAGCTGGTTGTTCTGGAGCGGAGTCGCGCTGGCGCTGCTGATCTTTCTGCCTAATTTTGTGTGGCAGGTGCGCCATGGATTCATCTCGCTGCACTTCCTCAGGTATATTCACGCGCGCGATGTTGGTGAGGGGCGCGCGAATGGATTCATTCACGATCAGTTCCGGATTTGCGCAAATATATTCGCGGCGCCGCTATGGCTGGCGGGATTGGTGTGCTTTTTGCGCGATCGCCGCTATCGCCTCTTGGCATGGATGTATTTGATTCCGTTGGCCCTCTTCATGTTGGGAAAGGGACGCGGCTACTATTTGGCCGCGGCGTATCCGATGCTGTTGGCCATGGGAGCGGCCGCAGGCGAGCAATGGATCGCGTCACTCCCGCGGCTGTGGCGCCGAACCGTGGTAGCCGTATTCTTCACCGGGCTCGCTGCGTGCGGGCTATACATTTGCGCAATCGTGCTGCCGCTGGCGTCCCGTGGTCCGCTCGCGAAGTTCGCGCTCGAAAACAACGGCGACCTGCGCGAGGAGATCGGCTGGGACGACCTGGTCAAGACGGTTGCCGGTATTCGGGATTCCTTGCCAGCGGAGCAGCGCGCGAATGTGGGCGTGTTGGTCGGCAACTACGGCGAGCAAGGCGCAATCGAGCTCCTTGGCCGGGCCTACAATCTGCCCGCCCCCATCAGCGGCACGAACTCCGCCTGGCTGCGCGGCTATCCCGTCCCGCCCCCATCCGCGCTGATTGTGCTCGGCTTATCGCGCGAATATGCGGAGCGCACGTTTACGTCGTGCAGGCTGGCCGGACATAACGGCAATCCTTATGGCGTTGAGAACGAGGAGAGCAGCTATCATCCCGATATCTTCGTGTGCGGCGGCCCGCGCCAGCCTTGGCCTGAGTTCTGGCCGGCGTATCAGCACTTTGGCTAAAGGCGTTCATTCGTGCCGGTGACGCGAATTGCCCCGCCGGCCCCTGGCGCTTCGATTTCCCCTCCGGGCACAATCACGCCACCGAATCACTCTCTAAGCCGCAACTTGTCAGCTGCGGGCCATAAATTGTGGGCTAGGAGCCGTTTGTCGGAGTTGGCTTTCCGTTGAGCAGCCGGATGTCGCTTCTCTGATAGACGGCATGACCTCGCAGCTTCTGGGCGGGATTCCGGATTCCAAAAGTGTGAGTGCGCCCTCCCCGGCTTGGACCGGCGGCGCTCTTTTGGTATTCCCAGTCCGCTTTCTTAAAAAATGCGAGGTCAACCCGCCAAACAATAATCGGCTTGCCGGGCTCAATGGATTCTGTAGGGTCCACCAAGTAGCGCCAAACGATATACCATCCTGGATGGTCATAGTGCGACTGGACTTCCCACGGACGCTTGCTGCCTTTCGATTCAAGCGACACTTGGGGCGGGGGCGGCGTGCGCGAGCCTCGCTTCTTCAGGTCGGGAAAGCGCTGCTGCGCAACGTCTCTATGTCGGCTCTTTTCATAGACGCTGAAAGTATCGAGCGCCCGCACACCATAAATGCCAACCAGGGCGCTGAATACGTTGGCTTGCTCCTCGTAAATATCAATTAACTCTGATAACTCCCGTTCGATGTAGTCGACGGACTTACGAATGGCGGAAATCGTGAGGCCAGACGGCAACAGAACGCTCTTATCGAAATCAGCGGCGCGCGTCATCTTGTTCCTGGATGATCTTCAGAGCCGCCAGCTTGGGTATGGCGTCCATCGCCATGAGGTAGTATTCGCGATCCACTTCCAGGCCGATGCTGTTCAAGCCGAGAGCAGTGCAGGCCGCGATGGTGGAGCCCGAGCCCATGAACGGATCGAGGATTACGCCGGAAGAGCATGGCAGCGCCGCTCGGACCACTTGCCGGAGGAAATGTTGCGGTTTGAGAGAAGGGTGAGGAGCGATTCGATGCTCCCCTTTGCGAGTCGGACTGGACACGATCAGATCGCGAAAGGGGACGCCGGCTGATATCCGGCGGAGTCCGCCGGTCTTCCACTTCCGGAGATTGTCTTGCACGCGCCCCTCGCATGGCTTGCGGAAGAGTCCCCAGGGCTCCCAGCAGGAGCGCGGCATGACCGAGATTTCGCTGAATTCGCGATGGGCGTTCTTGGGCCTGTCTCCACCCCTAAGCGTTTGTACCGTCCGAATGATTTCGCTCCGCTTTTCGAAACCCGCCCGGATGAAAGGGCCGTAGACAAGATGGGACACCAGGGGATTTGTCGCGACGAAGACGTGCGCCCCAGGAACCAACACAGGCATCAGCAAAGTCGCCAGACGCGTGAAGAACGCTTCCAGTTCAGACTTATGCGACTCCTTCAGCACGGTGAAGCGAGGCAATGGGCGGCGCATGCACCCGTCAAAAGAAGGCGGAATACGCCACACGCCTCCTCTGCCGGCGCGGAGTTTCTCTTTCTGGCTTTCTGTGTACTCGAGCAAGCCATACGGGGGATCTGTGACAACGGCATGAATAGACAGGTGCGGACGACCGCGGAGCCACTCAAACGCGTCCACATTATGCGTCTCGAAGAGAGAACTCCGCTCTGGTTCAGGAAACGGTCGAATATGGCTTCGTGCTGGTGTGGCGGCCATGATGAGGCCAGCGCATTCTACCACCGATAGTCATGACGGTGCGTGTCCTGCCTGCCGACAGGCAGGGCGCGCAGGGCAGGCTGTGGGAATTATTTCGAATACTCATTTTAGACTTGACAATACAGTACCCATAGGCTACCCTGCGGCGTGTCTGGCGTTCTCCATCCCGAATCTCTTACTGTCTTACGACCTCGATTTCTGCCCCTCCCCATCCGTGCTGATCCGTGTCCATCCGTGGCTTGCCCCGAGCGCTCCTCGCGAGGGGTTATAAACTCCGCCTCCGCGCCCCCGCCGATTGCACCATTTTTGTGCAGCCCCCGAAAGTCATACACAGCAAAGGACTTTAAGTCCTTTAGATTCAACACTTACAAGCATTTTCTTATGTTATTGAAAATAAATGACTTTAAACCCTTTAGAATCAGCAGATCCACGATTTTTGCCCGTAACCCTTTTGGATTCAGCACTTACGTAAAAACACCGGGGGGAGGGGGATACGCTCCGTGAGCCATAAATCTTGTTTATCCCAGCAGGCCACCGCTTTTCCCCTGCCTCCTTGCCTCCCTGCATCCTTGCCTCGCTTCCACGCTCGCCACTGGTGGTTGGCAACTGCGGACATCCCGGCGCTGCGGACGGGCCACGCACATCTAATTGGAGATAGAATGGTCACTCTATGCCGCCGCTAGGACAACCACTGGGATCCTCCGGGCCTGTTCCCGTTGGCGGGAGCAGGTCGGACTTGGCGCTGCGGACTCGCTTCGCGGAGCTGGTGACCAAGGTGCGCCAGAACCGTCCGAACGAGGACACCGAGCTGCTGCGGCAGGCATTCGAGTTTGCCGCCGAGCAACACAAGTCGCAGCTTCGCAAATCGGGCGAGCCCTACCTTTCGCATCCCCTCGAAGTCGCCCACATCCTCGCGGACATGAAGCTGGACTCGACGACGCTTCAGGCAGCGCTGCTGCACGACGTCGTCGAAGACACGCGCGTGCCGCTCGACGAGATTCGCAAGCGTTTCGGCCAGGAGACGGCGGCGCTGGTCGAGGGCGTGACGAAGATCAGCCGCCTCGAACAAGTCGCCCCCGAGGCGCGCCAGGCGGAAAACCTCCGCAAGATGCTGCTGGCCATGGTGAACGACGTCCGCGTCGTCGTGGTGAAGCTGGCCGACCGCTTGCACAACATGCGCACCTTGAGTTACCTCCCGCCCGACCGCCAGGAAAGCATCGCGCGCGAAACGCTCGAACTGTACGCGCCCATCGCGCACCGCCTCGGAATGGGCTTGATCCGCGGCGAGCTGGAGGACCTCGCCTTCAGTTACCTCGAACCGGCGTCGTACCTGGAACTGCAGAAGACGCTGCAAACGCGCAGCAAAATGTTCGAGCGGTTCCTCGACGAAACGCAGGACATCATTCGCAAGCGCCTGGTGGAAAACAGCATCCCCGCGGAAGTGGAAGGCCGGATCAAGCGCGTCTATTCCATTCACCAGAAAATCCTGCGGCAGCAGCGCGGCCTCGATCAGATCTACGATTTGCTGGCCGTACGCGTGATTACGGACACCGTGCGCAATTGCTACGCCGCGCTCGGCGTGATTCACCAGATCTGGCGGCCGGTGCCGGGGCGCTTCAAGGACTTCATCGCCATGCCGCGGCCGAACTTGTACCAATCGCTGCACACGACGGTGATTCAGGCGGGCCAGGCGTTCGAGGTGCAGATCCGCACGCAGGAGATGCACCGTATCGCGGAACAAGGCGTCGCCGCCCACTGGAAATACAAGGACGGGCGTCCCGCATCGGATTCAAGCGACCAGCGGATCGTCTGGATGCGGCAATTGATCGAATGGGCGCGGGAGATGCAGGAGCCTTCGGAGTTTCTGTCGACGCTCAAAGTGGACCTGTACCCCGAGGAGGTTTACACCTTCACGCCCAAGGGGCGCGTGCTGGCGCTGCCGCGGGGCGCGACACCCGTGGATTTTGCCTATGCGGTTCACACGGAAGTGGGCCACCAGTGCGTCGGCGCGAAAGTGAACGGGCAGATCGTGCCTCTGCGCCACCGGCTGTCCAATGGCGACGTGGTCGAAGTCCTCACGCAAAAGGGACACGAGCCGAGCCGCGATTGGCTGAATTTCGTGCGAACTTCGCGGGCGCGCAGCAAGATCCGGCAGTGGATCAATTTCAACGAGCGGGGCCAGGCAACCGAGGTCGGCCGGCGATTGCTCGAGCGGGAAGCGCGGCAGCTCGACGTGAGTCTGAAGAAGATTCCGGAAGCGGATTTGCTCCGCGTGGCCGCGGAGCACGGTTGCGCGAAAATTGAGGATCTCTACGCCGACCTGGGCTACGGCAAATTCTCCGCGCGGCAGGTGCTGAGCAAGGCCACCGGTCAGACATTCGGCGAGAAACACGAACGCCCGGGAGAGAAGGGGCCGCACGCGGCGCCGAAGCGCGCGGGCGAGGAAAAAGAGCACGCCGTTACGGTGCGCGGGCATGGCGACCTGATGGTATTCCTCGCCAAGTGTTGCAGCCCGATTCCCGGCGAGGACATCATCGGATACGTCACGCGCGGCCGCGGGGTCGCCGTGCACTGCACCTCGTGCCCGAATGTGCAGAATCTGCTGTACCAATCCGAGCGGCGCATCGCCGTGGAATGGGGCAAGGACGACGCGGCGCAGTACTCCGTCACGCTTCTCATTCGCTCCCAGGACCGGCCGGGCCTTCTGGCCGATGTCACCGCCGTCATCAGCGGAGAAAGCTGCAATATCAAGGCGCTCGACAGCCGGCCCGACAATCTGAACGCGCGCGTCGAAGCCACGCTCGAACTCACCGACCGCAAACAGCTCGAACGCATTCTCGCAAACATCAAGAAAGTCCCAGGAGTATATGGCGTCGAGCGCGTCTATCGAGTGTAGGCCGCGTTTCCAGTTGACCTTCGCGGCACACGACGCCGCGGAGTGAGCCGCCGCCCGGTTAGGCGACTAGAATAGTCGGTATGCGCGGTGTATCTCGGCGCGGAATCTTCAACTGGCGGCCGGTGGCCTTCGCCGTCGTGCTCGCGTCTGTCTTGACGCTCGGTGGTTGCAAGCGCCAGCCGCCGACGGATCTCTCGCCGCTGGATCAGGCGGGGATGTGGTTCTCCAACGTCCAGGAACTTCGCGGATACAATTTGACCCAGGCGGAAGTTTCCGAGTTGGTCGAAGCGCGGCAGGCCGGCCTTAGCGATGAGGATTGCTTGGAGTTGGTGCGGTTGGCCCGCGGTCGACACGAGTCTTTCTCGGACGGCGACGCGATCGCGGGCTTGCTGGATGCCGGTCTCAGCTCGCAAACCATCATGGAACTCGCGCGGCTGAATCAACTTGGGCCGTGGTCGGGCGAAGCCCTGGCCATGCACCTGGCGAAACTCTCGGATGCGATTGTTCTGGAGGTGGCGGGGCGGAGAGCCACCGGCCAATCTGTCCTCTCAGGGCAAAAACTTGCGGAATTGCGTGACGCCGGCTACAACGAAGCGCAACTCAGCACTCTCATCGAGCGCAGCACGACGGACGAGGAGGCGGACCGGATCATCGAGGCGCACAATCGCGCCTCCGGCCGAGGTTTTCACCACCAGCGCAGGCGCCGCTAGTCTCCGTCATCTTTTGACGCTCCTCCCGGGGCTGGGTACAATCGCAGAGTTTTGAAGCGCGCACGCCGATCTTCCTCCGGGCTGATTGTCCTGTTGTCTTTCGCGGCAGGACTCAGCGGCTGCGTCACGCCGCTTGGCCGGGGCTATCGGTTTGACCAGCGCGAAGTGGAAGTTCTCCCCGTACTTTCCGATCCGCCGCATTTGCATGTTCTGGTCAGCGATCGCATCACCAACATCGGAAATCAGCCGCTCGAATCGCTTGTGGCGGAGATGCCCGCGGGCCCGACCTTCGGGATGCAAAACCTGCGCGTGACCGTCGAGGGAGAAGATGCCGAGCCGCACCTGATTCCTGCGCCGGCGGTTCAACTTTACCGAATCCCATTCGATCCCCCGTGGACGATGAGCGAGGCATCGCAACAGCACAGCGTGGTGTTCGAGTACGATCTTGCGCCGCAGCCGGGCGGGCGCGGCACGATTTCAGTTTCCGCCGACGACTTTCATCTCGGTGACCCAACGGCTTTCCCCGTTTGGCAAACGCCCGCGGGAGTGTTCTCGAAAGGCGGCCGCGTGCCGATACAGATGACGCTGCACGTCGAAGCGCTGCCCGGCGAGTTGCTGGCCGCCCTGGGCGAAGAGATTGTCCCGGGCAAGAATTTGTCCACCGGTGAGCGCGTGTTCAAGATTGCGACGGACGATCCCACCCCCTACGTGGTTGCGGGCCGCTACGTGGAGCAAGCTGTTTCCGCTTCCGGACGCACGGTCGCATTTTGGACATTCGCTCCACTGGATGCAGCCACGGCTCAAACGGCGGCGCACAGACTGGGCGCTTCCTTTGAGGCGTTCGATCACTTCTTCGGTCCCGCTCCCCCGGGCACAAGCACGATCCGCATCGTCGAGACAAAGGCACAGCTTCCGGCCGAGTTCGGCGTGGCGGGAGAGCCGGGCGCTTCCTCATTTCCGGGCGGAGTGATTTTGGACGCGCGGACGATCACGGCCGGCCTGGCGAGCGAAACCGGCATGCAACTCGAGGAGTACGAACTCGCGCGAACCTGGTTCGGCTGGATGGTGCGTCCCCGGCCTGAGGCGCAGATTCTGATAGGCAGAGGAGTGGGATTGTTTGGCGTGGCGCTTGCGGCCGAAGCGCGCGGAGGAGCGCAGGAGCGGCGGCAGGTTGTAATGGAACTTCTGAACCACTATGAAGAAGCTCGAACGAAGGCCGCGGATCGCCCGCTGATCGAGCCCGCCACGGGATACACGCGAGAACAACGCGTCTCGAGCGGCTACAAGGCCGCGCTATTTTTCGTCGCCCTGGAAGACGCGGCCGGGAGTGAGCGGCTTCGCCGCGCGATGCGCCATCTGGTACGGGCGATGTCCGGGAGCGACGTGGGCGATGAAGAATTGCGCTCGGCTGTCGAAGAAGAAACCGGGCGTGACTTCGGGGAATTCTTTCGCACGTGGCTCAATCATCCCGGCATTCCAGCCGATTTCCTGAAAAGATATTCCGCGGACGGGAGCGCCGTGCCGTCCGCTTCTCGTTGAAATGGGGGTGAGTGTGACAGAAACAGTCGCGACGGATCGCGGACCCAAAGCGATTGGTCCTTACTCGCAGGCCATCAAAGCGAACGGGCTGGTGTTTCTTTCGGGGCAGATCGCGCTGGACCCGGTCACGCAACAGATGGTCGCCGGCGATATCGCAGTGCAGACGGAGCGCGTGCTGGAAAATTTGAAGGGCATTGCCGAAGCGGCGGGCTCTTCGCTCTCGCGCGCGGTGAAGACGACGGTCTATCTGGCCGACCTGGCGGACTTCGCCGCGATGAACGAAGTGTACGCGCGCTATTTTCCGGAGTGGCCGCCGGCTCGCTCGACCGTGCAGGTCGCGCGGCTGCCGCGAGACGCTCGCGTGGAAATCGATCTCATCGCGGCGCTGTGATCCCGCTTGCCGCAATGGACTCGGAGTTGGGCACGGGATTTCCGCTCTCTGGGAAGCGGAATTCAAGGAGGAAGTCTTGAGATTGCAAATCAGGCGTTGCTTCGCCGCAGTTTTGCTGCTCTTGTTCGCACTGGCTGGGGCGCGAGGTCAATCCACTTCAGCGCCGCCCGCCGCGCAGTCCCCCACGGCGCCGGCAACCACCACGCAAGCCGCTCCTGCGACGCCGGCGCCGGCCGCCGACACCGCCACGCAATTACAAACGACCCTGCTGAACTTGCAAAAGCGGCTGCAGGACTGGCCGAATCTCGCGCGGTACCACGACGCCGACGAAAAGGTTCCGCCGCCGGGGCCGGATGAAAACCGAGTCGTCTTCATAGGAGATTCCATCACGGACAATTGGGGAAGCAAGTACGGCAAGTTCTTCCCCGGCGAGCCTTACATTAACCGCGGAATCAGCGGTCAAACGACGCCGCAGATGTTGGTCCGTTTTTGGCCGGACGTGGTGGCGCTGGGGCCAAAAGTCGTGGTGATCCTCGCCGGCACCAATGATATTGCGGGCAACACGGGTCCGACCACAATGGAAGCGATCGAAGACAATCTGATGGCCATGACGGAACTCGCGCGAGCGAACGGAATCCGCGTGGTACTGGCTACGCTGCTTCCGGTGAGCGATGCCATCCAGCCGCAAACGACGCGGCGTCCACCGGAAAAGATTGTGGAGCTGAACCAGTGGATTAGGGACTATGCGGCGGAAAACGGGATCGTGCTTCTTGACTACTACTCCGCGCTGATTGACGACCAAAAGATGTTCCGCAGAGAGCTGACCTTCGACGGCGAGCATCCGAACGACGCCGGGTATGCAGTGATGGCGCCGCTGGCCGAGAAGGCCATCGCGGAGGCGCTTCAGTAGCGCGCGCGGAGCATAAATCGCCTCGTTCAACGTCCCGAAACCGAAGCGTGAGCGGTGCGAAAGACAAGAATTCTCGGGATTCTTCCATAGCCGACTCGGGCCGGAGGCGGCGATGCCCGATTTGGGCTCGCGGCAATCAGCGGCGCTGTGCATGGCTGTTAGCTGATGGTAAAATCCGAGAGTTGGGAAGTTCCTGCCTTTGAGTTGGGCCTGTAGCTCAGGTGGTTAGAGCGCACCCCTGATAAGGGTGAGGTCGGTAGTTCGAGTCTACCCAGGCCCACCAGATCTGAAGACTGTGGCCTTTTACGTTTACATTCTGCGCAGTCAAACCACGGGCCGCTTCTATGTCGGCCACACTGAAAACCTGATCAAGCGCATTTTCGAACACAACAATAATCGCACGCCTTCGATCAAGAATCGCGGCCCGTGGGAATTGTTCTATTCCGAAACCTACGAAACACGCAGCGCCGCCGCCAAGCGGGAACGTCAGATCAAGAAGATGAAGAGCAGCAAATTCATAGAGTCACTGGTTCGAGCGTCCCGATAGGATCGGGAAGGTCGGTAGTTCGAGTCTACCCAGGCCCACCAGTTCTGAAGACTGTGGCCTTTTACGTTTACGTTCTGCGCAGTCAAACCACGAGCCGCTTCTATGTCGGCCACACTGAAAGCCTGATCAAGCGCATTTTCGAACACAACAATAATCGCACGCCTTCGATCAAGAATCGCGGCCCGTGGGAATTGTTTTACTCCGAGACCTATGAAACACGCAGCGCCGCCGCAGTTTCCTTCCAGGGAATGAGCCCGGTCTTCATCGCCGTGTTTGAGGTACTAGCAGGCATACGAGGATATTGGTGATCTGCGTTTCTAAGATCAAACTTTGCGCCTAGAGAGCGCCAAGTCCCTCGCGTGAGATTATTGATTTTCTGTCGTCGCGCTGGGCGAGGTTCGGATTTGTAGCATTAGGAAGCTTGATTTGTCCTTGCTTGCGCTGCATCCGAGGTCCTGCCCTAAAACTTGACAGTCGTAAACCCAAGCATCAAGCGGGCGGGGTCGCCAATGTTCGCCGCCATCATCCGTATAGAGTAGTTGTCCCGAGTTTGTCGGACCAGCCTTTGCGACCGCAACAACGCCGATCGCTGGGGGTTCCACCACCGTTTCAACTTGGTCGCCGCGGCTAAAGGCAAAGCCGATTTTGGGGTTGAGGAAGCGAACAACGGATAACCACTTTCCAGGACCCTGTATCGTCTGATCAGGGTGCACACGCCAAGTCCTTCCACCATCAGTGGTGAGGTATAGATGCGTACCATCATTGTTGTAGTGCCACGTAATCAGCCATCCGAACGATTCGTTAAGAAAGAACAGATCTCTGACCTCTGCGACCCCAGTCTGAGACGGGATTTGGAAAGAAGCCCAGTGCTGCTCCACCGTCGGTTGTCCGCAGCACTATTGCAACCCTCCCATTCAGATCGTCCGAGACGTCATTCGTTCCAGCGATCCAACCAACCTCCGGGTTGAGGAAGTGTACCTTGCTGGTGAACTTCAGGTCCGGGTAAAGCGGAAATCATCCAGGTATGACCGCCATCTATTGTCTTAGCGAATCGGGAGGCAGTGCCGTCAAACTCATCGCCAACAGCGACTTTCTCGTTGAGAAATTGCATGTCCTGAATGAAATGGTCGGACACTTGGGTCCAGTGTCGCCCACCGTCATTTGTGCGAAGGACCCAACTGGTTGCGTCAGGGCTCATCCCCGAAATCCATCCGGTCTTGCTATCGAGAAAGGAAATGGAAGGCTCAGTTGCATGCATGCGACTCTTGGGAATCTCCACCCAATGCCGCCCAGAATCAAAGGATCGAACCACAGAATTATCGCCGGCCCCTTGTCCTTCAGTTGGGAAGTAATATCCGATTGCCCAAATCGTCGGTGTCCCAGTAAGGACTACCTCGCCAAGCGAATCAACGATTTGACAGTTGCGGCACGATCCGACGTCCAAGAAATTTCGAAAGGTGGTTTGGATGATTGCCCTGCTGCGGTCGTGGAAGGAACTGCACAAAGAAAACTGGCCGGAATGAGCAAGGACTGCGGTTAAGCGCAAGCGAAATTGAGGCATCATCGCATCCAATTCTACCCATTGCAGTATTCGCAAGAGGACATGGCTAACAAGTCAAGTCGGCGCTGGGACCCGCTTTCCGGCAGTGTCGATTCCGGAGGCGATTTTCGCCCGCGCGCTGGTAAAATGGCGCGCGCCCAGCGGGTCATGTTCCTCCAGCATCAACTGGCTGGCGCCCTGAGGAAAAACATGAATCGACGCATTACGGGAATGGTTTTGTCGGCGTTCGGTATCCTGCTCGTGTTTCCGCACGCGGCAGCTTTTGCGCAATGCAACATGAGGCAAGACCCGGCTCCCGTCATCAATCCCGGCATGCCGGGACAGCGGCAGTGCTGCTCGCTCGGGGCTCAGACGGGCGAGGACCCGGCGAAACTCACAGGGCACCACTACGGAAATGTTGTCGGACAGCCTGCGCAAACCATCAGCAATCTCCCCTTCGGCGAGCCGTTGGGCTACATCTACACGACCCACGCGGGCTTGGTGGACCTCGGCCACGTGCGCGATAACGCGGATATGGTTTTCTACGTGTATATACAGCTCCTCGACGCCCAGCATAGGGTCTACACATCGGGAGGAGACGTGGTGGGCGTTCCCGTCATTCCGAAGGTGAAGAGCGATATGTTGGGGCTCGCCGGCGCAATCGTTTTTGTGAATTCGTGGGCGCACGAACTAACCACGTGGGGTAGCGACACGAACGTTTTTAGTGGTTCCAAGGCGGAGGATTTTTCGGCGTTTTCGCCGGAGGATATGTCCTCCAACATCGTTGGGATCTACGTGGCCACACGGGCGATCACCAACATGTCCGGCGGCATCGGCACCCCGGCGCCGGAACTCGTTAAGCAGTTCGATACAGAGATGGATGCGATTCTCCCAATGATCATCGCCTCCCTGGGACCTCAGAGTGCGGACGAGACCACCAAACTGCTCACGGAGGTGGTGAAATTTACCCCCGGTAGCAGCAGCGTGGACCTGACGGGTAAATGGTGGATGACTGACTATAATGGCCGTCAAGCGGCTAGGAATACTGCCGTGCGTATCCTGCGCCGCAACTTCGACGGTACGCCGTGGAGAATCGCCGGCACGACCGAGGCTCCGACACCCTTGGAAACACCTGCGTGGCTGAACACGACTCGGTTCAGCAGTTTCTACCCCCAATTTTTGTACCTCGTGCTCGATAACCCGACGAAGCCAATGGAGAAGTCAGACGTGGACGCGACGCTTGTCCCGGCCACAAATGCCTACGCCCTGGCAAGCGGATTTACGCCGCTGGCATGGATGCCTACTCCGGCACAGCCGCGCCTCATTCCCGATGCTGTCCAGCGCGAAGGATCTAACGACCCCCTGTGCATCGCCACGCCGAAGGGAGAACCGATCCCCAGCGGACAGTTCGCGCAGGTGAAGGTAAACGTCAATCCGCCGCCACCTCAGGATGTCATTTGGAGCTTTACGCATGCAACGCAGTTTCTGCAACAAGCGTTCACGGCTGTGAATCCCCACATGGACGGGCCCTATACGTACGTCGCTCCCGACATCCCTCGCCCGAAGAAGTAATTACGCGAAGCGAAACGGATCGAAATTGCGATCTTAAAATTTCCCTCGCGGTTCGTTTACTCTCGCACGCAGTTCTAATATCAGCAGGCTCCGGCTGTCCTCTCAGGAGGTGGCGTACCAAACTGCGGGCAGTACGTTCCAAGCAAACTCTCAGGCTCAAATTATCGCGGGAGCGGATAGGCGTGTGGTATGATGCGCTTCTCTTTATGCCGGTCAGAGTGAGGGGCAGCGTCCGGGGCGCGTTATCCCTTCTCCTCGCGATGAAAAGTGGCCGGGTTCGATCGCTTTTATCGCCACGAAGCGGGAGGGTGATCTCCAAGTGTTCTCCTGTTTGTTGACGGTTGTAACTCCGCAGCGATTCGTTCACCTAAGTTCCACAGACCTCATCATCATTGCTTTCTATTTCGTATTGGTGCTGGGGATCGGTTTTTACCTGAAGCGCTTCGCCAAGACGGGCGAAGACTTCTTTCTCGCCGGCCGGGAGATGACCGCGTGGGTGGCGGGGTTGGCGTTCGTTTCGGCGAACCTGGGTTCGCTGGAACTGTTGGGCTGGGCCGGAAATGCCTACCAGTACGGCATCATGGCGGCCCACTGGTACTGGGTGGGCGCGATTCCAGCCATGGTGTTTCTGGGCCTGGTGATGATGCCTTTTTACTACATCTCCAAGACCCACTCCGTTCCCGGATACCTGAAGTTGCGCTACGGGACCGAGGCCGCCGGACTGAGCGCAATCACGTTTGCGTTCATGACGATCCTGATGTCCGGCGTCAACATGTACGCGATGGCCGTGGTGATGGAAGTGATGCTGGGTTGGAACCTCCATTTCAGCATCGTTGTCTCCTCGTTGACGGTCGGGGTGTACGTGGCTGCGGGGGGATTGTTCTCCGCGATCTTTAATGAGGTTCTGCAATTCTTCCTGATCTGGTTTGGAGCCCTGCTGATCCCGATTCTCGGCCTAATCGAAACACACGGATGGAAGGGGATGGTGGCGCGAATTCATCAGAACTTCCCGGGGCAGAACTTCACTCATTTGTGGGGGCCGATGAACTCGGCCAGCAACAATCCCATGGGCGTTCAGTGGGTCGCGATTGTGTTCGGTTTGGGCGCATCGGTTTCGATGGGCTATTGGTGCACCGACTTCCTGGTGGTGCAGCGCGTGCTTTCCGCCAAAGACGTTCGCTCCGCCAAACTGGCCCCGATCATCGGCTCTTTCTTCAAGATGGCGGTGCCCCTGATCGTGATCCTTCCTGGATTGCTGGGGCGGGCGGTCCTGCCTTTCCATCTCGTGGCCACAAACCTGGCCCAGCCGGGACAGTTCAAGTACGATGATGTTCTGCCCCTGATGTTGGTGCGTTATTGCGGGCCGGGGTTGCTCGGATTGGGCGTCACCGCACTGATCGCGGGATTCATGGCGGGCATGGCGGGCAACGTGAGCGCCTTTGCAACGGTGTGGACGTACGACCTCTATCGCCCGTTTCTGCACAAGAGCGCTTCCGACAAGCATTACGTCTCCATGGGGCGATGGTCCACCATCGTCGGCCTGTTCGTCAGCATCGGAGCCGCTTATCTGGTGGGGCATTTCACCAGCATGATGGACTATGTCCAGGCGTTGTTCGGGTTTTTCATTGCGCCGCTGTTCGGCTGTGTCGTGCTCGGTATGCTTTGGAAGCGGGTGACCCGAATGGGCGGATTTTGGGGACTCCTGGCGGGCGTTTCCACCTCCGTCGGCATCTTCTCAATGATGAAATTGAATCCCCGGTGGATAGGTTTCTTTTGCTTGTCACCGCTCGCTCAGCCGCTTGCGCAAGCTATGTGGCAGGCACTGTGGGCGTCTCTGGCCTGCGTGGTGGTGACGATTTTGGTGACGCTGGTGACCAAGCCTCGGCCCGATCAAGAACTGGTGGGCCTGGTCTACAGCCTGACGGAAGTGCCCAAGGAAGAGCACACTAGCATCTTCCGCAAACCGTTGTTGTGGGGTGTCGTGGCCATGGTCCTTTTTGTGGTGCTCCAGATCATCTTCTGGTGAACAGCATGCCTGAAAAACATCACATTATCCCGGTCTGGTTTTTCGTCGGAATCCTGTTGCTTGTGTACGGAGTTTTGATCGAAGGGAACGGACTGTCCGAATGGGCGCATCCGCCCGACACGGTCTTGGCCAACTTGCACGCCCCAGTTTGGTGGGGCGGGTTGCTGATCGCGCTAGGGGGTCTGTTTTGTTTTCTGTTCAGGCCGGCAAAGACGACTTAGAGCCGAAATGATGCTGTAAGAGCGGAGCGCGGACAAACGCTCCGAGTGTAGAGAGCTACTTCGCGGCTTTTGCAATTCCAGCGCCGCAATTGGGAACAGCAAAGGATCGTGCAGAAAGGGAACCGGGTATAAGACAATGGCGAACGAGAAAAAAGAAATGACGATGGGCGTGATCGTGGGAAACCGGGGATTCTTCCCGGATCACCTGGCGAAGTCCGGCCGGGAGGAGATGCTGCAGGCCCTGAAACAGCAGGGAATCGCCGCCGTGGCGCTGACTCCGGAGCAAAGCAAACACGGCGCGGTAGAAACACGCGAAGAGGCCAAGCGCTGCGCCGAGTTGTTCCGCAGCCAGCAGGGCCGCATTGACGGCGTGATCGTGACGCTGCCGAATTTCGGCGAGGAGCGCGGGATTGCGGACGCACTCAGGCTTGCGAATCTTGAGGTGCCCGTTCTGATCCAGGCCACGCCGGACACGCCGTCGAAAATGGGGATTACGCACCGGCGCGACAGCTTCTGCGGAAAAATGTCGGCCTGCAACAACCTGACGCAATACGGCATTCCCTACTCGCTGACGACGCTCCACACGGAGCGACCCGATTCCGCGGAATTCCGCAAAGACCTGGAATGGTTCTCGGCCGTCTGCCGCGTCGTGAAGGGCCTGCGTAATCTGCGCATTGGAGCGATCGGAGCGCGCCCCGCGGCGTTCAATACCGTTCGCTACAGCGAGAAACTCCTCGAAGCCCAGGGGATTTCGGTGGAAACGTTCGACCTTTCCGAGGTGCTCGGCCGCATCGGCCGGATGAAGGACACGGACGATGCCGTCGTCCAAAAACTGCAGGCGATCGACCGCTACGTCTCCACCGCCGGCGTGCCGAAAGAAGCGCTGGTCAAGATGGCGAAGCTGAGCGCAGTCGTCGAGCAGTGGATGCGGGCGGTCGACGTCCAGATCAGCGCCGTGCAATGCTGGACGTCACTGGAAGAAAATCTCGGAATTGTGCCGTGCACGATGATGAGCATGATGAGCGACAGCATGCTCTCGAGCGCCTGCGAGGTGGATGTCTGCGGAGTTCTCGGCATGCACGCGCTGCGGCTGGCGTCGGAAACGCCGAGCGCGCTGCTCGACTGGAACAACAACTACGGCGACGATCCCAATAAAGCGGTTTGCTTCCACTGCAGCAATCTCCCTAAGCATTTCTTCCGCGAAGTCCGCATGGATTTCCAGGAGATCATCGCCGGCACGGTGGGCAAAGCGAATACCTTCGGCACCTGCGTCGGCCAAGTGAAGGCCGGGGCGATGACCTTTGTGCGGTTTTCAACGGACGACACGGCGGGCCGGATGCGCGGGTACGTCGGCGCTGGGCGTTTCACCGACGATCCGCTGGAAACCTTCGGCGGGGCGGGCGTCGTGGAGATTCCGCAACTGCAGAAGCTTCTTCAGTACATCTGCTCAAATGGGTTCGAGCACCACGTTGCGGCGAATTTTTCCAGCGTCGCCGGAGCCGTGCACGAAGCCGCCACGCGCTATTTCGGCTGGGATATGTACTGGCACGCAAAGTAGTTTCGTAGTCTCGCGCGCCCCACTGCCGCAATAGTGCGGCTGTGCAACCTACGGAAGCGCAGGAAATCCTGATGGCCATCGTTGCTGGAGTGGATTTCGGAACGCTGAGCGTCCGCGTCACAATTGTGGATACGGCGCGCGGACGGTTGGGTTCCGGCGTCGCGGAATATCCGCTGCACCGCAAGAAGGAAGATCCGGATTTCGCCACGCAGAGCCACGGCGATCACATGCGCGCGCTCGCGGAAGCGACGGGCAAAGCGCTTTCAGCGGCGCGCGTGTCCGGCGACCAGGTCGCCGCGATCGCACTCGACACGACCGGGTCAAGCGTGATTCCCGTCGGCGAGAATCTCGAACCGCTGGACGACTACTATCTCTGGTGCGACCACCGCTCCTGGCGGGAAGCCGCGCTGATCACGGAAACCGCGCACCGGACCAAGCTGGAAGCGATCGAGTGGTGCGGCGGAGTGTACTCCTCGGAGTGGGGCTTTTCTAAGCTGCTTCACTGGCTGCGCCACAATCCGGAAAAACGCGCGCGCATGGCCAGCGCTCTCGAACACTGCGACATGGTCGCTGCGGTGCTCTGCGGCGTCACGAATCCGGCGGAGGTGCCTCGCTCGATTTGCGCGATGGGACACAAATGGATGTGGAACTCCTCGCTGGGCGGCCTGCCTTCTGAGAATTTTCTGACCACCGTCGACCCCATTCTGGCGGGAGTGCGCGAGAAGTTGGGCGGCCATTACGCCACAAGCGAAAAGATCGCCGGCCACCTCGCCCCGGCCTGGGCCAATCGGCTCGGACTGCGGGCGGGCCTGCCGATTCCCGTGGGCGCTTTTGACGCGCACTGGGATGCCATCGGCGCCGGCGCCAAGCCGGGCGACGTCGTGAATGTCGTCGGCACCTCGACCTGCATCATGGCGATGAGCGAGGACACGAAACTCATTCCGGGCGTTTGCGGCGTGGTGCCCGGATCGATTCATCCGAAGAAGACCGGTGTGGAAGCGGGACTTTCCGCCACGGGCGACATTTTCGAGGCCATTGCCCGCCGCGCGGGAACGAGCGTCGCCGAACTTTCCGCAGGCCTGGAGACGTACCGGCCCGGCCAGACGGGGCTTTTGCGGCTGACTTGGGACAATGGGGATCGCACCGTGCTCGTCAACGCGGAACTCGGCGGCGTGACCCTGGGATGGAATCTCACGCACACGGCGAAGGATGAGTTGTTCGCGGCAATTGAAGGCACGGCATTTCACACGCGCGTCATTTTCGAGCGCATGCAAGCCTACGGCGTGCCCATTCGCCGCGTGATCAACGCCGGCGGCATTCCGCAGAAAAACAAGGTCCTCAACCGCGTCTACGCGAACGTGCTGGGCAAGCCGGTTCTGGTGCCGCAGGCGGATGTGACCAGCCTGGGCTCCGCGATATTCGCGGCATTGGCGGCGGGCGCATTCCGGAGCATTGAAGAAGCGCAAGAAGCGCTCTGCCCGCCCTACCGCGTCGTCGAGCCGGATCCGAAGGCGCAGCGCGTCTACGAGGAATTGTTCGGCCTGTACCGCGAGCTGTATTTTGGTTTCGGCAAGCCGGACGCGAAGCCGGCGGCCGCGGGCGGCGTCTTGCCGGCGCTGCGGCGGATCGCGGCCGCTGCGCGAGGGAACTGATGAATCTCGAACGCTTGCGCGAAGAAGTGCTGGAAGCAAATCTGGAACTCGTTCGCCGCGGATTGGTGCTCTATACGTTCGGCAATGCGAGCGGCATCGCGCGGGAAGCAGGGTTGGTCGTCATCAAGCCCAGCGGCGTGCCGTACAACGTCATGAAACCTTCCGATCTCGTCGTCGTCGACCTTGACGGCAAGATTGTCGAGGGGACGCTTCGCCCTTCCTCGGATCTGCCCACGCACCTGATTCTTTACCGCGCCTTTGCCGGAATCGGCGGAGTCGCGCACACGCATTCTCGCGCGGCGACTTCGTGGGCGCAGGCGCAACGCGAAATCCCGTGCTTCGGCACCACTCACGCCGATTATTTTAACGGGCCCATTCCCGTGACGCGGCCGCTCAAGCCGGCCGAGATCCGGTCGGATTACGAAGCGAATACGGGCCACGCCATCGTCCGGCGGTTCGCCAAGCTCGACCCGCTAAGTTTCCCCGCCGTGCTCGTTGCGGGCCACGCCCCATTTTGCTGGGGCCGGACGCCGGCGGAAGCGGCGCACATTGCGGTCGTGGTGGAAGAAATCGCTGCGATGGCGCTGGCGACTCTGCGCGCGAATCCGAAGGCCCGGCCCATCTCCAAAGCCCTGCACGACAAGCATTTCTTGCGGAAGCACGGCAAGGCCGCGTATTACGGACAGAAGTAGAGCGCGCCGCTCAACATTCGGCGGAGGACTGCGCGAGCCGGTCCTCAGCTTGAGGCAGACCACACGCTGGCGTATTATCTTCCGTTCTGGAGATTCCGGGGACCGGGACACTCATGCTCACTCGCTGGATTGGTGAAGGCGCCCGCTGGCTGCTGGTTCGCATCGTGGATTTGGTCGCGGCCACGGGCATCAATCCAAATACGCTGACGCTGCTGGCCTTGATCGTGAACGGCGTAGCGGCAGCGTTCTTCGCGCGCGGCCAGTTTCGGCTGGCAGCGAGCGTGGTCTTCTTCGCCGCTTTTCTCGACATGCTCGACGGCCAGGTGGCTCGCCGCGAGCGGCGCGTCACGGCGTTCGGCGCGTTCTTCGATTCCACTCTCGACCGCTATGCCGACATGGCGTTGTACATGGGGCTCCTCGTCTACTATGCGGTGAACGGCCGGTCGTCGTACGTCGTGCTGGCGGCCGTGGCCACGGCGGGTTCGGTGATGGTGAGCTATTCGCGCGCACGCGCCGAATCGCTCATACCCAGTTGCAAGGTCGGGTTCATGGAGCGGCCCGAGCGCCTCGTTCTCTTGATCCTGGGCGGGCTGTTCAATCGCATGCCGCCCGCGCTATGGGTCATCGCCGTCGTTTCGACACTCACCGTCATTCATCGGATCGTTTACACCTGGCAGGAAATAAAAGCGGGGCGCACGCTACCAGGAATCCGGCTGAGCCTGTAGCGGGTCATCTCCGAAAGCTTTCGTAATGCTCATCGATGGTCCGGGCCATGATCTCCCGAACGCGGTTGCGCAGGGCGGGCACATCTTCCTTCTTAAGTCCCGCTGTTTCGATCGGCTCGTGCAGGTGAACGACGATTTTCCCCGGATGCAGGGCCCATCCGAGTTTGTTGTTGAACTCGAAGGAGCCTACGACGCTGACGGGCACGACCGGGCAGCCAAACTGTTGCGCCATTCGGAAACCGCCTTCCTTGAACGGCCCGAGGCGGCCCGTCAGCGTGCGCTGGCCTTCGGCAAAAACGACCAGGCTCACGCCTGAGTCCAGCGCGGCTCGCGTCATCCGCCACATCTTCTTCAAATCCGCAGGGCGAGGCTTGACGGGGACGGGAATGTTTCCGAAGCGCTTCATCATCCAGCCGTACGCGGGAATCTTGAAATGCGATTCCAGCTCCAATCCGCGGACGTATTGCGGAATTGCGTTATAGAGCACGAAGGGATCAAACAGATTGGTGTGGTTGACGATGAACAGGTACGTCTGCGCCGGATCGTAGCCCGGCGCGCGGCGCGTCTCGATTCGTGCGCCCGCAAGACGCATCGTGTTTCGGGTGAGCGCCCGCTGCAAAGGGTCCGACTTGCGCGGATCGAAAAAAATGGAGAGAAACACAAGAAAGCTGCAGACGGGGAAGAAATAGGCGGAGCAGAGCAACCAGTGGTAGAGGCTGTTGAAGAAAACGAAAACCTTGCCGTGTTTTCGCCGCAGCCCCGCGGCAGGATTTTTCTCGCCAACCGCTTCGAGTTCCCGATCCGCGTTCATGCCATCACGTCCAGCGCGCCCGGCAGCACCTCAAGGCTGGTGCATTGCGTCGTGAAGACTTCGCCATCGACCATGATATCCACCGGTCCGTCCAGCTCGAACTCGATCCGCCGGGCCGCGCGGCGCGAAGCAAGCGGGTCCTTGATGTGCGTGCCCGCGAATAGCTTCGGCAGATTGTAAATAAGGCGAGCGCGTCCGATCGGTTCCCCGCGAACATATTCGATCAGGCCGTTGTCGGTCGAGGCCTGCGGGGCAAGGAGCATGTTCCCGCCTGTGAACTTGCTGTTGCTGAAGGCCAGAAACAGGCAGCGGCGGCGGTCGGACTCCGCCTCGCCATCCACTCGCAGCGGGAATGGGCGGCGGCGCAGGCGCGCCACACACGTCAGTACACCGAGCAGGTAGCCGAACATCCCCAGATGCTTGAAGTGCCGGTTCGTGATGGTGGCAACGTCGGCGGTGAATCCGATGCTCACGATGTTGATGGAATACGTCGGGCCGCCGGCGTGATGCAAGCGCAGGACATCGCAGGGCCGCCGGCGCCCTTCCACAATTGAGCGCAGTGCGTGCTCGGTGATATTCTCCGAGAAATCTCTCACAAGCGAGTTGCCCCTGCCGACCGGCAGAAATCCCAATGTAGGGCGCCCTCCCTCGAGCGCGGCCGGGAACAACCCGTTGACGATCTCGAAGGCCGTGCCGTCGCCGCCGACGGCGATGAAATTTCGCCATCCTTCGGCATACGCTTCCCGTGCGAAATGCGTCGCGTCGCCGCGTTTAGACGTTTGGCGCGTCTCGATCCCGATTCCGGCGGCGCGCAATTTTTCGATTACAGCGGGCGCTTGCTTAGCGGCGCGGCCGGCGCCGGCGGCGGGATTCACGATGGCGAGTATCTTATCCTTCACAGTGGGACCACACGGCCGCGGTCATGGGATTGCTGAATTTCCTCGGCCAGGGCAACACGCTTGATCTTGAGCGAAGCCGTGCGGGGGAAATCGCGATCGTGCACGAGGTAGCCGCTCACCCGCTTGTAGTTGATCAACCGGAGGTTGCGTTCCGCCAATTGCGCGAGTGTCGCTTCCGAAATCCTCTGCCCCGGTTCCGGACGGAGCACGATCACGAGTTGTTCGCCGACCATCGTTCGCTGCGGCCACAGGTAATTCGCGGCAAAAACACAGAACTCCTTGACGCCGATCCCCTCGAACACGCTTTCAACGTCCTCGGGATAGATGTTCTTTCCTTCGGCGGTGACGATCATGTTCTTCTTGCGGCCGAACAACTGCAAGTGCCCGCTGGCATCGAGGCGGCCCAAATCGCCGGTGAAAAGCCAACCGTCCACAATCGTCGCCGCAGTCAATTCGGGGTCGTCCAGGTAGCCGGACATGATCGTCTTGCCGCGCACGGCGACTTCTCCGATTCCGTCCGCATCGGGCCGGTCAATTTTCACTTCGAACCCAGGCAAGGGCCGCCCGACGGTGTCCGACCGAAAGGGCTTGAAATCATTGATGGTGACGACGGTACAAGCCTCCGTGAGGCCGTAAGCGTTGGAGACCGGGATGCCGAGGCTTTGAAAGAACTCCAATGTCGCAGGCTCCGTGAAGGCGCCGCCAACGAACAAGGCACGAAGCTCGCCGCCGAAAGATTGATGAACTTGCCTCAACAAGCGGCGGCTGATCGCGAGATTGGTTCCGCGTCCGACCAGGATGCGGTTCATTGCGATCAGGCCGTTTAGAATTGTGCGCTTGGCTTTCGGCAAATCCGCGAAGCGGGCCCGCAGTCCTCTTTCCAGATTCTTCAGGACCGCCGGAACAAGCGTCATGTAGGTGATCTTGAAGCGGGGAAACGCTTCGCGCACGAATTCCGGCCGCAAGGTGCGGAGATGGACCACGCACGCGCCACACGTGAATGGCCCGATGAATCCAACCATGAAGTCAACGGCGTGATTGGTCGGAAGTATCGAAAGATAGCGAACGCCGGGCCAGAAAGGAAACAGGGAAGTGAGCGCCATGCACTGCTCGAGGTAGCACTCATGCGGCAACACGCAGCCCTTTGGCCGGCCGCCCGTTCCGGACGAATAAACGATACACGCCGGGTCGTCCCGCTTGCGCTCGCGAAACTCCGGTTCTCGCGCGCTGCGAAAATCCTCCCAACGCCGCGCGCCCGCAAGATCGGCGCCTGGGGGCGCTTCCGTCACCAGGACCAAAGAGAGTTGATGCTGGGAAAAGTTGGCCGCCTGCGTGATGGCGCGCCACAGGGCGAACTCAGTGATGAGCACCTTGGCCTTCGAGTGGGCCAGAAGTTGAAGATGCTCCTCAGCAGTCAGCTTGTAATCGAGGGGAACCAGCACGCCGCCGGAGAAAAAAATCGCATAAGCGGAAATCAGCCATTTCGACTGATTGGTCATGATAATGGATGCGCGGCCGGCCTCGGCGAAACCGGCGTCCTGCAAAGCGGCCGCGAGCGGCAGGGCCGCGTCGTCGAACTGGCGAAACGTGATCCGCGTTGGCGTGCGATCGCGGTCCGATTCGATGAGGCAAGTTTCGTCGGGCCAGCGCGCGAGCGCTGCGCGGAGGGCTCCACCCAAGGAGTTGTATTCTCTAAGATCCAGCATTTCAAATCAGGGGTTCTTTTTGGGCCCACAAGCGAGCGGACAGCCCGCCGGCTCAAAGTCCCCTCTCCGTGCGATCGATGCTCGAGGTTCTTATGTCCGCCGAATTCAGAGGAAGCGCTGGACGCGGCGTGCTAGGCGCTCGTGGACCGCTCCGTCGCAAGCCGCGCCGTCATCGTGATTTCGGCCTTCAGGAGACGTGAGATCGGGCAGCCGGCCTTCGCGTCGCCTGCGGCCTTCTGAAACGCCGCGTCGTCGGCCCCAGGGACCCGGCCGGTCACGTCGAGATGGATCTTGGTGACGGTCCAGCCCGCATCGAGTTTCTCCATGGTGAGCGCCGCCGAAGTCTCGAGACTTTCCGGAGTGAGATTCGCGCCGCCAAGCTGGGCCGAAAGCGCCATCGTGAAGCAAGCGGCATGCGCGGCGGCGATCAGCTCTTCGGGATTCGTGCCGCGGCCGTTTTCAAAGCGCGTGGAAAACGAGTACTGCGTGTTCGAGAGCACTCCGCTATCGGTGGAAACCGCCCCTTTGCCGTCCTTCAGTGACCCTTTCCAAACCGCTGAAGCTTTGCGAATCATGGTCTATCTCCTTTGACTTGAACTCAGAAAGCGCGCTGCGGCCTCGCTGCGAGCGAGCCGGGCATTCACAACCGGGCCTGGATTCGAGCAGCGAGCGTCCGAAAATCGCTGACGCCTTGGACCTCGTAATCCGGAAGTTCGACGGCGAAGTGGTTTTCGAGGCGCGTGAGCAGCTCGAGCGCCTGCAAGCTGTCGATTCCGAGTTTCTTATAAAAATCGTCGCCGGGGGAAAGCTGGGCGCGCGGGACCTTGAAATGCGCCGCCGTCAAGTTCAAAACCTCGTCGGTTGTTTGTTCCAGAGTTCTCATGAGCGCTCTCAATTCTATCGCAGGGCGGCAAAGATTGGCGCGGCCTGCTTACGGCAAATAAGGATGGGCGTCCGTGCTCTCGACGAACTTGCGCAAGCCCTCCATCACGGCCGGCCGCGCGAAAAGTTCGCAGAACAGATCGATTTCGCGCCGCAACTCCTCGAGGGGAATCGGCTTCGCGAAGCGCTTGGCGGCGGCGCTTGCGGCGCGATCGAACTTGAGAATTTGCGTTGCGGTGGACCGCGCGACGCGCAACGCTTCTCCCTCGCCGGCGACCTGGCTTGCAAGACCCACGGCCAGCGCCTTCGCGGCGTTGATGCTGCGGCCGGTCAAAAGCAGGTCGCGAACGACGCTATTGGCGACATCGCGCCGAAGCCGTGGAATTCCGCCGAATCCGGGGATCAGGCCGAGCCGCAATTCCGGAAACGCGAACCGCGCCATCTTATCGGCAACGATCAAATCGCAAACCAGCGCCAGCTCGAGGCCTCCGCCAAAGCAGACTCCGTGGACCGCGGCGATCGTCGTCAGCGGCGACGCATCGAGAGTATTCAAGACGTGGTGGATGCGAAGAAGAAAATCACGAACTCCTTCGAGCCGCTCGCGCTCCGAGGCCTCCAGCGATCTTGCGTGCAGTTCGCGCAGATCGGCGCCGGCGGAAAAACCCTCCTTGCGGCTGCTGTAGCAAATCAGAGCGCCGGCGCGCTGCTCAAGCTCGGGGAGAGCTTTCAAGAAGCGTTCGAAGTCCTCGAGCATGGCCGTGCCGATCTCGTTGCACGGCGCCAGGTGCAGTTCCACTTCCGCTACGCCGTTCACGATACTCCAGGAGAGCGTCTTGCCGCAGTGTGCGTTCATCCCGCCTTCCTCTGGTACATCGCCGCGATTTCATTCGCAAAGCGCGCGGCGATGGCATCGCGTTTCAGCTTGCCGTTCGCCGTCAACAGGCCGCTTTCGATGGTCAACGCGGATTGTTCCACGTGAAACATTCGGATCTGCTTGTAGTGAGGGAGGTTGGCGTTGACCTTTTCGAAAGCCGATTCGGCCGGGGCGCGTTCCACTTTTCCGGTCACGATGGCCGCAAGATACCCGCGGCCGTTGCCAAGCAGAATGACCTGCTCCGCTCCCGGAATTGCGCGCCGCAATTCCTCTTCGATGGGCTCAGGGGCAATGTTGTGGCCCGAGTTGAGAATGATCAGATTCTTGATCCGGCCGACGATCCGCCAATTGCCGTTGGCGTTCACTTCGCCTTGATCGCCGGTGTGGAACCAGCCATCGCGGAGCGCCTTTGCCGTTTCTTCAGGGCGGTTCCAGTAGCCTGCGAACACATTGGGGCCCTGAACCAGAATCTCATCGTTCTCGCCGAGCTTCATTTCGATGCCCGGGGCCGCGGGGCCAACCCAGCCCGGCTCGAAATACGCCGGATGATCCATGGTGCAGATGCCGGTGGTTTCCGTCAGCCCGTAGACCTGCAGCACGGGAAGGCCAAGCATCAGGAAGAAGAGCTGCGTGTCGAGAGAGAGCGGGGCGGAGCCACAGATGAGCGCGCGCAAGTTCGTGCCGAGCTTCTTGCGAATGGCGCGGAAGACGAGGGTGCGCGCCACGGCGAGCCAGAGCGCGTCCGCAAGACCCGTGCGTCCCTCACGGCGCGACATCCACGCCGCCCGGCCGCGCTCGAACAGGCGCAGAACGAAGCCGCCGCGCTTGTGCAAGTCATCTTCCACCGCGCGGCGCATGCGCTCGAGCAGCGTCGGCACGTTCAAGAAATAGTTCGGCTGCGCCTTGCCCAGGTCGGCCGCCAGGCGTGAAAGGTCCATCGAGAGGGTCAGGACGCTCGAACGCGATAGACACGAAAGCAGCAGAATCCAGGAAGCGGCAAAAGAAAAGGGAAGGTAGTGAAAAACCCGGTCCGGCTGCGCCGTCCGCCCCATCAAAACGTCGAGCCGCGAGGTCGTGCAGCCGACGATGTAGTCGAGATTCCCCACAGTCAGGATGACGCCCTTAGCTTCGCCCGACGTCCCCGAGGTGTAGATGATCGTCAGCGGATCCGAAGAGGAGATTGAAAGCGGCGGCCGCGCGCTCGGGGATCCCTTGGCGGAAAACACTTCGTCAAACAGGATGCGCCGGGGCGCTTCCGGCCACGCGGCGGAAATCGCATCGCGAAGGACCGCGTCACCGCAGAAAATCGCGCTCGCCTGAGCGTCGCGGAACATCGCGGCCAGTTCCGCCGGCGCTTGCCGGGCGTAGAGCGGCACGGTGACGACTCCCTCGGCCATCAAGGCCAGATCGAGCGCGGCCCAACGAATGCTGTTCGGCGCAAGCAGCGCGCAGCGATCGCCGCGCGAAAGGCCCGCTTTGAGAAGAAATTCACGCGCCTGCCGGACCTGAGCCAGCAATTCCGCTCCGGTCACGGAGACGGCCCCTTCGGCGCGCGCCTCGCGAAGGACGGGCCGCGCGGCCGATCGCTCCAAGTTCTCGAAAATGCGTTCGAGGAAATTCATGGCGCATTCACGCCGGTCCCCCGGCTGCGGCCACACCCTCGTGGGATTCGACCAGGGACTGCAGTAGCGGCGACAGCGGCGGCAAGTACTCCTCCCAACTATGAACGCCGCTGCGAACCGGAAAGTCCGGGTAACAGTCGTGCACGGCCTTTTCGAGATAGACGCCCATGTTCGCCATCAGCTTCAAATTCCGCGCAACGATGCCGCAAAGCGAACGGCGGATCGCATCCTCATCGCGCACGAGGACCTCCATCACTTCGGCCAGTTTCTCGCCGAGATGCGGATCGTCCACGGTCAGCATCAGGTGGGAATGGCCGCGCTCGCGCATCAGATTGCGGATGCGCTCGTCCATGGTCACGCCGGCGGAAACGACGCCCGCGGGCATCGAGGCGACGATTCCGTGATACCGCGACGACACCATCCACCGGCAGCTGCGGAGAATGCTGACCAGCTCGAACATGTCGTAGCGATCCGAAGTGAATACGGGCGCGCGAAGCTCCGGCGAAATCACGCTGCAGGCGCGCGCGTCCAGACTTTCCGTGGCGACAAGGATCGTGAAGACGTCGTGCCGCGATTGGAACGCTTTGACCGCACCGGCCAACTCGGCGAGATAGCGGCGGTAGGCGCGTTCGACTTCCAGCCCTGATTTTTGGAAATAGATCGTGCGATAGTGGCTGTTCTTGTAGGCTCCGAACAACGTCCGCGCCAGGAATTTCGGAACCGAAGGTTTCACCGGCCACCAGAATGGATTGATCGGACAGACGACCAGCACGGGTTTCTTGCCGTCCCAACCGGCATCGGCGAGCTGTTTCCGGCCGTATTCCGGGCCGTGCGGCTCGAAGGTCCACGCCGTGTCGGTTCCCAGCTCCGTCGGAATGTCCAGCTCGCTCAACAAGGCGCGCGACTCCTCACTGCGCGTGATGACGAGCGATTGGCGGCAGAAGCGCCGGCACATCTTCATGACGAATGGATCCATATACCCCGCGTCGCCGCCGTACCCGAGGGACAATTTGTTTTCCGCGGCGGCGATACCCAGCGAGCCGATCGTCATCACCGTCAGCGCGTTCGCGAATTTGCTCTTGAACATCGATCCTTCGCAACTCACGACGCCGTGGTGGCGCGGCACTTCGCGCTGCAGAAACGGCGGGAAGACATCCGGCAAATGCACCTGGCGTGCGTCGCCAAAATATCCGCGCGTCTTCTCGAAGTCCTGGGTCATCACGCTCAATTCGATCCGCTCGGCGCCCAGAACCTGGCGGACCTGGCGCAGCATCTCGTGAACGCGGAGGTCCGAGCCTGTGTTGCGCGCGCCGTTGTAACCGGCGAACAGGAGCTTCAGGCGCTCGCCCGGCTGCCAAGGGCGCCCGGCGCCCAGCATCCAGAGGTTGCGCTTCCATTCGATGATCCCGCTGACCCACTCGGCGAGGACGTAATCCATCATGATGCGTGTCCTCCGCGAGCGAGCGGCAATTCGCCGGGCCAACCGGCCGCGGCGGGCCAGGCACGATAGGGATAGGCAAAATGGTTTTCCACGCTGAAGCGAAACAGGCCGTGGCAATAAGACGAAAAGGGTATAGGAGCCCGGCCCATTTCCGCGACGACTCGCGAATTATCAAAAACCGTGTTCCAGACGAGGTAAGGCCAAAAAACTTTCAGCAGCGACGCGCCGCGGCCGAAGCGTCCGCGGCCGCGCGCCAGGCGAGTCACCGCGTCGGCAAAGACCGGCTCGAGGCCTTCCCAGTACAGGGGGGGCATCCTGCCTCCTGCGCGGGAGAGCGCGTCCGTCAATTGCCGAAACGTCTCCGAGCCCGTTCCGGAAGAAAGATGGTAGATCTCGTGATCGAGTCTGTCTTTTTGGTGCAAAGCGACGACGGCGTCGGCGACGTAATCCACGGGAATGATATCGAGCCGGTCGTTCGGGCGAAATGGCAGAATCGGCAACCGCGCGAGGAAAACGAAGGCGCGAACCATGTCGAATTGCGTGGTTTCGGGTCGGCGGCTGTCTCCGAGAACGATACTGGGGCGGAAGACCGTGCGCGGCACATCGGGCAGGAGTTCGCGGACCATGTGCTCGCAGAATTTCTTGGTGCGCGCGTACGGATCGTAGTCCGAACGATCCCAATCGATGGAAGTGTCTTCCTGAACGATTTCGCAGTTGCGCTGGCCGGCCACGGCCACGGTGCTGACCTGGCTGAAGCGGCGCAACCCGCGAGCCTGCCGTGCGTGCCGGGCCAGCTGAATGACTTCGAGCGTGCCGCGCAAATTCACGTTCAAGCAGCTCTTTTCGGATTTGCGATTCAGCGACGCAGCGCAATGAATCACCGAGTCGGTGGTTTCGGCCAGGTGGCGGTACTGTGCTTCATCCAGCCCGAAGCGCGGCGACGTGAGATCCCCGAGGAAAATTTGCACGCGGCCGCCGAGCGCTTCGTGGAACGCCTGGGCGCTGAGATGAAGCTGGAACGCCCGCCACAATCGTTCGGAGGCTTCGCGCGGATCGCGGGCGCGCACCAAGAGATTCAGCCGGTCAGGATGCCTGTCCAGGAGGCGCGCGACGATGTATGCGCCGATGTATCCGGTGGAGCCGGTCAGGAAGATGGCCATGTGGCATTCGGGGCGGCGTCGCCCCCGGAAATCGCAACTGGAGCAAGTTGGCGGCGCGGGCTCGGCTCAGGGGGCGGCCCTCAATCAGCGGATAACACCACTTGCGCAACGCGGGAATGTGGATGTTGATCCAGTAGTCCCACCAATCGATCGAAGCCGGATCGAAACTGAACGGCGTCCGTTCCGATTCGGGCAGCGAATCGGACAGCAATTGGACGTTATTGCTCTCAAAAATCTGCTCGTTGTAAAGAATGAACGGCTCGTAGAGCTGGATCAGTTTTTCGATCCGCGCGAGGTCTCGCTCCTGGCGAGCGAGGGGGAGTTTCTTGATGGGGAGCAAGGACGCGGCGCGGTTGATACCTTTGACGACGGCCATCTGAGCGGGCACGGAGAATTTATCGTAGCGCTCTTTCGAAACGGGGATCGTTTCAAATCGGAGGCGCAGCCAGTGTTCCAGGCCCTGCTGGGCGCGGTAGTGCTTGCGATGGGCAAGCCCGGTGAGTTCGATCGAGCGGCCCATGTCGCAGGGATTCGAGCCGGATGTTGCAAGCTGGTAGACCGGCTCGTGACGCCGCTCGACGAGTGCGGCGGAAATGAGCGTCATCCCGCGGCAGACCATGTCGACCGGGACGATGTCGAGGCACTTGCGCGCATTCGTCGGCAATTGCCGGAAATACGTGCCGAGCAAATAGGAGAGCGGCGCGGATGTGTTGATGCCTTCGTTCCACCCGCGGAACGGCTCTTGCGTGGAACTCTCTACGATCGAGGGCCGGGCGATCGCAATCGGAAGTCCCGCGCCCCGGCGCACAATCAGAGACTCGGCGATACTCTTCGTAAAGGTGTAGGTATTCGGCCAGCCGAGCCGCCGGGCGCGCCGCATTCCCGCGTGCGTCAACCGGTTGCGAAGCCATCGCACGCGATTCTTTCGAATGAGATTTTCAAGCTCCGCGCCGGCCGGCAGTTCTTTCTGGCGGCGCTTGCTTGGCGCCCCGGGCCTGCCCAACGCCAATCGCTCCAGCGCCGGGAGCAATTCGGGGCTTTCCGACCTGGCCTCGGCATTGCGAATCGTTTCCCGGAGCTGTTCCCATTCGTGCTCGGCGTCAAAATCGGGAACGTGCAGCGGCGTGTAATCGGCATGCAACTCCTCGGCAACGCGGCCGTCGCGCGCTCCGATGACGTAGCAGGTCGAAAGATGGAGCAGCGCAGCGTGGCTCGATTCCCGAAGGAACTCAATCAATTGCGCGGCAGGCTCGACGTTGCCCGCCAGGGCGTCGCGTATATCGGGGTTGAAATCCGTGAGGCCCGAGCTGTTCACCACTACATCGAGCGTGCGAGCGAGCCGCGCCCGCGTATCGGGCTCGATGCCCAGACCAGGCTGACGCACGTCGCCCTCGATCACCTCGACGCGTTCCCGGAGAAACTGGGCGAACTTGTCTCCGTAACGCGCCTCGAGCGGCTCAAACACAGGAGACTGCTCGACGATTCGATCGAAACGCCGTTGCGCCGAGGTGCTGCGCTGCCGGCGGATCAGCAGATAGATTTTGCCAACCTCCGGGAGATCCGAGAGTACGTGAGCGAGCCATACCTTCCCAATGAAACCCGTGACCCCAATCAGGAGGATATTCTTGCCCGCGAGTGCGCGGCGCACAGAAAGAAGGCCGGTGTTCTGGGGCCGATTCAGAACGACCAGAGGCTGCTGTGGAGACCGGCTTCGCGCCGCCTCGCGTGAGGCCGGCTGGATGGCCTGCTCAGCGAGCTCGGGCCTGCGCTGCCAGCCGAGATCGCGAATCAACCTCGCGGAGTCCAAATGTCCATCGGGCCCTTGTCCCGTGACCCACCGGAGGGGGTTCCGTGGCCGAACCACGGGGTCGAGCAACCGGCCCGTCGCAACACCATTTCGAAATTCAAGGCGGTTGGAGATGAGCAGGTCCACATTGAGGTGCCGGGCGAGCGGCCGCATGAGGTGGTCCAATCCCTGACTGACAAGGACGACCGGGCCAACCTCTTCCTGCCACTGCGTCAAACGGGCCACGCCCTGGGACTTCAGTTGCCGCTTCAGAACGTACTCAAAGTACTCCTCGCCCAAAAGGTCCAGGCGGTCGCGCGTTACGCCCGCGAGCAGAGTATGGAGAACGCGCGTGGCAAAAATGCGATGGGTCATATAGAGCGCGGGGCGGACCAAGGCCAGCATCATGGTCGAGCCGCGCCGCGCCCAGCGCTCGATAAAACTCTGAGAGTTCCAGGTGAAGTACGCGATTGGACGCACCGCACCAAGATCCACGAGGCTGCCTTCGACGCGCCAGTACGTGCGCGTCCCGGCGGCGCCGGGGTGCGCGTTCGCCGGAGAAACGTGCTCCTCCGGCGGGGCCGACTGGGCTCCGTTCGAGGGGGCGAGTTGTGAGTCGGGGCGGCTCAATGCCAAGTCCTATCGAGACAGGACGCTGACCTCAAACCCAACCATGTGGGAAGCAAGAAAATAACACCCTCCCGGACGCGTGGCAAGTCCAGGGGCCGCGCGAGACCCACCGCCGACGCAAGTCTCTCAAAGTCAATGATTTGCAGGAGTGTTGTGGCGTCTTGCGTGGGACCGTCATGAGGGTGGCTCGCCGCCGGGCGCCCAGCCTCGGGTGCCGCTGCCCTTCCGGGCACTCTGTTTGGCTGAGGCCAGAATTCCGGCCACAAGCCGATCGCCGAATTCGCCGCAGCCGACGACCAAGCTTTTCGGCTCGGCGATGTCCACCGTGCGCACGCCCTCGGTAAACAAACGATCGAGCGCCGATTCGATCCAATCCGCCTCGGCCGCGAGTCCAAAGCTTTCACGCAACAGCATCGCTGCCGAAAGAACCGAGCCGACGGGGCAAGCTACGTCCTTGCCAGCCAGCGTGGGAGCGGAGCCGTGAATCGGCTCGTAGAGCGGCGGCCCGGAGCCGCAGCTCATCGAAGGGATCAGGCCGATCGAACCCACCAGGGCCGCGGCGGCGTCGCTCAAAATATCGCCAAAGATATTTGAGGTCACGAGAACATCGAAGCTTCCGGGCACGAGCACCAGCTGCATCGCAGCATTGTCCACATAAAAGTGTTCCACCTTGACGCCGGGATGCTCGGCGGAAAGGCGCGTCACCGTGCGGCGCCAAAGAGCGGAGCTGGTCAGCACGTTGGCCTTGTCGACGGAAGCCAGCTTCTTGGCGCGCCGCTCGGCGCGAACAAACGCGTAGCGCGCGACACGTTCGATCTCCGCAGTGGTGTACATCTCTACGTCCCATGCGCGCTCCGCACCTTCCCGCCCCTCCTGCCCGCGGTCACCGAAATAGATTCCGCCCGCCAGCTCGCGCACGATTTCGATGTCGATCGAGCCGATGCGTTCCGGCCGCAGCGGGGAGATGCCCGCAAGCGGAGCACGCAAGCGAATGGGACGCAAGTTGATGTAAAGCCCCAGCTCTTTGCGCAGCGCGAGCAGCCCGGATTCCGGACGCCGGCCGGGCGGCCTGGCGTCCCAGCGCGGACCTCCTACCGCCCCGAGCAGAACGGCATCGGCGCGAGAGCACGCCTCCAGGGTCGCACGCGGCAGAGGCTCGCCGGCAACGTCAATCCCAGCGCCGCCAAAAGGAAGTTCCTGGAACTCGAAGCGGTGACCGCCGGCATTCGCGCATGCCTCAAGGACGCGCACGGCGACGCGCGTCACCTCCGGGCCGATCCCGTCGCCCGGGAGCAGAGCGATCCGTTTTAAGGCTGTGGATTCAGCAGTCATTCTGGATTCATTTCTCGCTGAAGGCAGGTCCGCCCGATCAAGACGCGGCGGGAGCGTCGCTGGAAAGCGGAACGAACGATTTCCGTCGAATCACCTGATGCGCGATCGCGAGAAGGTCGCGCTGCCGGACGTGCTTGGCTTCGTCGGCTAACGCAGTGACCTGGCGATAGCACTCCGCCAGCTCTTCCACCGTAGGCTCGTAGCCAAGTTCCTTCAAGCTCGCGCGGAGCGCATTGCGTCCCGAATGCTTTCCGACCACCAATTGCCGCGCGGGGACGCCGACCGCTTCCGGCGGCAGAATCTCATAGGTCAAAGGATTCTTGAGTATGCCGTCCTGGTGAATGCCGGCTTCGTGGGCGAACGCGTTTGACCCCACAACGGCCTTGTTGGGCGGCACGTGCACGCCGGTCACTTCACTGAGCAAGCGGCTGGTGGCGAAAATCTTTTCCAAGTGGATGCCCGTCGAGACGCCGAAAGAGGCGTGCCGCACCGCGAGCGCGACGACAATCTCCTCCAGGGAGGCGTTTCCAGCACGCTCGCCGATGCCGTTGATCGTGCACTCCACCTGGCGCACGCCGGCGCGCACCGCCGCCAGTGAATTGGCAACCGCAAGACCCAAATCGTTATGGCAGTGGGCGCTATACGTGATCCCTGCAGGATCTCCCAGATGCTCTCTCACGCGCGTAAACATCTCGGCGTACTCTTCCGGAACGGCGTAGCCGACGGTGTCGGGCAAGTTGATGATTGTAGCGCCGGCTTGAATCGCCGTCTCCACGGCCCGGCAGAGAAAATCGATGTCGCTGCGGCTCGCGTCCTCCGCGGAGAATTCGACCTCGGCGCAGTGGCGCCGCCCGAAAGTCACCATGGTACCGATGGCCTCCAGGGCCTCCGCGCGCGAAAGGTGCAGCTTATGATTCAAATGCAGGTCGGAGGTCGCGAGGAAGATATGCAGGCGGGGATGCCGGGCGGGAACGAGGGCCTCGAGCGCGGCATCTACGTCCTGCTGGCGCGCACGAGACAGCGCCGCTATGCGGCTTCCCGTGATCTCTTTGGCAATCTCGCGGACGGCTTCCAGGTCGCCGCGCGAGGCAATGGGGAATCCGGCCTCAATGACGTCCACGCCCAACTCGGACAGTTGCCGGGCCAGGCGGAGCTTCTCAGAAACGTTCATAGAGAAGCCGGGGGATTGCTCTCCATCCCGGAGAGTCGTATCGAAGATGTGTACGCGGTCCATGGGCCGGCGAATGGGTGCGCGAAGCCTTATTAGACCGCGAACGCCGCCTCGTGTCCAATTTATATTTATTGTACTTGGCATAATAAATTGTTATAACCGACCCAGGCGCACTAGGGGAGAAGCTATGGATCTCGCTCAATTACAAGTCTTTCTGGCCGTTGCCCAGGAGCGAAGCTTTTCGCGCGCAGCCGAAAAGCTCTTCCGGACGCAGCCGGCCGTCAGCATTTCCGTCCGCAAGCTTGAGGAGTCCGTAGGCCAGCCGCTCCTGGTCCGCGGGGCGCGTCAGGTGAAGCTCACCGACGCCGGCGAGATGCTCCGGGACTATGCCGAGCGGCTTCTCAACCTGCGCGACGAACTCGGCAAGGGGCTGGAAGGGCTGAAAGGGCTCAAGAGCGGCCAGCTCAGCTTCGGCGTCAACGAGAGCTCGATCCATGCGCTGCTGCCGGCCCTGGCAAGATTCCACCAGCTGCATCCCGGCGTTCGAATCGTCGTGCAGAGGGTTTTCTCGCGCGACATTCCGCGCGAGATTCTAAACTACCGGCTGGATCTCGGAGCGGCCTCCTACGTGCCGCAGGATCCGAAGCTTGAGGCAAGAGAGATTCTTCGCGACGAGCTGACTCTTGTGGTTCCCCCGGCTCACCGTCTGGCCAAGCGCAAAGAAGTGGACCTGGTGGAGTTGGGCCCTGAAACTTTTGTGGCGCACGTCGTGGACTCCTCTTTTCGATCGCGCGTGATTCAACTCTTTGCGCGTCACTACGTTCCGCTGCACCTCGACGTCGAATTGCCCACCATCGAGGCCATCAAGCGGTTCGTCGAGATGGGCATGGGCGTGGCGATCGTGCCGCGAATGTGCGCCCAGTGGGAAATCGAACGGGACTGGCTCGTGGAAGTCCGCGTCCGGCAGCTCAAGATGCCGCGCCACTTGTATCTCATTTCGCGGCGCGGCGCGCGGCTGTCCCATGCGGCGGTTGGATTGATGCGGCTGTTGCACAGTTCTCCGGCCGCGGCGCCTAAGACCGAAGTTTGACCGGGCCTTCCTACGATCGCCGCTCCGGAAGGCGGGAAGCGGGGCGCAAAAAAAGTGCGGCGCTCCACCGGAGGGAAGAGCGCCGCAGAAAAACATTCGAATTAGTTAGAGAGCTACCGGAAATCGCCGAATTCGCGGCCGCCGCCTTCTGTTCCTTGATCTGCTTCACCTTGTCCACGAGTTCGTTGGCCTGCTTGATCAGGTCCGCGCGCTCGTTCATGTCATCCACCTGGTCCGCTTTTCGCCGGAGGAGCAAGTTCAGATAAGCCATGGCGTCGTCGTAATCGGGCTTGAGTTTAATGGCCGTCTGCAGCTTCTCAATGCCGTCTTCCACCAGCGCGCCATCCTGCTGGACGTATTGCGCCCGCAAGGCCGGCGGCAGTGGCTGATCGTCTCCGATCTGCTTGTGGGGATTGTCCTGATTGTACTTGGCGCGCAGTTCGGCATTCGTGCGGAAAGAGAGCGTCCAGTCAATCACCCCGATCCAGTAGTAAGACTCCGGATCTTCCGGCTTCAATGAAATGTGCTGCAGGTGATATTGCTCCGACTCCTTGAACATGTCTGCGTTGAAAGGCGGCCCGGCAGCCATGCTATAGAGCATCGAGCCGATGCCGTCGATGGCGGAAATATTACCCGGATCGACGGACAAGACATCCTTGAATTCCGCGATCGCCTGTTGGCCCAATCGAGTATTGTCTGTGGTCGTCGCGCCCGGGACGTACTGACTCGCATACGCGGTTGCAAGATACAGCCGGGCACTGAGAAGGGTCGGATCGAGGTCTTTCGCCGACTTGAAATGCTCGACGGCGGCATCGTACTGCTGGTTGCGGTACGCGTCCACGCCCTTGTTGAGCTGGTCGCGCGCTTTCAGTTTGTTGCAACCCCCGGCACCGGCAACCGCAACTACGGCAACCAGCGCCAGCCAGGCGACGGGAACGTTCTTGCGAAACCACTCACGCTTTGCGACTGGATTCATAGCTGGCAAGTCCATTCTTGCGAAGGTTTGCTTCTACTCCTTTTGACGTGCAACCCCGATTCGGCGTGGGGCCGCTCTGGGGCCACTGGCCCCGCCTGCTTCAAAACCGCCGCGGGGGGCGCTATCCGCCGCTTTCCATCTTGGCCGTAATGAGACCGATCTGGTCGATTCCGGAGGCGCGCATGATATCCATCGCTCGCGCGACATCGGCGAAGCGCACGCTATCGTCACCCTTGATGAACGCGATCTTCTCCGCACGAGTCTTGAAGACATCGCTCAGGCGCGGGCCCATGGTCTGCCAAGTCGTGTCCTCATCGTTGATCTTGAGTTTGCCGTTCTCCAGAACCTGAACGACGATCACTTTCTGCTGGACGTCCAACTGGGGCTGCGTGTTCGGCGGAGGCGGCTGCGGCACAAGGGCGTCGAGCCCATGCGGCGTCAGCGGCGTAATGACCATAAAAATGATCAACAGCACCAGCAGAATATCGATCAGCGGCACGATGTTCATTGAGGCCATCGGGCCGCCCTTTTTCCCACCGACTTCCATACCCATGGTCGTTCCACTCCTGCCCTGCACACAGGGCGAAATACGGTTGCAGTATTGGGCTAATCCGCGGGCGGCGGTGGCGGCGGCGCCGATTGTTGATTCGATTGAGTCCGCTCGGTCAGCAACCCCACTTTGTCGCAACCCGCGGCGCGCACGGCATCCACGACCTTGACCACCTCGCCGTAATGCGCGCGCTCATCGCTTCGGACGAATACTGTCTTGTCGCCGCGAGTCTCGATGAGGTTCTTTACCTGCTGTGTTAGGTCATCGACGGTTGTCTTGGTGGTGCCCAGATAAACGACCCCGTCCTGCGAAACAGCCACAAGGACAGCGTCGTCGCGATCGGCGTCCGGCATGTCGACGGCGTTGTTCACTCTCGCCATATTCACCGATTGGCCGTGCTGCAGCATGGGCGTCACCACCATGAAGATGATGAGCAGCACCAACATCACGTCGGCCATTGGCACGACGTTTGGCGCCGCCATCACCGGTGCCGCTTGAGGCTTGTAGGGCATGGCTTACTTCTTTCCGCCTCTCCGCGTGATGAAATAGTTGATCAATTCCATCGAGGAATTGTCCATCTCGACGTCGAAGGCCTCTACCTTGTTCGTGAAATAGTTGAAGGCCCAGACAGCGGGCACGGCCACCAGCAACCCGAGGGCGGTGGTGATCAGGGCTTCGGAAATTCCGCCGGCGACAGCCGACAGACCGGAAGCATGGGACGACTCGATGCCTTTAAACGCGTTGATGATGCCGATGACCGTCCCGAACAGGCCCACGAAGGGAGCCGTCGAACCGATCGTCGCGAGGCCGGAAAGCCCCCGCTTCATCTCGGCGTGGACGATTGCCACGGAGCGTTCGAGCCCGCGTTTGGCGGCCTCGATCACCTCGGCATCCGAAACCTGCGCCGAGGCGGTCTGGAATTCAGACAAACCCGTCGCCACCACCTTCGCGATGTGGCTCTTCTTGTTGCGCTCGGCGATGGAGATGGCTTCGTCGAGTTTGCCCTCGCGCAGCGCTCCGGCTACTTGCTGCACAAAGACGCGCGACTGTTTCCGAGCCGCGCTGTACATCAACACACGGTCAATCATCACGCCAAGCGACCACGCGGAGAGCAGGAAGAGGATTCCCACCACCACCTTCGCGATGATGCTCATCGTGCCCCACATGGCCCGCAGGTCCCAGCTTGTGGCTGCCTGGAAGACCCACGTATTTAGTGCCCACACGGCTACGTTCGCAAGCATAGAGATTGCTCCTTTTCGTTCGTCCGCAAGTTTCCAGGCCGCAAACGACCCGCAGGCCATCCCGGCCGAAATCCAAGTCTGTGCGGCCTGACAGTGCCGCGGTTACTGGCCCATTTCAAAATTAACGGTGATCGTCATTTCAATTTCCACCGGGTCGCCGTTCAACAGTGTGGGCTGATACCGCCACTGCCGCACTGCATCCTCGGCCGCCTGGATCAAGAGCGGATGGCCCGAAATCACGCGCAACTCTTCGACCTTTCCGTCTCTTGTGATCACCGCATGCAAAACCACCGCTCCTTGAATCCGCGCCTGCCGCGCAAGCGTCGGATACACAGGCTGAGGCGCACTGATCGCTCGCGGAGGCTGAACATTGCCGCCTACCCGCAAGCGCGTCGGAGTCTGTTTCGGCGGGGGAGGCGGCGCCGCAGTGGGCATTCCGCCCAGTATGCCGCCAATCACACCGCCGGTAGAACCGCCAGCTACGCCACCCGGAACGCCGCCCTCGACGCCAACTGCGCCGACATCCGGCGGCATCTCCTCTTCTTTAATCATCTTAACTTCTTTGGGGATGGCGCGGGGGGCAACAAGTTCGCCATTGTGCATCAGCCGCACCATCGGTTTCACGATCTCGATCTTCTGCGCCGGCGGCGGGGGGGAGCCGGAGGTGGCGGGGGTGCGGGAGCCATGATCCACGTGTTCATCATCCCCTTGGGAAGGGCCTCCGTCCAAATCAGGGGGATGAGAATGAAAATCGTCAAAAGGACACACTGGAACATCGCCGAAACAACGACAGACCATCTCCTGTTCGTCTTCGTGCTGACCACGCTTGATTCCACCAGATTGTCAAACATCGTGCGGCCTCCTGCCGTCGAAGCTCTGTGCGGAGCGCTAGCTTCTCCGGCCTTTGTCACCGGCTGCGGTTCCGGTAGCTGCCCCACCCTGGCTCCTCCAGTGGCTCCAAGCGACAACCAAGGGCGCGGCAATTCCAAAACTGGAATACGTTCCTACCATAATCCCTACGACCAGCGCAAAAGAGAAACTGCGCAACACCTGACCGCCCATCAAGAACAACACGAGCACGGTCACGAAAGTCAGACCGCTGGTTAGAATGGTCCGCGAAAGCGTCTGGTTGATGGAACGATTCACGATCGAAGCAAATGATTCGCGCCGCATCAAGCGCAGGTTTTCCCGAATGCGGTCGAAGATCACAATCGTGTCGTTCATCGAATAGCCCACCAGGGTCAGCAGCGCCGCGATGACCGTAAGCGAAATCTCAAAATGCAACAGCGAAAACAGCCCCAAGGTGATCAAAACATCGTGAAACACGGCCAGGACAGCGGCCGCGCCGAAAATCACGAAGTCGGTCCACCTCCAAAGGAAGAAGGTTCCAGAGCTGGTGGACAGGTGCAATAGCCCCCCGCCCGAAAAACGAAGGGCAATATATATCAGCATGCCCCCCAAAGCATAGAGGGTAACGACGATCGCCTGCCTCCGGAGCTGGGCGCCCACTTTCGGACCGACGATTTCAACGTTAATAACGGCAAAGTTACTCGCGAAGTAGGTGTCGCGAAGAGCGGAGATCACCGCAGGACTCACCCCGGCGCTCTGCAACTGCCCAAGATCGGAGACGACGCCCCGCAGGTCGCGGTCCCGGTAATCGGTGAGTTGCTTTGCCAGCTGCGTGTATTTGTCGCCGGGGTTCGTGCCCAGGTTCAGCGGATCCTTCCTGGCGAGCTGTTCGGTAAGGGCTTGGACCGAGACGGAATTGAAGTCCTGTTTCCCCGGCTCGCCTGCTCCAAGCGTGCTATGAAGGGCGTTCAAAATTGTGGTTTTCCCGGCGTCGAGGGCCTCTTCCCCTTCGCCCGCCTCTTCCAAGCCGATCACGACCTCATTGGTGTTCGCGTTGCCGATGTCGTTGATCTGTTGGATGACGCTGTTACCTAATCCCTGCTGGATCAGCCCTTGACGAATTTTGTCAACCGGAGGCGGCCCTGCAAATCGGACGGAAACGAGCGTCCCGCCCTTGAAATCAATACCGTAGTAGAGTCCTTTGCGCGCCCAGGAAATCCCGCCGATCACGAGAAGACTCAGGGACAGGGCGACAAAATACTTCGTCTTCCCCATCCAATCGATATTGGCCTGTTTGAAGAACTCCATACCTTCGCCCGCCTTGGAACTTAGACACCGGCCGGGGGAATCTTGTTCCCGGCCCGGGGCATCCCCATAGAGTTAAATGCTTAGCTCGGCCTGGCGAGGCATCTTCGCCAGGTGCCAGTCGAAAATCACGCGCGACACATAGACCGACGTGAACAGGTTCGCCAGGAGACCGACAATCAAGGTCACAGCGAAGCCGCGCACCGGGCCTGTGCCAAAAACACCCAAGAACAACGCCGAAACCACCGTCGTCACGTGCGTATCAATGATGGTCAGGAATGCGCGCTTGAAACCCAGGTCGACCGCCGAAACCGGAGCCTTGGCCGCCCGGAGCTCTTCCCGGATGCGCTCGAATATCAGGACGTTCGAATCCACGCCCATGCCGATTGTCAGGATGACGCCAGCGATGCCCGGCAGCGTAAGGACCGCTTGAAAATAGCCGAGCGCCGCGAGCAAGATCACCAGGTTCAGCAGCAGCGCCACGACGGCATTCACGCCCGCCAGCCGGTAGTACATGACCATGAAAAGGAGTACGACGGCCAAGCTCACCAGAGATGCCTGCACCCCATGGCGGATCGAGTCTGCGCCCAGCGAAGGGCCTACCGTTCTCTCTTCGAGATATTTGATCGAGGCGGGCAGCGCGCCGGCATTCAGTTCGAGCGCGAGATCGTTGGCTCGCTGCTCGCCGAACTGGCCCGTAATGCGCCCGGAATCTTCAATGCGATTCTCAATCCTGGCCGCGATGATCACTTTGTGGTCGAGAATCGTCGCCATCTGGTGCCCGATGTTTTGTTCGGTGAACGGGCCGAACCGCCGCGCCGCATCCGTCGAAAGCGTGAATAAGACCTCGAAGGTGCCGGGATTTTCCGTGTTCGGCGCGGCGCTGGCGTGACGCAGGTCGCGTCCCGTCACAATCGGCGTGCGGTCCACCACATACCAAGACTCGCCGCTCGGTTGAGCGGGGTTCGAGGACGTGCCCGAATCGCCGGGGACAAGCTCGCTTCCCGCCGGGAGAACTCCGCCAAGGGCTGCCAGAGCTTCGGTTTCGGAGGGATACGCTTGATCGCCCTCCACCTTCGTCAACTCGAGCTGCCCGCCGGCTTGGATCACATCCTTCGCGTGGTTCGGGTCGCTCTCGCCGGGCAACTCGACAATAATCTCGTTATCTCCGCGGCCGTAGGGAGCGACCGTCGGCTCGGTCAGCCCGAGGGCGTCGATCCTGCGGTTGATGGTCTCCACGGATTGATCCATCGTCTGCTGGTCGATTAACGCGACCGCACTGGGCTTCATCGTCAAAACGTAGCCGGAGGTCTCGTTGGGCGCGGGAGCGATGTCCCATTCCGGGAAGTTTTCGCTGACAAGGTCGCGGAAGGCGCTGGCTTGATCCGTCGCCAGATTGTGCACCAGAATCTGCGTATCGTTGAGTTTGCGGATTTCGTCGTAGCGCATTCCCTTGTCGCGGAGGTCGGTGCGGAGATGATCCAGAACTTGATCGTTTTCCAGACTGACGGCCTCTTGCGTTTGCACCTGAAGAATCAGGTGGGTCCCGCCTTGCAGGTCGAGTCCAAGTTTGATGCGGTCAACGAAATTCTGCTTCACCCCGGCCAAGGAAGTCGGGAATCCGATGATCCCGTACACGGAGATCAGGACCACAACCAGAATCGAAACTATTTTCCACCTGAGATTCGCGACCATGGCTGGATGAAAGAGAGCGCCGCAAACAGGGCGGCACCAACCGTTCTACTCCTCCTTCTTGCCTTCCTCCGGCTGAAGTCCCGCAATGGCTGACCGCGCGACCTTGATCTTCACTTGATCGGCGATTCGAAGCTGCACGGCGTCGTTGTCGATGCCGACGATCGTTCCGTAAATTCCGCCGTTCGTCAGGACCTTGTCGCCGCTCTTTAGCGCGTTGAGCATTTGCTGGGTCTTCTTCTGGCGGCGCTGCGCGGGCAGGATGAGCAGCACGTAGAAGATAACCATGATGACCACTAATGGTGCAAAGGTGAGCAAGCCATTGGAGGACTGGCCCTGCGCCCACAGCCATTCGTACCCGGGAAGAAGTATCGTTGCCATTGGAATTCGACCTACCCTCGCTCAGCGCCCGCCCTGCGTTTCCCGATCAAAGCACCGGAGATGCACGTTGGGGCGAACGTGATAGTTCCGCGCGGAGAATCGCTGGACCATCGTCCCGCCCACGCGCGGGACTTCCGCAACTGCGACCTGGGTCAGGATGGATATCCGCCGAAGGGCCACTCGCCCGATCGGTTCCGTTCCAAGAGTTTCAGGATTGACCCGCTTCGAGACGCGCCTGAAGCTCTGAGGAGAAGCCTGCCAGCTCCCCAAACGCAATAGCCTTGCGAATTTTGCCCATGATGTCAAGGTAAAAGTGGAGATTGTGGTGGGTGTTCAGGACCGCGCCGAGAATTTCGTTCGCAAGAAAAAGATGGCGCAAGTAGGCGCGCGTATATCGCTTGCAAACCGCGCACGAACACTCCTCATCGACCGGCCGCTGATCCTCCGCGTAGCGGGCGCTCTTGATGTTCACCCGGCCCTGGCTGGTGAACAGGCAACCGTTCCGCGCGTTGCGTGTCGGTAGAACGCAATCCATCATGTCGATCCCACAGCGAACGTAGTCCGCAATCTGTTCCGGCAGGCCCACGCCCATCAGATAGCGCGGGCGCTCCGCCGGCAGCTGGGCGGCCGCCGCGGACGCCAACTCGCAGGTCAGCTGATGAGGCTCACCCACCGCGAGCCCGCCCACCGCGTAGCCGGGAAAATCAAACTCGACTAATTGCCGGGCGCACTCCCGCCGCAAATCAGTGAAGCCCCCGCCTTGCACGATCCCAAACAACACCTGGCCCGGATTCGTGCCGCTGCTTGCGTGTTCGCGCGCAAAGTCTTGGCAGCGCCTCGCCCAGGCCGCCGTCCGCGCCGCCGCGGCGCGCGTGCGCTCACGCTCGGCGGGATACTCGATGCACTCGTCGAGCGCCATCGCAATGTCGGAGCCGAGCGCCTGCTGTATTTCAATCGACTTCTCCGGGGTCAGCAAGTGCTCGGAGCCATCCACATGAGAGCGGAACAATACGCCTTCATCGCTGATCTTTCGCGTATCCGCCAGGCTGAAGACCTGAAAGCCGCCCGAGTCCGTCAGGATGGCTCGCGTCCAGGACATGAAGCGATGCAGCCCTCCCATCCGCCCGATCAAATCGTGTCCGGGGCGCAAGTAGAGATGGTACGTATTCGATAGCAGAATTTGGACGCCCAAGTCCTCGAGCGTTTGCTGCGTCAGCCCCTTGACCGTGGCCGCCGTGCCCACGGGCATGAAGGCCGGCGTATCGATCACACCGTGCGGCGTCGTCAAACGGCCCAGACGCGCGCCGCTCGGATCGGTCTTGAGGACCTCGAAGCGAAACTCCATGCGAGCGAGTTTAACAGAGAGAGAATAGTTGTGAGGGCGTCCGCATCTACAACACAGCCCAGATCACTTTGCACAGCACCCATGCTCCCCAAAGTCCGAACACGATGCCGAATGCTTTTCCGAGCGTCACTTTGCGGGGATTCGCCGCGGCGAACCCGATCGAAACCAGCGCAAGCATCCAAATAAAGAAAAGTTCGATCGAACTTCCGAGCGACTGAAGCCACTGCGGCGCGCCGCCGGGCAGCACCGCGTACAAGTCACTCGCAAGCAAATGGTTTGGATCGATGGAGCTAGGATCTTTCAACGCTAACACGACAATCGTAAGCGCGCTGCTGACTAAGCGACGGCAACATCGCGTGCGCCACGATCCCCACGGATTGGCTGTAGCGCAATCCCGCATTCGCCATCAGATTAAACGCGCCCAGATACACTGCGGCAAAAACCAGCAGCATGATCGGACTGCCCACAAGCCCAGCCATATAACAAACAATCTTTGAGAATTTCTCGCCAAGCTCAATTTGCCGCTCGCGCTGCGCCGGGGATAGTTGTTGTGCTTGGGGCGAGGCGTCCATTCTTTGGCTGATGACTTGCTCCCAGTTAACTCGCTGCGCCAACTCGATTCCCACTCCCGTGCCGAGCAATATCAGGAGTGCCAGCGGCAGCAGCCAGGTAGGCCGCTTGGCGATTTCCTCAAATGTTCTTGTTGGACGGAAAAACGCCCCAAGGATCCTGCCAAAGTGCGACACAGAAGCCTGCGCTTCCGGCGTTGGTCCGGAGATCGTCGTCATCGAATTGCGCCCGCCCAGCTAGCTAATCATGCTGACCGCAGCGACCACGGCCACCTTCAAGATCACGTAGAAGCTCCAAACGGCAAGGACGGTCCCGAACGCTTTGCCGAACGAAAGCTTTTTCGGATTCGTCGCGCTGAATCCAATTCCAAGCAGAACCATATTCCAGATCGCGAAAATGTCGATGGAAACCAGAAGCGCGGCGAGCCACTTCGGCGCGTCGCTCGAAAGCATTGCGGCCGGATTGGAAGCCACAAGGTTTTGCAAATCCACAGTCGAGGGATCTTTCAAGAACACGATCAAGATGCCAAGCAGTCCCTGGATTGTCCATGGCAGGCCCGCGTAGGCGACGATTCCCAGCGAAGTCTTGAAATCGGTCTTCGTCGTCCCTGTGATCGTAAACGCACCCAGAAGCACCCCGGCAACGGCCAAGGCGCTGACGAAAGGAATGATTACACCTTCCACGTATCCGAAAATCGGCGCGTACTTTGCCTGAGTCTCAATCAACTGCTCCCGGGCCTCGGGAGTCATGTTCTGAATGCGCGAGTTGCTTGCGTCCTGCTTTTCCATGAAACTCTCCCACCCGCCCCGGTGGGTAAACGCCGCAACTATGCCTATGAAAATGATGCACCCAAGAATGATTGGCAGAAGCCAAGTGGGCCGTCGGACAATGGAGTCGAACGTGGACTTGGGATTGAAGAGCGCGCCGAAGACCCGCGCGATCGAATTCATCTTCGCGGGAGCTTCCGGTGTGGGTGTGCTGGGAGTGCTGGACATGGATGGATCCCTCCATTTCGCGATGAGCCGCCCGCGATTCTAGTCTCAATACGCACGAACAGCCAAAAGATATCGTTGATGTAGACAGGTTCGCACCGAGAGGCGCTGCTGGCGGCTCAGGCGGGGAGCACCGGCATGGCCGAGATCAACGCCTGCGTATAAGGGTGTGCCGGGCGATCGAGCACCTGCCGGACCTCGCCGGTTTCGACCACTCGCCCCGATTTCATCACCGCGATGCGCGTCGCCAGTTGCGCCACCACCGGCAAGCTGTGCGACACGATGAGATACGTCAGCGCGAATTCAGCCTGCAACTCTTGCAGCAGCGACAGAATCTGTGCGCCGACGGAAACATCGAGCGCCGAAACCGGTTCGTCCGCCACAATTAATTTCGGACGCAGCACGAGCGCCCGTGCGATGCCGATCCGCTGCCGCTGCCCTCCTGAAAATTCGTGCGGATAGCGCGACAACGAGTCTCGCGCCCAATCCCACCGTCTCCAGCGTCCGCACCACCCGCTCGCGCCTTGCGCTGCGCGACAAACGCGGTTCGTGAATGGCAAGCGGCTCGCTCACAATCGCTTCCACGTCCATTCGCGGGTCGAGCGACGCGTACGGATCCTGAAAGATCATCTGCATCTCCCGGCGCAGCGTCCGGAGCCGCGCCCCTCGCGCGGCCAGTAGATCCTCGCCGAAGCACCGCACGCTGCCCGCATCCGGCTGCTCGAGACGCAGCAAGAGCCGCGCGAGCGTCGTCTTCCCGCTACCCGATTCGCCGACGACCGCAAGTGTCTCGCCGGGCATCAGTTTCAGGCTGACGCCGTCCACGGCGTTGATGCGGCGCGCGCCTCCACCGAACGCTCCTGTGGTCGCGACGAAGCTCTTTCGCAGACCGGTAGCTTCCAGCAAGGGCGCGTCCGGGAGCCGCGCGTCCGATTTGAAATCGCCCTTCACAACGATGCACCGTTCATCGTGCTTTCTCCGCGACGAGGAAAATCGTCGTTTGCGTGAATTCGAGCGCTCCTGATTCGGCGCGCCGCGGATGAAATCCCGCTGTATCGCCGGGGATGGTCTTCTCCATCTCGGTTTCCACGGCGCGGAAAGTTTCGCTGCCTTCGGCGAAGCCCGCTACGCGCATCCACTCCTCGAAGGAACGTACGCTTTCGCAATCTTCTTCCGCGACCACCCGCAGGCCCGCCGCGGCGAACATCGTCCGCAATTGAATCGCGCTCAGCGTGGACGCATGCGATGGATCACGCAACCGCTCGATCGCGTCGAGGCGATCCGCGTTCCCGCCGCGCTGCACGATCAAGTCCACGAGGCCCACGCGCCCCCCGGGACGCGTCGTCCTTGCCATCTCCGCGAGGGCGCGGTCCGGCTCTTGAAAATGATGGAAGCAATATCCGCATAGGACCGCATCGAGAACGCCGCTCGAAAAAGGCAGCGCATAGACGTTGCCGCGAAGGAAGTGCGCATTGTTGCGTCCCGCGTGCGCCGCCTCCGCTTGCGCCCGCTCAAGCATCGCGCCCGTGAAATCCAGTCCCAGCGCCTGTCGCACGCGCCCCGCAACCGGCAGCGTGAATGTGCCCGGCCCGCAGGCGACGTCAAGCACCCTCGCCTCCGACGCGGCAACCCAACCGGAGGCCAGCATGCGCGCCAGCCGTTCTCCCTCTCCCGACCGGCGCGACATCACGAATGAAGAAAAGACCTCCGCCGTTCGCGTGAAGCGATCCCGAATCCGGTCGAGATGCTCCCTATCGCTCTTCGTCATCCCCTCGCCTCATCCACGAGGATGCAGCGGGCCTCGTGCCCCGCGCCTGCCGAACGCATCTCGGGCACCGCTGCGGTGCAAGCCTCGCGGCGATACGCGCATCTTGGCTCAAACGCGCAGCCCGGCGGCAACGCGCCCAACGCCGGCACCGCGCCCGGGATTGGTTCAAGCGTGCGCCGCGCCAAACTCGGCGAGGCGCGCAGCAAGCCTTCCGTGTACGGGTGGCGCGGCCGCAACAATACTTCGCTCGCCAGCCCGGCCTCCACGACGCGCCCCGCATAGAGCACGGCGATCCGCTCCGCCACCTGCGCCACTACGGCGAGGTCGTGCGTGATAAACAGCAGCGCCAAGCCCAGCTCGCGGCGCAATTCGGAGAGCAGCTCGAGAATCTGCTTCTGCACGGTCACATCGAGCGCCGTCGTCGGCTCGTCCGCGATCAGCAGGCGCGGCGCACCGGCCAGCGCCATCGCAATCATCGCGCGCTGTCTCAGCCCTCCGGAAAGTTGGTGCGGAAATTGTCTCGCGCGCAACTCCGGCTCCGGCACACGCGCGCGGGCCAGCGCTTCCACCACGCGGCTCTCGGCCTCGCTCCGCGAGAGCGAACCTCCGGTGAGCGAACGACCGTGCGCCCGGATCGCCTCCGCCACTTGCGTGCCCACTCGCATGACGGGATTCAACGAAGTCATCGGCTCCTGAAAGATCATCGCCATGCCGCCGCCGCGCAACGCCGAGCGTTCGCGCTCGCCGAGCGAAACCAGATTGCGCCGCGAATCCGCCGCGGCGTCTCCCGGCGCAAACCACGCCTCCCCGGCCATCCGCGCGCCTTCGGGAGCAATCCCATCAAACTCAGAGCCAGCATCGTCTTGCCGCTGCCCGATTCGCCGACGACACCCAGCGCGTCGCCGGGCGCGAGCGTGAGATTCACGCCGTTCACCGGACACAGCCATCCCGATGGCGTCGGCAGCGCAACCGTCAAATCGCGCAACTCTAGGAGGGGCGGCACGCCCCCATCATAGACTGGAAGCTCGCCCGATGATGCGAAAGCGTTTATAGTTTCGCCATGCCGACGATTGCCTGCCCGCAATGCCACTCTCCGGCCGCGATAGCCGGAGGAAAAGCCTACTGCCCCATCTGCCACTGGAACCTCGATATCGCCGAAGCCGCGACGCGCAAGATGTATCGTCGTCTGCGTTGGATCGGCCTGTTGTGGCTCGCGATCAGCGTTCTATTCAGCTACGGCGAAGACAACATCATCGTAAAAATCGCGCCGCCGGTAATTCTTTTCGCTTTTTTCGCGTACGGATGGCGAAAGCTGAGATCGGACCTCCGGAGATTGGAAGCGATCCGCGCGGGAGTCGCCGTACCTCCGCCCAATGTCGCCGCAGCCGAAGCCGAGCAATCCGCCGCCGTGATGCAATCCGAAATCGCGGAGAGGGAAGCGCACGTTCTGTCCGGCTTTCCGCCGCCGCGCGAGGTGCGCATGAGGAAGCGCGGCAAGATCGGCTTCGCCGTCGTGTTCTTTATGTTCGGTGGGCTGGCGATCTTTATTCTTGTGCTCCTGCGCACGGTTGGGAAAGGCGACAGCGCAACCCCGGCGACTCCGGGCTTTACGGTGACCATGTTGGCCTTGGTGGCGTTTTCGCTGCTGCTGCCGATTCTGATCTTCCGCAGCACCCTCAAACAGAAAAAACTCATGATCAACGGGCAGTTCGCGCTCGCTCGCATCACGGGCCAATGGACCATGCGCAACTCCAACGGTATCTCTTACACGTTCACAGACGACTCGGGGAGAGTCTTCAATTGCCGCGGCAACGACCCCACCCGCGCCTTCTTCGAGGGCATGACCGTCCCGGTCTTCTACAATCCGGAAAACCCAAGAAAGCAAGTCGCCGCGTGCTGCTCCGCCTACGAGGTCGTCCTCCCCGGCCAGCAGTAACGAAGCGGGTGACCCCTTGCTAGGCTAGCCGCGCGCAGAAGTTTTTCCTTATCGAGGCGGGCCGACTTTGGCACACTGATGTGATACAGCGTCCATGATGACGAATTCTCAGCACGGTGTGGATTGGAAGCAGCTCGCCCGGTTTCCCGGCTTCCGCTGGTTTTTTCTGGGCATGTTCGTCTCGCTGTTCGGCACGGGCATGAACTACGCCGCGGTGACGTGGTACATCCTGGGCGTCACGCATTCCACGGTAAGCGTGAGTTGGATCGTGATTCTGGTGACGCTGCCGGGCCTGTTCGTGCCTCCGTTCGGCGGCGTGCTGATCGATCGCGTGGACCGGCGCTACCTCGCCATCGCGTTCGACTTCACCCGCGCCGCGATCGTGCTGGGCACCGCCGCGCTGGCTGTAACTCACCGGCTCGCACTCCCCGAAATCTACTTGATGATTTTGCTGCTCGGTGCGGGCTTCGCGGTGTACTGGTCCACGGCGAACTCCCTCGTGCAGGAGTTGATTCCCGCCGCGCAGATCGTCAGCGCCAATGCCGCCGTCCTCGTCGCCGTCCAGGGAGGGATGATGGCTGCCGGCGCCGTGGTCGGATTCATCTACGAACACGCGGGCCTCGGCGGCATCCTCGCCATTGACGGCGCAACGTATTGCATCGCCGGCTTCTGTCTGCTCGCGGTCCGGCACGGCTGGCACCCTCCCCAGCGAAGTATTGTCTCCGAGCCGGCCTCCGTCTCGGCCCTGGCCCTGCAATCTCCGCCGGCCGAGTCTCCCCTCGAAGCCTCTGGGCGGGAAACTCTCCCCGGCCCGGCGGGAATATCCCTGCGGCTGAGTTTTTCCGCGGACCTCGTCGAGGGTTTGCACTACTTGCGCGAGCAGCCGCTCGTGTTTGCGCTGGGACTCACGTTCGCGTGCATGATGGCGGGCGTGCTCAGCGCCAACGTGCTGGTCGTCGCGCTCGCGAAGGATGTGCTTTTCACCGGACCACGCGGCTACGGCTTCATCGAATCCGGATGGGCGGTGGGCGCGGTCGTCGGCGGGTTGGCCGCGTTCGGAATCTCGCGACGCCACCCGCTGGGTGTGCTGGTGGCGGCGCTCGCAATTCTCTCCGTCGGACACACTTTGTTTCCCTACGCACGCTGGCTCTGGGTGGCCGTCGCCATGAACGCGCTGTTCGGGGCGTGTAGGGCGCTGGGCGGAGTCCTCACGCAATCCGCGCTCATGACCGCCGTGCCGCGCCGCTTGATGGGCCGCACGCTTTCCGCTTTTTCCGTGATCGCCACGATTCTGCAAGTGGTGATGAGTTTTACGCTCGGCTGGTTCGCGGAGCACGCGAGCCTCACTCTGGCGTTCTTTTTGCTCGGGCTGCTCTACGCGTTGGCGGTGGCCGCGGCGCTGCGCGCGCGCTCCCTCGCTTCCCCGGGCCACGCCCTGCCGCTGCAATCGCACGCGCCCTGAGGCGAGATCCCCAGATGCCAACCGCATTCCCAGGCATGCACGCGATGCAAAACGTTCACCCGTTGTTCGTGCATTTCCCGATCGCGCTGTGGATCGCCGCGCTGCTGTTTGAAATTGTCTCGGTTGTGCGCTCGAGCGAGGAGTGGCATCGAAACGCCGCCCGCTTGCTCTATCTCGGAACTTTGATTGGCCTGGCCGCTGCCGTTACGGGCTGGATCGCCCAGAAATCCGTGCCGCCGTCCGGTGATGCGCACGACGTCCTCGAACTGCACGAAACCCTGATGCTGCTCGCGCTGACGGCCGCAGCCTGGCTTTCTCTGGTTGCTTATTTCAGGCCGCGCCTTTCGAGCAGCCAGCGGAAATGGTTTCTCGCAGGGCTGATTCTTCTCGTGCTGTTGACGGTGATCGGCTCCGACCGCGGCGCCGAGCTCATCTATCGCTACGCCACCTCGGTCAGTTTGCCCTCTGCGATGAAGTGAATCGTTTGAACGGTCCGGCCGGGAAACCGGCGGGCGTGCATGTTTCAGAGGTAGTCGCGCGAAGAGCCTTCGAGGAACGCTCGTAGCTTGCGCGAGCGCGATGGGTGGCGCAGTTTGCGCAGCGCCTTTGCTTCGATTTGCCGGATGCGCTCGCGCGTCACAGCGAACGACTGGCCCACTTCCTCGAGCGTGTGCTCGGAGCCGTCGTCCAGTCCGAACCGCATCTTGATCACTTTCTCTTCGCGCGGCGTCAACGTCTTCAGCACCGAAGCAGTTTGCTCCTTGAGGTTGAGGTTGATCACCGCGTCGGACGGCGAAACCACCGCCTTGTCCTCGATGAAATCGCCCAGATGCGAGTCTTCCTCTTCACCGATGGGGGTCTCGAGCGAGATCGGCTCCTGCGCGATCTTCAGGATCTTGCGCACTTTCGCGACGGGAATGTCCATCCGCTTGGCGATTTCTTCCGAGGCCGGCTCACGGCCGAGCTCCTGCACGAGCTGCCGGCTGGTGCGAATCAGCTTGTTGATCGTCTCGATCATGTGCACGGGAATGCGGATGGTGCGGGCCTGGTCGGCGATCGCGCGGGTGATGGCCTGGCGGATCCACCACGTCGCGTACGTCGAGAATTTGTAGCCGCGGCGCCACTCGAATTTATCCACGGCCTTCATCAAGCCGATGTTGCCTTCCTGGATCAGGTCGAGGAACTGCAACCCGCGATTCGTGTACTTCTTCGCGATCGAGACCACCAGCCGGAGGTTCGCTTCGATCAATTCTTTCTTCGCCTGCTCGGCTTCCACTTCGCCGCGAACGATCACCTGAAGCGTCCGCTTCAACTCCATCAGGCCGACTTCGCTGGTGATCTCGATCTCGCGCAGCTCGACGCGCCGCGAGCGCAGTTCTTTCCGGGCGTCCGCGGCGACCTCTCCCTTCGCCGCCTCCGCCCGCCGTTCCAGCTTGACGGATTCGCGTTCGAGCGACTGCAGCCGCTCCACCGTGTGCCGGATGCGATCGATCAGCCGCTTCCGCTCGAACGGGTTGAACTCGATCGAGCGCGACAGGTTCGACATCTCGATCCGGATCCGCGCCACGGAATATTTCGCGCGCACGTAAGCACGCTTCTTCGACTTCGCCATCCGCTCGAGCCGGGCGGCCTGCTTCATGCACTCCAGATAACACCGCGCAATCTTCTCCAGGACTTTCAGCGTCTTCTTCGTCTTCGCTTCGATCTTCTCTTCGGTCAGCTCCTCGTCGTCGAACTGCACGATCTCCTTGATCGAGCGCGTCCCCTTGCGAAGATCCTCGCCGATGTTCAGCAATTCCTTCAGGACCAGCGGCGAGCGCGTGATCGTTTTCAGCACGAGGTTCTGCCCGCGCTCGATCCGCTTCGCGATGGCCACTTCGCCCTCGCGCGTGAGCAGCGGTACCGTGCCCATCTCGCGCAGGTACATCCGCACCGGGTCGTTCGTCTTCTCCAGCATCCCCGGCGTCAGATCCAGTTCGCTTTCCTCGACCGCGGGCTCCTCTTTTGTCTCGGCTTCCGGGGTTTCGGTGGCGTCCACACTGGCGCGCGCGGCTTTCGCGGCCGCGGCATCTTCGTAGATATCGATTCCGTAGCGCTCAAACGTGGAGAGCAAATCGTCGATCTCTTCGGACGAATGCACTTCCGGCGGCAGGATGTCGTTTACTTCGTCGTAGAGCAGGTAACCGCGCTCCTTGCCCATGGCGATGAGCTGGCGCACCTGGTCATATTTTTCTTCAATCGCCAACGCCAAGGGGACCTCCCCCGATCACTTTGCGCAATGCGCACCGGCGCGAAGCGGCGCCGGCCACGGAGACACCGGCAGACAGCTCAATTCGCCTGAGAGAAAACTGAATTTTGTTACGCCCACTTGTGAGGAATTTGTCCGTCCCGTAGCTTGGGCCCGATCCCGGTTCGCCCCTCCCCGAGCGCCCCTCGGGGTCCGCGCCAGACATATTCATTAGATGCACGTCCAACGCCGCCGTTTCGCCCAAAACCCTGATAAGTTACATTCCCTGCGACAGCTTCGTCAACTCTTGCTTCCTCTGTAGCAGGCTCCTCAGAGCCTCGGAACTCTCCGGCGATTTGGACGCGGCCTGGACTTCAATCTCCTTCTGTAACGCCGCCAATTCCGCATCCACTCGGCCGCGTCGCAGCGCGCCCAGACAACTTTCTGCCTCCTCCCAACTTGCCGCCCCCCCCGATTCAAACGCAATCTCGAACAGCAGCCGCTGGTGGCGTTCGTCCAGATTCGCGGCCAGGTCAGCCGGATCCGGCAGGCCGCCGCTGAGGATGCTTTCCACCAGCGCCGCCAGAATCTGTTCGGTTTCGAGGCCCCGGTGCAGATCGGTTGCGCGAATCTCTTCCGCCAGCCGCTGCCGGAAATCGTCTGCCTCGATCAGAAGCTGGATCAGCCGGCGCTCGGCGGGCTTGCCGGCGCGCGCAACGAGTTCCGGGTTGGTCTGCACATTGCTCCGGCGCTCCGCTGCAGCGCGCTTGAGCGACTCGCGCAGCACCGGCTCCTCGATCCGCAATTGTTCGGCGATCTTGGTCGCCCACTCGGAGCGCAACAACCGGTTCGGAATGCGCTGTATGTACGGCATGAGGAAATTCATCGCCTGAAGTTTGCCCTCCGGCGAGGAAAGATCAAACATTTCCTTCGCTCGGTCCATGAGGAATTCGCCAAGAGATTGCAAGCGGAACACACGCCCAGAATGGGACCTTGGCCTTTGGCTCTTGGTCTCCTCAACCTTTTTCTGCCGCGCGTCCTCCGCCCGCGAACGTTCGTCATTGTCGACAATCTTCATCACGCGATCAAAGTCCGACCGCAGAGATTCCATGCGGCGATCCCAAACAAAGTTCTCAATTGCAGCGACAATTGGCTCTCGCGCAGAATCCGAGCCTACGTTCCTGATGTAAGTGTCCGGGTCGGAAACTGAGGTTGATTTGTACCAGTATACTTCTACCTTCATCTCCTGGCTCAAGAGCAACTCTAAAGATCGGTCTGTGGCCGCCCTACCCGCGGAATCCATGTCATACCAGACGACTACGTTTGACGCGAATCGGCGGAGCAGTTGAACATGGGCTTCGGTCAGGCTCGTGCCGCACGATGCGACCACATATGGGATCTTCGCCGCATCAACTCGAATACAATCGACATAGCCCTCCACGAGAACGATGTAGCGCTCCTTGTGGTCTCTTATTTCACGTAGAGCCTCCTTCGCCCGATGCAAATTGTAGAGTACGTAGCCCTTGCTATAGATCGGCGTCTCGGAGGAATTGAGATACTTCGGCATGTCATCCCCGAGCGACCGCCCTCCGAATGCCACAACCTTCCCCGATTCGTTCGCGATCGGAAACATGATTCGCCGCCGAAACCGGTCGTACAGCCGCCCGGAAGCGTCCGTGCTGAAAAGGCCCGAGACGCCGAGCAGCTTCTCCGCATACTTCGCGCGAAATGCGCGCAGCAATACGTCGCCGCCGGAAGGCGCATAGCCGAGCCCAAACCGCGCGATCGCCTCCTGATCGAGACCCCGATCTTCCAGATACGCGCGCGCGGCCTTTCCTTCGGCCGTCGTTTCCAGTTGCCGCGCGAAAAATGCCGCCGCCTCGCTGTGCATCTTCACCAGCGTCGTCCGCTGCTGGTTCTCGCGGCGCTCTTCCGGCGAACGTTCCCGCGGAGGCGGCACCGCGATGCCGCACTTCTCCGCCACGAGGCGAATGGCTTCGGGAAAACCGCACTTCTCCATCTCCATCACAAACTTGAAACGTCCCCGCCGACTCCGCACCCGAAGCAGTGATAAATCTGCTTGACGGGATGCACCGCGAACGACGGCGTCTTCTCGGAATGAAACGGGCACAGCCCGGTGAAATTCTGGCCGGACTTCTTCAGACGGACGTATTCCCCCACCACGCGGACGATGTCCGCCTGCTGTTTGATCTTGTCCGCGAATGATCCCGCTTCAGCCATCAAGAAAGCCTCATCCCGATCGAGACCATATCTTATACGCTTGCCGGCTTCGGGCGCTGCGTCTCAGTCTTTCAACTCGACCACCGTGATTGCGGTTCCTCCGCGTTCCTCCGCTTCCGCCGCAATTCGTTCCACGAGCGGATGGCCCGTTAGGAACTCCGCCAGGCCGCGCCGCAACGCACCGGTCCCGTGGCCGTGAATGATGCGCACGCGCGGCTTGCCTGCCACGGCTGCCTGGTCAATGAATTTGTCCACCCGGCGAGTGGCCTCTTCCACGGTGCAGCCTATGACGTTGATTTCGTCGGCCGTTAAATCCTCGGCCCCGGGTTTCTGCAGCGTCACTGCCGGACGCGCGGGCTTCTGCGCCGGCGCGGCTTCGATGACAATCGCCGTGATGTCGTCCAGCGCGACCTTCATCCGCAGCGGTCCCGCCTCCACTTCCGCGCTCGATTCGTCGCGGCGCCGCAGCACCACCGCCGATGGCAGCCCCCGGACGCGCACGCGCACTCCCGGCGTCAGCAATTCCATCCGCACCGGAATGCTCGCCGGCGCCGCGCCGGTCCCGAGATCGGTCTGCGCATCCGAGAGATGCTGCACCACAGCGGCATCCGCGGCATCGCGCGCCTCGGCTCGGGCGTCCGACAACTTCCGCCGCGCCTGCTTTTCCATCTGCGCGCGCAACTCACGCTCTTTCACCGCTTCGATGGCGCGCGCAATTTCCTGCTCGTGAACCTTTAGCGCCTCCGCGAATTTATGCTCGAGTTCCGCGATGCGTTTCTTCTGGCGCTCCACCCACTCCGTTCGCAGCAGCGTGCGTTCCGTTTCGAGTTCCCGCGCTTGACTCGCCGCTTCGCGCTGCGCCAACTCGAGACGGTCGCGCGTCCGGTGCAGGTACGCGATCAGGTCCGCGGCCTCGCGCGACTCCGGCGTCAGCAGCGACCTCGCGTGATCCAGGATCTCCGCCGGCAATCCCAGCCGGCTCGCGATATCGATTCCGCTCGATCCTCCGGGCACGCCGACGCGCAGCCGGTAGGTCGGCCGCAACGCGACGGCATCGAATTCCACCGATGCGTTCACCACGCCCGGTGTCGCGGCCGCGTAGGACTTCAGCCGGTCGTGGTGCGTAGTCGCGAGCGTCAGACAGCCTCGCGCGCGAAACGCGTCCAGCAGCGCCACCGCCAGCGCCGCTCCCTCTTCCGGCGCCGTGCCCGTCCCCATTTCGTCCGCCAACACCAGCGAGCTCGGCCCCGCGGCTTCCAGCATCGCGCGCAAATTCAGCATGTGCGCTGAAAACGTGGAAAGGTCCGCCGCGATGGATTGCTCGTCGCCGATATCGGCGAGCACGCGCTGGAAAATCGGCAGGCGCGCCGATTCCGCCGCCACTGGAATTCCCGATTGCGCCGAGAGCGCCGCCAGCCCCACGGTCTTCAGCGCGACGGTCTTCCCGCCCGTGTTCGGCCCGCTGATGACGAGCACCGTCTCTCCGCCGCCGAGATCGAGGTGAAACGGCACCGCTGCGCGGCCCTGCTGCCGCAACGCGTCGTCCAGCACGGGATGCCGCGCCGAACGCAGCGAAAGCGAGATCTCTTCGGAGAATTCCGGCAGCGCGCAGTCTAGCCGCCGCGCATATCGCCCGCGCGCAAAGATCGAATCGAGTTCCGCGATGACGGCGACGGCCGCCCGCAGCGGACCCCGCGCGTCCTGCAGCATCTTTGTCAGCGATTCGAGCAATCGCGCGATTTCCGCGTGCTCGTCCTCGCGAAGCTGAACAAGTTTGTTGTTCAGCTCGACGGTTTCCAGTGGCTCGACGAAAAGCGTCTGGCCCGTCGCGCTCGCCGCGTGCACCACTCCCTGCACCGCACGCCGCTCGGCCGCGCGCACGGGAATGACGAAGCGATCGTTCCGCAGTGTGACGTAGTCTTCTCCCGGCGGGAGTCCGCGCTCGCGCAGAATCCGCTCGAGCGTCTTCTGAATGCCTGCGCGCGCCCGCCCCAGCGAGCTTCGGATGCGCTTCAAATCCGGCGAAGCGTCGTCGGAAATCTCTCCACTCGGAAGTACGGTGCGGCGAATCTCGCGCCGCAGCGGACGCAAGTCCGCGATCGATCCGGCACGCGCCGCAAGCAAAGGAGATTTCGCCGCCGTCGCGCGAAAATCCCGAGACAACCACTCCGCCGTATCCGCGAGCGAAGCGGCGTCCAGCAACTCCGCAGCGACCAGCACCACGCCCGGCGCTTCGAGTTTCCCGAGCCACTCCTCCGGGTCCGGCAGCGCGCCGAACCCGAGGTCGTTTCCCGCACGCAGGTACTCGGCGCTTTCGGCAATCAAGGCGAATTCGGCGACGAGCCGCGCCCGGTCCGTGGAAAATTCCAACGCGTCCACCGCGCGGCGTCCGAGCGCACAGGTGGTCTCACGCTGCACCAAATCGCGCACGCGGTCGTATTCGAGAACGTCTTGTGCGGAGCGGGACACGGCAAGCTCAGGTGAGGCGAGCGGGCTTCCCTTTCGATCCTTCTATTCCAAGCAGCCGCGCAGCCAGAAAATCCGCCGCCTCTCCGGGAGTAGTCACCGCCGCGGCCAGCGCATCTTCGTCGTCCCAATCCGAGCCGCGCTCCCGCTCCGCCGTCTTCATCAAATAGAACACGGGAGTCCAGAAGTGGCCCAGCATGACGACCGGCTTCGCGCCGCGCATCAATCCCTTGTTCTGCATCTCCCAGACGACCGCCAACTCCGCCAACGTGCCCGTTCCGCCCTTGCACGCCACGTAACCGTCTCCGCGCCGGATGAGTTCAAACAGACGGTCGTGCCAACTATCCACGCGAATCTCTTCGTCCACCCAGCGATTCGTGTGCGAGTGAAACGTCTTTGCAGTGACTCCCACGACGCGCCCTCCCGATTCCTTCGCACCGCGCGAGACCCCTTCCATCACTCCGCCGTATCCTCCCGAGCAAACGGTAAATCCGCGCTCCGCCAGCCGCCGCCCTAACTCTCGCGCCGTCTCGTAGTCGGGGTGTCCCTCTCGCGGCCACGAACTTCCGAATACCGTGATTGCCTGCTCTTTGCTTTTCGCTATAGAAGCCACGTTCGCGCTTCCTACCTGTGTCCGGACGGCTTCGGCGCCGGCCTCAACTCCTCCACCATCGCGATTGCGATTGCATCCAGCACCGCTTCGCCCTCGTTCGCGTGCATCGCCTCGTTGTTCCCGAAGATTGAAAAGACCAAATGCGCCCCGTGCGCCGTCGTGGCATAGCCGCAAAGCGAAGTGACGTGCTCGAGCGTTCCCGTTTTCGCCTGAATGACTTCCGCCGCCGGCGTCGCCTTCATCCGCCCGGCCAGCGTGCCGTCCTCTCCCGCGACGGGCAGACTCGAACGGAACACCTGGGCCCACGGCTGCTTCGCCGCCCACTCGAGCAGCCAGACCACCCCGCGCGGCGTCACCAGATCGCGCCGCGAAAGCCCCGAACCGTCACTCATCACCGCACTGTCATCCGGCATCCCCGCGTTCTGAAAGAACGTCTTGCTGAACTGGAGCGCGTCCTCCAGCGTCAGCGCCCCGCCCTTCTCTCTCGCCGCGACGCGCAGCAGCAGTTCCGCGTGGAGATTCAGGCTCATCTTGTTCACCAGGCGCACGTCCTGGCCGAGCGGCGGCGAGACGTGTTCGGCCAGCACGGTCGCTGTGCTCGCCGCCTGAGCCGGCGGGTCCACAAGCTCCGCTGCCGGCTCCGCGTGCGTCGCGCGCGCTTGCCCGAAAATCTTCACGCCGCGCGCCTCCAGGAGTTTCGCGAGGAGAGCCGCGGCGTACTCGGCCGGCTCCTCGATGGTCAACAGGAGTTCGCGCGGCGCGGCCTCCGCCGGGATCGTGCCCGTCAGCCGAATCGTCCGCGAGCCCGGTTCGCGCGACACGCGAAGTTTCTCCTGCGAGCCGCGCGGGCCGGTTTGGATGCTGTTCTCGATCGTGTAGAACCCCGCCCACGGCTCCGCGTCAAACGTCGCCGGGTCGCCTTCTCGCGCACCCGCGTGGACTACCAGAGAGAACGTGTTGTCGTTGACGACGATCGCGGAAACCGGCGCTCCCGAACTCCACAGAATGTCATCCACCGCCCAGCCCTCGGGGAAACGCTCGTAGGCCAGGTAGGTATCGTCGGCGACAACGTCGCCCTCGATTTCCTTCACGCCGTGCGCCACCACTTGATTGGCCAGATCCGCCAGCGCTTTTTCCGGCGGCCCCTCGCGTTCCACCGCCTTCTCAAATGGAAACTTGCGGTTCGAGAGACTTCGGATCGCCCCGCCCCACCAGCACCAGATCTCCGCGCAGGCTCCCGCTCGAATCAATCGTTCCGTGCGTCTCGATGGTCGTACGAATCCGGTATTCCGGACCCAGCGTCGCCAGCGCGAGCGCCGTCGTGAATAGTTTGACGTCCGAGGCGGGAAGAAAGTAATGGTCCGCATTTCTTTCGTAGAGCACTTGGCCCGTATCCGCATCGGTAACCAGCACTCCCCAGTCCCCTCGCTTCGCGCCCGTAACCGCCAGGGCCGCATCCGCGCGCGCCGCGAAACGCGCCACGTCGGCTCGCCGCGCCGCAGCGGCGTCACCACGAACGCTGGCGCCGCAGAGTGCGCATCCCAGCGCCGCGAGCAGCACGCTGCAAATCCAACCTCGTAACTCGTCACCGTTCATCTGGCTCCCTTGCGAACTCTTTGGAGAATCGCCGTCGTGAGATTATAGTCCATTCGGGGACATCGCCAGTTCTACGGCGGGCAGCGCATGTCCGCTGGATTGCATCGAAGTTGGGGAAGCCCTATTATGTTCTCGTTCCAGCCCCCAGGAGGAAATTCATGAAGAAGTTGTTTTCTCTTCTCTGCTCGTTTGCGTTGATTACTCTCCCCCTCGTGACCTTTGCCCGCCCTTTCCCTCCCGATAGCGACAATGACCGTCTAGCGAACTGCGCTGACGTCATGCAGGAAATTTTGGATGTTCCTGATGACATCCCGCAAAATCTACTCAACAAAGCGGAATGCGTCGCCGTCTTCCCTTCGGTCATCAAGGGCGCCATCCTTGTCGGCGGAACGTACGGCCGGGGCGCGATGTTGTGCCGCTCGGGCGAACATTTCCACGGCCCTTGGGGCGCTCCAGCCATGATGCGTCTCGAAGGCGGCAGCTTCGGCGCGCAACTCGGCGGACAAGCCACCGATTTGGTGCTGCTCATCATGAATGATCGTGGAGCCAAGGCACTTCTCCACAGCAAGGTGAAGCTGGGAGGCGATGCTTCTGCGGCCGCCGGGCCTGTCGGACGCGACGCGGAAGCCGATACGGACGCCACGATGCGTGCGGAAATCCTGTCTTACTCCCGCGCGCGCGGCCTTTTCGCCGGGATCGCGCTCGAAGGCTCCACCATTCGCCCTGACGACGATTCGAACCAGGTCGTCTACGGCAAAGCCGTCAGCGCGGAGGACATCGTGCTTCGAGGGCAAGTTTCCGTTACGCCCGCGGGGCAAAAGTTGGTTTCCCTGCTCGAGAAGCATTCGCCGAAAAACGACTCCGCGAAGTGAATCAGGCCGGCCGGATTGCCGCGGGGACTCGCTCGCGTATCGCACGAACGAGTCCCGCGCCGGCCGTGTCCTGTCCGCGTTTGCTTTGCACCGGCCCGCTTCCTGACATACTCTCTCTACCTGTATTCCGCGCGGCCGCCGGCCGTGACGGATTCATCCTGAAGGATTCAGCCTGAAGGAGCATCAGCGTGCGACAACCTGCGGTCTGCCCTATCTGCGGAAAGCGCCGAGCCGAGCGCTTTTGCCCCGCCAAGGGCGAATCCATCTGCGCCGTCTGCTGCGCCACGGAGCGCGAGAAAACGATCGATTGCCCCTCCGGCTGTCCGCACCTCGTCGCCGCTCATCGCTGGGAAGAAGACCGCCGCAAGCCGCTGACTGAATCGGAGATCGCATTTCCGGACGTGTCCGTCCCGCCGGATTTGATTCACGAACACCGCGCGCTCGTGACGGGGATTTCTCTTGCGATTGTCGATCGCGCGGCGGAAGAACCCGCGCTGGTGGACGCCGATCTCTTCGCGGCCCTCTTGGCGCTGGCCGAAACGTATCGCACGCTCGGCGCGGGCCTCTACTACGAAAATCCGCCCGCTGCGGCGATTCCGCACGCCCTCTATTCGGCCCTCGACAAATATTTGCAGGAATGGAAGGAAAAAGGCGCGGCGGAGGCTCGCGTGCCGCCCGCTCGCGACGCCGAGGTCTTCCGGCTGCTGGTCTTTCTCGTTCGATTCGGACGCACCCGCTCAAACGGCAGGCCCCACACGCGCGGCTTCCTCGATTTTCTGCGCACCCAATTTCCCGCAGTGCGGCGCGCAGCCGAAGCCCCGCGCATCATCACCCCTTGAGCCATTCGCGCCGCGAAGCGACGCGCCGCGCAGCCTGAGGTTTCCTATCTCTCCAGCTTGAAGTTCGGATTCTCAATCACGCCGAGCACATTCCCGAACGGGTCGTGCACTTGGCCGATCAAGATCCCTTCCCCAACGTCTTGAATCTCTTCGAGCGGCGTCGCGCCCATGTCCAGGAGCCTTTTGTAGGCCGTGGGGGCGTCGGCCACGCCCCAGTAGGCTACGCCAGCCGTTGCACGCTTTGGCCCCGCGCCATCCGATGGCACCAACCCTAACTCATAGCCGCCGACGTTGAAACCGACGTAAAACGGCTCATCAAAGTAAGGAGATATTCCTAGAATCCTGCCGTACCAGGCCTTCGCCGCCGCCAAGTCCTTCGCCTCATAACTCGCCGTGCGCAGTCCAAGAAACATTCGCCGCCTCCCGGAATTCGCCCGTATCTTACTTAAGTCGCCGCCTGATTCTCACTTCGGCGCATCGCCCAGCGCCAGGCAGAGCTGCTTTCCAGGCGACTCCCAATCCTTGGCTACCGGCAGCGCGCTCAATCCATATTTCTGCCGCAGGCGCTGCACTCGCTCCGACAGTTCGCGCCGGTACGGCTCCGGGGCATACCCTCCCCTGCCGTACCATTCGCGGTACTGCCGCACGAGCCGCGGAAACCTCTTCTCCAGAAATGGCAGAAACTGCTTCAAGGAAGATGACATCAGGAACACGGCTCGCGCACCGAACCACTGCGCGCCGGCTTCGCCCGACGCGCGTGCCAGTGCATCCAACTCCGCTTCGCCATCGGTCAGGCCGGGCAGCACCGGCATCGCAAACACGCCCGTCATCACACCGGCGTCTCGCAGCCTGCGCACGGCTGCCAGGCGCAAATCCGGCCGCGGGGCGCGTGGTTCGAGAGCGCGAGCAAGTCGCGGCCGCAGCGTCGTAACGCTCAAGTTGACGAAGAGTGAGGATTGCCGCGAGATCCGTTGCAGCAGGTCCAAGTCGTCCAGGACTCGGTCCGATTTCGTCGTGATCGAAACGCTGAGGCCCTTGCGCAGAACCATCTGCTCCAGAATCGCGCGCGTCACTCTGAATTCCCGCTCTGCCGGCTGGTACGGATCCGTCGCGGTCCCAATTGCGATGTGCTTTCCAAAGACCTCTCCGCGCGAAAGGTCCCGGTTCGCAATTGGCCCGGCATCTTTCTTAACGAAAATCTTTCGCTCGAATTCGGCTCCATCCAACTCCATGAACTCGTGCGTGTAGCGCGCGTAACAGTAGTGGCATCCAAATTCGCATCCGCGGTAGGGATTGATCGTCCAGGCGAAAGGCACCTGCTCGGAATCGCATCGGTTCAGAATCGAGCGAACCGGCAAGAGGAAGTATTCGGCCCCTCGTTTGGCATCGGCCAGAGGGGAGGTTGCGGCGAGACGGGCAATGCCGACCAGATGGGCAGGCGACTCGTTGCACCCGCGGGAACTGCGGGCGGCCTGACTCTCGGTGTCCCGCTGGAGCGGAACGCTGGGCAATAAGGTGGGTGTGGGGTGGTTCGCACCCCGGCGCGAAGCCCGAAGACTTCTGTGCGCCGGTTGAACCGTGGGAGCAGTGGCCATATCCCGCCTCGCCGCTGTGCCTATTATTCGCCATTTGTTCGCCTTGTCAACAACTAATTTCTATTTTTATTCGCCATGCCAACCGGGTCCCAACCTCTTGGGACTGGGCTGTTGACCTATTGGCGCGGTCCTGGCGCATGACCGGAGAGACCTCCATCTCACAGGTTATACTTGGCTCCTAAATGGCAATCGCAGTCCAAAAGAAGGTCAGCGTTCTCGTCGTTGACGACGATCGAGCCAGCCAGGCGGCCCTACGGGAACTCCTCGGTTCGGAGGGCTGGCGAGTGGGCATCGTCCCGCTTGCAAGCCAGGCCCTGCCCGAGCTTGCCAGCGGCGATTGGTCGCTGGTAATCGTCAATGTTTCCATGTCCGGTCTGGACGGGCCGCTCTACACGACGCTGAAGGAGCTGGCGCAGGCTCCGCCGGTCGAAGGGGCCAAGCGAGCCAGCGTGCTCTTCCTGGTTCCCGAGCTTGCCGGGCCGACAGCCCAACCCGTTCTCGAACGCGAGAAACTCCCATACGCCTTGAAGCCTTTCCACCTGCATGATTTCCTTGAGAAAGTCAGCGACCTCTTGATGGAAACTTCCGCCATCTCGGACCCGATTCGCCGGGTAAAACAACTTCGCGGCGCGCCCAGTTCCCGCGACGCCCTGCGGATCGAGCGCGAAAGAATGGGCGCTCACTCCGGGGGCCGCTCAACCAACATGTTCGCCTCGCGCACGGACTACCAGATGACCGAAGAAGAAATCGCCGAGTACGAACGCCAGGAACAGGAAGAAGAACAAGTACGGAAGAAAAAGAAGCCGCAGGGAGACTCCGGCCTGGGCTAGCCGCCCCGCTTTGTCCTCACCGCGCTCTGCACCCCCTTTCAAATCTCGAGTTTTCAAATCTGAGATTGTCCCTCCTCCCCGCGTAAGGGCGAAGCCTGCCTGCCGCCCCGGCGGCGCGTCGCAGACGTTGACTCAAACAGAATCCATATTGTTAACTCCTAAGGTAATCACATCTGGACTCGCCTGACGGCGGAGCCAGCACGGCCATGCGAAGATCTGTGCTAGGTTATCCACGTCTGCTTGGATAACGAGACTCCGGCGGAGTGTTGTTATCTGAGAAAAGGAACGCACTGCGCTCTCGCGCGCCAGACTGAAGGAGCCGCCATGACCCAAGAGATTGTGCTTCGGGTGCGAACGCTTGTTTCCGCGAAGGTCGGCAAATGTGCAAAGTGCATGCGGTGGTCTCTGCGCGGTGCCGTCCTAGGATGGGTCGCGCTTGGCCTGGTCTGGCTAGCGGCGCCTCGATGGGCGCCATTTGTCCTGGTGTGGCCCCTGAGCTTCACGACACTTTGGATTATTCATATCGTAACCTTCGGCCGAAGGGTGGTACGCAACGTCATCGAAAAGAATGACAAGGAAAATGGCCCCGCTATTCCGGGCCGGCGAGTATTGCTGCGGTTCCTGAGCGCATCTGCGGTAGCAGCGGCGGTCTCAGCCGCCCTGCCGAGGCTGCTCCGGGCAGACGATAGTGGATGTCCGTCCGGCATGCATGTCTGTTCCGACGATACCCATTGCTGTCCGCAATCGGCCACATATGATTGCCTGGCTGACGACTGCGACTCCAGCAAGAGCCACACCTGTTACGTCGGGACCGATGACGATTTGAAGTACTTGCAGCAGTGCTGTAGTCAGTTGATTCGTTGCTGAACCCAGACATAACCGTCACGAGCCAATCCGGCAGATGCCTGCCGATACGCTCTAATCCGACGAGGGGCCCGTACTTTGGAGCACTAGGTTGCCGTTGGACCGACATGCTCGCCTCGCGCACGGGCTACCAGATGACCGAAGCAGAAATCGCCGAGCACGAACCCCAGGAACAGGAAGAAGAACAAATACAGAAGAAGCCGCAGGGAGACCCCGGCCTCGTGTAGCCGCCCCGCTTTCTTAATGTTATCCCCGTTTTCCGCATAGCCCGTCCTCGGGCCGCGCCGATCCGCCTTCGAGTTCCGCGATTCGCTCCGCAAGAAATCCCCGGCTCCACGTTCAAACCACGGGTGTGAAATCCGGAGGCGGGAACTATCGAGCCGAGGAGGCCATATGAAACGTCTGACGCAGCGCTCCAAAGAGCGCAAGATTCTCTTGGGATTGGGAGTACTGGCGGCCGCATCGCTGGCTGCCGCTATGCTGGGATTAATGCCACACACGGCAGTCACGGTGGCGGCAGGAGGAATCAACGGCTGGCGGCTTGCCGAGCCGGTGACCTACGAGAACCTGACCATTTTCCCCGTCGTAAGCGGGGAGGCGGCCGACACGCGGGGATTCGAGACGTTGGACGAGGCCCTCGCTTCCGGCGACGCCGTCGTAACCGAAAGCGGCCACAACGGAATGCGGCGGTCGCGCGAATTTGATCCGGGTATCGACGAGCAAGAGTACAACGAAGGCGCGCAAGTGAATCAGCTCGTGCTGGTTTATCACGGCAAGCGGCCGCTGCTTCTTCTCGCCGGAGAACTGCTGAGCGGAGGCAAACAGGATCGCATCATCGGCAAAGATCGCATCGTCCCCGTCGGCGCGAGGCCGCTGCCGCTGGATGTCTTCTGCGTCGAGCACGGCCGCTGGTCAAACAGCGATAAATTCACGGCCAGCACCATCATCGTGCATCCGTCGGTGCGCGAGCGCGCCGCGGTGGACCAGGAGCAAGGCGGCGTCTGGGAAGCCGTGCGCAGCGGGTCGACCGCAACGGAATCGCGCGGTGCGGCGGGCGGAGCCCCCGCGGCGGCACCACCGGCGTTTTCGCAGCAGAGAATCGAGAACGAAATCTCCACGAACGCGCCAACCGAGTCCTACGACAAGATTTACAACTCACCGTCGTCCGGCGTGCCGGTATCGAGCTTCACCGACGAGGTCCAGCGCCGCTTCGAGCACGCAACTTCCGGAATCAAGGATGGCAGCGTGGTCGGCGTAGTCATCGCCTACGGCGGCGAGGTCGCCTGGAGCGACGTTTTCGCGTCGCCCGCGCTGTTCGAGCGTTACTGGCCGAAGCTGCTGCGCAGCTACGTCGTCGAAGCGTTGTCCCGCCCGCAAACTCACGAGCACGCTTCGCTGGATGACGCGCAGGAATTCCTGCGGCACCTCGATGGCCGCGAAAAGACGGAGAGCGAGCCGGGCGTCTATCGCTGGACCGAAATCGCCCAGGGCCATTACGTCGAAATCTCGCTCGAATCCCTGCAGCCCGTGCAAGTGAAACTGCACTGGCTCAAGATTCACCGCACGAGCTGAACCTGGCTGCGGTCCGGCGTCGCGGCGAGCAGTTCCGCGACGCTGCGGCCGAGCACTGGATGCCGCAGGCCGCCGGCGATCTCGGCCAGCGGCACGAGCACGAAGCGGCGCGCGGCCATGCGCGGGTGCGGGATTTCGAGTCCCGGCTCGCGCATGACGAGCGCGCCGTAAAAGAGGATGTCGAGGTCGATCGTGCGCGCGGCGCCGGGAAGAGTTCGCACGCGGCCGAGCGAGCGCTCGACCGCAAGTAGCGCGTCGAGCAGCGAGTGCGGCGTGAGCGAAGTCTGCGCTTCGACGACGGCGTTGAGGAACCAGGGTTGGGTCGTGCGCTCCGTCACAGGCAGAGACGCGGGCGAAACGTCCACGGGCTCGGTCTCGTAGAGCGACGACCGGCGCAACACGCGTACGCCCGAAGCGGCGAGCGCGCGAATCGCCTGTTCGATCTGGGCGGCGCGATCGCCGAGATTCGAGCCGAGCGAGAGATACACGATCGCGCCGAACGGCTCGCCGAGAACGCTCTCCATGCGGGACATTAGAAAGACCTCAGAACAGATGCGGCTGGTTTCGCGGCGCCTCGCGGCCGAAATGTTTGTACGCGAGAGCGGTGGCGACGCGCCCGCGCTGCGTGCGGTCCAGCAGGCCGAGCTTCATCAGGTAGGGCTCGTAGATTTCCTCGATGGCGTCTTCTTCCTCGCTGAGCGAGGCGGCGATCGTATTCAGTCCGACAGGCCCGCCCGCGTATTTTTCGATGATCGTCAGCATCAGGTTGCGATCCACTTCGTCGAGGCCGTGCTCGTCCACGCCGAGCATCTTCAACGCTTCGCGGGCCACATCGGCCGTGATGCGGCCGTCGGCGCGCACTTGAGCGAAGTCGCGCGCGCGGCGCAGCAGGCGGTTCGCGACGCGCGGTGTGCCGCGGCTGCGGCGCGCGACCTCTTCCGCTCCCGTATCGTCCACGTCGATGCCAAGAATTTTCGCTGAGCGGCGGACGATCTCCACCAAATCTTCCGGCGTGTAGAAGTCGAGGCGATGCACGATGCCGAAGCGCGAGCGCAGCGGCGCGGTCACCAGGCCCGCGCGCGTGGTCGCGCCAATCAACGTGAAGCGATTCAATTGAAACGGATGAATCCGCGCGCCCGCGCCCTGGCCCACGATCAGGTCAATGCGGTAGTCCTCCATCGCGGGATAAAGAATTTCCTCGATGGCGGGCAGGAGGCGGTGAATCTCGTCGAGGAAGAAAACTTCGCGCTGCTCGATCGAAGTGAGGATCGCCGTGAGGTCGCCCTTGCGCTCGAGCAGCGGCCCGGAGCTGGTCTTGATGTTGACGCCCAATTCGTTGGCGAGGATTTGCGCGAGCGTCGTCTTGCCCAGGCCCGGCGGGCCATAGAGCAGGACGTGGTCGAGCGCTTCGCCGCGCGAGCGCGCCGCTTTAATGGCAATTTCAAGGTTTTCTTTCAGGCGCGTTTGTCCGATGAACTCGGCGAGCTTCTGCGGGCGAACGCTGGCTTCGATTCGCGCGTCCTCGTCGAACGCTTTGCCGGAAATGATTCTGTCTTGCCCGTCTCTCATCGTGTTCCTGTTGCGCCCTCTTCAAACGCTCCGATGCGGCGCTCCAGCTCCGTGAATTCCTCGCACGCGCGATCGAGCGCTTCGTGCTCTTTCGCGAAGCGTTCGCGCATCGCGCGATACGCCGCTTCATTTTCCCAGCGGTCTACGGTGAGGTAGCGGCGCGAATTCTCGGCGTCGCGCAGAAGCTGGGTGCTGTGAAAGCCGGCGCTCTTGCGAAAGAGTTGCGCCCACGCACCCGAAGCGTCATAGTGCCGCTCAAATTCCGCCACTTTATCCGCGCGCGCGATGAATTCCCACACCAATTGAATCACGCCGCACCTCCGTCCGCCCGCCCCGATAAGATCGGGGCGCGCGCGCCCTTCTGCGCGGGAGAACTCAATTGCTGAAGCGCCGCGCGAAGCAGCGATTCAAACGTTTTCCCCGCCGGGGCGCTAGCCGCCTCGCGCTCCACATTCTCCACCGCGGCCTCGGAGGCGCGGCGATCGTAGCCCAGATTCAGCAGCGCCGAAATCACGTCGCCAGCCGGGCCCGTGCGGCTCGGCGCGGGCTCGGTCTCGGCGGGCTCCATCGCCGCGAGTTTATCGCGCAGCTCGACGACCATGCGCTCGGCGGTCTTCCTGCCGACGCCGGGAATGCGCGTCAGTCGAAGCAGATCTCCCTGGCGAATCGCCGGAACCAAATCGTCCGCGCTCATGCCGGAAAGAATCTTGATCGCAAGCGTCGGCCCAACGCCCGAGACGGAAAGCAGCGACTCGAACAGATGCTTCTCGCGCGCGGTGAGAAAACCGTAAAGCGCGAGTGAGTCCTCGCGAACGTGCGTGTGAATGAGAAGCGAGACTTCCTGATGCAGCTCGGCGAGCGCGTAAAACGTCGAAAGCGAAATGTTCACCAGGTAGCCGACGCCGCCCACATCCACAATGACCTGGTTCGGCCGCTTCTCGGTGAGTGTGCCGCGGAGTTGGGCAATCATTTTTGTGTGCGCCGGCGATTCGGCCGGAGTGAGCGTATTCCCTAGCGCGTCGGTACAGGTGATTATTGATTGGCCTCACAGACGTGTCAATATTGGCGGCGCACAGCGAACAATCAGGACGTACGTTCCGCATTGAGGCTCGAAGATGTCGAGGTGGCAATCAGGATATTGCAGCCCCGGCGGCGGGGTTGGCGCCGGCGGCAAAGACGTTGAGTCGGGCGCGGGAGAAGCGTAGGATGCGCGAATCCGCGATGGGCGATACAAAGGTCCAACGCGGAAATTCCCGCTGATATCTTGCCTGCCGGAGGAGACACCATGATCGTCGTACGAGATGTTTTCCACGTTGACCCGGAACAAATGAAGGCCGCCAAGGAGATCATCAAGCAGCACCGCGAAATCGCCAAGCGGCTCGGCTATCAAATTGGCCGGGTGATGACCGACCTGACCGGCGAGTATTACACGCTCGTTCTCGAAAGCGATTTCGCAAGCCTCTCGCAATACGAGGGCGCACTGAAGGCGATTTTCGCCGACGCGGCGTGGCAGGAGTCCTATGGGCGGCTGCGCAAGATGTTCCGCGGCGGCAGGCGCGAGATTTACACACTGGTCGAGTAGGCGTCCTGACGGCGCGGGCAAGAGGAATTCAAAGCGGCGTCGAGCTCCGGTTTCGGGAGTCCGACGGACTCCACCGGAGTCCAGAAATCGGACCGCCGCACTCCAAAAGGGCGGAGACACGCTCTCCCCTTTGGCAAAGAGTCCGTCCCGATTTGTGTCGCCCCTCCGGGGCTCGCTTCAATTTGCATTGCGTACCCAGTGCTTACGCACTGGGCTAAATTGTGTCGTCCCTCCGGGACTCCCAGCAACACGAAGCTGGTCCGCTTCCCACCATGGTGCGAAGCGGGGAATCCGGAGTTACGCTTTGCGTTCGGGGCCGAAGATGGAGAGGCGGTGGCCGTCGGGATCGGCGAAGTTTGCGGCCCACATCGGGCCGGAGACGTTGCGCGGCTCCTGCGAGAAGGCGAGGCCGCGAGCGCGAAGGGCCTCGTAGGCGGCGCGGACATCGTCAACGGGAAAAATGACTTCGGCGTCGCCAGGGCCCGCGCCCAAAGCCTTCGCCAGCGGCTCGCTCACGACCAGCGTGACTCCGCCCGCTTCAAAGAACGCGAAGCCGGGGAATTCCGTTTGCAGTTTGAGGCCGAGGAGATCGCGATAGAAAGCGATCGCGCGGGCGACGCTCGCCACGCCGAGCATGACGATTCCGATTCTAGTGAGCGGCGATGGGGGCAGGCTCATATGTTCTCCGGGCGGGAGATTACTCGTGGGCAATTTGAAAAGCAAAATGGCGGGGCCGCCGCCACGAAACCCATATCGCGCTGTGCGTCACTTCGCGCCGTCAATAATCTCCACGGCATCAATGATGCCGATCACGGCGGAATCGATCGGGGAATTCGGGCGGCCGACGGCGGTCATGGCAGAAAAGCCCTCGGTGGCGATCAGCACGCGGGAGCCGATGCCGGCGTCCACGGCGTCCAGCGCGAGGACGGGGTCGCCGCGATCGCTGCCGTCGAGCTCGAGCGGCTGGACGACGAGGATTTTGCGGCCCTCGTGCGAAGGCGCTTTCTGCGTCGCAACCACATCGCCGATGACGCGTCCGATCAGCAAAGAAATCTCCTATTCACTAAGATAGGCCCGAACAGCGCGGTCCAGCTCCTGTACCAGTAACTTTTTCAAATTTGTGTTTTTCCCAAACTTTCCCCTTTGGAAGTTGCCTGGGGGCCTCGCAACTCGAATGAGGACTGATTCAATGTCCTTCAGGTATTTTTTCTTCCCGATTGAGTAGAAGCTAAACGTATCCCATTTCCCGCGATGCTTACCATGAAGATGTCGGTTCAAGCGGGAGTTTAGCTTAGTGGACAACCCCACGTAGTACAGAGCGTGCCCCTTCATGAGAGTGTAGAGTCCGGCCCTTCGTTTCACTACTTTCTTGAATGCTTCTGGGTGCTCTTCCAGAACGCCCTTCTTGATGCCCTGGGCATACGACTTCACCAAGATTCCTTTTCCCGATTTCTTCTTCTTTGCCATGCTCACGCACCCCCGGGACTGGACGATCTCTTGGGCCCCGGGATATTCACGGTGTCCACGATGGCGACGATGGTGGCCTCGGTGGGAACGATCTCGGGCAGAAACGGGAAGCTGGCCTCGCGCCCGCGGCACCAGTAAATCATTTCGCCTTCGCCCGCGCCGACCGAATCGATGGCGACGAAGGGCTTGCCTGTTTCGCGGAGCTGGCGGTCGAGCGGCTGAACGAGAAGGAGGGTCTTGCCGTCGAGCGAGGCGTTCTTCACCGTGGCGACGACGTTGCCGATGACGCGCCCGAGCAGCACCGGCTCACTTCCTGCGCGCGGCGGCGAGTTCGCCTTCGTGCTTCGCGTCGAGATGGACCGTGTCCACGATGCCGACGATCGCGGCGTCCACGGGGCGGTCCTTGCATTCGGAGGCGTTGCGCGCGGAGCTGCCGGTGACGATCAGCACGGTCTCGCGGAAGCCGGCGTCCACGGTATCCACCGCGACGATATAACCGGATTCATCGGCGCCTTCGGGGGAGATGGGCTTCACAACGAGGAGCTTCTTGCCTTCCAGGCGCGGGTCCTTTCGCGTCGAGACCACGGTGCCGACGATGCGTGCGAGAATCATTTTTACCGCGAAAGCTCCCCTCACCGGGGACTTTCGCCCGGAGAAAAATTTCACGAGGAGCGAAGGACGCTTCGGCCCTCGACACGTCAGGGCCCTCAGAATGACGGCGTCTCGCGCCGAGATTCTCAGAGCGCGCTTCAGTGCGCCGACACGGCCATCGCCGACTTGCCGATGGGCAGCGCGTCCTCGAGCGACTGGTGCGGCCGCGGGATGACGTGCACCGCAATCAGCTCGCCCACGCGGCGCGCGGCGGCTGCGCCGGCGTCGGTGGCCGCTTTGACGGCCGCCACGTCGCCGCGGACCATCGCGGTGACGTAACCCGAGCCGATTTTTTCCCAGCCGACGAGCGTCACTTTAGCCGCTTTCACCATCGCGTCGGAGGCCTCGATCATCGCCACGAGGCCGCGCGTCTCGATCATGCCGAGTGCTTCACCCATTCGCTTTCCTCCAGGCCGGCGAGGCTGCCGTCACGCGGGAGATGCCGGCGCTGCCGTCAAATCCAATCCGAGCGGGCCGATCCCTCTCTAAATCGTTCAGCGGCGCGCGCGATCGTTTCGCAGGGCTTCTTCGATGAGCGCTTCCAGCTCCGCGCGCGTCATGGAAATCCGCTGCGGCTCTTCCCCGTCCGACTCATCGCCGAACGTCAGAATGGGCACAATCCCCGACGGCCTCGGTTCCGCCAAACCATAACGGCCGCGCGCCGCGAGCAATTTTTCCACATCGCTGCCAGAAAGCAAGGACTGTTTGCCTAGAATCTCGGTGACGAGGGCGACCCGCGCGTACTGTTCGACCAATTCCATCTTGTAGAAAGCCGAGAGCAGGTCCCGGCCGCAGGTCACTGCGCCGTGGTTGGCGAGCAGGATCGCGTCGTGATGCGGCACGAACGGCTCGAGCGCATCCGAGAGTTCCACCGTGCCCGGCGTTGCGTACGGCGCCACGGGAACCGCGCCCAGCGCCACCACCATCTCGGCGAGGAGCGCCTTGTTGAGCGGCGCGTGCGCCGCGGCAAAACCGCAGGCGACCGGCGGATGCGCGTGGACGACGGCGTTGATTTCCGGACGCATGCGGTAGAAAAGAAGATGCATGCCGATCTCGCTGCTGACGTCGCTTTCGCCCGGGAATTTGCGGCTTTCGATCTCCGCGACGACCAGGCTCTGCGGGAGGAGCGCGCCCTTCGAGCGCGAGCGGGGCGAAACGAGGATGCGGCCGGCATCCAGCCGCACGGACAGGTTGCCCTCGGTGGCCACGACGAAGCCGCGCTCGCGCAGCCAGCGTCCGGCGACGCACAGCTCGCGGCGGTGGTCTTCTTCAGCCTTGGCGTGGCCGTGTGAAATTACGTTTAGGTCCATAGGAACGAAAACCGCGGCCGATCCACATGACCCGGTGCGGCGGGCGCTGCCGAAGCGGGTGGGCTTACGAGCCCGGCGAATATCCTGTTTAGCCGAGGCGGACGGAAAAATCCAGCACTAACTTGCGGCCGCGCCCGCGCTAGGCGTAGATACCGCGCAGTTTCAAGACGGACGCGACGCGGTCGATCGCGAGGATGTAGGCCGCGATGCGGTTGCTCACGCCGTGAATCTCGGCGTAGCGCACGACTTCGTCGAAACTGTGCTCCATGACGTCCTTGAGCCGCTCGTTCACTTCGCGCTCGCGCCAGAAGTAGCCCTGGCGATCCTGCACCCACTCGAAATAGCTGACCGTCACTCCGCCGGCGTTGGCGAGGATGTCCGGAATGACGAAGATCCCTTTCTTGTCCACGATTTCATCGGCCATGGCGGTGCATGGCCCGTTGGCGCCTTCGCAGAGGATGCGCGTCTGCAGGCGATGCGCGTTTTCGCTGGTGATCTGGTTCTCTACGGCGGCGGGCACGACGATGTCGCACGGCTGAAAGAGAACTTCCTGCGGGGAAAGATGCGCGCCGCCGGCGGGAAATTCCGCGAGCGCCCGGCCCGCGCCATGGACCCAGTCCAGGAGCTTCGGCACGTCGAAACCATTCTCGTTGTAGAGCGCGCCGGCCACGTCGGCGACGCCGACAATTTTGTAGCCCGCCTGATTCATCAGCAGCGTTGCGATCGAGCCGACGTTTCCGAAACCCTGCACGATGACGCGCGTGTTCTCGCGCTTCAGCCCGAGTTTCTCGACGGCCTTGTCGCAGACCATCAGAATGCCGCGGCCCGTGGCCTCGCGGCGTCCGCGCGAACCGCCGATATCAATCGGCTTGCCCGTCACGACGCCGGTGACGGTGTGGTGATAGTGCATCGAGTAGGTGTCCATCACCCAGGCCATCGTTTGCTCGTTGGTGCCGAGGTCCGGGGCGGGAACGTCGCTCTCCGGACCGAACCAATCGGAGAGTTCGGCCGTGTAGCGGCGCGTGATGCGCTCGAGTCTCGCCAGCGGAAAGTTTCGTCGGATCGCAAATTACGCCGCCCTTGGCTCCGCCGAAGGGAATGTTCACCACGGCGCACTTCCACGTCATCCAACTCGCAAGCGCGCGCACTTCATCGAGCGTGACGTCCGGCGAGAAGCGAATGCCGCCCTTGCCCGGCCCGCGCACCATCGAATGCTGCACGCGATAGCCGATGAAGACTTGCAGGCGGCCGTCGTCCATCATCACCGGGATGTAAACGGTGATTTCCTTGTTGGGATAGCGCATGAAGCGGTACAGCCCGTCTTCGAGGCCGATGCGCCGCGCGGCCGACTTCGAAGCGCGCCTCCGCCGATTCGTAGATGTTGAATTCGTTGTGCGCAATCAGGGTGGCCATCACCGTTCTCCCTGGGCGGCAGGATCGGAAGAGAGCGCCGCATGCCTTTGCCCGCAGGCCGGGCGGGGCTGACGTCCCTTGAGAGAGCCCGCGGGCAGCACCGACGAGTATAAACCCGCGGCCCGCAACGCGCGAGCGACCATGCGGCGTTTAATTGCGGAGAGGGGTGCGTTTCACAAACTCCTCGATCAGGAGCCGCGGTCAGTCGTTCGGAATCGTGCCGGACAACGCCATGCTCCGCGAGCAGGTCGTCGAACACGCAGCGCAGGCCCATCCGCTGCAGCTCGCCGGCCTCCGCGAGCACGGGTTCGGCCCCTGCTCAAGCGATACCGCCGCGCAACCGCCTCGGACACAGGCTGCTGGTTGACGATCACCCAATCGATGATCTTATGGCGCGCGTGTTGAAAGAATGCTGCGAAGGTGGTCGGCGAGCGACATCCCTTGCGTCTCTCCCGGCTGCGTCATCAAATTCGCGATGTAGATCCGCGCGGCGCCGGATTTCGCGATGGCTTCCGCCACGCCTTCGACCAGCAAGTTCGGAATGACGCTGGAGTACAGCGAGCCCGGCCCCAGCACGATCACGTCCGCATTCGCGATCGCGTCCAGCACTTCGGGCAACGGGCGCGTGCGCCGCGGCACGAGCTCGAGCCGCCGGACGATCTTCTTCGACTTCGCGATGCGCGTTTCGCCGCAAACGACGGAGCCATCCTCCATCACGGCTTTGAGCGAAACGTTCTCAATCGTGCTCGGAAAAATTCTCCCGCGAATGGCGAGCACTTGCGCCGCTCAGCCGCACCGCTTCCGCGAAATCTCCGGTGACGTGGCTCAGCGCCGTCAGAAACAAATTCCCGAAGCTGTGGCCGCTCAAGCCGCGCCCGCTCTTGAAGCGGTATTGAAACAGCCGCCCGAGCAGCGCCTCGTCCTTCGACAGCGCCACCAGGCAGTTCCGGATGTCTCCCGGAGGCAGGACCGCGTAGTCGCGACGCAAGCGGCCCGAACTGCCGCCGTCATCCGTGACCGTGACCACGGCCGCCAGGTCCGCGACCGGAAACTTCGGCAGGTCCTGCCGGCGCCGCGCGACGTAGTGCTTCAAGCCGCGCAGCAACGTCGAAAGGCCCGTGCCTCCGCCGATCGCGACAATGCGGACGCCGGACTTCCGGACGGTCTTCCGAGAAGTATGCTTGATCGCCATTTCGCCCTGAAGAAACGACTGTAGGGAATTCCTGGCAGACGCGCTAGAGTCCAGAGCCTTCGCGTTCCGGATACAGCAACTCCGTGAATCGCGGGTCTTCTTGCAGGAATGCGAAATCCTCATCGTTGCGCGCGTGATAGCGATTCTCAGGGCGCAACTGAATGGCCACTTTCAGATTTTCCATCGCGGACTCGGATTCGCCCGTCAGGCAGTCCAGCGCCGCCATCGCGTAGAACACAAAGTCCGCCTTCGGCGCCAGTTTGCGCGCGCGCAACAGATGCTCGCGCGCTTCGTCCCAGCGGCCCAGATTCATCGTCGCGACGCCAGCTGGTAATACTCTTCGGGCGTGCGGAGGTTTGCCGCCTGCGGACGGTTCATCCGCTGATCGATGATGCGCAGGTGCATCTGCGCGCGATCGTTCAGCTCCTTGCTGGGGCCCGCGAGGACTTTTTCCAGAAGCTGCTTGGCCTTCAAATATTTCTGCTGTTGGCAACGCCTGCACGCCTTCTTCGTACAGTTTGAGCTGCTGCTCGACGTGCGGATCCACGATGGCGCGAAAGGCCTCGGCGTGGGCGGCAATCGGCTGCCCATTCTTTGTTTTCTGCGACTTGGAGCGGCTTGCGCCGGAACCTGAACGCGATCTGTAGTTGCGGCTAATTTTGGCCTTTTCACCATCTTGCGCGGATCTTAGCAGAGCCGGAAAAGGGAAGCAACCCGGCCCAAAATAGCGTTTAGTCACTCATTTCCGGGAACGGTATCTTTTAGATATAGTTTCCCGGCGTGTTCCCCGCGACGCGCCCCCGACTTTCAGGACACGGGCTCCCGCCTTGCGCATTGGACTGTCTCTGGCCGTGTGCTATAAAAGTGTCGCCGGCCTGCCCGGAAAACCCGTGCCGTTTATCAATTTTCCTGCGCGCGAAATCAACTGCAAGCTCGTCTACTACGGGCCCGGCCTGGGCGGTAAGACGGCTAATTTGCAGTGGATCTACGACAACACGGGCGAAGCGCAAAAAGGCAAGATGATTTCGCTCGCCACCGAGACCGACCGGACCCTTTTTTTCGACTTTCTCCCGCTCGACCTCGGCACCATCCGCGGTTTCAAGACCCGCCTGCACCTGTACACGGTTCCCGGCCAGGTCTTCTACGAAGCCAGCCGCAAGCTGATTCTGAAGGGGGCGGACGGCGTCGTCTTTGTTGCGGATTCACAGGAAGAGCGCCTCGACGCCAACCTGGAGACGCTTGAAAACCTGCGGGAGCACTTGAAGGAACACAAGCTTTCCTTCGAGACAATCCCTTACGTTCTCCAACTCAACAAGCGCGATTTGCCTTCGACCCTGCCCATCGAAGAGCTTGCGAAACAGTTGCAGGTCAAGGGAGAACCGATTGTCGAGTCGGTCGCGATTACCGGCCAGGGCGTGTTTGAGACCTTGCGCGAAATCGCAAAGCTCGTGCTTGCCGCTCTGCGAAATTCTGCTTGAGGTTATCCGGGATTCCGCCCCGCGTCGCTCCGGGCGTCCATTCGACTAGCGAAATTCCTGAAGTGCGGCGCTTTCCTGTTCGTAGTGAGGAATGACTTCCAGCAGGTGCGTCACGGAAAGCACGTCGTGCGCACGGCCGGTCAGCCCGCAAAGTTTCAAACTGCCGCCCATGCGCTCCAATCGAACGTAGTGCCGCACCAGCGTGCTGATGCCCGAGCTGTCCAATTGCTGCACGCCGGACAGATTGATCAGAACCTTGCGCGATCCTGCCGAGAGCTGTTGGCCCAGGGCCGCCGAGAGATTATCGTTGGCCGCGCCGATGGTGACGCGGCCCTTGATGTCGAACACCGCGACATCCCCTTCCTTGCGGACCGACACATCGATACTCACAATTCACTCCCCCTGCCGCGCAGCCACAAGTCTTTGCCAGCCCGTAAACGTCCGAACGCATTCGGGCGCTCCGCATTATACGCCCGAGCGGTCACATTCGTTTCGGTCGAGAGAAGGACGGAACAATCATTCGTGGCGAAGTGCGACACGCGGATCGATACGTGCGTCGCTCGGCGAGCGTCGGTTAGGGGGCCTGCCAGTCGAGGGAGTAAATCTCCTGGGTGCCGGTGTCGCGCAGCACGAGGGGCGAATCGTCGGGCGCCATGCCAAGCCAGGAGCTGAGCCTGCCCGTTGTCGGGATGTTTTTCAAATCGGCCACTTGCTCCACCTTACGGTCGCTGATGTGCAGACGCATCACCGCTCGATCAATTGCTTGTCCCAGGAAGTAAATGTAATCCCCGCGCTTTGACCAATTGGGGTAGCCCATGTTTACCTTCGCAATCTCCTCCCACTCATGAGTGGCAAAATCGAAAAGCGTCAGGCTGTGGGAATCGAGAGGCATCGCGGCGATATAACGCCCATCGGGCGACCAGCGCGGGGAGAAGAGACCCTTTGAGCCGGGAACGGTTGAAACTTCCCGGGTCTTAAGGTCGAGGATGCGGATGCTCGCATCGGGATCGGCTGCAGTGCCGCCAAAGGCGATTCTCGTTCCGTCAGGCGACCACGTAGGATCCCATTGGTCCTCGGGGTCGCCGGGAAGCAGCGCGCTCGGCGTTCCGCCATCGGCCGGAACGATGTACAACTTCGCCTTCTGGCCACTCGAGAAGGCAAAGAAGGCAATTTGGCTGCCGTCGGGCGACCATCTGGGCAACAGGGCATAGAGCGGCGCATCGCTGAGCTGTATTCGCTGACTGCCGTCCAATTTGCTTTTCCACAGTGTTCCGTCCGGGTAGCTGACATATGCCACCCACTGCCCATCCTTCGAGAAGCTCACGCCATCCGCTGAGATCCCGGAAAGAAATGGAACGAATGAGGCGGTTTTCGCATCGTAGCGATCCAGTTCCCCGCGCCTCAGTGCCCCCACCACGAACAGCTTCTTGCCGTCCTTGCTTGGCACCGGGTCGTAGAAACCCATCGGCCCGAAGGTCAACCGCACGGGTTGCCCGTCGGCTCTTCCAAACCAATTTCCTTTTTCCGCAAGGGCCCAGATATTGTCCTGCGAATTGAAAACGAAGTAGCTCCCGTCTGCAGTCCATCTTCCACAACATTCCGCGGGGGGTGTGTGCCAGCCCGGCAATAAGGGATGCGCGTTCGATCCATCGATTGAAATCTGCCAGATCGCCTGCCCACCGGCACCAGAGAATCCGGTTCCGACGCCGAATCGAATCACCGTGCCGTCCGGCGACCAAGCGAGGCCATTAACTCGATCGGCTGCGGAAGTTAGCTTGTGGGATTCGGAGCCGTCGCTTTTTGCCAGAAACAGATCGCGGCCCAAGGAGTAGGCGATCCTTTGGCCGTCTGGGGACCAGGCCGCGGCCTGTCCAACTAAATCTCCGAGTTTGTGCGGCGGCCCGCCCAGCACGGGTATTGTCCAGAGCGGCCCGTTGAACGCCGTCGCGGCCACTTCGTCCGCGACCAAGAGTGTCGAGCCGTCGGGCGAAACGTCCAGCAGTTGCATTCTCCGGCTGGGAACTGCCACGTCCGCCACGTCTCCGCCGGAAACAGACACCTGTGCGACGTTACCCCCTGAAGCGCTTTCGCCAAAGTAAAGCCGCGCCCCGTCCGTCCCCACCAAGCCTTTAGAATAACTGTCGTGAGTGACCGCGACGTATCCCGATACCTTGGGCGGAGGCAAAGGGCGAGATTGAAGATAGACGAGCGCCGCGATGACAACTACACCCAAGCCGACCGCCGCGAGCGCCCAGCCTTTCCACCAAGGCCGCGCGGTCTTGGAAACGGCCGTCGCGGCCGTGGATCCGGTGGTCTCAGCGATGGATGCAGGCGCAGGGGTCGCGGCGGAGATTACGGCCGCGGATCGGCCCGAATCGGTGTCGCGCCTCAATCGCTTCAGGTCCGCTCGCAACTCGGCCGCGCTTTGGTAACGCAGGTCGCGGTCTTTCTCTAAAGCCTTGTTGATAATCTCTTCTAATTTGGCGGGCACGTCGGGGTTCAAGCGCACCGGAGCGACTGGAGCGCGGTTGAGGATTGCCTCGAAGATCACGCCGGAGGTGTCGCCCCGGAAGGGCGGCGATCCCGTGGCCATTTCATACAGCACCACTCCAAAGGAAAACAGGTCCGTGCGCGCGTCCAGCTCCTTGCCGCGCACTTGCTCGGGAGACATGTAGGCGACCGTTCCGAGGGCCGAGCCGGGGCTGGTCAATTGCGTTTCGGGGATCTCCGTCATTGCCGTGGAAATCGTGCCGGCGGAAGGCGTGAGAACGGACTTCGGATCAGCCGTCAGTTTGGCCAAACCGAAATCGAGGATCTTGGCGTGACGTTGCGTGGTGACGAACAGGTTGGCCGGCTTGATGTCGCGGTGCACGATGCCCCGGGCATGAGCGGCGTCAAGCGCGTCGGCCACTTGCACTGCGAGGTCCAGCAACTCTTCGACGTCGAACGGCTTGCCTTGAATCAAATGTTTTAGCGTTTGCCCTTCGAGCAACTCCATGGCGATGAAGGGCTTGCCGCCGGCCTCGTCAACCTCATAGATGGTGCAAATACTGGGATGATTGAGCGCCGAAGCGGCTAAGGCTTCGCGCCGGAAACGCTCGCGGGCCGCCTGGTCCTTCGCCAGCTCATCGGGCAGAAACTTCAGGGCAACGTGGCGGCGCAGCTTGAGGTCTTCGGCCTCGAACACCACACCCATGCCGCCGCCCCCAATCGACGCGACGATACGGTAGTGAGAGATCTCCTGACCAACCAAGAGGGAGAAATCCGGCATTGTTCGCACATCTTAGGGTGCGCCCAAAGGCCTGTCAACGAAGAGCGGCACTTCGGAATTTCGTTTAGCGCGTCCAGCCTTGACAGGCTTCCATCCCGCCGAATAGTTTTCTTCACATGAAGGCGCTTGCGCTGCATCGCTGGAACGTCACCATCCCCGAAGCGCGGGAAATTCAAATCGCCCTTCGCTCGCGAGTGGAAGGTAGCGATCGCTTCGGCCGCGTCCGCTACGTGGCCGGCGCGGATTTGGCGTTTGAACAGTCGGCGCCAATCACCTGGAAGCGCGGCCTCGGCGGCGGCTCCGGACGCGCCATCGCCGGAGTCGTTCTGTATCGATTCCCCGGGCTCGAAGAAGTCGAGCGCGTCTCGGCCGTTCGGCCGCTTCGATTTCCCTATGTGCCGGGCCTGCTCAGCTTCCGCGAGGCGCCCGCGCTGCTGGCGGCGTTTGCGAGATTGCGGCATCGGCCCGACTTGATTTTCATTGACGGCCACGGCTACGCGCATCCGCGGCGGTTCGGCATTGCCTGCCATCTGGGCGTCCTACTCGACCGGCCCACGATCGGCGTGGCGAAATCATTGCTGATCGGCACGCATGGCGAACCCGGCGCGAAGGCGGGGAGTTGGGCGCCTCTGCTGGACACGAATGAAGAGAACGAGAGCGAAACCATCGGCGCCGTCCTGCGAACCGCGGATTCCGTGCGGCCCATATTTGTTTCACAAGGCCACAGGATCTCGCTCGAGCGCGCAATCGAATTCGTGATGGCCGTTGCCGACGGCTATCGAATCCCTCGTCCTACGCGCGACGCCGATCATTACGTCGGCGCTCTAAAACGCGGGGAAACTTCGCAGGCTGTCCGGCGCGCTGTAGCGAAATGAAACTAGGGCTGTGTGCCCTTGCGCCACCTCCGTCGCGATTTTGTCCTTGTACTTCCTTCCGAGATTTATAATTAGGTGTATCGCCCCTTCCGGGCCGTTGCCACGCAAACAGACCTATGAAAGTAACTGCCGCCATTCCGCCCGAAGTCCCTTCGCCAACGCGGCTGGAAGAGATCCAGGCCGAGCTCGACCGTCTCGAACGGCGCGATTGGTGGCTGTGGATCACGGCGATCCTCGTGATGTCGTTGCTCACGCTGGCCGTGGTTTCGATGAGTTTTCCGAATCTGCTCAAAGTGGACGATCCCTTTTTCCAGTTCAGCCTCAATCAAGCGATTCATGGGCTGGTCGGGCTGGTGTTGCTGTTCAACACCTACACGGTCTACCAGCAATGGACGATCAAGAAGCTGCGCCGCCAGTTTTCCGAGCAGCTCGGCATGATGAATCGTCTGCAGGCTCGCGCGGAGGAGTACCACAAACTCGCCACGAGCGACGCGCTGACGGGCCTTTACAACCGCCGCTTCGGCGACCAGCGGCTCGAAGCTGAAGCCGCGCGTTCGCAGCGCTACGGCCGCCCGCTGACCGTGGTGGCGATTGACTTGAACGATTTCAAGCAAATCAACGACACGTACGGTCATGCCGCGGGAGATCTGGTGCTGCGCGAGTTCTCGGAGCGTCTGAATGCCGCCATCCGCGTCTCCGACGTGGCAGTGAGAATGGGCGGCGACGAATTTCTCGTCATCCTCCCGGAATGCCCTACCGAGCGGGTGGAAGCGATGCTGAAGCGCCTGCGGACGATCGTGGTGGAATTCGGCGGCCACAAGATTCCTGTTTCGTTCTCCGCGGGGTGGGTGGGGTATGAATCGGGGGAAACGCCGGAACAGTTCCTCGAGCGCGCCGACCAGATCCTCTACGCCGACAAGCGCGCCCGAAAGGCGAACGCCCCGGAGCCCATCCCCGCGCGTTAGCCGCGGATCGGTTCTCCCCTGCGCACTTTTCCTCTGGATTCTGCGGTACCCCTCGGGAGGTCAGACTCGATCCTGGAGAGGCACGTAAGAACGCTTATCTTCGCCGAGATAGATCTGGCGCGGACGGGCAATTTTCTGCTCGGGGTCGAGCAGCATCTCCTCCCACTGCGCGATCCAGCCGCTGGTGCGCGGAATGGCGAAGAGCACGGGAAACATCGTGACGGGAAATCCCATGGACTGGTAGATGAGGCCGGTATAGAAGTCCACGTTGGGGTAGAGGCGGCGCGTAACGAAATAGTCGTCTTCAAGAGCAATGCGCTCGCATTCGAGCGCGATTTCCAGCAGTGGGTTCGTGCCCATGACTTCAAAGACCTGTTCGGAAATCTGTTTGATGATGCGGGCGCGCGGATCGTAATTCTTGTAGATTCGGTGTCCGAACCCCATCAGCTTCTTCTCGCCCGCTTTCACGCGCTTGATGTACTCCGGCACCTTTTGGATCGAGCCGATGTCCAGCAGCATGCGGAGGACTTCCTCGTTGGCGCCGCCGTGCAGCGGACCGTAGAGCGCGGCGGTGGCCGCAGCGGTCGCGGAATAGGGATCCACGTGCGAGCTTCCGACGCAGCGCATGGCGTTGGCCGAACAATTCTGCTCGTGATCGGCGTGGAGAATAAAGAGAACGTCCAGGGCGTGCTCGAGCGCCGGGTTCGGCCGGTACGTATGCTCGGTGGTCTTAAAGAGCATGTTCAGGAAGTTGCCGCAGTAGGTCAGCTCGTTATCTGGGTAGGAATAGGGCATGCCCAGCGTGTGCCGGTAGGCAAACGCGGCGAGGGTGGGCATCTTGCCGATGAGCCGCCAGGTCTGTTTCCTGCGGGACTCGGTATTGAAGATGTCGCGCGCATCGGAATAGAAAGTGGACAGCGCCGCGATCGCGGAAATCAGCATGCCCATCGGATGGGCGTCGTAGTGAAACCCCTCGAGAAACTTCTTGATGCTCTCGTGGATGAAGGTGTGGTGGCTGATGCGGTCCGTCCACTCGGCAAGCTGCGCGGCGGTGGGGAGTTCGCCATAGAGAACCAGATAAGCCGTCTCGAGGTAGGTGCTCTTTTCGGCCAGTTCCTCGATGGGGTAGCCGCGGTACCGTAGGATGCCCTTATCGCCGTCAATGTAGGTGACGCGGCTCTTGCACGATGCGGTGTTGTTGAACGCAGGGTCGTAGCTGATGATCCCGAAATCTTCCTCACTGTGCTTGACCTTGCGAAGGTCGAGGGCGCGAATCGTCTCGTCGGTGATGGGCACTTCGTAGGTCTTGCCCGTGCGATTGTCCGTGATGGTAAGGGAGTCGCGGCGCGCACCGGAGTCCCCCTGTTGGGAAACAGTGCGCTTCGTCTCGGGCTGTTGCGTCGGGTTCATGGCCGTTTCACGGGTGATAGAGAATACAGCCAAATGTACACCAACGCCAGAGGCCGTTGGGAGAGCGGATGCGGGCCGAGACTCCTGTAAAGCAAGGGGAAGGGGCGCGCGGGAGCGGCCCGTGCTGCGACTTTTCGGCGGATATAACATCTAAAGCAATAGCTGGACAGGAATCCATCAGGCGCCCGCGGCACGCGGGCCGGAGGCGGGCATGATTCAAGTGATTCGATCGGGCGAGCGTCATCATCTCGATGCGGGGTGGCTTTCGACGCACTGGCATTTTTCCTTCGACGACTACTACGATCCGGACAATATTTCGTTCGGGCCGCTGCGCGTTTTCAACGACGACGTGATTCAGCCTTCCGGCGGCTTTCCCATGCACCCGCACCGCGAGATGGAGATTGTTACCTACGTGATTGACGGCGCGCTCAAGCACCGCGACGACATGGGGAACGAGGGCGTGATCCGCCCCGGTGAAGTGCAGCGCATGAGCGCGGGCACCGGCGTGCGCCATTCGGAATTCAACCCCTCCAAGATCGATCCCGTGCATCTGATCCAGCTCTGGATTCAGCCGGCCGTGAAGGGTATTCCGCCTTCGTGGGAGCAGAAGAGTTATTCCGAAGAGAAGCGCATCGGACAATTGCTGCCCATCGCCGTACCCGGGGGAAAGAATTCCAACGGCGCGGTCTCAATCCAGCAGGACGCGACGATCTATACGTCGCTGCTGGAACCGGGCCAGAGCGTAACTCACGCGCTTGGCTCCGGACGGCGCGCCTACATATTCGTGATCGACGGCAAACTGAGCGTGAATGGGCAGACGATCGGGAAGGGCGACCAGGCACGCGTCACGAAAGAAAAAGAGCTGCAGCTCGCTGCGGCGGCGGGCGCGAAGAGCTCCGCCGATTTTCTTCTGCTCGATTTGCCGCACTGATGGATGCGTAGCGTGAGGAAAACTTCCTCACTTCCCGGCCTGCGCTGCGGGCCGCAGGCGCAATCTGAGCTTTCGGTAGGCGTGCGTAGGCTCAGAGACAGTGGCTCTGAGCGATATTATCGCCGCTTGCTATTAGCGACCAAGGTCACAAAAATCCACAAAATGTTTGAACACCCGGTCATCCGTGCCGGTACGTCGGAAGACCGCAATGTTGGCCACCGGAGTTTCAACGTATTTGAAGTCTGCTCTGTTCGCGCGGATGAATGCGGCGGCTCGCTGAATTGCTGGCAACCACATGTCGTGCAGGATAATGTACCCTCCCATGGAGCACAGCTCTGCGCTCAGAGTGAACTCGGTCAGCACAAAATCGAAGAAATGGCGTCCATCCACAAAGATGATGTCAAAGCACTCGGAGTTGTCGGCAAGATGGGTGAGTGCAGCAAAGGATCGCTCTTCAATGAACCGGAACCTTTCTCCGCCGAGGCGCCTCCCCTGCGCCAGCCCGATTCCGGCCCATCGCCCAGGGGCGTTCAGTTGGTATGGGTCGACCGAAGTGTGGCGCCCGTTGCCATTCTCCGCCAGCGCGGCCAGGAAATAGAGCGTGCTGAATCCATAGGCCAACCCGAGTTCAAGCGTGGCTTGTGGCTTCACTTGTCGGCACAATTCGTAGATCCATATCCCTTCAGCCGGGCTGATCCCAATGGCCGGGTCTACGGAATGTTTCTCGCCATCAGCTCCTAGTTGGGAATCGCCCGCGTACATCGAGAGCAGCACGGACCGGAAAGGCTCAGGCAGGGAAGATAGAATTGGTTCGGGCAAAGGCAGGCTCCGTAACAACTCTTTGCGGACAAGCCATTTTAACGCGTTTGCGTGCCTGGCCAAAAACCCCACCTGATCTTCTTCTGCTCGATTTGGCTCACTGATGGATGCGGAGGGTGGGGAGTGCCTCCTTCTCTCCTTGCTTCCTTGCCTCGTTGCTTCCTTGCCTCCCGGCCTGCGCTGCGGGCCGCAGACCGCAAGTGTGCGCCATAAACGTTGATTTGTAATAAACTCGCGCTTGCTGCGGGCGTGGGCTGGACGGAACGAGACGGGCCGCAAGGGGGCGAGGGATGCCTTTTCTTTCATCGCGCACAATCAAGCCGCTGTGGCTCGCAGCCGCCGCGTTCGCGGCGGCGCTTTGTGTTTGCCCCGCGATAGCGTGGGGACAAGCAGAGCCAGGACCGCAGCCTGCCGCGGAGGCCGCACCGCCCGCCACGGATGCTGTGGGCCATAGCGTGCAACCTCCGGTGCTTCTCCGCCAGACCCCGCCAAAGTATCCTCCGCTTGCGAGGAAGGCGAAGGTTCAGGGTATCGTCGTCTTACACGCCACCATCGGCACGGATGGCAGGGTCGACAACCTAAGCGTTATCTCCGGCCACCCCCTACTCTGCAAGGCGGCGATGGATGCAGTCCGGCAATGGCAATATCAACCGACCTTGTTGGACGGAAAACCGATTGAAGTGGAACTCACAGTCTCCGTCGGATTTGCGCTGGATGGAAGCACCACTCAACCTCAGACGAGCCCTTCTCAAGAATCATCCGCGCCGCAATCCGGGCCCGCGACGCCCTCGCAGGCCGGGTCGCCGACGGCCTCACCAGTACAATCTCAGCCGCAGAATCAGGCCCCCGTCCAGTCCGCGCCTCCATCACAAAACCAGGTGACGGATTTATCGGCCTTGCCTTGCCCCGCGGAGCTCAAGGGTCTTGCTTCGGAATTGCGACTGGCACTGCAAGAAGAAAAAGTGCGAAAAGTTCTACTCAGGGACTTTCATGTTCCAGGGGAGGGCACATCGTACAGCCAATTCGAGAACTGGATGGGGAGTTGCGTAGCCACCGAGGTTACCGCCGGCTCCAACGGAATCAAAGTCTTGCGAGAGCAAGACGTTAAGCTTGTTAAATCTTCGGATGGCTTCAAGCCTGATACTTCCCACGTCAATGGAATGGTGCTCGGGGAGCTTGACCTGGAGCCAAGGGCAGTCCGCCTGACACTCACCACATTTCATTGGTCAAATTGGAATGCCGATGCGCCAAAAACATCGGAGACACTGGCGAAAACAATCCCCCTGACGGACGCCATGCTGTTCTGGATCCCAAACGAGTGGAAGGCCGCAGTCACACCCGGATCGGGGGAGCCCGGTGTTTCTTTTGCCCCCGGGCCAGGACCAACGGATGCTACTCCACCGGCCAGCCAGGTGGCGCATGCTCCAAGTTGTATATCTTGTCCGCCCCCGACCTACCCGGCAGAGGCGCGTCAGCTGAAGGTCAAGGGGTTCGTCGTCTTGAAGGCAGAGGTCGGCCTAGATGGCAGAGCCCACGACATTACAATTATCGAGGGGCCCGGACACGGGTTTGATGAGGCTGCCGTGGAGGCGGTGGGGCAATGGCGATTCAAACCGGCCGTGAATAAGGACGGATCTCCCACCGTCTATATTTTGACGATCCAAATCCAATTCCAGTTGTTGCCTTAGCCGGCGGTCAGAATCTTTGGTTCAGGTGGCTGCTGTTCCTGGGCGGGGAGAGAATCATGGTTGTTCCCGCCAGACGTGAAGGTGTAGAGAGGTGCAGAAGGAGGTTAGGCGTTATGAAGACTTCGGAGAATTGGCGGGGAATGCTTCCAAGATTCGCGATGCTGGGGGCGATGGTCCTGGGGCTTGGGGCTTCGCCGGTGGGGGCGGGGCGGGGGCAAGGCCCGGGTCCGGGCCCGGCGACGAATGCTACTGTGAATGATTTCGCGTGGATCGCGGGGCGGTGGAGGGGCACGTTCGGGGCGTACACGGCCGACACGGTCTTCATGGAGCCTGAGGCGAACTCCATCGGGGGCGTGGGCGAGGTATACCAACCGGGGAAGACGCTTCTGGTGGAGCTGAACAGTTTGGTTCAAAGCACGGATGGAATCACACTCTACATTCGCAACTTCACCCCGGACTTGCAGCCGCAGGAGCAGGGGGCTCCCGTCACGATGAAGCTCACGGCGGTGAACGGAAATTCATGGGAGTTCGACAACACGGTGCTCGGGCAGTCGCCGGCGCGCACGGTGATCACGCATACCGGAGACGACACGTTCACATCGCGTTCGGATGCGTACGACGCGCAGGGGAGAATGAGCACGGTCGAAATCGATTACGCACGGGCGATGTGAGGGGCGGGCAGAGGCCCGCCTTTCCGGCCGCGCCGGAACTCGCACAAGACGCTCGTCGCCAGAGCCCGAGGCTTCGGCGCGGCAAGCGAGTGACTAGTGGTGAGTGGCGAGCTTAAGTCAAGAACAACACACTTAAGAACGAAGGGTGCGGCACGCGCCGAGTCATTTGTTGAATGCGGCGGCGGTAAATTCGTGGCGGTAGGCGAAGAGACGGTCGAGTTTGCGACGGACGAAGCCGCCCGCGAACAATTTTCCTGGCGCGCCGAGCGGCAGGACGTACTCGACGCGATCCTCCAAATAACAGGCGGACGGGCCATCGGGCTCGAAGCTGTGCGTGTGTTCCCAACGCGCGAACGGGCCTTTGATCTGGACGTTGCGGAACATGCGGCCTTCCTCGCAGGCGGTGTGTTCGCTGACCCAGGTGCGCCACAGCGGGCCGATGCGGACGCGAATCTCGATGCGCGCGCCGATGTCGCGAATGGTGCCGGTGCGGCAGACGACGCGGGCGCGTTCCCAAGGCGGAGTGAGGCGTTCGAGGGCGTCGGGTTCGGCGTGCCAGGCGAAGAGTTGCTCGGCGGAGACGGGGAAGCGCGTGCGCTTGAGGAAGAGTTCGGGCATGGGGGCTAGAGGCTCATGAATCAGATGCGCAGGGCGTTGGCGAGATTCGAGCGGTGCTATGATGCCTTGAAAGGTTGCCGTGCTGGGAGTGATTTCCGACTGACTCGATCGCATTGGGAGAGTTGTATGTTTAAGAGCCTGGCTCTACTCCTCGCGTGCGTTTTTCTCCTTTTCGCGGCGCGTTCGGCGCGGGCGCAAGAGACGCCGCAGGAAGTTTCCTTCTGCAATCTTGCAAACGATCCGAAGTCCTATGGCGGAAAAATGATTCGCGTCCGTGGAGTCGTAAGCGACGAATTTGAGGATTTCACATTGTCTGCAGAGAGTTGCCACACGCAGCAGGGCATCTGGCTGGCTTTTGGCGGAGACGTTGCATCGAACGTCCCCTCCACAGTAAATGACATCTACAGAACTCCCGGCACAGAATTGAAGGTGAACGGAGTTTCGTACGGAATCGAGAAGGACGAAAACTTCAGGCGGTTCTACGCGTTGATCGCGGCCAGACACGGGGACAAGGCTACTTACCGCGTAACCGCAACGCTAACCGGCGCTTTCTTCGCCGGCGAGCAAAACAAGACGCCGGGTGGTGAGAGTACCTTCACGGGATACGGACACCTCGGATGCTGTTCGCTCTTTGTTATCACCAAGGTGTCGGAGGTGGAATCGGTGCCGCCCGCAAACCTCAATCTCAGTGGCATCGTGTGGGGACCTGATGGCCGGCCGATGAAGGGTTTTCCAGTGGTGAATGAAGTGCCTGGCGGGTTCCCGCCGCAGCGGCAGCAGACAAATACCGACGCGAGCGGACATTTCGAGTTTTCCGATTCGGGGTTCGTTCTGCGATTTGAGGACCCACGTTATCGCCCGGTGGCTCTTGCCGTGGAACCAGGAGGGGCTCCAGTCCGAGTGAAGCTTGAGGATGCGAGGCGAACTGATTGGGTGATTCCTTCGTGCGAACAAGCAGGAGGTTTCGTTGGGCGAATTGGCTTCTCCGCTTTGTTCGTTCTTCCATCAGGCTTAGAGTCAAATCAGTCAGATACTTTCGGCGGCAGAACCTACTTCATCTCTCCACATGGGGGTGAGCCAGCTGACGCGGAGCTACTCATCTCGACTTACACCGATCAAGCGGAAGGAGAATCGGAAGACTTTATCTCCTCCAAATGGGCTGAGCAGCGCTGGATCAAAGACAGCACCGGGGCCGTCGTCGGGCTAGACTCGCGGGGACAACGAGAAAATGGTGAGTATTGGCGCACAGCCACATTCCTTGGCCGCGATTCCGCAGACTACGATGTTATCTCCCTTAGCACCGCACGCTCGATGGACCAGATCATCGATTCGGCGTGCATCGCAAAGCCGTAACAATCCGAAAACGGAACAGATATCAGGCGCGATGCCGGCGGGGAGATTCTCGGGCCGATACCGCCGGCCCTCGGAATGGCCACATTAGGAGGAGGGGCATCGACGAGTGTGAAGATGGCGCCCCCGCAGCGCAGGCCGGTGACGCCGTCACGAAAGGCAAAGATAACTTTCGCGGCGGGCCACGCTTGAAATGAATTGGGCTGCGGCGCGGCTCAGATGCGCAGGAAGATGCGTTTACGGTAGAGCGGCCAGGCCGCGAGATAACAAACCAGTACGAAGAAGATGGCGAACGCGAGCGACGCGTTTTGCGGGCTGGCGTGCGGCACGAAGAAGTTTTCGTAAATCCAGCCGTGCCAGGTCTGGAGGTCGCCGTCGGAATCGTGGAACCCAAACGAGACGCTGGCCGAGGAGAGCAAAAACGAAAACGCGTACACGGCTATGGCGTTCATCCCGAATACGAGGGCCGGTGCCGTCCAGCGCCGGTAGCCGCGCAGGTCCACAACCCAGTAGCACAGCGCGAGCAGCAGCATCGCAAAGCCGCCGGTGAAAATCACGAAGGTGCTCGTCCAGAGATTCTTGTTGATCGGGAAGAATGGATGCAGCAAGCGGCCCGCAGCCATCCCGATCACACCCGCCAGGGCCAGCCACGCCGCTTTGCGGGAACCGGTGCGCGAGGAGCGTAGCCACTCGCCGGTCAGAATCCCGAGCAGCGACGTTGCGATCGCGGGTAGCGTGCTGAGCAATCCTTCCGGATCCCACGTGACCGATTGGGACCACAAGTGGCCGCTCAGCAGCTTGTGGTCAAGGTACGCGCCGAGATTGCCATCCGTGTCAAGATGGCCGGCGCCGAAACCCGGCACGGGGACCAACTTCATCAGCGCCCAGTAGCCGGCGAGGAGAGCGACGGCGACGGCAATCAAGATCGCGAACCCTCGTCGAGAGTCCGCGGCCTCCTCTTGTCCGTTGTCACGCTCCGGACCCCGGCGCACGTGGCGGAAGCTTGCGAGGTAAAGCCAACCGGCTGCGATGTAGCAAAGCCCGATGCGCTGCAATACGCCCATGATACGCAGCCCCTGCCAGTGAAATTCCGGGAACGCGCCCAGAAAGAGGCCGAGCAGAAACAACAACACTCCACGGCGAAGAATGTGACCGGCGAGTGCCGCGCGGCTTGCGCCGCGCTGCACGCGCGACGCGAGCGAGAACGTCATCGCCACGCCAACGATAAACAGAAAGAAAGGAAAGATGAGGTCGGTCGGCGTCCAGCCGTTCCACTCAGCGTGCTTGAGCGGCCAGTAGATGTGGCCCCAGGAGCCCGGATCGTTCACCAAGATCATCGCCGCGATGGTGATGCCGCGGAAGACATCCAGCGAGACGAGACGATTGCCTAGTACGGCGGGCGCAGCCGGAGAATGGTGCGGAACCTCCGCGAAAGACTTTTCCGGCGTGGGCTCCTTCTGCGCGCGCGTCTCCTCTGTGGGCATGAAAGGATTCACTGAGTGTCGCGAATTCTAAAGCAGCGAGGCTCCAACCGCAATCGAATGCGGCCGGAGCCCCAAAGCGGCACCCCGTTCCAGTAGAGGGAAGTGGAAACTCAGGGATTCGTCGCGGCGTGCAAGGTCAGATTGTGCACGCCACAGAAAAGAGAGCCGGCCGTGCCGAGCGCTTGCGGCAACCACCAGACGTGACGTACCCAGGCGTGACGGTTGTACATCATGCGCTTGCCGACGTAATCGAGAATCGTGGGCCCGACCTGCGCCGCGATATAGATGGATGCATTGCCCGCAAATGGCTTCATCAGGGGGTCCAATTCACGGGCCCGGCCCGTAGCGATTTCGTGGTTCGTGGTCCAGGCATCAAACCCGGCGGCGCTGTGACCCGCGATGGCGAGGCCGTACCAGATCTTGCGTTTGCGCCACGCTTCGGTTCGGAGTTCCGCGACGCTGATCATCATCGTGGTCATGTTGGGCGCGCGCGTATAGGAGGCCGGGGCCGGCGGCTCAGCTGGAGCGGCGCCGCTCGTCGAAGGAGTAGAAGCAATCGTGCCCGCCGGGATAGGCGTCACCTGCCCGGGCTGGTAGGAGACACTGGCTGTGGAACCGGCGTCATCACTCGCAGGTCTGGCGGGAGGAGCGACAGAAGGAGGCGGGGCCGTGGTTGTCGCATCGGCGGAGACAGAGCGTGACTCAGGAATAGGAGCCGGCTGCGGAAGCGCTTGCGGATGAAACAGAAGAACGGCAAGTGCGAGAATCATTGCGTCCACCTCAGTTCGCGCCGCGGCTTGCGGGAGCCGACATCGCGTCGCGTGAGATGGACTCTAGCTTTCGAGGATGCCCCCCTCAATCACCCAGCAGTCCCAGCGAGGGGGTAAGATAGTCCTGTAACTAAAGTTAAGATTTGTATTTTCAGTAGCTTACGGGCGTTCTTGGGGGCGGTTGGCCGGACAGAATCCGCTATGGCCCCTCATCGGGAGCGCTGGAATCCATTCCAGGCAAGCCGGTGATCGCAAATCGGCCGTCTGAAGTACGCTCGAGTCCCGGCGCGTAGAGGCCAATCAATTCGCGCCGCCACCATTGGCCGGTGGCGCGCTTTGTGGCGCGATCGGTGAACCAATACTGCCAGACGACGGCGCGGACCTGCGTCGGCGGTGAACCTGGAAAGGGATTTCCCGCAAACAGCGACAGCACCTCCGGGTCCTGCGTGAGGAGTCGCTCTTCGGTGTTGATGACAAAGGGATACTCGCGCCAGCTGCCCAGCGATGCGAACCACAGGTTCCAGTCAAAACGAGGCTGGTAGGGAGCGAAGATGCGAGGTGGCTTAGAGATGTCCTGGGGTTTGAAGCGGAATGGATACGTGACCCACGTCTGGCCGTCACGCGATCCTTGAAATTCGATTTCGTAGCGGGCAGAAGTCATCCTCCCAAACAGGCCGAAATCGTTCGCGATGCGGAAGGGATAGAGAGCGCGCACCGGCGCGACGGGCAGCGGCGCGCTCTGGAACAACATCAGGATGAGCAGCACGGCAGTTGCGTAAAAATCCCAGCTCAACATAAACCCGGCAAAGCTGAGACGCAAAAGGCCGAGAGCGCGCCGCCACGACGGCAATGTCTGCTCCGCGGAATCGAGCGGCGGAAACGGAATCTCGGGCGGCGTGTCCAGAGGCGCATCCACGCGCGAAGAGACGCGGAGGCGTTGCGGGAAGAATCGGCGCAAGAGCCGGTCGTCGAGAAGCAGAAAACCGAGAACAAGAACGAGATAGTTCAGAAATGCGTAATTCGCCGTGAGGATGATGACGATCTGCCATGGCGTGATAATGCAGAAGAGCCCGATGCGAAATCGGCGAGGCAAAAACATCGCAAAGGCGAAACCCAGCTCAATCGCAAGCGTGAGGGCCGCACTTGCGGCGTGAAACCAGTGCGGCCAATGTTGGACGTACCAGCCGATCCAGGTGGGGAGCGGACCGTTCTGGTAGTAGTTGTCCATCGCGGTGAGGTTTCGCCAAGCCAAGTCGTGGCCCAATATTTTCACCACGCCCGACTCGAAATAAATGCGGAAACAGAGCCATACGAGCAGGAACCAACTCGCGCGCGACGGCGGATTCCTTTCGCCAAGGCCCGGGCGAATCCCCGGGGGAGCGAAAAACAAAGAGAGGAAGCCCGCTTCGAGAAGCATCCCGTCCGACTGATAACCCGAGAAATCCTGGGCGGCGCTCACAAAAGAAAGAAACGCAACCCAGCACACGAGCAGGGAAGCACGCGGCCAGACATTGAGAAGGAGCAGCAGCGAAGCGATCAGGCCAATCCCGCAAACAATCATGAGCGCGCGATCGCTGGAGGAAATCCAAAACAGCGAAGGGGCGTACCATAAGCGTTCCGGACCGAGCACGTCGCGAACGTCTCTCAGAAAATCGCCCGCGGGAAGCAGACCATTCGGCCCGATCAGGCCGCGAATCTGAAACAACAAGGAATAGAAAGCGGAGAAGAAAATAAACCCGAGCGAACGAAGGAACAGCCAGCGGGCCGCCAGGAATCCGGGTAGCCAACCACGGTCGGAAGCAAACGTCCAGCGCGGGAGCGAAGCGAGCTTGGCCATCAAGCGGTCATTATACAGAGTGCCGGCCGGCCCGCCTGAAAAGCGGCAAGGTGTGGGCGAGCCGCGCTAGTTCGGAACGATGAGAACCGGGCACGGGGCCTGGCGCACGACTTCGTAGGCAATGGTACCCGGCAAATGACTCGCGAGCTTGTGGCCGCGCCGCACACCCAGAACAATCCGGTCCGCCTTCACCGCTCGCGCCGCAGCGACGATCTCCTCTTCCGGAGAGCCTTCCGTCACGAGCGCGCTGGCACGAAACCACAGACCTGCTTCAGCGGGCAGATATTTCTCCAGTTTCTGGACCGCCTCGTGGCGAAGACGATCACCATCGCCCGGGGGATCCGCCTTGGAAGCTTGCCAGACGTGAAGAAGGGTGAGGCGCGCCTGATGCTCCTGCGCAAGAGAAAGTGCGTAGTGCACCGAGGTGTCGCCTTCCGAGGAGAGAGACGTCGCCCACAATACACCGTGCACGGAGCGATTGATCTTTCCCTTGGCGTTTGCATTTGGACCGACGACGAGCACGGGGCAGGGTACCGTGCGAAAGATGGTTTCGGCCACGGAACCGAAAATGAGTTTCCGGGCACCCGTAAGGCCGTGCGAGCCGAGGACGACCAAGTCGGCGCTTTCGGACTTAATGGCCTTGTCGAGAACCAGTTCGATCGGGCCTTCGATAATCTGCGCTTCGTGGAGGATGTCGCGCAGGCAGCCGGAGATGAGCAGTTGGGTCATTTCCGTTTCCGCCCAATGCCTTCGCGAATGTACTGGAACAACCAGGGCTTCCGGAGCCATTTCGTAGAGCATTTCCGGGGCGAGGACATGCAACACCACCAGCCGGGCCTCATACGCCCGCGCAGTGGCAATCGCCTCGCGCAGAGCCGCCTGCGACTCCGGGCTGAAATCGGTCGCGAAGAGTATGGTATGGAATCTTGCTTTCTTGTTTTGGTAGGGCGCGAAAGTGGTCTCAGAAACCGCTGCTGTGTTCATTCGACCTCCCTCGCTGTCAGTGCCGCCTTAAGGTTCTCTACATCGTTAACATGCACGCGACAGACCAAATCCGATGCTGTGCGGACCCTTGGATTCGCAGGGAATGAAAACTTCCGCCATGGGCTCTGAGATGCGCCATGCCCGTTCGCACAAACCCGAGGTATCGGAGCTACCGCTGCCGAGAAGACAGAAAGCCAGTTGAAAGGAACAAGCCAAAGGAACTACACCAAGCAGTGGGAGGGGATCTTTTCGGCCCCCGGGGTGCGCGCGCTCTGGAAGCCCGCGCCCCGGAACTTCCCTAACGCTGCACCCCGGGAGAACCGAAACTGGTACGACCGTCTGACGCTTGACCTCGCCGCCTCGCGCCCTGAGTGGCGCGGCAACATCAAGCGGTCACGCCACAACAGCAACTCGCGCCAGACCTGACCCGATAAATCGGGTCACTGCGCCAAGAATGATGGCGCCAAACAGTATTCTTCTCCGGCCGAATCGCTGCTGATTCCAAGGAGGAGGCTGGAGAGTGCCGCTCCTTTGAGCTACGGCGCATTCCGCTGCCGTGCTCCAGGCCTTAGTATGGACCCACCACTGGAGGTCTCGCCTCCGATCACAGACCACTCGCCCTTCGGCCTGAGACGTTCCAACCTCCTCGAACTCGAACCGCAGAAGGGAAGTGCAGTTTTCCTGCCAAACGGAGGGGCGGCTAAGTCTCTCATTCCCCGTGGACTGTGTTTCCACAAGAGCCTTTTGAGGCGCTGTCGCTGAGGGATTTGCCCCGAAGGAGTGCGTTCTCGCGCAGTCGGGAACCGGATTGCTGGATGCCGAAATTAGGCCACGAGGCGCAGATGCCCTTACCGCTTTATCTTCAATGGCATACGCCAGATGTTGAGGCAGCATTTGCATGGCCGCTATGGCGCGCAAACTGCACTTTATGTGACCGGCCTCACGAAACCCCAACGGGCTTCGCATCGCGCCGGAGGTGGATTATGGTTTTCGACCGCAATGAGCTGATTTCAAAGCTCAGGCTTGAACTTGCCATTGCCGAGCGAGGCGGCTATTACCCTTCCCCTCGCGACCCACAACATAGCCCTCGGATTTTCCGCGACTCCATCAGTTGCCTGAACGCAGGTCTCGAAAAGAAGGAGCATCCCTGCAACGAATGCTTCCTGATGTGCTTCGTGCCGGGGGAGCACCGCGACGAGGCGGAACCTTGCCATTTCATTCCGCTCAATTCCCAGCAGGAGACGGTGGCGAGCCTGGGACCGGACCCGGAGATGGTACGGGGACCTCTTATCGCCTGGCTGCGCAGGACGATTGATGATCTGGAAACGGAGGGGCCTCGGGCCCCTGGGTAGACTCGCTGCCGCAATCAGGCGGCGGATTCGGGCGGCTGCTCCTCATCACCTGACGGCAAATTGAATTTCTTCATTTTGTAGCGCAGCGCATCGCGGCTGATGTCCAGAAGGCGCGCTGCGTGCGTTTGATTGCCGTGGGCTTGGCGCAGAGCCAGCGTCACCATTTCCCGCTCCATTTCCTCGAGCGAGGTCCCTCCCTCCGGTATCGAAAGCGGTGGAAGACGCCGGCCGTTCTGTGGAACGGGCGGGGGATCGGGTGTGGAGACATGCTCGAAAGAAGTGACCCCCGCGCTCTGGTCGGTCACCGTGAAGGGCAGGCCTTCGGGCCGCAGTATCTGCTCTTCTTCGAGAATCATGGCGCGTTCGACGGCGTTGCGCAGCTCGCGAACGTTTCCCGGCCAGCGGTAAGACAACAGCAAGCGGCGCGTGGCATCGCTGATGCCCCGAATAGCCTTGCGAAACTTGCGGTTGTAGAAACCGACAAAGAAATCCACGAGCGGCAAAATGTCTTCCTTGCGCTCGCGCAGCGGCGGAAGATAGATCGAGATGATGGCGAGACGATAGTAGAGGTCCTGGCGAAACTGCCCCTCGCGAACGGCGCGCTCCAAATCGCGGTTGGAGGCGGCGATGACGCGAACGTCCACCTGGATGTCGCGGACGCCTCCAACCCGGCGGATCATCTGATCTTCGAGCACGCGTAATAATTTGGCTTGGAGGAACGGCGAGAGCTCGCCGATCTCGTCCAGAAAAAGCGTGCCGCCGTCGGCGATTTCGAACAGGCCCTTCTTCATGGCTTTGGCGTCGGTGAACGCTCCGCGCTCGTGGCCGAAGAGTTCCGCTTCCATCAGCGTTTCGGGGATGGCCGAGCAGTTGATTGCAACGAATGATTTTTCCTGGCGGCGGCTCTGGTAGTGAATTGCTTTCGCGATGAGGTCCTTACCCGTGCCGCTTTCCCCTTGAATGAGAATGGTGGCCGCCTCGCTCACCGCGACCTTGTTGACGAACTTCATCAGCTCGGTGATCTTGCGGGAAACGCCGACGACCTCGTGGTAGCCAGCTCCCCGGCGGACTTCGCTGCGCAGCGTTTCGACTTCGCCGCGCAAACGAGTCGTCTCGGCGGCGTTCTCAATCGTGACGGCGAGTTCTTCGAGGTTTAGGGGTTTACTGACAAAATCGTATGCACCCAGCTTGAGGGCGGCTTTGACATCCTCGAGTTGCGGGGCGGCCGTAATCATGATGACCGCCGGGTTGTGGCCGGCCTGCTTGATTTGCTCAAGGACTTCGATGCCGCTGAGGCCCGGCATGCGGACGTCGAGAAGAATGATATCGGGAAATTCAGCCTGGGCGAGCTGAAGGGCTTGCGCGCCGTTTTCCGCTTCAACCGTCTGGTAACCGATTTCGGCGCATTTCTGCTGAAGCGTCCAGCGCACGAGCTTTTCGTCATCCACAATCAGGATTTTTTCTTTCGGCATTTCAGGCCTCGCGTCTCAAGCAGAGTTTGCGTGCACCGCGACGGGCGCGCCTGCGGCCGGCAACCAAATGGAAAATTCCGTGCCGCTGCCCACACGGCTCGTCACTTCGATCGAGCCGCCGTGCTGTTCGATGATGCCTTTCGCCAGAGAGAGTCCCAAGCCGGTGCCGTGGCCTTTCGTCGTGAAAAATGGGCGGAAGATATTGGGGAGAACGTCCGCCTCAATGCCGCGTCCCGAATCGGCGACTTGAAAACCGACCAAACCATCGCGAATCTCCATCCGCACGCGGATGCGGCCCGCCTGATCCATCGCCTGGATGGCATTCACCAGGAGATTTAACGCCACTTGCTCGATGAGGGCCGCGTCGTGTTCGACGGGCGGCAGGCCGTTGGGTTTCGTGAATTCGATTTGGATCGGCCGCTGGCCGACCTGCTGCCGGGCGAGCAACACCGCTTGCTCGATCGTGTCTCCGAGGTCGCGCCGCAAAAATTGCAGAGGACGCGGCCGGGCGTATTGCAGAAGATCCGAGAGCAGCAACTGGATACGCTGAACCTCTTTGCGAACTTCTTGCAGGATCTCCCGATGCGAACTGCCCGCGGGCAATTGCTGGCCGATGAGTTCCACCGCGCCGGCAATTCCCGCGAGGGGGTTGCGAACCTCGTGCGCGATTCCCGCGGCGATTTCGCCGAGAGAGGCCAGGTGCTCCGCGCGGCTCATCTGGGTGCGATGCAGGCTCTCGATTTCCGCGCGGTTCTCTCGCAGCTCACGGACCATCTCGTTGAAATTGCGGCCGAGCTCGCCGATTTCGTCCTTGTGGTCCGCGAAAGAGACGCCGGCGGAGAGATCGCCGGCTCGAACGCGAGCCACGGTCTGCTTCATCTCGGTGAGCGGCCTCTCGATCAGAACCGCCAGCACAACGAGCAAGACAGCTGAGATGGCCAGGGCGCCTCCCGCCGCGACGAGCAGAACACGATGCCGAGCCGTGCTCTCCAGGCTGAGCGTTGCCGCCTCAAACACGAGGAGGCCCAGTCCCAGGACAGCGGCGACAGGGAGCACCGCTTTGACGCGCCAGTTTTGAAGAAACGAGGTCACGAGCAGTGCCACCAACCAAGCGTAATCTTATCCCCATGCCTTCATCAACCCCAGTGATTCCTATCACCGGGGGATGCGCCCTGAGTCACAGGGGGCAGCCATGCAGCCATTGAGAGGGCGGCCTGCGTGGGAAACACGGAAGCATAGCGCGGATAGACCTCACCGTCTCCGGCACTCATCCATTTGGGACGGGCATCACCCGGGCTGTCGGGGTCGAATGGGGTGGATGAAGCATCTATAGCAGAGGCAAAATAGAGGTCCAATGAGAATAGGGATCACCTGCTACCCGACCTACGGCGGATCGGGCGTCGTGGCAACGGAGTTGGGAATGGAACTCGCGGCACGCGGCCACGAAGTCCATTTCATCAGCTATGCGCCGCCCGTGCGCCTGGAGCCGGGCGTGCACGGCATCCACTTCCATGAAGTGGAAGTTACGACGTATCCGCTTTTCGACCACGCGCCGTACGCGCTCACGCTTGCAGTGAAAATGCTCGAGGTGTCCGAGGAGGCGAACCTCGACCTCCTGCACGTTCACTACGCGATTCCGCATTCGGTCAGCGCGATGCTGGCGCGCGCGATGGCGGTGCCGCGGCGGTTGCCCTTCATCACGACCTTGCACGGAACCGACATCACGCTGGTGGGGAACGACCGCAGCTTTTTGCCCCTCACGAAGTTTTCGATCGAGAAGTCCGACGGCGTGACCGCGATTTCGCACTACCTGAAGCGGAGAACGGTCGAGGAATTCGACGTGAAGCGGCCCATCGAGGTCATCCCGAATTTCGTGAATTGCGATCTCTACGCCCGCCGCGAGAATCCGGCGCTGCGCGCGGAATGGGCGCCGGGCGGCGAACCGATCCTGATGCACCTCTCGAATTTCCGCGCCGTGAAACGAGTGACCGACGTGGTGGAGATCTTCTCGCGCGTGCGGGAGAAAATGGCCGCCAAGCTCGTGCTGATCGGCGACGGGCCGGAACGCGGCGCCGTCGAATATCTCGTGCGCAAGAAGAAACTGAAGGCGGACGTGTTCTTGCTCGGCAAACAGGACCGCGTGTACGACTGGCTCGGTCTGGCGGATCTATTTCTGCTGCCTTCGGACAACGAGTCGTTCGGCTTGGCCGCGCTCGAAGCGATGGCGTGCGAGGTGCCGGTCATCGGAACCGCGGCCGGGGGCATGCCGGAAGTGGTCGAACACGGGGTGGACGGCTACCTCGTCGAACCGCGAGACGTCGAATCGGCCGCGCGATACGCCATTGACATCCTTTCCCGTTCCGACCGCGGCCGCGAAATGGGCCAGCGCGCTCGTGTGAACGCGCGCCGCAAATATTGCGCGAACGACGTGATTCCGCTGTACGAACAGTATTACGCGCGCGTGCTTGGAGCCGCCGGCGCCGCGCGCCACGCTTGAGAACTCCGCTGTGCGACTCGAGGCCCCGGCCGCTTTCCTGCCAGCCTGAATTGGCGTTTGAAGCGATTTGGAGTTCGGCTAAGATACTTCTCCCGTAGCGCCCGGCCTTTTCTCCGAGCCGAGAGAGCGTGGGCGCCCACCTCGGAGCGACTCCGCCCAGGTGCCGGACTGTTTGGGACCTAGAAGATGAAAAAGCTCCTAGCCGCCAACCGCAGCGAGATCGCCATTCGCATTCTGCGCGCCGCAGATGAACTGGGCCTGCGCACCGTGGCGATCTATTCCCAGGAAGATCGGCTGTGCCTCCATCGATTCAAGGCCGACGAAGCCTACCTGATCGGCGAGGGCAAGGGTCCGGTCGAAGCGTATCTCGACATCGCCGGGATTGTGAAGGTGGCACGGGAACGGGAAGTGGACGCGATCCATCCCGGCTACGGGTTCCTTTCGGAGAATCCGGCGTTCGCGCGGGCGTGCCAGGAGGCGGGGATTCAGTTTATCGGGCCGACGCCCGAATTGCTCGAACTACTGGGCGACAAGACAGCGGCTCGCGAATTGGCGGCCTCGGCGGGAATTCCGATTCTTCCGGGGACTCTGGCGCCCGTCCGCTCTCTGGCGGAAGCCCAAAAGGTTGCGCAGCAAATCGGATTCCCCGTGATGCTCAAGGCCGCGATGGGCGGCGGCGGGCGCGGCATGCGCGTCGTGCGGGAGGCAGGGGATCTGGAGAAGCGCCTCGAGGAAGCACAAAGCGAGGCGCTCTCGACGTTTGGCGACGCTTCCGTCTTTATCGAGAAATTTCTGGCCCGCGCCCGGCACATCGAAGTGCAGATTCTGGGCGATCACCACGGCAACCTGATTCATCTCTGGGAACGCGATTGCTCGGTGCAACGCCGGAACCAGAAGGTGGTCGAGGTCGCTCCCGCGGCGAATCTGGATCCGACGATCCGCCGCGAATTGTGCGAGGCGGCGGTGCAGTTGGCGAAAGCGGCGCACTACCGGAACGCCGGAACGGTGGAATTCCTCGTGGATGTGGAAACGGGGAATTGGTATTTCATCGAGGTCAACCCGCGAATTCAGGTGGAGCACACGGTCACGGAAGTGGTGACCGGGATCGACCTGGTCCGCTCGCAGATCTTGATCGCGCAAGGACGCAAACTGCACGACCCTCCGATGTCTTTGCCGCAGAGCGATGCCGTTCCACTCTACGGAACCGCGCTGCAGTGCCGCGTTACAACCGAAGATCCGGAAAACAATTTCGCGCCGGACTACGGCAAGCTCACGACCTACCGCTCCCCGGCGGGATTCGGCATTCGCCTCGATGGAGGCAGCGCGTATGCGGGGGCGGTGCTCGCCCCGTTCTACGATTCGTTGCTGGTGAAAACGACGGCGTGGGGAATCACGCTGCCCGAAGCGTGCCAGCGGATGGACCGCGCGCTGCGCGAGTTTCGCATCCGCGGCGTCAAGACGAACATTCCGTTTCTTGAGAACGTCGTCCGGCACCCGCGATTCCAGGCGGGCGGCGTAACGACTGCGTTCCTTGACGAATCGCCGGAGCTGCTGCGTATCCCGCGCCGGGCCGACCGCGCGACCCGCCTGCTTTCCTACGTGGGCGACGTGATTCTCAACGGAAACCCGGAAGTGAAGGGAAAGAAGATCCCAGAAGCCTTGGCTGCGGCGGCGATCCCGCGCGCCACCGGCGACATTCCTCCGGGAACGCGGCAACTTTTGCAGAAGCTGGGACCTGAGAAATTTGCACGATGGGCGCGCAAGGAGAAACGCCTGCTGGTGACGGACACGACGTTCCGCGACGCGCATCAATCGCTGCTCGCGACGCGCGTGCGCACGCACGACCTGCTGGTCACGGCGCCGGTGGTGGCGCGGCGTCTCTCAAACCTTTTCAGCCTCGAAATGTGGGGCGGGGCGACGTTCGATGCGGCCATGCGTTTTCTTCACGAGGATCCCTGGCACCGGCTGCGGGAGTTGCGGGAACAGATTCCCAACATTTGCTTCCAGATGTTGCTGCGCGGCGCCAACGCCGTCGGCTACGCCTCTTACCCCGATAACGTCATTCGGGAGTTCGTGCGCGAGGCACACAAGCAGGGGATCGACATCTTCCGCATCTTCGATTCGTTGAACTCGATTGAAAACATGCGCGCCGCAATCGATGCCGTGCTGGAAACGGGCGCGGTCTGCGAGCCCGCCATTTGCTACACCGGAGACATCCTCGACCCGGCGCGGCCGAAGTATTCGCTCAAGTACTTCGTCGCGATGGCGCAGCAACTGGAAAAGCTCGGGGCGCACTTCCTCGCGATCAAGGACATGGCCGGCTTATGCAAGCCGTACGCGGCCTTCCAACTCGTGAAGGCGCTGCGCGCGGAAATCGGCATCCCGGTGCATTTTCATACGCACGATACGAGCGGCCTCAACGCCGCTTCCATCCTGAAAGCCGCGGACGCGGGCGTGGACGTCGCCGACGCGGCGCTTGCGTCCATGAGCGGGGGTACCAGCCAGCCGAACTTGAATTCGCTGGTTGCGGCGCTGCAACACACGCCGCGGAACACGGGCCTCGACATCGACGCGCTGAACGAATGCTCGGATTTCTGGGAGACGGTGCGCGACTACTATCTGCCGTTCGATTCGGGACCGCGCGCGGGCTCGGCCCGGCTCTACCTGCACGAGATTCCCGGCGGCCAGTTCACGAATCTGCGCGAGCAGGCGGACGCAATGGGGCTCGGACATCGCTGGCGCGAAGTGGAAAAAACCTACTCCGAGGTGAATCAACTTTTCGGAGACATCGTCAAAGTCACGCCGTCGAGCAAAGTGGTGGGAGACATGGCGCTTTTCCTGATGGCCAAAGACATGCGCTCCGAAGATATCTTGCACCTCGACGTGCATCACGATCTCGCGCTCCCGAATTCCGTGGTGGAGATGTTCGCGGGCGCGCTGGGAACTCCGCAGGGAGGATGGCCGAAGAAACTGCAGCGCATCATTCTACGGGGCGAACGCGCGACTCGCGGCAGGCCCGGCGCACACCTCGATCCAATCGATTTCGCGGCGACGGAGAAAGCACTCGAACAAAAGCTGGAACATTCCGTGCGGCACGACGAAGTTCTGAGCTACCTGATGTACCCCGACGTATTCGTCAAGTACGACCACTTCCGCCGCACCTACGCCGACGTCAGCGTGCTGCCCACGCCCGCGTTTTTCTACGGTTTGCGCTCCGGCGATGAAATCAACGTGGAGATCGAGGCCGGGAAAGCGCTCATCATCAAGTTTCTGGCTGTGGGTGAACCGAGACCCGATGGAACGCGCACGCTCTTTTTCGAGCTGAACGGCCAGCCGCGCGAAGTCACCGTGAGGGACCGCGCGCTGCGCGTCACCGCGAGCGCCCATCCGAAGGCCGATCCGGCGGATCCCGGCCAGGTGGGGGCGCCGACGCCGGGCTTGATCACGGCAATTTCAGTGCAGATCAACCAAGCCGTGGCGCGCGGGGCGAAACTCATGACGCTGGAAGCCATGAAGATGCAGTCGAACATCTACGCTCCGATCGCAGGACGCGTAACGAAACTGGCTGTCTCCCCGGGTCAGCATGTGGAAGCGAAAGACTTGTTGCTGGTCATCACTTCCTAAACTCTCGGCGTTCGCTGCTGCGGTCAGCCGCACGCGCGCTTCTGTGTTTCCCTCAAGGGCATCTTCGGATTGGTTGCGGGTTACCGCAATTCGTCGCAATTTACGTGACGCCGTTATAACGTCGGCTGATAAGATGTAGCTGCGGCGCAAGTGTCCAATATTGTACAGTGTGGAAAATGGGACGGTTGTAAATTGAACCCGCCAATGTTGCGGGGCCCTGCCTTGCAGCCGCTGGGAAATCATCGCGTTCCGAACCCTTTGGTTCTGGAGGGACTGAATCGTGAAACGCACCAAACAGATCGCTTCCCGACTTGGGAACTTCAATTCTGGAGGAAGCCTGGGCGGCAACGTCTCGAGCTATCGCAACAAACAAACCATCTACAAGCAAGGCGAAGCTGCTTACACGCTTTTTTACATTCAATCGGGAGGGGTGCGGCTCACCACCCGAACGAAAAACCAACCAGCCGCGGTGACCGCGATCCTGGGTGTGCATGATTTCTTTGGGGAGATTTGCCTCGCAGGCTATCCCCTTCGTGTGTCCACGGCCGTGGCCTTGACCGCCAGCTCCATACGCACGATCAAGAAAACAAAGATGCTCCAAATGCTTCGCAGGAAGAATAGGACTTCGAATTCCCTGGTCGCCTATCTGCTGTCCAGCGTCAAGGACTACCAGGATCACGTGGCGCATTTACTGACCTCCTCGTCGGAAGAAAGGCTGGCACGCGTGCTTCTGCGTCTAGCGCACTTGGATAAGAAGGGCTTACCGGCGGCGGAGATTCCGATTTTGAGCCACCAGGTCCTGGCGGAAATGGTCGGTACAACGCGCCCGCGAGTAAACTCATTCATGAACCGATTCAGGAAACTGGGATACATTGACTACGACGGGGGATTAGAAGTGCATCAATCGCTGCGGAAGGTTCTTCGGAGCCGGTAGGGCCGTTCCACAAGACGGAACGCACTTGGGGTCAGGGGTGGGGCCTGGAATCATCAGAACTTATTGAAATCCAGGTTCAGGCAATGGGCTCTATGCCGGCCGGTACGGACTGCGAGAGATTCACAACAATTCCCTCCTGAATGTTGTCCTGCACGACTAAACTGATCTTGCTTGGCGCAATGCGGTAACGGCTGGTGTATCGAAATTTATCGGCACGAGCGAATTCCCCGCGACAATGCAGCAAGCCACCCGCGAATGTGTCCTGATGTGAATAGATATCCGGATCCGCCTCTCTTATGATGCTGCCCTAGAGAAGAAGCACGACGAGTTATCGAGTTTCTTCCGACGAAATTGGAGGCGGGCCATGAACCTATCAGCCATAACCACAACAGAAATAGTCATCGTCTTTGTTGCCGCCATGGTGGTGGTCATAGGCATCACCAGTTGGGCTCTAATTCGCAGACGCCGAACGGACAGGCTGCGCGCTCAGTTTGGCGGTGCTGAATATACGCGCGCGCTGAAAGAAGGCGGGAGCCGGCGGAAAGCTGAAGCGGCGCTCGACGAGCGCGCGGACCGAGTGGAGCGCCTGCACATCCGGCCGCTTGCACCAGCCGATCGTGCGCGGTTTGTCGAAGCTTGGGGCAGGGTCCAGGCGCGGTTCGTGGACGGTCCCGGAGGTGCGGTGACGGACGCCGATCTGCTGCTGGGCGACGTGATGTCCACACGCGGCTATCCCGTAAGCGATTTTGAACAGCGCGCGGCCGACATCTCGGTGGATCATCCATTGGTTCTCGCAAATTACCGTGCAGCCCACCAAACCGCGGTTCGTCAGACGCAGGGGCAGGCCAGCACCGAAGACTTGCGCCAGGCTATGATTCATTACCGCACGCTTTTTGAGGAGCTAGTCCAAGAGCCGGAAGCGGCGCGCGCGGCGCACGCATAGGACGCGCAAGCCCTGATTGTTCTCGTTTCGTTCGAAATACGGAACTGCCGCGGCTGACTCAAGAGGAGAAGGAGATCTTATGTTGTTCCGGCTGTATGCGATTGAGTTCGCAATCGTGATCATCGGCTTGATTTATGGGGCGCACCTGGTGCACATGCCCGCGCACTGGATCGCGGTGGGTGCGGTCGTACTCTTAGGAGTGGGGATCCTGCCAGGTGTGAAGGCGACGCGTCAGAAAGATCCTGTGGGATAGCGGTATCGCCGGCATCTGACTCTCCCTGCCGCCCGCGCACTCTTCACGAGCGAGTATCTGCTATAGTTTGCTTCGGAAAAAGAGGGCGATGGAGCGCATTTATTGGCTGACGGCCTGCGGCAACGGATTCCGATCCGTGAATTGCCGCTGGTGCCAGTAAGGGTAGGGAACCGACGATGCGCTGGCTTCGTCCAGTTTCGCCACTTGCTCGGCCGTCAATCGCCATCCCTCTGCGCCGAGGTTCTGGCGCAATTGCTCTTCGTTGCGTGCGCCAATGATGATGGTTGAAACCGTAGGCTTGCGCAGCAACCAGTTCAGCGCGATCTGCGTAACGCTCTTTCCTGTTTCCGCGGCCACCGCGTCGATTGCCTCGATGACCCTGTAGAGGTATTCCTCGGGAACCGGGGGGCCATCCTTGGCAGTGCGAGGCAGGCGGCTTTCCTTCGGCAACGGCTGCCCACGTCGGATCTTGCCCGTCAATCGCCCCCATCCCAGCGGGCTCCAGACCATGGCCCCGAGTTTCTGGTCGAGCGCAAGCGGCATCAGCTCGTATTCGTAATCGCGGCCCACTAGAGAGTAGTAAACCTGATGCGAGATGTATTTCGCCCAGCCGTGCTTTCCCGATGTGGTCAGCGATTTCATCAAATGCCAGCCGGAGAAGTTCGAGCAGGCGATGTAGCGGACTTTGCCGCTACGCACCAGCGTGTCGAGTGTGTACAGCACCTCATCCACCGGCGTCAGCGCGTCGAAGCCGTGCATGTGGTAAATGTCGATGTGGTCCGTCCCCAGCCGCTTCAGGCTGCCCTCACACGCCTGGATCAAGTGGTGGCGGGATGAGCCAACGTCGTTCGGACCTTTGCCAAGACGGAAGGTCGCCTTGGTCGAAATCAGCACCTCGTTGCGCTTTCCCTGAATGACTTGCCCGAAGATCTCCTCGGACAAGCCGGCGGAGTACACATCCGCGGTGTCGAAGAGATTGATGCCCGCGTCAAGACAAAGGCCGACGAGCCTCTTTCCCTCTTCAACGCCGGTCGAACCCCACGCCCTAAAAAACTCAGTCGCCCCGCCGAATGTGCCCAGGCCAAGGCAGAGAGACGGCACTTTCAGACCTGTACTTCCCAATGTTCTGTAATCCATGTGTTCTCCCAGACTGACCGGCAATCCTCACATTAGACACGTCGCGCCGCCGATTCGTTTCAAGCGCATAAGCACACCGTGACGATCACAGTGCTCGAGACAAATTCAAGCAATTGAAGCGGGAAGATTTGGCTCCCCGGGCTAGATTTGAATTAGCAACCCTTCGGTTAGGAGCCGAAATGAACGAAAATCTAAGTGCCCTATCTGGTGTCGCTTACAAGAAATTGGGAGCCATTCTTTTCTTTCTAACTGCACCCAGTGTCGCACCCAAACGCTCGCCGTAAGTTCAGGTGACGACAACCTCGTCATGTGTCGCATACAGGTCAATCTCGCTTTACTTCTTATTTTGCCGCTTAAAGACCGGTCATCTTCTCCAGGCGTTTCGGATATCGGGCCCCTTCTACCTTGATCTTTGAGGCGGCGCTATCGATGTCGCGAAGGTCATCGGACGACAGTTCGACGGCCGCTGCTCCGATGTTCTCTTCGAGGCGGTGTAGCTTCGTCGTGCCCGGGATCGGAACAATCCACGGCTTCTGCGCCAGCAGCCAGGCGAGTGCGATCTGAGCAGGAGTCGCGTTCTTCCGCATCCCAATGCTGCCGAGCAGATCAATTAGGGCTTGATTCGCCTTGAGAGCCTCCGGCGCAAACCGAGGAAGAGTGCTGCGGAAGTCGGAGCTGGCGAACGTCGTGTCTTCTTTGATCGCTCCCGTCAGGAAGCCCTTGCCAAGAGGGCTATACGGCACCAAGCCGATCCCGAGTGCCTCCAGGGTCGGTATCACTTCCTTCTCGGGGGTTCTTGTCCAGAGAGAGTATTCGCTTTGGAGAGCAGTGAGCGGCTGGACCGCGTGTGCGCGGCGAATGGTCTTGACCCCTGCCTCGGAAAGCCCGAAGTGCTTGACCTTGCCTGCTTGAATCAGTTCCTTCACGGCCCCGGCGACGTCTTCGATCGGCACGTTCGGGTCCACACGGTGCTGGTACAACAGATCGATGGAATCGACCTTCAACCGCTTGAGCGACCCTTCGACGGCCTCCTTGATGTGCTGGGGCTTACTGTTCACGCCTGCCGCTCCCGGCCGTGTATCGCTGCCGCTCAGATCGAACCCGAACTTGGTGGCGATCACCACTTTGCCGCGGTACGGAGCCAGCGCTTCACCCACCAGTTCTTCGTTCGTGAACGGACCATAGACTTCCGCGGTGTCAAAGAACGTGACTCCACGCTCGACAGCGGCATGGAGAAGATCGGTCATCTCCTTCTTGTCTTTAGGCGGCCCGTACGAAAAGCTCATTCCCATGCAGCCGAGGCCAAGAGCTGAGACTTCCAAGTTGCTATTTCCGAGTTTGCGCTTTTGCATTGTTTTTCCTTCCGAACCGTTTCTCTCATCCCGAGATTAACGTCAAACTCCGCCGAAGCGGTATCCCAATCCTTCCGATTTATTGCCTATTCCTCTTATTCGGAAAAAAATCATTGGCGCATCCGGGACCGACCGGCGCCGTGTTGGACCGCCGCGCGCCGCAACCCGGAATTGCACCTCGGGGTCTACCGTTTCTTCGCCGGCGGGCCATTCTGTGCCACCGCCGCCTTCACGAGCGCCTTGAACGCGCCTGCGTTGACCTTCTCCCCCTCGTGGATGTCGATCGCCCTTCGCGTGTTGCCTTCCAAGCTGGAATTGAAGAGGCGCGATGGGTCTGGGATCCTGGCCCCCCGGGCGAACGTGAGCTTCACGACCTTCGTGTACGCCTCCCCGGTGCAAACAATCCCGTGGTGCGACCAGACCGGAGTGCCCATCCACTTCCACTCCTCGATCATCTCGGGGTCGGCTTCCAGGATCAGCGCCCGCATGCGGGCCAGGGTCTCCCCGCGCCATCCCCCCAGGTCGCGGATGCGCTGGTCGATGAGCCGGGAAGCGGGTTTCCCGGTGGCTTGCTCACGGCTGCTCATGTCTTTTCTCTCCTTTCACAGAGGGTAGCTTCTCCATCTTTTCCATTTGTTGCTCGAGGGCATCCACGTGCTTTGACCAGGAGCGCCGGAAGGCAACGAGCCATGCGTCAAGCTCCATGAGCGGCTCAGGTCTCAGCCGAAACAGGTGCCGCTGCGCTCCAACTTGTTGCCGGCTGCGCAAGCGCCAGCCAATTCAATCGCGAATATAGCCGCCTTTTCGGCCTGCCACCCATGCGGGATATTCGGACTCTCCGCTCGCCAGGCGCTTTGCCCTTGGCGTCGATCGGCAAGTTGACTACGGCCCTGATCGTCTCAAAACCCAGCGGGCGCAACCCCGGGAGCGTTCGACGTGAAAGAGTAACAGGGCGGCCACTCGATAAGGATACTCAATACGGCATCCGCCAGTCTTCTGCCCGCGGCAGCCACCAAAAGCACAAGTCTTGACACAATCTTATATTAGACATAGTCTAAGCGCTTCATGGACGCCACGGCGATTACACGGTCCTTCCACCGCAGCGGGTTGCGGCGCACTCCGCAGCGCTTCGCCGTGATGGCCTTCTTGATGGAACAGAACAGGCATCCCACGGCTGCCGAAATCTTCGAAGCGGTGAATCGCAAGGATCCGCGCTCTTCAAGGGCCACGACTTATAACAATCTGCGGGACCTGGTGCAGGCGGGTTTGGTGCGTGAAGTGGCCGTCGAGGGTCGCGCCGCGCGATTTGATGCGGAAGGCACGCGGCATCACCACTTTCTCTGCGACCGCTGCGGCAATGTTGAGGACATCGAGTGGTACAACGTGCCCAGGCCCGCCTCGCGCTCTCTAGGTAAGCGGATTCTTCGCGAATGCGAGCTCATTTTCCGAGGGCTCTGCACGAAGTGCGCTCGGCGGCACACTTCCCGTTAGTTCTCGAAGGCGCGTGGGTAAGCGCGGCGGCGATTGCGCGAATGGGGAACCGAGAATGAGTTTGAAGTTCGCAACAGTCTTTGACTAATTCGAAGGAAGGTGAACACATGGACAAAGAACTCAACGCCGCAAAAGGAGCGTCTGCCGAATCCAAGTGCCCGTTCGCGGGCGGAGCCTCCGCGCACACGAACCGCGAGTGGTGGCCGAAACAGTTGAACCTACAGATTCTCCACCAGCACTCCACCCTATCCAATCCGATGGGCGAGGAGTTCGACTACGCCAAGGAATTCAAGACTCTCGACCTGAATGCCGTGGTCAAAGACCTGCATGCCTTGATGACGGACTCCCAGGATTGGTGGCCGGCCGACTTCGGTCACTACGGCGGGTTGTTCATTCGCATGGCGTGGCACAGCGCCGGCACCTACCGCATCGCTGACGGTCGAGGCGGTGCCGGGGCGGGCCAGCAGCGGTTCGCTCCCCTGAATAGCTGGCCGGACAACGTCAACCTCGACAAAGCGCGCCGGCTGCTGTGGCCGATCAAGCGGAAGTACGGGCGAAAAATCTCCTGGGCCGACCTGATGATTCTCGCAGGCAACGTCGCCCTCGAATCCATGGGCTTTAAGACCTTCGGTTTTGGCGGCGGGCGCGCGGATGTGTGGGAACCCGAAGAAATCTACTGGGGACCGGAAAGCAAGTGGCTAGGCGACGAGCGCTACACCGGCGACCGCGATCTTCAGAATCCGCTCGGGGCCGTGCAAATGGGTCTGATCTACGTAAATCCGGAAGGGCCGAACGGCAAGCCGGATCCGGTTGCCGCGGCACGGGATATCCGAGAGACGTTCGCCCGCATGGCGATGAATGACGAGGAAACCGTCGCGCTGATTGCCGGTGGTCACACCTTTGGCAAAACTCATGGCGCCGGCGATGCGGCAAACGTGGGTGCGGAGCCCGAAGCGACCGGCATCGAGGAGCAGGGCCTCGGCTGGAAGAGCAAGTTCCGCTCCGGCAAGGGAGGCGACGCGATCACCAGCGGCCTGGAAGTGACTTGGAGCGAGACGCCGACCAAGTGGAGCAACAACTTCTTTGCGAACCTGTTCGGCTACGAATGGGAACTGACCAAGAGCCCGGCCGGTGCGCATCAATGGAGACCGAAGAATGGAGCAGGCGCCGGTACGGTGCCGGATGCGCATGATCCGTCAAAGCCTCACGCGCCATCCATGCTAACCACCGACCTCGCGCTGCGGTTCGACCCCGCTTACGAAAAGATTTCACGGCGCTTCTACGAGCATCCGGATCAGTTCGCAGACGCGTTTGCGCGGGCGTGGTTCAAGCTGACGCACCGCGACATGGGCCCGATTGCGCGTTATCTCGGCCCACTCGTTCCGAAGGAGCCGCTGTTGTGGCAAGACCCGATCCCCGCTGTGAATCATCCGCTGATCGGGGCGCAGGACATTGCTTCTCTAAAGGCGAAAATCCTCGCGTCGGGGCTGTCCGTTTCCGAGTTGGTGTCGACGGCTTGGGCTTCGGCGTCGACCTTCCGCGGCTCTGACAAGCGCGGTGGAGCGAACGGCGCGCGCATTCGCCTGGCGCCACAAAAGGACTGGGCAGTGAACCAGCCGGCGCAGCTGGCGAAGGTGCTGCAGAAGCTCGAAGGAATCCAGACGGGGTTCAACGCCTCACAGACCGGCGGGAAGAAGGTTGCGCTGGCGGACCTGATCGTTCTCGGCGGTAGCGCGGGGATCGAGAAAGCCGCAAAGGCCGCAGGACACAGCGTGGAAGTCTCCTTCACGCCGGGGCGCATGGACGCGTCGCAGGCGCAAACCGACGTTGATTCCTTCGCGTCGCTCGAACCGAAGGCGGATGGATTCCGTAACTACGTCAATGGCAAGCCGCGCCCATCGGCGGAGGCGCTCTTGGTGGATCGGGCGCAATTGCTGAAGCTGACGGCACCGGAGATGATGGTTCTCGTCGGTGGCCTGCGCGTCCTGGGTGCAAATGCCGGGAAGTCGACGCATGGCGTCTTCACCAAGCGACCGGAGACGCTGACGAACGACTTCTTCGTCAACTTGCTCGACATGGGCACGCAATGGCAGCCGGCCGCTGGCCGGAAGACATATATGAGGGGCGCGACCGGAAGACGAACGAGGTCAAGTGGACCGGCACGCGTGTCGACCTGATCTTCGGTTCGAACTCCCAGCTGCGCGCGCTCGCGGAAGTCTATGCGTGCGCGGATTCGAAGGAGAAGTTCGTGAAAGACTTCGTGGCGGCGTGGACCAAAGTGATGAACCTCGATCGCTTCGCCGTCGCCTGAGCTCGGCGAAAAAGAGCGCTGTCAACTTCGTGCTGTTGCCGTTGTTTGGATGGGTAGATCCGAATAGGTGGCTATCCGGAAACTACTCAGGGCCGGAGGCTCCCCGGCCAGAAATAGTTTTTTGAATCCATTCGGTAGTCTGCCGAATGCTATGCCGCCTTCCAAATCATCGAGAAAATCCAGGTTGCCTCTTCAAAGGATGCCGGCCACAGTTTGTATTTTGACCCAGTCGAATTTGGTGAATTCCGTTCACACTGTTCCGTGTCGTTTACGAGAGCATCGAATTTGAAATTTCGGTGCCCGGAATCAAAGTTGCATCCAATTGCACCCAAAGTGAGCTCTCATCAGCTTCAGTGTAAGGACCTGAAATTAAAGAGGAAGATTGGCTCCCCGGGCTAGATTCGAACTAGCAACCCTTCGGTTAACAGCCGAATGCTCTACCGTTGAGCTACCGGGGAACATGGCACGCAGAGGAAAATCCGAGGCCCACCGCGCAAAGTGTAGCGAAGGGACTTGGGGATGTAAAGGCGTGGCTGACAGGAACGGCAGGCGCTACTGAATACGCTGCGGCTGGGATTCGTTGTCCACCAGCGATTCGAAGATCGCCAGGACGTGCCGGCGATAGGTAATCATTCGATCGAGAATTTCACGCAGGCTCGGCTGGCGCTCGGCGTCGCGGTGCCATTTCGCCACCACGGCCGGAGGAACCTCGATGTCGCGGCGCAACTCATCGGCGGAATGTCCCCTCAGGAACAAACCATAAAAGAACGCGGCCTCTCGCTGGGGAAATGCGAGGTCGTTCTCTTCGTGTGAAATGGGCTCCGTCAGCATCGGCGTCGAGGAAAGGGCAGTTTACCTAAACATTCTCCGTCGTCAAGGAATATGGAAAATTCCGTTCCCGGACTCAACTAGTGCCTTTCCAACTTTCGTAGCCAGGTACCGGCAGGCTTCTCTGCACCGTTTCTACCCCTCGCCGCGTCTCTGAATTTCGCTACAACCAGTTGGAACGGCACTAGGAGGGTTGTCGGCTCGTGCGGATGAATTCGCGCAGTGTGGAAACGTTGGGGCCGTAGGCCCCGACGCGGGCCGCGTCTACGGGCAGACCGAGTCTCTCGGCTATCTCGATGTCAATCCCGGCGTCGTCCAACTCGGACAGGCTGAAACCCATGGCCGGGGCCACGCGGTTCAGTCCGCTCGGGTACACGGGACGCGGAGGGCGGCGACGCCGTCCCGGGTGCCGTGCGATCTCAAAAAATGCGTGCCAATCACGCTTGTCCCACATACGCCGCTCCCGCGTCCTCAGCGACTCAGGCGCTACCGCATAAGATGCGTCTGAGCCTCGGCAGGTCGCTTCGCGAACTCGAGCCGCGCTGAGACTCCCGTATACGCTAGATTCAGCGGGCCCGTCCATAGAATCGTCCGTTCTGTATCCAACCCGTCACGACTCAAATGGACGCCGCTGCGGGCGCCAGTTCAGGGTGCCGGGGACCGATGCAACTGCATCGCGGCCTCGCCCGCTGCTATACTCTACGCTGTCAGCGGCCCTTCGGATTCTTCCGTATGCCAAAACAAGTCATCGTCGCCCACTATCACGAGCTGTGGCTGAAGGGGGGGAACCGCAACTTCTTTCTCGCCAAGCTGATAACAGCCGTGCGCCGCGCGCTGGAAGGTCTGCCGGTCGAACGCATCGGCCTGCCCGAGAACCGGCTCGTCATCGAGCTCGGCGCCGGGGCGCCGCTCGATGAAGTCCTGGCTCGGCTGGAGCGCGTCTTTGGGATTGCTAACTATGCCCTGGCGCGCACGGTCGAGCGAACCGGAGAGGGAGCGCTCGAAGATATCGCTCGGGTAGCGTGGGAAGAGGTCCGCGGCGAAAATTTCAAGACGTTTGCGGTGCGCGCGAAGAGGAGCGACAAGACGTTTCCCCATCGCGTCACGGAGATCGAGTCCGCGGTCGGGCGATACCTGCTGGACCGCCTGCGGGAAAACGGCCGCGACGTTCGTGTTCAACTGAACGACCCGGAGCTGACCTGTCGCATCGAGATTCCGCCGGGGCCTGCGCTCGTCTACGCGAGGAAGATTGCCGGGCCGGGCGGTTTGCCCGCGAATACAGCGGGAAAGATGATGTGCTTGCTCTCGGGAGGCTTTGACTCAGCCGTCGCGGCGTACAAAATGATGAAGCGCGGCGCGCATTTGAGCTTCGTGCATTATTGGGGTGGAGGCGCACGGCCGGGCGAATCCTCCGTGCACGTTGCGAGAGAGTTGGTACGGCGATTGGTTCCGTACCAGTTCACCGCGAAACTGCACCTGGTGCCATTCGAGCCGATCCAGCGCGAAATCGTGCGAGACGCGCCGGAGAATTTTCGTCTACTGCTCTACCGTCGGATGATGCTGCGCATCGCCGAACGCTTGGCGCAATCGGAGCACGCGCAGGGAATCATCGCGGGCGACAGCCTGGGCCAAGTCGCTTCCCAAACGCTGCGCAACATGGTTGCCGTGGGAGACGCGGTACGGACGCCGGTGTTCCGGCCGCTCGCGGGGGATGACAAGATCGAGATTCTGGCCGTCGCGCAAAAAATCGGAACCTACGAAATCTCAGCGGAACCTTTCCATGATTGCTGTCCGATATTTCTTCCGCGCTCGCCCGCGCTTCATGCGTCTGCGGAAGATCTCAATCGGGCGGAAGCAGGGCTCGACATGCCCGCACTCGTGGAGCGCGGCGTCGAAACAACGGTGTTGGAGCGCTACGAATACGCAAGCGGACGCGCGGAGCGAGTGGAATCTGTCAAGTCAGCGAAAGCGTAGAAGACCGCCTGAAGAAATACTGGATGTGGCTCCGAGGCGCTGAATCACCGACAGCGCCCCGGAGATCAAAATAGTCGTAACTCTAAGGCCCGGCTCAGTGCTACCAGTCGCGACGCTCGCCACGGCCGCCACCACCGCCGCCTCGTCCGCCGCCACCGCCACCACGGCCACCGCCGCCGCCGAATCCCCCGCGGCCGCCGCCGCCTCCACGGCCACCACCGCCGCCGCCACCCTCGCGCATCGGCCGAGCTTCGTTCACGACGACGTTGCGTCCCTTGAATTGCTGGCCGTTCAGCGCCTGAACCGCACGGTCTGCCTCTTCGTCATTTTGGATTTCGACAAAACCGAAGCCTCGCGGTTGTCCCGTGAAACGATCGCGAATGAGAGTAACATTAGAAGGAGTCACACCTGTCTGAGCAAACCATTCTCCGATTTCTTCTTCCGACGCCTGAAATGGGAGATTCCCCACGTAAAGCTTCTTCACTTGCACACCCCCCTGAATTAGGGCGGGAATATCCGCCACATACCGAAGGCGCAGCAAAACTTGGCGGGAAGGATGCCAGAACAGAGCGCCCTAGCCCCCGCTGAGGCCTCAGCAATGGCGGGCATCTTCCCCCGAAATGAGCTTGGCGTCAACTAGAAGATTAACAAAAACCTAAAGTGCGCCTGCGGGATGTCTCCGGGACGCTCGCTGGCTCAGGCGAAGCAGTCGGCGCAACCAATCTGTTGACAAACCATCAACAAGCCGGCCTTGAGACGGGCTGCTTCCCCAGCGGGCAGACCGGGAGGATCAAGTTCGATAACTGGCGTTGATGTGCACGTATTCCGCAGTCAAATCGCAGGTCCAGGCGCGCGCCGTGCCTCCGCCCAGCTTGAGGTCCACAAGAATCTTCACGTTCTTGGCCAAAAGCCGTTGGTGCGCCGCTTTTTCGCTGAACCGCAAGGGTTGCGAGGTGCCTGCCCCATTCTTGCGGCCGAACATCCTGACCCCGCCGAACCAGATTTCCACCCGATCCGGATCCAGGGGAACGCCCGCCCGCCCGGCGGCCGCCAGGATGCGGCCCCAGTTGGGGTCCGCTCCGGCGACTGCTGTCTTGATCAGGGGTGAGTGGACGATGGTTGTGGCAATTTGTCCGGCGTCCTTGGCGGAACGTGCCCCTTTCACCTCAATTTCGACTACTCGCGTTGCGCCCTCCGCATCGGCCACAGTCTCCAAGGCGAGCGAGCGGCAAACCTCCTCCAGCGCAGCGAGGAAGACGCGGTACTCGCGCGTCGCCGAGGTGCGCACGGCGGGCGCGCCGGATGCGCCGCTGGCGAGGACCAGCAGGGTGTCGTTGGTCGAAGTGTCGCCATCCACGGTGATCGCATTGAACGTGCGCACCGCGACATCGCGGAGCGCGCGCTGCAACAACACTGCTGGGACTTTCGCGTCCGTAAGAACGAACGCGAGCATCGTGGCCATTTGCGGATGAATCATGCCCGCGCCCTTGACGCAACCGATGAAGCGCACGAGTCTGCCGCCGATGCGGCACGTGGACACCGCCCACTTGGAACGCGTATCCGTCGTGAGAATCGCCTTCGTGAATTCCGAGTAGGTTTGCGGCCGGTTCCCAATCAAGGTTTCGAGGTCCGGCAGGGCGCTCACGATCCGGCGAACTGGCAAGGGAACTCCGATAATGCCGGTTGAACAGACCAGAATTTGTTCCGGCCGGCAGCCGAGCAGGCGAGCCGCGGCTCGAGCGGTCTTGCGAGAGGCCCGCATGCCCGCCGCACCGGTGGCGCAATTCGCGTTTCCGGAGTTAACGACAACCGCGCGGACGCGCGATGCGGAACGCTTGAGATGCGCTTGACACAGCAGAACGGCAGACCCTTTTACCCGGTTAGTGGTGAACACTCCTGCCGCAGGGCACGGTTGTTTCGCAACGATCAAGCCGAGATCCAAACGGCCGCTGCGCTTGATGCCGCAATGCGTGCCTCCGAATCTAAAACCTCGCGGCAATGATTGGGGGGGAGCTAGTTCGCTCATCGTGTCGCCTCAAGCGTTGCAAGCCTTTTCTTCGCGGCGGCGAGAGCTTCCCGCACGCGATCCGGAGCGGTGCCTCCCGGAACTGCGCGCGCGGCAAGCGCGGCGTCGAGGGTCAAGGCAGCGCGCAAATCCTTCTCGAACAGCGGGGAGAACGTCTTCAGCTTCTCCAGAGGCAAATCCGTCCACGGGGTGCCGGTGCGTTCGGCCTCGCGAATAATTTTGCCGACAATCTCGTGCGCCTGGCGGAACGCCACTCCCCGGCGCACCAAGTAGTCCGCAGCCTCCGTAGAGAGAAGCGCCGGGTCCGCCGCGGCCTGGCGAAGCCGCGCTTCCTGGAAGCGTGTGGCTCCGATGGCGCCCGCGGCAATCTCCAGCAGACCGCCGGCCTGATCGTGCGCTGCGAAGAGGGGTTCCTTGTCCTCCTGTAGATCGCGTTGATAACTCGACGGCAAGCCTTTCAGCGTGACCAGCAAGGTGGAAAGCGCCGACGTGACGCGGCCCGTCTTGCCGCGCAGCAACTCCCAAGCGTCCGGATTCTTCTTTTGCGGCATGAGGCTGCTGCCCGTTGAATACTCGTCCGGCAAAATCAGAAAGCCGAACTCCTGCGACGCAAAAAGCACAAAATCTTCGGCCAGCCGCGAGATGTGAATCGCCAGGACCGCGAGCGCCGACAAATAGTCCAGCGCAAAATCCCGGTCGCTCGCGGCATCCAGGCTGTTCGCCGTGGGCCGCGAAAAACCGAGTTCGCGCGCAATGGCTTCCCGGTCAACGGCGAACGCGCATCCGGCAAGCGCCCCCGAACCCATGGGGCAAGCATCGGTAGAGGCGCGCGCCGCGGCCATACGTTCCGAATCGCGGAAGAAAGCCTCCGCATGAGCGAGCAGAAAGTGGGAGAGCAAAATCGGCTGCGCATGCTGCAGGTGCGTCATCCCGGGCATCGGCACCCCAAGATTGCGCTCCGCTTGCTCCGCCAGCGCGCCGATCAGGGCATGGAGCCGCTTGCTGGTTTGGGTCGCGGCATCGCGCACGAACATCCGGAAATCGGTGGCGACCAACTCATTCCGGCTGCGCCCGGTGTGCAACTTGTAGCCGAGCGGGCCAAGCTTTTCGACCAGCGCCTGTTCCAAGAAGGAATGGACATCTTCGGCAGCCGAGGCATCCAGCCACTGCGGTTCGCGAATCGCGCGCTCGCCGATGGCGCTGAGCGCTTCCATTGTGAGCTTCATTTCCTGAGCGCTCAAGATGCCGGCGCGCTCGAGCGCGTGCGCCCAAGCACGGTCCACGGCCAGCTCATAAGGCAATAACCGGCGGTCGAAAGAAAAGGAGCGCTGGAATTCGTAGAAGACTTTGTCCGGTGCGCGGTCGAATCGCCCGCCCCAGAGCTTGCCCGGCGCCGGCTTCCCCGGCGGCGGGGCTCAAGGAGCCGCCCTCGCGCGGGCCGGGTAACGGGAAGCGCGAAGAGGTTGATGAAGCCCTCCGCGTCTTTTGGATTGTAGTGATCCATGCTGAAGCTGGCGAGATCCGCCTGATAGAGGGAATTCGGCGAAATGCGCCTCGTGACGACAACGCCGCCTTTATAGAGTTGCAGTCCCACTGCGCCCGTCACACGCTCCTGAGCGGCGGTGAAGAACGCGTCCAGAGCTTCGCGCAGTTGGCGTGAACCAGAGTCCGTAATAGACCAACTCGGCGTAACGCAGCGAGAGCAACTGGGAATAATGCGCGGTTTCGCGATCCAGGCAGAGCGCTTCGAGTTCGCGATGCGCCATGACCAGGAGCGTTCCGCCGGGGGTCTCGTACGCCCCGCGAGACTTCATTCCCACAAGGCGGTTTTCCACCAGATCGATTCGGCCGATGCCGTGCGCCGCGGCGACGCTCGTTCAACTCGGTCAGCAATTCCACCGCCGGCAGCTTCCGGCCGTTTACAGAAACCGGCGTGCCGCTCTCAAATCCGATTTCGACCTCCACCGGAGTCATCGGGAGCGTTCTCCGGCGAGACGGTCCATTGCCACATCGATTCTTCCGGGGCGTTTGCCGGATTTTCCAGACGGCCGCCTTCATGACGAAAGGTGCCAGATATTGCGGTCGCGGCTGTAAATGTTCGACTTGCTCTGCTCGATCGGCACGCCGTGCGCGACGGCGTAGGCGATCGCCTCCTCGCGCGAGGAAATCTTCCACTCGCGCCAGGGAGCGACGATCGTCAATTGTGGAGCGAGCGCTTTGTAGGCCAGCTCGAAGCGAACCTGGTCGTTGCCTTTCCCCGTGCAGCCGTGCGCGACAGCGTCCGCGCCGACGCGCAGGGCGACTTCGACCTGGCGCTTGGCCAGCACCGGCCGGGCAAACGAAGTGCCGAGCAAGTATTTGTGCTCGTACACGGCTCCGGCGCGCAAAGTGGGCCAGATGTAGTTGGTGACGAACTCTTCGCGGAGATCCTCGATCGTGGCGGCCGAGGCGCCGGTGGCCAGCGCCTTGCGCCGGGCCCCTTCGAGATCCTCTTGCTGGCCCACGTCGCCGATCATGGCGACGACTTCGCAGCCGTAAGTTTCCTTCAGCCACGGAATGATGATCGACGTATCCAGCCCGCCGGAATAAGCGAGCACCGTCTTCTTCGGCACGGGAATTCCTTTCAGCCGAGCAGCTTGAGCAGGATGGCTTTCTGCACGTGAAGGCGGTTCTCCGCCTGGCCGAATACGATGGAACGCGGCCCGTCGATCACGTCCTCGGCAACTTCCGAGCCTCGATGGGCAGGCAAACAATGAAGAAATACTGCGTCCGGCGCGGCCAGCGACATCAATTCCGCGTCCACTTGATACCCTGCGAAAACAGCGGCACGGGCTTCGGCCTCATCTTCCTGGCCCATGCTGGCCCAGACGTCGGTATAGACCGCTTGCGCTCCCGCGACGGCCTCCCCGGGCGCGCGGAACAACTCAATCTTGCCGCGCGTTTCGCGGGCGACGCGCCGGGCTTCCGCGACAATGTGCGAATCCGGCTCGTAGCCGGCGGGCGTGGCGATGCGAACCTGGGCGCCAACGCGCGCGCCGGCAATCAGCAAAGAATGGCAGACGTTATTCCCGTCTCCCACGTAAGCGAATTTCAGCCCGCGCAAATTGTCGAAGCGTTCTTCCAGCGTGAAGAAATCCGACAGCGTCTGGCACGGGTGGAAACGATCGGAGAGCGCGTTGATCACGGGGATGGAAGCGTGCGCGGCCAACTCTTCGAGCGCGTCCTGTTCGTACACACGCGCGATGATTCCATGCACCCAGCCTGAAAGGCAGCGTCCGACGTCGGGGATGGATTCGCGCTGGCCGAGCCGCGTGCCCGCGTGGTCGAGAAAAACCGCGCCGCCGCCCAGGCTCTTGATCGCGACCTCAAATGTCACTCGCGTGCGCAGCGACGGCTTCTCAAAAATCATCGCCAGGAAGCGGCCACGGAGCGCTTCCTCGTATCGCTGCGGGGACGCCTTGACGTCCGCGGCCAGGCGATAGAGCTCGCGCACTTGCGCGGGGCTCCATTCGGAGCCGGTCAATAAGCGCGTCATTGTGGTCACTGTTTGGGCCACCGCATTCATGGTTCACCTCACGGCTGCCAGGGCCATTCCCGGCGCTTCGCTCCGGCTCGATGCCGAAACTTCTTGCGGGCGCGCGGTCTTTGCCAGCACGGTCTCGAGAGTTTTGAGTCCGTCCTCCGCCTGCCGCGCGCTTAGGACGAACGGCGGCAAGAACCGGAGCACAGATTCATGGGTGCAATTGATCAACAATCCGCGGCGCATCGCCTCGGCAACGTAGGGTCCGCCTTCGACGCTGAGGTCCATTCCGAGAATGAGGCCTTCGCCGCGCACCTCGCGAATGAAGTCGAATTGGGCCGCCAACCGCAAGAGACCGTCGCGAAGCTGCGCGCCGCGCGCCCGCACGTTTTCGAGCAGCCCCTGCTCTTCGACCGTCGCGAGGAACTCCAGCGCAACCGCGCAAATCAGCGGCCCTCCGCCGAACGTCGTGCCGTGCAACCCCGGAGAAAACACGGAGGCAAACTCCTCGCGCGCAAGGAACGCCCCGAGCGGCAGTCCGCCCGCCATCGGCTTCGCCACGACGACGATGTCCGGCAAGCCCGGCAGGCGCTGGTAGACAAACGCCCGGCCGCTCCGTCCGAGGCCGCACTGAATTTCATCAGCGATGAGCGCTGCGCCCTGGCGCGTCGCAAGCTCGCGAGCTTTCTGCCAAAAAACTCGGACTGACGGTGTTGATTCCGCCTTCTCCCTGGATGGGCTCGATGACGATGGCGCACACGGACCCGTCGAACTTCGCTTCCAGGTCGGCAACGTCATTGAAGGCCACAAATTCCGCGCCGGGCACCAGCGGCGCAAAGGGATCGCGGTATTTCGCGGCGTGCGTGATCGAAAGCGCGCCGAACGTGCGCCCGTGGAAGGAATTCTCAAGCGCCAGGAATTTCGTCTTCTTCCCGCCGAATTTCCGGTGTGCGGCCAAACGCGCGAGCTTGAGCGCCCCCTCGATGGCTTCGGTGCCGCTATTGGTGAAAAAGACGCGGTCCATCCCGGACCATTCCGCAAGCTTGCGGGCCAAGGGCCCCTGATACGGATTGTGAAACAAATTGGAGACGTGCACGACGCGCACGGCTTCACGCCGGATGACACGCACCAGCCGTGGATGGGCGTAGCCCAGGGCGTTCACCGCGAGGCCGCCCAGAAAATCCAGGTAGGCGCGCCCCCGCTGGTCGTAGACGTAGCAGCCGCGCCCGCGCTCGAAGACGGCCGCAGGGCGCGTGTAGGTGTTCATCAGGAAGCGCACTTCGTCGCGAACAGCGCTCGCGGCCGTAATCTTCTTCGCGGACTTCTTTCTTCGGTTTCACCGCGCCGCTCCCGCCGCCGTCGCGGGAAACATCGGGAGTACGCGCGTGCCGGGACCTTTACTCCCATTTGCGGCGGATAACAACCCGCGTGGATGCGCCCCGCCGACGATCCGCACTTGTGAAACGCCCGCGGATAAAGCACGTTTGCAGGCTTCGAGCTTGAGAATCATTCCTCCGGAAACTTTGTGGTGCCGGATCAGATCTTCCACCTCTTCGCACGAAACGGCTTTCAGGACCTTCTGGCCGTCGAGGACGCCGGCAACGTCGGTGAGATAAATCAGCCGGTCCGCGTGAATGTATTCGGCGCACGCCGCAGCCATGTGATCCGCATTGATGTTGTACAGTTCGCCGTCGGCCCCCAGTCCCATACACGCCGCAACCGGCACGATTCCGGCCCTCCAGAGCGTCTCCAGGAACTCGACGTTCACGCCCGTCAGGTACCCGACGAACCCAAGCCCGCCCGTCACTTCGTCATGCACCATCGGCTCCGCCAGGAAACACGCGGAGTCAGAAGCGCAGATACCGATCGCCGGCTGGCCTGCGGTGGAGATCGCCCCGGCAAGATTCTTGTTGAGCAGCCCGCCGAACACCATGACGGCAACGTCGCGCGTCTCGCGGTCCGTGACGCGCAAACCGTTCACGAAGTTGCTTTCGATCCCCATCTTCTGCAGCGTCGCCGTGAACAGTTTGCCGCCGCCGTGCACAATCAGGATTTCATGGCCCTGCTGCGCGAGGTGCGCAACCTGGCGCGACAGCGCCTCAACCAGCTTCGCGTCGTCCAGCAGTGCCCCAGCAAATTTGACGACAAGTCTCATCGGAGCCCTGTTGCCTCCTCAATTCCCATCATGCCGTTGAAATTCTGCACCGCTTGCCCCGCTGCGCCCTTGCCGAGATTGTCGAGGCAGGAAACCACGGCCAGGCGCTCGCCGGAGGGATCCAGCGCGAATCCGATGTCGCAAAAATTCGTGTGCGCCACGTGCTGCAATTCCGGCAGTTTCCCGGCCGGCCAAATCCGCACCATGGGCCGTCCCGCGTAGAATTTGCGGTACAGCGCCTCGACTTCCTCCGCCTGACGCGGCCGATCCAGCCAGACGTATATGGTCGAAAGAATTCCGCGCGCCAGCGGCAGCAGATGGGTCGAAAATATGAATTCACCATCCGCGACGCCCGCATGATCGGTGACTTCCGGCGTGTGGCGGTGGCTGAAGAGTCCGTACGCGCGAAAGTTTTCGTCCACCTCCGCAAATTGCAACTCGCGCTTGGGTTGCTTGCCCGCGCCCGTAGCGCCCGACTTGCAATCGCAAACGATGCCGCGCCCGGGAGCCGCCCAGCCCGCTTCCGTCAAAGGACGCAACCCCAGAATCACCGAAGTCGGATAGCAGCCGGGATTGGCAACCAGCCGCGCTTGCGGCAGTTGATCGCCATAAAGTTCCGGCAAACCGTATACTGCTTCCTCCGCCAACCCGCGCGGCGGAGCCGGCAGCTCGTACCACCGCGCGAACGTCTCCGGATTGCGGAAGCGAAACGCGCCGGAGAGATCCACGACGCGCAGGCCGGCTTCCAGGAGCGGGGGCACGAGCTCAAGAGAGGCCTCATGCGGCGTCGAAAGAAACGCCGCGGTCGCGCCGCTCGAGAGGATCGCCGCCACGGAAAGCGTGCGGCAAGGCGCCTCGCCCACGCCACGCAGATGCGGATACAGCTCCGAAAGGCACCGGACGTCCGCGGAGCTTTCGCGCAGGTAGAAGGTCGGTGTGTCGATCTGGGGATGCCGCAGAAGGAGCCGGGCTAACTCGAATCCTGCATAGCCCGTTGCCCCGACGACGGCGACCCGTACGGGCTCCGTCATCGCAGCATGTCCTCCATACGCTTCTGTGCGGTCATGCGCGCCTGGCGGGACGTCGTGATCACCAGCACCGTGTCATCTCCTGCAATTGTTCCCGCGATTTCCTTCATCTGTGCCGCATCAACGGCCGCGGCCAGCGGCTGCGCTCCGGAGGGCGGGGTCTTCAAGACAAGCAGATTGTCCGCGGGCCGCACGTCCAGAAGAAATTCGCGCAGGGCGCGAGCAAGCGGAGGCAGCGGCACGAACTCGTTTCCGCCGTTGCTGAGCGGCTTGTATCCGGCGGCGGTTTTCACCAATTTGAGTTCGGCCATGTCGCGCGAAAGCGTCGCCTGGGTCACGCGGACCTTCACGTGAGCCAGCTGCTTGCGCAATTCGTCCTGGCTCGAAATCGGAGCGCTCGAAACGAGTTTCAGGATCTGCCCTTGCCGGAACCGTTTTTGTCTTGCCAGCGCCATCGGAGCAGGATTATGCATCCCGCTGCATAATTATGCGAGGCCGGTCCCCTGGTGTCAAATAGTTTTTGCGTATTTTCCACAGCACATTTCTTTCCGGTCTCATTGACGACGCGAGAACGGCTGTTTAGACTTTTTGAGCGCGATGGAAGATAACACGAAGCCGTTCGCCTGCAATCTTTTTCTGTGCGCGGTGGTGGCGGTGGTCGGCCTCGGCGGATGCAACCGCGATCACCCCCGGCCCATTGCGCGAGTCTCCGTTTCCGCTGGCGCGACCCCGACCGGCATCCCGCCCCTGACCGAACAAAAATTGGACCCGCTCACCGAATCCAACGTCGAGCTGTATCTGAGAGTGATGCGCGCCGCTGCCGAGCGCGTGCGGGTTCCGAATAGCGAAGACATGCAAACGATTGCGCGAGCCCGGCAAATCATCTCGGCCGCGGCAACCGGACACGTTCCCAGCTCGACGGACGCCGACACGCTGCAACGGGCTACTCAAATTTGCCTCGCCATGGACCAAATCGTGGCCCGCGAGATGCAGATTGATCCGAATCGCTATCTGGCAATCGCAGACGCAATCGAGGCGGTCGTTCCGAATCCCGATCTGGTGGCGCCGCAGGTGGAGTCCACGGGGATTCCTCCTCGATCTCCGCTCGAGCGGCGGCTGGTGAGCGTTAACGCTGCGAATGAAGCGTTCTTGGCTTCCTATCGCGGCGAAATCCAACGCCTGCTCTCCGTGGTGCGGAATCCCTCAAATCTGCCGAAAACCTGATGCTTCCCCAAAAACTCTTCGGCACGCGCCAACCGCAAGAATATGCGGGCGCGGCAAGTCCTGTGTTTGTCTGCACATCGGCAATTGATTTGAATCCACTTTTTTCTGTTTTCATCAGATACTAAACGGTTCGGGGGGATGTTTTGAGGGGGATAGTTGGCGGCGATTGCGGTAATGGAATCTCTTTTGGAGCAAGCCACTTCGATGCCGGGAATCTATATGACAAGGATAGGTAGGAATAAGAGCAGGCCCGAGTTGGGCGATCGGGGCCCCAAGTTGCAAACGCGCAAATGGGCCGTCTGGCCGGTCGCGTTGTTGCTGGCCGCCACTTCTCTCCCTATTTCCGCACAGCAACCTGAGCCGCTTCGGCTCACGCTGCATGACGCCGTGGCTCTAGCGCTTCGGCAGAACCCGCAAGTGCAAATCGGCGTGCTCGACCTGGCAGAAAGCGTCCAGGAAAAGAATATCGCGCGCGCGGACCTGCTGCCGCAGGCGAGCCTGAATGTTTCCGACACCGCGTTTCGCGGAAACGTGGAGGCTGCCTTCGGTCAAAGATTTCCGGGCCTGGCGGAACACTATGGCCCATTCCAGATTTTCGAGGCGGGACCGCAATTTTCCGTGCCGGTGTTCGATCTCTCGCTTTGGCGGAAGTGGCAAGCGGCGAAAGCCGGCGAGCAAGCGAGCGACGCCGATCGAATTTCCATTCGCGAACAAGTGACGCTGCTGGTTGTCTCCCAGTATCTCTCCTGTCTCCGCGCGGAAGCGGGTGTGCGGGCAGGCCAATCGCGAGTGGATCTCGCGCAAGCACTCTACGATCAGGCCGCGGACCTCCAGAAGCACGGAGCGGGAACCGGCCTGGACACGCTTCGGGCGGATGTCGAGCTGCAGAACGAAAAACAGGGATTGCTGGTGGCCCAGACCGCGGCGAAGACTTCGCTCTTTGGACTGGCGCGCCTTCTGAATATCGATCCGAATCAGTCCGTCGAGTTGGAAGATGCTATGAGTTTCTTCGAGACGCCGGACACCAACCTGCAAGAGAGCCTCGACGCCTCCTTTTCCACGCGGCCCGAGATGCGGGCGTTGAACGCCCGGGCGAAAGCGCTCGAGGAACAGAAGCGGGCGATCAGCGAGTCTCGCCTGCCGACGGCCCGCTTTGTCGGGACGTGGGATTATCTGGGCATTTCCATCACCACGGGCATTCCGGCCTACAATTACGCGGTTGAATTTGATGTGCCCGTATTCACAGGCGGCCGAATTCACGCTGAGAATATTCGCGCGGATCTTGAACTGCTGAAGATCGCGCGGGAACGCGACGCCCTGAAGGACGAAATAGCGCTGGAGGTCAAAACGGCCGTGGCGGAACTAACCTCCGCTCGAAACGAAGTGGACGTGGCAAACCAGGGAGTTTCTCTGGCGCAGGAAGAAGTCCAGCAGGCCCGCGACCGTTTCGCCGCCGGAGTCGCGAACAATATCGAGGTCGTTTCCGCCCAAGACGCTCTCGCCCGCGCCAACGACAATCAAATCGCCGCGCTGTATCGCTACAACCAGGCGCGCGCGGATCTGGCCCACTCGACCGGGCAGATGGAATTGCTATATGGAAAGTGAAAGGGAACACACAAACATGGAGACGCTGGAGTTGGACCGGAAGCCCACACCGCCGCCAACGGCCGGGGAGAACAGAGACACTCCGCTGCCTAACGGCAGGCGGAAAAGACTATTGATCGGCGGCATCGTCGTGCTGCTGGTGCTGGCGACGACAGCGTACTTATACTTCCGCAATCGTGTCTCGACCGACGACGCGCAGGTCGAATCGCATGTCACGCCGGTGTCCTCGAAGATTTACGGCAACGTAGCCGATGTCCTTGTTTCGGACAACGCTCCGGTCAAGGCGGGGCAACTCCTGGTCCGCATTGACCCGCGCGACTACGAAGCAAAAGTCGAACAGGCCCGCGCCGCGCTTGCTCTTGCGGAGAGCCAGGCGAAGGGCGCCGCCAGCGTTGTGCCGATGACCTCGGCTACCACCACGAGCGATATTTCCGCAGCGGAGGCCGATGTCGAGACGGCCAGGCTGGCCTACCAGGAAGCCACCACCGCGACCCTCGCCGTCGCCCAAGCCAACGTGGCGAAGAGCCAGGCGAGCTACGACAAAGCCAAGGCGGACTTGGCGCGCATGAAGCCGCTGGCGGACAAAGCCGAGATCTCGCAACAGGAATATGACGGCTACGTCGAGGCGGCTCGGGTAGCCCAAGGCCAACTCGAGGCCGACCAGCAGAAACTCGAGCAGGCGCAGCAGAACATCCCCATTGCGAAAGCGCATCTTGCGGCTGCCGAAGCGCAGCTGGCAGACGCTCAAGCCAACTCCGGGCAAGTTTCGGTTCGTTCCTCCGATGCGTCGGCAGCTTCCGCAGGGGTCGCCGCGGCGCAAGCCAATCTGGACGCCGCCGAACTCCAACTGAGCTACACGAACGTCGTTGCCCCAGTTGATGGTTACGTTACCCACAAGTCGGTCGAGGTCGGCGAGATCGTGCAGCCCGGCCAGGGCTTGCTCGTCGTTGTGCCGCTGAACGACGTCTGGGTCACCGCAAATTTCAAAGAGACGCAACTCGCCGATGTGCGGCCGGGCCAGCGAGTGAAGATTGATGTGGACATGTACGGAAAAACGTTTTCCGGCCACGTGGACTCGATCGCCGGAGCCACCGGCGCGCGGCTCTCGCTGTTTCCGCCTGAAAACGCCACGGGGAATTTCGTCAAAGTCGTTCAGCGCATCCCGGTGAAAATTCTGCTGGATCCGATCCCGCCCGATCAAGCCATCCTCCGGCCGGGTATGAATGTGAGCGTCACGATTTTCACGAAGTAGCGCCGGCCTCCGGCTTGGGAGATTCCGCTCCGCAAATGGACCAAGTGCTTTCATTTCCGATTAGGGAGGAAGACGGCCGCATCAATCCCTGGCTGATTGCGGGGACCGTCATGCTCGCCACGTTCATGGAAGTCCTGGACACGAGCGTGGCCAACGTGGCGTTGCCCCACATCGCGGGCAGTTTGTCGGCCAGCATTGACGAGAGCACCTGGGTGCTGACGAGCTACCTGGTCTCCAACGCGATCGTGCTTCCGCTCTCGGGCTGGTTTTCCTCCCTGTTCGGACGCAAGCGCTTCTACATGTTCTGCGTCGGGCTGTTCACGGTGAGTTCGTTGATGTGCGGATTCGCCCCGAGCCTTCCATTGCTGGTGACGTTTCGAGTCCTGCAAGGCGCGGGCGGAGGAGCGCTGCAGCCGGTTTCGCAGGCCATCCTAGTCGAGAGTTTTCCGAGGGCCAAGCAGGGACAGGCGATGGCCATCTACGGAATGGGTGTTGTTTTCGCTCCCGTCATTGGGCCGACCCTCGGCGGCTGGATCACGGACAACTTTAGCTGGCGCTGGATTTTCTTCATCAATATCCCCGTCGGAATTCTCTCTCTGCTCATGACGCAAATCATCATTTTCGATCCTCACTACCTCAAGCGGCAGAATTTGCGGACGCTCAGAATCGACTACGTCGGCATCGGGCTGCTCAGTGTCGGTCTGGGCTTCTTGCAAATCATGCTGGACAAAGGGCAGCGGGATGACTGGTTTGGATCGCACTTCATCGTCGCGTGCGCCGTGATCACGGGGGTGGCTTTGATCGGCGCTGTATTTTGGGAATGGCGCTCGAAGGATCCGATCGTGAACTTTCGCCTGCTGCGTGACCGCAATTTCGCGCTCGCCACACTGACCATGTTCACCCTCGGCTTAGTGCTCTACTCCACGACGGTCCTTCTGCCTGAGATGGCCCAACTCCTGTTGGGCTATGACGCGACGACAAGTGGATGGATGTTGTCCCCCGGGGGCGTCGCCGTGATGGTGCTTCTGCCCTTCGTGGGATGGATGCTCGGAAGGATTGAGCCGCGCTGGCTGGTCACGTTCGGCACCCTGATCATCGCGGCCTCTTTGATCAACATGTCGCATTTCGACCTGGAACTCGACTTTCGTACGGCGATGCTGGCCCGCGTTTATCAAAGCTGCGGGATGGCGTTCCTGTTTGTGCCCATCAATGTGATGGCCTTCTATTTCATATCCAAGGAGCAGGTCAACAACGCCACGGGCATCATCAATCTGGCACGCAACATCGGCGGCAGCGTCGGCATCTCAGGGGTGCAGACGTTGCTCGCGCGCCAGCAGCAGACGCATCAGAATTACCTGGTCGCGCACGCTACGCCGTATTCCTATGCCTATCGCTCGGCGGTGTCCGGAATGACGCAAATGTTTGCCGCGCACAGCTCGAGCACGGTTGACGCGTCGGCTCAGGCGCGGGGATTGCTCTATGAAGTCATCCAGCGCCAATCCATGATGCAGGCTTTTGTGGATAACTTCCGGCTCCTTGCTGGAGTCGCTCTTGTAATCGTGCCGCTGATGTTCTTGATGAAAAAAATTCGGCCAACAAAAGGCGCACCAACCGCCGCGCACTGATATCATTTCATCTTCGATACGGAGACCTAATCCCATGCAAGACGCCGCCCAGGACATTCCGAAGGAACAGATGACTCGCAACGAAGAGACGTTGGTGCGACGCGCGCTCGCCGGCGATTCCGAAGCGCTCGACGCGCTCTTCGCGCGGGATAACCGGGCCCTTTACCAGACCGCCTTGCGCCTGCTCGGCAATGCCGAAGACGCCGAGGACGCCTTGCAAGAGGGTTTGCTCGCGGCGTACCGGAATCTTCGGCGGTTTCAGGGACGCTCGAAATTCTCCACCTGGCTTACGCGAATCGTCATCAACGCAGCCTTGATGCGCCGGCGCAGCCAGAAATCGCGCCCCGCCGTTTACCTCGATGAATGGCTGACCAGCGAAGAATCCGTTGTGCCCGGCCGTGTCCACCGGCAGGCAGGCGAACGCCTCGCCCATGCCGGACCGAATCCGGAACAGATTTACGTGGGCCGCGAAATGGCCGAACGTCTCGAAGAAGGGCTTCGGACGCTGTCTCCGGTTCTGCGAAAAGCTTTCCGGATGCGCGAGTTGCAAGGGTTGAGCGCCGAAGAAACCGCCGCGGCGCTCGGCGTCTCGCGCAACGCGCTGAAGGCGCGGCTCTGGCGCGCGCGTCACTTGCTCACTGAGCGCCTCAAGGCGACGCTGCAATCGCCCTTGTCGGGCACGGAGTCCGGCCAGGAAGCCTGACGCGGGCTCGAAGCCTACGATGTTGCTCCCCTGCCTGCCGCCCACCTGTCGATAGGCAGGGCAGGCACGGCGTTGCGTGCGGGCTTTTCGAGCGCCATACTCGGGTCGCGCCATGGCAACGCGATCGCACTTCCCCGTTTGGTTCGTCGCTCGACTTTTCCTGGCGCTTGCAGTTCTCGCACTGAATTCATCCTCGCTGTGTCTCGCTCAGCAAAATTCCACGGGACCTTCGCGCGTGCCCGCGGCGGCCAGTGCGAGCAGCGCTCAGGACGCCGGCCGGCTCGCGGAGAACGCTCGCAGTGAACCGCAACGTTACCAGCCGCCTCCCGCCGTTGCCGCGGCGGCCAGCGCATTCGCGCGTGCGGAACACCGGCTCTACTTTGCGGAGTTCGTGTGGGGCATCCTCGTGCTGATCCTGATGATTCGATGGCGCGTGGGCCCGCGTTTTCGCGGCTGGGCCGAGCGCGCCGGCCGGAATGGTTTTCTTCAGGCTTTGATCTTTTCCGCGTGCTTGATTCTCACGATCGACGTGCTGAGCCTCCCCTTTGGAATTTACGGTCATTCGCTGTCGCGCAAATACCACATGTCCGTCGAAGATTGGCCTCCTTGGCTGCTCGACCGCCTCAAGGAAGAAGCTATCGGCGTTGCCATCGCCATCGTGGTCGTCTGGATCTTCTACGCCATCGTTCGGAAAAGTCCGAAGCGTTGGTGGCTGTATTCCTGGCTGGCGCTGCTTCCCGTTCTCGTATTCTTTGTCTTTGTAACGCCAGTTCTGATCGAGCCGCTTTTCTTTGAATACAGGCCCCTGGCGCAAACCCAGCCCGCGCTCTCGGCGCAAATCGAACAACTGGCTCGCCACAGCAGCCTCGACATTCCTGCCGATCGCATCTTTGAAATGACCGCCAGCGCGAAGCTAAATTCGGTGAACGCCTACGTCACCGGCGTCGGGGCGTCGAAGCGCGTCGTCATCTGGGACACCACGATCGCGAAAATGTCGCCGCCGGAAATTCTCTTCACCGTCGGCCACGAAATGGGCCACTACGTTCTGCACCATGTGTGGAAAGGCATGGCGGCGGCAGCCGCCGCGATTCTGGTTTTTCTTTTCGCCGCCTATCGCGCGCTCTCGTCGCTACTCGGCCGCTCCGGCGGGCGCTGGGGGATCCGCGGCCCGGGCGACCTGGCATCACTTCCGGTGCTGCTCCTCCTGCTTTCCATCTTTGCGTTTCTTCTCACGCCCGTCGACAACGCCGTCAGCCGCTACATCGAGCACCAAGCCGATCAATTTGGGCTTGAAGTCATCCACGGCGTGGTCCCGAATCCATCCGGCGCCGCTGCAAGCGCTTTCGAGCTTCTCGGCGAAGTGGACCTTGAAGCGCCCAACCCGACGTGGTTCGAGAAGCAGTGGTTCTACGACCATCCGCCGCTCGATGAGCGCATCCGCTTCGCAAGAAGCTACGATCCGTGGTCGAAGGGTGAATCGCCTGAATTTGTGAAGTGAGCGGCGTGTTGTGGAGGATCCGAAAATTTCCGGCCCCTGTGCATGCTAGAGTTTCGGCTGGCCATGGCACGCATCATCACCATTCAGGAGATTGCTCAGCCGCCCCGCGTGCTCTTTGCGTTTTTTGTGCCGCAGCGGTTGGCTTACTGGTATGGCGTTGAGATGCGGGCGGAGATTGAGGTGGCCGGCGGGGCCGAGGAGTTCGCGGCGGGGCAGAAGGTGCGGATCTCGGGCAAATTGGCGGGGAAGATTGTCGCGCACACGGTTGTGATCACGGAATGCCGGTGGGGAGAAGTCTTCGAGTGGCGGTTTCTGGATGCTTACGGAGTGCGCGGGACCGAGCGGTGGGAATTCGAGCCGGTGCAAATTGGCGGCGATGCGGGGACGCGAGTGCGGATGATCAACGACTACCAAGTCTCGGGCTTCTTTGCCGGGCTCACGGACAGATTGCTGACGCGGCGTTCGCTCGCGCGGCGGAATCAGGAGTATTTGGCGCGGTTAAAGCGTTTGGTGGAGCGCGATGCATGAGCGCCGCTCGCGTCCCGCGGCTCAGTGCGGCGGGTTACCTTCCCACTGAATGCTGTGATCGGAAGTCACTGCTAACAATTCCGGCGGCGAATCAATGTGGAAGTAAGACCACGGCCCTGGAATCCAGGGATAGCGTTCCACGATGCTTTCATCCACTTCCACGCCCAGTCCGGGTGTGCGCGGGACGATGAGTTCCCCGTCGCGAATTTCCAGAGGCGATTTTAGAATTTCTTCGGCGGTGAACTCGTACATCCCCGGCCGGCCGTGGCCGGAATAGCACGGGAATTCGAGCCACTCGACGACGTTCTCCGGCCGGCAACTGCCCACGTGGGCCGCAGCCATGATTTCGAGCATCGTCCCCCAGCTATGGAACGCGAATTTCAAGCCTTCCTCGGCGATGGCCTGAAACAGCCGCAGCGCGAGGGAATAGCCGCCCTGGCAGAAGACGTCCATCTGCACGTAGTCCACCGAGCGTTTGCGAATCAGATCGAGATAGCGGGCTTCGCTCCGTTCATGTTCGCCGCTGGCGAGAGGCAGAATTCTTTTATCTCGCATGCGGCGATAGGCCTCGTGATCGTCGGGCGGCATCGGCTCTTCGAGCCACGCCACGCGTTCCGCAGCGAGTTCGCGCGCGAGCCGTTCGACGGTTTGGAGATCGTAGCTGCGATCGCCCATGCGCCACCACGTGTGTGCGTCCACCATCAATTCAACGTTCGGGCCGACAGCCTTGCGCAGCAGACGCACGGCCTCCAAATCGCGCTCGGGTCCGAGCGCCGGCCGCATCTTGTAACCGCGAAACCCCAGGCCAGCAATAGCGGCCGCCTCTTCGGCGTATTTTTCGGGCGACATGTACATTCCGGCGCTTCCGTAGAGCCGGATTCGATCGCGGACGCGCCCCCCAAGCAATTCCGAAACGGGGACGCCCTTCTCTTTGGCCACGAGATCGTAGAGGGCGATTTCCACCGCGCCATAGACTTTGGCGAGATTCGGATCGCGTCCCGGCCCGGCGAGGAACTCCGTGCGGAGCGCGCCGAGATCCTGTGCCGATCGCCCTTCGAGAAATGGCGCGACGCTGTTCTGTATCGCGGATTGCGTCTTCTCGCTTCCGGGGCCGGGCCCGTAGCCGCGCAGCCCCTTTTCCCCATCCACTCGGATGAGCATCGCGTCGCGTTTCAGGATTGTCCGCTCGCCTCCATAGAAGGGAGGCGAATCGGCTCGCAAAAGCCGTGCGAAAGCAAGAAGGAGCGAACTTCAGTGATCTTCATTTCGGAGGTCTCTTTCCGATTTGGTCCCTCGCGGCGAAGTCCGTTTCTAAATCGCGCGCAGCTTGCGACGCTTCCGGCCGTAGATTATAACCACACCGCATCAGCGGGATGGGAACACCGGCGGCCTGTTCCCCGTAGTCTGGAGGGGCTCTCGAATGGAAGGTCCAGAACGGCACGACAGCGATAACGCAAAAGCGTCAGACCAACCCGGACCGCCATCCGGTCGGCGTCTGCCATTCTTGCGCGCCGGCGGATTGGGAGCGGGCTGGAGACTCGTTCTCTTCGCGCTCTTCTTCTATGTTGCGCTTCAGCTTTTCTTGCTCGCGGCATTCGCTCTGCGTCTTCCCGTGCCCACCTCACGCACGGTTCTCACCCCGGCCACAGGGATCACGCAGGAGGGGTTGTCCATCCTGGCCACGTTTGTCGCCCTGCTCTTGATGGCGCGGATCGAGGGCCGCTCGGTTTTTGACTACGGCCTGCCTTGGCGCGGTGCGTTTGGCGCCCGATTCTGGAAGGGAGCCATCTGGGGGATTGTTGCATTTTCCGTGACCATTCTCTTGATCGCTGCTCTGCATGGCTTTTCGCTGGGCCATGTCGTGCTTTCGGGCCGTGCGCTTCTCCTACAGTCCCTGGTGTGGGCCGTGGAATTCGTGTTGGTGGGAATCTGGGAAGAATCTTTCTTCCGAGGCTACGCGCTCTTCACGCTTGCTGACGGCATCGGCTTCTGGCCCGCAGCATTAGTTCTCTCGGCGTTTTTCGGCATCACCCATCTCGTAGGCAATGCAGGTGAAGGCTGGACCGGGATGCCGCAAATCTTCTTGATTTCGATACTGTTCTGCCTGACGTTGCGCCGGACGGGAAATCTTTGGTTCGCTGTAGGCATGCACGCAGGATGGGATTACGCCGAGACTTATCTCTTTTCCGCGCCCGATAGCGGCACCGTCTCGCCGGGCACGCTACTTTCTTCTTCGTTCCACGGGCCGCGCTGGCTCACGGGCGGCCAAGTCGGCCCGGAGGCAAGCGTCTTCTCCATCGTGGTCTTATTGGCGGTGATGCTGCTGTTCGCGCGACTCTATCCGCCTCGCAAGGACAGCATCGGATAAGCGGCTACTCGACTACGACGCGCAGAAATTTCTTCTTTCCCGCCCGCACGAGAAATTCCCTCGGCGTTGCAAGGTCGATCTCTTTCTTCACGTCGCTCGCGCGCGTCCCGTCCACTTCCACGCCGCCCTGTTTGATCAGGCGGTCTGCGTCGCTGCGCGAATCGCTCAAGCCGAGCTCCACCAGCAGCACCGAAAGCCGCTTCGCCGGACCGCGCGGAACCTTGCACACCGGCGCTTCTTCCGGCGCTTGCCGGTCCCGAAAGACGCGCTGAAATTCTTCGGCCGCTTTCTTGGCCGCTTCGGCGCCGTGGAAATCCGCGATGATCTCCTGCGCCAGACTCATCTTGACGTCCATCGGATGCGTCGCTCCCGCGCTCACCCGCTCGCGCAGCTCCGCGAGTTGCGCCTCGGGCCGCTCGGTCAGCAGCTCAAAGTAGGACCACATTTGCGCGTCCGAGATGGACATCAGCTTGCCGAACATATCTCCCGGCTTCTCCGTGATCCCCACGTAGTTTCCCAGGCTCTTCGACATTTTCCGTTGCCCGTCGAGCCCGACGAGAATCGGCATCGTCACCGCCACCTGCTCCGGCTTCCCGTACTCGCGTTGAATCTCGCGGCCCATGAGCAAATTGAACTTCTGCTCCGTCGCGCCCAGCTCGACGTCCGCCTCCAGCACCACCGAATCGTAGGCCACCAGCAGCGGGTAGAGAATCTCGTGAATCGAAATCGGCTCGTTCTTTTCCAGGCGCGAGCGGAAATCCTCGTGTTCGAGCATTCGCGCGAGACGATATTTCGCGGTCAGCTGAACCATTTCCTGGCTGCTCAGCTTGTCGAGCCATTCCGTGTTGTAGCGGACTTCCGTCTTCTTCGGATCGAGGATCTTGAACACTTGCGCGAGATACGTCTTCGCGTTCGCCTTCACTTGCTCGCGCGAGAGCGGCGGGCGCGTCGCCGTCTGCCCGGTCGGGTCGCCCACCAGCGCCGTGAAATCGCCCACCAGGAAGATTGCGGTGTGCCCGAGGTCTTGGAAATGCTTCAGCTTCCTCAGCACGACGGTGTGGCCCAGGTGCAGGTCGGGGGCCGTCGGATCCACGCCGAGCTTCACGCGCAGCGGACGCCCCGACTTCGCCGCGTGCTCCAGCTTCGCGCGCAAATCTTCCTCGCGGATGATCTCGGCCGCGCCGCGCCGCACGTGCGCAAGTTGCTCGTCAACGGGCGGGAATTTTTTTATTGCGCTCATTTCGTCACCGGCCCTGTCGCAGCGTTTCCTCGCGCAGCCACGACGCGTCTTCCTTCGATCCGATATTCGCCTGAGAGCACCAGCCGCACCGCCTCGGTGTAAATCCTGTGCTCCTCCGCAAGTATGCGCTCGGCGAGCGTCTCCGCCGTGTCGTCGTCCCGCACCGGCACTACCGCCTGCACCACAATCGGCCCCGCATCCAGGCTTTCGTCAACGAAGTGCACCGTGCAGCCGGAAAATTTCACGCCGTGCTCGAGCGCCTGCCGTTGCGCTTCCAGTCCCGGAAACGCCGGCAGCAGTGACGGATGAATGTTCAATATCTTCTGCGGAAACGCCTCAACGAAGTAGGGTGAGAGCAGCCGCATGAATCCCGCCAGGCAAACCAGATTCACGCGCGCGTCGTCTAGCGCCGCGATGATCATCCGGTCGTACACCTCGCGGTCGAGCCCCTTGGACGGAATCACGCGAACTGGAACCCCGCGCGCTTGCGCCCGCGCGATTCCCGGCGCTCCTTCGCGATTGCTGATGACGAGCGCGATTTCGGCGTCCGGAATTCGTCCCGCCGCGATGCTGTCGGCCAGCGCCTCGAAATTCGAGCCGCGTCCCGACAAGAGCACTCCAATGCGTTTCGCCATAGCCGAAGCACGTTAGCACATCCCGCGCCCCGGCGAAAATACCGCACGAATCGCGCAGCGTCGCAGCTCGTCGCCAGCTAATTGAGTACAACCGCGCAACTGGTGGTGACTCTTCCACCTCTTTGGCGACCGCAGCGGGTGATCTAGCCGGGAATGTTGACGCCACTCAGGTAACCGCCTAAATGCGCGGTGATTCCCAGGAGGCCGACAGCTACGAGTTCCATTGGCAGACAATAGGAGGGCAACTTCTGCTCCAGCTTGCGGCGGGATCGGAGATGCACGTACCAGACGATGCAGATCATCGCACTCGATGCGACGCCGAGCACCAGGTGCTCTAGCAATATTCCCTTGAGTTTTTGACCTTCGAGTTGGAGTTGCCAGGCGAGCAGGCCGGTCGCGACGACCAGCGGCGTTGAAATCGCGGCTACAAGGAAATTGTAATATGCCGCCGCGGCGAGAGTGCGGCGATTGGTCCACCGCGCCGCGAGATCGAACGCCACGCCGGCCATGAACAGTGCGATGGGGAAGTGAATAAGCACGACGTGTTGCGCGTGCTTGGCCAGCAGCGCCTCGCGAATGCTGAATGGGTTCACGGCTGAGCTTTATTCACGATGATCTTGCCGGTCATCCGGGGATGAAGGGAGCAGAAATATTCGTATGTGCCCGGATCCGAAAACGTGAAGGAGAACTTCTCATCGGTATCGAGCGCCTGCGATTTGAATTTGTGATCGACGCTTACGACGGTATGCGGCACGTCGTCCTTATTAATCCACGTGACTTGCGCGCCCGCGGGTACGGTCAACTCCATCGGTGTGAACATGAAGTTGTCGATGGTTACCACGTTCGCGGGGGGTTGTTGTTGAGCTGCGGCAACGGGGCGCGGCCGTAGCGCGCCGCTCGCGAGTGCGAGAGACAGAACGACCGCGGCCCCCAAAATCGCGGCCTTAAGGATCTGAGTAGTAGTGCGGTGTTGCATTCTCCGGCTTCGCATGAGAAATCTCCTTAGTCTTGAAGTGTTGAATCCACGATCGCCAAAGTGTGTTTGCCGCGAATGAAGTTCACGTCGGTGATGCCCAGCAGGCTGCGCAGTTTATCGGACGGCACCTTCAGGGGGCCTGGAGAGTCGGCCTGGCCCGGGTGCGGTTGCGGGAAAGCCGTGGAGCAGACGGTGTGGAACACGATGTTTCCCTCGATCTTCTGCATGGTCTGGTGAATGTGGCCGTTCAAGACCGTGACGGAACCAAATCGCTTCAGGTAAGAGAGCGCTTGTTCGCTGTCGTCGGTGCCCCAGCCCCATTGCGGATAAACCGCCCAGAGCGGGATGTGCGCGAAGACAACGATCGGCGTGCTGCTCTTCAATTTGGCAACATCTTCCTTCAGCCATTCGAGCTGATCGTTGCCGAGACTGCCGAGACCCCCTGCCTTGAGATTCAGCACGTTGACCAAGCCGATGAAGTGAGCTCCCTTCTGATCGAAGCTGTACCAGCCGTCGCCATGCGTCCCCTGCCCGAAGCGTTCGTGAAACAGTTCGCCGTTGTCGTTCAGCACATCGTGCTCGCCGGGAACGTAGAAGATGCGGTCGGTCTTCAGGCTCTTCAGCGACTCGGCCAGCGTGTCGAATTCGTCGGGTTTCGAGAGTTGCGTCAGGTCGCCCGTATGCAGGACGAACGAAGGGGGCGCCGGCAGCGCGTTAATCTTGGCAATAGCTTCGCGCAGCGTAGCCGTCACATCGGGATTGGCTGCTTTATTGAAGCCGATGTGGCTGTCGCTGATTTGCACGAAACTAAGATCCCCTGTGAGGTGCTTTACCTTTTGCTGCAGCACATCACCCAGGGCAAAGGATTTCAGAACGCCGCCCTGCAGAACGCAAAGCGCGCCCGTGCCGGCCCAGGCCATGCACTGCATGAAACCCCGGCGGTCCACTCCATCGCGATCGAGATTCTCCTTGATGTATTTCGACATGTGCTTTCCTCCGGTTGCAATTCCGTGTTGGCCGAAAGGCCGGTGCGATGCCTTCCATTGTCCAGACTCACCGCGCCCGCCAAATATTCCCGTCCGTCGCGATTGGTACCGGGAATAATTCTGTTTGTATCCGGTCTGGAAGATGGAGAATCAAATGCGGAGATGGGAGACGAAGGGCGCGGGTCGGGCCAATCCGGGACTTTTGAACAGGTTGTGATGCCGCATCTGGATGCGGCCTACAACCTCGCGCGCTGGCTCGTCCGCAATACGCACGATGCCGAGGACATCGTTCAGGAATCGTATCTTCGCGCGTTCAAATTCTTCGGCGGTTACCAGGGAGGCGACGCCCGCGCCTGGGTGCTGAAGATAGTGCGTAACACCAGCTATTCATTCCTGGAAAAGAACCGTCCTGCCGACGTGGCGGAGGAGTTCGACGAGAAGATTCATACGGACGGCGTGGAGCGGCCCGATGCGGAAGCGGCGCTCTTGCAATCGGACGATCGCCGCATGCTTCGAGAGGCGCTTGATGAATTGCCCGTGAATTTTCGCGAAGTACTCGTCCTGCGCGAGCTGGAGGGCATGTCTTATAAGGAAATCGCCGAGGTGATGGGTACGCCGGTCGGCACGGTGATGTCCGGTCTGGCGCGCGGGCGCGCCCGACTGCGCGAGCGCTTGCTGCGGGTGCGCGCCGGGGAGGAGCAACGTGGCGTGCGAAAATAGCGAGCGATTGCTCCACGCTTATTTGGACGGTGAACTCGACCTCGTGCGCACCGTCGAGTTCGAGGAGCATTTGAAGACGTGCCCGGAGTGCGCCCGAGAACTCGGCGAACAGCGGATGTTGCGCCAGTCGTTGCGGGCATCGAATCTCTATGAACGCGCGCCCGAGAGCCTCCGGGCTCGCATTCAGGCTGAGCTTCCCGGCGAGCAGGTCCGGCCCAAAATGATTCCCACACCTCGCCGCGCCGTTCTCAGGTGGCTGGCGGTGGCCGCGGCCGTCGTCATCGCCGTTGTTTTGGGCGCAAGAGTGATTCCGAACATCATCGGGCAGCGGCAAACGGATTTACTCGCTGCGGAAATCGTCGCGAGCCATATCCGCTCGCTGCAACCGGGTCACCTGTTCGACGTGCAATCCACCGACCAACACACGGTGAAGCCTTGGTTCGACGGCAGGCTCGATTTTTCACCGCCGGTCGTGGATCTGGCGAGCGACGGATTTCCATTGATTGGCGGGCGGCTGGATTACGTCGGACAACGTGACGTCGCCGCACTGATCTACCAGAGGCGCAAGCACTTCATAAATGTATTCGCGTGGCCAGACCCTGTTGGATCGAGCTCGATCCAAGCGATCGAATCACGGCAGGGCTATAACATTGTGCGGTGGTCGCATGGCGGGTTCCAATTCTGGGCTGTGTCGGATGTAAATGCGGCCGACCTCACGCAATTTGTCCAACTCCTGCAATCCCACATCCCCTGAAGACTGTGCCTCTGCCGGAGTCCTGCATTTGACGGTCCTCATGCGCTGCCGATCAAGAGGCCTGTCAGAAACACAAGCGCTCCACCGACAGCCATTTGCAGCGCCGCCCGCAGCGCCGATGCTTCCATGTACCGGTGCTTCACCCAAGAAATTGTTCCCAGTTCGATTAGGACAACGATCATCGCCACTACCATGGCGATGGTGAATCTGGGGATCAGGAAAGGTAGCGTGTGGCCAACGCCACCAATCGCCGTCATTGCTCCGCAGACCACGCCGCGCAGCCACGGGTGTCCGCGCCCCGTCAAGCTCCCGTCATCGGAAAGCGCTTCGGCGAATCCCATGCTGATCCCCGCTCCGACCGACGCCGCCAAGCCCACGAGGAAAGCGTCGCGAGAGCTACGCGTCGCCAGCGCCGCGGCGAACACCGGCGCCATCGTCGAGACGGACCCATCTATTAACCCCACCAAGCCAGGCTGCACAATTTGCAGCAGGAAAAGCCTGCGTCCCGCCTCCGCTTCGCGTTCGCGCACGCTCCCGCCCAGTTTGTCCTCTTCCAATTCTTCCGCGCGGTCGTAGTGGCGCCGCTCTTCCTGCGCCAGGTCATCCAGCAACTGCCGGATGCTCGCGTCCTGCGTGCGCGCCGCGACGCGCTCGTAGAATCGCCGCGTCTCCATCTCCATCGCGCTCGCTTGATTCCGAATCTTGTCCAGATTGAGCGGCTGGAGCAGCCACACCGGCTCGCGCTTGACGAATCCGCGAACGTCCTGCCGCCGGATCAGCGGGATGTGCTCGCCGAACTTTTGACGGAAGAGTTCCAGAAGTCTGCGCCGGTGGCGTGATTCTTCGGCGCGCATTCCGTCGAACACCGCCGCAGAAGCCGGGAAATTTTCGCGCAGTCCTTCAGCCAAATCCGCGTAGATGCGTTCATCCTCTTCCTCGAGGGAAATGGCCAATGCCAGGATTTCCTTCTCGGAAAGACTGTTGAAATCTCGCATCGGAGATACCTCCTGGGTGGGTTGGAGAGCAAAATTTCGAACGGAAGTTTTTCAGTCAGAGCGGCAACTGGCCCGTGAACGCAACTCGCGGCTTGCTTGGGTCGCTCCGCCTCACCGAGCCAATCCGGTAGAACGCTTCGCGCCGCCGCCTCAATTCGCCCTCTACCGCGCGCACGTGCTCCGGCGGCACGATCAGAATCATCCCGACGCCCATGTTGAACGTGCTCAGCAATTCATCGCGCTCCAGCCGTCCCACCGACGCCAGATACTTGAAGATCGGCAGCACCGGCCACGAGCCCAATTCAATCACGGCTTGCGTCCCGCGCGGAAGCACTCGCGGCAAATTCCCGGGGATTCCGCCCCCGGTGATGTGCGCCAGACCCGAGAGCCGCTCTTGCGCGACGATCCGCTTGAGCATCGGCCAGTAGCACCGGTGCGGCAAGAGAAGTTCGGCACCGATCTTGTTCCCGATTTCAGCGACGTAGGCATGCGGATCGAGGCCCGCCACTTCGAACACCAATTTCCGCGCTAGCGAATATCCGTTTGTGTGCAGTCCGGTGGACGGCAGCGCCAGCAGAACATCCTCCGGCCGCGGCGGGCGCGCGCGCTTCAACCGGCTGCGCTCCACGGCTCCGACAATGAAGCCGGCGAGGTCGTATTCCCCCGGAGCATACATGCCGGGCATTTCCGCCGTCTCGCCCCCGACCAGCGAGCATCCGGCCCGGTGGCACGCGCTGCTGATGCCTTCCATGACTTGCTCGACGACGTCCGGGTCCATCCGTCCCAGCGCAAGGTAGTCGAGAAAAAAGAGCGGCTCCGCGCCCAGCGTGAGAATATCGTTGACGCAGTGATTCACCAGATCCGCGCCAACGGTCTCGTGAATCCCCATGGCGCACGCGACCATTAGTTTCGTGCCCACGCCGTCCGCGCTCGAAACCAGCACCGGATCGCGCCAGCGTTTCTTGTCGAGCGCATACAGCGCCCCGAACGCGCCGATTCCGCCGATGACGCCGCGCCGCAACGTCCGCGACGCCAGCCGCCGGATCCGCCGCTTAGCTTCGTCGGCCTTCGAAATATCCACGCCTGCGTCTGCGTAGTGCATCAATTCCTAATCCCGCGGACTTTGCACAGTTCTCTCGCAAATACTGTCCGCGTCGCGCAGCCCCTCGGCCGCGTGCTTTCTGTTTTATACTTCGCGGGGTTCAAGCTGCTGTTGTAGTTGGGACTCGCTCGCTGAAACCTCGAGCTGGACCAAGTCCGTCGGATAAACGCCCGTGTAACACGATGTGCAGAATCGCCCCTCCGTATCCCCCACGGCGCTCCGCAAGCTATCGAGCGAAAGGTAGCCCACTGAATTCGCTCCGAGGAAACGCCGGATCTCCTCGATTGTGCGTCCCTCGCGCGTCGCCGCCTGCGGCAGCGCGGCCGCTTCTGCATCCGTCAACCGTGGCCGGCTGCGCGACGGACCCGCTGCGATCAGTTCCTCGCGCGTCGGCGTGTCCACACCGTAGTAGCACGGCGAAATCGTCGGCGGGCAGCTGATGCGCATGTGCACTTCCGACGCTCCCGCCTCGCGCATCAGCCGCACGATCTTGCGGCTCGTCGTGCCGCGCACGATCGAATCGTCAACGAGCACCACGCGCTTGCCGCGCAGCAGATCTCTCACCGGATTCAGTTTCAGTTTTACGCCGAAATCCCGAATCGCCTGCTCCGGCTCGATGAACGTCCGGCCGACGTAATGATTGCGAATCAGCCCCATCCGGAACGGCACGCCCGACTCGAGCGAGTAGCCGATCGCCGCGGGCACGCCGGAATCGGGCACCGGCACGACGATGTCGGCATCGGCGGGATGCTCCCGCGCAAGCAGGCGTCCCAACTCCTCGCGGCTCATGTTCACGGACCGCCCGAAGACGACGCTGTCCGGCCGCGAAAAATAGACGTGCTCGAAAATGCAGTACTGATGCGGCTTCTCCGGCCCGAATCGCAGCGATTCCACGCCCGCGCGCGAGATGCGCAGCATTTCGCCCGGCTCAATTTCCCGCTCGTAGGTCGCGCCCACCAAATCGAACGCTGTCGTCTCCGAAGCGACCAGCCACGCGTCGCCCATCCGCCCGAGGCTCAGCGGCCGGAATCCGCGCGGGTCGCGAATCGCCCAAAGCTCTTCGCGCGTCAGCATCACCAGCGAGTACGCCCCCTCAACCTGCCCCAGCGCGTCCGCCAGCGCGCCCGCCAGTGTCCGCGCCGTGCTGCGCGCCAGCAGATGCACGATCACTTCGGTGTCGCTCGAAGTTTGGAAAATCGAGCCGCGGTGCCCGAGCCTCTTCCGGCATTCGAGCGCGTTCGTCAGATTGCCGTTGTGCCCGAGCGCGAGTGTGCCGCGGTTGCAATCGATCACGATGGGCTGCGCGTTCGTGAGCGTCTTGTCGCCCGCGGTGGAATACCGCGTGTGCCCCACCGCCATCGCTCCCGGCAGCTTCGCAAGCGCTCGCGGCTGAAAAATATCCTGTACAAGGCCCATGTCTTTGTGCGTGTAGAGTTGCTGCTCGTCGCTCGAAACGATTCCGGCCGACTCCTGCCCGCGATGCTGCAGCGCGTACAGACAGAGATACGCCAGCTTGGCCGCCTCGGGGTGGCCGTACACGCCGCAAACCGCGCAGTGGTCGTGGAAGTGATCGTCTTCGATTTGAATCTGCATATCTTTATGTTTGCGCAGTGCCACTCAGTCCTGAAGCGCCCTCTCGAACGCACTCGCCCACGATTCGCGCAAAGTCTCGAGTGGCGCGCGCACGACGCTCCGCCCGTTGTATTCGATCGCGAACGCTCCCCGGCCGACGCGCCCGATTTCCGCGCCTCGAACTCCGTATTCTCTCGCAAGCGCGAGAACCTCGGCAACTCGCACGGGCGCCGCGCTCAGGATTGCGCGCGCCCCGCGTTCTTCGAAACACGCTATCTCCGCGGGCTCCGCGCCGCCGAGCTTCGCTTCTGCGGAGAGGCCGTCGCTCGCGAAGCAACTCTCCGCCAACGCAACGGCAAGTCCCCCATCGCTGATGTCGTGCGCCGAGCCGATAACTCGCTTCGAGGCGAGCGCTTCCAGCAGCCGAATCAGCCGCTTTTCCGCCGCGAGTTCCACCGCGGGCGGTGCTCCGGCCACAATACCGTGAATCGTCTTCGCGTATTCCGACGAGGCGAACTCGCGCGTCCCTTCTCCTCCCGCAACCGGAGAATCCCCGCGCCCATCCAGGAGCAGAATTGCGTCGCCCTCCGCGCGAAATCCCGTCCCCAGCGCGCGCGACGCATCTTCGATCATGCCAAGCACGCCGAGCACCGGCGTCGGCTCGATCGATTTGCCCAGCGTGTCGTTGTAGAAGCTGACGTTGCCGCCCGTGATGGGAATTTCCAGCGCCGTGCACGCCTCGGCGATTCCGTCGATCGCTTCGCTGAATTGCCACATCACTTCGGGCTTTTCCGGATTGCCGAAATTCAGGCAATTCGTCGCGGCCATCGGCCGCGCTCCCGTGCAGGCCACGTTCCGCGCGGCTTCGGCAACCGCCGCCTTGGCCCCCGTCTTCGGATCGAGTTGCGTCCATCGGCCGTTGCCGTCGGTCGCGAGAGCCAGCCCGCGGCGCGTGCCCTTCAGCCGCAACACGCCCGCATCTCCAGCCCCCGGACATTCGATCGTGTTCGTCCGCACCATGTGATCGTACTGCTCAAAAATCCAGCGCTTCGAAGCAATCGTCGGCGACGCAAGCAACCGCTGCAGATTTTTCGTGAGATCCGCGCCCGCCGCGGACAGCGGCACTTGCCGCGCATCCCTCTGCGCCGCGGGCCGCGCCATCGGCCGCTGATACACCGGCCCTTGCTCGGCCAGTGCGTGCGCCGGAATCTCCGCCGCAATTTGCCCGCGATGCACGAGGCGCAGCATCCCGTCGCCGGTGACGCGCCCGATCTCCACCGCGTCGAGCCCCCACTTCGCGAATACCTGCGCGATTTCGCTCTCGCGTCCGCGCTCCGCCACGAGCAGCATGCGCTCCTGCGATTCGCTGAGCATCATCTCGTAAGCCGTCATTCCGGTTTCGCGCTGCGGCACGCGGTCCAAATCCATCTCGATGCCCAGCCCGCCGCGCGACGCCATCTCGCACGAGGAACTCGTCAACCCCGCCGCGCCCATGTCCTGAATCGCCACGATGCCGCCGGTCGCCATCGCTTCGAGACACGCTTCCAGCAGCAGCTTCTCCAGAAACGGATCGCCCACCTGCACGTTCGGCCGCTTTTCCTCGGAGAGCTCGTTGAATTCGGCCGAGGCCAGCAGCGACGCGCCGTGAATTCCATCGCGGCCCGTTTTCGCGCCTACGTACAAGACGGGATTGTCCACGCCCTGCGCCCGCGCAAAAAACAGCTCTTCTCTTTTAGCGATTCCCAGCGCGAGCACGTTCACAAGCGGATTGCCGGAGTATCCCGCCTCGAACGCAACTTCTCCGCCGATCGTCGGCACGCCGAAACAATTTCCATAAAACGCGATTCCTCTCACTACGCCGTCGAGCACGCGCCGGTTCCGCGCGGCCGTCGCTTCGTCCACACCGGCTTCCGCCGCCAGCGGCCCGAAACGCAGCGAATCGAGAACGGCAATCGGCCGCGCGCCCATCGTGAAGATGTCGCGCAAAATTCCGCCCACGCCCGTGGCCGCGCCCTGAAACGGCTCCACGTAACTCGGGTGATTGTGCGATTCCATCTTGAACGCCGCGACCAGCCCGTCGCCGATGTCCACCACGCCCGCGTTCTCGCCCGGCCCCTGCACCACCTGCGGGCCGCGCGTCGGCAGACGCTTCAAGTGTGCGCGGCTCGACTTATACGAGCAGTGCTCGCTCCACATCACGCTGAAGATGCCCAGCTCGGTGAAATTCGGTTCGCGCCCCAGGATGGAGAGTATGCGCGCGTATTCCTCGGCGGTCAGTCCGTGTTCCGCCGCCAGCTTTGGCGTCACCCTGATCTCGGTTTCCAACATCGTGACTTCGAGGAACCCCTGTAGAACCTTCTAGAATTATCTGCGCGCCCGGCTGGCCGCCGCAGGCTGCCCACCGAAAAAACTGATCGAATCCTATGCCGAGATGGCGCTCGCCTGCGCAAGATGGCCGGTGTGCGTCAACGATTGCACCATCGAGCGCAGCACCACGAGCCCATCGGCTGAGCCGAGTTCCATCTCCGACGCGCGCTCCGGGTGCGGCATCATGCCCATCACGTTCCGCTCGCGGCTGCAGATGCCCGCGATGTTCGCGAGCGAGCCGTTCGGGTTGCCCTCCGCCACCGCGCGCCCGTCCGGCGTGACGTAGCGAAAAACGATTCGGTCATCGCGCTCGAGTTCTTCGAGTGTGGCAGTGTCGCAAAAATAATTCCCCTCGCCGTGCGCAATCGGCATGCGCAACACGTCGCCGCGCGTCGCAGCGGCCGTAAAAGGCGTGGCCGTCGTCTCGACGCGCAGGTGCACGTGGCGGCAAATGAACCGCATCCCTTGATTGCGCATCAGCGCGCCGGGCAGCAATCCCGCTTCGCAAAGAATCTGGAATCCGTTGCAGATTCCGAGCACGAGGCCTCCGCGCTCGGCAAAGCGCGCAATCCCGCGCATCACCGGAGAGAACCGCGCGATCGCGCCCGTGCGCAAGTAATCCCCATAGGAAAACCCGCCCGGCAGAATAATGCCGTCAAACCCGTCTACGTTTTCGGATTGATGCCACAGAAATTCAACCGGCTGGCCCAGAACGGTGCCGAGGACGTGCCAGGCATCGTGGTCGCAATTCGATCCCGGAAACACCACGACGCCGAATTTCATGCCGCTCGCGCCCTCCGTATCTGCATTGTAACACACAGCTCCGCGCGACCGCCGGGTCGCTACTGCTGCGCGCGCCTGCATGACTCGACTCCCAGTAGCACGGGCACTCATGCCTGTGCGGTTTCTCTTGCCACTTCCGGCCAAGGTCACACTTGGTGGAGTCGCACGACATCTTGCCTCGGCATACGGCGGGGCGTATGCAGCGTAATTCTGTGCTGCTGGAAGTCCCGGAGGGACGGCACAATTTAGCCCCGGGCGGAAGCCCGGGGTACACAGAGCAAACCCGGATGAGCCCCGGAGGGGCGACACAAACCGCGCAAACCAGGACACGACCCGACGCCGCACCCGCGTTGACAAACCACTCCGCGGGCGGGAGAATTGTTTTCGCCTCGTTTGACCGCACGCAGTGCCCAAGTGGCGGAACTGGCAGACGCACTAGATTCAGGTTCTAGCGTTCGCAAGGACGTGGGGGTTCGAATCCCTCCTTGGGCACCACTTACCCTGGCATTTCCCGCTTGAGAATGTTGTCCCGCGGAGAACGGCGCTCCGCGCCTGGATCGCGCCGCTGTTTCCATCAATGGATTTGCAAGACTTAGGAGGTCTTGCGATTAAACCGGCACTGAGATTCCGTAGAATACTGTTTCCCGCAAGCGAGCGCCATCGTTTCATAGACGCGCTCGTACTGGAATGCAGGCTTTCGATATGGCTTTCTCGCCTTTGCATTCTCGGGCGATGCCTTCGCGCTTTCCCCCTGTTTGCCCTGGGGCTCCTGATTCATTGGAGCCCCGCCTGAGTCAGTTTGACGGCGCACCCGCCGGTGTCAGTCAAGACTGTATTGTTGGTGCAGGCTGCGTTCTCTCCCAGCGCATTGAAGTAAATGCTGGCCGCCTGCGCGGATGCGCTGTCGTTGTCCACAGTCATCCCGCTGGGGCCCAGGCCTTCCGTGACAACCGTGCCCACTCCTGCCGGGAACCCAGCTGTAATGTTCGCCGATCCCAGGTTCGTCTGGGCGCTTTGGTAAGCAGCTACGAACAGCCAATCGATGGATGTGGTCGGGTTATAAAACTCAAGCAGCGGAGCCCATTCGGCGCCCGGTCCACCGCCAGCACTAAAGCTATGCGCCGGCGCCCCCGAGGTCATTACTCCGCCCGCGCCGAACCCGATGCCGTAAATTGTGATGACTCCGGTCGTCGTCGAGCTGGCCGTGCAAGGTTGGCTGACCGTGCCGGTGACTCCCCCTACGTAGACCAGGGCGCCGGCCGTCGTGGGGCTTGTGTAGTACGGATTGCTAAAAGAGGGCGCATGCATATTGCATTGATTTCCGGCGCCGATCGGAACGGCCACCGACGAACTGAGCGTCGTCGTGGCCTGCACAACTACGCCGTTTGCGCCGCCACTCGCCGACCCGCTCACGGCGTAAACAAACCCGTTCACCCCATCCACGGTAGGTGGGTCCACGATGGCTCCGTACGTCTTGCTGGCGACGCCGTCGCCCACCGTCACCGACTTGATCGTTCCCGATTGCGAAATCGAATAGAGCTTCCCGTCCGAGCAGCCCACAAACACATTCATCGTCACAAAATCCAGGATGGGGCCCGTCAGTTTCCCGCTGCATACGGAGATCGCGCCGCCCGATCCCCAGCTCGCATCAAGGCTCGGCGCAGGCTTCGTCGAAACCGTGCAATCTGGATTGCTGGAGGTGCAGAACACATCTTTGATCCGGTACAGTATCCCTAGATCGTTGCCGACGTAGGCCACATCGTGGAGGTAGTCCACAAACGGAGACGAAAGCGTATCCGTTCCGGACGTCGAGGCGCCGAGCGAGAGATCGGTTGCCGTTCCGCTGCCCGCGGCCGGTTGCGCCGAAACGAACGAATTGATCGTCAGCGGTGAAAGAACGTTCTGGAGGATGGTCGCTACCCCATTTCCGCTCTTCCAAGCAAGCACATGAAAATGCGCCGGGCTGCCCGCAGCCGACTCGACGAAGGCAATTTTGCTCCCTGTGATCGGCCCGGCCGGATTTATGTAGTCGTAGGAAATCACCGGGGACGTTGGAACGGCGCCGCCGCCGCTGATCCCTTGCACGTTGTAGGACCACATCACCATAGCCGCTGTTCCGATGTCGTTCGCCGTTGGCGTCCGATTGCAGACTCCCGTCGCTCCTGCTGTCCCGCTATATAGATTGTTGAAGGCCACGAGGTTCGGCTGCGTGGACGAGCCCACCGCATTCACGGGAAAGACCACAAAGTCGTTCGCGCAACTCGGCGCCGCAGTAATGTCAAAAGTGAACTTGGCGGGATACATTGCGGGCGCCGTTCCCCCAGTGCCGAGATTGATGCTCCAGTCGCGTTGCAAGTCGCGCCGGCCGCGGTCCCTATCTCGCCGATCGCCTCCGCCGCCGAGCCAGCCCCTCCGGCGCCACTCGAATGAGGCGCGCGGATCCTGCGCCGCCGCTTGCATCGCTCGCATGGGACCGAAGCGGGGATAGATCGCGTAACGCATGCTCCAGTCGTGAAGCATGGTGACCCGCTGGACGTTCGCTTCCGCCTGTTGCCCGGAGACCGGCAAGCCAAACGCGCATCCCAATACCGCAAGCAATAGAACCAATATGCTGCGTGTCGCGATGGAGCGCACAACATGCGGGCGCACGTGGACACTGCCATTCCATATGTTTTTCATGTTTTCACTCATCCCAAGATTGCGGTCTTGTCGACCCTGATAGCGCAACTTTTCACTCCAAATCGACGAGAACTTCCTGCCAAGCCACCTGGGGATGGGGCTGAGACTTCTGAGGGGGACTTTATATCACACATCCTACCCCTCTTCAGTTCTCGACACACGAGGTGTGCTGCGGGGTAGTGTCCTAAACTGCAACTGCTCTCTTGTCCAAAGCGCTGTGCTCGCTCTGCGCGTAATCTCGCGCGGTGTTCCGGGTCATGGCTTCCGCCCCGGTGCATCCAGGCGGAGCGTGATAAGATGAGCCGCTATGGCGGATAAATTCACGGTCGGCTTGATTCAAATGCGTTCGACCGCCGCTCCCGCGGAAAATCTCGCGCGCGCCACCGCGAGGATCCGCGAAGCTGCCGCGCGCGGCGCGCAGATCATTTGCCTGCCCGAACTGTTCCGCTCGCCGTATTTCTGCCGCGAGGAAAACGCCGATCTGTTCAAGTTGGCCGAGCCGATTCCCGGCCCCACAACCGAAGCGCTAAGCGGCGTCGCGCGCGAACTGAAGATTTCCTTGATCGTGTCCGTCTTCGAGCGGCGCGCGGCCGGCGTGTACCACAATTCCGCCGCCGTGATTGACGCCGACGGCTCCCTGCTCGGCCGCTACCGGAAGATGCACATCCCGGATGATCCGCTCTACTACGAAAAATTCTATTTCACTCCGGGCGATCTCGGATTCCCCAATTTCGACACGCGCTACGGCCGCATCGGCGTGCAGATTTGCTGGGACCAGTGGTATCCCGAAGGAGCGCGCCTCACGAGCTTGCGCGGCGCGCAGATTCTGTTTTATCCCACCAGCATCGGCTGGCATCCCCGTGAGAAGGCCGAGTTCGGCGCGGCGCAGCACGATGCGTGGCGCACGATTCAGCGCGGCCACGCGATTGCCAACGGCGTGTACGTCGCCGTCGTGAATCGCGTTGGGTTCGAGGGCCCCGCTGATGCGGGGCTCGAATTCTGGGGCCGCTCGTTTCTCGCGGATCCCTTTGGACGCGTCGTCGCGGAAGCGTCGGACAGCGATGAGGAAATCCTCGTCGCCGAATGCGATCCCGCGCTGAGCGAAGAAACACGGCGCAACTGGCCCTTTCTGCGCGACCGGCGCATAGACGCCTACCAGCCGATTCTCGAGCGCTGGCTCGGCGAATCCCGGTCTTAGGACGCCGCCCCTTGCCGAAATACCAGACGCCTCACGCTCTCGGCTACCGCTTGCCCGCCGAATGGGAACCCCACGAAGCGACGTGGATCGGTTGGCCGCACGAATTGACCGACTGGCCGGGAAAATTCGCGCCGATCCCTTGGGTGTATGCCGAAATCGTCCGCCATCTCACACGCGTCGAGCGCGTTCACACCTTCGTCGAAAATGCCGCCGCGGAATCCAAAGCCCGCGCGGTGCTGAAAAAATCCGGCGCCGATCTCGCCGCTGTGGATTTTTTCCGGGTTCCCACCAACCGCGGCTGGACTCGCGACTTCGGCCCGATCTTCGTAAGAAACGCCGCGGGCCGCGTCGCGATGACGCACTGGGCGTTCAACGCGTGGGCGAAGTACGACGATTTCCAAAAAGACGCTGCCGCGGTTCCGCGCATGAATCGCAATTTGCAATTTCCGATTTGGCAGCCGGAGCATGCAGGGCGGCGCGTCGTTCTCGAAGGCGGCAGCATTGACGTCAATGGCCGCGGCACGCTGCTGACGACCGAAGAGTGTTTGCTCAGCCCGGTGCAGGCGCGGAATCCGGGCGTTTCGCGCGAGGAGATGGAAACGATCTTCCGCGACTTTCTCGGCGCGACAAACGTACTTTGGTTGCGCAACGGCATCGCGGGCGACGATACGCACGGCCACGTGGACGATCTCGCGCGCTTCGTCGATCCGGGCACGGTCGTCACGGTTCTGGAACAGAATCCCGCGGAACAAAATTTTGCGCCGCTGCAGGAGAATCTCTTGCTCCTGAAAACGATGAAAGATCAGGATGGCCGCGCTCTGCAAATTGAAACGTTGCCGATGCCCGAGCCCGTCTTTTTCGCCGGCCAGCGGCTCCCGGCCAGTTATGCCAATTTCTACATCGCGAACAGGATCGTCCTCGTTCCGACATTCAACGACGCGAACGATCGCATCGCGCTCGATACGCTCGCGCGCCTCTTCCCGGATCGCCAAGTTGTCGGAATCGCCTGCCGCGATCTCGTTCTCGGTCTCGGCACGCTGCACTGCCTGACGCAGCAACAACCCGCTTCTGCCGCGCCTGCGAAGTAGCTCTCGCCTTTTCTTGGTTTTGTCTGCGTGCGAAAACCAACGGGCCGTTGCCGCGCAAGAGAAAAGCGAAAGGGGGCGGCCCAGGTCGTGCCGCCCCCTTTTTTGTGTCCTTGTTTGAAGGACACGTCCCAGTCTGTCGGAGGAAGACCGGGACCTGTTGTTGACCTTGGACAGTCGAACACGGCTCGCGGAAAAAAGTTGCGCCCGGTAACTTTTCTTTCCCGGCTTCCCGCTGGCAGGGAACCCCTCCCGCGGCTAGAATGGTTGCCCCACATGACTCACACCGTCGAGGTCAGCGAAAAGGACGTACTCGCGCAACTGGCGAAGGCGCGTAAGCCATGGAGTCTGCGTGAGATTGCCGCGGCGCTGGAGGTCCGCCGCGCGGGCCGGCACGCCCTGGCCAAGATGATTCCACGCCTCGAACAGCGCGGCGAAATCGAGCAGGTGCGGACCGGCCGGTACGCCATTGCGAAGGGGGGTGCGCGCCCTTCCGAGTCTCAGCAGGCCGGACAGTCCTCGCTGAAATCAGGGCACGCCGCGACGGCGGCGCCGCGACCTGGACTCACCGCGCCGGCCTCGCACGCGGGGGCGGGAACAATCACCGGGCGGCTCATCGCGCACCGCGACGGCTTCGGATTCGTAGTCCCGGAGAAGCCGATGCCGGGAGTGGAGGGCGACATCTTCGTCGGCGCCGGACGCATAGGCGACGCGATGCACGGTGACCGCGTCGAGGTGCGCGTCGAGCGACGCCGGCCGGGCGCTGGAGGCGGTGCGCGCGCGGAGGGCACGATCGTGCGAGTGATCGGCCGCGCGCACGCGACCGTGGTTGGCGTGTTTCGCTACGGAGCCGGCGGCAACACCGTGGCGCCGTACGAATCGCGCATCGCGCAGGACATCCTGATCCCGCCCGGCGCGGAACTGACGCCGGAGCTGCGGGAGAAGCTGGGCGGGCATCCGCCGCGGCGCGGAGTCAGGTTGCCGGAACTTGACGGCGCCGTCGTAAACGTCGAGGTGACGCGCTTTCCGGCGGGTGGAATGCCAGCGTCGGGACGCGTGGTGGAAATTCTCGGACGGCCCGGTGAATTCGGCGTGGACGTCGAGATCCTGATTCGCAAGCACCACCTGCCGCACGTATTCGCCGAAGACGTGGTCGAGGAAGCGCATCGGGTGGCGCATCCGGTCGGAGACGCGGAGCGCGCGGGGCGCGAGGATTTCCGCGGCCTGCCGATCGTCACGATTGACGGCGAGACGGCGCGGGACTTCGACGATGCCGTGTACGTCGAGCCGCTCGGCGGCGGGCGTTGGCAATTGCAAGTGCACATCGCCAACGTCGCGCAGTACGTGGGGCGCGACGCGGCGCTCGATCGCGAAGCGCGGCTGCGCGGAACATCGGTCTATTTTCCCGATCGCGCGGTGCCGATGCTGCCGGAGGAATTGTCCAACGGCATCTGCTCGCTCAACCCGCGCGAGGACCGGCTGGTGATGAGCGCCATCCTGGAGATCGGCCCGGACGGCGAGATTGCTTCGGCGCGAATGACCAGCGGCGTGATTCGCTCCGCCGAGCGAATGACGTACACCTCGGTGAACGCCGTGCTCGAAGGCGAAGCGGAAGCGTCCGCGCGATACGCGCATCTTGCGGAACATTTCCGCAACATGCGCGAGCTGGCGCTGCTACTGAATGCGCGGCGCGAGCGGCTGGGCTCGATCGATTTCGATCTGCCCGAGCCGGTAATCGAGTTCGACCCCGAAGGCCGAATGACCGGAATCACGCGCAGCGAACGCAACATCGCGCATCGCATCATCGAAGAGTTCATGCTGGCGGCGAACCAGGCCGTCGCGCGGTATCTCGATTCGCGCGGGATTCCCTCGCTGCATCGCGTGCACGAAAAACCCGACGGAAAAAAGATTCTGGAATTCGAGGAGTTGGCGCACAGCTTCGGCTACTCGCTGGGAATCGAGGGATTGTCCGAAAAGCGCATGCCCGTGCGGCATGGCCGCGTGCAGGCGCCCGCGCGGCACGGCCGGGCGGGCGGCGGGCGCGAGCGGCCGATGAGCGTCTCTCTGCCGGGCACGATGGACATTGCGATTCTTCCGCGGCACTACCAGCGGCTGGCGCAGCGCATCGCCGGTAAACCCGAGGAGCGCATTGTGGCGTACCTGATGCTGCGGTCGCTGAAACAGGCGCGCTACGCCGCGGAGCCGCTGGGGCACTTCGCACTCGCGTTCGACCAGTACACGCATTTCACCTCGCCAATCCGCCGTTATCCCGATCTGATCGTGCACCGCATCCTGAAATGGGCGCTGGCGAACGATCGCGCCGCGTCCACGGCCGCGGGCGACGCGGCCGTGAACGGGCCGTACGCGGTCAAGCAGCTCGAAGCCATCGCCGAGGAGACCTCGGAAGCGGAACGTGAGGCGGTCTCGGCCGAGCGCGAGTTGATGGACTGGAAGCGCGCGCAATTCATGGAGCAGCATCTCGGCGAAGAATATGAAGCGCTCATCATTTCGGTCCAGAAATTCGGCTTCTTCGTCGAGCTGGTGGAGATTTTTGTCGAGGGCCTCGTCTCCATTCAGCGGCTCGAGGAACTGACCGGACAGCGGTGTTACTTCCGCGAGCTGGATCGCGCCGTGGTCTGCGGCAGGCCCGGCACGAAGAAGGGACAAGTCTGGAAGCTGGGCGAGAGGATTCGTGTGCGCGCCGAGCGCATCGATCCCATTCGGCGCCGCGTGGAGTTCTCGCCGATTGATTGAGGTTTGGCCGGGCGGGACCTTTTCCGCCCGCGCGGATTGCTGTATCGTCACTTGGAGTTGGGCACCGGGGATTCGAGGAGGGGCCATGGCCGCGCGCGTTTGTCCACAATGCAACAGGAAGATCACCGGCACGCAGGTGGCGGCGTACAGCGACGGGATAGAATGTCCCAACTGCCACACGATCCTCGAAGTTTCGAGCGGCAGCCGGTACATCGCGACGACGCTGGGATTCATCGCGGCGGTGTGCGTGTACCGGTTCGAGCGGAGAATGGGCGGCCCCGGAATGGGGAACGAACTTTTCGGCTGGTTGCTGCCGATCGTGTACGCATACTTCACGCTGAGCGTGATTTCGCCGCTCGTTTTGATGGGTGTCGCAGACCTGCAAAAGGCGCCGCCCGCTCCGCAGCCGATTGTCGGCGCCGGTGGCGGCGAGCACGACTCGGGGCATCACTGAAACCGTTCGCCGGACTCCCCCAACGGTACTATTGACCCAACTTGTGGCAGCCGCCAGACTGGCCAAATGGCACAATATTGCAAGCTGCTTGGGCGGCGGATCGAGGTCCAGTACCGGGCGGGGGACATCTTTCTGCCCGCGACCGGGATCCTGGTGGCCGACTCCGGAAAGTCCATCTTTCTGGAGGAGCATTTCGAGCAGCAAGGGCAAGTGAAGTCCTTCCGCTGGGAAATACCGTATCCCTTCATCGTCCGCCTGGAAGAAAGCGTCAATCCGCCCGACAATCCACGCGACGCGGCGCAACGCGAACTCGGCGAAGCGCTGTCGGAAACCCGCGAAGCGCCGCTGAAGAATCGCCCCGAAGAAGCCTGAGTCTGAAAAGCCAGAAACAGTGGTAACTCGGAGGGTACTCCCCTCCCCCACCCCCCATGTTTTCTTGTAAGTGCTGAATCCAAAAGGGTTATGGGAAAAAATCGTGGATCTGCTGATTCTAAAGGGGTTAAAGTCCTTTGTTTTCAACATCATAAGAAAACGCAAAGGACTTAAAGTCCTTTGCTGTGTATGACTTTCGGGGGGTGCACAAAAATGGTGCAACTTGCGGGGTTGCCGAGGCAAGGCGAGCCGGAGCGACGGTCTGCGGTTCAGCGTACACGCCGCAAGGTAGCATGTAGGTACTCTATTGTCAAGTCTGAAGTGAGTATTCGAAATGATTTGCACAGCCAGCCTGCCGCTTACCTGCCGGTAGGCAGGACAGGCGGGCCACAAGTACAAATACTGACTTGTTCTCCACCGCCGCAGCGGGCTGCTTCGCTTCGCCCGCCAACGTAAACGTGGAAGTGCAGTACCGCATGCAGTAGCGCGAGTCTAATCGGGCACTCCCGAAGGCGAAGCGATTCCGCGGCGATGACCGCGATCAGGACACCGAGGCCCTTAAGCAAAAGCAGCCGGGTCATCTGAGTCGCCGGCTGATGCCGGCTGGCCCGCCTATTTAGCCGGTCACGCGCGCCGAGAATGCAATTCCGCGGTTTGCGGCAGCCTGATAGACTACCGCGTGCGAACCGGGCAACGCGCAATGGGCGCGTGCCGATCGCGAGCGATCAAGGAGGGTTCCCAGAGCAATGCCCCCCGAGATGGAGCCGCGGGATCAGGCTGAAAGGTACTTTGGTCGCGAACTTTCGGATTCGACGCGGAGCGTTCGGCTTGTCCGAGCCGGGGCGTGGACGGTCACGACCGTAGCTGGGCTTCTGCAGGCGTTGGCGGCCCGGTACTATATCAATGAAGATGGAAGTTCGTATCTGGACGTCGCGAGCGCGTATCTGCGCCACGACTGGGCAAGGGCAGTCAACGGGTACTGGAGCCCTCTTTATTCCTGGCTGATTGCGCTCGTGTTGTGGCTCTTTAAACCCAGCGCATACTGGGAGACGACGATCTTGCATCTGGTTTCCCTCGTGGGGCTCCTCGTTTCGCTGCGTGCGTTTGAGTTTTTTCTCCGCGCCTTCCTCGCATCGAAACACAGTACCGCGCCGTCGGCGGGGGAAAGCCTCCACTTGCCGCTCTCCGTGTGGTGGATTCTGGGCTACGGGCTGTTCATCGGCACCATGCTGGAAGTCCTCACCATGCATCCAACGTCGCCCGACGCTTGGGTCTGCGCCGTGACCTTTCTGACGGTGGGGCTGACCCTGAAGATTTGGGCGCGGCGAGGAGGATTCGCATATTTTGCGGCCCTTGGCGCCGTCCTCGGCGTGGGCTACCTGACGAAGGCGTTCTACTTTCCGATGGCTCCGGTTTTCATTGGCTCGGCGTGGCTGGCGAGCCGGAACTGGCGCAAGAATCTTGCCGGAGCAATCGTCGCGTTCGTTGCGTTCGGGATTGTCGCGGGGCCGTTTGTCTGCGCATTGTCCAAGGCAAAACACCGACTCACGTATGGAGACGTTGGAAAAATCAACTACGCGGAGTTCATCGACCAAATCCAGCAGCCGTTGTTCTGGCAGGGCGGGGGCGACACCGGCACACCAAGACACGCCGCGCGCTTAATCCTTGGTCGCCCGAGCGTCTACGAATTCGCAGTGCCGATCGGCGGGACGTATCCCCTGATGTACGACCGCTCCTACTGGCAGGAAGGGATGGTGGCTCACTTTAGCTTCAATAACCAACTAAAGATCTTTCGTCAATCTGCCGGCACCGTCTTTCTCATCCTGCTCGCCCAATTGGAATACACCGTGGGATTGCTGGCACTCGTGCTCTGCAATCGGCGAGCGCGAGAGTGGGTCGAGGCGATGTGCAGGCAATGGTTCGTCTGGGTCCCTGCGGCCGCGGCGTGTCTAGGATTCACGAGCGTGCTCATCGAAGGAAGATACGTCGCATCGTTTCTTGTGATTCTGTGGGTGGCGGCGTTTGAGAGCGGCATGGGAGGCGTGCCGGCGGTTTTGAAACGCGCCGCGGTCGCCATTCTCCTCGCAGCCGTGCTTGTGACGGGCGCGAAGACCACGAAGATGGCGGTCTCGGATGCTTTCGCGATCCCGCATCAGGAGAATGCGAATTGGGCGGCAGCGCGGGCATTGGGGGATTTGGGCGTCCGCCGGGGCGATTGGGTCGCGATCTTTCCCGACAGTAATGGTCCCGAGTGGGCTCGAATTGCGGGAGTCAGAATCGTTGCGGAGCTGCCCTTGGGGCAGGACACTGCGTTTTGGGCTGGCGACACCGCGGTGCAGAAGAGCGTGCTGACCGCGCTTGTGACCGCCGGCGCAAAGTTCGTCGTGGCCAAGAGTCCGCCCGCGTGCGCAGTCAGCGAGGGGTGGACACTACTCGGGGACACGGACTACTACGCGCGCTCCTTGGCTCCTGACCACTGAGGTTTGGGCCCAAGCGCGCCGGCGCCTGCTGGCGGCCAAATCGGGAAAGGAACCAGGCGCATCCTCCTCCGGCCAGTGAGCAAAGCACCGGATCCATCAGCGGTGACCGCAAGCGCGTGTTCATCGTGAGGGGCAAGTGCAGCGCAGTCTCAAGGATGGCATAGAACAGCAGTGCGCGCGCCACGTCCGGATGCGCCTGGCGAAGGCGCAACCAGCCCATCGCGCCCAGCGCGAGGATCACCCAGTAGATCGCAACTCCGGCGCCGCGCGCAACGCGATTGCGCATCGACAGGCCTCGCGTTTGCAACAGCTGTTCCGTGCTGAGCCAGAACGCGCCGAGTTTCTCCAGCACGATGGGCACCAGTTTCCGGCCGTTCGCGCGCCATAATTGTCTCGCGACAGCCTCAGCTTGGCGGTTGAGCGCGACTTCATCGCGCAGCCCCGGTCGGGCCGGCGAATTGCTTTCCACTTCCCAGTTGCCCCATCCGAGAGCGCTCTCGATGGCGGCGGTCTCGCCAGGTTGGGTGCGGCCGAGCGGCATCAGCACTCCTTCGACCTCGGCAAATCCGCCGTGCGTCGAGTAAAGCGCCCGGCCATGGAAGGAAACCGCTGTGTAGGCGACCCACGGTGCGATGAGGACACCGCATACGGCGGCGACGGCCAGAGCGCGGCGCCAGCGTTTGCGGCTCCAGAATCCGGGCCTCGCTCGCTGCCGCTCGCGAGTCGCCGACTCCGTGGCATCTTTCGGCGGAAGCCACAGGAATACGGCAACGCACGCGAACGGCGCCAGCAGCGCCGCATTGAATCGCTCCAGCGCCACGGCACCCGCGAAGAACCCGGTCAGAACGAGTGCGTTCCATCTTGGGGATCGCAGCGCATTGTCGAGATAAATGAAGAAAAGAATTGTCAGCAGCGCCGCCGTCTCTTCGGTCAACATCTGGCCTGTGAAGTAAAGAAGTGTCGGGGTCCACAACGCCGCCGCGAGAGCCGCGCGGCCTGCCTCCACGCCGAACCAATTTCGCGCCAGCCGTGCGCACATCCATGCCATAACAAGGCTGGCGATGAACTGCAGCCCGTACACCAGCTGCGCCCAGTGTTGCGGAGCGAGACGCATCAACGCAGCGAGCAGGAAAGGGTAAGCTGGCGCGCGAAAGGCCGTGGGCAGGTGCGCATAGGTGTAGCCGTCGCCCGCATTTAAGTTTTGCGCCAGCAGCACATATTCGCGAGTGTCGCCACCGCCACTCCATTCGGATCGCAGGCGATTCCCCGGTGCGACCGCGAACACGAGGTGCGCCAAAATCCCGGCGACGACGAGCGCGTACCACACGGGTCCTTGCCAGCGGCCGCGCGACGTCGTTGTCGTGCGCCGGATCGAAAAGCTGGGCGTGTCCATCACGCCGACTCTTGTAACGCAACTCCGGACGGCGGAGCAGCGCGTTTTCGCGGGGACCTTCTCAGGAGCAGCCATGGCGATTCGTAACTTTGAGACTTGGATGAAAGGCCTCGCGGCGGCGGCGATCGCCGGCGCGGCCGCCTGGCCATGCGCGCAAGCGCGCAAACGAATGTGGCCGTCATTCTGATGGTCACGAGCGTTAACATTCGCCGACCGCGGCGGTGTGGTAGACTCGCGATCTGATGCGGCCTCTCAGAGCGGCGCCGCACCAGCCCAAAGAATGCGGAACCTGTCATCGCGAATTGGCCGCTACGTCACTTGCTACCGCGAATTGGCCTTCGGCGCCCGGCCCGACAGCGTCGAAAAGCTAATTGACTACTGCCTAGACCGCCCCATCATCCTGAACCAATCGCGCTTCGAGATCCTGCAACTGGGGAATCTTCTGCAATCCCGTGCGCCCATGCGCAGCTTGGAGATCGGCACCAGCTTCGGCGGCACGCTCTACCTTCTCTGCTCGCTTTCTCCTCCTGGGGCCAGGGTCATCAGCGTGGACCTTCCCTCGGGGCCGTTCGGCGGCGGCTATCCGCTGCGCAAGGTTCCGCTTTACCGGAAGTTTTCCAGGGCGGGGCAGCGCCTTAGTCTGATTCGAGCGAATTCGCATGCGCCGGAAACGAAGGAGCGCGTCCTGCGGATTCTCGGGGGCGAGTTGCTGGATTATCTCTTCATTGACGCCGACCACACGTATCGCGGCGTCGAACTCGATTTCCAGATGTATTCGCCGCTCGTGCGCAGCGGGGGCGTCGTGGCGTTCCACGACATTGTGACTCACAGGCAGGGTTCCGAATGCGACGTCGCCCGGTTCTGGGGCGAAGTCAAACAGCGCTACGACCATCTCGAATTCGTGGACGCCCCTGCTAACGGCGGGCTTCCGTTCACCATTCATGGCGACCAGATGGATACATCCGGCATCGGCGTCGTCTTCGTCCCGTGACCCGCGCGGCGGCGCATGAGGGCGTCATTCGCCGGCTGGCCGCTTTGCGAACACCAGGTACCATGTATCGCCCATGCGCTTGAGCGGTGGCAGGAAACGCTCCAGGCGTTCATACATTCGGTAGCCTTGCCTCAAGAGAGAACGTTCGGACGCGCCGCGATAGCCGGCATTGCACGATTCGATTTCGCATCGGAGGGTCTCGAATTCAAGCCGTTCCATCGCCTTCCGGATCTCCCCCGCCGTGTAGAGCCGGATGTGCCCGTACGTTCCCGCGGCGTAGCTGATTTCATCCGGCATATCGAGGATGCTCTTTCCCTTCGCAAGCCGGATGCGGTTCTCCAGAGACGTGAGGTTCGGCGACGAAACGAGAAGGATTCCACCGGTCTTCGTCACGCGCGCAATTTCGCGCAGGATGGGATTGAGCCGCTCGACCGGAAGATGTTCGAGCACTTCCGAAAACGTCACCACATCGAATTCCTCGTCGGGCAGGGGAAACGGACTGCGCACGATGTCCGAGAGAACCAATTCGCATTTGAATTTCTCGAACATGGCTCGATATTCGGGTTTGTTGACAAACTCGCGCCCGGGATGCTCGATCGCGGTCCAGCGAACCTTCGGCATCGCCTCCGCCATCGGAAACAGCAGGCTCCCAAAGCCGCAGCCGAGTTCGACTCCTTTGCCCGCGGCGGCCTCGCCGCGCAGATCGAGGGCCATCGAGACCAGCATCGAGACGCGCTTCACGTCCGGCGACACGGCCACCGCCGGCGCCGGAGCGGGCGGCCCTTCGGCAAATCGCCGGCAATACTCTTGTATTCCGGCGATGTCTCGCTGGATTTCGTTTCGCGATCTCATCGCTCGACGAATCCTTTCGCTTCGCTCATCGGTCGATGTCGCTGCTCGCGTATCCATCGCCGGGGGATTGGGTTCCACGGCTGGATTTCAGTCTTGAAATCAGATTCATGACGGGAAGGATTACAGATTCATCCCCTTTAGGCCAGCAGTTCATGTGGTTCGGCGCGGAAAATCAATATGGCCCCTCGGCGAAGGCGCGGGCCTTCGAAATGTTTGCCGAAGCAGGTAGAATTCAGCGACTCGATGAGGTGAGGGGGAACCAGTGAAACAGGACGTGGGGTTTATCGGGCTGGGACTGATGGGGCGTCCGATGGCGCTGAACCTGGCGAAGGCGGGGCACAACGTCACGGTATGGAACCGGACGGCCACGCGGGCGGCGGAAGTGGCGGCCGAGGCGGCGAAACTCGGCGCGACAATGCGCGTGGCGAAGTCGCCGGGCGAGGCCGCGGCCGGGGCGGACGTGCTGATCCTGATCGTGAGCGATCCACCGGCGGTGGAATCGGTGCTGTGGGGGCCCGGAGGCGTGCTCGCGGCATTGAAGCGAGGGAGCGTGCTGGTGGACTCGAGCACGGTCTCGCCGGCGCTGGCGCGGAAGAGCGCGGCGGCGTGCGCGGAACGCGGCGTGGCGTATCTCGACGCGCCGGTGACGGGCGGAACGTGGGGAGCGGAGCAGGGGAATCTGGTCTTCATGATCGGCGGAGAGGCGGCAACGCTCGCGCGCGTGGAGCCGCTGCTCGGAGTGCTGGGGAAGAAATGGTTTCTGCTGGGGCCGAATGGCGCGGGGCAGAGCGTGAAGTTAGCGATGAATCTGCTTCTGGCGCTCGAAGTGGACGCGATGGCGGAGGCGCTGGCGATCGTGACGTCGGCCGGAATCGAGGGCGGGCGGCTGGTGGAAGTGATGCAATCGAGCATGGCGCGTTCCCCGGTGCTGGACATTAAGGCGCCGATGATCGTGGCGGGCGAATACAAGGCGAGTTTTCCGCTGCGGCTGATGCACAAAGACATCACGCTGGCGATGGAGCTGGCGAAGCAATTGGGATTGAAGCTGCCGGCGGGAGAGGCGTCGCGAGAGACGTACGACGCGGTGCTGCGGGCCGCGAAGGACGATCCGGATTTCGCCGCGGTGGCGCGCTATTGGGAGAAGCACTGACGCGGGGCGGGGCAGGTTGCCGCGAGGGCGCGGCGGGCGGATAATGCTGCGGGGTCGCAAGCGGGGCCGCGGGGGAGGGGCACAGAATGGGCGCGCAAAAACTGAGCGAGGCGGAATTGACTGCGGCTCTCAAGGGATTATCCGGCTGGAGCGTGGCCGATGGGAAGCTGCGGCGCGTCTTCGAGTTCAAGGATTTCTCCGCGGCGTTCGCGTTCATGACGCAGTCGGCGCTGGCGGCGGAGAAGATGAATCATCATCCGGATTGGTCGAACTCGTGGAACAAAGTGACGGTGGAGTTGGTCACGCACAGCGCCGGCGGTCTGACGGCAAACGACACCGGCCTGGCGCGGCGAATGAACGAAATCTATTCTCCGTGAATCGCGCCGGCTGCCTCAAACTTGCCGGGCGCGGCGGCGCGCCGGGCAGATGCCGGGATGACTGAGGTTTTTCGAACCAAATCATGACAAAGCAAATCGTCAAGCGCCTCTCGCGTGGATTTATCTGCGTCAATGCGCATCCGGAGGGGTGTGCGCGAAACGTCGAGCAATGGGTGGCGGGCGTGGGCGCGCGAAAGAAAGCAGCCGGGCGTGCGTTGCGGAACGTGCTGGTCGTAGGGGCTTCGACCGGATACGGGCTGGCGTCGCGCGTGGTGGCGGGATTCGGGTACGGCGCGAAGACGATGGGCGTGTTTTTCGAGCGGCCGCCAACCGAAGACAAGACGGCGACTGCGGGCTACTACAACACGGCGGCGTATCACCGGCTGGCGAATGCGGAGGGGATTTTCGCGGCGAGCTTGAACGGCGACGCATTCAGCAACGAGGCGAAGCGCGCGGCGCTGGACATGATTCGCGCGAACATGGGTCCGCTGGACCTGGTGATTTACAGTCTGGCGTCGCCGAAGCGGAAGGATCCGGACACCGGCCACGTGCACAGCTCGTCGCTGAAGCCGTTGCATCATGCGTTTTCGAGCAAGACGATCGAGCTCGATTCGGAGAAGGTCGTGCCGGTGACCATACACTCCGCAAGCAAGAAGGAAATCGCCGAAACGGTGGCGGTTATGGGCGGCGACGACTGGCGGCGATGGATCGCGGCGCTGCTCGAAGAGAATTTGCTGGCCGAGGGCGCGCTCAGCGTGGCGTACTCGTACATCGGACCGGAAGTGACGTGGCCGATCTATCGCGACGGCACGATCGGTCAAGCGAAGAAAGACTTGGAGATGGCGGCGCGGGATCTCGATGCGACGCTGCGCGAGCGGCGGGGCGGCGCGGCGCGGATCTCGGTCAATAAAGCGGTGGTGACGCAGGCGTCGTCGGCAATCCCAGTGGTGCCGCTGTACTTGAGTTTGCTGCCGCCCGTGATGAAGAAGCGCGGGCTCGAAGAAGGGCCGCTCGAGCAGATCGAGCGGCTATTCGCGGATTATCTGACCGCGGAAGAACCTGCGCCGCTGGATGACGCGGGGCGAATCCGGCTGGACGATCGCGAGCTGCGGCCCGAAGTGCAATCGGAAATTCAGGCGGAATGGCCGCAAGTGACGACGGAGAATTTGCGCACGCTGACCGACTTCGCTGGATACCAGCGGGAATTCCGACGCCTCTTTGGATTTGAAGTCGAGGGCGTGGACTACGAGCAGCCGGTCGAGACCGATTTGAGCTGGTAGCGGGCAAGGCGGCCGCTTGGGCCGGGAGTTTTGCGAGATCGCGAGCGTCAGGACAACACATGCCTCGGCTGGCGCGAACCATCCTCCCCAGAATACGGAAGTCGATCGCGGAACGCGGCATTGCGGCGAGCCTCCTGCGGGGCTTTCTTCTGCCGATCCACCTCTTCCGCGAACACCGGGACGCGCGCGCGGCCGCCAAGCAGCACGAGCGCAGCGAATTCGATGGGGCGTACGGGGTGGAAACCGACGAGGACGCCGGCGGCCGGACCTACCTGAGCGATCTGGATATTTCCAGTCCGAACTGGATTTACGGCGTCGATTACATCGCGATCGAGCCGGACCGCTTTCGCTCGGCGATGTCGCAGCTCAAAATCCGCTTCGAGGATTTTGCGTTCGTTGACTTCGGCTCCGGAAAGGGCCGAGCCTTGCTGCTGGCCGCGGAATTTCCCTTCCGGAGGATCGTGGGGATTGAATTCGCGCCGGAACTCCACGCGATCGCGCTGCGAAACATTCGAAGCTACGTGAACCCGAAGCAACGGTGCGCGGACATCGAGTCCATTTGCGCGGATTTCAGCGCGTGCGAGCCGCCGGATGGGCCGTGCGTCCTCTACTTCTACAATCCCTGCGAAGGGCGCGTGCTCGCGAAGACGCTTGAGAACATACGGGCTTCACTGCAGAAACTGCCTCGCACCATCTACGTCCTCTACATCGCTCCGGCGCATGAAGACGTCGTGCGCTCGGCGGACTTTCTCGTGCCGCTCGCGCGCGACGCGGCCCGCAACTTCTGCATTTACACGAACGCAGCGCCCTGAGCGTCCTCTCCTTCGCGAAATCAATGCGAGCCGGAACGATGCGCGGCAGGCGCTTGCTTGGCGAGCCGCCCGTGCCTCGAGTCACGCGCTCAGGAGAGCGTTGAGCTTAGCGACGACTTCGAAGGCGTCGGCGACGTACAGGACGTCGGCTTTGCCGCGGGCCCAGCCGCAGTTGGGATCGAGGTTCACGGCGCGGCGTTCCTGGATGAAGCGCCATCCGACGACGTGAGGTTCCTCGCCGTGACAGCAGGTGGAGAGACCTTTGGGGTGGCGGGGAGTGGCGCCGGTTTGGCCGATCTGGTTGAGATGGGAAAGGAAGGGGAGAACAGACTGCCCCTCGCCGCTCAGATCGACAAGCGACTTGCTGCTGCCGAGAGAAGCGCGCGTGGCGGCGAGAAAACCAAGAACCAGTTTGCCGGCTTCCTCAACGTGCGTTTGACCATCCTTTTGCTTTTTGGTCCAGCCGGCGCCAGCGACGAAGAGGAGATCCGCGTCCGGGCGAATCGTCTGCTGCTCGGCCTTCGGCGCGACGATGCCGGTAACACGCGTGCGCAGGGGCGGCAGAGTCACGCTGACCCGCTCGACCCGCGGCTTGCCATCGCGCGGCTGATAAGGCAGTCCGGCGTCCAGCAAGAGAAACCACGGGCGCTCGCCGCGTGTGAGGACGGCTTCGATGCGCTGGCGATAGAACCAGCGCGTGGCGCGGCCGCCATCGAGCGACGTGACGTGCGAGTCGACGCGGCCGTTGAGACGCTGCGCGACCCCGGGAAGCGCGCGAGTCCAACGCGAGGTGCCGGCAGCAAGCACCAGAGTTGCGCCTGTGGCGCGGCAGAGCGCTTCGGCGGCGGCGGCGTCGGATGCGTAGCGGGACTGTGCGAATTCCGGTCCTTCGACCACGTAGACAGAGGGCACACCGCGCGGGGGTTGCGCCTTTTCGCCAACGAGTCCAACGGCGAGCGAGCCGCCGAGCGCGCGGCCGGTTTCGATGGCGTCGAGCGCGGCCTTTCCGAGCGATCCGTCGGGCTCGGTGTGCGCAAGAATCAGGATCTTGTCGTCCATGTCATCCTCGAATCCAAGCGGCGAGTTCCCGCGCGATCTCTTCGGCGGGGAGGTCTTTGACGATGCGCGTGTCGCGCTGTTGTTTGGGCAGGGTCGCGCTCTGATAAGCGAGATTGCCGGCGGCGAGCGGCGTGGACTTGGCGCGTTGGAGAGCTGGCATCAGCGTGCGCATGTTGGCCATGCCGACTTGCGGATTATTGGGTGGCTCACGAAGATTGCCGGTGGCCCAGCCGAGGATGGCCGGAGGGCCGTCGCAGACGGAGACTTGATGGCATCCGCCTTCGGCGCGTTCGAGGATTTCGAGGGCGCCGTTTTCCAGGACTTTGATTTGATCGACGCCCTGGAATTGATCGGTGATGCCGAGGCGCTCACCGAGGATCTGCAGCGTCGTGCCGGAAGAGCGCGAGGCCGATTCCCAGCCGCCGAAGACAAGAAGCTTCGAGCGGTCGAGCGCGGGGAGGGAGGCGATGGCGTCGGCGAGAACGGCGGCGACGGCGGCGCTATCGGTAAATCCGCTGGATGGAGCGTCCAGAGCGACGAGATCGAATACCGCCTTTTGTGCGACGGTCATGATGACTTGCTGGAGCTTGGCTTTCGGCGCGAGGCTTACGAGCCAGACTTTACTGCCGGCGAATTGCTTGGCGAGATGCGCGGCTTCGTAGAGCGAACATGCGGCCCAGGGATCGAGCACGTGGGGCAACATCGTTTCGTTCTTGAGTGCGGGGCCCGAGGGGGTGCGGACGGGCTCGAGGGTTTGCAGCGGATCCGGCACGATGCCCGCACAGACGACGATTTGATAGGTCATTCGCTTCTCCACTCTGGAGATTCCTTCATTCCCGGTGCTTGGTGGAGGTGCGGCTTTGCGCGGGCGTTCAATTTTCCGCCGAGTGCAGTCCGCCCGCGCCGGCGCGGAAAGCAATGTTCTCGTGCTCGCAATTCCAAAGGCACGCGCCGCAGAAGACGCATTTCTCGCGGTCGAAGCCGGGGACCGATGAGTCCTTCGGCGCGGTGATGGCTTCGCCGGAGCAAATCTCCACGCAGACTTTGGAATGGCAGCCTTCGCAAAGCGTGGGGTAGAGGAACACGACATGATCGGCGTAACCGGCGGGGGCCTGCACTTTGCCGCCGACGAGCAACGCGTCCTGATGCGTCATCAGGAGGTGGCCGTCGTAGGGAATTGCGGGCCAGCCGCAAGCTTCCATCAGCGAATCGTGCAGGGAGGCGCCGCTCCGAGCGGCGGTATGGCGCAAGGCCTCGATGTCGCTCTTCTTGAGGCGGCGCGCGAAGAATTCCTCCGCGGTCCGAATTGGATGCGGGCGGCCGGGAATCGAAAGCAGGCCGCGGGTAGCGCCGGCGAGCGCCATGCCGACCAAACCGGAAACAACCCCATGATGAAAACCGTCACGCGATTTCTCCGCGATGCGCGCTTCCTTCTCCACCCAACTGGCGCGACGCCGGCGGACGTAAGTGGCCTCGAGGTTTTCCTTCGTGAAGGGCTTGTGGTCTTTGAAAAGCTCGAGCACCGCCTCGCCCAGTTGAGTTCCTGTGGCCCAGGCTTCATCGACGCCGGAGCCGGTGAGCACGTTCGTGGAGCCGGAGCCTTCACCGATGCGTGCAAAGCCGTCGCCGGCCAGGTACGGCTCGCCGCGGCGGCCGGATTCTTGCAATGACTTGGCGCCCCAGGAACGGAGGCGGCCGCCCTTCACGTAGCGCCACACATAGGGATGCAACAGAAAGTGCTGAAGGTAGCGGTAGGAGGTGCGGACCGGGTTTTCGTACCAGGAGGGAACGAAAATTCCGGCGGATGCAATTCGGCCGGGGTGCACATAAAAGAAACCGAAAATCTCCGGCTCCGGATAGCCAATCGTGTGGATGACGGTGCCGGGTTTGAGATCGACGCCTTCGGGAAGGTCGATCACCATCTTGGCGCCAACGGCCCATTCGCGCTTCTCGTCGCCTTGAGGCATGCCGAAAGAGTCGTCGAGTTTCTGTCCAACCGCGCCGACAGGTCCATCGCCGATGACGGTGAGCGCGGCGTGAACGTCCATGCCCGGGAGGAAAGAGGCGGACGGAGTGCCGTCACGCTCGACGCCTTGATCGAGAAGCCGGACGCCGAGAACGCGCTCGTCTTCCAGCAGCGGCTCGGCAACGGGCATGCCCGGCCAGATCTGCACAGTGCCGGATGCCATGAGTTGTTCACCGACCCACTGGTTGAATTGGCCGATGGAGAGGACCAAGCCGTCTTTCTTGTGCAGAAAACGAGGCGTCCACGGAATCTCGAAGGCGTCGTGCTTCAGACCGATGAGACCGCCAAATACACGAAGAACGCGGTCGGCCACGCGCAGGACCCAGGACCGGTGGGAGCTGCCGATCGGGTCAAGAAGGTAAATGAGTTTCTCTTCCGCCACGGACGCCGCCATGGGGATTTGGGAGACATCCAGATTGGGGAAGGAAGCGCGAATGCCGCGGGCTCGCGTCACCACGCCGGAGACGCCGAAGCCGATGCCGTCGGCGCGTTCGTAGCAGACAACCTGCAAAGGCATGCCCGGCGCGGCTTTGCTTTCGATGGCGGGCGTGCCGTCCGCGTTCACCAGAGCCGGAGCGAGCGTGGTGAGAAAACCGCCCATGGCGGGGCCAAAGCCAACGCAGACGAGATCAACTTCCATCGTCTGGCGTTCCACTGGGGTGGTTCCGGAGGCCTCGGACACGTTTTGCCTCAAGCGGGGTAATCCAGCGCGGCCGGAATCATCACCTTGGTGAGCGATTCGGCGGCGCGGTCCTTGGCGAGTTGCGAACCCGTGAGGCAGGCGTCGAGGCGAGTGCGCAAGTGAGTGAATTCCTCCAGGCCGTCGAAGCGCACGCACGGTCCGGCCTTGGCGGGATGCGAGCCATCGTCACCGGCGGCATCGGTAGCGGCGCCGCCGATACCGGGCAGGATTCCTTGAAGCTCGACCAGATCGTCGGCGGGGGAGCAAGCCTGGTAGCCTTCGGTGTCCCAAGCGGGATGGCGGTTGTAGCCGAACACGAGAGTTGCGCAGATGCGGCCGACTTCGCTCGCGGACCGCGCGGTTTGGACGTGACACAGGTCCGAGAGGAAGGGAAGCAATCCGCTCAATGCTTCGGCGACGCCGGGGTTGTCCGGTCCCTTGGCTTCGAGTTCCAGGAAATCGAGGATTTGGCAGCGCGCGGCCAGGAGCCAGCAGAGCGCGTCAGCGAGCGGGAACGTAACCCCCTGGCGGGTCCCTTGATAAAGCTTTTGGCCATCGGCGTCCTTGGCGGTAAGGAGATGCCCGATGGTCCACAGCCACATCTGCATGGCCGTGGCCAGGGAACAAGCGCCCGTCCCCGGATTGCGCGTAGCGATTACGCGCATTTCCCGGATCCAGTGGCGAAACTGGGCGAGGAAGACTTCATTGGTCATCGTGAGACTGAGCTGGCGGCGCTGAACGGCTTCGGGCCCTTCGTATGTCGCTTCGAGTTGGGAATCCATCCACTTGTAGCCGAGGAACCCGGGGCAATCCTCCGTGATGCCGTAGCCGCCCATCAAGCTTACGGCTTCGCGAAGCATGCTGGAACCGTGGCCGGTGTTCCAAAGCTTGGTGGCGGGGCAAAGGACGTTCGCGACGGCATCGAGCAGGATGAAACGGTTGAGATTGTCCTTATCGAGGGCATCCAGCCGCGCCTGACCGCGCTGCTCAGGCGGGAGCGCCTCAAGTTCCAGGAGCTCGAGGGCGTCCTTCTGCTGGGCGCGCAGTTGCTTCAGTGCCGCGCGGCCTTCCAGCCCTTTCCGGGCGAAGAGTAGGTTCTTTTCGCGCTCAATCGGGTCGAGTTCATCGAACAATCTCGCAGCGGCAAACCCGAGCGAAGCGCTGGCTTCGCCCGTCGCCCAGATGTCGAGCAAACGATGGAGCACGTCCTCCTTTTGCTGCAAGCCGAGTTCGTAGCGGGGCGATCCCTGGGTGATGCCTTCGCCCCCGCGGAAGCGATCGCGGTGATAGCGAATCACGGGTTCGACGGCCGAGAGGAGCTTGGCCGCGGTCATCAATCCGACGGTAACGCGCGTGCGGCGGAACACCGCTTCAATGATTTCGGAGTGGCTGTAATTCGGGACGATGACGCCGTCCTTGACGGTGTACCCGCCGATGATGCGGCTGGCGGGCACGCGCATCCGCAAGATGGGATCGGAGGTGGAGGAGAGCTGGTGAACCAGCTTGCGAGTCGGAGTGCCGCGATCGAAAGTGCCGGGATCGGTTTCCTCAACAATGACCATGCAGGAACCGTTGATGCGCGGATCGGCGGAATCCACGGCGGCAGTGACAAAATTGGCGAAGCCCATGTTGGTGATGAAGCGGCCGCGCTTGTCCACTTCGAGGATGGGCTCTTTGCCCTCCGCCCACTCGACAACCGTCACTTTGCCGGACAAGAGACCTGTCTCGACGCCGACGTAGGGAATGGGCTCGGTCAGACAGAACGCGCCGCGCAACGGTTTTTCGCCGGGCTTGGGGACGCACCGGGCCATGTACGCAGTGCGTTGCTCGGGAGTGCCGCGTTCGTGAATGGGCGCGAGCGCCAGGCAGCCGGCCAGGCTGGCCGTGGCAGCGCCGGCATCCACCCAGGCAAGTTCAAAGGCCACGAGAGCCATCGCCAGGTTTTTCGGTCCTTCGAGATAGCCGCCCTCCGCCGGGTCCATGAAGACGCTGGTGATGCCGGCGTTATCGAACTCCGGCAATAGCGCGTTCTTTTCCTCCGTCCATTCGTGCGAGTGGCGAGCCCCGGCGGCAACAAGGCGGGCGACGGGTCCGCGGGCAACCCCCCGAGCAGACTGCACGAGCATCTGAAGATCGTAACGGTCGGCGAAACGCCACAGAATCTGGCGAACCTCGTCTCCTGGCAACGTGCGCAGAGTCTCGGCGGGCTGATTTTTGGCAGATGCTGACAACATGGCAGGCCTCTCTTCGCGATGGCCCAGTTGAAGGGAGTAATTTACTGTACGGCGAGACGAGGCGCAAGCAATGCCGCCTGCTTGCGCGCAACGCGGCCCGCAACTCTTGCATTCACGCGAGCGCGCGGCCTTAAAGAGTGCCCATCGCTGATGCGGCCGGTTGATGCCGGGGACAAACGCTCGTGCTAAACTACGGAGCACAGAAACAGGCCCGTAGCTCAGTTGGTTAGAGCGCTACCTTGACACGGTAGAGGTCTGGGGTTCGAGCCCCCACGGGCCTACCACTTATTTCAGTACTTCAGAGAGTTTTCTTGGCAATCCGACAGAAACTTCACCTGTAATCGGGCTAATCGGCTACTGAGCTGCTACTGATCGCCAGGGTTTTGGTAATAGTTCCGCGGTAAGAGTGCTCGGAATGAACTGCCGGCGCAAGGATGCGAATCGGGAGGATCAGCCGCCCGCGTATTTCCAGTTGGTTTGAACCACCTGAATGCCTTGTTTGCGCCAGGCGTCAATCTTGTCTTTCAGCGCGTCCTCGGGATTTTTGGAATCAACGGGCACGCAGGTCACTGAGATGCCTCCCTCATCGCCGGACTGCCCGACGTAGCGCCGGAAGTCCTTCGCCCATGGCTCTTCGAGCATCGTGACCTGATCAACGGGGGGCACATGGAAGACTGAGCTGACAGTGATGCCGTGCGCGCTTGAACTGGTGTAGCAGACCATGTCCGTGCCGTTTCTACTCGCCGAAGACGCCGAGGAAGGTGTGCTGGAGGAGCCGCCACAGGAGATGCAAACGAGAGCAAAGGAAAACAGCAGCGGGACCGCGGCCTGCCCTACGAATCTGTTCACGGTTACCTCCTGATTGCCGGATAAAATTGCGGCGCCATTGTACACGCGTTAGCGGGCCGTGTCGCGCGACTTTAACGCGCGCTGTTTATCACAGAACGGGAGCTTCTTGCTGCTGTTGCTTCGTGGCCGCCAAGCCGTCGAGGTATTGGTTTCTTTTCACTGGACTCGCCTACCTTGTAATTGTGGCGGGTGGCAGGCCCTTTGCGGGGTGAGCGATTTTGAATTTGCGAGTGCTCGATTCCTCGCGGTGTTCGGGGGGGAGGTTTGTTCTTCCTTCTGCAACGAACAGTTTCAATTACGTCACCTGTGAGGTCCGCACGGGCCTACCACTCCTTGAGTGTTCCGCTTGGTAGAGCCGCCCGACTCGTCGGGCAGGCTTGCGGTTCGTGCCCCCACGGGCCTACCATTCAATTCTGTTGACCGTGTTCTTCTTGCTTAGATGTCAAAATGGAAATCCCGGTCTACTGAGGAGGTCGCACAATGAAGAAGATGTTGGCAGTAGTCCCCGTCCTCTTGTTTGTGTCCGTGTCCGCTCGCGCGCAAGCGCCAGGGCCAAAGCCGTGTGAAGAACTGAAGGCTGAGATCGCAAAGAAGCTGGAAGCAAAGAACGTGACGTCGTATTCGCTGGAGATCGTGCCAAAGGACCAGGAAGTCACCGATGGCAAGGTCGTCGGCACTTGTGGCGGCGGGACGAAGAAGATCATCTATCGCAGGACTTCAACCCCACCACCGGCTCCGAGTCCTGCCGCTCCAGCGCCTAAGCCTTGATCCAGGGGCGCTTCCGGGCACTGGCACGCGCTAACCCGGCGGGGGGATCACTCCTACCAGATGCGGCAGCGGGCGCCCGCGGGCCGAACCATGGCGTCGCCATCCTTGCAAGAATAGGCGGAGGCGAACTCCGGCAGGTTGGACATCGGGCCGTTTACGCGGAAGCGCGCGATCGGATGCGGGTCGGTGTTCGTTAAGAGAATTTCGCGTTCGGCGCGCATGTTGTCTCCCCAGATGCGCGCCCAGCCGAGGAAGAACCGCTGGTCCGGCGTCATGCCGTCGATGGGTGCGATGTTCCGGCCCTCGATCGCTTTCTCGAACGCGGCGTGGGCGATGGTGATTCCGCCGAGATCCGCGATGCTCTCTCCTTCGACAAGCTTGCCATTCTCCTTCAGGCCCGGCTTCACGACGTAGCCGTCGAACTGCTGAACGATGCACGCGGCGCGCTCCTCAAAATTCCTGCGGTCCTCGGGTGTCCACCAGTTCTTCAAATTGCCCTGCGCGTCGAACCGGCTGCCCGAGTCGTCAAAGCCGTGCGTCATTTCGTGACCGATGACGGCCCCAATTCCGCCGTAGTTGAGCGCTTCATCCGCATTCGGATCGAAGAAGGGCGGCTGGAGGATGCCTGCAGGGAAAACAATTTCGTTCATCGTCGGGTTGTAGTAGGCGTTCACGCTGGGAGTCGTGATGCCCCACTCGGTGCGGTCGATGGGCTTGCCGATTTGCGCCAGATTGCGGCGAAACTCGAAGAGCGCGCCTTGAAACACGTTCTGGGCGTAGGAATCGCGCGTGACGCTGTAGCTGGAGTAGTCGCGCCATTTATCGGGATAGCCGATCTTGAGGGTAAGCGCGTCGAGTTTGGCCAGCGCCTGCCTGCGGGTGTCCGGCCCCATCCAGGAGAGCGTTTGGATGTCGGCGCGCAAGGCGGCGATGAGATTGTGCACCATCTGCAGCGCTGCAACTTTGGCCTCGGGCGGAAATGTTTTCTCAACGTACTTTTGCCCGAGCGCTTCGCCGAGATATCCGTCGGTGGCGCTGACGCAACGCTTCCAGCGCGGCTGCGGGTCCTTCACTCCCTGGAGCGTGCGATTGTAGAAATCAAAATCCTCGTCGAGGAATTTTGTGGAGAGCCGCGGCGCGGCGGTGTTGATCAGGCACCACCGCAAATACGATTTCCAATCGGCCAGCGGCACCGCGCCGAACATGCGATCAAGCTGTTGGAAGAATTTCGGCTGGCCGACGTTGACGGCAGCGATCTCCGGGAACCCGACCTCGCGCAAGTAGGCATCCCAGGAAAGCTGCGCCGTCAGGTTTCTCAGCTCCGCACGATCCATGCGATTGTAATTCGCGGCCAGATCGCGGAGGTCTTCCGGCTTCGAGGAGGCCTGCGCCAGTTGGGTCTCGATGGCCATCACGGTCTTGGCCTCCGCGGCGGCCGCATCGCGGGTATCTCCCATCAGGATGAACATGGTCGTCACGTGGGCGACGTACTTGTCGCGAAGTTGCCTGGAATCGGGATCGTCGCGGAAGTAGTAGTCCCGCTCGGGCAAACCAAGGCCACCCTGAAACGCCACGCCGATCACTTGCGAGCTGTCCTTGAAATCCGGCTCCGAGGAGAATTGAAACATCGCATCCACGCCGATGCCCTGCAAGCGAGCCATCTCAGCCAGTAGGCTGCTGTGGCTAGAGATGGCGTTGATTCGATCCAGTTCCGGTTTGATCGGCTTGATTCCCTGGTGCTCGATTCGGGACGTGTCCATGCAGCTTCCGTAGAAATCGCCGATCTTCTGCTCAATTGAACCCTTCGGAGCGTGCCGATCTTTCGAGGCGGCATCCAGAATCTCGTGCAGGGTCTCTTCGTTCTTGTTCTGAAGTTCGCTGAAGCGTCCCCAATCCGCGTAGGACGGAGGGACAGGATTGTGGAGTATCCAGCCGCCGGTGGCGTACTGGTAGAAATCGGCGCACGGTTTGCAGGTCGTATCGAGGTCGGCCAAATTGAAGCCGTGGCTGTTGGTGCCGCTGGAATGAACGGCGAGAGTCGGCAGCGCGGCCGCAATTAAAATCAGAGTCAGCGACGACGCGGCAACTGCCAGCCAGTGTTTCATGCGCATCGAATTCGTCTCCCCCGGGAACAGACCCGGAATTCATTCGATTGGAACTGGATTCCGATACGTTACTGGCAGCTGTTGCCGGGTGTCAAATCGCCGCCAAATTCAATTAGTCCGGATCTGGGGCGTCGCCACCGTCGCTCTTGGGCGTCTCGGGAAAAGGCGCGTTGCCGCGGAGGCCTTGCCAAAGAATGCGATTGAAGCGGTTCGTGTCAATTTCATCGGCATCGGAAAAATTCATACCGCGCGTCCTCTCGGCCCAATAGGCCGCATCGTGGCGCGGGTGCGCGTAGGCGGCCTCGCGCGGGCTGAGGCGCGCCCCGGCTGCGCGCGGGGGCAGCGGCAACGCTGTCGTACGCAACACCTCCGGCACCGCCGCCTGGTAGCTCCAGGGCTGCAGCGTCGGCTCGAACGCCGCGCTCATGGGCTCGACCGCGGCGTCGTTCAGTCCCAATGGCGTGATGCCCAGCACGTCTTCAATCGTGCGCAACATGTTGACCGTGGAATAGTGCGTGGAAACGACCGCACCCTGGCGCACGTAGGGCCCCGCGACGAACGCGACGGTGCGGTGCGCATCGACGTGGTCCGGCCCATTTTGCGCGTCGTCTTCAACAACGAAAACAAGCGTGTCGTCCCGATAGGGACTCGTCGCCACAGCTTCAACCACAAGGCCGATCGAGTAATCGTTGTCCGCCATTTCCGTCTCGACCGTGTTTGCGCCGTCCATCGCGTCCGCGAAGTCTCCGAAATGATCGCGCCCGAGCCGAATCAATTCGAGCGCGGGAAGATTCTTGTGCACGACGTAGCCGGAAAATTCACGCTTCCACTCCTGCACGCGCCAGTAGTCCGGCAACTTGAGATCGAATCCTCGAAAGTAAGGGTCGGTTACGGCCATGAGTTCGGGCTTTGTGGGAAACGCCACGACTTGACCGAGGGCGTGCGGGTCGTGTTCCGGGGGAAGGTAGCCGGCCTCGTTCTTATGTTTTTCGTACCGATCCATGTCCACAAAGAAACCGTAATTGCGCAGCGAAAGGCCGGCGCGCATCGCATCGTCCCAGAGATAGCCGGCGCCCGCCTCGCCATCCGAATCGTCCGGAGCGAACGCGTCGGCGGTGCCGGGGAGCAAGTCGGGATCGTCCGGGGTTCGCGGATTGGCGGAGCGCCGCTCGGCAGTGGACGGATAGGCGGGGTTGATGTAGCGGTTGGCGCCTTCGTAGTCGTAGGCGGGGCCGTGCTCGGCGTAGTTGGGCGGCAAGGCCTTCTCCAACGCATCCGTGGCCCGCGCGGCCGTGCTCCAATTCCAGCCGTTGCCGCTGACTTCGCCGCTCGCGTAGAAATTATCGAGAGTGACGAAGGCGCGCGCGATCCGGTGATGATTCGGTGTCAGCGGCTCGGGGAGCAGCGTCAATCTCGGATCGCCGTTGCCGCGTCCCAGATCGCCCAGCACCTGATCGTAGCTGCGATTCTCCTTGATGATGTAAATCACGTGGTGAATCCGGCCGTGCAGGAAGTCGCAGGCGATCGTACTTTGTTTCGAAGAAGCGACATGGAAGTGATCGTTCCGCGCGACGACGGCGGTCAATCGGGCAAGCTCCTGCCGGCGCGGCACCGGGACCATCAACAATCCTGCTCGCGTGAGCTGCAGAATGTATTGATTGGTCGCGTGACACGCGTCGGCTGCCGGCCCCTTCGTCGCGGTGGACGTGCGGCAGCCTTTCGGGTCCGGCCCAGCGGCGCTCTTACCGTTGACGATATAGAGCCGCGTGCCTGACTCGCTCAAACTGACGGAATTGGGATACCAACCGGTCGGGATGAGTCCCGACACTTCACCCTTCGGGCCGTCCAGCTTAACGACGGCGACCGCGTTCGTCCCTCCGTCGGTGACGTAGAGCGTTCGTTCATCCGGGGAAAGCGCGAGGCTATTCGGGTTGCTTCCTCTGAAGTTAGAGGTGTTGGCGAAAACGGCAGCGGGTGATGTGACGCCGAACTGCGACGTCACTGTTTCCGAATGCGTGTCAATGACGGCGACCGAGTCGCTGTTGTCGAGCGCGACGTAGAGCCGGCTTCCATCGCGATTCAAGAGAATCCTGTTCGGCGAACCGCGCACCGGAATTCGCGATGTGACGCGCGGCGAATCGCCAAGAGCGACAACGTCGATTTCACGGTCCCGAAGGCTGGAGATGTAGGCAGTATCTTCGCCCGAGAGCGCCACCCAGTAAGGATATTCGCCGCCCGGAACGCCGGATTGTGCAGGGTCGCTCTGGCCCGGCCGCAAATCGAGCTCCGCAATTTTGCGCCGCGCGCTCAGGTCCACCACGCTGATGGAGTCGTTCTCATAGTTTGCGGCGACAACCGTGTGCCCGGAGGGCGTAACCGCGAGGCCTGCGACAACGGCCTTCTGGCCGAGACCCAGGCCGGATGCATGTCCCAGCGGAATCGGACTCCCTGCTTCGCTCCACTGATCCCCGGACCGCTCAAAGATGTGAATGCAATCATCTCCTCCCCCGGAGACGTAAAATGCATCGCCCGACGGATTCCACGCCAAGCCGTCGAACGCCATCTTTACCGTAAGCGTTTGGATTTTCCTGGGAACAACCCTCGATACGTCGTAAACGAAGACGTAGTCCCCGGACTCCGCGTCGATGACCTTCCCTGTCTCGTCGTACACGCGGTTGTAGCCGCTCGTAAGAATTAGAAGTGTCTTGCCGTCGGGGCTGAGCGCGGTCGAGACGGCGTCGCTTGCGGCAAACTCGGGATGATCCGCGAAGCCGGGGCGAAGCAATTCAAATCGCGCGCCTGTTGAGGCCGTTGGCGTGAGGCTCATTCCGGTTGGGAGCAAATGCGGGGCAGCGTGCGACGGCGAGGTTTGCGCCGGTCGCGCAGGCGGCGCGACGACCGGGCAAATCAGGACCAGTGCCGCACAAACCAGGAGAGGCCTTGCATTGCGGATCATGCCGGCTCCTTGACTTTCCCAAACTCGTTCGTTGTTGCGCTCAATCGCAAATCTTGGCAAATGCCCCTTGCCGTGTCAAAGAGCATTCCCGTGGCACTATTCTTGCGGACCGAGAGCCTTGACGCGATCTTCGAGCATTTGAGCAATCTGTTGCGGATCCGACGCCTCGGGAAATTCCATCGGCTCTCCGATGTACACGCGAACGCGGCCCGGCCGATTGAAGCGCGTTCCCGCTTTTCGAATTTCATACGCACCTTCGATTCGCATCGGCAGCACGGGCAGGCGCAACTTGTTTACGAGAAGCCCGCCGCCCGCGTAGAAACTGTGAATGGCGCCGTCGGGTGTGATCTCGCCTTCGGGAAAGATGACGATGCTGTAGCCGCGATCCACGAGTTCGCCTGCGAAGCGGAAGCTTTCGCGGAATCCGGATTGCCTCGGCAGCGGAAAAACGTTGAACAGCGCGACCGTCAGGAAATAGCTGGCGCGGTACGCCCACCGCTTCACGAAAAACCATTCTCGCGGCGGGCGCCGCATCGTGGCCAAGTATTCGCCGCCCATGGCGACGGCCAGGCGATATCGAAGTCTGGCGGGCAGAGCCGCCAGGAGCCACCCGATATCGTTGTACAGCTGGTGATTTGAAACGAGGAGCAGCGGACCGCGCACGCTTTTCAGCCTCTCACGCCCAAAGACGCGTGGATGCGCCATGAGGTGCGTCGCCGGAAATGTGAGCAGGTAATAGATCGCGGCGCGAATCCAGGTCACGGGCCAGCGCCGGGGCCAGAGCGGAAATTCAAACTCGGGCGCCTTGCGATCGGCCTTGCCGAGCAGTTGCTCGATTTCCGCAACCGTGCGCGCCGCCGTGAAGCGCGTCTCATCGAGGTCCACTTGGAAGCGGTCTTCGATGGCGCCGAGCAGCTCGACACGATCCAAGGAGCTCAAGCCGACTTCCGTCTCGAGATCTGCAGTTTGGGAAACAGCCCACGTCCCGCTATGCACTTTGCGGATAAGTTCTCCGAGCCTGTCGCCGGTGGGCGTGCCCGGCGCTGGAGTCGCTCCGCTGGCGAGCGCTGCGGAGACGGTCTCGCGGATGATTCCCGCCCGGGGTTTACCGGTTGCGGTGCGCGGGAAATCCGCGTCGGGCCAGACCCACCACCGCCGGATTCGTTGATACTCCGCGAGCGATTGATTGGCGCGTGCGAGGGCGTCCGAAACTTTGGCGTTCGACTCGGCGAGCAGCACTACCGCGCACGGCTCGGCGTTTCCGGCTTCTTCCCACCCAAACACGAGACAATCCCGCACCTCCGGCTGGCGCCGCAAGGCCGCCTCAAGATCTCCGGGATATACATTCATTCCCGCCGGCGTGACGATGACGTCTTTCTTCCTGCCGCGAAAATAGAGATTGCCCTCTGCGTCCAACTCTCCGACGTCTCCGGTGCGATACCAGCCTTCCTTTTCCCCGACCAAGGGACGCTGGCCAGTTGAATCCCAGTACGCGGCGGCGACGTTTGCGCCGCGCACGAGGATTTCGCCGTCTTCACTCAACCGGACCTCGCGGCCGTTGAGCACCTTGCCGATGGAGCCGCTGCCGATGTGAAATGGGTGGTTGACGCTTACCAGTGAGGTTGTTTCGGTGAGGCCATACCCCTGGACAACGGCAAATCCCAAGCGCATCCAGAACTCCTCTGTCTCCGGACGCAGCGCTGCTCCGCCTGAAATCACGGCCCAAAACTTCCAGCCGAACCGGCGGTGAATCTTCCGGAAGCGCCACATCCGTCGCACGAAGGGTACGCGTTCAGCCGCGGCATAGGCGCGGCGGAATTTTTCCGTTTGGCCTGCGGCCTCGATATCGCGTTCGAGCTTGCTTTGCAGCGCCTCGAGCACTCTCGGCACGGCCACCAGGACAGAGACTCGCTCGCTGCGAATCAGGCGAAGCACTTCGGCGGGATTGAGAGACTCCCCAAAGACCACGACTCCGGCCAGCAGCGGCGGCAGAAATAGCCCCATGAATTGCCCGAAAATATGGCTCAGGGGTACGGCGTTGAGAAACCGGATTGGATGAAAGGGCCACTCGTATTTCAAATAGGGATGGATCTGCGCTTCGAGCGGCTCCAGATTGGCCAGAATGTTTCCGTGCGATATGACGACGCCTTTGGGGTCCGAGGTTGTGCCCGAAGTGAAGAGGATTTCGGCGATGGACTCCCGGCCCAGCGACGGTGACGCGTATGGCCCAGAGGCATGCCGCCCGACGCGCTCGCTCAGGTCTTCTAGAATGATAGCGGGCAAGGCGCGGCCCGGTAATGCGCGATCTCTTGAGACCGCCGCGAATTTGGCCTCGACCTGCGTCACGATCTTTCCGGCGAACTCAGGCGAGGCGCCGTAATCGATGGGAACAGCCACAGCCCCTCGTAAGAGACAGCCGGAGAAGGCCGCGACCCACTCAGCGGAGTTCGGACCCCAGATCAGGACCCGGTCCCCGGCACCCACTCCCGACGCCTCTAACTCCCGAGCGAACTGGCTCGATATTTTCGCCAGCCGGGAATAGGTCCATAAGCTGCGCCTGTAGCCCAGGGGCTCGCTGTAGGCGGGCTGCCGCCCGCGCGATGAGAATTCTGCGACAAACTCAGCGAGGGATTTCCTGGGCATGGCTTACCGTGCGGTAGTTTCCCACGGTTGGGGGCTGGCGGTGCGAAAAAGTGCATCTCCGGACGCGCTTACCCCGCCGTGGCGGACGTGTCCCCTCCGCGCTTATTGCACTTCTAAGGCTTTTATATTCTATGGGATAGGTCGTGCCTGGGCCTTCAGAACCTGCCCCTCGGGTGGTGGACAGAACCCCGGACCCGTGGTATTGTATTCTTGCGTTTGTTGCTCTTGTGATTTCTTTTAACTCGTTCGACGAGGCTGCGGGTCGACCTAACCCGGCAGCCTTTTCGTTTTAGACGGGCTAGAGGCGGTAAACGCGTCCCAGTGGTTGGGGGGGCGTTCCGGTACGAGAGGCACCAAATAGCTTCATGATGAAAGTAGAGGAACAGAAGTGAAAGAGCAAGGAACAGTGAAGTGGTTCAACGCCAGCAAGGGTTACGGGTTCATCCAGCGCCAATCCGGTGAGGATGTCTTCGTCCATTTTTCCGCAATCCAAATGGACGGCTACAAGAGCCTCAACGAAGGCCAAGCAGTGGAGTTCGAGGTTCGGAAGGGCCCGAAGGGCTTGCAGGCCGAGAACGTCACCAGCCTCTAGCCAGGCATTGGGCGAGTCCGGTCCGACAGACGCGATCGGACTCGCCTTCCCGAATCGCGCCCTCCAGGTTTTCGGAGCTTCTTCGAAGGAGGTGTCCGTGCAAGTTCTCCCCGCAGGGCAATACCTCAAGCATGAAATCTACGGCCTCGGCGTCGTCACCGAATCCGACTCCGACCGCACCACGATCGATTTCGATGCGTACGGCATGAAGAAATTTGTCACGAGCATCATGACTGCCGAACTCGTGGGCGAGGCCCCCGCCAGGTCGGCGCGGCCGAAGCGCCGCTCTCGCCACGCGGCCGCCATGTCCGCTCACGCTTGAGATTCCCTTTTACCGCTTTTTATTAAATTCCCCCATCCGTCCTTTCAGAGGACGGGTGTCTTCGGATTCCGGATGCTCGGAATACTCTGTGCTGGAACATGGCCACAACAAATAGTAGCTTTCTACTTGACACCACAAGCGCGCAGCCCGACAATCCGCACGACTTTTCCGCCTTCGTCTGCTCGCGCGGAATCGTCTTGGGGGTAGCGTGCAATACCTTCCCGGCTGGACGGTTCAATGCATCAATCCGGAATGTCCGGGGCGCGGCCACTGGCTCCGCGCCGGTGCTGGCGGCCCGGAACATTGCAGCAACTGCGGCTCCCCGCTGCATAACGTGCCTCCGCCGCTCGGGCCGCGGCTTCGGCTGCGCCCGCGCTCGCTGGGCACGTACAGGCCCATGCATCGGCCTCACTAGTTCACTTTGCAAGATCTCGCTCGCCGCGAGCAGGCGCTTGCGGCGAATGGGTCGCTCGCCGTCCCGGTAGTCCGCCGTATGCGGGCTACCGGGACCGTCCCCTCGATAGAGCGACACGCCTTGCCGTCCCCGAACGCCTTCTGCCGCAATTGAATGACGGAAGAGCCCATGCTAGCCTCGGGCTCGATTCTTGGCGCATCCCTGCGTCTTTGCAGATCCGAGATCTCTCATGGGCAACTCCTCTCCACAACTCGGCGGCAGCGCCTTGAGCGATCAAGTCCTCGAAGTTGTGCGTGTTCTCCTGGACGAACTGGGGAACATGCGGGCAAAACAGGCGGCTCGGAGTTCCTCGCACCTCGAACGGGACCTCGGACTCGGAAGTCTGGAGCGCGTCGAACTATTGGTGCGCCTGGAGCGCGCGTTCGGCGTGCGTCTCGCCGACGAAGCAATGGCGCGCGCGGACACGGTAGCGGATCTGATTGCCGCGGTCGCCGGCGGCGGGATAGCAACTTCGCTCGCAACAGGCAGCGCCCCTACGCTCGGTCTTCACGGGCCGGAAGGTTCGCTGGGCGCGGGGTCTTTCCCCCAGTTCGAGACGTTGCAGGAGGCGCTGGATTTTCGCGCACACGCAACCCCATCTCAGCCGCATTTGATCTTTTGGAGCGACGCTCGAAGCCGATCTCAATCCTTCGGAGAGTTGTATGAGGGCGCGCGGCGCGTGGCGCTGGAACTCGCCCATCGCGGAATCTCTCCCGGCGATGTCGTCGCGATAATGTTGCCGAGCTCGGCGGATTTCTTCCAAGTGTTCGCGGGGATTCTGTTCGCGGGCGCGACGCCGGCGCCGATTTACCCCCCTTACCGCGCCGATCGAATCGAAGAGTACGCCGAGCGGCAGGCCGCCATTCTGTCCAATGCGGATGCGAAACTCCTGGTCACATTTCGCGAAGCGGAAAGCGTCGCGCGCCTGCTTCGTCCGCGCGTGCCTTCGCTCGAAGGGGTCGTGACCGCGAAGCATCTGCTTGAAGGGCGCTCGGTCGAAGTTCCGCTCCCGGGGTTGGGCCATTCCGAGGACATCGCGCTCCTGCAATACACCTCAGGCTCCACTGGCGACCCCAAAGGTGTGATGCTGACCCAAGCGAACCTGCTGGCGAATATTCGCGGGATGGTGGAGTCTCTCGAAGTTGGGCTGGGCGACGTTTGCGTGAGTTGGCTGCCGCTCTATCACGACATGGGGCTGATCGGCGCGTGGCTCTCGCCTCTTTGCATCGGGATTCCGGCCGTCATCATGCCTCCGCTCGACTTTCTGACCAGACCGGAAAGGTGGCTGTGGGCCTTCCACCGCCACCAGGGAACGCTCGCAGCCGCGCCCAATTTCGCGTACGAGTTGTGTGTGCGGAAGATCCGCGATGAGGACATCGAGGGCGTCGATTTGAGTCGCTGGCGCGTGGCGCTGAATGGCGCGGAGCCCGTGATGCCGCAAACGCTGGAGCGCTTTGCGGAACGGTTTGCGCCGTTCGGGTTCCGGCGCGAGGCCTTTCTTCCAGCCTACGGACTTGCGGAGGCGTGTCTCGCGGTCACGTTTTCGCCGCACGGGCGCAGCCCGCGCATCGATCACATTGAGCGCGCGGCTTTCACGCACGAGGGGCGGGCCACGCCGGCTCCGCCACACGTCGCTTCCGATGATCCGAATCTCACGGCGTTCGTTTCCGTTGGCCGGCCGGTTTCCAATTATGAAGTGCGCATCGTGGATCACGAGGCGCGCGACGTTGAAGATCGGCGCGAGGGGCAACTCTGGTTCCGCGGCCCCGCCGCCACCCAGGGCTATTACCGCAATCCCGAGGCTACACGGGCACTCTTTCCTATGGGCACTCCGGCGGGTTGGATCAACTCCGGGGATCGCGCCTACCGCGCGGAGGGCGAGTATTTCATCACGGGCCGCTCGAAAGACATCATTCTGAAAGCCGGGCGAAATCTTTCACCGCAGGAGATCGAGGATTTCGTCGGTGGAATTCCAGGCGTTCGTCGCGGGTGCGTGGTGGCCTTCGGAGCGCACCAGGCTGCGAGTGGAACCGAGCAGCTCGTCGTGGTAGCGGAGACTCGAGAGAGGGCCGCAGCAGCTCGCGAAGCGATTGCCGCGGCAATTACGGAGGGCGTGGCGCGATCGGTGGGCGTGCCTCCCGATGTGGTTCTGTCTGTTCCGCCTCACAGCATTCCCAAGACCTCCAGCGGCAAACTGCGCCGCGACAGGACCAAACAGCTTTACCTCGCGGGGACCTTGGGGCTCGCGGCTCGACCGGCGTGGCTGCAAGTCGCGCGCCTCTCGGTCTCCGCGCTAGCCCGCTCGGTGGGCCGCTGGTTGCGCCGCGGACTCGAATTCCTTTACGGAGTCTATGCGGATCTCCTCGGCGGCGCACTGCTGGTGCTGGCGTGGTCCATCGTACTTATCGCGCCCAGCCGAAAATTTGCGGGCCGCGTCAGTTGCGCGGGTTGCCGCGCTTACTTCGCCGCGATTGGCTCGCCGGTTCGAGTCACCGGCCGCGAACATCTGGCGTCGCCGCAAGCGCGCGTGCTCGTGAGCAATCACGCGAGTTATTTCGACGTGTTGATCCTGATGGCGGCCTTGGGCGTGGACTTCCATTTCGTCGCCAAGGGCGAAGTGCGAACTATGCCGTTCATTCGCACGTTTCTCCGAAAGCTCGGCCATTTCACTTTCGATCGAGGCGACCCCGAATCTCGCTTGCGCCAAGCCGAGCAGATGGAACACGCCCTCGCCCGCGGTGAGTCCGTCTTCGTTTTCCCCGAAGGCACGTTTACTCCACAATCCGGCGTGAGGCCGTTCCAGTTGGGCGCCTTTCAAGCCGCGGTCCGCGCCGAGTGCCCCGTCGTTCCGGTTGCGATCGCTGGCTCGCGGCACTTCTTGCGCGACGCGACGTTTCTACCGCGGGTGTCGCGGCTGGCTGTTCGTGTGGGTGCGCCGCAGTTTCCACAGCCGGGGAACGCCGCGGCTTGGGAGGAAATCGTTCGCTTGCGGGACGCTGCGCGTGCCTGGATCGCGGAAGGGGCGGGGGAGCCGCTCCTCTAGCGCGCTGGGCCGCTAACTCTCTCATTTTCTTTGGTTTTTGAATGTCTCGTTTTTCCGCAGTTTTCCGTATCGCTGGGCCGCTCTTCCGCATCTGATACTTTGCAAGGCATCCCTTCTCAGGGGCGGAAGAGGTCATAACTTTATGAGCCGCAATTCATTGGACGCTGTAGGGATTCGTTACACCGGCTGGGCTGCGCTCGACCGCGATCCGCAGGAGGACGTTGTCGAATTTGTGTGCCCTCAATGTGGACAGCAAGGCGCGAAATCGGCGCGTCGCGCGCGGACCCAGTATCACTTCACCGACGGCTTCTTGCAGGATTTGCAAGGAGAGCTGACGTCCTGCAGGAACTGCAAACAGCCACTGCATCTCGCTCCTGTCGTCTTGCTTCACGATCAGGACGAGAAGCGCCGCTTTCAGGCGATTTTTGCCGACGAGTTGGCAACCACACCCAACTGAATTCTGACGTTTCCTCTGACAGATGGCAAAGGGCCGGTCCGCTTGGATCGGCCCTTTGTCTTGGAGCCTCTTGAGAGAATTCGTTTGGGGCGCCGCGGACAAGCCCGCATGGCGGCTTACCGGCGATCGTATGTGCGGGCCTTGCTTTCGATTCCGTTACTCGCTGAGGAGCGAGTCCGGCGTCGTATGATGCGTCTCAAGCCACTGGCGAATGCGATCGAATGCGTCATCCACGGTGTCGGCAAATTCGAGCAGGCCGTACTCCTCCTGACTGACGGTGCCGCTGCGGACCATGTGCCGCCAATTGAGAACCTTGTCCCAGTACTCGCGGCCGTAAATCAGAACCTGATTTCGCCGCTGGAGCTTTCCCGTTTGCAGCAGCGTGAGCATCTCCCAGAGCTCGTCCATGGTTCCGAAGCCGCCAGGGAAGACGATCAGCGCTTTGGCCAGTTGCGCGAACCAAAGCTTGCGCATGAAGAAATAGTGGAACATGAAGCTCAATTCGGGGCTGATGTAAGCGTTGGGCCACTGCTCGTGCGGCAGCTCGATACTCAGGCCGATGGATTTTCCGCCGGCTTCCGCTGCGCCGCGATTGGCCGCCTCCATGATTCCCGGGCCGCCTCCCGAACAAATCACGAAGCGGCGCGGGCGGTCGCCAAGTGTCATGGCCCACTCCGTGAGGCGGCGGGCCAACTCACGCGCGTCTTCGTAGTAACGCGACATCTGCAACGCCGAACGCGCGCTGCGCAGCGCCGCTTGCCGGCTCGCGGTTCGCCGCTTCCCGCGCGACTTTTCCAACCGCCGCAAATTCTCCAGCGCGCGGTCCCGCGGTCCGATGCGCGCGGAACCGAAAATTACGATGGTATCGCCGACGCCCTCGCGTCGCAGGCGCGCCAACGGATCGGTGTATTCGGACAGAATGCGGATCGGTCGCGCCGGCACGCTCTCCATAAATACCGCGTCGCGGAATGCAGTTTTCGGAACTGGCCCTCGGCTCGAACCTCGCATGCGTCCTCCGGTGATATTTTCTTGCCCTGGGGCAATCCACTCATTCTAACCGCCAGAGCCCGGCCCGGCCAACGCAAGCGGGCGAATTTGCGTCAAATCCGGTAGACTAGTGCCGATAAGAATGCGCCTTTTGCCCAAGCCCGTGCTTTTCACCATTGCGCTGGCCGCCACGGCGGCTCTTGCGCAGAAGACCCAGGGGCCAGTGCAGCCCGCGCCAGGCACAACTCCACAACAGCCTCCGGCAAACATCATCAGGAATGTCGTAAATGTGCGCGCCCCCGTCACCGTGCAGGACTCCTCGGGAGAGTTTGTCTTGAGCCTCTCGCAGCGGGACTTCCACATTTTCGACAACGGTGTCGAGCAATCCATTGTGGGCTTTGATGTGGCCGGGGAACCCCTCTCGGCCGCGCTGATTTTCGAGACGAGCTCGAAGATGGCGCCGTACCTTCCCGAAATTCAAAAAACGGGCATCCTCTTCACCCAGGACGTTTTGGGGACTGACGGCGAGGCTGCGATCTTGGGTTACAACGACGCGGTGGATCAGTTGCAAGGATTCACCAAGGATCACGATCAAATCGAGAAAGTCATCAGCCGGATGAGGTCCAGCAGTGCCGGCACGCATCTCAACGATGCCCTTTCTCAGGCGGTGGGAATGCTGAGCAACCAGCCGCCTTCGCGCCGCCGTGTGATCATCGTGCTTTCCGATGGAACCGATAGCGGCAGCGAGCAGTCCCTCAACCAGGTGTTGCGGCAAGCACAGGTGTCGAATGTCACGATCTACACCATTGGCCTCTCCCCAATGGCAGCCAATATTCGCGGCGGGCCAGGATCCGGCACTCCGCCTTCGGCGATTCCGCCCGGAATCGATGCGGGGCCTCACATCCCGGGGACAGCGCCCGGCGCTGATCAAGGGCCATACCAGAGCGGCAATGTGGATCTGCTGGGCTTGCCCATCTGGGTAGCAAGAAACGCGACGAAGCTGATTCGCCAGAAGCCGCTCGAAGTCGCCGCAGCGGCGTCCGGCGGAGTGTATCAATCCGCAGTGAAAGATCGTTCCATCGAGACGGCGATCGACCAGATTGGGGCGGAACTCAACGGGCAGTACATCCTGACGTACCACCCATCCGCGCAGGATATCTACGGGTACCACACGATCGTAGTCAAGATCGACGTGCCCGATCTCAGGATACGCACGCGTCCCGGCTATTTTCTCCAGAAGCCCGGGAGTTGAAGTTTCCCGCGCGCGGCCTCGCTGGTTTTTCCTTCGTTGCTTTGCCTCGAGTGGTGCCTTGAGGATTAACTCTTCGCCCCGGGCTTCTGGCCGTTCGCGTCTTCCTCTTCCAGAAGCACCGCCGCGGCGGCGATCTTGTCGCCTTCGTCCAGGCGCAGCAGGCGCACGCCCTGAGTGGAACGTCCGGCTTCGCGGATCTCGTTTGCGTGAACGCGGATAACTTTGCCCATGGAGGTGATGATCATGACGTCGACCTCCTCGGTGACCTGCAGCGCCGCAACCACCGATCCGTTGCGCTCCGTGGTTTTCAAATTGATGACGCCCTTGCCGCCGCGCGACGTGATGCGGTATTCGGCGAGCGGCGTACGCTTCCCGAAGCCCTTCTCCGAAACCGTCAGCATCAGCGACGTCAGCGCGTCTTTGATTTCCTCGGCCGCCAGCTCGTCCAGATTGTCCAAGCTCTTTTTCGCTTCCTTGCGGATGATCTCCTCATCGGGCTGCACGGCGTCCATGCTCACCAGGAAGTCGCCCTTTGCAAGATCCATGCCGTTGACGCCCCCGGCCTGCCGGCCCATCGACCGCACTTCGGTCTCGCGGAACACGATCGCCTGGCCTTCGTGACTGGCAAGAAAGACCATTTGCTTGCCGTCGGTCAGCCTCACGCCGATCAGCTCATCTTTCAGATCCAGATTGATCGCGATGATGCCGGTGGAGCGCGGGTTGCTGAATTCGGATAGCGCCGTCTTCTTCACCGTGCCGTTCCGCGTCGCGAAGAAAACGTAGCGGCCTTCTTCTTCGAGATTTCGCGCGGGAACGACCGCGGTCAAGTGCTCGTCCTCCTGAAACTTCACCAGGCTGGTAAGCGCCTTCCCGCGGGTGGCGGCAGCGGCTTCCGGTATCTCGTAGACCTTCAGCCAGTACGCGCGCCCCTTGGAGGTGAACAGCAGGATGTAACTGTGCGCCGAGGCGATGAAGAGGTGCTCGACGAAATCCTCGTCTTTCGTGCGCGCCCCGATGCGCCCCTTGCCGCCGCGCAGTTGGTGGCGGTAGGCGTCCACCGAGGTGCGCTTGCAGTAGCCCGCATGGCTCACGGTGATGGCCATGTCCACGTCCGCGATCAGGTCTTCGAGTTTGATCTCTTCGACCTTGTCCACGATCAGCGTCCGCCGTTCATCGCCATAGGATTTCTGCACCTCGCGCAATTCGCCGACAATCACCTGCTTCAGTTTCTTCTCGCTCGCGAGGATCTCTTTCAGCTCGGCAATCAACTTCTGAATCTCTTTCAGCTCTTCGATGATCTTTTCGCGCTCGAGCTGGGTCAGCCGGTGCAGCTGCAAGTCCAGGATGGCCTGCGCCTGGCGGTCCGTGAACTTCCAGGTGGCCATCAAGCCTTCCTTGGCTTCCTTGGGCGACTTGCTGCGCCGGATCAGCTTGATCACGTCGTCGAGGTGCTCGAGGGCCTTCTTGAAGCCGAGCAGGATGTGCTCGCGCTCCTCGGCTTTGCGCAGGTCGTACTGCGCCCGCCGGCGCACGACGTCCACGCGGTGCTCGATGAAGAGCTTGAGGAGCTGCACCAGTCCCAACTCGCGCGGCTGGCCGCCGACGATCGCCAGCAGGATCATCCCGAACGTTTCCTGCATCTGCGTGTGCTTGAAAAGATTGTTGAGGATGAGCTGTGATTCCTCGCCGCGCTTGACTTCGACGACGACGCGCATGCCTTCGCGGGAAGATTCGTCGCGGACGTCGGCGATGCCCTCGATCTTCTTCGTCTGCACCAGTTCGGCGATGCGTTCGATCAGCTTCGATTTGTTCACTTGGTAGGGGATTTCCGTGACCACGATGTTTTCGCGGTCCTTCCCGACCTCTTCGATCGCGGCCTTGGCGCGCATCATGAAACTGCCCCGGCCCGTCTTGTACGCGGCCTCGATGCCTTCGCGGCCGGCGATGTACGCCCCGGTCGGGAAATCCGGGCCCGGCACGAGCTTCATAATTTCCTTGAGCGGCGTGTCGGGTTTTTCGATCAGGAGGACGGCGGCGTCCACAATCTCCCGCAAGTTGTGCGGCGGAATGTTCGTGGCCATGCCGACCGCGATGCCGCTGGCGCCGTTGACGAGCAAATTCGGGATGCGCGAGGGCAGGACAAACGGCTCTTCCCGCGTCTGGTCAAAGTTGGGGACGAAATCGACGGTCTCTTTTTCGAGGTCCGCGAGAATATCTTCGCTGATCTTCGCCAGGCGCGCTTCCGTATACCGCATGGCCGCCGGCGGATCGCCATCGACGGATCCGAAATTGCCCTGGCCGTCGATCAGCGGGTACCGCATGTTGAAGTCCTGCGCCAGGCGCACCAGCGCCGGATAAATGACAGCCTCTCCGTGCGGGTGATAGTTGCCGGAGGTATCGCCGCAGATCTTGGCGCATTTGCGGTAGCCGCGGTTAGACGCCAGGCCGAGGTCGTTCATGGCCACGAGAATGCGCCGCTGCACCGGCTTGAGGCCGTCGCGCACGTCCGGCAGGGCGCGCGCGATGATGACGCTCATGGCATAGTCGAGATACGACTTCTTCATCTCGGCTTCGATATCGATCGGCAACAGCACTGATTTGTTTGTTTCGTCCGCCATTTCCCCTCGCCGCTCCTCAATCTTTCCGTCGCAGAGCGCGGGACTCCGCGCCCTCGCGGGCAATCTCTATCGTCTTGGCGGATGTTCGATCACGTAGGCCTTCACCGTGTCGAATGCATCCCCTGTATTCGTAAACCGCCGAGCCGAAAAATGCTCTTCGATCTGCTGCAAGAATGAATCGCGTTCCGCATCGCTTGCAAACTCAATCGCCACGCCGCTGTCTGCGTCGCGCGCCGGGGTCGCGCGAAACTCGCTGCAACCCACCCCGCGCAGCCCCGGCAACGTCGTCCATCCCAATTGGTAGAGCATGCGAGAAGGACTAAATGTCCAGATTCACCACTTCGAGCGCGTTTTCTTCGATAAATTTGCGCCGCGCTTCGACGTTTTCGCCCATCAGTGTCGTGAAAATGTCCTCGGCTGCGACTGCGTCTTCCAGTTTCACCTGGAGCAGCGTGCGCGTCTCCGCGTTCATGGTAGTTTCCCAGAGCTGCTCGGCGTTCATTTCTCCGAGGCCTTTGAATCGCGTGATGGTGAAATCTTTCTTGGCGTCTTCCACGACGTAATTGAGCACGTCCTGCACTTTCTCCTTCGTCACTTTGTCGCCGTTGCGCGACACGATGAACGGCGGTTTGTTGTACTGCTCGATCAGCTTCGCCAGCCCGCGCATGCGTTTGTAATCCGCCGTCGAGGCCAGCGCCCAATTCACCTTCTGGCTGTGCGGCGGGGCGAATTGAATTTCGTGCAGGCTGTGCTCTTCATCGAACGCAATCTTGCCTTCGAGGTCGAGTTTGGCCTTTCCGATTTCCCGCAGGAGTTTTTCCAGCGCTTTCTTATCCTCGAAGTCGGCTTTCTTCTCGAGGCCGCACTCGGCAAGCAGCTCGACGAGCCCCGGCTCGCGCAGGCGGCGGCCCAGTTTCGCCGAGGCTGCTTCGTACTCCTGCACGTTCAGGAGAAACTTCGTCAGGGCCGGGCCCTCCAGCGACACGCCTTCTTTCGGCTTCACGACGTGGTCTTCCGTGGCGCGCTTCATCAGTTCGTGCGCGAATTCTCCCTCATCACGGATGTAGCGCTCGTTTTTTCCGCGCTTCACGCGATAAAGCGGCGGTTGCGCGATATAGATGTGCCCTCGCTCGATCAGCTCCTTCATGTGGCGGAAGAAGAATGTCAGCAAGAGCGTGCGGATATGGCTTCCGTCCACGTCGGCGTCGGTCATCAGAATCACTTTGTGATAGCGCAGTTTGCTGACATCGAAATCGTCCTTGCCGATGCCGGTGCCGAGCGCCGTGATGATGGCGCGGATTTCTTCGTGGCCGAGCATCTTGTCGTAGCGCGCCTTCTCGACGTTGAGGATCTTGCCTTTGAGCGGCAGGATCGCCTGGTACTTGCGGTCGCGGCCCATTTTCGCCGAGCCGCCGGCCGATTCGCCCTCGACGACGAACAGCTCGCAGTGCGCGGGATCGCGCTCCTGGCAATCGGCCAGCTTCCCCGGCAGGCCGCTCGAATCCATCGCGGATTTGCGCCGCGTGAGTTCGCGGGCCTTTCGGGCCGCCTCGCGCGCGCGGGCGGCCTCGATGCACTTGCCGATGATTCGCCGCGCGACCGTGGTGTGTTTGTCGAAGTATTCGCCCAGGCGCTCATTGATGAGCTGCTCGACTTGCCCCTTGATATCGCTGTTGAGTTTTCCTTTGGTCTGCCCCTCGAATTGCGGCTGCGGCAGGCGGACGGACACGACCGCCACCAGGCCTTCGCGCACGTCGTCGCCGGTGATCGTAACTTCGTCTTTCTGTTCCTTGAGCATGCCGGCGGCGCTGGCGAAGTTATTGATACTGCGCGTCAGCGCGGAGCGAAAGCCGGAAAGATGCGTGCCGCCGTCCACGGTATTGATCGTGTTGGCGAACGCGAAGACGTTTTCCGTGTAACCGTCGTTGTATTGCAGCGCGATTTCCATTTCGACCGTGTCGCGCTTGCCTTCCATGTAGATCGGCGAGTCGTGGAGCGTCTGCTTCCCTTTGTTCAGATGTTTGACGAACTCGACGATTCCGCCCGTGAATCGAAATTCGGTGTTTTTGTCGCTGCGCTCGTCGGTCAGCGTGATATTCAGGCCCTTGTTCAGGAAGGCCAGCTCGCGCAACCGCTGCGCCAAGATGTCGTAGCTATAGATGGTCTTCTCGAAGATCTTCGGGTCGGGATGAAATGTAATTTTGGTGCCCGTCTTGCGCGTCTTGCCCGTGACCTTCAGTTTGCTCTTGGGGACGCCGCAGGCGTACGACTGCTCCCAGACTTCGCCGTCGCGCCAGATTTCCAGATCCAACCAGTCCGACAACGCATTGACGACCGAGACCCCGACGCCGTGCAGTCCTCCGGAGACCTTGTAGGTTTCGGAGTCGAATTTTCCGCCGGCATGCAGCACGGTCATGACGACTTCCGCGGCGGGCTTCTTCTCGGTGGCGTGCATGTCCACGGGGATGCCGCGGCCGTTGTCGATTACGGTGACGCTGTTGTCCTCGTGCACCGTGACGTTGATTTCGTCGCAATAACCGGCCAGGGCTTCGTCAACCGAGTTGTCCACCACTTCCCATACCAGGTGGTGCAGTCCCATCTCGCCGGTCGACCCGATATACATCGCCGGGCGCAAGCGCACGGCCTCGAGTCCGCCGAGAACCTTGATGGAGGTCGCGTCGTAGCGATGTCCCGCACCTTTGCCGGTAACGGTCTCTTTCTCACCCATGTTGTGCGTGCTCCTCAGCCTGCGCGGAAGGGAAGGATGCCCATCGTAAGGCCGACACTCGCCTTACCCTGTGGCCGTCGGCCGATTTTGGGCCGCGGCTCGAAGGGTTTCTGCTCCATCCCGTCCGGATTCCGCTTCCGCGGAAGCGAACGTGGCGAAGACTACTTACTTCCAGGCCTGCATTCCCCTGCTGATTCCGGATTGCGCGGGCCTGGCCGACGTGCCGTTTTGGAGGAAACCAAAACTACGCCAATGCAGCCTTCATTTTACCGCGGCCCGGGCCATTCCTCAAGTCGAAAGGGGCGTGCGTTTCCGTCGTAAATGCCATGAATACAGAGGTTTGCGTGGGGTGTTTCGGTGCGACTCTTGGCGTTCGCTCGGAGCCTACAAGTGTCCAGCTACAACGCGTGTGGGATTGCCCAGATTACAGAAGCGAAGCCGTTACCATGCTGTTGACAATTGGCAAGCGCCCGGTAATATCGGGACCTCTCAGAGTGCGCAATGTACATTGTGGCGCTCTCTTGCTCTCTCTCGAAAACGCAAACACTGTGCTTGCGTGGGGGTTCGTGTGCCGAAGACAACGAGTAAGCCCGGCGCCATCCATCTCCGGATCATAGCTGTCATGAAGCGGTTCCCCGAAGGGATCACAGGGGGACAGATCAGACAGGAACTCGAAAAGGAGGGCCTACAGCCGGAAGACCAAACTCATCTTGACCGCCGCAAGAGAGACCTCAAGAAGTGGTTCCATATCGAGAAAATCAAGAGCGCTCAAGAGGTGCAGGGCAAGAAGCGGAACGTGGTTCTGTACACATATGTTGGAAAGAGGAAACGCATCACTGATGAAGGAGGAGTCGACCAGCGGTTGAAGGCCGAGGTGATCCGCGCAGCTCGCGGGCGCTGTCAAATGTGCGGAAAGACAATCGAAAGACACGGTATCGCCCTCGTTGTTGATCACAAGAAGCCCCGGGATTGGGGTGGTACGAATGACCGCGAGAATCTGTGGGCCATATGCGAGGAATGTAATTCGGGCAAGAAAGCCTTTTTCTCTTCGCTTGACGCATCTCCAGAATTGATGAGAACGGTCACAGCTCACGGGAGCGTCCATGTTCGCATAGGGGAGTTGTTGAAGGCGGTGGGCGTCGGAAAGCCTACGCCATCATCTCTGCTAGAGGTTGTCGCTGACCAGGATGATTGGCAGAAGCGCCTTCGGGAACTCCGATACCCCGTCATCGGTTGGGATATCGAGACGCGGTTGTACAAGGGACCGTCTGGCAGGAAACAGGCTGACTACATTCTTCGAAGCCACAAACCTTGGCCCGAAAACCCTACCGAGACGATTCGCCGGTTTGAAAGGGAACGGGAAAAGAAGAACAGACGCCGGGGATGATGATTAGCTGAGGAATTTCCGTAAGCGCCGAAGGAAGCGGCTTCTCTTGGAAGGTGCGGTTTCACATTCCCATACCACCAAGACCCGCCAGCCAAGATCATTCAACTTCTTCAGATTCTTTGCGTCGCGCCGCACATTCCCCTTAAGTTTTGGCCGCCAGTAATTCACTCGGGACTTCGGAATATGGGAATCGACACAACCATTGTGTTGGTGCCAAAAGCATCCCCTCACGTCGACTATCTTCCGCAATCGAGGAAGGACAATATCGGGCTTCCCCGGAAGCGCTGGGGGATGCAAACGAAAGCGATATCCCATCGCATGGATCAAGCGCCGCACCGCCATTTCAGGCCTCATCCCCTTACTTCTGATGCGGCGCATATTCTCCCTACGCCGCTTCGTAGAGACGGTGTCTACCATGAAATTCGGAGGGGGATCCTAGCTGGCGGCCACGCGCAGCCGCTTTCGGGAAGCCATCAGAGCTGCCGCTAGACTTGTCGCAATTGCGCGCGCAAAGGGAGGCGGAAACGCGTTGCCAACCTGTCGGTACGATTGTGTTTTCCCGCCCGTGAAATGCCAATTATCGGGAAACCCTTGGAGGCGCGCGACCATGCGAACCGTCAGACGTGGCATGCCGACGAAATCACGGCTGGGCGCATCATTCGCAATACCAAGCCCGTCTACGCCGAGAGTCTCCCAAGCCCGCCTCGCTCTCGTGGGACCGAGGTCTGGACCGCCGTGCTTCAGGGATCCGCCCACGACAGTCGGCGCAATTTCGTCGGCCCTCCTGCACCAAGCTTTGGCCCCACGCCACCCGTTGGCCGCCATTAGGTCGTACAAAACCTGGCCAACAGTTTCCGGACTCGTTTCAGATCTCTCGGGCCAAGAGAAATGCTCCGCGCACGATTTGCGTAGCGCGATAAACACGACCCTCGGGCGCAACTGTGGAACGCCAAAATCCGTCGCATTCATCAGTTTCCAGCCGGCCTGGTAGCCAAGCTTTTTCAGTTCGTCGCCAACGAATCTTCGGTAATCTTCAAAAACAGCATCTAGAATTCCTCGAACATTTTCGATCATGACCGCGGTCGGGCGGATTTGATCGACAAGTCGAATCATCACAGGAAAGAGGTTTCGTTCGTCCTCATGTCCCAGTTGCTTTCCCGCGATCGAGAAAGGTGGACATGGAAGGCCTCCCGAGATTACGTCCACGCCCCTGAAAGCAGCCCCGTCAAACTTGTTAAGGTCGGCCTGGATCACGTTCCATCGAGGACGATTCGCGGTGAGAGTTGCACATGCGTTTTTTTCGATCTCAATCAACCCAGCATGATCAAGGCCTGCTTGTTCAAATCCCAAGGCCTGACCACCACCCCCCGCGCATAACTCTAAGGTCCACAACCCAGATTTCTTAAAGTGAGTCGCGCGTCTCACGGAGCTAACTACGGTAGGCCACGGATTGTCTCGTGTCCTGTTCATCTCGGGAAAAGCTAGTTGCAGCGGCTGCCGAATACTTCTAGAAAATCTGCGACAACTTTTGTTGTCATTCTGACATTGTTCAATGCGAACTATAGTTGACACGCGCTTCCTCGTCAATTCACAATTCAGGTGCTGCTTACCCATCTGCGCGGTTGAGTGGCCTCGCAAGTCTCATTTACATGACATGGAAACGGGATCTTGGACTCCAACTCAGGCGTGCACGGAAGGCTGCTGGCCTTACCCAAGGTAAGCTCGCTAGTCAGCTGAAAGTCAGCAGACAAATGATTTGTCGCTACGAAGCCGGGCGCGCCGCCCCGGCAGTGGAAGTGCTCGCTGAGGCTGCGGCAGTGCTCGATGCAGAGTTTCATGTCCAAGGCTTGCGCATGAACATTCCAGAGACAGTGGCCCAGACACCCATGAGGACGTTGCCGAAGCAGCTGAACCTAGAGTTCAATAGGTCCAAGAGCTACCCGCACGCGGTCGTCAGGATCACGCCCCATCGCGGGCGAATTCGTATTACGGCCGACATCCCCGCTTAGGCAATTCGCTTGCCGTAGATTTACTGCTTAAGTGCTTTATTTTGTGCGCGAGGGAATGCTTGGGGTTTCACTTCGGGGCGGCGGCTTCCCATTCTGAACCGTTCTGCTTCAAATCCGCATCGGCATAATGACGTAGCGGTAGCGAAGCGACTCGTCGCCGAGCGGCACCAATTGCCCGGCGGATTGTTCATCCTTCAGTTCAATGCTGATGGGGCCGTCCGCGGCCGCCGCCAGAAAATCGAGCATGTACTGCGCGTTGAATCCGATCGAAAGCGGTTCGTGCTTGTATTCTTTCTCGATCAACTCCTTCGCTTCGCCGTACTCGGGGCTGGATGCGGAAATCTCGATTCCCTCGCTTGCGAAGGAAAACTTCACGGCGCGGGAGCGCTGGTCCGCGAGTTGTGACACGCGGCGCACCGCGTCGTTGAGCTCGCCCCGTTCCAACACGACCTTCTTCTGGTTTTCCCGCGGCAACACCGCTTCGTAGTTGGGGAATTGGCCGGTCAGCATGCGGCAGATCAGGAGGCGTTCTCCCATCTTGAAGAATAAGTGGCTATCGTCACGCGCGAATTCCATATCCTGGCTATCCTGTGCTTCTGCCGCCAGCCGCTGAATTTCAGCGAGCGCCTTCTTCGGCACCAGGACACGCACCTCGTTGCTCAGCCCCTCAATCTTGTGGTCGGTCTCGGCGAGCGCGAGCCGGTGGCCGTCCGTAGCCACCATCGTGAGCGAGTTGGGCTTCAAGATCAGAAGCGAACCATTCAGCGTATAGCGGGACTCCTCCGCGGAGATGGCGAATTGCGTCTTGGAAATCAACGAGGAAATCGTTTGCGCGTTGATTCGCGCGAGGGCGTGCGGAAACGCGGGAATCGCCGGGAAGTTGTCCTTCTCCATGCCGACCATCTTGTACGTCTTGCGGTCCGCAACGATCTGCACCCAGTGGTTCTCGAGGAGTTTGAACTTGAGATCTCCTTCCGGCAGCAAGCGCACGAGCTCCAGTAATTTTTTTGCGGGGATGGTGCCGGCGCCGTCTTTTTTCACTTTCGCTTCGCAGCTCGAGCGGATCGAGAGCTCCAGGTCCGTCGCGGTCAGCGTGAGTAGATTGCCCTTCGCCTCAAAGAGCAGGTTCGACAAGATCGGGATCGTTGTCTTGCGCTCGACCACACCCTGCGTGAGGTTAAGTTCCGTGAGCAGGTCGAACTTCTTCACGCTGAATTCCATCTCTGGAGTTCCTCCACGGGGGCGAGTTGCGGTAGACGGGTACTCTACCCTTTTTTAGGAGAGGGATAAAGACCGTAGTCGTAGTAGGGCCTGTGGAAACAAGGAAAACCGCCGAGGTGCCACAAAGAAAGCAAGTTGCGGCCAGCGCAGGCATTGCGCAGATGGAGGAAGGCAGAGGAAATCTACGCCTGGCGCGCGGTGGCGTGCGACGCAAGAGCGGAAGCGCGAACACTTTTCACAGGCGGCCCACAGGGATATCCGCATGTTTTCAACAAGCAAAAAAGAGAGCTGCCGGGCGGGGCCGCAACATTGCGCCAGCCGTCAGAATAGGAAAGTCCAAGAGTTTCACCCGCGAGGGAAGAAGAAGCGGAACAAGAAGAGTTAGGTGCCGAGAAGAGAAATCGACGAATCTCAGCCGAAGGAATCCATCAGCTTGGTGATCGTGCGATTCAGGTCTTTGTCGCTCCGCCGTAGGGAGTCGATCTTGTGGATGGAGTGGAGCACCGTGGTGTGGTGTTTTCCGCCGAACTGGCGGCCGATCTCCGGCAGCGATGCCGATGTGAGCTGCTTCACCAGGTACATGGCAATCTGCCGCGGGTACGCGATGGCCTTGGAATTCGACCGGATCTTAAGATCCTGCTCGCGCAAGCCGAATTGCTCGCCCACCTTCTTCTGAATCAGTTCGATCGTGACGCGTTTCTCTTGCGACGCAATGATATTGCGCAGCACCTGTTGCGCCGTGAGGAGATTCATCGGATTCCCGGTCAAGGAGGTGTAGGCCAGCAGCCGCGTCAGCGCTCCCTCCAGCTCGCGCACGTTGGACTTGATCGAGCGCGCAACGTACTCCGCGACCTCGTCGGGGAGTTGCACGTGCTCCGATTCCGCCTTCTTCTGGAGAATGGCGATCTTGGTTTCCAGGTCCGGCGGTTGAATGTCGGCAATCAGGCCCCACTCGAACCGCGATCGCAAGCGCTCCTCGATTGCGGAGATCTCCTTCGGCGGGCAATCGGACGACACGACGATCTGCCGCTGGAGATCGTACAGGGCGTTAAACGTATGGAAGAATTCTTCTTGCGTCCGTTCTTTCCCCGCGATGAATTGAATATCGTCCACCAGCAATACATCCACGGTGCGGAAGCGTTCGCGGAAACTCAGCATGCGGTCGAAGCGCAGCGAGCTGATGACCTCATTCGTAAATTTCTCCGCGCTGATGTACGTCAACCGCGATGCAGGATTCCGCTTCTTGATCAAGTGGCCGACGGCCTGCATGAGGTGCGTCTTTCCCATGCCCACGCCGCCATACAGAAAAAGCGGGTTGTAGGCGCGCGAAGGATCCTCGGCCACGGCGAGGGCCGCAGCGTGCGCGAATTGGTTCGACGCGCCGACGACGAAGGACTCGAAGCTATAGCGCGGGTTCAATTGGTGCTCCACCGAGTCGAAATCCAGCTTCGTCTGCCGGGGAGGAACGCTCGCCGGCGGGGCCGCCTCCAGCGTCGTGCAAACGAATTCAAGCTGGGTGTCGGGCATCCCGACCTCCGCGAGCACCGCCTGAAGCAGTTGCCCATAAGTTTCCGTCAAGCGCTTCCGGAAGAGCCTGGAGGGCACACGGACCACAAGCTTGCCGTTCTCCGAGCCTTCCTGCCGCGTAGGGCGGAACCACGTCGAGAAGCTGTGCGGATTAACCCGCCGCTCCATGTGTTGGAGAATCTTGTCCCACGCTGTCATATGTTCGAGGACCCCTTGGGGGCGCTGCCGTAAGGAGGACACAATTTCCACAGCTGTGGAAATTGTGTGGAAACCCACCACCTCCGGCGCCACACAGGCTTAAGAGAGCGCGAGCCGAAATGATCGGCCGAGACGAGAACGTCTAGGCGCGGCCTCCCTGAGCAACCCTACCCGGATCGGTCTTGGCTCAGGAACCGCCGCAACCGAGTGCGGGGGGGATTCTCCACAAACGAAGCGTCCTCTACAAGCGAAATCTGCGAGAGAGCCCAGCCGGGACGCACAGCACTTCCACAGGATTTCCACAACAACAGAAACCCAGTGAAATTAACGGCTTAGCAGACAGTTGGGGTTGGGAACACCAAAAGTGCGCTCCGCGGCGCGCAGCTCAGTTCCCGGAGTTGTCTGATTTATCGGGCCGGTCGAACTCGTAAACCCCCAACGGGTCCTGGCCGAGCAGCAGGCGATCGGGCTCGACGAGAATCGTTGTGGCTTCCAAGCGCGCTCCGCCGGGGGTATACGTTCGGTAACTATCGAGGCGGTTACCATCTTTGTCGAAGTGCATCAGCAGCGTGCCGAAAGAAAGCCAGACCTCTCCCGTGGCCCGGTCGACGCCCATCCCGGTGATGATTCGGTGCGGACTCAGTACGCCGCCGGGCCCCTCCCGGGCGATTTCCCTCCGTGCTGCTTGGGCCGCAGGTTGGAAGTCGAGCGTTTCTAAAGAAACTCGAGAATGGGGGAACCGTGCAGGTCGAACTTCCGGACCGTCGGTTCAGGAATGTAGTCGAACGCGATGTAAAGGTTCGCCGCGGTGTCTCGCGCCAACCGGCCAAGGTTCACGAGGTGATTCAGATCCGGGCGGTCGCTCAAATCCGCCGGGTCTCCAAACGCGCGGACGAGCTTCCCGGAGGTGTCGTACACGCTGATCAGGTGGTCCGAAGACTGGCTGGTCACAGCGATCTCGCCGCCGGGGAGCAGCGCCACGGAAACCGGCTGGGCGACATTGAAGGAGACAACGAGGGAGCCGTCGGCCGCGTAGACCTTCACCGCGTTGGCGCCCGCATCGGCGACGACCAAACGTCCCGCCTCGTCTGCGTCCAAGCTCACCCCGAAGACGATGGCCTCAGGAGCCTTCGCCTTCGGATTTTCAGGAACTTGGTCGATAGGCTTTCCCGTCGAGTCGTAAACGGACACCGCACGATTCGGTGCGGTCAACACGTAATATCGGCCCGCGGGGCCTCGAGCAACGGCCTGTAATCCAGGCCCCACGGCCGGAAGAATCCGTTGTCGCGCGAGCAACTCGGGTTCGACCTCGTAGTCCGACTGGCAAAACGCCGCGGAAGAAATCAGCAGAAATGAGAGTAAGAACATCACGCGGCGCAAGCGTGCCCGGAGTGCATGTTGCGTGGGAAACATGAAATCAGGTGTCCAGGCGGTAGCGGCGCCGTTCGATCGTTCGCGCGCGGCCCGATGTTTCGTCTACGTCCAGCAGAACCGCGTTCATTTGAACGTCTCCCGCGGCGACCTCGAATCGCGCCGGAAGATTGTCCAAAAAGCGGCGCAGGATCGCCGTGCGCTCCATGCCGATCACGCCGTCGTGAGGACCCGTCATGCCCACGTCGGAAATGTACGCGGTGCCCTGCGGCAGCACGTGCTCGTCGGCGGTCGCGACGTGCGTGTGCGTGCCCACCACGGCGGACACCCGCCCGTCCAAATACCAGCCCATCGCCATCTTTTCGCTGGTGGTTTCCGCGTGCATGTCCACAACAATGATCTTCACCTCGCTCGGCAAAGCCGCCAACTCGCGGTCCGCGGCGCGGAAGGGACAGTCGGTGGAGCCCAGGAACACCCGGCCTTGCAGGTTCACCACGGCGTAGCGCGCGCCGTTACGCGCCGTGCCAAGAAAGACTCCGCGGCCCGGCGTTCCCTCGGGAAAATTGGCCGGACGAAGCAGCCGTGGCTCACGTGGGATGTACTCGAGCAACTCTTTACGATCCCAGATGTGATTGCCCCCGGTGAGCACTTCGATCCCGGCCGCAAACAACTCCTCGGCCAACCGGGGTGTGATACCGAAACCCGCGGCGGCATTCTCTCCATTCGCGAGAACGAGATCGATCCCCTCTTGCGACACAATGTCCGCAAGCCGGTCCGCCACAATTCGCCGCCCGGGCGAACCAACAATATCTCCAATGAAGAGTATCCGCATGTTCCTTACGTTCTTCTTCGATGAGTCCGGATTTGGCTATGGATGCAGTCTGCCCGCAGACCGATGCCCGCCGCCCGGCACGGGCGCGCCACACCCATCTTATCCCGTCTCGGCGACGAGAGGGCACGGGGAGGCCAGAAATCTCGCCGCGCCTGCCTGCCGGCAGCAAGCAGGCGCGGAGTGACACCGGGTAGGACCTCTCAACCGGACGTTAGAAGTGGAACCCGAGCTCCAGCGTCGCAGTTCGCGGCGTGACGTAGTGCGTCCCGCTAAATGTGGACAGGAAGTTGTAAAGTGCCACCTTGTTCGTCAGGTTGACCACCGTCAATTGCAAGCTCCATCGCTTGTGATCGCCGTGGAACAAATTGTCGTCCCCGATCGCCAAATCAAACAGGCTCCGCGGGGCGATGCGCGGAGGGTTGTGGTCGTCGTTTTCGGTCCCTGCCGCCGGCACGGAGATCAGTGTGGACCCAAAGTGCGACGCCAGGCACGCCAAAGGGAGCGAAATGCCTGAAGGGTGCGTAGCGCTGGGTGGCGCAGCCCCCACGCCATTGCAAGTGAATCCCGCCTCGAATTCTTGATCCGCGGTAAAGGGGACCCCGCTTGTTGTTTCCATGAGGATCGCCGGCTGGCCGCCGAGCGTCGTGGATTGGGCGCAGTTGCCCCCGAAGCAAGGAGCCTGGCCCGCCACTAGCCCGCTGTCGTAACGCCAGTTGAAGCCAAACCACGGCCCGTTTTTCCACGGCTGATACTGGAGGTGCGTCGTTTCATTGAAAACTTCGTCGTGGTCGATCCGGAACACGCCGCCGGACTGCCCCACGGTGACGCCCAACCCCCCAATCTGCGGCGGGAAGAACCGCGCGTTTACGTGGGACATCACGACGAACGCCGAAAAACCATGGACTGTCGGCACGGTTCCCCGCACCGTGAAACCCGGGATCTTCGACTTGGTCCATTCCACCGGAAACGTGATCGGCGTGTTTCCCAGGATGCTAAAGTCGTATCCTTCGCGCGTGTACTTCCAGACGTACTCCCCATCCAAGACGAAGTATCGTCCGAAGGCCTGCTGCAACCCCGCGTGGAACTCATTTCGCGTGCCGGGAGTGAGTGGGGCGGGAACGCAAGGCACCAGAAAGGAAATCACCGGGTCATTGCAACCCGAATTCGCAACGATGAGGTTCTCGTTGAAGGGAGTCTCCATCGTTCGCGCGTACGACAGGCGAAGAATCGTATTGGTCTTTGAGATCTTGTAAGCAACGCCGTCGCGGGGCTCCAGAAGATCCTTCACGACCAGCCCGTTATACGCATCGCCCCGGACGCCGAGGTTGAACGACCAGTTTCCAACCGTGATTGTATCCTCCAGGTACAAGGCGAGCTCTTTCACGTCCGTGTGGCCATGAAAGAGATATTCCGGCACGTGCTGGTAGGTCCCATTGTAGCTGCTCGGATTCGGGCAGCCATCCGTCGTCGCTTCCGAAGCCGTCAGCGGCTCGGCCAGGTCGTAACACGCGGCGATCGAGTCGGTCACATCGACCCCAGGATCGACGATTCCTAGCCGGTCGTTTTCCGTGAGATAGGTCTGCTGGTAGACCATGCCGCCCTTTACGTTGTTGACGCCTCTCACGTAGGAAAATTCGGCGCGGAAGCCGGCATTCTTGAGAGTGCGGTTCTGGCCAATCGTTTCGCTCTGCAAAGGGCCGAAGTCGGAGAACGGATTAGCGCTCGGGTCGTAGTTATAGTGGTCCTGGCGAACGAAACCGCTGAGCGTAACTATCACCGTCGTGCCGATCAGATGTGTCCACGTGGGCGCGACGTTGAACGTCGTGATGACCGAGCGCTGATCGGTTGGCCCGACCGGGTTGCCGAACGGATCGGTCGCATCGATGTTCAGGTTGTCGTACGTATTCGGATTCTGGAACCAGGAGTGCGTGTATTCGAGATTCAATTGAAGCGTGTCTGCCGCGGTCGGTTTGAAATCAATCCGGTCAAAAACGTTCTCCTCGTGGCCGTGGTCGTGCATCACCTCGAATTCCGGCGGGTCGAGAAACCGCCTGGAATAGAGGCCGCTTGCGGCGACAAAATTGCCCCATTTGGGGCCTCCCGTCGACAGATTGAAATCTAGCGACGGCGTCCCAAAGGTGCTGTATGACGCGACGACATTTCCTGTCGGCTGCGTGGCGCCGAGACCCGATCTCGTCGTCGCGACGATAATCACGCTCGTCTTGTCCCCAAATTCCGCCGGAGGAGCACCGGGAATCACCTCCAGGGATTGAACCGCATCCAGTGGAATCTGGTTTGAGAAGATTTTGCTTTGCTGGTCCGTGATGGGCTGGTTGTCAACCGTGAAGGAGTTCTCCGCATGATCACCCATCCCGTGAAAGAGGCCGTTCGAGTCCGCCGCGATTCCCGGAGTGGAAAGCGTGACCAGCGAACTTAAAGAAGAGGATTGGCTTTCCAGGGGAAGTTTGTCGAACAGGCCGCGGTCCACATCCGTATGCGCCGTGGAATCGGTTTCCAGCAGGTCGCCCGCATCCGTCCTGACGCTGACCTGTTCCGATGCGCCTGCGATCTGCAAGCCAACTTTCAGCGAGATCGGCAAGCTCGAGCGGACGTCAACATCCTGCACGAACGACGCAAACCCGTTTGCCGTCACCGTCAAGTGATATGGGTTGAAGGGAACGTTTGGAAAACTGAAAGCGCCCGCGGAATCCGTCCGCGTGGTTCGGTCGTAACCGCTCACGGGATTGTGGATTTCCACGGTTGCGCCTGAGATCAGGGCGTTCGATGGATCGGTCACCGTCCCTGATACAGAGGTTGAGCTACTGGTCGACTGCGCGAACAGCTGTGGCGCGGTGAAAAACACCGCCATCGCTGCAATAAATGCCCAACGAAATAATCTTTTCTGCATTGCGTCTCCTTGTGTGCAAAGCCGGCGCGCATCCCAATGCGCGCGGGAAAAAGGCCAAGTTAGGGAGCAGCCCGGCTGGAGCGCGGTTCCTGCCCGCAAAGAGAAAGAACTCAGGGAATTAAGCTTGGCTGGGAGGGGCTCGCGAGGACGCGCGTGCAAGTTCAGCAGAGGAATAGAGAATCGTGCCGCTTAGCGGCGCGCGCATAGCAATCGCACAAAGAGAGATCGGGGCGGGCGGCGCAACCGGCGCGGTCACCGGCATATGCGCAACCTGGCACACGGGGCAAGCAGCCTCCGCTCCCGGTGCGTCGTAGTGCCAGACTCCGCCCGCCGCCAGGAGGGAGAACAGCGCCACGAGTGCCGCGCCAGTCAGCAAGCGGGTGCGAAGCTTCGAAAGCGAGTTGTCGCGGGGCGCCATTGGAAGTACGTATTCTATACTAGATGACGGCGGGCACGGCGGCGTTGCAGGCTTTTTGCGCGAGAGGCACTGCCTCTACGCCGATTGGCGCAGGGCGCGTTCGACCAATGTCAGGCAGCGCTCGGCCCGCTCGCGAACGGAAGTGTCGCGCCGCGCGAGTTCCTGTCGCAGCGATTCCAGCCCGTCCGCGATCGCCGTTTACCGGAGCGTTGTTCGCCCCCACCAAGGACACGAGATCCACCTCCGTTCACTCTGGGTTCGTTCCGTAGGGGCTGAGGCTTTCCAGCAGCGTGCCAACCATGGTTCTATCTGAGTGGGAATAATCACCTGACCTCGGAAAGGAAGGTATCAGAAGGCGATACCCAACTCCGCCCGGTACGTGCGCGGCGCAACGAAATGCGTCCCCGAGCAAGTCGAAAGGAAGTTGAAGAGCGCCTCTTTGTTGGTAATGTTCAGAGCCTCAAACCGCAAGGTCCAACGCACCCGATCCGTGTGGAAAAGATTGTCGGTCCCGACCCCGACGTTGAACAGGTTGCGTCCTCGGACACGCGGGGGATTCGTGTCGTCATTTTCCGTGCCGGCTGGGGGGATACTTACCAGTTTTGTCCCCCAGTTCGAAGAAGTGCAAGTCTTGATCGGAATAAAAGGCGTCGCGACCTGATTGCCGCAATAAAACCCAATCTGCGCTTGCTGGTCGGCGGTCAGCCCCAGCACGCTCGCTAGATCCGGAACTGCGCCCGCCACGATGCCGCTGTCATAGCGCCAAGTAAACGCCACCCACGGCACATTCTTTTTCATCTGATACTGAATGTAAGTTGTGCTCTGGAAGTTTTGGTCGTGGTCGATCCGCAGGACGCTGACGTTTATGGGAGCTTGGAAGATCAAACCGCCGTTCTCCGGGCCGAACACGCGGGCTCGCGTATGCCCCAGATTAAGGTAGGCGGACAGGCCCTTCCACTGGCGAAGGGACAGCCGCGAGGAGAAACCGTCCATCTTGGAATGGTCCCACTCGATCGGAAAGAAAATCGCAGTGGTAAAGATATTGTCCAGGTCGAACGCGTTGCGAGTGTACTTCCAGAAGTAGTCGGCATCCAGCACCCAATGCGAGCCTATAGCCTGTTCCAGGCCGGCGTTGTACATGTTGCGAATTCCCGGTTTAAGCGGCACGCTCGCATACCCGCCGAACACATTTGTCGCCAAGCCGCCGGCGCCCGTCTCGCTCGACAGCACCAAGTTCTCGTTTAGCGGGGTCTCGTAGGTGTGCGAATAAGCCACCCGGAATACGGTGCCTGTGCGAGCAACGTGATAGGACAGACCCAGACGAGGATCGGGTTGCCACCCGCGGCTGATACCGGTATAGTTATCGATCCGTAATCCGACGTTCAGAAGCCAATTGCCAAGAGTAATGGCATCCTGGGCGTAAAAAGCCTCCTCCCTGATATCCGCGTGGCCGTTAAAGTGAAATAAAGTTCCTCCACGCGTCAGGTCGTACGCAACGAGGCCGGGCTTGAAGCCGTTATCCGTGGTATTCGGGAAAAACCCAGCCCCCGTGCACTGGCTCGTCTGAGTAAGATTGGGCTGATCGATGACCGGGTCAGTGAGCTGCGCGTCAGTGTAGCAAACTGGATTGAACGTCGGGTCGGTCAGTCCTAGGCTGAAGCGCTCCAACAGCAGGGTGTGGGTAAACTGCGCGCCGATCTTGACGTTGTGCCGCCCATGAGCATAACTGAGATCCGCCTTCAGACCCAGGTTGGTCAGCGTCCTGTATTGCGCCAATGTGGCGGGTGTGTCCGCGAATGAAAGCATTTGATTTTGGTTCGTCGGGTAGTAATTGACCTCGTCATGACGCACGAACGCGTTCACACTCAAGAGTGTATTGGGCCCCAAGGCACCAACCCAGCCTGGGGCGATGTTGTAGGACCGCACCTGTTGCCTCTGATCCTGCCCGGAAACCAGCCCATCATAGGTGTTAGGAATCTGAAACCAGTTTCTTGCCCCCATGATGTCGAGGTGGAATGTATTCGCGGAGTTTAGCTGGTAATCGCTCCGGGAAAACACGGTCTCATTGTTGCCTATATCGTGCATTGGTACCCACTCGGCGGTATCCAGGAAACGGCCTGAGCGGGTGGCATTCACCGCGAAGAACTGACCCCATTTGCTGCCGCCGAACCCGATGTCGCCTTTCAGATTGTCAGTCCCGAAAGAGCCGTACCCGGTCGAAAAACTGCCGCGCGTCGGCTGTCCAAGCCCCGACCGGGTTACGGTGGTAACGACCAGCGAGGTCTTATCACCGTACTCGGCAGGGGTTCCTCCATAAACCGCTTCCACGGACTGAATCGCGTTCAGCGGAATCTGCGTGGAGAAGAGGTTGCCTTGCTGGTCCGTGATCGGTTGGCCGTCGACGGAAAGACTCATTTGGGCGTGATCGCCGAGAGAGTGGAAGAAGCCATCCGAATCCGCCACCACGGCGGGAGAAGCAAGCGTGATGACGTCGCTGAGGCCAGATGCGACCGATGGCGTTGGCATCTTTGAAAACAGCGTGTTATCGACAATTGACGACGCCGTAGGATTGGTTTCAACCAGCGGCTTTTCACCAACAACCGTGAGCGAGGCGTACTGCCCCGGAATGGCCAGCCTGATTTCCAGGTCCACGGGTACAGTGCTCCGAACGTCTAAATCTTGATGATAATGTTGGAAGCCGGCAGCATCGACCTCGAAGTGGTAGATATTCGGGGGAATGTTCGTGAACTTAAACTCACCGGAAGCCGAGGTCACGACCTCCCGGCGATATAAGGTCAAATCGTTGTACAGACTTACACGTGCGCCAGCGATAGCGGCGCCGCTTGGATCGGTGACTTTTCCACCGATGGTTCCGGCAGTGCCGAGAGACTGGCCGGACGCACAGGGACGAAAGGTGAACAGTGAGCCGACAAGCAAAAGGATGCCCAGAGCCAGTCGCGGCAGCGCAGATTCGCAGCCTCGGGCCCTGCCAAAGCGAAAGTTGCAATAACGAAAAGGACTGAGAAAAGCTGAATTCATGTGGCATCTCCTTGTGTGCAAAGCCAGCGCGCATCTCAATGCGCGTGGGGAAAAGGCCAAGTTAGGGAGCAGACCGGCCGGAGCGCGGAGCCAGTCCGCAAAGAGAAGAAAGTCAGGGGATTGGCAATTAAGCCTGGCTGGGAGGGGCCCGAGAGGAAGCGCGCGGAAGTTCGGGAGCCGAATAGAGGATCGTTCCGCTTTGCGGCGCGCGCAGTGCAATCGCGCACAGACCAACCAGCACGGGCGGCGCAACCGGCGCCGTCACCGGCATATGCGCAACCTGGCATACGGGGCAGGCGGCTTCCGTGCCCGGCTCGTGGTGGTGATAGACTCCGCCCGCCGCCAAGAGGCAGAACAGTGCCACCAGCGCCGCGCCCGTCAGCAGGCGTGTGCGAAGCTCCGAAAGCGAGTTGTCGCAGGGCGCCATGGGAAGTACGTATTCTACACTAGATGGCGGCGGACACGGCGGCGTTGCAGGCTTTTTGCGCGAGTGGTACTGCCTCTACGCCGATTGGCGCAGGGCGCGTTCGACCAATGTCAGGCAGCGCTCGGCCCGCTCGCGAACGGAGGTGTCGCGCCGCGCGTGCTCCTGGCGCAGCGATTCCAACTCGTCCGCGATCGCCAGCGCCGCGAGCACGGCGACTCGCACCGAATCCACTGTTCCCGAATCGCGCGCAATTCCCCGCATTTTTTCGTCCACCAGGCGCGCGAGTTGCGTCACGTACTCCGGATCGAGTTCTCCGCTGATCGTGTAAGGCTGGTCGTAGATTTCCACTTTCACGCGATGGCTCACGGGCGGCGCTCCTCTAAGGGCGGAGCTATTCTCCGGCTGGAATGTTTGCGAAACAACAAAAAAGCTTGGCGCTGGGGGACTCGCCTCAGGACGTGCGCAGCCGCCCGCCTAGCGACTCGAGCGCGCCAGCGATGCGGCTCCTCGCGCCGGTGAGTTGCGCGTCCGTCAGTGTGGCGGAGTAACTCTGAAGCGTCACGCGGACCAGGAGCGAATGCTCTCCGTCGGGCACGCCCTTGCCGCGAAATAGATCGATGGCTTCGATGTCGGCCACTTCCGCGATGCCGAGCGATTGAATGGCTTGCGCGACCTGCGCGAACGTGACGCTGTCGGGCAGAAACAGCGAAAAGTCACGTTCGACCGCGGGGAACCGAGGCACCGGCTGATACTGCGGATTTGCGCGCCGCGCGCCGTACGCCGCATAGAGCGGATCGAGCTCGATCTCGGCGAGATAGGCGTCCTGCCGCAGCTTGAATCGCTCGGCTACGCGCCGAGCCAGCAAACCCGCGGCGCCAAGGGAGGTTCCGTCCGCCAGAGCGAGCGACGCCGCCCGCGCTGGCTGCAGCCATGCTGGCCCGCCGTTCGACCAGCGCAACTTCCCGGCGAGAATCTTCAATTGATCGAGGTCGCCTTTCAGATCTTCAAAGCCGTACGTGCGCGCGGATTCCGCAACGCCTTGTTCTCGCGCGAAGCCGGACGCTCCGATCGTCAACACGCGCGCCTCAACGGTTTCTTTCCCCGCCCACGCGTAACGCCGGCCGATCTCGAACAGCCGAAGGTTGCGCTGGCTGTGGTTCAAGTTCCATTCGAGCGTCGCGGCCATGCTGACGGCGCCATTCGACCGGAGCAGCGGCGCGTCCTCCGCGATGGGATTCCCGATGCGAACCGGCGTCACGCCCTCCGCGCGAAACAGCGCGTCGCGATCTGCGTCCACATGGGTGATGCTGATAATTTCGCGATAGCCCAGGCCCGCCAGCAATTCGCGCAGCCGCTCTTCCGCCTCGGCGTGCGTGCGCTGGGCGGCTGGCCGTTTGGCGGGTGGGAGCCGGGGAGGGAACTTTTCAAGTCCGAAGTGGCGCGCTACCTCTTCAATGAGATCGATTCCGCGCGACACGTCCGCCCGCCAGGACGGCCGGCGGCACTCCCATGCTGCCATCAGAGAGCCCGAGCTTCCTCGCGTCGCATCCGTTCGCACGGGTGCAAACCCCAGCGATTTCAGGATTGCTTCGACTTCACGGTCCGGCACGTCCGCGCCGAGCACGCGCAACAATTCATTTCGCGTCAGCTCGATGCGCGGCGTCTCAGCGCGGCCCGGATAGATGTCCACCACGCCCTGCAGCACGTCTCCGCCTGCGATCTGTTGAATCAGTTCCGCGCAGCGCCGCGAGGCGAGTTCGGCCATCTCGGGGTCGGCGCCGCGCTCGAAGCGGTGCGATGCTTCGGTCCGCAACCCGAGGGCCTTCGACGTTTGCCGCACCGAGATCGCGTCGAACATGGCGCATTCCAGAAGCAGCGCCCGCGTGCCCGCGGATATCTCCGTCTCCGCGCCACCCATCACCCCGCCTATCCCCACAGCTCTTTTCGCGTCAGCGTTCAGGCACATGTCCGGAGTGAGTGTGCGTTCCTGGCCGTCGAGCGTGCGCAGCTTCTCTCCCGCTCGCGCCCGGCGCACGATCATTTTCCGCTCCGCGATGGTGTCCAGGTCGAACGCGTGCAGCGGATGGCCCAACTCGAACATGACGAGGTTCGTCGCGTCCACGACATTGTTGATCGAAGCTTGCCCCATCGCTTCGAGCCGCTGCCGCACCCACGCGGGCGAAGGGCCGATCTTCACGCCGCGCAGCACCCGCGCGGTGTATCGCCCGCAAAGTTCCGGGCACTCGATCTCCACGCGCACGGCCGAAGAAGCCTTTTCGGCTGTTTCCTTCAACTTCGGCGCAACGCTCCGCAGCGCCTGCCGGAACACGGTGGAGACTTCCCGCGCCAGTCCGTAGTGGCCGAGACAATCGCCGCGATTCGCCGTCACTTCGACGTCCAGCACCGCCCCGGCCGCGTTTTGCTCGATCGCATCCACGGCCGTGCCCGAAAGCGAAAGCCGCTCGCGCAATTCCTCGGGCGCCGCCGTGAAGGGCACAAACTCTTTGAGCCACTCGTAGAGAACTTTCATGAGAATTGCCGCAAAAAGCGCACGTCGTTCTGAAAAAAAAGCTGCAGGTCATCGAGGCCGTAGCGCAGCATCGTCAGCCGCTCGACACCCATCCCGAATGCGAACCCGGAGAGCCGCGCGGCGTCGTAGTTCACGAAGCCGTACACCGCGGGGTCCACCATCCCCGCGCCGAACAGTTCGATCCAGCCTGAAAACTTGCACACGCGGCAGCCCGATCCGCCGCACACGTGGCAGCTCGCGTCCACTTCCACCGACGGCTCGGTGAACGGAAAATAGCTCGGCCGGAGCCGCGTTTTCGCCTTGGGCCCGAGAAATTCGCGCACGAAATGTTCGACGGTTCCCCGGAAATCGCAGAACGTGATGTCCGTGTCCACCGCGAGGCCTTCGATTTGGTGGAACATGTAGCTGTGTGTGGAATCCGGGTTGTCGCGACGATAGACTTTTCCCGGCACGATGATTCGCACTGGAGGAGCCTGCTTTTCCATGGTGCGGATCTGCATTGGCGAGGTGTGCGTGCGCAACAGGCGCGCTGCGGCTCCCGCGGGCGCGCCGACCGGCGGCTCGATGTAGAAGGTGTCCATCGTGTCGCGCGCGGGATGGTGCTCGGGAATATTGAGCGCCTCAAAATTGTAGTAAGGCGTCTCGATTTCCGGCCCTTCGACTACCGTGTAGCCGAGCGAAAGAAAAATCCGCTCGATCTCCTCGAACGTTTGCTGCAAAGGGTGCCGCGATCCGACCGGCCGCACCACTCCCGGCAAGGAAAGATCAATCTGTTCCCGCGCAGCCGCTGCAGCTTCGGCCGCGGCTTCGACTCGCAGCCGGACCGTTTCCAGGGATCGTTCGATGTGAGCTTTCAGTTCGTTGAGGGCTTGTCCGACCGCGCGCTTTAGCTCGGGAGGGGCCGGCTTCAGCCAGTTCTCGGTGGTGCGCGTAATCGCACCGGCTTTGCGGCCCACCCAGGCGTTGCGCACTTCTTCCCAGCGCGCCGCGTCGGGCACCGCCGCCGTCTCGTTGACGAATTGCTCTTTGAGAGCCGCGAACAAGCGTGCCACGCCCGCGGCGTCCGCGACGCCCAGTTCCGCAAGCGTTTTCGCCGTGGGGTCGTTCGGCATAGAAAGGGCGTTACGCCTTTGCGGGCGCGGTCAGATGCTGCTTGGCCTGCGCGGCGAGTTCCGCAAACGCCGCCGCATCCTTCACGGCGAGATCGGCCAACATTTTGCGGTCAATCGCCACGCCGGCCGCTTTCAATCCATGCATGAGTTGGCTATACGACAATCCGTTCGCCCGCGCCCCGGCGCCGACGCGCTGGATCCACAGCCTTCGGAATTGCCGCTTCTTGTTCCGGCGGTCGCGGTAGGCGAAGCGGTCGGCGCGATTCGCCGCCTCCTGCGCCGATTGGAACAGCTTCGATTTGGTAAGGAAAAACCCCTTCGTGCGCTTTAAATATTTCTTTCTGCGCGCACGGCGTTTCGTTCCGCGTTTTACTCGAGCCATAATTCCCTCTTTTGCGAGGAGCGCGCGCACGAAGCACTTGCGCTGGCCGGCCCGCGGGCCCGGCCAACGCCCCCCGGCTTCGGTGGCGTCTCCACGGCGTGTTGAGAATGCAACCCGAACTTCCCTGGTTGCCCTTTGCCCCGGCCCGCGCACTTTTCGCGCATGGGTTGGAGCCGCTGGCCGGCAGGCCCGTCGTGGTGGGTTACGCGCTGCCTGGCACAGCAAAAAAATCGTATCAGCCGTTGCCCTCAGGCATACGGCAGCATCCGATGCACTTTCGGCGCGTCGGCCGGACTCACCGCCGCCATCTTCTTCAGGCGGCGCATGCGATTGGCCGGCTTGGTTCCCAAGATGTGCCGCTTGCCCGAATGCATGCGCAACACTTTGCCGGTGGAAGTGATCTTGAATCGCTTCGCCGCGCCGCGGTGCGTCTTAAGTTTTTGTTTCTTGGCCATGTGCCTAAACCCCTTCTCGCTCGAATCGCTGCGCGGCCGGACTGCGTCGGGCCACGCCGCCTCAGGATTGTCCCGAGGCCACCGCAGGCGCTTGCGTTCGGCCGGGGCCTTTTTTCGGCGCAAGCAGCGCCATGAGAATGTTTGCTTCCATCCGCGGCCCGATCTCCACCAGCGCATGATCGGCGATCTCGAGCAGCAACCGGTTCATCTTGGCCCGACCCACTTCCTGGTGCGCCATCTCGCGCCCGCGGTGGAAGATCATCGCTTTCACGCGGTGCCCTTCACCCAGAAATCGGATGATTTGATTTTTCCGCACCTGGTAATCGTGCTCCGCCGTCGCCGGCCGGAACTTCACTTCCTTCAGTTGCGACCCTTTTTGGTGCCGCCGCTGTTCGTGTGCTTTCTTGTTCGTCTGGTAGAGGAAGCGTCCGTAGTCTGTGATCTTGCAGACCGGTGGGTCGGCTGTGGGCGAGATCTCCACAAGGTCCAATCCCCGTTCGCGCGCCAGCTTTAGCGCTTCCGGCGGCGGCATGACGCCCAACTGCCCGCCGTCCTCATCCACGACGCGAATCTCTCGCGCCCAAATCCTCTCATTTACCCGGGTACGGTCGTTTGCCCGAAAACTACGCTCGGCGATAAATTCACCTCCCGCCCGGACTTCGTCCGGCGCGGCTTTCCAATCCTAAACCATCCGCGCCGCAATAGCGCAAGCCAGAAGCGGAAGCGGGTCGCTAAGTATAACATGCCTCCCGCGGGGCGCGCAGCCGCCCCCCAACTCCCGCAATACCGCTGGAAAGAGGCCGGCGAGCGCGATGTCTCTTTAAGCAGGGCACGCTAGAGCCGTGCCCGCGCACCGCTTTCCCTGTGGTCTAATTCCTTGGAGCAGCTTTCCGCGACGCGATGACTGAAGACTCGCAGATAGATCCAGCCGCAACCGGACGCAGCGTCCAATGGACTCTGGTGCTCGCAGTCTTCCTGTTCCTCAATTTTCTCTACCTGCTTACCTCGACGGGCCGCGTTCGCACGATTGATGAAGTTTCTGCCGACTTCGAGACCGAAAGTCTCTACCTCCACGGGAATACGGCCGTGCCGCAAGCCGTGCAGGCCCACTTGTTCTACGGCATCGCCGATCGCTTTGGCCGCCCGCAAACCCCCTATGCGCCCGGGCAATCGGTGGCGGCGCTTCCGTGGCTCGCGCTGGGTCGTTGGGTCGCGCGCTGGCACAGCGTCCCGCCGGGCGCACAGGATTTGTTGAGCGATTTCTTCCTCGTGGGCAGCAGTGCGGCGTTTTCTGCCGCGGCGGTGGCGCTTGCGCTTCTGCTTTTCCTGCAGCTCGGCATACCGACGAAGACGTCGCTCGCTGCCGCCGGGATGCTCGCCCTGGCAACGCCAGTCGGCGCATATTCCGGCTGGTTCTTCTCCGAGCCGCTGGGCGCCGCGCTGCTTCTTGCCGCAGCCGCCGTCTTGTTTTCGGGCTCGCCGCGGGCTGCGAGTTCCACGGCGCGCGCGATCGCGGCGGGCGCGCTGCTCGCCGCAGCCGTTTGGGTGCGCCCAACCCACGTCATCGCGGCTCTGGTTTTTCTTGCTGCGCTCTTGCTTCGCGACGGCAAGCGCGCCGTTGCCCCTGCCGTCGTGTTCGCCGCCATCGTGGGCTTCGCGGGCGCGATGTATTTGTGGCGCAACGATTTCCTGTTCGGTGATCCGTTCAACTTCGGCTATCCCTCGGCGGCCGAGGCAGGGAAAGCGCTGAACTCATTTCACACTCCGCTCGCGACGGGACTCTACGGCTTCCTGTTGTCTCCCGGCAAGTCGGTCTTTGTGTTTGCGCCGCCGATTCTGCTTGCGATTTGGGGGCTGCGCCGTCTCTGGCGACGCGATCGGGCGCTCGCGGTGGTCGCATGCGGCGCGCCACTGGCCTACTTGCTCTTCTTCGCGACGTACACGCAGTGGGAGGGCGGCTACTGCTACGGCCCGCGCTACCTGGTTCCGGGGCTCGCGCTGCTCTGCGTGGGATTGGGCCCGGCGCTCGTCGGCGCGACAGGGCGAACACGCGTCGTCGCCGGGGCGCTCTTCGCCGTGGGATTTCTCGTGCAAGCGATCGGACTGGCGACGAGCTTCATTCAAGTGGAGGCGAACGGCGCGTACTACGACGCGTCGTTCAACTACCGGATGAACTTTGAGCCGATCGGAGCGCAGGCCAGAGAAATTTGGCGCTACGCGACATCGAGCGCCCCCGCGCCAATCGGCCAGGGCTTCGACCGCTGGTGGGTGCTGCTGGCGAAGGGGCAAGTCCCACACGGAATGCTCTGGGGGATTGCCGCGCTTGAGCTCGCCGGATTCGCGCTGAGCGCGTGGTGGCTGCGCAAATCGTACTTGGCTGCCTGCCGGTAAGCAGGCGCGCCGCGGCAATGGAACGCTAAATCTTTCAGCTGCCGGCCGATTCGGCCTGCAAATCCAAGATAAATTGCGCGAGCGGCCGCGGGCCGAGATCGCCTTTCCCGTGGTGGCGCACGGAGACGGAGTTCGCTTCCGCTTCTTTTCCGCCGATGATCGTCATGTAGGGAATTTTCTGCATCTCCGCATCGCGGATTTTCGCCTGTAGTTTTTCGTTGCGATCGTCGAGATGCGCGCGGAAACCCGCCGCGGCGAGCGCGTCCGTCACGCTCTTCGCGTACTCGCTAAACTTTCCGCTGACCGGCAACACTTCGACCTGCACCGGCGCGAGCCACAGCGGAAACGCGCCCGCGTAATGCTCGATCAAGATGCCGAAGAACCGCTCGACCGCGCCCCACAGCGCGCGATGCACCATCAGCGGCTGGTGGCGATTGCCGTCTTCGCCGACGTACTCGAGGCCGAAACGCCGCGGCAGATTGAAATCGAACTGCACGGTGGTCAATTGCCACGGCCGGCCGATCGCGTCCACCAACTTGACGTCAATCTTCGGGCCGTAAAACGCCGCTTCACCCTCCATGTGGGTGTAGGGAACCTTCATCTGCTCCAGCGTGGTTTTGAGGGCTGCGGTCGAGCGCTTCCACTCTTCCGGCGTGCCGGCGTAATTTTCCGGATGCGCCGCATCCCAATCGGAAAGCTCGACGACGTATTTCTCGAAGCCGAATGTCTTCATCACGGCGAACGCGAACTCCACGCAATCCGCGACCTCGCTCTCGATCTGCTCGGGCGTGCAGAAGATGTGCGCGTCGTCCTGCGTGAAGCCGCGCACTCGCAACAGGCCGTGCAACACACCCGAGCGCTCGTAGCGATAGACCGTGCCCAGTTCGGCTAGGCGATACGGCAGATCGCGATAGCTGCGCAGCCGCGATTTGTAAATCAGAATGTGGCCGGGACAATTCATCGGCTTGAGCTGGTAATCGTCCTTCTCGACTTCGATCGGCGCGAACATGTTCTCGCTGTAGAAATTCGTGTGGCCGCTGGTCTTCCACAATTCCAGGCGCATGACGTGCGGCGTGAAGACGAGCTGGTAGCCGCGGCGCAACAGTTCTGTGCGCAGCCAGTCTTCCATGATTTTCCGAATGAGGGCGCCCTTCGGATGCCAGAAAATCAGGCCGGGCCCGGCCTCGTCCTGAATGCTGAAGAGGTCGAGTTCCTGGCCGAGCTTGCGATGATCGCGCTTCTTCGCTTCTTCCAGGCGATTCAGGTATTCGTCCAACTCCTGCTGCGTGTAGAAGCAAATCGCATAAATCCGCTGGAGCTGCGGATTGCCTTCCTGGCCCTTCCAGTAGGCTCCGGAGACGCTGGTCAATTTGAAGGCGCGGATGCGTCCGGTGGAAGGAATGTGCGGGCCGCGGCAAAAATCGATGAATTTCCCAGTGGTGTAGAACGAGACCATCGGCTCCACGGCCTTCTCTTCGATTAACTCGCACTTGAACGCCTGGTCCCACTTGCGGTAGAGCGCGAGTGCTTCGGCTTTGGGCAAAAGTTTCCGCTCGTTGGGAATGTCCTGCGCCGCGAGCTCGTGCATCTTCTTTTCGATGCGCGCTAGATCTTCCGGCGTGAACGGCTGCTCGCGCAGAAATTCGTAGAAGAAACCGTTGTCAATGGGCGGGCCGACGCCGAGTTTCACGTCGGGAAAAAGTTCGAGCACGGCCGCGGCCATCAGATGCGCGGCGGAATGACGAAAGACCTGGAGGGCGTCCGGGTCTTTGCGCGTGAGGATCGCGAGGTTGACGTTGCGATCGAGCGGGCGCGAGAGGTCAACGAGTTCGCCATCGGCGCGCGCGACGAGCGCTTCCTTCGCGAGCGACGGCGAAATGTTCCGCGCGACTTCCGCGGCGGTGGTGCCGCTCGGCACTTCGCGAGTGGCTCCGTCAGGCAGCGTGATTTGAATTGTGGCCATGTTAGACGCGCGTCGAATTTTCTACGCTAACAAACGGCTCCCGTAAGGGTCAAGGTAAGCCTCACGGGAGTGGTGACCCGTGGCCCGTGTCGCGTGGCTTGAATCGGTTTCTCCCGTGACCCTCCGGGAGTGATATGATTCAGAAATCATGCTACACGGCATTGGACGCGCCCTCCTCATTTTCTTTATCGTGTTGGGGTTGGTTGCCTTCCGCTTGCTTTGGGGAATTCCGGCGTTTAGAGCCGTGATCCGGCATCTCCCAAAGAGCTGGCAAAGCTGGCTCATGGACGAGAAACCGTTCCCTTCCACGAAGACCCATTGAGATTCCCGTTGGCGTAGCGGCTCGTTGGCCCGGCGAATTGGTAACTCGGAAGGTACCCCCCCCCTCCCCCCCATGTTTTTGTGTATCTGCTGAATCCAAAGGGGTTACGGGCAAAAATCGTGGATCTGCTGATTCTAAATGGTTTAAAGTCATTTGTTTTCAACAACATAATAAATTGCTTGTAAGTGCTGAATCTAAAGGACTTAAAGTCCTTTGCTGTGTATGACTTTCGGGGTGTGCACAAAAATGGTGCAATTTCGGGGAGCGTGGAGGAGGGAGTTTGAAACCACAGATGTACACGGATGAACACGCATAGGGACAGTCAGAGATCGAGAAATTGAAGTGGGAATCAGGTCGGGATTGGGGGCGACCAACACGCAGCAGGATAGCCGATGGGTACTGTATTGTCAAGTCTAAAGTGAGTATTCTAAGGGATTTTCACAATTCGAATGCAGGGGTGAGGAGCGCCCGCAAAATGCCGCGTGGGCGCGTCAAGGGAGACCGTAAAACTGCTTTATCCACTGTGTCAAAAGTTCCTGTCCGATCTTTACGCCTATCTTCGCGCCACCCGCGACAATCTTTGGGGCATGGTCTCTAATCCATGAACCAACTCTCGATCCTGGTTTCTTATCGCCATCCGAGTGGATGGCCTCACTGAGCTTCTCTAAGTCAGTTTCATCTAGCCCTGACTTACCCAGGATCGAATCGAGCATCTGTCTGTCTCCAACCGAGATAACAGTTTGTGTATTTGTCGATGCGTTTAGATTTGCTTGCCCGAATGCTAGGTAGTTCGTGCCGCCTTTTATGTTTTGTACAATTATGTGCTGGATTTTGGCTGCTTCAGACGGCTCAATCTTGCGGAGGTCAGCGTAAGATGTTCCGAGTTCGTCTTTAATCTCTAGGGCCATGTTGAGGGTGCGATTTCGGACTGTATCCAGCAACTCGACGAGCGCATTCTTCGGAACTTCCTGCCACGCCGATATCAGCGCGAATCGTCCTTCGAAGAAACGCTTTTGGTAGTAGACGACCAGATTGCCTGGCCAAGGGAACTGAATCGTCCCCTCTGGCTGAGTTGCCACGTCCTCGTAAGCACTCACCGCCTGCATAAGGAAGACTTCCTCTGCATACGCCCGGTGGTTCTCGTCTAAAGCGATAGGCGGGATCGGCCAATTCCGCGCTCCGGATTGGAACGGTCCGGAAAAATTACCGTGCGCGTCGGCCCGCATAATTCTGTACTCGGGAAGATTCTCGGCTGTCGAGTAGCCGTTTAGTTCCTGATTCGCCCAGGCCTTGAGTCGTTCGTCCCTTAGCTCGTGCGCTAACACGAGGCACTTCCGCAGAAGCATCGACAAGGATTGATTGCCGTCAATGGCTGTTTTGATGATGTCGTCCAGTAGGGCTGACATGGTATGTCCGCTGCTAACTCAGTGACGCTTCTAATTCTTCGACGTGGTTTTGGGGGTGTTTGATAAAATATTCAGATTTCTCCGCCTCGAGAGCACGGACCAGTGCGTCGTGGTACTTCGCATCGGGACAACGTCGATAGAGCCCTCCCGCAGAAAGCGCCTTCCGAAGCACTGTGGCGTATCCTTCAAAGTCAGCCTCGGCTCTCAAATCGAAATACAAGCCGAAAACTATGTCCATTAGGGACTGCTTCAATCGATCACCGATCTGGTCCGACTCAAGGACATGACGGGAGCACTGCGCGAGCGCCAAAATACTGCTTTTAGGAATGTTGCCGTTTTCGAGGTCCGTGTGCGTCGAACGTAGCGCTGCGTTCGCTTGCCCCCGCGGAACGTCTTCCAGGCCCATGACCCAATCACGCATCGCTGAGAATACTTGATACAGGAGAAAGCTATAGCGTATAGGCCATTCGGCGGTGGGATCGGCGGCGGGGTCCACGACGCGGTAATTTCTCGCGATGCCCTCAACGAAATGGGGCGTGTAGTAGAGCCACATGTGCCAATCGATACCTTGAAACAGCCCTTCCTTGACCATTATGTCGAAGAACCGAATGGCCGCGAAAAGGGGCGAGCGCCACGCGCCTACCTCTTCAAAGTCAGTCATGGCGAGGTTGTAAGGGTCCGATTCGTTGTCTCTACCAATTTCGTGCAGGTGTGCGATTGCGAACTCACCGATGGGTTTATAAATGCCGTTATCCTTTGCGATTCTGATATCGGCCAAGAAGAAGTAAAGCAGCCGGTTGGAACCCGACAGGTGGTAGCGGTACTTATCGCAATTTTGATTGTTACGTAACTCTCCGTATAGAGCGCTTTGAGTGGCGCGCATCAACTCGGTGAGATACACGTCAACGAATTCGAACCGCTCCTGGCAGTGGGCTGCCTCCCGGATTATTTCCAGGCCTAGATATGGGCGGGTCCTGACAAGTGCAGCCACAAATCTGGGGGACAAGAAAATCCCTCGAATGATATCCCTCGCGGTCCCCTGTGCTCTGGTGTCATCTGGCAGGAACTTGGCCGCCGTCGAAGCGAGCGGCCGCGCCACCGACACACCCAAGCTACGAAGCCTATGTAGGAGTTGGTTCGTCTTTTTTGGCGCGGCGGTGTCGCGAGGTTGGCCAGACGCATTCTGGAATCGCTCTACTAACTCGCCTAGATCAAGCCGGTGGCCTGAGAATGACTCTAGACGCCCGCGAAGCCTGATAAGGAAAAAATGCGAATCATGAATTCTGAACAATTCTTTCAGGTGTTCTTGGACGAGCGTGAGTAGCTCGCTGAAGCTCTCCGACCAGTACAGTTGCTCGACGAGCTCTCGAAATTGCTGAATCTTTCCCCTAGTTAAGTGAGAGAAACGTATACGCACCCACAAGAATATCGCAACCCCAAGCATCACCAGATACATTGCGTGTCGCGGGGTGACGCCCGTGGGCCACGATCTGGGAAAACCCCAGCCCCGCGACGAACAAAACGCGTAGAATTCGAGGTACAGAATGGCCAGTGATCCCGTCAAGACCAAGACGCGATCGAACGGGTTGATTCGAAGCCTCAAGTCCAGCTGGCGTTCGCGTGGGATTACCGCGTAGATCGCAACCAAGAGCGTAACAATGGTTATAAGGAGGTCCATTGATTTGCTTAGGAATTGAATCAGTTGTTAAGACGACATGTCAACGGCGCAAATTTTAAGAGAAGGGTACTGGTGTTTCCCATGCTTAAGGTCGGCTTGAATTGGTGTTTTGTGTGCGAAGGTGATGATCCTCATTGGTCCTATAATCGGACGCTTTATGCTTATCTTGCTCCACGCGCGCCAAGGATTCTCTATATCGGCAAGGCCGACGGCTGCACCGTGCGTGAGCGGTGGCGAGAAAAGAAGCAGTTTTGGGCTGACCTGGAGAGAGAGCTAGATATTAAGTCGCATCGGGTGATTGTTGCGGATTGGGATATACCGGCAGGTTATCGGATGACCCGGCAGCTCCTGGTTGATGTCGAGAGCCTGCTCATCTACGAAGTCAAACCGTGGGGCAACATTCAAGCCCAGTCTTCGCGCATCCAGAGGCCGGGGTTGATGGTGGAGTGCCGGGGTGCGTGGCCACTACGCAAACGCGTATTTCAGGATAGTTGAACACGTTTGCCCACCACTGCAAGCGAGCGGGGGTATTTGATGCGAGGGTCCGGGAGCAAAGAGGGATTCCCCGACCAGGCCGGGGCAGGCAGGATGACGCGATTGCGCGGGGAACCACTGGATTCCTCCCGCCTCCGCCAAGGCTACGGCGGGCAGGCGCCTTGGTCGGGATGACCGGTGGGTGAGAGGGCGCGGCGGAGAGGAAAGGGCAAAGAGGGATTCTTCGACTTTGTCCCGACCTGTCCGGGCGGCGCGGACAGCGAGACCGGAGTGTCGGGACTCAGCTCAGAATGACTCAACAATGTCGCCGGGACAAAGAGATACTGTGGATCAGGTCGTCTCTTCGCTCCGTCTTCAGGCGGGGAGGCAGGATGACTCGAAGTGCGTTGGGCAGGCGTGCTTACATTAGCTCGGCGGTCAAATCCTTCCATTCGGGATTTTTCGATTCAATTAGCGCGATCTTCTTTGCGCGCAACCATCCCTTGATCTGCTTCTCCCGCGCTATCGCCGCGCCCGCGCTACCAAAGATTTCGTAGTACACCAGCCGCGTAACGTTGTACCGCGCCGTGAACCCTGGCACGCTACGCTCGCGATGTTTCGCAAGCCGACGCACAAGGTCGCGAGTCACGCCGGTGTACAGCACCGCCGACTTGCCCGCCAAAATGTAAAGGTAATAGGCGCGATCTTCCACGGGCGCAATTCTGCCACGCACAACGCCGGGTAGTCATTACCTTACGACCGTGCGAGTGAGATGAGTCATTCTGAGCGGAACCCCGACACTCTGGGTTTTTCTGGCCGCGCTGCGCGGACAGGTCGGGGCGCAGACGAAGAAACCCTCTTTGTTTTTGTATTTCCGCGGGATGCCATCTTTTTCATCGTCGAGTATGAGCGTACAAAGAGGGATTCTTCGACTTCGAGGCGGCTGGCCCGCGCGGCGCGGTCGGGCGGAGGAAAGAGCCGCCTCTTCGCTCAGAATGACTCAATTCGCGTTGGTGGATCCTAGTTCAGAACGCGGTCACGCCGGACTGTTTGTTGGGTTTGTCTTCTCTTAGGCCGCGAAAGGTGATGTGGAGGATGCAGGCTACGATGAAGCCCAGCAGAAGGAGATGCAGATGGGGCAGGATACTTTGGACGACGGACCACGTCAGGAACGCGAAGGACGCGGAGACGAACATGGCGAAGATTGATTTCGCGACTACGGAACGGCTGCGCGGGAGTTGTTTGCCGATTTCCATGAAGAGTACGCCCACGCCCAAGCCGATCAGGAACTGAAATAGCAGGCGGATGCTGGAGATTCGCGCCGCCCAGTATTGGTTCTTCGCGGGGTCCGCGGCGATCACGAAGACCAGCACGACCAGCGGCAGGAGAGCGCCGATGGCGCGACGCCACGCGCCGTGCCGCCAATCGCCGCCCCAGATCGTGACCACGAGCATCACGACCAGACTCAGAAAAACCAGCATCACGATCCCCGGATAAAGGGCGTACACAAACAGGTCCCGGAGGATGTGGCCGAAGGATAGAGGCGTCATGGGTCTCCTTGCGGGCGGCTGGGCGGATTATATGCCTTGCGGCGGGGAAATGCGCGCGGGGGGCACGGCCTTAAGGTCTAAATGTAGCGCCACTCTTTAGGGTGGCATCGGCCGGTCGTGAAGCAAGACGCCGCGCTGAAGCGCGGCGCTACATTTAAACCATTGGCCCTTACGCCCGTTGCCCACATTCAAATTGTCTTCCAGGGGGGAATCCATTCGGGTGCTGCGGCGCTGCTCAAGAGCTTTGCACCGACTTGCGTGAACGTCCCCAGAAACGGATATTCCTGCGGCTTGCGGCAGAGGCCGTTGCGTACCGGATTCAACCAAATGTACCAGGCAACACGCTCCGGCGAGTCGGAGCCTCGCAGGATGCGATCGTAATATTTGAATTGCCAGAGGCTGCGGTGGCCTCGCCGCGCAAACTCGACTGCGGTTGCCTGTTTGAAGGATTCCACAAACGCCATCAAATTGCTCTCGTCCGAAGCGGCGCAGACCAAGGCATGCACGTGATCGGGCATGACGCAGTACGCGTGCACGAAGAATCCCGAGGCGGCGGAGTGTTTCTTAAGATTTGCAACGAGCCAGGAGGCGACGCGAGGGTTGGCTCCGAAGCGCCGGCGGGACGCAAAGCAAAGGGTGAGGAAATAGAGTCTCCTTCCGCGATAGGTCTCCGCCGAAAGCCGGATGTTTTTGCGTTTGAATTCACGCGTCATGGAGGGAGAATCGTAGTTTTATTTTCCGGCCGGGCGATACCGCCCTCAAGGGCGGCGATACATTTAGACCTAAGGCGCGATCAAACTGAAGGCCTGATGCCACGCTGAAGCATGGCGCTACATTCAAACCTAAAAACCTGAGGGCCGATGCCGCCCTAGAGGGTGGCGGTACACGTAAACCTTCAGCCGCCGGCGATTGCGCCTACGATGAGGACAGGCTCGGAGCCGTTCACCACGGCATCGGGCATGGGCGAGTCCGGGGACTGGTGGGACCAGTCCTCACCACAAACAAAGAACCGCAAGAAGGGCCGCCGCTGCTGCGTCACATGATCGCGGATCGTTCCTTGCAGCATCGGGTAGCGCGCTTCGATGGCGTCCAGGACGGAACGCTGCGTGACGGGGCCCGCCACCTCAACCTGCACTTCGCTTCCCACGTGCGCGAGCGCTCTTAAATGCGGCGGCAAAACGACCCGGATCATGGCAGCGATTGCACCTCGACCGAAAGCACGGCCGGGAGGTCGCGGACAATCGGCGACCAGGAATCTCCCGCGTCGGCGGAGGCGTACACCTGCCCGCCCGTGGTCCCGAAATACACGCCGCATTTATCCAGCGAGTCCACGGCCATGGCGTCGCGGAGCACGTTGACGTAGCAATCGCGTTGCGGCAGACCTTTGGTGAGCGCCTCCCACTCGTTTCCGCCGGTGCGGCTGCGGTACACGCGCAACTTCCCATCCGGGGGAAAGTGCTCTCCGTCGCTCTTGATGGGCACGACGAAGATGGTTTCCGGCTCGTGCGCGTGAACGTCAATCACAAATCCAAAATCGGAAGGCAGATTGCCGCTGACCTCATCCCATGTGTCGCCGGCATCGTCGCTGCGCATGACGTCCCAATGCTTCTGCATGAATAATGTGTTTGGCCGCGAGCGGTGAAGCGCAATGCGGTGAACGCAATGGCCCACTTCCGCCGCCGGATCGGGAATGTATTGCGAGTGCAGGCCTTTATTGATGGGCTTCCAGGTCTTGCCTCCGTCGTCCGTGCGAAACGCGCCCGCCGCTGAAATGGCGGTGAAAATGCGATTCGGATTGCCGGGATCAATCAGAATCGTGTGCAGGCACATTCCCCCCGCTCCGGGCTGCCACTGAGGCCCGGTGCCGTGGCCGCGCAAGCCGGACAGCTCATGCCACGACTTGCCGCCGTCCGTGGAGCGGAACAACGCGGCGTCTTCCACTCCGGCGTAAACCGTGTTTGCATCGTGGTGCGAAGGTTCGAGGTGCCAGACGCGCTTGAACTCCCACGGGCGCTGGGAGCCGTCGTACCACTGATGCGTCGTGAGCGGTTTGCCCGAGCTCGCCGAGGAATCGTACACAAACTTATTGCTCTCCCCTTTGGGCATTCCGCCGGGCCCGGTGGTCGGCTCTCCCGGAGGCGTCCCCGGCTGCGTCCAGGTTTTGCCGCCGTCATCGGAGCGTTGAATGACCTGCCCAAACCACCCGCTTGTTTGCGAGGCGTACAAGCGGTTGGGATCCGCCGGCGATCCTTTCACGTGGTAAATCTCCCAGCCCGCAAAATGCGGCCCGCTCAGGTCCCACTTCTCGCGCTTCCCGTCCGACGTGAGAATGAATGCGCCTTTCCGCGTTCCAACCAGCACTCTCACTCCGCTCATCGTTGAATCCTCCTCGCGGATTTTGCATTATTCGCGACAAGCGTCTCATCGCGACTCGCCCTATGCCTTCGACTCAAGCCTCCACCGAAGGCTCCCCGCTGGCGCTCTTATAATATAGGGCCATTCCGGCCATCGAGAAGCCTGTTTTGAGAAGGCCCGACCAAGCTTGGCGACGATTCGAAGGCAGAAAAAATAGGAGGCGGAGTGCGCCCCCTCTTTACGCAGGGACTACTGCAATTTGAAATCAGACTGCGGTTGCAAAGGTGATCTTTCGGAATGACGACGTTTTCTGAAGCGGGTGAAAGGGGCGCGAGAGGGAAGCAGAAACTGGAATCACCGCATGCCGATAGGAAGGGGAACCGCATATCGGCACGCGGCATCTGGCGGGTTGGGTAGCTCGCCTACGACCAAGATCGCTCAAGGCCGTCGTCCCCGCAGCGTCGCCCCCAACCCGTTGCGTGAATATTGGCGGCTGGAGCCGCTGCGGACAATGGCGCGATAGCCCCAGCGCAAGCGGTACCGGGGTTGTAGTACCCGGCCGGGCGTACGCGAGGAAAGGGTTGAAGGACCGGCCGCGCGCTCCACTGTTGATAACTGCACTTGAAATGGCGCATTCTTATGGGCGCATTGCCGGATTGCCTTTTGGACTGAGGGGGCTTTGTGATGATACGAGCGAAGATTCGGAATGTGAGTGCGTCTGGGTGGTGGGCTGTCGTGCTGGCGCTGAGTTTGGCGGCGGCGTTCGCATCCCCGAAAGTTTCCCGCGCGCAAGCAGGTGGAAATTCGCAAGGCGGCGCTCCGGCGGAGCAAACGCCCGCACCTGCGCCGGCGCCCGGCCCGGCCGGCGCGCAAAACGCAGCGCCCGGGGTGAAGACGGCGCAGCAGGCGTTCATGAACGTCACGGTTCTCACGGACATTCCGTCGGACCAACTGGTGCCGTCTATGCAATTTATGTCGGCGTCGCTCGGCGTGCGGTGCAGTTTTTGTCACGTGAATCCATTTCAGAATGACGACAAGCGCGAAAAGAAGACCGCGCGCGAAATGATCCAGATGGAGTTGTCCATCAACAAGTCAACCTTCAACGGGCGAACGGAAGTGACGTGCTACACGTGCCATCTGGGGTCGCCTCACCCGACTGGGGTGCCCGTGATTCCCGAGCCTGGGGCGGGGCCGACTATGGCGAGCATGATGGGCGGCGCCGGCGGCGAAGAACACGAGCACCAAATGGGTGAAGAGGGCGGCGAGCACCCGATGCCGATGGCGCCCGGCGCGAATGCGCCGGGGCAGCCGCAGGCCGCCTATCCGACCGTGGATCAAATCCTGGACAAGTACACGCAGGCATTGGGAGGCGCGGCCGCGATCGACAAGCTCACCAGCGTCGACGCGAAGGGATCGCTGGAGGGCGAGGGCAGCACGACGATGACGGTCGAATCCCTGGGAGAGGCGCCGAACAAGCAGTGGGTCTCGCTGCAGACCAAGAACGGGACGATCACGACGGGCTTCGATGGCCACGCCGCGTGGCAAGTGGATCCGGCGGGACAAGTGCACGACGTCGAAGGAATTCAACTCGAGCAAGAGAAACGGGCCGCGGATTTGCTGCGCCTGCTGGACGTGCGGAAGCACTACTCGCAGTTGCGGCTCGTCAGTGTGGGGTCCGTGGGCGACCGTCGCACGTACATCGTGATGGGAATTCCCGCGGGAGGCGGCGCGCGCGAGCGGCTGTATTTCGATGCCGACAGCGGATTGTTGCTGCGATACCAATTTGCCGTGACGACGCCGCTCGGGAACTATCCTTCCGAGACCGACTACTCGGACTACAAGAGCGTGGGCGGGCTGAACCTGCCGTTCACGGTGCGCGAGGCGCAACCGTCTGAATCGCACACGATCCACTATACCGACATACAACTCAACGTGAAGGTGGACGAAAGCAAGTTCCAAAAGCCGGCGCCGAAGCCGGGAACTCCCCCGCCTTCCAGCGAGCAGTAAGAATTATTCTTGCCGTGCAGGGGCCTTCGCCGGCCCCTGCACTACCTTCGCGGGCTACTCACTTCACTTTTATCTCAGCGCACATTTTTGTCATTGCACCATCGCGACCTGATCCGCCGTGGGCAGCGTCAGCCAGAGGCGCCCGCGCGAATCGCGCGCGATGTTGCGTGCGTCGGAGCCTTCGGGCAGCGGAAAGAGATCGAATTTCTCCGTGCGCGGATCGAAGCGAACGAGCTTGTTTGCTCCGGTCTCGACGTACCAGATATTTCCGGCGGAGTCCGCGCTGATGGCGTAGGGTTTCGCGGCCGCACCCGAAGGCGAGGGCCACAGTTTGAATTCATGCGCGGCGATGTCGAAGCGGCCGAGGCGCCCCCCGGCGTAATCGCTGAAATAAATGGCGTTGTTTACGGCGACCAACCGCCGCGGGCGAGCCGCGGCATCGTCGAGGATAAATTCCCGCACGGCGCCCGTGTCCGGATCCAGACGGCCGATTCGATTCGACCCGAACTCACAGAACCAGAGGGCGCCATCGAGGCCGACGGCGATGCCGTAGGGCATGGCGTTCTGCGTCGGCACGGCGAAAGACTGCATTTTCCCCGTCGCCGTATCCATGCGCGTGATCAAGTTTGCGTTCTCAGCTGTGAACCAGAGGGAGCCGTCGAGGGCGAAAACCGGCGTGTGCGGATCGGAAACGCCCGGCACGGGATATTCGGTCACTTCGCCGGTTCGCGCGTCGATGCGGCCAATCCTGCCGACGGAATTTTCGGTGTACCAAATATTGCCCTGCGCGTCGGAGACGAGACCGTGCGGTCCGGAATTCGGAGTGAGGGGAGTGAAGAGTTTCCACTGCGTCATTTTCGTATCGAAGCGCGCGACTCGATTCACATTTTGCAGCGTGAACCAGATGTAGCCGTGCGGGTCCACGGCGGTATCGTGTGGCAGCGCGCCGGGGACGGGCACGGCGAAGAACGTGATTTTACCTGTGAGCGCGACGGATGACGGGCCGGGCGGCGCGGTCAGGATGAGTCGCAGCGTGACGGACGTTTCGCCGCCGGGACGAACCAAAACGTTGTGCTGCCACTCGGACCACGTCGTGCCGGTGGTCGCGCGGAGATCGTAGAGTCCGGCGTACAGGCGGTCGATGCGGAAGCGGCCGTGCGCGTCGGTGTGCAGCGCGTGGATGCTTTGGCCGTCGGCGTTCTGCCAGAGGACTTGCGCGCCCGCGACCGGGCCGCCCTTCGCGTTCACGACGAGCCCCGTGACTGTGCCCGGGCGGTTGTCCGGAGACGCGGCGCGAATTAGCCGCGGCGCAATCGCCAACAAAAGAAGGCCCGATATGAGTGCAGCAGCGGAACAGTAGAGTGCGCGTCGCATCGGGGGACCTCCGATGGCTCAGGCGATGGGCCGGGCAATTGCCGGCAACCATTCTACGCCCGCGGACGAGGATATGACGCGGTCAAAGGTTGCGCCTTCGCCGGCGTGGATAAGAGAGAATGCCGCACTTTGCGCTGCGCGAAAAATGGGGGCACCTCGCGGACCAGCAGCTTGCGTGAAAATCAGTTCAAGACGAGGCCCGCTCCGTATTCCCTGTGGTCCGAGTTGACAGTCCGACTGCGCATCATTAGTCTTCGAGGCGGCTGAGCGGGGCGCTCTGGCCATGCGCACGAAACCGCGCGACCGCAGTTAGACACAGTCAGGGAGAAGAGATGAAATACACCGGAAAGCACCCGCTGTCTGCCCTCATCGCCTGCATGATCCTCGTGGCCTGCGCCGCCGCTGCGCAGGAATTCGCGAAGCTACCCTACATGAATCCCAGCCTTTCGCCCGAGCAACGCGCAGAAGACCTCGTGCACCGCATGACGCTCGAAGAGAAAGCCTCGCAGCTTGTTAACAATGCGCGCGCGATCCCGAGCCTTGGCGTGCCCGCCTACGACTGGTGGAGTGAAGCCCTGCACGGCGTGGCTGTGAACGGCACGACGGAATTCCCCGAGCCCATCGGCCTGGCCGCCAGCTTCGACGCGCCGGGAATTCACGAGATGGCGACCGCCATCAGCATCGAAGCGCGCGTCAAGCACGATCAGGATGTACGCGCCGGGCACTCGAATATCATGGAGGGGCTCGACTTCTGGGCGCCTAACGTCAACATCTTCCGCGATCCGCGTTGGGGCCGCGGCCAGGAGACCTACGGCGAAGATCCATTTCTCAGCGGCCGCATGGCGGTGGCCTTCGTCACCGGAATGCAGGGCGATGACCCGCGTTATTACCGCGTGATTTCCACTCCGAAACATTATGCCGTGCACAGCGGGCCCGAGCCGACGCGCCACTTCGCCGACGTGGATGTGAGCAAGCACGATGAGGAAGACACGTATTTGCCTGCGTTTCGCGCCGCGGTCGTCGAGGGCCATGCCGGTTCCGTGATGTGCTCGTATAACGCCATCAACGGCCAGCCCGGGTGCGCGAACGAATTCCTGCTACAGCACACCTTGCGCGGCGCCTGGGACTTCCAAGGCTACGTGGTCTCCGACTGCGATGCCGTCCGCGACATCTTCAGCGGCCATCGTTACCGTCCGACCCAGGCGCAGGCCTCGGCAATCTCGCTGGAGCGCGGCATGGATAATGAATGCGCGGAGAATTTCTCGGGTTCGACGGGCGAAGGCGAATACCGGCCGTTTATCGACGCCGTGCAGCAGGGCTATCTCCCGGAAAGCGCGATAGACACCGCGCTCGTCCGGCTGTTCACCGCGCGCATTCGCCTGGGAATGTTCGACCCGCCATCGATGGTGCCGTACTCGAACATGGACGAGAGCCAGCTCGACAGCGCCGCGCATCGCGACATGGCGCGCCACCTCGCGGATGAAGCCATGGTGCTGCTGAAGAATGACGGCGTGCTGCCGCTGGAGCCGGTGAAGCGCATCGCGATTGTCGGCCCGCTCGCGGATCAGACCAACGTCCTGCTCGGCAATTACAACGGTATTCCGACGCACACCGTGAGCGTGCTCGAGGGCATCAAAGCCGAATTTCCAAACGCGAAGATCACGTACGTTCCCGGCACGCAGTTCCTCTCCAACCATGGCGACCCCGTGCCGGCGTCCGCGCTCACGACGCCCGACGGGAAGCCCGGGCTCCAAGCGAAGTACGGCACAGGCGGAAGCTTCAACGCGCCACCGACACCGCTCGCATCGCGCGTGGAATCAATCGTCAATCTGAATGCGGACGGCCTGCCCGACGAGGTGAAAGGGAAATCCTCGATAACGGTGGAGTGGACCGGCTTCCTCACGGCCCCGGAAACCGGCGATTACCTCTTCGGCGCCAGTGTCAATGGTTTCGTGCGGGTTTCGATCGGCGACAAGCAGGTCGCGCAGGCGCGCAATGGCGCGAATCTCGGCCGAGTGCACCTGGAGAAGGGAGTGCCGGTGAAGCTGGACGTGCTGTACATGGAGAGGTCCGTGAATGCGCCAGCGGCACAACTCATCTGGGCGCGCGTGAGCAACGGACCTGATCCGGCTGCGATTACCGCCGCGAAACAAGCGGACGTAGTCATCGCCGTGGTGGGGATCACGAGCCGGCTCGAAGGCGAGGAGATGCAGGTTGAAGAGCCCGGTTTCCTCGGCGGAGACCGCACCAGCCTCGACATGCCGGAAGCCGAAGAGGAGTTGGTGCAGGCTGTGGCCGCTACCGGCAAGCCCCTCGTTGTCGTGCTCCTAAACGGCAGCGCGTTGGGCGTGAATTGGGAGAAGGCGCACGCCAATGCGATCCTGGAAGCCTGGTATCCCGGCGAAGAAGGAGGCACCGCCGTTGCGGAAACCTTGAGCGGCAAGAACAATCCCGCCGGACGTTTGCCCGTGACCTTCTATAAAGACGTTCGCCAACTGCCCAACTTTGAGGACTACTCGATGAAAGGCCGGACGTACCGCTATTTTGCGGGCGAGCCGCTCTGGCCGTTTGGATACGGCCTCAGTTACACAACATTCGAGTATAGCGGCCTCACTCTGCCCAGCACGCCAATCAATGCGGGCGATGCGCTGGAACGTTCTCGGTGACGGTGACGAACACGGGGAAGCTCGCGGGTGACGAGGTCGTCCAGCTTTATCTGAAGTTTCCGGATGTCCCAGGCGCGCCCATCCGCGCTCTGCGCGGATTTCAGCGCATTCATCTTGAGCCGGGCGCGAGCCAGAAAGTCGCATTTCATCTGGAGAGCCGCGACCTTAGCATGGTCACCGACGCCGGGGATATCATCGTTGCCCCAGGCAAGTACACCGTGTCGGCCGGTGGCGGTCAGCCGGGAACCGGAGTTCCGTCGGTGAGTGGAGACATTGACGTCAACGAAGTCAACGGCCAGATCCTGCTGCCGGAATAGTTCGCGCGCCGGCCTCGCGCTTCGGCGTAAAGCGGGCCAGCGGAATTAGAACAACAAGCGCGCGCAAAACCTTCCGTCTCACAACGATTCTCTCCCACATGTATGTTCACCCACGTGGGGCGAGCGGGCTTCGATTCAGAGTGTCACGGCGCCACGGACACCACCGGAAACTGGTAGATGTTGACGCTGATGGGCGCCACGGAAAGCGTCTGCGGGGCGGCGTCGATCGGAATCTCTTTCACTTCGACCTGCGGCGCTTCGCCGGCGTGGTTGGCGGCATTGAGATCCTTTCCGGTCATTTGCCACAGCGTGGATGGGCCGACAATCCGCACGCCCGCGACGTTCAGATCGAGCAGCTGCACCGATTCCGTCGCATTCACGACGGCGAGAGTCAGGTATTTCCGGTCCGCGCTCAGCGCAGCCACCACGTCGAGCGGATACGTCGGGCTGCCGGAGTTTGTCTTGGGCTGATCGCCGCCGACAGGATACTTGGGCGCGGGTTGAGGCGAGTTTCCTGAAACGGCGACGGGAATGGAACCAACGAAGTGATCGCCGTACATCTTGAACACGAGCCCGGTCGTGTTGAAGACCGCAGCGGTGCTGTTGTAGTCGAGCGTCGAAACTCCCATGGTATGCGCCGACATCCGCAGGAAGTCCGTGTGCCGGAGCATTTCGTTGAAGATCATGGCGTAGGAGAGGGCGAGTTTGAGATTCACGCCGCCGGGGCCGAAGCCCCCGCCGAAGTAGGCGTACTCGTCGATGGACAGAAAGATCTTCTTGTCGAGCATCGCCGGAAATCGCTGCTGGTATCCCTGCCATTCCTGGGCCTTCAGGTGCACGATATCGGCTGGATACCGCGCGTACTCGAGCAGTGATTGGTCGACCTTTACATATCCAGCGTCTGTGGGCGCATCCAGCGGCAGGCTCTTTGCAAGTTGAAGATCGAAGCGCCTGCCCGGCTGCGCGTACCAGTGCTCGGTGATGCCGTCGAAGTTCCCCCAGCAGTGCGCAAGGAAGCCGCCGGTCCAGTCGTCCTCTGTGCCGGCCAAGGCCTGGAGGTTGCCCACATCCTTGGCGCGCGACTCGCCCGTGAGGTTCATATCTTCAAGCATTTCCCCCGAGGCAAGAAGCGTGATCGACGGGTCGACCTTTCGCATCGCTTTCGCAAATTCATTGTGTTTGAGAACGTAATACTTCAGATCGGTGCGCCCAAGCTCCCACGCGCCGTACGGCTCGTTGCCGATGTTCCAGAATTTGACGCGGTATGGCTCGGGATGGCCGTTGCGGGCGCGCATAGCTCCAAATCGCGTGTTGACGGATCCATTTATGTACTCGACTTCTTCCGCCGCTGCGTGCGCGCCGCCGAAGCCCGCGTTCACTGTGATGTAAGGCTCCACGCCGATCAGCTTGCAGAGGGTCATGAACTCGTCCATGCCTACATCGTTCGTCTGCATCGCGTTCCAGGCATAGTCAAACATCGGCGGACGCTTATCGATGTCGCCGACAGAGTCGTACCAACTCCAGTCGGAGAGGAAGTTACCACCCGGCAGGCGCCAGAAACCGGAATGAAGCTGGCGGAGAAGAGCGATGGTGTCGGGACGAAAACCCTCCACGTTGTCCGCCGGCATGAGCGAGACGGCTCCGATGTGGAAGTTGCCCTTGCCTGTGCCCGTGATTTGGAGGGTTCCAGCGGCGCTATCGGCCTGAGCTGTGAAGCTGAGCGGAAATTTTTTGTACACCGCCGTGAGCGCAGTAAGCGTGACGCTTTGCCGGTCGCCGGCGTTCTGACCCCAGATCAGCGTGACTTTCACCGTGGCGCCGGGAGTCCCGCGAAGATAGATTCGGCCCGTGTACTGCTTGCCCTTGACCAGGGCGAGGCCGGATTGCTGGATGCCGTGAGGCGTGCGGGGATCGAGTTCGACGCGCGGGCTTTGTTCGCCGACGAACGCGTGGTCTTGGTCCATGACTACGGATTCGTCCGGGCCGACGGGGGTCCACTTTCTGGGCGCGAACCCACGAAGGGGACCGGCCGGCGCTTGCGCCTGCGGCTCCTTGGACGTGATCGGGAAGTAGAACTTGCGGTCGTCGAGCATCTCAGACCAGAGGCTGCGATAGATGAGAGAGCCGATGTGCTCGATAAACATCCCGTACTCGTACTTCGAGACCGGCTCGCTGGTCTGACGCGCATCAATGATTGCTGTCAGCCGTACTGGAGCGGTTGACGGGCCATTCTGAGCAGTGAGTGCAACCGAGCACCCCAGCAACAATGCCACCGCGGCGAAAAATGCAATGCGCATCTTCATGAAATTCCTCCTGGCTTCCTCATTCGTATCTGTCCACGTCTGACCATCTGGTTGCGCCGAGCGCGACCATTCTACGCCGAAGAGAGGGGCGCTTCTGCATGAACGACGCCCGCTCGATTACAGCGTGACGTCGAGAGCGAGCTGCTCGACCATTTTGTCGAGCTCGTCCTGCGCCTGCTGCTTTTTGTCGTTCAGGTCGGCTTCTTCTTTTTTCAGCGTTTCGAGGCGCGTCTCCTGATCGGAGAGTTGCTGCGTGTAACGCGCGGCGAGCGCCTTTTCCTCCGGCGTGTCGTGCAGAGCCTTGAGATTTTCGCGGATGCGCTGCTGATCGTCGAAGATGTCCGATTTTTCTTTGTCGCGCTTGGCAATTTCGGCATCGAGCGACGCGATGCGATCCTTTTGATCGAGGATGGGACCGAGCGCCTGCACCACCTGGGCATTGATAGACTTCTGCTGGAGGAAGAGCGTTACCTGATCTCGCGTGACGTTGGAAATCTCGATGGATGTGTTTTCAGGCTCGACCTCACTGACGAGCAACGTGGCGGTTTGCTTGGGCTCGACGTTCAGGCGGAAGCGATAGGCGTCCGACGAGGATTCATCCGGCTTCGGCGTGTCGGCGGAGAATGTCCAGCCCGCGCGCATGGGATGTTCGATGACGAGGATGCGCGCGGTCGTGTCGTCGTTGCGAACGGTGTAGGTCACTTGCTGAAGCGCTTCGCGGCGCTGGATCATGACGCCGTGGGAGATGAGGACGTGATTGAATTGTTGCGGCTCGCTCGAGGGCTTCGCGTCCACGCGAACGCCGAGATCGGTGGCGTAGGAGATCAGACGGCGCTCGGCGGGCTTCATGGAATCGAGCAGGCCTTCGCCGGCGAAAGTGTCGTCTTCGAGAACGGTGAAGTTGCCGCCATCGAGCGTGTCGTCGCTCGTATTGGTGAGCCAGACAGCGCGCAGCGGGCGGGGCGAACCGAGCGAGGCGTTCCACAGCGAGACTTTTTCGGCGGTCACGTTCGCCTGAAGAATGGGCACGAGCGCGGATTCATTTTTCTTCAGCGTGACCGGCTGCGTGAGTTTGTACTCGAACAGGTCGCCGAGTTCCTGGCCTTGCGCTCCGGGTTCATCCTGGAGATTAAAGTAGCTTTGCGACGAGCGTTCCAGGACCCCGACAGCGGTTCCGCTGCCCGGGGCGGGCGGCGGAGGTGCAGACGCTCCGGGCGCGCCTATGCCCGCACCGCTGCCCAATTCGCTTCCTGACCCGCCGTTCCCGCTCACTGAACGCAACTGCTGGCCGGTTATGACCGTGGTCATATCGTTCACGCTGCCCACCTGCAACGTCGCATCCACTCGCTGCTGGCCGACGCCGGAGATGGCCATGGGATTCGTCCGGAACGCGTTGAAATTCTGACTGGTGACTTCGATCGTGTAATTCCCCGGCGGGACGGTCGCAAAGCTGTAGACGCCGTTGGCGTCCGTGGTCGCGGTGAGCACCTGGCCGGAATCGCCGGTCGCACGCACGGTGGCGTTGGCGACCGCCGCGCCACTCTGATCTGTTACGACGCCCGTGAGAACGCCCGAGCCCACAGACATCGCCGATTCATGCGTCTGCGGAGTTGGCTCGGCATTTAGCGCGAGCGGCACGACGGGACGCCGGCCGTAGAGCGGTTGCGAAAGCGGCTGAATAAACGAGTGAGGCGCGCCGGCGACGAGTGAGAGTTCGACGTTGTCCCAATCCTCACCGACCGTGTTGTCCACGATGGCCCAGCCCTGGAGGATCGGTTTGCGCGTGGCGGAGCCGGAGAGCACGAGGCGATAGGTCGTCTTCCAGATGGGGACTTCGCTGATGTAGCTGACGAAGAGGTCGCGCTCGCCGGAGCCGGAATCGGAGATGGTCATGCGGCGGAGATCCTGCTGTCGCGCGGAAGCGAGCAGCGAGAGATAGCGGCCCACGTCCTGGCGGAGATCGCCTTCCATCAGCGTGACGGAAGTCGCGGGCGTGAGTTCGGCCTGGCGGACTTCGCCGGAATCGGCGACGACGGAGACGAAGTCGTGCTCTTCGGTCGCGTCACCGCTGCCAACCTGGCGCGTTTGTGCGTCCACGCTGAGGAGGCGGCCTTCAAAAGTTGTGGCGCCGGTTCGCACCTGGACGCGCGCGCCGCGCACGGCGTCGAGAAATTGGGGAAGCGTGGTCTTTTCGGCCACGGGCAGATGCAGCAGGCTGAACTGATGTTCGAGCGACGCCGTCGAATTGAAATTGACGTCGGCGATTTTTCCGCCGCCGAGATCGAGGACGGTGAGCGAGGAAAGGGCGTCGTCAAGCTGCGCGCTCGTGAAATCGATGTGGACTTGCTCGTTGCCGCGGACGCGGCCGAGATGCTCGAAATAGCCGACGCCGCTCTTATAGAGGACGACGCGCTTGACCGGCAGGCTGGTGGAGGAAGATGTTGACGCCGCGGGAGCGGGCGCAGCGGCCGGAGCGGGCTGCTTCGGCGGAGCGGGATTCTTTTGCTGTGCAAGAGCGCTTCCGGCCGTGAACGCCAACAGGGCGACTACGCAGAGAATCCGAAGACGCATGGCTGCCTCCTGGGAATGGGACGCCTTGATGTGCACTGGCATGATGCCGCGCAACCTCACACAACATACGCTCGCGTGCTTGACGCGGCAAGGAGCCGAGCATCTCGCCGCGCGGCGCGTGCTGGTCAACATGCTCGAGGGGAAAATGCTCGCGGAGTTCGAGGTCGGCGATCGCGAGACGCTCGAAGCGTGGCTCGCGGCCGAGAGTTTCCACAACGACTGGATTTTGCGGATCGAATACGAATCGCACGACGGCCGGCTCGAAGCCGTCTGACGCGCCGCGCCCTGCGGACACCCGCTTTTCAAACCATCTCGCGCAACAATTCCGGCCGTGGTTGCGGGATCACCACCTTATTGGTGAGCAGGCCCTTGGCGGCGACGATGGCCGCCCCGGCGTCCACCGCGCTGCGCACCGCGGAGACGCTGCCCGTGAGCGTGACGAATGCTTTTCCGCCAAGCGCCATCGCCAGGCGAATTTCGATGAGTTTGACATCGGCGGTTTTCACCGCGGCGTCCGCGCCCTCGATCAGCGACGCGACCGAAAAGGATTCGATGATCCCCAACGCGTCCATCACTTCGATCTTGTTGTTGCCGCTGATGGCAGGGGCGATCGAGCTGTCCACGTTAGGAATCACGAAACTATCGATGAGGGAATGACGCCCAACCTGTGCGCCCGCTTCAACGCTCGCGCGAACGGCGGCGACGTCGCCTTGCACCAGCACGATATATTTTCCCGAGCAAATGCTGCGCGAGAGCAGCAATTGCACCTCGGCGGCTTTCAGCATCGCGTCGCACACCTCGAATCCGGCGGCCACGCTCGTCAACTCGATGAGTCCGAATGAACTTTGTTCCACGGGTTCCTCCACTGGTTGTGCCGCTCCGCGGCGAGCTACGCCTCGATCTCGATGAAACCGCCGGAAATCGCCCTGACAGCGCCCGCGATGCTCGCGTGCACGCTTGCGCCCAATTCTTCTTCCCCAACCGCGGCAACCAGATCTCCGGCCTTCACGCGTTGTCCGGCCCGAACCACCGGCTTCGCGGGGACGCCGGCGTGTTGCGAAAGCTTGATCCGCACCGAACGGGGTTCGAGCGGCACGTCGGCAAACGGCGCCTCCCGTTCGTACTCCTCAATCTTCAGCCGCTTGCGCAGCATCGAGAGCGGCACGCGCCGCCCCTCTTTCATCGGGTGAATCTCCACGGCGCGCTGCTGCACGAACTTCATGCCCGCGGCGCGCATGTCGTGCTTCGCTTGATCGCAGGCCTCCTTCGGGTACAAATCCTCGGGGCACGAATAGAGCGTGCACAGCCCGCAGGCGCAGCAGAGTTCGGCCCATTGATTCCACTGCGCCGAGCCCCCCGCGGAAAATCCCAGGCTACGCATCACTTTGTGCGGCATCACTTCGTAGCCCAGCAGATAGCGCGGGCAGAGTTCCGTGCAGTAGCTGCACTGATCGCAGGCGGATCTCCCGATGCGATGCATCGCGGCACGCGGCCGCTCCTTCCGCGAGACCAGATAATGTTCGCGCGGCAGGACGACGAGGCCCGTCGTCGTCTTCGTGACGACGTCATCGAGATCGAACGACAGCTTGCCCATCATCACGCCGCTCACGAAAAAGCCAAACTCCCCGGAAGTCGCGCCCCCGGCGGCCGCCACCAAGTCGCGAAACGATGTCCCCACCGGCGCCCAGAACGATTTCGGCTCGCGCACGGCTCCGCACACCGAAAGAAACTTGCGCGTCACGGGGATGCTGCGGCCCGCGAGGTGCACGTTGTAAAGCGTTTCGACGTTGTGGACGACGCACCCGACGTGCAGCGGCAGGCCCGCGGGAGGGATCAGGCGTCCTGTGGCGGCGGGCACCAACTCGAATTCGTCGCCCGAAGGGTAATAATCCCCGAGCAGCACGAGATCGATCGCCGCGTCATCGAGATTCGATTGAACAGTCCCGATCGCGGCTCTGTTTTTTTCCTTGATGCCGAATTTGCCGCGCCGCGCGCCCGTCGCTTCCATCACCAGACGCATACCGGAGAGAATTTCCGCGGGGGAGTGCGCCATGAGTTCGGCGTCTTTATGGAGCAGCGGCTCGCACTCGGAGCCGTTGGCGATGACGAATTCCACGCGGCTCGCCGCCTTGACGGATGCGGGAAAACCCGCTCCTCCGGCGCCGACCACGCCACATGCTTTCAGCTTTTCGCTGAGCGTCGCCAAGAGTCGCCTTTCGCCGTTTGTACTTGCCGGCCGAGCCGGAAGGAGTGCAGGCCGCAGTGTACCAGCTTGCGCGGGGCTGCGCGTACCGGCGCGGGGCGGCCTCGCGCCGTCATGGGGAGAGGGGCGCTGCTTCAGAGGCGATTCAGGCCGTCGAACGCGGCGACCTTGTAGGCCTCGGCGAGCGTCGGATAGTTGAAGACAGTGTCGCGGAAATATTTGATCGTGCCGCCAAGCGCGAGCACCGCCTGCCCGATGTGAATGATTTCCGTGGCGCGCTCCCCGATGATGTGAACGCCGAGCAGCTTCAGCGTATTCCGGTCGAACATCAGCTTCAGCATGCCGTCCTCATCGCCGAGCATCATGCTCTTGGCCAGCTCTGAATAACGCGCGATGCCGATTTCGTAAGGAACTTTCGCCGCCGTCAGCTTTTCCTCGGTCATGCCGACCATCGAGATTTCGGGAATCGTGTAGATGCCGTACGGGAACGACTCCGAATAGTGCTCCATCGGCATTCCGAACATGTGGCAGCTCGCCAGGCGGCCTTGCTCCATCGAAGTGCTGGCCAGCGCGGGGAAGCCGATGATGTCTCCGGCGGCGTAGATGTGCGTCACCGGAGTCTGGAAGAATTCGTTGACGCTGATTCTTCCCCACGAGTCGGCCTGCAAACCGGCCTTGTCGATGCCGATCGCATCGCTGTTCGCCTGCCGCCCCACCGCATAGAGCAAATTGTCGCCGTGGATTCTCTTGCCGCTTTCGAGTTCGGCGAACACCTGGTCGCGTTTCTCGTCCACGCCGACGGACATAACTTTTTCGCCCAGACGGAAGACGGCTCCGTGGCGGCGCAGGTGATACATCAGGGCCTCGAGAATCTCCTGGTCCACGAAATCCAGAATGCGCGGACGCTGATCCACCAACGTCACCTCGGCGCCTAGCGCCGACATGAATGAACCGTATTCCAGGCCGACCACGCCCGCTCCCACGACGATCATTTCGCGCGGCACGTTTTTGATCCCGATGAATTGGTCCGAATCGAGGATTCTCTTGCCGTCCAACGGGATTTCCGGGCTGTGCGCGGGACGCGTGCCGCAGGCGATGAGGATGAATTCGCCGCGCAGGGTCTGCGTTCCGGTGTCGCTGGCGACCTCGATCGTGTGCGGATCGACGAATTGTCCTGTGCCCTCGTAAACGGCCACGCCGTTGCGCCGGAGTTGCGAGTGAATCACCTCGGTCTCGCGGCCCACGATCGTTTTCACGCGAAACGCAAGGTCCTGCACCGAGACGCCGGCATCGCTGACCCGGTAATCGCGGCCGTAGATGCTCCGGTCGGTGAAGCCGATCAGTTGCAGAATCGCTTCACGCAGCGTCTTGCTGGGGATCGTGCCCGTGTGCACGCAAACCCCGCCGATCATCCGGCCGCGATCCACGATCGCGACGCGCTTCCGGGCTTTCGCGGCGGCAATCGCCCCTTTTTGCCCCGCGGGTCCGCTGCCGATGACAATCAGATCGAAGTCTTGCGCGCCCATGTTCCAGTTCGCTTCCGTTGAGTGTTCCTTGGACGGTCCGGGAGAGCCGCCCGATTCGCACACCCGCCGCGCCTGCGTCCGCCGCAGCGGACGCAGGCAGGCGCCAGCCGTGCGCTGCCTTGCGAACCGGCGACCGGGGGGCCGAAGGTCCTGCCGAGCAGACCTCAAAGTGTACACTGAACCCCGCAACCGGGAGAGTCGAATGCGGCGGGCACGGCCCCTGACCCCGGCAATCGCAGGGGCGAAGGATCTAGAACAAGCGAAGGAGAGTTGTTCCAAGGGCTGAGAAACCGGTTAGGCGGGATGATGCGTGGCCCGCCGGAAGGCCCAAATGATGGGTGAAAACGAACCATTTGCACCTTGCTGACCTCCAGAGGGCCCTCATAGGTGTCCTAAACTGGGAAACCTAGTCCTAGTACTATATAGGTCACCAGAGCTTGCCAAGCCCATCGATTCGTGCCCCCTACACCTCTACAATTGAAGAGCCAGAAGTTCAAAGCAGATCGGACCAATGTTTACCTGGTTGAAATTCCAATTTAGGAGAGCATGAATGAAAAAGCAGGGGTGGTTCGTATTGTCGGTACTAGTACTTGTAGTTTGCCTCACTGGCGCTCCAGCGCACGCGCAGGATGGCAAGTTCAGCCTGTTCGCGGGCTACTCGTTCGGGACCAATACCTACTATGGCGGCGATCCCGGCCTCCATGGCTACGCGGCCGATGTGGTTTATAACCTGAATAAGCACATCGGCTTAGAGGCAAACTTTTCCGGCCACAACGGCACCTCGCCGATCTATAGCGATGCGTATGCTGGTAGCGACACCTATGCGTATGTTGCGCGTCAGGACCTATATACTTACACCTTCGGACCAAAGCTGTCCCTCCCTATGGGACACTTTTCCCTCTTCACTCACTTCCTCGTTGGCGCCGCTCATGTTCACGACGGAGAGACAGTTACATGCACGGTACCAAGTGGCGAAGGTAGTTGCGGAGGCTATCCCGAGCAGTACAGCACGCACGGTAATGGCTTTGCCTTCAAGACCGGCGCCGGCGTTGACTGGAACCACGGTTTCTGGGGCGTTCGAGTCCTAGAAGTGGATTACGTGCGCACCCAGGTTTACGGTACCACAACCTACAACTGTGCTGACTGTGAAGGTATATCAACATATAAATCCGATTCAAGCTTGAACAACTTTGAGCTAGCCACCGGCGTCACCTTCAACTTCGGCGGCACGAAATAGCTAACTTCGGCTAATCTCAAACACCAACCCCGCCCATCCTTGGCTGGTTCCCGCCGCATTCGCGACGCGGGAATCCGCCCGGGATGGGCGGTCCCTTCTTCCTCCGCCGATTCCGCAGAGTCGTCATCCCGAACGTAGTACCCGCCTGCGGCCTGACTCACCGCAAAAATTCATTAGGGAGTGGTTTCCAATGGCAGAGTACGCTCATCCGGAAGTGCTGGTGACGACCATGTGGGTCGCCGCGCCCATCGAGAAGGAACAAGCCGCGGCAGCGGGCTAGCGGTCAGAAGAGCAAAAGATGCGCGGAAGGGAGCCCGGTGCAGAAGACGGGTCGCTTGGCGGAGTTCGCAGCTTAGCGGAGCGAGCCGGGTTCAAGGCCGTTGTGGCGCGCCATGTCCTCCAGCGCGTCGATCAGATTTTGAACTTGCTGCTTTTGATCCTGCAGCTGCTTGAGCTGATCCTGGGGGGTTGCGGCGGCTCCGAAAGCGGTCATGTCCACCGTCGCGCTTCCGCGCGTGTCTCCGGACACTGCCGCTTCCGCGCTGGCGATCGCAGTGTCCAGCGCGTCACGCTTGGCGTAGAGCGGCGCGAGTTGCTTCTTGTACCACGCAGGATCTTTTTCCTTCGGCAGGGCCGGGGGCGGCTGATTCGCGCCTGTGCCCGGCGCGTTCGTGCCGTTCGCGGTTGCGCCACCCGCGGCAGGAGCGGCGCCACCGACGACCGATACGCCGCCTCCACCGTGTTCGCGCAACGCGTCCACATCGTCATTTGTCCAGACTTTCTTGGCTGGCGGCGCGGGTTTCGGCTGTTGAGGCGCGGCTTGCGGGCTCGCCGCCGGAGTTTGCGAACCGGCTGCGGGAGCCTGGGATTGTGACGGAGATTGTCCGCGTGCCGGCGCAATGCCTGCTGCGGAAAGCGCCAGTGCGCCTAGGGCGCAAAAGAGAAGGGTTCTCATGGCGGGCCTCGTACGTCCGATTATAGCGCGCCGCGTTCAGTCGCCGGAGTGGCTGGTCCCGGCGTTGTTCAACTCATTACGGATGAAGGTGAGCCTCTGCGGCAGCGGACCGAGGCGGCGATACTGGCTGACTTCCGTCTTCTCATGAACCTCGAATCCGAACAGGAATTTGCGGCCCGAGAAGTCATATGCATACGCGACGGGTTCCCAGATGCCGGGTGCGATTTCAGCCTGATCCAACCAAAACCGGCCGCCCCGGTAGAGTTTGCCAAGCACGCCGCCGCCGAAGTACACGTCGCTGGTGATCTCCGCTTCGATGTGAACGACTTGCTCCGCCGATTCGTCAAACCAGAGTGTGGCCCGCACGTGCGCGAGCACCTCCGCGATGCGCGAGGGCGGCGCGAAGGAAGGATCCGGATCAAGCCGCACTTTGGCCAACAGCCGGCCGTAACGCATCTCGCGGCCGAGCCATGTGAAACGAAATGCCTTGCCGATGTCCGTGACCATCTCGGCGCGATCCTGCATGCGTTTTTGATATTTGGCCAGGGCCTGTTCTTCGCGGTCGTCGGGTTGCATTGCCGATTGCAACGAAGTTTGGATAATCGTCAACTGCCGGCGATAAAGGATCGGATCGCCAGGTTTGTCATCCGGAGTGAGCGCGATCCGGAAAGACCCCGTGCCCACTGGAACGATGCGCCAGCGTTTATCGTCGGCGACGGAGGATTCGGAAGTCTTGCGGATTTGGGTATGTTCGACGCGATCGAATTCCTCCAGCAACAGGTCGTCGCGGTGCTGGTTATCGATGGCGCGTGCGACAAAGTTCTGGAGTTGAACGGGAGTCGGCGCGCCGCCATCGGCATTTTGCGGCAACCTGGCGGCGGCTAAAGCAGCCGAGCCCAGAGAGAGCAGCAGCACCACGGACGTGAGAGGTTTCCGCATGGACTGGAGTGGCCGCTTAGAAGCCGCACTCAATCTGATTCTTCAGCGCGTCGAGCGGTTGCAAGAGTATTCTAAGGGGAGCGCCCCAACCGCGGTACGGGTGCAACATCGGATGTCTCGATTTCGTAACTCCTAGAGCGGGTCCCAAGGAGCCGTTTTGCCCAGAAAAACGATTGTGACAGGTGTGGCGCTGGGCGAGACGATGCTCCTGGCGCTCGACACGCTCCGCGCGCACAAACTGCGCAGCTTCCTGACCTTACTAGGCATCATCCTCGCTGTGACGACGCTGGTCGCCGTCATGTCCATTGTGAACGGCCTGAACTTCTACATCGCCGACAAGATTGCGAACCTCGGCGCCGACTGCTTTGTCGTAAACCGATTCGGCATCATTACCAACGCGCAGGAATGGGTGCGCGCGCAAAAGCGTCCGCGCTTGACCGCCGAGGATTTTGAGTTGCTCGCAAGCCGCATGCGGATGGCGCAGCAGGTGGGCGCCGTCGAATCGAACGTGCAGGACGCACGCTACGGAAACGAACTGTTCGAGGACGCGCAACTGACGGGTGTGACGCCCAATTTTGCCGACATGCGCGACATCAGCATCGCCACAGGCCGCGGCATCACGGAAGCGGACAACTTGCATCATGAAGAGGTATGCGTCCTCGGCGCGGACGTTGCCAATAAAATTCTGCCGGGAACGGATCCAATCGGGAAGATGATCCGCATCGGTTCGAAAACGTGCACGGTGGTGGGCGTGGCGGATCCGCTCGGAACCGTGTTCGGCGTTTCGCGAGACACTTTCGTTCTGATTCCCTTCCAAACGTATGAGAAGGAGTGGAAAAAGCCCACGGATTCCGCGAGCTTCTTTGTGCAAGCGCGTTCGGAGGACATGATGGAAGCGGCGGAGGACGAATCGAGAATGATCCTTCGCGCAGCCCACCACGTTCCCTACCGCGATCCGGACGATTTTGGGATCATCGCGCCGGATTCGATCATGGGCCTGTGGAAGCAGCTTACCGGAAATATCTTCGCCATCGCGGTTTGGCTGACCACAGTGTTCCTCCTGATCGGCGGCATCGTGATCATGAACATCATGCTGGCCAGCGTCACCGAACGGACGCGGGAGATCGGCATCCGCAAAGCGCTCGGCGCGCGCCGGCGCCACATCGTTGTGCAATTTCTGTTGGAGTCCGCGACGCTATCGGTGGTGGGCGGCGTCCTGGGGCTCGCGCTGGCGCTGACGATCGCGCTGCTGGTGCGGACCTTTACGTCCGTGCCGATTTCCCCCACCGTCGGATCGGTTGTGACGGCGCTGTTGCTTTCCAGCAGCGTCGGACTGTTTTTCGGCATTTACCCCGCCGTGCGAGCCTCGCGGCTGGATCCGATCGTGGCGCTTCGCGCGGAAAATTAGGCCGGACACGGTGAAGCAAGACTACAAAGAGAATTTGTTGCTGGCGCTCGACGCGATGCGCGAGCACAAACTGCGCAGCTTCCTCACCGTCCTCGGCGTGGTCATCGGTATTTCCGTGCTGATGCTGGTGGGCGCGCTGCTGCAGGGCTTCAACCAAAGCATCGTGGAACGGATCACCGGCTTCGGCGCCGACAGCGCCTTCGTCGCCCGGCTCGACCAGGGGCCCTCGATCACGCGGCCGACGAAGGAACAGCGCCAGCGAAAACCGCTCACACTCGAAGACGCGAAGGCCATTCAAGAGCTGTGTCCGTCGGTGAAAGCCGTTGCGCCGTTTATCGTCGAGTGGGAAACCGGCCCGCACAACGTGATCTACCAAACCAATGAAGTGGACGCCGTCGATTTCCGGGGCACGGTCGAAAGCTACGCCGAGGTCTATGCGAACGCCGTGCTGAAGCAGGGCCGCTTCTTCACCGACACCGAGAATCTCCACCGGGAAAGCGTGATTGTGCTCGGGGAGGACGCCGCGAAGGCGCTGTTTGGTGATTTGTCCGCAATCGGCAAAGAAGTGAAAGTGGACGGGTCGACGTACCGTGTCATCGGCGTGCTCGAAAAGCCGGAAGGCGCATTCGGAACGGACGACCAGGACAAGCGCGCACTGATACCCTTTTACACTTTTCAAAAGGTCTATCCGGCCGCGTACGAAGTCAGCATGCGCGTGCAAGGGCTGCCAGGGAAACTCGATGGGGCCGTGGACGAGACCCGCGAAGTGCTCCGGCGCCGCCGAAACGTGGCGTACAACAAGCCGGATGATTTTTCGATCTCCACCGCGGAAGAACAGGTCGAGCAATTCCATCAAATTATCGGAATGGTGGCGCTGGCGATGGTGGTCCTGAGCTCGATTGGATTGTTGATCGGCGGAGTCGGCGTGATGAACATCATGCTGGTGAGCGTGACGGAGCGAACGCGCGAAATCGGCGTGCGAAAAGCCATTGGAGCGCGCCGCAGCGACATCACCTGGCAGTTTTTGTTCGAGGCGATGACTCTGACCGGAGCGGGTGGCGTGCTGGGAATCGTGATCACGGGAGGGATCGTCGTGCCGTTGATCCGGCTTGCCACGGACATGAAGCCGGTGGTGCCGGCATGGACCGAACTGCTCGGCCTGGCTGTCTCATTTGGGGTCGGACTGATATTCGGTGTCTGGCCGGCGGCGCGCGCGGCGCGGCTGGATCCGGTTGACGCGCTGCGATATGAATGAAAGGACGAGAGTTGTTCGCGTGACGCAGTCCAAGAATTTCCGTCCCACAGAATTTTTTTGCCCAGTAGCTCGATTGTGCCGTCGCGGAACAACACCACAACATCTAGACGCTTTGGACACGAGAGCCCGCACATTTTGCGATTTTTCTTGGAATCCCCTTGACAACTTTCCAGCGTCCCTTGTAGATTGCGCGCTCAGATTCGGTGGGACGTGATTCGGTCGCTTCAGAACCCGCACCCCGGGATCCCCTAGCCACCGCACCACGAGGCCTGTCCGGGTTTCGACAAGACAACGAGGGGGGGCCTTCACTCCCCCGAGCCGGCTTTCCCAGCAAAGCTGGCGAGATGCCTTAAGAGCGCACCGCGCTGCTGCAAAATCGCAGTTGCGGAGTGCCCTTGGGGAATTATTCGCCATTTTGGCGTTGTCCCGAACCCGCAGCTCGCCCCCCTGAATCCAGCAGTGCCCGCCGGAGAATCGGGCGCTGCGAACTCTCAAGCGCGCTTGGGAGTACAATAGACGGATTCACCGCTTAACGGTGAACCCGCCGTCCTGCGCGGAGGCGGACAATGGCTCACCCGAAGATGGCACTCAACGAAAAAGCTCTGGAAACTCAAACGGCGGCACCGGCGCAAACTCAGCCCCGCACGGGACTGCAATTTGAACGGCGATTCACGGACGGCAGGACCTCGCCGTACGACAAGATCGAATGGGAAAGGCGGACCGCGCAGATCACGAACGAAAAGGGCCAGGTCATATTCCGCCAGGAGAACGTCGAAGTTCCGAAGGTGTGGTCGCAAACAGCGACCAATATCGTCGCCTCAAAATACTTCCACGGAAAGATCGACACCCCCAACCGGGAGACCTCAGTCCGGCAGCTCATCAGCCGCGTGGTGGATACGATCGTACGGTGGGGCGAGGAGGGCGGTTATTTTGCCTCGGAGGAATCGCGCGACATCTTCCACGACGAGATGACGCACTTGCTCGTCGAGCAGAAAGTCAGCTTCAACTCGCCGGTCTGGTTCAATGTCGGCGTGCAGGCCAAGCCGCAGTGCTCGGCCTGCTTCATCAACTCGGTCCAGGACGACATGGAATCCATCATGAATCTGGCCAAGACCGAGGGGATGCTTTTCAAGTGGGGTTCGGGCACGGGAACGAATTTCTCGGCCCTGCGAGGCAGCCGCGAAACTCTTTCCGGTGGCGGAATCGCATCAGGGCCGGTGAGCTTCATGAAGGGCTTCGACGCCTTTGCCGGCGTGATCAAGAGCGGCGGAAAGACGCGCCGCGCCGCCAAGATGGTGATTCTGAACGTGGACCATCCGGATATTTTGGAATTCATCGATTGCAAGATGAAGGAAGAGCGCAAGGCGGGCGTGCTGATTGAGAACGGTTACGACCCGGCGATCGACGGCGAGGCCTACTCCTCAATTTTCTTTCAGAACGCGAATCACTCCGTGCGCGTAAACGACGATTACATGCAGGCGGTCGAAGAGGATCGCGACTGGTGGTCGCGCAACGTGACGGATCACCAGCCCATTGAAAAATTCCGCGCTCGCGAACTCCTGAAACGCATGGCCGACTCAGCCTGGCATTGCGGCGACCCGGGCATGCAGTTCGACACGACCGTCAACCGCTGGCACACGTGCAAGAGCACAGCGCGCATCAACGCGTCGAACCCGTGCTCCGAGTACATGTTCCTCGACGACACGGCCTGCAATTTGGCGTCGCTGAACCTGATGAAATATCTCGGCGCGAACGGCACGTTCGACGTGGATGGTTTCCGCCACGCGGTGGACATCACGATCACGGCCCAGGAAATTCTGGTGGACAACGCCAGTTACCCCACGCCGAAGATCGGGAAGAACTCACATGATTTCCGCCCGCTCGGCCTGGGCTACGCGAACCTCGGCGCGCTGCTGATGTCGCTCGCGCTGCCCTACGATTCCGACGCGGGACGCAACGTCGCCGCCGCGATCACGGCGCTCATGTGCGGCGACGCGTACGCGCAATCGGCGCGCATCGCGGACCACAAAGGCCCCTTCGCGGGCTACGAAATCAACCGTGAGTCCATGCTGGGCGTCATCCGCATGCACCGCGCTTCGCTGCTGGCGATCCGGCCCGAGAACGTGCAGCCGTCCTTATTCGCCGCCGGGCAAAACGCCTGGGACACCGCACTTTCGCTCGGCGAAATGTCCGGTTACCGCAATTCTCAGGTGACCGTGTTGGCTCCCACCGGCACCATCGGCTTCATGATGGATTGCGACACGACCGGCATCGAGCCCGATCTTGCGCTCGTGAAGCACAAGAAATTAGTCGGCGGCGGGTTCATGAAGATCGTCAACCAGACGGTACCGCAAGCGCTGCTGCGCCTGGGCTACTCGCCCGAAGAAAGTTCCCAGATCGTTTCGCACATCGACAGGATGGGAACCGTAGAAGGCGCTCCGGGATTCAAGCCCGAGCATCTCGCGGTGTTCGATTGCTCGCTCGCTTCGGCCCCCGGCGGGCGATCGATCGCGTGGCGCGGCCACCTGCAAATGATGGCCGCCACGCAGCCGTTTCTCTCCGGCGCGATAAGCAAGACGATCAACATGCCGGAAGAGTCCACGATCGAAGACATCATGCAGGCCTACATTGAATCGTGGAAGCTGGGCCTGAAGGCCGTGGCCATCTATCGCGACAATTCAAAGGGCAGCCAGCCGCTCTCGGCCGCGGGCGACAAGGACGACAAGAAGAAAAAGGCCGAGGAGCGCGCTGCCGCGGCGAAGACTGCGGAGACCAACTCTCCCGTCGCCGAGCAACAGGAACTTTTCTTGCGTGCGCACCGCAAGAAGCTGCCCAGCGAGCGCCAGTCCATCACGCACAAATTCGGATTGGGCGGGCACGAAGGCTACATCACCGTCGGGATGTACGAGGACGGGACGCCGGGAGAAATCTTCATCAAGATGGCGAAGGAAGGCTCGACGCTTTCGGGCATCCTCGACGGCTTCGCCCTTTCCGTTTCCATTGGGTTGCAGTACGGGGTGCCGCTCAAGGCGCTCGTGGACAAATTCATCAACACGCGGTTTGAGCCTTCCGGATATACGGGCCACCCGGCGATTCCGTACGCCAAGTCCATACTGGACTATCTCGGGCGCTGGCTCGGCGGGCGATTCATTTCCGCCGATTACCTCACCCACAACGGCGACCCGGCGCATGGCGCCAATTCTGCGGCGTCGGCCCCAGCTCCGATTCATGCGGCTGCCCACGAAACCGAAGACGCAAGCCATCGGGATGCGCCGGCACCTTTTGCGACCTACGACGGCGCGCCGACCTGCTCGGAGTGCGGCATGCTGATGACTCCGAACGGGGGCTGCTACAAGTGCGAAAATTGCGGCGGGACTTCGGGCTGCAGCTAGGACGTTGCTTTTGACCGGAGTTCGATAGCGGTACGGACTTGCCCGCGGGGATCCAGAAAACTCAGCACAAAAAAGAAAGGGGCCCATCCGGGCCCCTTCTTTCGCACCCCATTATTTCCCATAAGAGTCCCGCAGCGCGGGACTGCCACCCCGGGAAATTCTGAGCTTTGCTGTTAATGATGCAACTGGGATGCCACCATTCGAAACGACCCACTATTACAATTAAGTCCTTTAGATTCAATTCAGTAGGAACACAACACCCGGGAAGTAGCCTTCGAAAACCTCAAGAATGGCTACGTAATCTCACAGCTAAGCGGCTTCGCCTACAGAATTTAGAGTATAGAGGATTGCCGGGCAAGTGGGGGAAGGCCCCATTCTGGTGTGCGGGGGGATCAGGCCCCGATGGCCGAGCGGATCTCGTTTGCCAGAGCATCCGCCCAGCGCGCCACGTCTTGTTCGCGCTCTGCCTCGACCATGACGCGGGCCTTCGGCTCGGTGCCGGAATACCGCAATACAATTCGGCCGGACTCCGCCAGGGTTGCCGTCGCTTCGGCGAGCACGCGGCTGACCCCGGGCAACGATTTCAGGGGCGGTTTGGAACGCACGGGGATGTTGATAATGGTCTGCGGGAAAACCTTCAAGCCGTGCACGAGGTCATCGAGCGGGCCGCGGAGCGCGACGATGCAGGCGATCTTGAGCGCCGTGAGCAATCCGTCGCCGGTCGTGGCGTCGTCCAGGAAGATGATGTGCCCCGATTGCTCCCCGCCGAGATTGCAACCGGTGCGCAGCATTTCCTCCAGGACATAGCGATCGCCCACGGGAACGCGCACGAGCGGCAGTCCTTCGGCCGCAAGGGCGCGTTCCAATCCGAGATTGGCCATCGAAGTACCGACGATCTTTCCGCCCCCAAGCAATCCCGCGGATTTCAGGAAACGCGCGGCCGCCAGCAGCACACCGTCGCCATCCACTACGCGCCCGGAGGCGCTCACGAACATCGCGCGGTCCGCATCGCCGTCGAAGGCCACGCCGAGCGTGGCGCGCGTCTTCAGGACCATGCGTTGCAAGCCCCCGGGGTGCAGCGAGCCGCAGTCCGCATTGATGTTTCGTCCGTCGGGGCGATCGTTCATCGTGATCACTTCCGCGCCGAGCGAGCGGAACAGGGCCGGGCCGAGCGAAAACGCGGCGCCGTTGGCGCAGTCGAGCACGAGATTCACGGCCGCCAAATTTGCGCCGGGAATGGCGCGCGATCGCAGGTACTGCAGATAATCTTCGTCCAACTCCGGCAGCGCGGTGCGATCCAGATCTTTCGCGCGGCCGGATTCCGGATACCGGAAAATCTCCGCCTCCAGCTTTTCTTCGACATCGTCCGGAAACTTCATGCCGCTGGCGGCAAATAGTTTCACGCCATTGTCGTGATACGGATTGTGAGAAGCGGAAAGCACGATGCCCGCCGAGAATCTCTCGAGCCGCACGAGACATGCGATCCCCGGGGTGGTGATGACGCCGGCGGACTCGACTTCAATCCCGCCATCGGCCAGGCCGGCGACGATTTGCCGCGCAATGTGCGGGCCCGATTCGCGCGTGTCCATTCCAATCAGAACGCGCGGGTTCTTCTCGCGCTCCAATAGATATTTCCCGAGCGCGCGCCCGACCGCGTAGAGCGTGCGGTCATCGAGCGGCGGCGTCCCTGGCACTCCTCGAATGCCGTCCGTGCCGAAGAGTTCTCTAGACATGATGGCGAAGGATGGAGCTCACGGAAGAAAGACCGTGTACTCGAAACAGTCTAGCACGGGAGCCTACTCCGTCGGAGGGGGACCGCGATGGGGTGTGAGCACAGCGTCAAATTCCGAGGGCGAGAGCCGGACCACCGTCGCGCCGTAGGGCACCCCGACCATATCCGGAGTGAGTTGAATCTCGCGATTGCCCGGCTGCGCGTTCTTCAAATCAACGCGCAGGCTGAGGTCCACAGCGGTCAGCCGGCGCACCAGCCCCGAACGTCCTCGAACGCGAACGCGAATCGTCGTCGGCACGTCGGTGGAGATCTCCAGTGTCGGCGGGACGTTCACGAATTCGAGCGGCACGGCGTAGCCCACCTCGGCGACCGGCTCGGCGTTGTACGTCGTCCACAAAAAGAAGGAAATCCCGAGCGAAAGAATCTTGAGGCCCCAGTTGGGAAAGATGTACTTGCGGAGGAAGCGCATCATTGCTCTTTCCGTACCGCCGGCGCCGGCACGCCGGGCAAGTAGGAAGTCTGTCTGCGCCGCCCGGTCAACTCCGTGAGCCGCTCTTGAAGCTGGTCCGCGGTGAGGTTCATCTCGATTGCCCCGCCGTTGGCAAGCGAGATCGCGCCCGTTTCTTCTGAAACCACCAGAGCAACCGCATCGCTTTCCTCGGTCACGCCAATGGCGGCCCGGTGCCGCGTTCCGAGTTGGTTGGAGATCATCGGGTTGAGGGAAAGCGGCAGAAAGCAGGCGGCCGCGCAGATGCGATCGCCTTGCAGGATCACGGCTCCGTCGTGCAGCGGCGCGCCGGGACGGAAAATCGAAATGAGCAGGTCGTAGCTGAGTAGCGCGTCCAGAGAGATTCCGCTCTCGATGTAGGTCCGCAGGCCGACATCGCGCTCGATGACGATGAGGGCGCCGAGGCGATTCTGCGAAAAGTGGTCCGCGGCGAGGACCAGGTCATCGTATTGAGGCGCCGCGCCCAGGCCCACCAAATGCCCCAGGGAGAGATTTCGTCCGAGGCGCGAGAGAGCGCGCCGAATCTCCGGCTGAAACAGCACGATCAACGCAATGGCGAAGTAAGGGAGGAGCGTCGTGAGCAGCCAGGCGACCATTTCCAGTTGCGCCCAGCGGGCGCCTTGATAAAAAAGGAACAGCAGCAGCACGGCTATCAGCATTTGCAAACCGCGCGTTCCTTTCAGCAATTTCAGGAGATAGTAAAGAAGAATGGCAATCAACAGGATATCGACGGCCGCGCGCAGGTCCAGCCGCTCGAATGGAATGGGGTAGATAGCGGCGGTTCCCAGCATGATTCTCCCTACCCTAGCGCGGCTTTCCGGCCGGGGCAAGAGCAGCTTCGATCTCGTGTGAAATGCAGCGGGGGTTTGCTCTTTGCGGGCGGATTCCCGCAGGGGCATAGTTCGCACACAGCCGGTATGGTAAGGTGATTCAACGCGTCATGCAGGTCGAAAACATCAAGTTCACAGCGCGCTCCAACACTTCGCAGCGGATCATGGCCGCGGGGATTCTTTTCGCGCTGCTCTACCTGGCATCGAGCATCGTCTTGACGCTGCTGCTCGCCGTTCTCATGGCGTACTTCTTGGACCCCATCGTGGGATTGCTCGACCGTTTCCGCGTGCCGCGAGCGATTGGTGCCATTTTGGTCCTGATGGCCGCCATGGCCCTCGTGGCGGGCGCGGGATATCTCTTGATTCAGCGCGCCGATGATTTCGCCTCGGACTGGCCGCGCTACAGTCTCGTGCTGCGCAACACGGCGGCCGCCGTGGATCGCAAATTGGTCAGCGTCGAGAAAGGCGTAGCCGCAATCACTCCGCAACCGGAAGGGGGAGCGCGGGTGCGGCCTGTGGTGCGCATCGAAGAATCTCAGTCGGTGCGCGAGATATTACTGCGCGGCATCGGCTCGCTCTACTCCACGCTATTGGTTGCGACGTTTCTGCCGTTCCTCATCTTCTTCATGCTTGCCGCCAAGCGGCGCCTCTGGCTTGCGACGCTCCATCTCTTTCCCGAGGACGACCGCCCGCGCGTCGAGCAGGCGCTCGCGCAAGTCGGCGTGGTGTTGCGCGGCTACATGATCGGCAACGCACTGGTGGCGCTGATTCTCGCGCTGGCCAGCGGCCTCTTCTTCTGGATGATTCACTTGGACTACCCGTTTCTCGCGGGCGCCGTTTCCGGGCTGCTGAACCTTGTGCCGTATTTGGGAGCCGTGCTCGCATGGGTGCCGCCATTCTTGCTCGGCATGGTGAAGTGGAAAACCATCGGGCCGTTTCTCGGCGTCGCCGGCGCGCTCACTTTCTTCCATCTTGCGGCTCTGAATCTGCTCGTGCCGGCGCTGGTCGGACGGCGCGTGCGCTTGAACGCGCTGGCGGTCACGATTTCGCTGATGTTCTGGGGATGGCTGTGGGGCGCGGCAGGATTCATTCTCGCGATTCCCATCACCGCAACCGTCAAGGTCGTCTGCGATCACGCCGAGGGCTGGCAGCCGCTGGGCCGCTTCCTCGGCGCCCGCGATGCGGTCAGGCCGAAGGCCTGAGTCTTCGCAACCGGTTAACGACTTCCGCGATGTCCGGCGCCTCTTGAAAGAGCCGGATCGCCGCGATGCCCGCTGCTCCCGCCGCAAAACATGATTCGGCATTCGATTCTGTAACTCCTCCGATGGCGATCACCCGGAGCCGCACGCTCCTGCATACGCGCGCGAGGCGATCGAGACCCTGCGGCGGGCCGAAGGACTCCTTGGAAGGTGTCGCGAAGACCGGCCCAAACAGGATGTAATCGGTGGCCTCACGTTCCGCCGCGAGACACGATTCCAGCGAGTGGCACGAAACGCCGAGCGTCATCTTTGCGCCCGATGCGGTGCGCCAGGCTGTAACCGCGGCCAGCGGCAGCGACGCTTCGCCGAAATGCGCGCCAGCCGCTTGGGCGGCGATCGCCACATCCAGCCGGTCGTTCACAAGAATTTTGGTGGCGGTGCCACGCGCGGCCGCGACCGCTGCTCGCGCGCATTCCGCAAGCGCGCGCGCATCGAGATCCTTCTCGCGGATTTGAATGGAGTCAACGCCTGCGGCGACGCCGCGACGAATGGCCTGCACGAGCGCTGCCTCAGGGTCGCCGCTGCGAGCGCGGACGAGGGCGCGGCGATCGGTGACGTAGTAGAGGATCGACTTAGGAGCGCGGCGCAAAGTTGGCGGAATCACGGCGCAGCACCCCCGCCGCGAGCACAATGTCCAGGGCGCCCAGTCCGGAAACCGCTCCGCGCACCGATGGATGCAGCAGGATGGGAATCAGGGCCGGATACCGCGTCAAAAAGTAATTGTGTTCCCAGAGACCTAGCCACGGAAGAAAAAGCAGCAGGACGCCGAGCAGAAAAAAATCCATGCAAAGGAGAACTCGAAGCAAGCGGCTCATCGTGAGACGCCGCTCAACGCGCCCTTTCGAGCGCGGTGATGCGATCGGCGACGTCACGGTAGTCGATGTTGGACGCGTACACTTGAGAAAAGCTCTTCAAGGCTGCAGTCTTGTCGCCGGCCATTTCCTGAGAGATGCCCAGATCATATCGCAGCGCGAGGATGGTTTCCTGGTCGAGTCCCGGAGTGCGTAGTGCGCGCTCGTACCACATCGCCGCGATGGCCGGTTGCCCTTTCTCCATGAATAGCAGACCGAGCAGCGTACAACATTGCATGGCATAACGGAAAGCCTGGCCTTTCTCGTTTGCCTTGGCCACCTTTTGGAATTCGCTGATCGCTTCTTCCAGCAGACCCATCTCGCGATACGCAATTCCGAGATTGTAGTGCGTCTCGAGATCCTCTGTTTCAACGCCCATCTCGCCCAATTCCGCCCGGAATTCCTCGAACACATCGCTTAGCGGCCCCGCGATTTCCTGGGTCTTTGCGGGGAGCGCCGGCTCGACGGGCGTTTGTGCGGCGGGCGGCTGGGGTGCGGACGCCTGAACCACCGGAGCCACGGGGGGCGGAGCTTCGGCCGGCAGCGAGACTGCCGATGATGGCGCGGGCGATTTCGCAGCCGCTTCCATCTCCCGCTCTTTAGGAATCAGATGAACCGCGGCGTCCAGGTCCGCCGCCAATTCGGCCAGAAGTTGGTCTGCGGAGACGCCTGCATCGCCTTTTCGAGCAGGGCTGGCGGGCGGTTCAAGTTCCAAATCGAATGCGGGATACTCCTCCTGGACCGGCTCGTCCGGAAGCGCAGGCGCAGCTTCGGGTTGTTGCGAGGCTTCTTGCCGCGATGGCTGCTGCTCGGAGGTGTCGGGCGCGACCGTGCCGGGCGCTTCGGCCGCGGGTGCCGGAGGCGGAGTCTCGGGCTGAGCGTTCATCGCCTCATCCAGCTGCTCGGAAAGAGACGCCCATTCTTCGGACAGGTCCACTTCGTGTATGGCGGCTTGCTCTGCCGGAGCTTGGGGGATCACTGGCTCCGCGGGCACGGCAGGGACCTCAACCTCGGGCTGCGGCGCACTTTCCTGCACGGGCTGCGCCTCGACGACGGGCACCGCGAATTCCGCTTGCTTCGCTGCGGCGTCAGCAATGTCCTGTGTGTCCATGCCGGCGGCTCTCTGGAACCTTCGCCGCAATTCCCCGAAGCGCTCTGCGCGCGCGTGATCGCCACGCGTATCCCACAGTTGCTCGAGCTGAGCGGCCAGCTCCGCGGTGCGGCGTTCGTCCCCCGCACCCAAATGCAGATCAAGCAACCGTTCGAGGATGGGCGAATGGTCCGGCGCGCGCAGCCGAACTTCTTCCAGAAGATCGATCGCTTTCTGGGCCAGGCCATAACTCGAGAACAAGTCCACATCCGTGAGGGCCTGCGCGACGAACCGCTGCGTGTCTTCATCGAGGGGCGGTTCCACGGACGGCGGTAGTGCGGCGGACTCCGGCTCGGGAGGCGCAATCTCCACGGGCGGAGTGAGATCGGCGGAGGGTCTCAGCCCAAGACGGGCGAGGAGTTGGTTGTAGCGCCGCCGCACCCCTTCGTCTTCCGGATTGCGCTCGATGAGTTGCTCGTACACCTGGCGCGCGCGGTCCGTATTGCCGGCTTTTTCGGCAGCCTGCGCGAGTTGCGCGAGCCCGTCGGGCATCCGGAAAGAATCATTGGTCCTGCCCAGATGCTCGACGAGCCATTCGAGCGGCTCGAGTCGGCCGGGCATCAACTCGGCGGCACGGTGGAGTAATTCTTCGAGAGCTTCGTGGTCTCCGGCGTCCGTCATCGCCATGCGGATTTCTCCGAGCAGGGCGAAGGCCGGTTCGATCTCGCCTTTCTCCAACAAAGCAGAGATCACAGAGTGCGCCGGTTTGTAGTTCTTCTTGGGGGATTCAAAAATGCCTTTCGCCAACTTGACCGCGGGCGCAAACTCCCCGGCCTCGAGATACTGGGCAACGAGCAGGTCGGAGAGCGGGCCGCCCGCCGTCAAGTTCGGAAGGGACTCGAGAATCTTGATTGCTTCATTGCGCTTCTGCGCCGCAATCAAGATGCGAGCTTTCAATTCCAGGCTCTCCGGCTGGCCGCGCTCGATCTCCAAAGCGCGATCGATCAGGCGAAGAGCCTCCGCCTGGTCGCCGCGCTCCAGCAACCTCTGCGCGCCGCCGCGGTAGGCGAGCATGGCCTCGCCTGTCTGTCCCATGGCGATGTAGAGTTCGGCGAGGCGCAATTGCACGCGCAGATTCTCCGGCTCGGCCTCGAGTAACTTCCGCAGCAGGGAGATCGCTTGCGTCTGCCGCCCGGCCTTCAAATGCACTTCAGCCAGTTGCAGGTAGAGGGGCCGCGCTTCGCTCAACACTCCTTGTTGGACATAAAGTTCCGCCAGCCGCTCCAGCGGACGACTTTCTTCCGGCGCGAGTTTGGCGACCTTCTTGTAGATGGCAATCGCTTTTGTGGTGAATCCGTCGTTGAGAAATATGTGCGCCAGCCGCTCGAAATACTCGATCGCCTGGAATGTTTCCCCCTGGCGGACAAACAGATCGCCCACAGTCATCAGGATGACCTGATCCTTGGGCTCGTGTTTCAGGATTTGCTGGTATTCCGCGATCGCCTGAGGGACTTTTCCCTGCTGGAGATATTTCTGGGCCGCTTCAGCGAGCTTGGACTTGTTGAAAGCCATTATGGATGCTCTGCTCGCCCCCTGTGCCGGAGGGCGTGGACCAACCGGCCCGGACGGAATGACTCGTGTGACCCACCTGCTGCGTACGGAGGCAAAATCCCACGCCTAGTGGAAACAAAACTACGCTAGCACGCGCCGAAAAGCCGAGTCAACGTGCTGGGGCGGGGCATGTGCGCGGAAGTTATCACGCAGAATTTCAGGAGACGGCACCCATCTTTCCGGCCAAGCTGGACCCGGCAGGAATCGCTCGTCCAGATCGAATCGGGACTCGCAAAGAGCGTTCGTCGTTCGCAACGGTTCACCCCCGTAAGGAGGTGCACCGCGAACGTTCTCCGCGAGCGGCTGGCAAGCAGGCCTGCCTGACGGCAGACGGGCTCCGGACTACGGTGCGGCGAGCGGCAGGGACTCCTGTGTGGCGCCCGCGCTCCAGCAGCAAGCTTCGCGGACGGGGGCGAAGGAGAAACGGTGGTGAGGCGTGGGACCGAACACGCGAAGGGCCTGGAGATGATCGGGCGTGGCGTAGCCTTTGTTATGAGCGAGACCGTACTGGGGAAAGAGTTCGTGCCACTCGTCGAGGAGGCGGTCACGTGCGACCTTGGCGAGGATCGAAGCCGCGGCAATGGAGACCGAGCGCGCGTCACCCTTGATGAGAGAGCGCTGCTCGATGAGCAGGTCGAGGCGCATGGCGTCGATGAGGAGAAAATCGGGCGGCAGCGTGAGATGCGAGACGGCTTCGGACATCGCCTGGCGGCTGGCCTGGTAGATGTTCCAGGCGTCGATGCGGCGCGCGTCGGCCTGCGCGACGGCCCACGCAAGCGCATGTTCGCGGATGCGGCGGGCGAGGGTTTCGCGGCGCTCGGGGGAAAGTTTCTTGGAGTCGTCCAGGCCGACGATGCGGCGCGCGGGATTCAAGATGACGGCGGCGGCAACGACCGGTCCGAAGAGAGAACCGCGGCCGACTTCGTCGATTCCGGCAATGCGTCGCCAGCCGTGCTGGCGCGCTTCGCGCTCGTAGCGGGAAGAGCAAAGCCTCCGCATTGGCGCGCATTCTAGCACAGCGCGCGCGACGAGCGTCTTGTGCGAGTTCCGACCCGGTGGGGAGCCGTGCCGAAAAACGTCGCGACCTCAGAGGTCTTAACCCATGAGGTCGGCAGAAAGGACGGTGGCGCTATTTGAGTGAACCTTTAGGCTTCCGGCGTTGCGGGCGCGACTTTTCCGATCTGCTTCTCGACGCGCTGAATGCGGGCGGCCTTGCCCCTGAGCGTGCGGAGGTAGTAGAGCTTGGAGCGGCGGACGCGTCCCTGGTGAATGACTTCAATCATGCTGATCGAAGGGGAATGCGCGGGGAAAATGCGCTCGACGCCGATGCCGAAGCTGACGCGGCGGACCGTGAAGCTCGCGCCGGTGTGCGTACCGCGCTTCTTGATGACCACGCCCTCGAACTGCTGGATGCGTTCCTTATCGCCTTCGGCTTCTTTGAGGCGGACGTGGACGCGAATGGTATCGCCCGGGCGGAAGGAGGGCAGGTCCTTTCGCACTTGAGCCTGCTGGTACTTCTCGATCACAAGATTATTCATGGCTGAAATTCCTGGCAGACCCACTCTGGCGGGGCCGGCACCACTGCGACAATCGACGATTGTAGCAGAGACGGGTCTGATGTGGCGAGCGGATAGTGTTGAGCGGCCCGCCTTTCCGGCCGGGCCACCTCTATGACGTTGTCGGCTCTGTCAAGGGACACGTAGAGTTCGCGAACCGCGGATGGTTCGTTTTCTCTTCTTCTAAACCGGGTCTTTCTCTCATCTCGACCAAGGCTCGCACCGTGAATCCAGCGGTGGATTCTGGTTCCACCAACCATCTATTCGGTCACTGCACTTCCGACCAGGATTCGTTCTTCAGACGCCCCGACGTGTCGGGGGAGCAAGGCGCCCAATCAGCCTAGCGGTGAACTTGCGTTCACCAGGGTGGCCCCCGGGCTGCCTTGCATGCGAACCAGCTGTGCGTAATCTGCTCCACTCCGCAGCATCCAGTACATTCGCACAGCCAACTTGCGCGCGATGGCTACTTTCGCCACCGCGTGTCCTCGACGGGACTTCAGCCGCTGATAGTCCTGCCGCAGTTCCGGATCGAAACGCACCGTGTGATGCGCGGCCTCGATCAACAACCAGCGCACCATGGTGTTGCCCTGCTTGCTGATCGCTCCCAGTCGTCGCTTTCCGCCCGAAGAGTGTTCGCTGGGATTCAATCCCAGGTAACTCGCGATCTGCTTGCTGCGGCGAAAGCGAGCCACGGGACCGATGGTCAGCACGAATGCCAGTGCGTTGACCGGACCGATCCCCGGATGGGTCATCAAGCGGGCCGCGTCCTCTCTGCGTCTCGCTTCTTCCAGCACCGCGCGATCCAGCTCGGCGATCGACGGCTCGAGTTGATCGAGCAAGCGCAGAAGTTCTTCGCGCCGGCGGCTGGCCCACGGCCCGAGACTCAGCTGTCCGAGTTCTCTGCGCCCTCTCTTCGTGAACAGCTTTCGCTTCCGGCACAAGCCCTGGCCCATCGCGAGAAAGTGCAGCTGGTTGCCCAGCATCGTGCGCAAGCACACCAGCTTGTGACGGTGCCAGAGCAACTGCCGGAGATCCCGCTCGGCGGGCGTGGGAACCCAGATCCGCGGAAAGCGATTCGCCAGCATCAGGTTGAGGATGAGCAGCGCGTCCCGTTCATCCGTCTTCTGCTTGCGCAAATCGCTCGCGCGAATCTTGGCCGAATCCCCCACCCACAGTTCGTGACCGAGTTCCGCGAGCAGGCGCTGGAACCATTGCATCGGCCCCGTGGCTTCGATCCCCACGCGCACGGGCCCTTGCAAACTGCGATAGAACGCGTGGGCCTCGCCGCTTTCGTGGTCCAGCCGTCGTTCAGTCAACTCTCCCGTGCTCTCGTCCAGCATGGCAATCTGTTGATAGCGTGTGTGAAAATCACATCCTATAATGAGCATCGCTCGGCTCCTTTCTTCCGAGCCTTGGTCGTCGAACAGCAACCAAGTCTACTCGGAGGAAGGAGCCGACAACGTCATCTAATCAGCCCACCCGCCAACGGCAACCCCGCACGAAAATTCAAGTTCAAAGGCTCAGCCACCCGCCAGTTTTTCGTTTTACTCGAAACTGAAATGAGGATTAATTCGGATCGATCCGGTGAGATAGGTGTCGAGGTCCGAAGAGGGAGCACGGAATTCTTGAGAGATGCAAAACTCAAAAGAAAGACCTACCCTCGAAACCCGCGAGGGCTAGGGCACGCATTATAAAAGGGCGCCCCTTTCGGAGTAGGCTGCGGTTGTTGTGATGAGCATCAGCCGAAGCCTGACGAAAGGAACACCCTATGAATAGTGTGAAGTACGTTGGTTTGGATGTCCACACGGAGACGATTTCTGTGGCGGTGCTGGATGGCGAGGGCCAGTTGGTGATGCAATCGGTGCTGGCCACGCGGGCCAACGCGATTCTGGATTTTCTCCACGGACTGCGCGGAACCATTCATCTCACCATTGAAGAGGGAACACACTCGGCCTGGCTTTACGATCTGCTGGTTCGGCAGGTGGCGCGCATGGTGGTGTGTAATCCGCGGAAGAACGCGCTATTGAAGTCGGGCAACAAGAGCGACACGATCGACGCGCGCAAGCTGGCGGAGTTGTTGCGCGCGGGATTGCTTTCGCCGGTCTATCACGGCGAGAACAGTCTGCGGATCCTCCAGCAACTCGGACGCAGCTATAGTGCGCTGACCGAAGACAGCACGCGAGTGAAAGGACGGCTCAAGGCGATCTATCGCGGGCAGGCCATCGCCAGCGCGGGCAAAAAACTGTACGGGCAGCGACGCCGCGACGAGTGGCTGGCGCAGCTCAGCGAAAACGGTTTGCGTCGGCGCGCCGAACGGCTCTATCAGGAACTGGATGCCTTGCGGGGGTTGCGTCGCGAAGCGCGCCAGGAGTTGATCGACGAGAGCCACAAGCAGGAAGCGGTCAAGCGGCTGCAGACAATTCCGTTTCTGGGTCCGATCCGCGCGGCTCTGCTCGTCGGAAAAGTGCAAACGCCGCATCGCTTCCGAACCAAGCGGCAGTTCTGGGCCTACTGCGGGCTGGCGCTGGAGACGCGCAGCAGCGCCGATTACCGCTTCCAGGGCGGACAACTGGTGCGCAGGAACAAGCCGGTGTTCATCCGCGGATTGAACCGGAACCACAATCACGAACTAAAGAACCTGTTTAAGGGAGCAGCCATCGCGGCCAGCGCGCGCGAAGGGCCGTTCCGAACATTCTACGAAGGATTGCTCGGCAAGGGGATGGTGCCGGCGATGGCGCGGCTGACTCTGGCGCGCAAGATCGCCGCGATCACCTTGTGCATTTGGAAGAAAGGAGAAACGTTCGACGCGGAACACCTGAAGTCACAAGCAGCTTGAGCGCGCGGCGTCCTCGGGACGCGAGAGGAATGACTCTGCGGTCCGTCGGTCACTGAGCGCTCGGGTTCGAGGGTAAGTATCCATTTGCGGGATAGGCCACGCGAGTCTCACGGGGCACCGTATGCTCCCTCGGACAACCCAACAAAGCTATAGGCCACGAGTCTCAGATAGAACCATGGTTGACACCACGCTGCTTGCGAAGGCCTCAGGCCCGGACGGAACGAACGCAGAGTGAACGAACTTGGATCTCGCGTCTTTGAGGGGGCGGAGAAACGCTCCGGCGAACGGCAGTCGCACGAATGTACAGGGGCTTGATGCAAGAAAAACATCCCCTTGGATGAGGGAAGAGGTGTTTTTTCTTGACATCACCTTTTATAGAACCCGTAAAGTCAAAGGCTTCGCCACCCGCCTTCGCTCGGGGTAAACTCCGGTGTAGTTCACTCCGGCAGTGGACAGCAGATGGTTCTCCGCGTCGTAGGAATAGCTGCTGCCGTTCGGCATGGCGATGATGTTGCCCGCCGCGATTCGGGCTAGACGTGCTATCAGAGAGAAATTATCAGAAAACGTCCCGTCTGTCCCCGGTTTCCTTGGTTTCCTTGATCTCACTGGTTCTTGAGAGGGGAGAAGGTCACCTTGCCAACATGGCCATCTGAGCCGACCTCAAGCTGTGCCCGTAAAGGAACGCCGCCGCAGTCTTCACCTGAAGGCGATGATAAGACGACCCACTTCACGATGTAGCCGCTGCCGTGAGGGACAGTCCTCTGCTTGAACGAAAGAGTCGCGCACAGCGGCTCCGCCTGCTTCCACCATGCCGCGAACGCGTTTTCGCCCGCATCGAATGACACCGTTCCGCTTTGACACCGCCGCTCTACAGCTTGCTTGAGCTCCATCAGGCTGAAGATCGGGGCTAGGTCTTCGTAATTATCCGGGTTCACTTCCCGATAGAACTCTGCGAGGGATTCAGCCTGGTCTGGGCTGGCCACATGCACTTTCAGCGCCTCCATCAGTCTCTCGAACTCGGCCAAAGATTCGGCGAGCCCGAAGCCATGAACGCGAAAGGCGCTTCCATCTGCTGAGCTAACCACAACGATACACATGAAGTCAGCGTCTGTTGCGACATGGTTAACGATCGCGTTTTCTTTAATCTCCAAGCCCGTCGGGCTGACCCTATAGATAAACTGTGGACCGGATCGCCAGCCAATGGTGACAGTCGCCAAGGACTGCTCTAGCTCCTCATCCCTGCGGATTCCGACGAATTGATCGGATTTGAAATTCACTTTGGAATGCAATTCTGAGCGGACGATATCGCGAGCTTGCTCGCGTGCAACTTGTTCGTTCACCTGCGCTTTTACCACGGCTAGGGGCGTTGCCAATGTAGCCAGCCCGAAGACTACGGAGAACAGTTTTCGGATACTCACAATTCATTCTCCTTACTCTTTTCGCTTTTTTCGCTCTTCTTTTTCGATCTGCTTCACCGCCTGTTTTATTTCCCGGGTGAACGCCGCTTGCGCCGCATTCGCGCGTTGCTCCTGTGGTCGTTGATCATGAGGAAGATGCTTCTCAGCTTTGGCATCCTTCGCGAACTTAGCCGGATCCGCTTTTGCCTCTCCCGCATGCTCGGTTTCGTGCACCATTACACCCGGTGTGTCTCCCGCGCTCGTCCGATTGTCGATGGTTATGGTTGTGCCCGTGAGCGTCGTCACCGGGTCGCTGGTAGTCGTGACGCCGTTGAGGTCAGTAGATGAAGACGTGGTCGTTTGGATATCCGGCCTTGTCTCACCCTGAGTTATTGTTACCGTCCCGTCCGGCGCCCTCTCGTCCTCGCCGCTCAGGTCACCGCTCTGGATGGTGAGATTGGGGGTGCCTGGCGCTGTACCGACGTACCCTGCTAAGCTTGCCCTCGTGTTGGGATCGCTGAGGATCGCTTGCACCGTGTCCCTCACCAATTGGGCGTTTTGGAGTCCAGCGGCGTAAATAATGTCATGGCCATCGTCATCTTTCAGCGTAAGAGGATTGTTGGTCACGTAGCTGTATAGATTGAGCGATTGCGGGTTCCCAAATTTCGCGTATGGCACGGTAATCGGCTCCGCCGCCCAATCTGGCGTCACAAACCTACCGAGGCTGCTTGCGTAGTACCTCGCACCAAACTCGTCGAGTCCGGACTCGGAGTCGCGTTCTTTGCCGGTGAATTTGTAGTGGGAGTCGCAGGTGTCCGTGTACCAGCGCTCGCCGCCAAACGGATATAGATCGGCGTCGTAGCACTTCGTGGCGGTGGTTTGTCCGCTGGGGACTTCGGCGATGCTGCGCGCCGTGCCGAGGTGGTCGGAGAAATCGTAGAAGACGTTGCTGGAGGGATCGCGGCGGGCGATGCGCGCGCCGCCGAAGAAGATGTATTCGTTCGTGATGCTGCCGGAGAGAGTGGACTCGTCGAGCCCGCCGTGCCAATAGATCGTGCCGTTGCTCTTTTCGACGCGATTGCCGTCGCCATCGTACGTGTAGCTCACTCCGGCGGTGGACAGCAGATGGTTCTCCGCGTCGTACGAATAGCTGCTGCCATTCGGCATGGCGATGATATTGCCCGCCGCGTCGTAGGTATCGGTCGATAGCTGATTGTTGGCGTTCACACCGCCGCCGGGGCCGGGGCTTTCCTGCGTGCAGTTCGCGTACGACGAGGAGGGCCATCCTGTCCCCAACAGGTTCCCCCAAGGATCGTAGCTGTACGATTCGCCCCAGCACTTGGTCGTGCTGACGGGTGGAACAGAATACGTCGAAGCGGTTTGCGCGGTCACCAGCCGATTCAGCGTGTCGTAAGCAAAGGTCTGCGAGCGCAGGTTGTCGATCTTATTCGTGATGCTCATCACGTTCCCGTTGTCCGTGCCCGGGTTGAAATTGTAGCTGATGTCCAGGATGTTTCCCACGCTCGAGGCCGTGCAACTGCTGAGGGCGGTGCCGCTGGAATTGACGGAGATGCGGCAGGGCTGCAGACGGTCGTTGAAGTAGGCGCTGGTGAGCAACGCCGGGCCGTTCAGCAGCGACGCCAATTCTCCCGGAGCGGTATAGGCCGCTTGGGAGGCATAGTAGATGTAATGGCCTGAGGTGGTAGTGTCCGTGGCGGAGAGCGGCAGGCTCCGGCTGTCTACGGCGTAGGTGACGACGTCCCCGAAAGGGTAAGTGAGGGAGTTGATCGAGCCGTCGTCGAAGTAGGAGTAGGTCGTGGTTTTCGGTATGCCATTGGTGGTGCGCTGATCGGCCGCCACCCGTCCCATCGCATTATACGTCCAGGATTCGGAGCCCGGCCGCGTCCGTCATTCCTGTGCGGTGGCCGATTGCGTTCGCGCCTTGGTCGTAGGAATACGTGGCCACCGGCGAGGGCAGCGTGTAGTTCGCGCAAGTTTGCTGGGTATAGCCCTTGGCCGTGAGGCGGTTGAGCGGGTCGTAGCAATAGGACAGCGTCACGGTTGCCGAGCCACATGCTGCGGTGATGAAAGGGAATTTGCGTCGGGTAATACGCCACGCACCCGCCGCCGCTGAGACATACGGCGTCGGAGCGCGTGCGCTGAAAATAATCCAACCAGAAGCCGAGATCGAAATTGGGGGGATCATTCTCGACCAGGGTGAGCTGCGCCCACCGCATCGGTTTAGCCACCCAAGATGGAGGGGAAACAGGCAACGCCGTCGCGCCATCGGCGCCCTCCAGGAGATGCGGAGAGAGTGCCGCGACAGCTCCGGCGACGGTCGTGGATTTCAAGAAATCTCGACGGGTGTAGGGAGGCGTCATGGGCGGGTGTTGAGGCTGCTGCCGCGTTACTGCTCGTAGTTCTCGACGATCTTGGGCGGGCGGATGTGGGCCTTGTCCGGGTCCTTGCCCGCATCGCGAAGTGCTTCGCGCTGGCGGAGAAAATCCCAGCACTGGTCCAATTCAATCTTGATCTTCGTGAGCCGCTCTTGATCCGCATCGGAGAGCGACGCGTGCGAGAACAGGCGGTGTTCTTCGGCGGCGAGCCGCTGAATGTGATCCAGAACGGGCTGATCCTTTGCTTGGTCATCCATCGAGATTCTCCTCGTCACCGTTCTCGTAGGGCGCGTGGTCCCAAGAATCGAATCCGTCGCTCAGCCCCGAAAGGCCAGGGGGAGTGTAGCATTGTCGGAGGCCGCCCCAAAAACCGGAGAGATAGCACCCGTCACCAAGTGAAGGGGAGAGCGACACGTGGGGAGTGACGGCGGCGGCACCCTCCCGCCGAATATGAGCTTGCGACCGTGGCCGGTGCTATAATCCGGCCGCAAGGTGGAAGGCCGAAGCGGAACTGCACGGCTGCCTGCCCCAAGGGTTCCGCCGACCGCCGTTCCGGTCAGGAGCGAACCGATGGAGAACTTCCCTTCGGGAATGCTGTTTGACGTGCTGATCGTGTGGGGCGTGATAACCACCGTCCTCGCGATCCTGGTGATTTACCGAGCCACTCTTTCCGCGAAAGAAGACGACCAAATCTTCCTGGACAAGGCCGAAGAACATATCGCGTTGGAGCAACAGCAGCTCATCGCGCGAATCAAGCGCCTCACGCGGCCGATTGTGACTCTGGCCGTGATTTCGGGCGTGCTCCTTCTAGGCGTGGCGGGGGTGTGGCTGTATCAGGGATTTAAGAGTTTCTAGGTTTCGAGCCAGCTATTGCGGCGGGGCCGGATTCTGGCCCGCGGGGACCGGAGTAGTCGAAACAGGCGCCGCCTGGTTTATAGGTGTGTCCGACACCATTGACGTGTGATTGAGCGCGATCACCCAGGCGTCAGCCTTCTTTTCGAAGACCAGCGAAGTGTGGCCCCGGATGTCCTGGGGCTGTCCATCCACCGAGACGAAATACTCCCACTGGTAGGTGGCCCACGCCGTATTCCCATTCACTTTGATTAGAGTGTTTGAGCGGTCGAGCTGGCCGCCCTGGGTGCGCGACCTTTGCGCCGAGTACGCTTTCGCGTAGGAGTCCCATCCGAACAGCGGCGCTTCCCATGCCCCGCTGACCACGCAGACGTTGTCGGCATAGTATTTGCGCATCTCGTCCACCGCGCCAATTTGCCAGGCGGCCAGCATTTGGGAAATGACCGTGTCGATTTTTTGGTTGTCCGTCGTCTGGGGCAGGTTCGAGTCAGCGGTATTATCCGGTTGATGGTTCTTGTTCTTGTTTTTCTGAGCGAAGGCCGGAACCGCCGCCAGCATGACTGCCAGAAAGAGCGGCAAAAAGCTCTTCATACGCCCCCCGAAATGCTTCGCTGAAGATACCACGAAGCGATGCAAGCGCGGCGCGAAGAGGGTTGACCAAGCCGACACGCGCAGCGCGGCTCAAGTTCGCGCGACGCGGAACCCGTAATCAGCGTATTCGAATTCGGGCGGAATACTGGAGCGTGCGGCGACGCGGGCGATCTTGATGTGATGCCGCCAGGAGCCCCCGCGCGAAGCACGGCGCGAGCCTGAGGGAGGGCCCTCCGGACTGCGTTCTGTAGAGCGGGCATAATAGGCGGCATCGTACCAATCGGCGCACCATTCGTGAACGTTGTCACCAACGTCGAAAAGGCCGTACGCGGTCGGCGGAACTTGCGCGACGCGCTCGGGGCCGTTCTTCCATCGCGCAGCGTAGCCAGGCTGCGATTCGGGAGCGGCGTCGCCCCAAGTGTAGAGGGCGCCTTCGACTCCGCCGCGCGCGGCGCGTTCCCATTCGGCTTCGGTTGGAAGACGATAGCAGCCGCCGATGGAACGGGAGAGCCAGGCACAATATGCGGCCGCGTCGAACCAGGAAGTGGCGACGACCGGCTGTTGTGGATCGCGGAAGGCCGGATCTCCCCAGTGACGCGGGCGGGGATGGCCTGTGGCATCGAGAAAAAGGGAGTAGTCGGCGTTCGTCACTTGTCGCGCGGCAAGATCGAACGCATCCACCCAGACGCGATGAACAGGTTTTTCGTCGTCGCGGCCGGTGCGGCAGCCCATCTCGAACCAGCCTTCAGGTATGCGGACCAACTGTGGCTCGGGGACACGGGCCGGAGACGATGGCTGGCCATCGCGTTCACCACCGGTTGCCGCGCGCGCGGCGTTCTCCTCGGGAAACATGTTCGGAATTGGCGGCGCGAAGCGCGCTCACCGCGGAGAATAACACGAGCGAAACGCGCCTGCGAAATTCGCGAGTCGTCTGAATATCGGATTCGCGCGAAACGCCGCCATCGGTTTACAATTTAGAGCTTCTTTCCGAGTGCCCGAATGCCAAGCGAACAAGCGACTCGAATTGCGCCGGCCGGCAAGACGAAGGAAGTCCTGCACGAAGCGCGTCCGATTACGAGCGTGAACGGCCGCCGAGCCGGCTGGGTGCTCGGGCTGTTCGCAATCGCGGTGTTGATGGCGTGTGCGCCGGGGTTGCGAGCTTCGCAGCTTGATCTTCCCGCCGAGGCGACGGAGGGGCTGCGCCTGCTGTACGGCGGGCAGCCGGACCGGGCGCTGCCGTTGTTTCAGAAGATCGAGAAGGAGGAGCCGGAGTCGCCGCTGGGATATCTCTTGGAGGCGGAGGCGCGTTGGTGGACGATCTATTGCGAAGCGTGCGAGATCCGCTGGGGTTTCGTGGATGCGTGGAAGGCGCCGAATGCGGCGGATGGCGATGCGTATCTGGCGCTCGCAGTGAAGGCAACGCAGCTTGCGGAAACGGCTATCACAAAGAATGACACGGCGGAAATGGAACTCTACGCGGGCATGGGATACGGCCTGCAGGCGCGCATCCTGGGGTTGCGCCAAGAGCGCAGAGCAACCGCGCGCGCCGCAGTGGCGGGGCGGGAGCACTTTCTGCGCTGCCTGAAGCTCGATCCGCAAATGACCGATGCGTACACGGGATTGGGGCTGTACAACTATTACGTGGATACTCTTTCGGCGATGGCGCGCGTCTTGCGATTCTTCATGGGCATCCCCGGCGGGGACAAACGGATCGGAATTCAGCAACTGCGGACGGCGATGGAGCAGGGCGAGTTGACTTCGGTGGAAGCGCGATTCTACCTGGCAAAGAACCTGCGCACGTACGATTTTCAGTACGCCCAGGCGGCCGACGTGCTCGCGCCGCTCGTGCGGGAGTACCCGGGGAATCCGGTATTCTTGCTGTTGATGGGAAATCTAGATGCGGAGTTGGCCCGAAACGAATCGGCGGCCGCTTATTTTCACTCGGCTGAGCAGATAGCCGCAGCGGGAGGAGTCTGTTCGGAACGGGTGTCGGAGCTGGCACGGCAATTTCTGAGTACGATTCCAGCGCAGGGCGGTCACTAAATGGCCGGCGGGAGACTGATCGGAGCAAGCAACGACCCGACAAAGCGCGGCATCTCAACGATTTCCGAACCTGGGCGTGAGACAGGAGCCGCCGTGCGGGTTGACTTCGGTTTGGCCGGGATGGTATCAGTGAGGGTTGTCCCAGTCCGAGAATTTGAGCCCGGGATCGCCGAAAGACTCTAGAGCCGCGAATATGCCCGCAAAAACCAAAGCAGGCGAAGGGTTCGCTTCGCCCGCGCCACGAGCAGGAAATGCCGCCAACGATGACGCGCAACCCGTTGCGCAGCCGAGGAGCGTTCTGGAAATGATGGGGCGTTGGGGATTGCTGGCGGTGCTGCTGGTGGGAGCCGGCTCGGCGGGCTGCAACAACTTCAATACGACGATCGGCACACCGACTCCGGCTTCCGACATTTTTTCGCTCAGCCCGAGCAGCATCAACGTGGGTAACTCACCGTTCATCCTGACTGTGAACGGTGCCGGTTTCGCATCGAATTCGGTCGTGCAGTGGAATCTGGTCAATTTGACGACGACCTTCGTCAACTCCTCGCAAGTGACCGCTCTGGTTCCGGCCAGCGACATCGCGCAAGCGGGGACGGTCAGTATCACGGTGAATACCCCGGGTTCAGCGCAATCGAACCCGCAGCAGGGGATATTGATTCAGGACGAATCAAACGCTCTGCCATTTCTCGTGTCGGGCGGGGGAAATCCCATTCCCACGATCGCTCCACCGCTAGTGCCCGCGTCAATTTCCGCAGGCACAACTTTCACTTTGAAGGTGACGGGAACGCAATTTGTGCAGGGTGCAGTGGTGAACTGGGCCAATCCGATCTCGACGCCGCTCACGACAACTTTTGTCAGCGCGACCGAAGTGGACGCCCAAGTGACATGCGCACAGGATCTACCTGCTGGCACTGCACGGGTGTCCGTCACCAATCCTCCGGGGGGGACTGGGAATACCGGAGGCGGCAGCTCTAATACCTTGAGTTTCACAATCTCCGCCCTAGCCATCTATCCAGCGCCTGCGGTCACCTCTCTTTTTCCTGGTTCTGCTTCTGCCGGTTCTGCGGGGCAGCCGCTTACTATCAACGGCAGCTGTTTCGTTCCGAACTCAACGGTCACCTACAACAACGTGGCGCACCCGGCCGCTTATCTCAGCCCTAGCGCGCTGACGATACAGTTGAGCGCCGGTGATCAGAGCGCGGTAGGAAGCTACCCCGTAGTGGTGACTGACCCTGCTCCCGGCGGCGGCAACTCAAACTCGGTACCCTTCGCGGTCACTGCTGCGCAGCAAAGCAATGCGCGGACCAATGGGAGTTTGTCCGCGGCATCCTCGATCGGGCCGCTTTCGCCGGCGATCAACAGCGACCACAGATATCTCGCGTTCGTGGCGCCGGTACCCGACCCCGCGAGCGACGCGAGCACGGGGCCGACGAACGTCTACCTGCGCGACACCTGTGCGGGAGCCGCGGCGAGTTGTGCGCCGGCGACGACGCTGATTTCCGTTGCCGCGGATGGCTCCGCGGCGGACGGGTCGAGTCGCGCGCCCTCCATAAGCGCGGATGGCCGGTACGTTTCGTTTGTCTCGACCGCGGACGATTTGATCGCAGGCGGTTCGAGCGGCGCGGGGGAGATCTTCGTGCGCGACACGTGCACTGGAGCGCCAGCCGGCTGCGTGCCTGCGACAACACTCGTTTCGCTCGCCGCCGACGGCTCATTTGCCAACGGGCCGAGCGATTCGCCTTACCTCAGCGCCAACGGGCGCTACGTCGTGTTCGAGTCGTCAGCGACGAATCTTGTGCCTAACGCAAAATCGTCCTCGTCGGCGATCTACATGCGCGATCTTTGCACGGGCGGACCGGCGGGCTGCCAGGCCTCGACGGTTCTGCTGTCCGTGTCAGGCGCGAGCGCATCGAGTCCGTAAGACCTCGTTCAAAAGTTCCCCGAACGGGTCATTCCCAGAAGCCCGCAGCCTGCCCGCCGCTCGCGGAGAACCGTCGTGGTGAACCCCCGAATGGGGGTAAACCGCGGGTGCGGCGGGCGAGAAATCTGCTCTTCGCCAGAATACAGGGAAAAAGCAGATCCCTCGGGCAAAAATCACCCTTGGAATGACAGTTTCAGATATTTTTCAAGACCCTGCTCAACCGTGCCCTCCTAAAGAAAACGAAGTGTGAGGCCCTCTGGATTCAATCCGGCAAGAGAAACAATCGGTCGGACGCGAGCTGCACTCGCCAAGGCTGAGGCTGCGCCTTGAAAGACTCCCAGTGGTCCTTGAAAACTTCCGCTTGCAGATGGAAGTCGGCCGAGGAAGAAGGCGGGGCGTTCAAGCAAAGAAACAGCGTGATGCGAAACGGTGATTCAGCCGAGGAAGCGAGCCAGCACGGAAACGTGTTTTCGCCCGCCGCGCCGGGGCTCACAGCGCCGTAAACATGGACGTGATGGGCCCGGATCGCGATGTGCGCCGGGACTTCCTTTGAAAGTTGCGCAGCGCGCAGGCGGCAGTTCCAATCCAGCGCTTCTATAAGGTCTTCTCCCAGGAGTCGCACGCGGGAAAAATTCTTGCAGCCCGTGAGCCGGGCAACTTCAAGAGTGGGCGGGCGGCGGAAGATATTCTCTTTGGGCCCGGCGGCGGCGACGCGGCCGTGCTCCAGCACGGCCAAGTCGCCGCAGAAGCGGTAGGCCTCTTCCATGCTGTGGCTGACCAAAAGCGTGACGCCGTGAAAGCCGGCAAGCGTTTCGCGCAGTTCACGTTCGAGTTCCGCGCGCAGGTGCGTATCGAGCGCTGAGAATGGCTCGTCAAGCAGCAGTGCCAGCGGCTGCGGCGCGAGCGTGCGCGCCAGCGCCACGCGCTGCTGCTGCCCTCCGGAGAGCGACACGGGGTGGCGCGAACCCAGTCCGTCAAGACGATATGCCGCGATTTGCCGGGCGATGCGCCGCGTGCGTTCGTCGCGAGAGAACGTGCGCGAATCACCTGCCGCCGGAATCGAATCGTGCAAACCAAATGAAATGTTTTCGCTGACCGTCATATGAGGGAAGAGCGCCAGGTGCTGGAAGAGAAGCCCCACGCGGCGCTCGCGTGAGGGAAGATCAATGCGGCCGGCGGAATCGAAGAGCACGCGGCCGTCCAAGACGATGCGGCCGCGGTCGGGACGCTCGAGTCCTGCAATCGTTCGCAGCGTGAGGCTTTTTCCCGAACCCGACGGACCCAAGATGCCGAGCGGTGCGCCAGCAGCCGTGAACGCCACTTCGAGGCGGAAACCGCTGCGGAATCGTTTCTCGACTTGGACGGCCAGTTCCACGTCATCCCCTTTGCGAACTGCGCCCTTGGGCGCGCGCCCACAGCGCGAGAGCGACAAGCACTGCACTCGTGATGGCCAAGACCACCAGGACGGCGCCGAACGCGTCGTGCGTCCGCCCAGCTTCGATGTCGAAATAAATCGCAACGGGAAGAGTTTGCGTTCGGCCGGGAATATTGCCGGCGAGCATCAACGTGGCGCCGAATTCGCCGAGCGCGCGGGCGAAGGCAAGCATTGCGCCGGCGAAAATGCCGGGGGCGGCCAGCGGCAGCGCGATGCGGCGGAAGATGCGCCCTTCAGAAGCGCCCAGAGTCCGGGCGGCGTCGAGCAAAGCGGGATCCACCTGCGCCAATGCGCCGCGCGCCGTGATGTAAACCAGCGGAAACGATACGACGGTCGCGGCAATCACGGTGGCAGGCCAGGAAAAAACGACGATTGCGCCCAAACGCATCAGGACGGTCCCCAGCGGACCATTGCGGCCGAAGAGCAGGAGCAGGAAGAATCCGACCACGGTGGGCGGAAGCACCATCGGCAGGAGACAAACGCCGTCAAATGCCAGCCAGAAGGAATTCTTCCGGCGTTCGCGCCAGTGCGCCGCGCTGACTCCGAGGACAAGGGCCAGCGAGGTCGCCGTCAGCGAAGTCTTCAGAGAAATCCAAATTGGAGAAGGATCGAAGGCCATAGCGATGAGCCGCGCGGGCTAGGGAGCCGGGATGAGGAACCCAAACCGGCGGAACACGGAACGCGCATCGTCGCCCCGCAAGAACTGCAGGAAATCCCGCGCGGAATCCGGATGAGCGGAATTGCGGATGACGGCTGCGGGATAGACGACGAGCGGCGTTGAGTCCGTAGGCGCCTCGGCGACGATCCTCACGCGGTCAGAAATGGCAGCGTCGGTCGCGTAGACGATTCCGGCGTCCGCGCTGCCGCTTTCCACGTAACCCAGCACCTGCCGCACATCCGCACCGAGGACGGCCTTGCGGCGCACGGAATCGTAGATGCCCAGTGCTTCGAGGATTTTCTCGGCGTAGATTCCCGCGGGGACGCTTCCCGGATCCCCCATCGCAACAACGCGCACATCGGCTCGCGTCAAATCGCGAAACCCCGCGATCTTGGCCGTTCCCTTCGGCACGACGAGCACGAGCCGGTTTTCCAATACATTGATGCGCGTGCCGGACAAGAGCAACCCTTTCGTCTCGAGCGGGTCCATGGATTGCGGCGAGGCCGCGATGAACACGTCCGCGGGTGCGCCCTGCTCTACTTGCAGTTCGAGAGTTCCGGAGCCGCCCAGATTCAAGGTGACGCGGACATTCGGATGCGTCTTCTCGTAGAGCGGAATAATCTCATTCAACGCGTCCTGCAGACTTGCGGCAGCCGAAACCAGGATGCGGACAGGTTCCTGCGCGGAGAGCCTCGGCGACTCCGGCAGCGCCGTTATCAGCAGCGCCGCGAGGAGAAGCGTGCGCGATGGGCTCGTGCGTCTCATGTCCGGAAGAGGTCAGCGAGCGGCAGCTTCCTGCTCGAAGGCGTGATACGAGGAGCGAACCAAAGGCCCGGACTCGACGTGACGGAACCCCATTCGTTCACCGAGCTGTTTGTACTCGGCGAACTCATCCGGATGAACGAATCGCACGACGGGCAAATGTTCGCGCGTAGGTTGCAGGTATTGCCCGAGAGTGAGGATGTCAACGCGTTGCGCGGCGAGAGTCTCCAGGGTGGACAACACTTCGGAGCGCGATTCGCCGAGGCCGAGCATCATGCCGGTCTTTGTCGGAACCGCGGAGGGGACCTCGGTTGCGGGCCGGCCGCAAATCTCCTTCGCGCGGCGCAGCAACTCAAGCGATCGCTCGAATTCCGCACCCCGCCGGACTTGCCGGTAGAGGCGGGGCACGGTTTCCACGTTGTGGTTCAGCACGTCCGGCCGGGCGGCCATGACGGTTTCGAGCGCGCTCCATTCTCCGCGGAAATCAGGAATGAGCACCTCGACTTTGCATCGCGGGACGCGTTCGCGAATCGCGCCAATCGTTCGCGCGAAAATGCCGGCGCCGCCGTCCGATTGATCGTCGCGATTCACCGAAGTGACGACGACGTAGCGCAGGCCCATCCGTTCGACGGCGAGGGCCACGCGCTCAGGTTCCTCCTCATCGGGCGGGCCGATCGGCTTGCCGGAAGGCACCGCGCAGAATCCGCAGGCGCGCGTGCAGATATTGCCCAGGATCATGAAGGTGGCGGTGCGGTGATCCCAGCACTCACCCATATTCGGGCAGCGAGCGCTCTCGCAAACGGTGTGCAGATCGAGCGTGCGCATGATGTGCTTGAGTTCCTGATAGTTCTCGCCCCCCGGAAATCTCGCGCGAAGCCAGTGTGGACGGGGACGATCTTCCGCGGGGATGACCGGAACTCCAGTGTGGGTGACCGGCTTGGAAATGATGTTAAAGGGCGAAGCCATATCGCGTCAGCCGTCCGGAGTCATTGTACGCGTGCTCGTGGACGGACTCAACAATCCATGGGTGGAGCTGAGCGTCTCGCTCTGAATCAACACAGGGATGCGGTCGGTTTGTTGTATAAACACCACACCACATCAAGGGCACACTTGTAAGTTCATGATTCTAAGGTTCTAATATCATGAAGCGACGGTCACAAGTTTGCTGTACTACTGGAGAGAGCAAGCCCATGCAATGGCAAACCACAACTGTGAGACCGGTCGAAGCCGAGGGGATCGGCCTGCATACGGCCGTGGAATCGCACATCCGGTTTGTGCCCGCTCCAGCGGATACGGGCATCGTCTTTCGGCGGGTCGATCTTGACGGATTTGAGATCGAGGCGCATGCGCGCAATGTCGCGCGAGTGAGTTACGCGACGAGCCTGATGAGGAAAGGCGTCCTGCTTTCGACGACCGAGCACGTGCTCGCGGCCCTCTACTCCTGCGACGTGGACAACGTTTACGTCGAAATCGACGCGCTGGAACTGCCGATCCTCGACGGCTCCTCGCTGCCGTTCATCAAGATGCTTGAGGAGGCGGGGATTCGCCGCCTGCGCAAGCGCCGGCGCTACCTCAAGGTGATCAAGCCGATCGAGGTCGCGGAGGACAACCGGCGCATCGCAATCTATCCGGCCGACGAATTTCGCGTACATTGCATGGTGGATTACCGTCATCCCGCCGTGGGCCGGCAGGAGATCGAACTTGCGGTGACGCGGGAATCTTTCAGCAGCATGCTCGCGCCCGCCCGAACGTTTGGTTTCACTCGAGAATTTGCCGACCTGCGTGCGATGGGATTGATCCGCGGCGGGTCGCTCGATAACGCGATTGTGCTCAGCGACGACGCCATTCTGAACGGCCCGCTGCGTTTTCCGGATGAATTCGGGCGGCACAAGGCGCTCGATTTGATCGGAGATTTGGCGCTGGTGGGACGCCCGCTGCTGGGCCGCGTCGAAGCCCATAAAGCGGGGCACGCCTTGCACACGCAGATCGTCAGCCGGCTGCTCGCCGATCCGTCTCTCTGGATCGAAACGATTGGGGAGGCGCACCCCTCCGAGACTCTCGAGCCAGTGCCTTCGGAAAGCCTGGAAACTCCAAGCGAGTTCACGCAGCCGGCGGACTAAACCGCGTCGAGCACTCTCTGCGCAATCAAAGCGTCATTCCATCATTCAAGCGGAGGACTATCTGCGTTTGCGGGGCCGGAAGTGTCCACACGAATCACTCCGGACTGGTCCGTGAAGAAATAACGGAAATCCGTGGTGCCCGGCACGACGGGGTTCGCGTTGATCGTGTAGGAGGCGATGACGCCCGTGTTGTCGATCGGTCCCGCCGAGTACGTGAAGTTGTAGCCGCTCTTCCTGCCGGTTTGCAGAACGTTGTCGATCAACTGGGCCGCGGTTGCAGAAGGTCCCGCGCCGTTGTCATCGCCGCCGAGCGCGCCGAGTGATGGGGGGAATCCGCCATACTGGGTGGAATAGGTCAGACAAGCCGTGTTTAGCGTGCGGAGTGAGCCAACGGCTGAGGCTTGATTTGAGGCCATTTTCTCACGGAGCAAATTCGGGATCGCAATCGCGGCGGCTATCAACACAAACACCAGGAGGACGCCGCCCCCGACAAGGACGAGCACTAGGACGTTGCTCTCGCGGGGAGCCGCGCCACCAGGCGCTGCTTGGCTGGCTGCGTGAGACGGGAGAGGCCAGCCCGCAATTCCCACGATGGCCGTCGGCACAGGCTGAATGGGACCAGGATGTTGGCCGGAGGCGGGAGCGGTTGCCGGCGTGACGGACGCCAAGGTCGTGCCGCAGTTGGTGCAAAAGGCCGCCTCGTCGGAGGATTCGGTCGCGCAGACCGGGCACTTTTTCATGGGTCCCCCAAGGAAAATGAGCTGTCTTGCCGCGAACCTATATGGCCTGGAGAGCGAAGTCAATCCACATGGCGGGGAAGAGGGGACCGAAGGGGTCGCGAAACGTTAACGTGTTGGATTCGACCACGCCAAGCGTCACTCGGTTGTAAATAGGCTCTGATTCGGCGGAGAATAGCAGCCTATGCCCACCCCTGATCTGGTCGTCGTCATTCTCGCCGCAGGCAAGGGCACGCGGCTGAAGTCATCGCTTGCGAAGGTGCTGCACCGCACGGGCGGGCGCACGCTGGTCGAACACGTCGTGCGCGCCTGCCAACCGTTGCGGCCGCGCTCCACCGTGGTTGTCGTGGGGCATCAAGCCGAGGAAGTCAGGGCAGAGGTCGAGCCGCTGGGCGCGCGGGCGGTATTGCAGGAGCCGCAGCGCGGCACGGGCCACGCAATGGTGGTGGCGCGCAAGGCCATCGGCCACGCGAAGATTCTCCTGGTTGTGCCGGGCGATTCTCCTCTGCTGCGGCCGGAGACGTTAACGGCATTGGTTCGGGCGCACCGTCAGTCCGGCGCTGCCGCGACGATTCTCTCCGCCGAGATCGCGGACCCGGCGGGTTACGGCCGAATCGCGCGCAAGGAAGATGGGAGCGTCGCCGCGATCGTTGAGGACTCCGCCGCGAACGAAGAGCAGCGCGCCATCCACGAGATCAACTCGAGCACCTATTGCTTTACGGTCGAGCAACTTTGGCCCTGCCTGGCGCAACTCAAGCCTCAGAACGCGCACAAGGAACTCTATCTGACCAACGTCATTTCGCTTTTGCGGCAGCGCGGCCAGGTCGTGCAGGCCATTCTGGCCACCGATGCGGACGAAGTCCTGGGATGCAACACACGCGCCGATCTGGCGGCGGTGGATGCGATCTTCCGGCGTCGTAAGCGCCAGTCGCTCATGGCGGACGGCGTGGCCATCGAGCTGCCGGAGACCGTGTTGATCGATCCGGAGGTTCTGGCCGGGCCGGACACGGTCATCGAGCCGTGCGTCCAACTGCTGGGGAAGACGCGCATCGGCGCGAATTGCAGGGTGGGCACAGGCAGCATTTTGACGGACGCGATTCTCGAGGACGGAGTGACCGTGAAGCCGCATTCCATCGTCAGCGCGAGCCACCTGGCGCGCGGCGCAAGGGTCGGACCGTTTGCGCACCTGCGCGACGGCGCGCGGCTGGACGACGGCGCGCGCGTCGGCAATTTCGTCGAGGTGAAGAAGAGCCGGCTCGAATCCGGCGTCAAGGCGATGCACCTGACGTATTTGGGCGACGCGCGGATCGGGCGGGAAACCAACATCGGCGCGGGCACGATCACTTGCAATTACGACGGCGTGAAGAAAAATCCCACGACGATCGGCCGGCGCGTATTCATCGGGAGCGACACGGCGCTGGTGGCCCCGGTTCGCGTCGGCGACGGCGCTTACGTGGCCGCGGGCTCGGTGATCACGGAGAATGTGCCGCCGAACGGGCTCGGGATCGCCCGCGGGCGACAGATGAATAAGCCCGGCTGGGCGTCTGCGCGACGCCGCGAGATGGCGGCCGTGCGGAAGCCTGCAAAGAAGCGGCAGCCGAAGAAACGGACGGCCGCGAAGTCCAAACGGCGGCGCGCGAAACCTCGCCAGAGTAAATCTCGCCGCAAAGCCGCTCGCCGGCGGTAAGGCCATTGCCCTGATGGTTCAGAGGCTGGCTTGCAATTCCTTGAGGAGACCCCGATCTTCGTCCGTGAGCCCGGCGGCAGAAAATAGGTCGGGGCGATTTCGAAGCGTTTTCGCAAGAGCCATTTTTCGCCGCCACCGTCGAATTTCCTCGTGATTGCCTCCGAGCAGCACTTCGGGTACGGGCCAGCCGCGGAACTCGGCAGGGCGCGTGTAATGCGGGCAGTCAAGCAGGCCGGCGGCGGATGTGGTTGCACCAGCCGCAGTAGACGCGGAGGCCGGCACCGAGGGCGGGAGTTCCGTTGCTACCGCGGTTGCGATGGCTTCGGTTTGCCCGCTGAACGATTCATGGACGGCAGAGGCCTCGTTGCCGAGCGCGCCGGGCAACAGGCGCGTCGCGGCATCGACAACGAGCGCGGCGGCGAGTTCGCCTCCGGAGAGAACGAAATCGCCGATGGAGAGCTCTTCTGTCGCCAGGTGCTGGGCGACGCGTTCGTCCACCCCTTCGTAGCGGCCGCAGATCAGCACCACGCGAGCCGCCGCCGACAGCCGAAGCGCCGCCTCCTGCCGAAACAGTTTTCCTGACGCGGACATCAGCACGACCGCGCCGGGCTGCTTCGATTCCACTTCCAGCGATTCGACAGCCTCGAAGATCGGCTCCGGCTTGAGCACCATTCCTTCGCCGCCGCCGAAGGGGCGATCGTCCACGGTGCGATGACGGTCATGCGTGAACTCGCGAAGATCATGAAGGCGCACGTCGATCAGACTTGTTTCCCGGGCGCGGCGGACGATGCCGTAATCGAGCGGCCCGCGAAAGAATTCCGGAAAGATCGTAATGATGTCGAATCGCACGGAGAGCCAGTGTAGCGCAATCCCGGGCCGGGAATGAGAATGGCGAAGATTGCCGCGCGAAGGAGTCCTTTCGGCGTTTGCCAGCTTACGGCAACTCCCGGAGACCTTCAGGGAGCGAGACTCCGATGCGGCGAGCGGCGAGGTCAATTGCCGTGCAGATTTCCGCAGCGAACGGGACCAGTAGTTCGCCCGCGGGCCTGCCCGGTGACGCGGGCGTTTCCACGACTAGCAGCGGCGTGCCGGGAACTCCCTCGCCGATGGGCTGGACGTCGCGCACGCGCCCGAAAGGAGCCGCGGCGCCGGCTTCATAGACGTCGCAGCCGATCAAGTCCGTGACGAAGTATTGGCCCGCGGCGAGCAAGACACGATCGGAGAGGGGGATCTGGACTTCGAAACCGCGCAGCAGTTCGGCTTCGTCGATGGAATCGTAACCCTCGAAATGGAAGACGGCCTGGCCGTTGTGAATCCTGCAGGAAATGAGCGCAACGGGTTTCACTGCGCCGGAGGCGTCCCGGAGCCACACTTGTCGCAGGGTCGACATTCGCTGGGGGAAGTCGGTGAGGATTTCCGCTGCTACTTCGCCACGCAGTCCGTGCGGCCGCAAGACGCGAGCCAGAGTCACGGCCGAAAAGGGCTGGGAGGACACTACTCGAGGATTTCGAGGGTCAGCCGCTTCTTGAGTTTCATCCCCGCGGCGCCCAGGATGGTCCGAATGGATTTCGCCGTGCGTCCCTGGCGGCCTATCACTTTTCCGAGATCGGTCGGATGGACGCGCAGCTCCAGAACGGTCACCTGTTCCCCCTCGACGGCATTCACTTGAACCTGATCGGGATTATCTACCAGAGCCTTCGCGATCGCTTCAACAAGTTCCTTCATTCGAGCCTCCGCAGCTTGCCTGCCCGCGGAAGGCAGGCATCAGAAAGAGCGTTCCGCGCGTGCAAGCCCCGCCGCTTGCGGGACGAGCTCGAAACTCCTGTCTAAGAATTAGGACGCCTTAGGCGGGCTTTTGGTTGTGCAGGAAGCTGCGCACGGTATCGCTGGGTTGTGCGCCGCAGCCGAGCCAGTACTGGATGCGCTCCGCGTTCAGCTTGATTTCAGCGGGTTTCTTGAGGGGGTCGTAGGTCCCCACAATTTCGACGAACCGGCCGTCTCGTGGACGCCGCCTGTCAATCACAACGACGCGATACGTGGGCTTCTTCGTCTTCCCGACGCGCGCCAAACGGATAGTCAACACTTCAGCGTACCTCCCAAACCAACGATTATAGACTGAAAGCGTCCGGTTCACGAAGCTAAGTTTTCGAGCCGTGGCTGCTGCCCGCAACGGCGAGCAAAATCTGGGAAAGTTGCTCTCGCAGCATTTTCAACACATCGGGAGCGCAATGCGACGTGAACCGAGCGCGGAAATGTCTTAGAATAAAGTAACTCAAAAGTGGGCGTGTAGCTCAGCTGGGAGAGCACCTGCTTTGCAAGCAGGGGGTCGGCGGTTCGAGCCCGCCCACGTCCACCAAATTCCCGGCGAGAAGCGCAATTTTTGTGCATAAAAGTGGGAGAGCTTTGCCCGAACGAGCGAGTCGTTGCGGCAGGAATCAGACTTGAATGCCGAGGCGATTGGGGGCGCTTCCAATCGCGGCTAGGGAGGGGAAGCTGTTACTTCTGTGCGGCAGGCACGTCGTCCAGGGGTTCTAACTCGGGGGGACCGCTCAGGACTTCCATGCTTTCGGTATCGACGGCGGTGTCTACTCCGGTGCTTTTCTCAAGTTTTCTCTGCGCGCGGCGCTCGGCCTTCATGCGCGCCTTTTCGAGCCGCTTCATTTCCTTCTGGCGCTTCTGAAACGTGATTCTGGCCACGGGTCCTCCTTTAGATCACATCGAGAGGGCGGGCGGGGCGGCCGGCCCGGGACATCAACATCCGGGGATCTTGCGCGGTCTTGCGGGCGCAATGAATTCCTGCGCGAGCAATTTCAGATTGCGCCCGGAAAACCGCGCCACACTCTCGCCGGTTACTTTGCTTCCGCCACGAGCACCGGAACGGGCGCCGCAACGATCGCCTTCTTCTTTCGCTTTGCCCGAGGCCGCTTCGGCGGCGTTCCTTCCGCCGGTTCCACGACCATAATGCTGGTGACGAATTTCTTCGCGCCGTGGAGATCGAAGTCAATCGAAGTGCGTTCCGCATCCGACTCCGTGACGACGCCCAAACCGTACTGGAAATGCTTGATGTAAGCGCCTGCTTGAAGAGCTTTCAAGAAGCTACCTCCTTTGGGAATCCCGCACCGCGAAAAAAGGGCGGACCAGCGTTTCCGCCAGCCCGCCCCTTCGAGAGTTACAGGCTGGAGACGTTCGATGCCTGCAGGCCCTTGGGGCCCGTGGTGACCTCGAATTCAACCGCCTGGCCTTCGTTCAGCGTCTTGTACCCTTCCGCCTGAATGGCGGAAAAGTGCACGAAAACATCCTCGCCGGACTGGCGCTGGATGAACCCGAAGCCCTTGCTGGCATTGAACCACTTCACGATTCCTTGTTCTTTACTCACAACTTTTCTCTTTTCTTTTTTAAGCTATTTGGTGCTTCTCGAACTGCCTCCAGCCGAAAAAAAAGGGCGGCAAGTGTAGACTTGCAGCCCCTTCAACGAATCTAAAGGTTTTACAAGAGCAACAAACGCAAGGTCATAGTAGCACACTCCCGCCGAAAAAGCTAGGGGCAATCTTGCCTCTCCGGGAAGCGGTGCGGGCCCCCTGCCGAGGAGAAGATTTCGCCCCTGAACGCCCCCACCCTTCTTCGACCGCGGTTCGCCGGGAGCAATACCCCCCGTATCCTCGCGTCGCCCGCGTCCGTAATAGCAGCAGGCAAGAGAGATTGAACATCGGGAGGTGGGTACACAGATGTACCTAATTGCGCACGGCGCGGAAGTACTGGCAAGGTGGGACCGTCCCAAGCGGCGAAAGAAAGGCCTGAGAGGCGGACTCAAAGGGTTGTCTCAGCGAGGAGTTTTCGCGGGAGGCAAGACACTATGAAAACGCTGCAAGGACCGAGGATGGTGCGTCTGATCTTTATCGGCAGGTGGACGCCCAAGATTCTGTTTTCGCTGCATGAGAGACCCTATCGACACGGGCAATTGCGCCGCCAGCTCGGCAGCGTCTCCCAGCGCATGCTGACCAGAACCCTTCGAAATCTCGAGTCCACCGGACTGATCGCCCGGCGCGTGACGAGGTCGAAGACCGTTGCTGTCGAGTACTCCTTGACCCGACTGGGAAAGACAGTCATCGCCCCACTCGGAGGCATGTGTCGCAGGGCGAGACGACACCGCAGGCACGTCAGTGCCGACGTGCACCTGCCCGAAACGCAAAACTCGCAATGAGGGAACGTTGGATGTCGTTTTGAGGTTTCGCGGTTTGAAAGCGAAAGGGAATCCAAGAAGAAGAGGACACCATGCTGCTAGAAAACAAAATTGCAGTGATCTATGGAGCTGGCGGCGCAATCGGCGGCGCGGTTGCTAAAGCCTTCGCACGGGAAGGTGCGAAGGTGTTCTTAACCGGCCGCAGCCTGAGCAAGGTTGACGTAGTGGCGAAGGAGATCATCGCCGCAAGTGGGAAGGCCGAATCCGCCCAGGTCGACGCTCTCGACGAACCAGCGGTGGACAGGCATCTGCAGTCCGTGATCGACAAGGCTGGCCGCGTCGATATCTCGTTCAACGCGGTCGGCATTCCGAATACGACACTGCAGGGTGTGCCCTTGGTCGAACTGGCGGTCGACCAGTTCTCGTTGCCGATCGCGACCTACACGAGATCGGTGTTTCTCACCTCCCGCTTGGCCGCCCGGCGAATGGTTGCAAAGCGATCGGGAGTGATCCTTACGGTCACGGCGGTCCCCTCGCGAACGGGCATCCCCTTGTTGGGAGGCTTCGGCCCGGCGCAGGCCGCCGTAGAGGCCCTCACTCGGGGTCTATCCGCTGAGTTTGCGCCTCACGGCATTCGGGTTGTGGGTCTGCGACCAGACGGGATGCCGGAGACGGCCACAATCAAGGAAGTGTTCGGGATTCACGCCAACGCATTGGGGCTCTCGTGGGAGCAATTTCACGAAATCATCGCCAGCAAGAACCACCGGCGACGGCTTCCGACGCTCGCGGAGCTGGCGAACGTGGCGGTCTTCATGGCCTCAGACAAGGCGAGCGCGATGACGGGAACTATCGTCAACCTGAGCATGGGAATGCTCGACGATTAACGTTTTCCGGAAATCCAATTGGAGGAGAATCTTATGAACATAGCGAACAGGACAGTCTTGATCACCGGCGCCAACCGCGGTATCGGCCAGGCGCTTCTTGATGAGGCGCTTCGACGGGGTGCGAAAAAGGTGTATGCGGCAACGCGCAGCCCGTTGCAGCATCCTGACAAACGCGTGATGCCCCTCATGCTGGACGTGACCAGCGCTTCGCAGATCCAGCAGGCGGCCAACGAAGTTGACACCCTCGACGTCCTCATTAACAATGCGGGAGTCGCGATCTACGACGATCTGAACAATCTCGACGTGATTGAACAGCACTTGGCGGTTAACTTCTTTGGCGTGCTCAGAGTGGCGCACGCGTTTTTGCCTCAACTGAAACGCTCCAAAGGAGCCATAGTCAACAATCTTTCGTTGGCAGGGCTCGCGGCCTTGCCGATGATACCGGCCTACTCCATCTCGAAGGCAGCCGCGTTCAATCTGACGCAGTCGCTGAGAGCACTATTGGCCAGCCAAGGCGTGACGGTCCATGCCGTCGTCCTGGGCCCGGTTGACGCCGATATGAACCGCGGGTTCAACATACCGAAGGCCTCGCCCGAGTCCGCAGCGCAAGGCATTTTCAGTGGGCTGGAGAACGGGGAAGAGGAGATCTTTCCCGATCCCGCGTCGCAGTCCATCGCCGAGGGCTGGCGCACTGGCGCAGTCAAGGCGCTCGAACGGCAGTTCTCGGCTTTCGTGCCGCAGAGCGCGGCGAATTTGGGATGACGTTGCGAATGCAGCGGCAGGATCGAAAGGGGAGGGGATGAAAGAATGAAGACTGAAAGTTACACGACTTCTTTTACGGTGGACCAAACCCCGGAAGAAGTCTTCCATGCCATCAACAACGTCCGGGGATGGTGGTCAGGAGAAATCCGGGGCGATACCGACAAACTCGGGGCCGAGTTCACGTACCGTGTCGAAGACGTCCACCGTTCTAAACAAAAGATCACAGAATTGATTCCTGGCAAAAAAGTGGTTTGGCACGTGGTAGACGGCTACCTTGGCTTTGTGAAAGACAAGAGCGAGTGGAAGGGCACGGACATCGTTTTTGAAATTGCAAGGAAAGGAGACAAAACGGAGGTCCGTTTCGCGCACATCGGCTTGGTGCCAGCGTATGAATGCTACAACAATTGCTCGAACGCGTGGGGCCTGCTTGTCAAAGGCAATTTGCGCAAGCTCATCACCACGGGCAAAGCTCAACCAAGCCCGTGGTGAAAGGCAGCCTGAAGAGTGGCACCGCAAGTCTTGACCAGCGTCGCTAATCTGGCGACAGAGAGGATGGCAGGGGATCCATGAGCAATAAAGATTTCACCGCCACCATTTCGGTGGACCAAACTCCGGAAGAGGCCTTCAAAGCGATCAATAATGTTCGCGGTTGGTGGTCGGAAAATATCGAAGGCAGCACCGACAAGCTCGGTGCCGAGTTTACCTACCGCTACCAAGACGTGCATTTTTGCAAAATAAAGATCGCAGAGCTCATCCTCGCCAAGAAAGTCGTCTGGCATGTATTGGAAAATCGTTTCAATTTCACCAAAGACAATAACGAATGGAAGGGCACGGACATCGTTTTTGAAGTCTCGAAAAAAGCTAATAAGACGGAAATCCGATTCATCCACCGCGGCTTGGTTCCCGAGTACGAATGTTTCGATGTCTGTTCCAACGCATGGGGCTCCTACATAAACGGCAGCTTGCGCAGCTTGATTGCTACCGGAAAAGGGCGCCCCAACCCGAAAGAGGCGGACGCGACCTAAGGCATCGCGCGGCGCTCCGGCAGCCTGGTCCGAACGCGAATGGATGCGTCATGAATAATACGGAATATCTGAATCCGTCCGGCCCCTATGGACCGCGCTACCTCGCGTTTCTCGAAACCGTCGCCCAGATTCGCCCGAGCCTGCACCGCTATTGCGCGCGAATGACGGGTTCGGTGATGGATGGCGAGGACGTGGTGCAAGAGGCCCTGTTTGAGGCCTATCGGAAGCTCGACCAATTTGACGACAGCCGCCCTCTGAAGCCGTGGTTGTTCGGCATCGCCCACAACCGCTGCATCGATTTCTTGAGGAAACGCGGGGTTCGGGTCGAAGCCGAGACGACGGCGATGGCCCGGGACGCGGTTGAGCCCGCTGTCCTGCCGGCGCTTGGTCTTGGCCGCGCCGTTGAACATCTCCTGACCAGCCTGCCTCCGAAGGAGCGTGCGTGTTTGCTCCTGAAAGACGTTTTTGATTACTCCCTGGAGGAAATCGCGGAACTGGTTGACTCAACGGTCGGCGGCGTCAAGGCTGCCCTCAATCGTGGCCGGACAAAGTTGGCTGCCGCTCCGCCTCCGTCAAAATCGGCTCGAACCATCGACCCGGAGCTCACCAGGGTGATGAAGCTCTACGTTGACCGCTTCAACCGTCAGGATTGGGACGGTGTGCGCGAGTTGATTAGCGCCGATGCCCAGCTCACGGTCGCCGACCGTTTCGTCGGCAAGATGGCCGATGCGCGTTACTTCTGGAATTACGAGCACTTGTGGATCCCCTGGAGATTGGCCATAGGCGAAGTGGATGGCGAACCGGTTATCATCATTCTGCAACGCGGCCCTGACACATGGACGGCTTATTCAGTGATTCGCTTAAACGTAATTGACCAGCATATCGATCGCATCGTGGATTACGTGCACTGTCACTGGCTGATTTCGACCGCCGACTCTGTAACCGTCTCCTCGCCTTCTTAGTCGCTTAAGGGCGAGCCATTGCATTGCTAGCGAGGCGTTCGGCGATGATGGGCTTGCGCCATTGCCTCTCGGCGACTGGCCCCGCCTTTGACGTGGAACTTCCGTGTGTCGAATCATTTCCCGCAGGAGCCTGACCGCCGTGGCCGAAAAAAAGTGGGCCCCCTGAGGCATCATCGATTGCTCGATTGCGCGGTCTTGCAGAGCACCAGTGAGCGTGGGCGGAATGACCTGGGCCTGTCGGTGCGCCTAAAAATTTGCGGTTCCAAAAGTGTCCGGGGAGAAGAGCTGCTCACTTAGGCCCGTGTTGAAGCGGGCCTCGTCAATTGTGAGGACCGTTCGCGTGCCGTCGGGCACGGTCTGGACTTCGATGTGGCGCGCGCCCCAAATGCCCGAAACCCTTTTCAGGCCGCTTGCGTGCAACGTGCGAAGGAGATGGCCGTCCTGGCCGTACATCTCCTCGTGCAAAATGACGGAGATGTCCCGCGCGATCCAGCAGTAGATGTACTTGTACTGCGAGCGAGTGGGATCCACGGGGTCCATTTCGATCTTATAGGTCTGGTGGCCTTCCATGAGGTCCGAAGCGCTCAGCATCCGGTAGGTGGAATCGTCGAGCACAGGTTCCGCAATATCCTCGTACGTGAAATCGCTTCCGACGAACCGCTGGGAGCGCTCGCGCGGAGCGACGGGGCGCACGCGTTGCTGGGCCGGGATATACATGAACTGGCGGTTGGTGACGCCGCTTTGATTGATGGAGAGCAGTGTCACGCCGCGAATTTCGGCGGGATCGGTGAAGCGAACCAGCGTCTTGCTGTCGCCGAGCGCGCCGACGCGCAGGAGCAGGAATTTCTTGCGGCGCGACTGCCCCGTCTTGTCGAAGACGTCCATCGTGGCGCGCAGAGTGCGGTCATGGCTGGTGTCCTGGCGATAGACGCCCGCCATAATTGCTTTCGGGTCCGCCGGCGGAGGCGGAGCCGGCGCCTGCGCGGCGGCCAAGAACGCGAGTGCCAGGGCGAACGCCAGCAGGACGGCCTGCTGGGCACTATCTCGAAACACTTTTCTTCGCCGGCTTGCCATTGAACGGCTATTCATATCCGATCGCCTCGATCACTTCCGTGCGAGCCGCGCGCCGCGCCGGGAGCCATCCCGCCAGCAGGGACGCCGCCGCGACGACCGGCACCGACAGCAAGATCAAGCGCCAGGGAGTACTGAACGGAATACTGTAACCCGCGAGGATGATGGAAATCGTGTGGGACATGAACAACGTGTTGAGTGCGCCCGCCAGAGCCCCGATGAAGACTCCCACGAGGGAAATGGCGAGGGCTTCCAGCAACACGAGCTTGCGAATCTGAGACCGCAAGCCGCCGATGGCACGGATAATCCCGATCTCGCGACGGCGATCCGAGACGGAAATGATCAGTGTATTCACGATTCCGAGTACGGCGATCAGAACGGCCACGACCAATTGCATGTAGTTCAGCGCGAAGAACTGATCCACGAGCCCCGAGATCCACGACCGGAACTCCGCATTTGTGTACACAAATGCGTGCATAGAACCCGCCGTAATCTGCTCGATCCGGCGCTTCACGACAGTAGGATCCACGCCGGGATTCAGATCGACGTCGATGAAGTCCACGGCGCTGTCGTTCCAGTATTCCTTGTAGAGCGCGCGATCCATGAAGATCGTGCCTTTCTCAGACCGGTAATCGTCCACGATTCCGAGAATCGGGCGGGCGAGCGGACCCGTCGGCGTCTCCAGTTGCACGGAGTCGCCGACGCCGAATCCCCAGCGATTCGCGAAATTACGCGACACGACAAAACCTTCGCCTCTGGGCAATTCCCGCTGCAGCGCGCGCGCGTTCCCACCTTCAATGGCATCCGGGGCGCGGGAAAGGAATCCCTCCATATCATTGGCGATCACCGCCGCGGTATCGTCCTTGTAGGGCACCGCCGTGAAACGCACGCTCTCGCTCCGGCGCACCCCGGGAATCGAGGCGATGCGCCCGCCCAGATCCTCAGTGAAGTGATCGGTGGACGAGCGCAGCAGCGCCGAAGCCGAAACGACCAAATCGGAGTTGATCATCTGTCTGGTCCAGCGATCGATGATGCGGCGATAACTCTGGATGTATGCGGCCGTCGAAAAGACGAACATCAGGCCGACCATGAGCGCTCCCACCGTGGCTGAGGTGCGGCGCGGGGCCTGAATCATCGAATCCACGGCAAGGGCGCCTTCCGAGCCGCCCAGGTAATTCATCGCGGGGCGCAAGACCTGCGCGGACCACCGAACGATTTTGGGCAGCACCAGAGTCAAGCCGATCAGGATCAGCGCCGCGTAGAAGAACTGGACCGAGGCGCCGTAGCGGGCAGACGACCGGAGAACCAGAAGCAAGCCGGCAAGAATCAAGGTCATACCTGTCCCCGCGCGGCCCCAGCCCAAGACCGATTCACGGGCGCGGGCCTCCACGTTGTGCAGGGACAGCGCAGGATCCAGCTGCGACGCCGCGCGAGCCGGAAACCAGGCCCCGGCGAGGGAAGCGGCGACCCCAAGCGCAAAGGAGGCGACGCAGAGATCGGCGCGTACCGGGGAGCGGCTCGGCGAGGAGACAAGCCCGTACACCGACGCCGCAATGCTTCCCATGAGCTTCTCCGCCAGCGCCGCGAGATAATATCCTCCGACGATTCCGATCGCCGAACCCAGCACGCCCATGCCGAACGCCTCGATGAGAAACATCCGGCGAATATTTCGGCGTTCGACTCCGGCGGCGCGAAGGACGCCGATTTGCTTCCAGCGCTGGTTCACGGCAATGGTGAACGAATTGAAGATGATGTACACGCCGACCAGCAGCGCGACGAAGCTCGTGATCAGCATCCCGATTCGCATGGCCGTGACGGTGTTCTCCAGCGCCTGGCCGCGCGCTTCGGGGCGCATGACTTGCAGGCCCGAAGGAAGCTGGGCGCGCAATCGCTGTTGCACGGTATCCACGGAGACAGCGGGAGAATTCATCAGGTCGACGCGATCGAAGTTGCGGCCGCGATTGAAGACGACTTGCGCCGAATACACATCCATTACGGCGATGTTCCCGCCGAAAATCTCGCCGATGCCGACCGGCTTGAACAGGCCCTGGACCGTGAACCTCTGCCGGCCTTGCGAAGTGAGGAGATCGAAGGTGTCGCCGATCTTAAGCGAATGTCTCTCCGCGAACGCGCGAGAAACCATGAGCGAATTGGGCTGCGCCAGATAGACGAGCGGATCGGCGACCTCGGTCTGCGAGCGGTCGAATTCGTAGTCGCGCATGGACTCATCGCCCGTCGTGTCCACGCCGAGCACGAGGATGCTTCCTTCATCGGCGAACAACGTCTGCGCCATCACTTCGATGACCGGCTCCGCGACCTGGACTCCCGGCGTCGAACGGACGGTATCGAGCACGCGCTCGGGGAAGCCTGCTTCCCCCGCGGTCACTTCGAGCGTGGCCTTTCCCGCCATTTTCTGCACGGTTTCTTGGAGCGAGTTGAGCAAGGAGGCGTTGGCGGTGCGGACGGCGAAGAAGACGGCCACTCCGAGCGCGATGCCCATCGTGGTCAGCGTCACGCGCAGCCTGTGCACGCGCCACTCCCGTAAGCTGACCATCCAGAGAGCCTGGAGCATCAAGGCTCCCCGTGCGGATCGGGATCGGCTCTATCTTCTCGAACGATGCTGCCGTCGTGGAGGGTCAGAATGCGATCGCAATGGTGGGCGGCCAGCACGTTGTGGGTGACCAGAAGAATCGTGCAGTTGAATTCCCGGTGCAGGTCATCGAGAAGGTGGAGGATTTCCTCGCCCGTATTCGAATCGAGGTTGCCGGTGGGCTCATCACAGAGAAGCAAGAGCGGAGTGAAGATAAGCGCCCTGGCGATGGCGACGCGCTGGCGCTCGCCGCCGGAGAGCGCGTCGGGGAGATGAGAGGCCCGGTTTCGCAACCCCACTCGATCGAGCATGACGAGCGCGCGCTGTTCTCCTTCGCGGCGCCGTAAACCCTGCAAACGAAGCGGTAAGGCCACGTTCTCCACGGCCGTCAGGGTGGACAATAAATTGAATGTCTGGAAGATCATCCCAATTTTCTCGCGACGCATGCGAGTCCTGGCGTCGTCACCCAGCGCGGAAAGTTCCACGCCATCGATCTGAACAGCGCCGGACGTGGGCCGATCCAGCCCGCAGATCAAATTGAGGAGCGTGGATTTTCCGGAACCCGACGGACCCATCACCGCCACCCGCTCGCCACGGTCCACGCGCAGATTGATGTCGCTGAGCGCGTGGACGCACTCCCCATCGCCGTAGTTCTTGCAAAGGTTGGTGAGTTGAATCATCCCCTGGGTGCCAGAATAACCGTCAATTGCGCGAAGCTTCGGAGAGGACCAGCGCGAAGTTTAATGGAGAAGCGCCGAAAGTGCAAAACACATGGCACGCGCTATTGGCCCCCGAGGACCACGAAACGCGCGATGGGATACGCTAAAGCCGCGCCCAGGAAAACGTCCGACGGAAAATGAGACTGCAAGCTGATGCGCGAGAAACAAATGACTCCGGCCACTCCGTAAGCGACCCACGGAACCCAGCGATGGTCGCGATAGCGGCGCGCGAAAACGGCGGCGACGGAAAACGCAGCCATGGCGTGCGCTGAAGGGAAACTCCCGTTCAGCAGCGACGCGTTGCTGCGAAAAAACGTGCCGGAGAAACTGCCCGTCGGAGCGATCTGCGACGGCCGGAGCCGCCGGCTGGCCATTTTCATCACGAGATTGAGGGCCAAGCTGTCCGCGACAGCTTCTCCAGCGAGCAGAGCCGTCTTTTCTGAATACGAGTCGTTTCGGATCAGCCCGGCTGCATAGAACGAGGCAGGCACCAGCGCAATTTCCGAAGCCGTAATCGAACCGCTAAATCCGCGATTGAATCCTTGGAAGCTGGCAGTCTTCCGGAAATAAGGGGCGTCGTGAGCGTCCGCGAATAGCAGGCTTGTCGTCGCGCCCAGCACGCAGAGTGTGGGCAACCAGTGGCGGCCGTGCGCGAGCTGAGTCGGAAACAGCCAGATGTTCTTCTGGTCCACAAGAAAATTGAGGGGCAACTTCTTCCAGGAGACATCGCGCTGTGGGGAGCCCGTCTGCGCGGTTTGTCCCGGGTTCGCCAGCGTGTCCTGGGCCCGTAGAGAGGCGCCCGGCAGGCGTAGCCAAATGACGGCGAGGAGAACGAGGGTCTTTCTTGCCGGCGCGCGGCGCGGCATCGCTCGACGTATGGCAAGTGCTCGATTCATAGCATTAAGGGCCGAATTGATGCACCGTATCTGCAATCTGATGCAGAAAACGGGGTCAGAGTGAACCACAACTGACGCGATTCTAAGTCGGGGCAGTTCTAGTACCACAACTACTTGCTGGTATTCAGGGTTCTAGTCCAGGGGTCTATTTCGTGATAATCTTCGCCCCAGAGCTGAGCTTACCCGAAGAATGCAGCATCTAATTACACCGAGATCATGGAAACCAGCAAACCATATCGCTGTTTCACATTTATCTTCGACCAACTCCCAGTCCCTGCGAAGTTCAGTTGGCGCTTAGGCGACAGTAGTACAAAAGTCCTATTCGGTTACCCAATGCGGCCCAGTACGCTCGTACTGTACGGGGCCGCCCAGTCCTAGCCCGTGTGGCACATTTGAAGGGAGAACTAACCGCACATTCTTTCGGTGCGGAACTTTCATTAGGCGATCAAAAAATGAGCACTATGTTCTTTGATGCACGCCAGACGAATCTCCCGAATCGCTTCACCCCTTCGGTCCCGGGTTCTCAGAAGGACGCTTGGAAAGAGAGGGTGGGGAATAAGCAGGTTCCAGCGCGGTTGTCCCTGCTGCCAGAGGGCAAGCCCCGGTGGGGCGTGATGGGCGCGAGTTTGTTCACGCAATTGACGCTGGCGGCATTCCTCGTCGCGATCCCCATGCTGTTTCCCCAACAGCTCATCCCCAAGATGATGTACGAAGTAATTCCCATAGAGACTCCGCCGACGGAAGTGCCGCTGCCGCCGAAGCCTCCCGTGATCAAACAACGGGTCGAGGCGACGCCGCCAGTTGAACGACCCGTGGAGACTCCCAAAGTTGCCAAGCTGTTCGCGCCACGGATCGAAGCGCCAAAACCCAAGCCCGCACATGCGGCCGAAACGCCTGTGGTGAACACGGCATTTGCACCCGCAGTCAATCCGATCGCAGCTCCGGATGATCAACCCGCGCGTCCGCGCGAGCCTGTGAAGACGGGAAACTTGGGCACTGGAAGCGCCGCCGTTCCGACTCTGCATAACGTTCCGGTCGATAAGGTGCAGACCGGCGGGTTTGGCGACCCGCACGGCGTGCCAAGCCACGGGCAGCCCACTCGCGGCGTCAATATCAACCAATTTGGTTCCCCCGATCTTCCGCCGGGACCCGGCTACGGAAACGGCACTGGCGGGGCGAATGGCATGCGCGGAACAGTGGCAAGCAGCGGCTTCGGCAATGGCACTGCGAATCCTCCGACCGGAGGCGGTGCTCATCACCGCTCTGTGCAATCCGGCGGGTTCGCTGACCAGACCGCGCCACAGGCCGAGACGCCGAAACCCAGGCAGACCGAAGCTGCCGCCTCTGTCCAGCCGGTTGTGATCTTGGCCAAACCGAATCCGGTCTACACCGACGAGGCGCGGAAGCTGGGATTGGAAGGCGAAGTTCTGCTCGACGTGGTATTTCCTGCGTCAGGGCCCTTGCACGTGAACCGCGTGATCCACGGGCTGGGTCACGGTTTGGACGAAGCTGCGATTGAGGCAGCCGAGCACATTCAATTCAAACCTGCCATTAGCGGCGGCCATCCAGTGGATTTCCCGGCAACCGTTCATATTGTTTTCCAGATTGCGAATTAGAAGGAGTTTGGAGGAACCATGCGCACCCTGCGAGTGATTTTGATCGTTTTGGCGCTCGGCGTTGTCCCACTGCGGGCAGCGGACCAGCCCACGACCATGAGTCAAGTCGAGGACCGCATCATCTCCCAAGAGCATGCGGAGATGACGGCGTTGAAGCAGTACACCCCCCTGGTGGAGACCTATATCCAAATCATGAAGGCCGATAAGGATTTGGGCGCAGTACCGGCGGGCGACAAGTATTACTTGGGCCGGGCCGTGCTTGCCAAGGGCGTGGATTTGGAGCAAATCACGGACGAAAACACGAAGCACAAACTATTCAGCGGGCTGGCTGAGTTTTCGCCGTTCAGCCTGGATTTTGAGCCGCGCGGTTTCCTGCAGATGATTTACCTGGACAATGCGGGACTCGATCGCGAGCACTACAGCTTCGACTACGTGCGCCGCGAATTCCTGGGTGAGATCCGCTGCCTGGTGTTCGACATCACCCCCGACAAGAAGGCCGGGAAGTCCCGTTTTGTCGGGAGAATTTGGGTCGAAGACCAGGACTTTCACATCGTCCGATTCAACGGCCGCTACTCGGGTAGCTCGAGTACCGACTTCTATTTCCACTTCGATAGCTGGCGCGTGAACTCGGGGCCGGGTCTATGGCTGCCGGCATTCATTTACAGCGAAGAAGAGAACATGCACTACGCAGTCGGCAGGACGGCGCAATTCAAAGCGCAGACCCGCCTCTGGGGTTACAACCTTGGCCACTCCAAAGAAGAGCAGGAGTTAAGCCGCGTGCTGGTTGAGGCGCCAACGCCCGTTCAGGACCAGGCCCAACAGAACAACGATCTCTCCCCCGTGCAGGCCCAACGCTCCTGGGACCTCCAGGCGGAAGACAACATAATCGATCGGCTCGAGCGGCTTGGCTTGCTCGCGCCGCCGGGAGAAGTGGACAAGGTTCTCAGCACGGTGGTGAACAACCTCGAAGTGACCAACAATCTCGACATCGAACCTGAAATCCGCTGTCGGGTTTTGCTCACCTCGACTCTGGAATCCTTCACGCTTGGCCACACGATCGTGTTGAGCCGCGGCTTGATCGATGTGCTGCCCGACGAAGCGAGTTTGGCGGCGATTCTTGCGCACGAAGTGGGACATGTCGTGCTGGCGCACCGCGTCGATACGCAGTTCGCCTTCTTCGACACTCTGCAGTTCAACGAAAAGGATACCTTCAAGCACTTCGGCTTCGCTCGTACGAAGGAAGAGGAAGATACCGCCAACGCCAAAGCCAATGAGCTTCTCAAGAATTCTCCCTACAAAGATCAACTGGCCACCGCCCAACTCTTTCTCCAAGCGCTGGCCCAGCGGCAGAAGGAAATTCCAAACCTGATCAGCCCGAATCTGGGCGACCGCGTTACGACCGGGATCACGTTGCAGGCGAGCGTCGCGCCGGCTCCGGCCCCTGCGCCTGCAGGCGCGCCGCCCGCAGCGAATGCGCAGACTCAGATCGTTGCGCTTCCTCTGGGTGGCCGGGTCAAGATGGACCCTTGGAACGACCAACTGGAGATGCTCAAGAGCAAGCCTATCGGTACGATTGCCGAGCGGGAGAAGATGCCGTTTGAGGTCACCCCGTTCATGCTCTACCTGACGCGCGAGCCCGTGAGCACCTCACTGATACCTAGCGCCGTCTCCGCCTCCACTTCGCCCAACGCACAACCCGAAGCGCCGGCCCCACAATCTGCGCCGGCTCCGGTAAAGCAGCAGTAAGCTTCCAGCGCAGCTTCATACTTTCCTCGGCCGTCCCGATTCGTCGGGACGGCCGATTTGTTTACGCGCACTCACCGCGCCTCCTCCGTCCGCGCTCGCAACTCTTCGCAGAGATGAGCGGAGCACGTTTCGCCCGGACGCGCCCAAGAAGCCAAAGAGAAAGGGCGGCAACTGACTTCCCAGTTGCCGCCCTTTCGTTCCGCTACTGTTTGGTTCGACTTAATTCATCGCCAGGATTGCGGTTTGCTCACAAGGCCCTTTGCGCCTTAGAACTCAAACCGGACCCCCATCTGCATCTGCCGCGCGCCGTAGAGCGCTCCGGAAGTTGTGGTACGAGCCCGGAAAGAGGAGGATGGCACCAGGCAGCCGTTCGTATGCAAATAGCACGCGCTGGTCGTCGTGGTCGAGGTGGGTGCCGCGTAAGTGTAGGCGGTTGTGTTTTCCCCGCTTACAATCACCCCGTTGAAGAGGTTGAACGCATCCGCCGTGAACGCGAGACGGTACCTTTCGTGGATCGTGATGGACCGCCCCAAACGGAAATCGACGTTTGAGAAATTCGGCAGGTTGTTGGAATTGCGCGCCATCCAGGAAACCCGGCCGCCGGCCGAACTTGCGAACGTGCTCACCTCCGCACCAGTCATACCGCCGTCTATCCCTCCGTTGTTGAAAAAGGAGGTACTGATCATCGAGGAGAACGGCTGGCCCGTCGCCGCCGTCACGATGCCTGAAATGGTCCAGCCGTCCAGCAATTGCTTCGCAACCTCGCTGGACATGCCTTGAGCGTACATCGGCTGCCACACGATGCTGCCCACGAAGCGGTGACGCTGATCGAGGTCCGAGTAGGAGTAATCTCCACGGACGTTGTAAGGATCTAACACGTCGTCGGTACCGAAGAACGTTCCGTTAGACCCAGCGGTCTGGCCGTCGTCCAGCGCCTTGCTGTAAGTGTAGTTGAACAGCAATTCGACGCCGTGACTTATCGGTTTGCGCAGCGTGAGGACCAGCGCGTTGTACCAGGAATTCACGACGCTATACTGGTTGAGGATGATGCCCGTAGTGGGGTTGAGGCGCGTGGTGTAGAACGGCACCGTCGCCGTAAAGGCCGTTGTGGACCCGCTGGAAATGACGTCGTACGTCTTCGTCGAAGTACTCGGCGCGATGTTGGCGTCATAGCTAGAGGGCAGGTGCAACCCCCGAGTTAGAATGTAGCTGGCGGAGACAGTCATTTTTCCGGGAAGCGAACGCTCGATGGTCAGTTCGCCCTCATGCGCGGCGGGATTGACGAAATTAGGAGCCATCCCGTGGACCGCCTGCGCTGCCAGCGGCAAGCTTGACGGAGTCCCGGCACCGCAGGGAATCGTTACGGTCGGCGTCAGCGCTCCCGAGAAGGGCGCTGCGACCGCAGGGCCGGGCGGCGTGAAGAACACGTTGGGGAACGTCGGGGCGCAGGAACCAAATTGCGCGGGCGAGCCCGTGTAAGTGATCTGGTAGACGCCGTTTTCGACGCGCAGCGCGTAGTAAGTGCTGTTGGAAGTCTTCCCATAGAAGATTCCATAGCCCGCACGCAGCACGGTGTTCCTGTCAATCTGCCAGGCAACACCGATGCGGGGTGCGATATTGTTCTTGTCCAGGTTGAGCGTCGAAGTGTAGAGCGTCAACAGCGGCGTGAACGTGTTGGGCACAGGCGGCGGCGGGACGCGCTGCACATCGTAGCGCAGGCCAAGATTGAGCGTCACGTTTGGCCGCAACTTCCAGGTATCCTCCAGGTAAGCCGCATAATCGTCATCGTAGAAGTCGTCCGCACCCACGTGCGTAATGGGATCGTAGACCTGCGTATACGTCGACCAGTGCTGCCCTTGATTGGCATCCGCTGGAGCGATGCCGGTAACGCCAGACAGGTTGATCCCGAAGCTGTCGGCCAGCCAGCGGCAATAGACATACTGCGCTTGCGTCAAAGCGGTACTGGCACCCGAGGCAGGTGTGCAGCCGGCGATGGGATTCGTGTTCGAGTAACTGTAACTCCCGTCGCCTTGGAACAGGTTGACCAACAGTTCGTGGACGAAGTTAAGGTCCACGCCCATTTTGAACGTGTGCGCGCCCTTCAAAAGCGAGAAATTGTCGGAGATTTGGTAGCGGTGCTCGTCCGGGAAGGCGGGGCGAGGCAGCGCAGCCGTCTCGCCGTAGGATGCGATGTTCGAAAGAGAAGCAGCGGGCCCTGGGGAGTTCGTTGAATCGTACTCATAGTCGCGGCCCCACTGAAACCGCACTTCGTTCAGCATGCTGGTGGAAATGGTTGAAGTCCACGTGGCGATCAAGAAGCGTTCGTGTGTGGAACCGAATCCGTTTTGAGTTGCCCCGCCGTTGTTCACGGTCGCAGAAGTGTTATATCCGTAAGGCTCCGCCCAATCCTGGAAATTGAAAACGACACTCAAATGATTGGCATCGTTGAGCTGATAGTCGAGCTTCCCGAGAAAGACGTTCTGTTTCAAGTCCCGGGGAAATGCGCCGTCCAGACTCGTAGAAACAAATCCGGAAGCGGCAGAACATTGGGTAGACGTGGCCCAACTCGGGCACGTCAGCGAACTGATGGCGGTCGAACTCGTGTAAACAATCGGATTTACCTTGCGAAACCCGTCGAAAGTCCCGAAGAAGAACAGTTTGTTTTTCAAGAGCGGCGCGCCAAAGCTGCCGCCGAACTGGTGCTGCTGGTGAACCGATTGGGTGTGAATCCCGCTGTTTTTCGTGACCGGATCCAGCGCGTTCAGGCTCGGATAGCGCAAATTATAAAAGAGATCCCCGTGAAGCTGGTTCGAGCCGGATCGCGTAACCGCATTGACGACGCCGCCGGCCGCCTGTCCGTACTCCGCGCTGTAGTTGCTGGAGCCGACCTCGAACTCTTTGATCGAATCCGGGCTGTAAACGTAAGCGACGATGATGGCGCGCCCGCGCGCCTCGGAGAAGAAGGCCTGCGTGTTGTTCGCGCCGTCCACGGAGTTCCCGTTGTACAGTCCGGAGATTCCGTGAAAGCTGGAGAGGCCGCTGGTTCCGTCAGTCGTCACACCCGGCGTAAGCAGCACGAAATTCTCCCAGCGGCGGGCCACCATCGGCAGTCCTTCCACCAGAGACTGAGTCACCGTTTGCGACTGCGAAGTCTTCTCGGTTTCGAGCAGCGGAGCCTGCTCGGTCACAGTCACGGAGCCTTGCGCCGCCTGCAGCGGCATCTGGATATCAATCGTCAGCGTTTGGCCGACGTGGAGCGCGATGCCCTTCTCGATGACGGTCTGGAATCCGCTCTTGCTGGCAGTGACTTCATAATTCCCGGGCTCCAAGAGAGAGGCGACGTAAAGTCCGGAGGCGTTCGTGGGATAGGTGGTCTTGGCCCCAGTGTCCGTGTCGAGCACGACGACGTTTACTCCCACCATCGCCAGTGCCTGGGGATCGCTCACGGTCCCCGTGATTGTTCCTGTCGAAGTCTGCGCCGACCCTGCCAGCGCCACAGCTAGAATCAAGCCAAGAACCCCGGTTCCCACCGCGAACCACTTCACACCTGTCTTTATTTCAACCATGTTCCCATGCTCCTTAAGATTCGCTCTCGTCCAGCCGATGATGCCGTAGAAAAGGAAAAACACCCCAAATTCTCCGCATCCTGGCGGAAACCGAAAGATGGAGATTCATTTCGACTAAGAAATGAATCCGATAAAATTGGTCCTGTGTCCCACCCCGAGACCAGGCGCCCCATACTGGAGCGCACAGGGTGTTTTTGTCAAGCGGCCACGATGTGGAAAGCGGGAGCACTCAGAAGCCGCAGTCGACGCCCATTCGACCGCCACCAGCCAGGTCTCGGACCCCGAACGGATGGCGGCTACTGCAGATTCGCAAACTCCGCGCGTGCCTGTTGAAGGAACGGGATTCCTGCGTCGGCGTGTTGCCAGAGGGCGAAAAAGTCCTGGTAAGCCGCTCGAGCTTTGCCTTTGTTGCCTTGCAGTGCTTCCGCCCGGCCCAATTCGAGATGGGCGAGCGACCCGATGGAGAGGTTCAAGATGATCCCCGGGTGATCCAGAATCTTCTGAAACTCCACCTCCGCGGAAGCCCCGTCGTGAGAGGCCAGGTAGGCCATCCCTCGAAAGTAGACTGGCCAGAGAGGAGTCTCAGGCGATTGCGGTTCGCCGAGCTCGTAGGGGGCGGATGCCTGCAAGATATCAATGGCCTTTGAGGGGCTGCCATGCGCGAGTTCGATCTCCGCCCGGATCGTAGGCAGATAGAGGTATTGAAGCACGGTGTCTTCCGGGAAGCGCTTCGCCAGATCGTCCGCGAGCGCTTGCGCACGCGCGATGTCGCCGGACAGCGCGTAGGCCATCGCCGCGCAGGCTTCGACGTTCTCGCCTCGAGAAGTCGCCAGGGCTGCGGCGGCCTCGGATTTCGCCTCGGCAGCGTTGCCGAAAAGTGCTTCGCGGAACGCTTCAACGGCTCGATAGCCCGCAGCAGTTTCCGGCTCGTCGGCATGCTGGGCGGAAGCGACCGCACGGTCGGTCAAGTCGCGGGAGTGTTGCAGCAGGCCGGACGAGGCTGCTGTAGAAGAGTCAACGAATAGAAACTGGTCCTCGTATCCCGTCTTGCTGACCGCCCAGGCGACCTCTTTCGCCATTCCCGCCGCGTCGTGCTCGAGGAAATGCACCTGGTAGAGTGTCAGATGTTCCCCTGCTGGATCCAGCCCTCGCGCGTAGGACTGCTGAATGACGGCCTTGGCTTCGTCCAGCCGGTCGAGGGCCAGATATGCTAGCGCCAGGTCGTCGTACGTCAGACCGTCTCCAGGGTCCACCCGAAGCGCACTTTGGGACGCGGCCAGTGCCTTGTCATACTCGCCCAATTTTGTGTACGCGTCGCTTATATTGATGTAGTTCGCAACATCCTGCGGATAAGTCTCCGTGCCCAAATCGTAGGCTTGTTCAGCCTTCAGGATGTCTCCAGTCACGAACTGGTAGTAGTGCGACGTGATATAGAGTTTCTCCCGTTCGCTCGTCCGGTCGAGGAGTTGGTAGGCTTTGGTGGTGTTCTCGGCCGCCTTGACCGGCTCGTTCAGGTTGTTGTAGCAGGTACCGAGGGTGGCGTAGGCCATCGCAAAACTCGGATCCAGGCTGATGGCTCGTTCGAAGAGCGTGACCGCCGTGGCGTAGTCCTCCTGTTGAACCATCGCTTTGCGGCCGAGCGTGAATGCCTGCAACGCTTCGAGCGACGAAGTCGTGGCCATTTCGAGTGGAACGTCGAACTGCTGAATCGAGCTGAAGGACTCGCCGAGCTTTCCGCGCAACTCCGACGCCCCCTGGGCCAGCGCTGCAAGCACTTGCGACTTGCCGTCCGCCGTCACTTGTTCCTCGGTGAGCGTTTCGCCGGTGCTGCATTTGAGCGCGCTGAGGCCCAGGACGTATTGCGAGCCCAGGTTTGCGATCGAGCCGCCGATCACCGCGGTCGCGCCCAGCCGCTGGCAAATTTGCCGCGCGAGATCGTTTGTCAAGCGGGCGTTGTCCGGCTGCTCCATCAAACGGAGTGTCTGCGCGATTTGACTGTCCGAGATGAGATTGAAATAGGGCGATTGTTCCAGTTGAACGGCGAGGCCCTGGCGAAGCGTTCCGTCGAAGACGGCGTCACCCGTGGTATTCGTGAAATCGGCCAGGACCACCTGATCCTTGTTCGTCAGCATCGGGGCGCGATGAAGGTAGAAGTACGCGCCCGCTGCCGCCGCAAAAAGCACGGCGGCTGCCACGCCGATTCCAACTCTCAGCCGCTTGGACTTCGTCGTTCCCGCGGCGGCGCCGCTTGAATCGGCCGGAGTTTGTGCACTCGGCGTGCGCGAGGAATCGGAATCGCGCTTCAGCCGTTGCAAATCCGCGCGCAGATCGGCGGCATTCTGGTAACGCAGGTTCTTGTCTTTTTCGAGCGCTTTATTGATGATCCGGCTGAGTTCGGCCGGGAGGCTGGGATTGAGGCGTACCGGCTCAACCGGCGCGCGATTGAGGATGGCATTAAAAACGGCCGCTGAAGTCTCGCCTTCAAACGCGAGGCGCCCCGTGGCCATTTCGTACAGCACGGCGCCGAAGGAAAATAGATCGGTTCGCGCGTCGAGCGGCTTGCCCAGCGCCTGCTCCGGCGACATGTACGCGACCGTGCCGAGCGTCGATCCCGGGCTTGTCAGATTGTCCGGGCCGGTGCCGAGCGTCGCCATCGCCGATTCGCCCTGCGTCGCGCTGCCGATGCCTTCGGGTCCCGTGATTTTGGCCAAGCCGAAATCCAGGATCTTCGCTTGCCCGCGCGTGGTGATGAAGAGATTCGCAGGCTTGATATCGCGGTGGACGATTCCCTTGGCGTGCGCCGCATCGAGGGCGTCCGCAATCTGTACGGCCCAATCCAGCAGCAACTCCAGTTCGATGGGCCTGCCGGCAATGCGATGCTTCAGGGTCTGGCCGTCCAGATACTGCATGGAAATGAACGGCTGCCCTTCTTGCTCGCCCACTTCGTAGATCGTGCAGATGTTGGGGTGATCGAGCGCCGAGGCGGCGCGGGCTTCCCGCTCGAAGCGATCCAATGCCTGGCGGTCCCGCGCGAAGCCTTCGGGCAGAAATTTCAGCGCGACGAAGCGGCCCAGGCGAGTGTCTTCCGCCTTGTACACCACACCCATCCCGCCACCGCCGATTTTCTCGACAATGCGGTAGTGCGAAAAAGTCTGCCCAATCATTCCGTTCCTGCACCCGCCCGCTTGAGTTCGTTCGAGAGGCGCCATGCTACGGTGAGCAGCCATTTGCTGTCAACGCAAGAGGCGAAAGATCGCGCGCCGGTCGAGGGTACGGGCGGACCCGCGCGGACTCGGAACCGAAAATCCCGCGCCACCTGGGGTAGTTCACGATCATTTTGAGAAGGCGGCGCCTGCTGTGGATTTCCAGGAAACGCAGCTTGACGTGACAGCATTTCGTGATACACTTTCCAATTGGCCGCAGACAATCGGCCACGGCAGTAACCTTCGGTCTCTCGGGTCGGGCTAGACTCGGAGTGAGGTCGGTTACGAATACCGGATAAACAGGCAAACGAGCTTCGAGCGAATCCGTCCCGATGTGTGTGGGCGGACTGGCCCGGCGCTCAGCGCCGGGTTTTTGTTTCTTAAAACGCTGCTGAAAAGCGGCGTTGCTCCGCCGGGCGCGGAGCGAAGGTTCTTTGACAACTGAATAGGCTGGCAATGGCACGAAGCGTTCGCGCCTTCTCAAGAGGTGCGCGCGCCGCGTGCCAACTGCAAATTCTGCTCGAGCAGAGCAATTTGTGGAAAGGCGAGCTCGCTCGACGCGCGATGCGTTTCCGGTCTGCGTTGCAATCCGACAAAGGCCCGATGCACAGCACCCTGAAGAATTCGGATGGGGGACCGCAAGATCCTCCGACCCCGCGTTCCTCGGGGTCTCGATCCTGACCGGATCGGGACGTGTTGGGTGAGTTTTATGGTCAAGCTACTAAGGGCGTGCGGTGGATGCCTTGGCGCCAGAAGGCGAAGAAGGACGTGGCAAGCTGCGATAAGCCCCGGGGAGCCGCAAGCAGGCTTTGATCCGGGGATCTCCGAATGGGGAAACCCCTCTCGATGAACTCGGGAGACGGCCCGCTGAATACATAGGCGGGTACGAGCTAACCCAGGGAAGTGAACCATCTCAGTACCTGGAGGAAAATAAATCAACAGAGATTCCGAGAGTAGCGGCGAGCGAAATCGGAACAGCCCAAACCGTCGTGCATGCACGGCGGGGTTGTAGGACCGCGTGAGTAGAGTTACCAAACCGGAAGCTAGGTGAACCTGCTGGAAAGCGGGGCCATAGCGTGTGATAGCCACGTAACCGAAAGCTTACCGGACTCGAAGCGGTATCCTGAGTACCACGAGACACGTGTAATCTCGTGGGAACCTGGGGAGACCACTCTCCAAGGCTAAATACTCTCTGGCGACCGATAGTGAACTAGTACCGTGAGGGAAAGGTGAAAAGCACCCCTGCGAGGGGAGTGAAATAGAACCTGAAACCGCATGCTTACAAGCAGTCGGAGGGCTATGTTTCCCGCTTCGGCGGGTTTCAACGCCTGACGGCGTGCCTCTTGCTTAATGAGCCGGCTAGTTATTCTCACAGGCGAGGTTAAGCGCAAGCGAGCCGTAGCGAAAGCGAGTCCGAATAGGGCGAATAGTCTGTGGGAATAGACGCGAAGCGGGATGATCTACCCTTGGCCAGGCTGAAGGCGGCTTAACCGCTGCTGGAGGGCCGAACGGTTGTGAGTTGAAAATCGCTCCGATGAGCTGAGGGTAGGGGTGAAAGGCTAATCAAATTCCGTGATAGCTCGTTCTCCCCGAAATGCCTTTAGGGGCAGCCTTGCGTGATTTGCCGCGGTGGTAGAGCACTGAATGGACTAGGGACCAACCAAGGTTACCGAATCCAATCAAACTTCGAATGCCGCGGACAAAAGCGCGGGAGTGAGACTACGAGGGATAAGCTTCGTGGTCGAGAGGGAAAGAACCCAGACCGCCAGCTAAGGTCCCTAACTACAGACTAAGTGGGAAAGGAAGTGTGATCGCTCGGACAGCCAGGAGGTTGGCTTAGAAGCAGCCATCCTTTAAAGAAAGCGTAACAGCTCACTGGTCAAGCGATCATGCACCGACAATCCAACGGGGCTAAAGTCTGTGACCGAAGCTGCGGAATGTGTGGGGGGCGAAAGCCTCTCCACTTTGGTAGGGGAGCATTGCGTAGAGTCCTAAGGTAGACCGAGAGGACTACTGAACACTACACAAGAGACCCTGCCGGCATAAGTAGCGATAAACACGATGAGAACTCGTGTCGCCGAAAGTCTACGGTTTCCTGAGGAAGGTTAATCCGCTCAGGGTTAGGCGGGTCCTAAGGCGAGGCCGAAAGGCGTAGCTGATGGACAGCAGGTCAACATTCCTGCCCCACCTAACGAACGTTATCACGATGGGGTGACGCAGAAGGATAGAGGAGTCGGGTGATGGATGTCCCGATGGCTCTGTGTAAGCCGGATCCCGCAGGAAAATCCACGGGGTCATTCAACGGTGAGACAGGGCCCGAGGCCACACGGCCGCAAAGTCCTTGATTTCACGCTGCCGGGAAAAACCTCTAAGGAGTTCGTTAGGTGCCCGTACCACAAACCGACACAGGTAGACGAGGAGAATATCCACAGGCGCTCGAGAGAACACTCGCTCAGGAACTAGGCACATTAACCCCGTAACTTCGGGAGAAGGGGTGCCGCGGTAGGGTTTATAGCCCGAGGCGGCCGCAGCGAAACGCGCTCTGCGACTGTTTAACAAAAACACAGCTCTCTGCTAAGTCGAATACGACGTATAGGGGGTGACACCTGCCCGGTGCCGGAAGGTTAAAGCGAGGGCTCAGCTCCCGCAAGGGAACGAAGGCCTGAACTGAAGCCCCGGTGAACGGCGGCCGTAACTATAACGGTCCTAAGGTTAACAATCGCGCAGCCTTAGTAAAACTGAACCATATGCGGGGAACTCCTCACACAGCCGTCCGGTACTCGTCGCGGTCACACGCGGCAGTCAAAATCCGGCGGACATGGGGACAATCCGCAGGGAAGGCTCCAGATATGGAGAACCCTCAGAGACTTAACGTTCAGTCACATCCTGAGAAGCTACAAGCCCAGTGGGTGGTGGGTTTTGTCGACGGAGAAGGTTGTTTTTACGTCGGCATCAATCCTCATCCAGAAATGTCCTGCCAGTTTCAAGTGCTCCCCGAATTCACGGTCGTGCAGCACCAGCGTGATGTCCAACTCCTCCACGCACTGAAGAAATTTTTCGGTTGCGGGGTAGTGAGACGAAATCACGGTGACCGCATGGCCTACCGAGTTCGAGCGTTGAATCACCTAAGCGAAAGGATTGTTCCCTTCTTCGAGAAGCATCCATTACGATCGAAGAAGAGGGTCGACTTCGCGAGGTTCCGAAAGATTCTGTCCCTCATAAACCAGGGAAGGCACCTGACACCGCAAGGCGTTCAAGAAATTCGGGACATAGCTTCCGCAATGAACACAGGACGTGAAAGAGAAAGTCCGGCTTCTCTGGAAACAGAGTAAGGGAAACCGAGCGAAATTCCTTGTCGGGTAAGTTCCGACCTGCACGAATGGTGTAACGATAGAGCGACTGTCTTGGCGAGTGACTCGGCGAATTTGTGGTTCCGGTGAAGACGCCGGATGCCCGCACCTAGACGGAAAGACCCCGTGCACCTTTACTGCACTCTGGCCATGATTAACGGGATGATCTGCGTAGCATAGGTGGGAGCCTGGGAAGTCTCGGTCTCGGCCGGGATGGAGGCATCAGTGAAATACCACCCTGATCGTTCTGTCGTTCTAACCTGCGGCCCTTATCGGGTCGGGGGACACGGCCAGACGGGTAGTTTGACTGGGGCG
>CAWFUN010000001.1:605000-632636 GCA_963819015.1 Terriglobia bacterium
ATGTGGCAGTTCCAGCACACCGGCCGGTGAGTTGCGAACGCTTCCTGCAATTTTTCGAGGGGGATTTCATTCCACTGCACGGTTCTTTGTCGCTCATCCACTAGCGCCGGCGGATGTTCGTGCCAGTTGATTTCCCCGATCGGCTTGTTGCAGACAGTGCAAGACTGGCCGGCGTACCAGTGATTCACGATCGTTTGAACGAGGCACCCATTCGGGTCGCTCTTGATTTGGGCGAGGCAATCCTGGCCGCAATCTTTTTTCTCGGGCCAGCGCGAGCACTCACTCAGCCGGAGTTGCGGAGCGCCAGCAGCGGCCTCCACCGCGGCTTTCCTGGCGGCGACGCGTACGGCTGCGTCCTGACCCGTCTCCGGGCAGGTGATGATTCTCTTGCCCCGGAATTTCAAATACGTGCGGAAGCTGCGGACGAGTTCCCAAACCAGAGTGATGGCGAGCAGAGCTGCGAGAGCGAGCAGGATCCATTTCATAGGGCGATCCTTTCGCGCGAAATCTCCGGACGCGCGCTCCGTGCCGCATGGGCGCACTGCCTCAGTCGCAGGAGAAAAGCCGGCCGGAGTTCAGGATCGGCGTGCCCGAACTTGGGGCCGCCTCCCTGGTACGGACAAATTTACGCCTCGCAGCACGCCCGGGAAAGTGATATCGCACACCCGGCCCGGTGACATGAGTCACAACGCGGGCGACTCCCGCTTGGCCATCAATGGAGATGGCGATCTTCAGGCATCCTCACCACCTGGGATTCGCGCCCGCCGCATCGCCTGCGGCCTCAGAACCATCGTCGTCCGCGCTTGCAGTAATCCCAGCGGAGAACCGTTGCGCGCAAGATGGCCGGCGTGCGGAACGGCAGAAGCAATTGTAAGCTTTGCTCTCTAGAACCGGTGGGACAGGAGGAAGAGCGATGAAATTTGCAAAGATTGTCTTCTGGGTCGCGGGCATTTACGGCGTGCTCGTACTCACGCCGCTCTATTTCATGTTCCACGTGATCGGCGTGCAAGACCCGCCGCCGATCACGCATCCCGGCTTCTACTACGGGTTCGTTGGTGCCGGCCTGGCGTGGCAATTCGCGTTTCTTGTCATCGCCACCGATCCTGTGCGCTACCGCCCACTGATGATTCCTTCCATCTTTGAAAAGTGGAGCTTCGGCGTCGCGATGACGGCCCTCTTCCTGCAACGCCGCATTCATCCCAGCGATTTTGCCCTGGGCAGTTTTGATTCCCTACTCGGCGTGCTGTTCCTGCTTCCCTTTTTTGCCACCCGTAAGAAATTCAGCCAGTCTGCGGCCGGATGAGCGAAAGAACGCTTCAAGGTTGCGACGGTGGTGGCGGTGGCGGCAACCCGGGGCCAAGCGGAGGCCCCGTCGGTGGCGGACCCAGTGGGGACGTCAGTGGCGGTCCCGGTGGGTGGGTGAGGTCAACATCAACCGTCTGTTTCGTTTTCGTGACCTCGAATTGCCCTTCTTGCTTATCAACCTGGGTGACGGCGCCGCGCGCCGTGATCCCGGTCTTCATGTCGATGCGGATGTAATAGGTCTCTCCGGCCTTGGCGTTCAGATCCGTGCCCGTGGATTTGTCGTTGGAATAGAGCTTGTGCTGCCCCGCCGTGACCTTCACTTTGAAATTTTCCCCATTGCCGAGACGCCCGATCGTGCTGTCATCCACGTAGACGGAAGGTTTGAACGTCGAGTCCATGAATCTCTTTGGACGATAGAAAATGATCGTGGCCGAGCCGGCGGGCGTCGGCGTGGCATGCGCGGACGATAAAGTTGTGTTCCCCCCGGCGGCAGGCTGGCTCGCGGCGGGGGGCGGCGTGGTCGCCGAGGCCGGCGGCTGCTGCGCGGGTGCAGGACTAGCCGGAGAAGGGGGCGAGCCTGCGGGTGCGGGCGTGTCTTGTCTAATCGCGGTGAGCGGAATTAAAAGTAAAACGAGGGGCGCGAACCGTCTCATTCGAATCCTCAGCCCAATGCGAATCGATCGAAAGCCATGCGGCAACGCACCGGGGCGGCCAACAAATCCGACGTCCCAAAGGATAGCACCGGACAAATGCCGCTTCAAACAAGGCAAGATCGGCCAAGCGGCGGCTCTCAGCCTTCGCTTGTGAAGAACCCGCCGATTCTGCGGATCCCTTCGCGGAAGTCCGCCGCCGGGGCGATCAGGCTGATCACCAGAAAACCCTCTTGCGCAAAATTGAAGAAATTCCCCGGGTGGACCAGCACCGAGCAGCGTTCCATCAACTCGACGGCGAGCGCTTCATCCGAGCCGGAAACCGGAACGCGCAGCACGGCGTACCAGCCGCCTTCCCGTTGCAGCCGCGCCAGGCTGTGAAACTCACGCAGCTTGCCGTCGAGAAACGCCAGATTCTCCGCGACTCGTTCCTTAATTTGCGATTGCATCCCGCCCCGTAGCGCAAGAAATTTACCCGCCGCAAGCTGCACGGGCGTGCTCGGCGAAAGATACGTGTCCGCGATGATTTCCAGGCGCTCGACCGCCGCTTGCACTTGCGCCGGGGGCCCGCTTGCGACAATCCATGCGAGCTTCATCTGCGGCAGCGCGGAAATTTTCGAGAGCCCGCTCAATGTGAATGCGAGAGCGCCGCTGTAAGGCGCGAAGCTCGCCGCAGGCTCCGCGCTGTCCGCATAATCCAGAAAGACCTCATCCGCCACGATCGCCAGTTGCTTTTCAATGCAGATCGCCGCAAGTTCTTCCGCTTCGCGCGGCTTGACGAAGGAGCCCGTCGGATTATTCGGATGCACCACAACCACGGCCCGCGAGCGCGGTGTGAGCGCCGCGCGCAGGCCGCCGAAATCCATTTGCCATCCGTGATCGTAAAGCAGCGGGTATGCCACCAGCCGGACGTCCGCCAGTCCGGCGAGAAATTCCAGCAGCGGATAGCTCGGCGCGGGCACAAGCACTTCATCGCCGGGTTCACATAGCAGACGAAAGACGTGGCTGTACGCTTCACTCGTTCCGGACGTCAGCACGATTCGCTCCGGGTTCACGCCGGCGGCAGCGCGTGCAGAACTTCGCCGGCCTGGCGTAGTACTCCGCCACAGCGGCGCGCGTTTCGACGAGACCCTTGCTTTCGGGCTTGTATTCGAGCGCGAGAGGATCGGCCAGCGCCGCGAGAATTCCGCGCTCCGGGTAAACGAATCCGCAGGCGGTTGGATTCGACGCGGTCAAGTCGAGCAACATCTTTCCGCTCCGCCGGTGCGCCTCGAGCGCGCGCGCGAAGCGGTTCGGTTCGAGCCTCCAATTTGAGCGTGATGAAAACATGCGTTTCGATCCGAGCCTGCGTCCCATCAATGCCGGCCAAGTTGAAGCCGCAAACCGATACGGCCGGTAATAGGCGCACCGTCGTTCTGCGGAGAAGTTGCGGTGGCCGCGGTAATCGCATACGTGGCGTTGAAGAGGTTCTGCGCCGCTGCAAACAGTTCCACCCCGTGGCCGAAGGAATGCGCCGCCTCCGCGTCGAGCACGAAAAACTGTCCAAGCGGCAATTGGTTCGTGTCGTACTGCAGCCCGACCCAGCGCCCGTCCACCGAGAAGGTCAGCAGGGAAGGTCGCGTGTAGTCCACCTCGAACGTCAGCACGTTGCGCGGCACCTGCTGCACCCATAGCCCGGCGAGCGCCGGGTCCGCCGGCGCGCTGGCCACGACCGAATTTGCGTACTGGTAGCCGGCGGTGATGCGCCATCGCGATGTGATGCGCGCAACGGCGTCGAGCTCAAATCCGGCCGAACGCGTCCGGCCGAGATTTTCCCGTTGCTGGCACTGCGGCGCCGGATTCGACGCGCAGACGGTCGCAGCCATGGGCACGTTCGCGATGGGATTGGCGATGTCGTCCAGAAGAAAGTTCCGCGCAACTCGACGCGCTGGCCCGGGCATCCCACCCGGTGCTCGCCTCGCCGCCTGTCAATTGCTCGGCACGCAGGCTGGAGTTCGCGAGCGTCTCCGTGGCGCCCTGGCGGAAATTCCGGTAGAGCTCGTTGAGCGTCGGCGCGCGGAATGCGCAATACAGCGACGCGCTCACTGAAAAACCGCGTGTGAACCTGTGGATCACCGAGAGCCGCGGGCTGAATGCATTTCGACGCGGCCGGTGAACGGCGTCATCACGGGCGGACCGGGCGCGGCGGGCGGATCGCACGACGCCGACGGCAGAGACGTTAGCGAAGTGCACAGCAGCGACGCGTCGAAATCATTCCAGCGGTCGAATCGCGCGCTCGCGGAGATCAACCACGTAGGACTCACGCGAATCAGATCTTCTCCAAGCAGTCCGAAGGTGCGCTGGCGTCCCCCGGCGGAGACCTTTCTCGAAGCCGCGCCCGAAGAAAAAAGCGTTTCATTGCTCCGGCCGATAATTTCGTCGGCATCGAATTCGAGGACCAGATTCTGATGCCAACCCGCCGGGCGCGCCCATTGCGCGTATCCGCCGAGCTGCTGCGCTGGAACGATTTGTGAATCGGTAATCGTTTCGGTCATCGGGTTCGCCGCCACGGACGAAAAATTCTGGTGCAGATCCTGGCCGTCGCCGAAAACGCGCAGTGTGAGCGAGCCGAAGCTCCCCATCGGCGCATCCACGCCGAGCGCTCCGCCGCCGATCGCGGTGCGATTCGTCTGGATGGGCGTACCGTTGCGGCGCGACTCGTTGTAGTACCAGCCGCGGCCGAAGACGCGCCCCTCGCGTGCGAGTCGCCGTCCAATCGTCGCGTCCAGGGAGGCGTCTTCGCTTCCGGCCGCTATCCACGATGCCGCGAGCGGTGAATGGCACGAGGATGTAACCCGTCGTGTGAAACACTTGCCCGCTGAGGCTCGCGTCCCACGGTCCCATGCCGCCGCCGCCCCAGAGCGAGATGTCCGGGGTATTTTCGTTTCCGTACGAGATTTCGATGTCCAGCCCGCCGGATGAGGGCGGCCGCGTCAGCATCTGCACCACTCCGCCGAGCGCATCGCTGCCGTAAAGGCTCGAGTTCCCTCTTCGGCGACTTCGACCGATTCGATGGCGGTGCGCGGCACGTGCCCCAATAGACCCAGCCGCCGAAGGAATCGTTCAGTGGCAGGCCGTCCTCCAACACGACCGCGCGGCTCGCGCCGCTTGCGCCCAACCCGCGCAGTGAAACCCCCATCGTGGTCGGGTTTGTGGTCTCGCTGCCGGACCGGCGAAACAAGCTGAAGCCTGGAACTTGGCGCAATACATCGTCGATCGCAAGTGCGGGCGCGGTTTGCAGTTCCGCCGCGCTGATTTGCAGATCGGCAAGCGGCGCATCGGAGAGCCGCGTCGGTGTGCGCGTGGCGCTGACGATGATTTGCTCGCTCCGGGAGGCGAGCGCAAGAACGATCTCCAGATGCACCGGACGGCTCGCCCAAACGTGAAAAGCCTGGTCTGTGGCCGTAAGACCCGGCGCTTGCGCCGAAAGAGTGCACGAACCCTGCGGAACATCGTGAAATGCGAACTTGCCGGAGGCGTCGCTTGAGGCGTTCGCCGAGAATGAGCCGCAACGCAGCGTCAGCGCCGCTCCCGCCACCGCGCTGCCGGATACATCGGTCACGCTGCCGGAAACTTGCGGTTCCTGCGGCGCGCCGGTTTGTTGAGCTGCGGCCGAAGTTGCGCCGGGGGCGACAACAAGACAAAAACACGCATGCGGCTGCGTGCGAACGAACGTCAAGGAAGATGCGGCGGGGGAAAGATCTGCGGTGTCGCACTCGATCCATTTGGTTCGGCGAACCTGGGAATTGTAGGGGGCATGCGGAGGGTTGTCCACCGCACCGGCCGCGCGGGGTTACTGGGTGCGCTCGTCGGATTCGACGCGGCCGTCGCGGATATGAATGATGTGGTGGGCGTGCTTGGCGATGTCGCTCTCGTGCGTGACGAGGATGATGGTGTTGCCCTGTCGGAAGCGCCCGAAGAGACCCATGATTTCTTCGCCCGTCTGCGATCGAGATTGCCCGTCTGTTGTCGGCCAGCACGATCGCGGGCGAATTCACCAGCGCGCGCGCAATGGCCACGCGCTGGTTCCCGCCCGAAAGTTCGTTCGGCTTATGATGCATCCGATCGGCGAGATCCACCGATTCCAGGGCCCGCTTGGCCTTTGCGATGCGCTCTTCGGCCGGGGTACCGTTGTAAATCAATGGCAGTTCGACGTTGTGAAGAGACGTGGCGCGCGGCAACAAGTTAAATGTTTGAAAAACGAAGCCAATTTCCTTATTCCGGATGTAAGCAGCAGGATGGTTCAGCGGCGACATGGCAAAACCACGTATTGCCATCTCGTACTGGGCGATCCGCGTGAGGATCTCCGGGTCGCCGAACTCGCGATGATTGAGCGCGTCCAGCCTGGACAGGTCGTCGAGCGTGCGCCGGCGGGCCGCGGCGGAAAGACCAGCGGGGTTGGAAAGGTAAAGCACCGGGTCGCCGACCGAGCGGAACTTGATTCCCTGGTAGGTGGTCGGCAGGAAGCCGCTCCCCCAGAGCCGGTCGTAGAGCGGCTGATCGTTGGGGTTGCCGGACCCCTGCGAGATCATGACCACGAAGGCCGGCAGGTCCTGGTTCTCGCTCCCCAGGCCGTAGGACGCCCAGGCGCCGATGCTGGGCCGCCCCGCAAGCTGGGCGCCCGTCTGGAAAAAGGTGACGGCGGGGTCGTGGTTGATCGCCTCGGTGTGCATCGTCTTGATGAAGCACAGCTCGTCGGCCACCCGGGCCGTGTGAGGCAGGAGGTCGGAGAGCGTCGCGCCGCTCTGGCCATGACGCGGCGAATCGGAACCGGCTGGCCGCGACCGGGAATCGGTCCTGTCGCGAGGTCATGCCCGTCAGCCGCTGGCCCATCCGGATCGAGTCCGGCAAATCGGTGCCTTGCAGTCGATCGAGACCCGGCTTGGGATCGAACAGGTCCATCTGCGAGGGTGCGCCCGACTGGAACAGGTAGATCACCCGCTTGGCCCTGGGGGCGAAGTTGGGGAAACCCTCGATGCCCGCGCCCGTGACGGCTCGAGGTCCACCGCGATCCCCCGCGAAGAGATCGCGGTCGAGGAGCGACGCCAGGGCGATCGTGCCCAAGCCCGGTGCTGGCCCGGCCGAAGAAGTGCCGGCGCGTCAGGTGCTGCTCGCGTTCGATGCATGGGTCCACGGCGCGTCACTCCTTGGTGATCGTCTCGTCGAGGTTGAGGATCAGTTGGGCCATGGCCGTGTAGGCCGCCAGCTCGCAGGGGTCGAGACGCGGGTCGCGGGTCGATTCGCCGGCATTGACCAGTGCGTTCGCCGCCGCGGGATCGCGCCGGAAGCGGGCGAGCTGGTCGTGGAACCCGGCGAGCAGGATGGCGAGCTCCTCGGGCCGCGGCCGCCGCGCCGGTCGCGGCCTGGAATGCCGCGGCGAGCCGCGCTTCGGGCGTCGCGCCGAAATCCCTCATCATCCGTTCGGCGAAGGCTCGCGCCGCCTCGACGTACGTGACGTCGTTCAGCACGTCGAGTGCCTGGAGCGGCGTATTCGTCCGCGTTTCGCGCACGATGCAGGTCTCACGGCCGGGCGCGTCGAACGCGACCATGGCGGGAGGGGGAACGGTCCGCTTCCAGAACGTGTAGAGGCTGCGGCGATAGAGATTCGGGCCGTGGTCCTGGACGTATTCGGCGTCGGCCAGCTCGTTCCAGAGCCCGGGCGGTTGGTACGGTTTCACGGACGGACCGCCGGTTCGCTCGACCAGGAGCCCGGCGAGCCGAAGCGCCTGGTCGCGGATCATCTCGGCCGGCAGCCGCAGCCGCGGCCCGCGCGCCAGCAGGCGGTTCTCGGGGTCGCGATCGAGCCCTGCCGCGCGTGACGCGCGACGATTGCCGGTAGGTCGCGCTCGTGACGATCAGCCGGAGCAGGTTCTTGACGTCCCAGCCGGAGCGGACGAACTCGGTCGCCAGCCAGTCGAGCAGCTCCGGGTGGCTCGGGGGCTCGCCCTGGGCGCCGAAGTCATCGACGGTCTTGCACCAGCCCGGTGCCGAAGAGCATCTGCCAGTCGCGGTTGACCGCGACCCGCGCCGTCAGCGGGTTTGCCGGATCGACCAGCCAGCGGGCCAGGTCCAGCCGGCCCGGCTTCGCGCGCGCCGTGCCCGACGGAAAGACAGGCCGGGATACCCGGGCTCGACCCGGGGCCCGGGCTGGTCGTACTGGCCGCGGAACAGGACATGGGTCGCGCCGGGGCCGGCAGCTCCTCCATGACCATCGTCGTGGGGATGCTCTCGGCCAGCTCGTCGAGCGCCGTCTGCAGGGAGCCGGATTCGTGCGTGCAGCTCGCGGACCCGAGTCCGGAGCATCGGTCGCCAGGAAACAGCCGCGGAGCTTCCGCGCCTGGCCCTCGGTACGGCGGGCCGGGGGAATCCGCAGGATCTCGGTGATCGACTCCCGCGTCGCCAGGACCTGCGATGTCCACGGCAGTCGAGTGCCGCGGCATGGATGCTGGGCTCGTCGATGGCACCGGCAAACCGGCTTTCCGCCCCGCCGCCGGCGCCGATCCGCAGCGGCTCCTTGCTCTGGAACGTTTGATTCAGCTCATCGAGCAGCACCTTGATCGGCGCGAGCTTGCCGTCGACATAGACCTTCACGCCCGCCGCAAGCCGCGAGCCGTCGTAGGTGACGGCGACGTGCGTCCACTTTTCGGCGGGGACGACCGCTGCCGTCTCGACGCGGATCGCGTCGTCCAGCCAGCGCTTGACGAGGTTGACCTGGATCTTGCCTCGGTCGAGCACGACGCTGTAACCCTCGCCTTCCGGCTCGTCGACCATCCGCGAGAGGATGGTCCCCCCACGCGAGCCGGTCGGCCTTGATCCAGGCGCTGAGCGTGAACTTGTCGAGGAAGCCGAACCCGGCGACGTCGCCGGCGTCGAGGAACGCACGGCCGTCGAGCGCGAGGGCCGATCCGGCTGGACCTGGAATGTAGTGGGGCTGGCCGTCGCGGAAGCTGGGGTTCGACCGTTGGCCTCGTTTGGTTCGGGCCGAGAGTTCCGTCCAGGCGATATGCGAGCGACCAGGTGGTCTTCGGAAACCCAGTCGAACGGCGGGCGCTTGCGCAGCGACGACTCCCAGGCTGCCTGGGCCGACGCGACTTCGGGCTCGCGGCCCGGGCCTGCCGCTCCAGGTCCGCGAGCCGGGCCTGGAGCGCGTCGAGCTGCTCCCGCTGTGCGCGGGTCGGCGTCTTGATCATCGGGGGCGAGTTGCCGAGCTTGATCGCCCGTCCGTTCTCGGGGACGTTGTTGAAGAAGGCGAAGAACTTGTAGAAATCCTCCTGCGTGATCGGGTCGAACTTGTGGCTGTGGCAGCGGGCGCAGGCCGAGCGTCAGGCCCAGCCAGACCGTCGCCGTGGTATCGACGCGATCGACGACGTACTCGACCGCGTACTCCTCGGGGATGATGCCCCCCTCGCTGTTGCCGCGATGGTTGCGATTGAACCCGGTCGCGATCTTCTGGTCGAGGGTCGGCGAGGGCAGCAGGTCGCCGGCGATCTGCTCGATCGTGAACTGGTCGAACGGCAGGTTGCGGTTGTAGGCATCGATCACCCAGTCGCGCCATCGCCACATGATGCGCGGGCCGTCGGTTTGATAGCCGCTGGTGTCGGCGTACCGGGCCGCGTTCAGCCATCGGCTGGCCAGCCGCTCACCGAAGGCGGGTGAGCTCAGCAGCCGGTCGACCACCCGCTCGTAAGCGTTGGGGCTGGCATCGTTCTCGAACGCGATCGATCTCGGCGCGGGTGGGGGGCAATCCGGTCAGGTCGAGCGTGACGCGGCGGATCAAGATGCCGCGCTCGGCCTCGGGCGCCGGCGCGAGCCCTTCGCGCTCCAGGCGGGCCAGGATGAACGCGTCGATCGGGTTGCGGACCCAGGGCCGGTGCTTGACCGGCGGGGCCGCCGGCCGCCTGGGCGGGACGAACGACCAGTGTGCCTGCCAGCAGTGCTCCTGGCCGATCCAGTCGGCCAGCAAGCGGATCTGGGCGGGAGTCAGTGGCTTGCCTGCCGACGGCGGCGGCATCTGCTCGTCCGGGTCGGTCGAGCTGATCCTCTGGAAGAGCTCGCTGGCACTCGCGGTCCCCGGCGACGATCGCCGGATCTCCGTCGCTGGGCTTCGGCACTGGGATCGACGTCGAGCCTCAGGTTGCCTTTCCGCTTCGCAGCGTCCGGGCCATGGCACTGAAAACAATGATCCGACAGGATCGGCCGGATGTCGCTGGTTGAACCCGATCGTGGGCCGACTCTCGGGAAGCGCGGCCGCCGCCGATTGACCCGACAGGGCGTGGCCCAGTCCGAGGCTCAAGGTCAGAATCCAGAGCCCAGGTGTCCATGGGAAGTGGGCATTCATCGTCGCCGTCCAGCGTTCGAAAAAGCAACCGAGCAAGCGGCCTCCGGGCTCGCGCTGTTAGCTGCAGGCCTCCAGGCTATGAGAGTGATCTATCTTAATCCGTGAGCTCCCGATGAGCCAAGCTGACAACCGCCGCAGGCCAGCCGCGTGCCTGATTGAAATGTGCGAGACCAGAAACCGACCTGAGCCCTGCCTCCAGGGTCCGGTGCCAGCAATACCATAACTGTACATGAGTTTGTATTGGATGTCCTTTCTTATTTTTCTTGACGGCCTTTGTGCCGTTCTTACGATCATTGAGAAAGCTCCCCAGGATCGTTCCTTTTCTTTAAATCCCTGTTCCGGGATGAGATGATGAGGGCCAGGGAATTTGGCCCAACCCAGGAGAGCACAGATGAGCTTTGAGAGACGACGGACGAAACGTCTTGCGCCGAATACCGAATCTCTGGAAGGACGGGTGGTGTTGTCAACGTCGAACGTCGCTGGGGCCGCAGTCCCGGCGGCGCTGGTGAGGGGAGTTACATACCTGTATTTACAGGGGTCGGGCCAGGGCACATTCAAGCACCACCAGTTTCTGCCCGCGGACATTCCATCGACCGACGTATTCAAGGGGACGGCCCACCTCGGCCACCTTGGCTCGGTCAAGGTGTCGGGCTCGCTGACCGGCACCGGGTTCATCACACAGGGAAATGCCACGGGCACTCTCACCCTCTCGACCGCGCGGGAGCGTCACCTTGGTCCTCACGGGGCCGTCAGAGGGCGGGTTCCTCGGCCGAGTCGGGGACCTACACCTTCGCCGTCAAGAGTGGCACTGGGGCCTTCACCCACACCATCGGCACCGGCAAGGTCGAACATCGCGCTGGGCTCGAACATGTTCAGGATGAACTTTCAGGGCGACCCAAACCGGTTCTGAATTGCCCGGTGGGTCTGTCGAATCGGGGCCCTCCCTTTGGCCTGCGTTTGATCTGCATGCGCCATGGGACGGGCATGGGCCCGGCCGCCCACAGTGAAACAAGGCCACCGACTTCACGGTGCCGCGGAGCCTCGAACTCCTGAAGTGCCCATGAAAACAGGCCAGTGCAAACTCGAGATCCAGCGACATGTCCTATGACGCACCTCAGTCGTGCCTCATAATGAATCCATCAGAGGATGAACCGGGATCGAATCCACGGCATTGCAAGCGGGAACAACGACATGAGACTTGCCGTCATCACTTTGGTGTTCCTCGTGGCTTGCTCAGTAGTTGCTGCGGCTCAGGATCAGCGGCCTGATACTGTGGTGGGAAGTTACCCCCGGACAAGTCCCCAGGAGCCCCTGGCTACGGCGCTCTCGCTCAAAAGACGGCCGAACTCCTCGAGCCCGTGGCCGTGGAATGGACGCGGCAGCGAAGTGCGGCACTTGCCACACAATTACCCGTACCTGATGGCCCGGCCGGCCTTGAAGGAGTTGTCTCGCCGGCGATGGCCGAGGTCCGCGAGTTCTTCGAGGGCAGGGTGGCTCACTGGGACGATCGGGACAAGGAAGCCAAGCCCCGCTGGGACACCGAGGTCGTGGCGACGGCCGCGGCCCTGGCAATCAATGACGCGGCCACGACCGGGACGCTTCACCCCCTCACTCGCCGCGCGCTCGACCGGATGTGGACGCTCCAGAAGCCCGATGGCGGCTGGGATTGGCTCAAGTGCGACTGGCCGCCGTACGAGCACGATGACTACTACGGGGCGATCGTCGCGGCCCTCGGCGCGGGCCACGCGCCCGGCGACTATGCCCGCAGCCGAGTCCGCCCGAGCGCGGTCTGGACCGGCTGCGGACCTACTTCCGAGCAATCCTCCGCCCGACCTGCACCACCAGACGATGCTGCTCTGGGCCTCGACCAAGCTCGACGGCCTGATGGACGTCGCTCGGAAGGAGCGACCATCGCCGGAAGCTTCGCGACTTGCAGCGGAGCGACGGCGGCTGGAACCTGCCATCGCTGGGCCACTGGAAACGCCACGACGGCACGGCCAACGACCCCGACGCCCCCAGCGACGGTTACGCAACCGGCCTGGTGGTTTTCGTGCTCCGCCAAGCGGGGGTTCCGGCCACGATCCGGCCATCATGCGAGGAGTCGCATGGCTCAAGGCCAACCAGCGCGCTCGGGACGCTGGTTCACCCGGTCGCTCAGCAATGACAAGGCCCACTACATCGCCAATGCGGGAACCGGCTTTGCCGTGATGGCTTTGCGGGCCTGTGGAATCTCTGGCGACCCAACTGCCTCCCAGTCGAACCTTGGGACGAGCCAAGTCGGCGTGAGGGCTCGTCTTGGCAACGGCAGTGGCGAATGAGAAACCAGACGGATTCCTCGAAATCGAGGCGGACGAGGGGATACCACGCTCCTCATGCGAATTCCCGTCCAGGACCACGAGAGTCGGGGGCGACGAGACTTGTTCTAGTCACGCTGGACCTGTCGGTACTGCATCTCCAAGGTGCGGTTCTCGTTCTCGGCGCTGAATAACTCGGATCGTAATTGCTGGGCATCCTCGGCGGGCGGCTTTACCGGCTCGGCGGCGGGCAAGGCTTTGAGCCGGGCCTCGAGCGCGGCGATGTCTACCTCGAGGTTGACTAGCTCGTCACGGCTGTTTCGCGACGGCGAGGATGACGGGTTACTCCCCCACTCGGCCACACGCACCCGGGCTTCGGCCAGATCGGCGCGGGCACGGAGGAGTCGACAGGATCGCCCCTTCCTTGCCCGATCGTCTTCTCCAGCCCCGCGACCAGCATTCGCGCGCGGCGACCAGCCCTCGGACGCGCTGCCCACTTCGTCACCTTGGGCCGCGACCCGGGGCAGGATCTGCTTGAACGCCTGGAGGCGCGGGCGCTTGGCGGCCAGCTCTGCCTCGATTTCCCGGCGCTGATTCGCCAGGGGGTCGAACCCCGCTCCCCGCGTACCGCTCGCCTCAGCGTCGCGGAGCCGCTTGCGGAGGCTTTCGACCGACGCTCGGAGCTCGGCTCGCCGCTTCTCGATCTCGTCGAGACGCGTTTTGATCTCCTGGCGGCGGGGCTCAACCGACTGGCTCACGACCACCTTTGCCCGGTTGATGAGCTCTCGAAGCAGCACTGCGGCCGGATCGGCCTGCTTCAAGGAATTCGGGCCGGGGTTGACGTCACCGAGAGCTTCATCGCCTGCCGCCCGCCTGGGTGACCTCGATCCGTACCACCTTTGGCCATTCGCGCGGACCGAGCCCGGGCGCGGCCTTGGCCGCCGGGTCGATCAGGCCGGTCGTGGTCATGGCGGTGGTCAGCGCGGGGAGGTCGGCCAGCCCACTGGCAAGGGCACTGGAGGGCCCAGGGCCCGTTACCGCGAGGCCTGCGCAACATCAGGACGGACGAGGAACGATCGATGTCTTTGGACGAATCATCGACGGCCAGCGAGCCGGCGGTCGTCCCAGTCGTTCGCTGCGCCGTGGCCTGGCCGGCGGCCCCGACAACGACCAATGCCGCGAGGACCGCGGCGAGCCACCGAACCGCAACTATAGGCATGGCCATGCTGTCACCTTTTTGCTCGTGCGGACGCCGGAGGGCCCGGCCGCAAACAGCGGGATCGACGAATACGTGATTGGAGGACGGCGCCCCCGCCGTGCCACGGAATCGTCGGCGGTTTGTCCCGGCTCATTATCGCGCAAGGGGCTTCGGCAAATCCAGAGACAAAGGATCGACAGGGTACACGAGCCGAATCGCACCGCGGGTCCGTCGTCCGCGATGAACGCTTGGAGGCAAGTGCGAAAACCGCCCTATCGCGGCAGCTCGGCCCGGGTTTCCGTCACGACGCGGAAGATCAACTGGCGCTCGCGGACGGTCGCTCCCTTGGCGATCCCCGGGGCGAGGATCAACTCCCCGTCGGCCGGCACGATCGATCTTGCAGTGCGCGATGTCGCGCTCGAGTTTCTCTATCTTCGCCTTCTCCAGCTCCCAGGTCGCCTTCTTCGCCAGCTCGTCGGCACGAGCCTTCTCGACCTCGCTCCTCAGTTCCTTGGTCGTCTTTTCCTTCGTGTATGTTTCCAGAACGTTTCTCTTCTTGGCCGCTTGCTCAACGGCGGAGACAGCCTTCTGAAGCGCGAGATCTTCGGCGATCACCTGCCTTTCGTGACGTACCCCTTGACGTCCATCCGATCGGCCCACTCCACTGGTCGATCGCGCGGGTCAGATCCGAGGCCGCGAGTTTGAGCTCGCCAAGGACCGCTGCCATATCTTGTTTGTAAATCCCTTCCGTGTACTCTTTGACGGCGATTTCGGCGACCTCGAGCGTCAGCTTGGCGTTCTGGTATGCGTCCTCGGCCGCCCTGGGTCGTGATCTTCTGGTTGGAAAGCTGGTCCTTGATTCGGGCGGGGTCGAGTTCGCAGACGAGCTGGCCCTTCTTCACCTTCGCGTTGGCCGGAAGAATCGAAAGGATGGTGGTCTCGCCCGGGACCAAGTTGTAGTTGTCAAAGCTGAGCGATCGGACCACCTGGGCCCGATCCGCCCGGTCCTCGGGTGCCGGGCCGGGCCGGACATCGCTCTGACCTTTTCCGGCATGAACGGCCGCGACCCTGCGTCCGGTGGCGAGTACGGTGCCGGCTACCAGGATGACGGCGGCGACGGTTTTGAGCTGGGTCCAGAGCATGGTTTGTAAAACTCCTTGGCAGAGGATGACGGCCTGGGACGAGATGACCGCGCCGGCCGAAGCCCGGATCGCCGCGAACCGCGCCGCCGGCCTGGACGGTGGAATGGACGAGCGCCGGTGGCACCGATGCCCCGGAGTCGCGGGCCAGCGCAGCGGTGAGCGCCCCGGCCGACGGGACGACACCACGCCGGACCAGGCGGGCTCGGAGCCGTTCCCGGCCTCGAGCCAGCCGGCTGCGGACCGTCCCGACGGGGCGGCCCAGGCGCAGGGCCGCCTCCTCCTGCGACAGCCCTTCGAGGTAGCAAAGCACGATTGGCGTTCGGTATCGTTCCGGCAGGCGCCGGAGTTCTTCATGAAGCAATGCGCCGAGATCATACCCGTCCTGATCCTCTGCCGACGCCTCCTCTGTCTGGCTGGCGGCGTGGCGCAGCTCGTGGAGCTGGCGCCGCGACGACGCGGCCCGGGCGTCGAGCGCGACGCGCGAGGCCACCCCGAACAGCCAGTTACCCACCGAATTGGGGTCGCGGAGCGAGCCGGCCTTGCGCACCAGGACCAGCCAGGTGGCCTGGAAGGCGTCCTGCACATCGTGCTCGTCGCGCAGAACGCGTCGGCAAACCCGCCAGACCATTGGTCCGTGCCGCGCCACCAGCGCGGCGAAGGCCAGCTCGGCCACCTCGCCCTGCAGCGTCGCGAACCGTTCCAGAAGCGGACCATCGCCCAGCCCGGCGAACGTCCCCACGCTGTAGAGGGCCTGGATCTGACGTAGCCCGGAACCTCGAACACTCTTCTGCATGACCTCGCCCCTCTCTACCATGTACTGGGCTGAGGGGGTCCGTGCAATCCCTTTTCTTTAGCGCGGTTTTCACATGCATTGCGTACACCCGACCACCCCCCCCGCCCCCCCCTTCGCAAGGGGGGAAAGGGGATGGCGAGCGACCCTATTCTCCCCCCCCTTGCGAAGGGGGGGGCGGGGGGGTGTTCTTTCGCAAATGCCCTCGCAAGTACGCAATCCGAGCGAAAGCCGCGCTAGAGCGATGCAGATTAGAAGGAGCGCCTGGGGTTTTTGGCGGCGGCGAGAATCGGCGTCAGAGGTTGCCCCCATGAAACTTCCAAAATGCTGTGCCAGCATGAGTGCCATGACCAATATGCCCAGCCCCAGCACAACCACATGCCTCGTCTGCCGCAGATCGAACCGGCCAACGCGGGCCACCAGGACGTAAGCCACAGCCAAATTGAACATTCCCCACAGGACGTTGACCATCGACGAGGACAAGCCCTGGCCGGGTGGCGATGCGAACGGGCTCTGGAACGGGCTGCCCGAAATGCCGTTCACCAGATGTGGGATCGTGTTTGCGAGGAAAGCCCCGCCGAAGAAGTAAGCGATGAAGTGATACCAGCGCGTCTCTGACTGCATGAGACCTCCGATCGAAGGCAAGAAGCGGGAGGCAATGAGCGAGACATCGTTCCTTTTCAGTCCGCGATATCATCATTCCAGCGTCATCAAGTACGCAAACAGGTCGTGCAGCTCCTTGACGGTCAGAAGCTCGGCGAAGTTTTCGGGCATGAGCGATTTCTTCATGACTTTGACTTCTTCCAGGTCGCGCTTGAGAAGCGAGTGGAAGCGGCCGTTCTCCTCGCGGAGCTGGATGCTGAAGTTGGTCTCGTTGATCCGCAGGCCGGTGATCACGCTGCCCGTCCTTGGTCGCGACGGCGACCGCCTCGTATTCCGGGGCGATGTCCTTGGAAGGCTCGAGGATCGACTCCATGATGAATTCGGCAGCGCGACGGCTGGCAATGCGGTCGAGAGCCGGCCCGATCCGGCCTCCCTCGCCGCCGACGCTGTGGCACTTCGCGCACTGGGCCTTGCCCTTGAGGTCGAAGAAGAGCTTTCGGCCCGCTCTGGGGATCGCCGGTCAGGTAGGGCTTCCAGGTCGCTCTCGCCGGAGAGCGGGCCAGGCTGCGGATGTAGGCAATCAGCTTGCGGATCTGGTCCGGCTTGAGTGCGTCGCCCAGCTTCTTCATGGTGGTCTGGGGCACGCCGTTCTGGATCACGCGGGCGATGTCGTCGTCGGTGCCGCCGTGGATCCAGCGGCTGTCGGTCAGGTCGGGGCCTTTGCCGCCGCGGCCGGCGCCGCCGTGACAGCCGCTGCACAGCCCGCGAAACAGGGCCTGCCCCTCCGCCAGGACCATCGGATCCGGCGTCGCTGGCGGTGCGGCCGCCGTTGCCTGCAGCGGACCCATGGCGCGCGGCCGGCTGACTGCGACCGGTCACGTCCAGAGCCAGCGGCCCGGTCCAGCCATCAGACACGTGCCGAGCATCGCACGGAGCGCAGCGTCTCATGGCTGCTGATCGACTCACGGGCGCCGGCCCTTCTTGATGTCCGGCAGCGGCAGCGCGGCTCGTACGGAATGTGCCAGCGGGCAAAGACCTGGGCCAGCCGGCCCGATCGGTCCAGCTCATCCCAGCGCCCGGTCGATGGCGTCTTTCAGATCCGCGGTCCGACTTGCGAACCGCCGCGACGATCGGGAAAGCGATCGACCGATGCGAGCCCGGAGGGAAGTCGAGGAACCCGAGCTTTCCCGGCTGGAGCTTGCTCGGCCAGCCACGGGCCGCGCGTCGAGATCACATAGCCGGCCTTTTCCCGGGCCGTCGCCACGGCCTCCAGAACCGCCTCGGTGCTGGGATAAGGGCCGCGTCGCCGCCCTTTCAACCCGCGCACGGCGACGCCTTCCTCCACGGCCAGAGGCTCGTTCGCCGGCGGGAGCAGCCTTCGCCCGCACGGACGACCAGCAGATAGCTGGCGATGGTAATACGGTCGCGAATAGAGCACCCGCTCGCCGAACCGATCGTCGGGCATGACACCCAGGATCACGTCACAGAGCTCCTTCGACGCGAGCTTCGAGGGATAGGAATCATGGCGAGGAATAGGCCCAGTAGATCCGCAGCGCGACCCCGAGCTGCTCGGCGAGCAGGCCGGCGATTTCGTGATCGAGCCCGGCTGGCTGTGGATGGGCCGTCGAGAAAGGCAGGTTGTTCTGGTCCAGCCCCACGACCAGCTCCCCGGCCGAGCGAACTCGCGCCAGACCATGATAGCGGATGTTTCGATGTCTGGATCTTTTGCATCTGCGGCTCGGGGCCGCGGTCGGCGACTGCGTGCCGGATCGATTCCCGCGCGCTTCCCTGAGCATCGGCGGCTTCGGCTCCGGGAAACGGCGCGAAATACGGCACGTGGTAGCGGGCCAAGGCACGGGCGACGGTTCCGTCCGCGATCAGGCATCGAGTGCCGCGATCCACCTGCGCTTTGAGCTCGTCGTCGCCCGACGCATGGCGACGGCGATGTTCCAGTGGTCGTCCGGCACGAAATCCGGGGCGAGCTCGAGCATTCAACTCGGGCGAGGCGTGCACGGTCCAGCCTGCGTTGGCCCAGAGATAGGCGTGGTCGATGTCGCCGTCGCTCAAGGCTTTGAGGGTGGCTAGCTGGTTGCGAAAAAGCTGGCGCAGGTAGCCGCGCTGGCGCAGGCTGTAGTCGGCCACCGAGCCGGCCTCGGTCCCCAGTCGTCGCGATCGTGCGCCCTTTCAGCTCTGCCAGCGACTGGACGCTGGGGCCGTTCTTGCGCTGCGACGAGCAGATAGCCGGTGCCGTAGTAGGGTCGGGAGTAGAGGACCTTGCCCGCCAGCTCTTCGTCATCCGCGACGGCGTTGTCGGCGACGGCCTCTCCGAGAATCAGGTCGCACTCGTGCTGCAAGAGCTGCCCCACCGCGGTCTCGTGCTGCACGTCGAGCCAGTCGATGCGCAGCTTCACCTGAAGCTTCTCGGCCAGGGCGCGCGCCAGCTCCACGTCGAATCCCCGGCCGCTCGTCCTTCGCGCTGGAATAGGGCAAGTTGGCGGGATCCATGCTGACGACCAGCTCTCCCCGCTCGCGGATCCGCTTCCAGGTGTCGGCCGCTGCCCGCCGGCGGGCCGGACGCTCGTGAAGGGCGGATGGATACGGCACTCCATGATCGGCGTAGATCTTTCGCAGCTCTCCCGACTCGGCAAGCTGAGCCAGGGCTCGGTTGATGTCCAGCAGCAGATCGCTGTCCTTGGCGCGCACAGCCAGGGCCATGTTCCAGCGCTCGCGCGGCACGTAGTCCGGCACGAGCCGCAGCGCAAGCTGAGGATGCTCATGGAGGTACCAGGCGGCAAAATCGGCGTCCAGGAACGCCGCATCGAGCTTCGCGGCTTCAAAGCCGTCGAGAAGCTGCTTCGCGCGACTTGAAGCGGGCGACTGAGTGGTCGTTGTCCGCGAGATCCACGGTTCCCGCCACGATCCCGACCCGTTTGCCGCGCAGGTCGGCGAGGACGTGGACGCCCTGCGCGTCGCGCGGGACCACCAGGCCGAACTGGGCGCCGGCGTAGGGCACGCTCCAGGCCGCGCTCCCGGCGGTCCGGAGTCGAGCGGTTGGCCGGCGACGACGTCGCAGCGACCTTCCGGCAGGCAATGCCAGCTACATGCCGCACTGGCACACCAGTGGAATTCGACCGGCCGTCCCAGAATACGACCCACGCTTTCGGCCACGGCGACATCCAGCCCCTGCGGCGTCCCGTCCGGGGCTTTTCCGGTCCTGGGCATCGAACCGGGTGTCGCACAGATCAAGAGCGTCTTCCGCTGGGCCGGGCTTGGCCTTCATTCTGCAGGGCGGGACCCGAACGCACTCTGGTTGTGACGGCAAACGGACGACAGACGAGCAGGCCGCGATCGAGCCGCGGCGACGTGCTCATTTGGCGTTCTCGGGCAGGGCGAAGACGAACAGGGTATTGCCGCGGCGGGCGTTGCGCAGCCAGGGGGCGCCGTCGCCGGCGAAGCCCGCCGTCCAGCCGCCCCAGCCGACGCACACCGCGATATACTGCCTGCCGTCGAGAGTGTAGGTGATCGGGCAGGAGTGGTGTCCCGAGCCGCACTGGAAGCTCCAGAGGACCTTGCCGGTCTCGGCGTCGTAGGCGGTGAAGAAGCCCTCGGCGTCGCCGGTGAAGACCAGGCCGCCGCCGGTCGCCAGCACGCCGGCGACCATCGGCGAGCGCGTGGCCACCTCCCACTTGATCTGGCCCGTCTTCACGTCGATGGCCTTGAACGAGCCGGAGGCCTGGTTGTCGATGAGGGTCAGCGAGCTGCCCCAGTAGGGCTGCCCCTTGATGAAGAAGGCCTTGCCCGAGGTGAACTTGGCGCAGTTGTTGATCACCGGCACGATAGGCCGAGCCGGTCTCGGGGTCGTAGGCCATCGGGTTCCATTCCTTGCCGCCGGCCGCGCCCGGGACAGACGCGGACGCCTGTTTCCGTCGGCAGCGCGGCCGGGTTGACGAAGGGCCGGCCCGTCTTCGGGTCGAGGCCGTCCGCCCCCTTGCTCGCGGTCGGTCCAGGTCACCTCGCAGAACGGCTTGCCGTAGAGGAACTCGCCGTTCTCGCGGTTGAGGCAGTAGAAGTAGCCGTTGCGATGGGCCTGGACCAGTGCCTTGATCGTCTTGCCGTCCCGTGTCGATGTCGACCAGCACCGGCTCATTGACGCCGTCGTAATCCCAGACGTCGTGCGGGCTGTTCTGGAAGTGCCACTTGTAGGTGCCGTCGTCGGGGTTGAGGGCGAGGATCGAGCAGGTGTAGAGGTTGTCCCCCTTGCGGACCTCGCCGTTGAAGTCGGGCGAGGGATTGCCGATGCCCCAGTAGAGGGTATTGAGCTCGGGGTCGTAGGTGCCGGTGACCCAGGCCGAGCCGCCGCCGGTCAGCCAGGAATTGCCTTCCCAGGTCGTCAGGGCCTTCTTGGCGTGCTCGGCCTTGTCGTCGGCGCTGGGGACGGTGTAGAACCGCCAGAGCCGCTTGCCGGTCTTGGCGTCGTAGGCGTCGATGAAGCCGCGAATGCCGTACTCGGCGCCGCTGATGCCGATGATGACCTTGCCCTTGATGACCAGCGGGGCGACCGTGGCGCTGTAGGCCATCTTGTAGATGTCGCTTGATCTCCTTGCCGTCTTCGCCGTGGACGGTGATCGCGGTGTCCCAGACCTCTTCGCCGGTGTTGCGGTCGAGGCAGACCAGGTGGGCGTCGAGCGTGGTCATGTAGAGGCGGTCGCCCGAGGCGGCGAAGCCGCGGTTGACGGCGTCGCAGCAGAGGGCCAGGTTTTCCGGCAGCGATTTCTGGTAGTGCCAGAGCTGCGAGCCGGTCTTGCAGTCGATGGCGTAGGCATGGTTCCAGGGCGTCGTGATGTACATGATGCCGTCGATGACCAGCGGCGTGCATTCGAAGCCGTCGAGCACGCCGGTCTGGAACGTCCAGACCGGGATCAGCCGCGTGACGTTTTCTTGTTGATCTGCTTCAGAGGGCTGTAGCGGTGGGCGTTGTAGGTGCGGCCATACATCAGCCAGTTGGCATCGTTGCCGCCGGCCTTCGAGCAGGTCGTCGTCGTCGACGGCGCCGACGGGCTCGGCCGCCGGCTGTTGATTCGGTGCACCCAGCTCGAGGGCACGCAGCCGCCATCCCCAGACCAGCCAGGACACAAGCCCCAGCATCGTGATCAAGCAGATCGCACATGCTAGTGATCGAACGAGAGCATGAGAATAACGGTGTCGTGCGCTCACCGGCGGTTACCTCGCTTCTCTCCGGAAGAGCCTGCGGCAAAGTGACAAATGCGCAGTCGAGAGTCTCGCGGCGTCTCAGGCGTCTTCAAAAGAGTCGGGGAATCCAGGATCGCGACAAGAGAATCACAGGCCGACCCAGCCTAGGGCCATCATACTGGTGCCCACCGCTCAGTCAAGCATCTCCAGTAAGATTGCCAATCGGGAGGTTGTGGCTGAGGCAACCAACCGGCGACGTCATAACCGTGGTCCCTTGACTCGATCGAGGGAAGGCACGGCATCGCTGACTCGAGGCAGTTCCCACATGGCGAGGCCGGCGGCCAACCGCTATATTGACTTGATGAGGCGGTCCAAGTGGTTCGAGTGGAACCTGCAAAAGATTGCGGCACAGGGCCTCGGGGCCACACCATGCCAACCACCGAACCTGACTTGAGGAGTGAGGGCCGTAAGGCCTTGGACGAACAGCTCGCCTCCGACCCTCACCTGCCCCATCCGGACATACCCCTTGGCGAGCAGCCGCGCCGCGCCTCTGGAGGAGCTGCTTAGCCACCCACCGCCGCCCCGTGGCGGTCGTCGGAGTCGTGGAGAACGGACTGGTGCGTCTGCTCGACACTCGAGTGACGCTGCCCGAGCATTCGCGGGTGATCGTCGTGGCCTCCGAACCCTTTTGAGCTGGCCTCCCAGCGAGGCCGCCGTCTCCGTCTCAGTCGCCATTGATCGATCGCGTCGATTTTGAAAGAATGACCCCGCGGACAACTCTGCGCCTGTTTGCATGAAAGCAGGCGATTCTGTGGCCGCGATTTCACGTGGATTCTCGCCCTGGCCCCTCTCGGGCCGCTCTGCGGCGAGCGAACGAGAACTCCTCGGTCCAGCGGGAACGGATGCCATGACGGACGAACGCGTGGTCCTCGCGTGGCAGCACCATTGCGAAGGAAAGTATGCCGAGGCCGAGAGGTTGTTCCGGGAGATCCTTCGGGACGACCCCGAAGATCTCGGGAGCTGGCGGTTGCTGGGGGAAGCGTGTCTTCTCCAGGGCAAGCACGAGGATGCGGTTGATGCGTACCGCCAGGCGCGGCGACGTTCCCGGCTCGCTCCCGAAGACCTCAACAACCTGGGGGTGGCCCTCGTGGCCCAGGGGAAGCCCGCCCATGCGGAGGAGGCCTATCGCGAGGCGCTCTCGCGATCCGGCCCCAATACTCCCGGGGCCTGTGCAACCTGGGCGTCGCCCTGGCCAAGCAAGAGAAGCTCGAGGAGGCGGCAGCGTGCTATCGCCGCGCACTCGAGGCCAATCCCGACGAGTCGCGAGCCTATCATGGCCTTGCCTGTTCGCTCATCAAGGCGGGGAGAACCGACGAACTGGTCGATTTCCTGCGCGAGGCCTTGCGCTCGAGTGCGGACCGCGCCGAAGCCCATCACGCCCTGGGACTGGGACTGGCCGCGCGTGGAGAGTGGGACGAGGCGGTACGGAGTCATCGCCGGGCCCTGGAGCTCCGACCCGATTTCGCCGAAGCGTCCTGCGACCTCGGCATGTGCCCTGCTCGAGCTGGATCGGTTCGACGAGGCGGTCGCCAGCTTCCGGCACGCCCTCGAGTTGAATCCGGGCCTGGCGGAGTTCTGGAAGAACCTGGGCAACGCACTGGCTCGGCAAGGGAAACCGGAGGAAGCCCTGAGCTGCTACGAGCAGGCCTTGAGGTTGAATCCCGACTACGTCGAATGTCGGGTCGACCTGGCCACGACCTTGCTCCAGCTTGGCGACTACGAGCGGGGATGGGTGGAATTCGAGTGGCGCTGGCGTGACAGCCGAATTCGCCCGCCAGATTGCCAGGCCGCTCTGGGACGGGAGCCCGCTCGAGGGCCGCACGATCCTCCTGGTCGCCGAGCAGGGACTGGGCGACACCCTGCAGTTCATCCGCTATGCGGCTCTCGTCAAGGAGCGAGGCGGGACCGTGATCGTCGCCTGTCAGAAGGCGCTTGCTGCCGCTCCTGGAGTCGTGCCCCGGAATCGATCACCTTGTGGCCCAGGATCGGGTCCAGACCGATTTCGACGTGTTCGCTCCCTTGATGAGCCTGCCGCGGATCCTGGGCACCACACTCGAGACCGTCCCCGCTTCGGTCCCGTATCTGCACGCACGTCCGGAACTGGTCGAGTTCTGGCGCCGGGAGCTGCGTCCCCTGGGGCGGTTCCTGGTCGGGGTCGCCTGGCAAGGAAGTCCGAACTACGCCCACGATCGCCTCCGCTCCTTCCGCCTGGCCCAGCTCGAGCCGCTGGCGCAGTTTGCCGGGCGTCACGCTCATCAGCCTGCAGAAAGGGCCGGGAGCCGAGCAGATTCGCGAGGTGTCCGATCGGTTCCCGATCGTGGACCTGACCGACCGGATCGACCGCGAGACCGGGCCGTTCCTGGATACCGCGGCGATCATGAAGAGCCTCGACCTGGTGATCGGCTGTGACTCGTCCCTTGTGCACCTGGCCGGTGCGCTCGGTGCGCCGGTCTGGGTGGCCCACACGTTCGTCTGCGACTGGCGGTGGATGCTGGGGCGCGAGGATAGCCCCTGGTATCCCACTGCCCGGCTCTTCCGCCAGACCAGCGCTGGGCGACTGGGATGGCGTGTTCTCCCGGATGGCGGAGGCGCTTTCGGACCTGCTCGCAGCACGGCCGACGATCGCCTCGGTGCCGATCGAGGTTGCGCCCGCGGAGCTGCTGGACAAGATCACCATCCTGGAGATCAAGAGCGAGCGGATCACAGACGCAACCAAGCTCCTGAACGTCTGCCGCGAGATGGCCGTGCTCGCCGAGGCGCACGACAGGACCATCCCCTGCTCCCACGACCTGGATCAATTGATCCTCGAACTCAAAGCGGTCAATGCGGCCATCTGGGAGGTCGAGGACGAGCTCCGGGGGTGCGAGAAGCGGCAGGATTTCGGGCACCGATTCGTCGAGCTCGCCCGGTCCGTCTACCGCAACAACGATCGGCGGGCGGCGATCAAGCGAATGATCAACGAGCGGCTGGGCTCGGCGATCCTCGAGGAGAAGGGATACGCGGCGTACGAGCGGACGCGGCACAACGCGGCGTAGGCAGAAATCGATTGATGCCCCGCCGTTGAACTTCCCCCGGAAGCCACTGGACATCTCTTACCAAACAGTTCTTCGGTCAGCGACGCTCCCCCAGCTCGCTCCAAACGCACTCCGGTGGGTTGCATTTCGCTGAGCTCATCGACCGAACCTACCAAGCCGGTCCCAACAACACCCGAGTTGAGCCGCATTCGGGAACAGTTGCGTGAGCCGAAGTGGGCAATGACTTCTCATTCGTCTCCCGACCGTCTTCGCCTCAACCACTCTAGCCAGCTATCGAGGTTGTTTTCGCCATATCGATCAAGAGAGGCCTCTTTCAATCTGCCAGCGGTCGTTGGCCGGTATTGGTCGGAATAGCTTCGGCCCCGTTTGGTGTGCAAAGCATACTGGTCCCAGATCCAATCGATGGTCGATAAATCGACCTTGCCATCGAGCCGTCGATCGAACTCAGCAAGGAAGGGATAACGCACCCGAGCATCAAAATACGAGATACTTCCATAGTTTCCATGTAAATTCCAGGTCCAGTGCAAGCAGGCCGCCCATTGCTCGAATCGATCTCGTCTGGCCGCCGCTCCGCCAGGCAGAGTATTCGATATTCAATGGCTCGATACCACTTTCGATGCACGACAAAAGGGTAAAGCACGAGGTAGTAGGCAATGCCAAGAAGACCTGTGACGATCGCCGCTCCCATCATCCACCGAAACGCGGATCGGACAACGGGAACGCCGGCCGCCCCTATTATCGTTGGCAACCTCGAATGGGATTCATGATGATCCGCCCGCACGGAGTCCTCCCGCATCATGCCTCTCAAGCTCACGCCCGTTTCCGGTGTTGTCGCTGGTGAAACGCGGGTCCACTTGGCCCTGCAGTGTGTCTGAATCGTCTCGCGGACCCAACCCCGCAGTGCCTTCCGTGAATCTACCGCTCCTTCGTTACGAGGAACAACCGGCGTCGGATCTTTTCCGGACCGGTTTGTCGAGGGAAACGACGACTCGCTGACTCCGCTCCGGAGCGAAGTCAGTCTGGCTACCTCTGACTCTCGGAAGGCGTTACCCTCAAGAGGGAGCGGGTGCGCGACCGGCCTTCCTCAAACGCCGAGAAAGCGGCACCGGCCGAGAATGAACGGTAAGCCACAGCGGAGTCGAGAGTTGGAGCCGAAAAGGAGCGATCTCATGTCACTGAAGTGGCAAGATCTGATCGAAGAACGTAAAGACGTGATGCTAGGCAAGCCGGTCTTCAAGGGAACCCGGTTGACGGTCGAGCACGTGCTCCGCGAGCCTCCGGGACCGGGATGAGCCACGACGAACTGCTCGACAATTATCCCAACCTCACCCGCGAGCACGTTCAGGCCGCTCAACAATATGCCGCCGATTTGCTCGCGATGAACCAGGTCATCTACCATTAAGGTAAGCCGAGTGAGGGCTGGCCCCGGTGCGACTTCTGGCGGACGAGAACGTTCCCCGACCGATTGTCGAGTGGTTGCGCGACACGGGTCACGACGTGCTTTACGCGGCCGAGTCCCGAAGGCAGACGTCCGACGCCGATCTGCTGGCGGAAGCCGAGAGCCAAGGCTATCTCATCGTGACCGAGGACAAGGACTTCGGCGAGTTGGTCTTCCGCGACCATCTGAACAGCCACGGGGTGATGCTGCTCCGAATGGAGAATCGGCCGGCGGCGTTTCGACTTGTCTGTCTCCAACAGGTGTGGAACCTGGTCGAGTCCAGGTTGCCTGGCCATTTCGACGTGGTGTCCTCGTCCAAGATCCCGCCTGCGACCGTTAACCACACCATGAAACAGCTTTGGGACCTGACCCCTGATAGCAACCTTCTCACGCGCCTGAGACGAGAAGGAGAGACCTTGCTCGATCGGTCGTCGCCATGTGAAACAAAGGAGAGATCGTCCGCGTGCGCATCCCTGAGCCGTCGTGGCAAGAACCAAGCACTCCTCCTCTGATCTCTTCGGGCTGATCGCCCAGATCCCGTAGTTTGCGGTGAGAATGAGCAGTGGCCCGTTTGATCCCTCGCTTGATCTCTCTGATCTCTCCCGTTTGACCTCTCCTACGTCGGGACTTGCCCCTATGGCCCGCAAGCTCAACGCTCGATTCTAAGCTGAGGCTTCGCTTGCTGGAGTTCTCTCACGCCGGCGTCTGTAATCTTGGTGCTGCTAATATCGAGCTTCTCAAGACCTGTGAGCGACTTCAAAGACGCCAGGCCGCCATCGCCGATCGTGGTGTAGCTGAGATCCAGGTACCGGAGGCTTGTCAGTGCTCTCAGGTGCGGCAAAACCCCCCCTCAGTCACACGGCTACCCTGGAGTTGGAGATTCCGAACGCTTGGGAGGGCTTTCAACGATGCCAACCCGGTTTCGCTGGCGTCCGTGAAGCTGAGATCAAGATCCTGAAGGCGGGCAAGCCGCTAAGGTGTAACATGCCGGCACCGGTGACCCTGCTTCTCTTAAGCCGCAGGTCCTTGAGGTGATTCAGTGCCCCGAGATGAACCAAACCGGCGTCGGTGACCGCGATCCCCTCGATGTCGAGCACCTCGAGGGTCTCAGTCCAGCCAAGAAGGCCAGTCCTGCATCGCCGATTTTGGTGTCCCTGAGGGTAAGGGTCCGCAGCTTGTTCAGTCCTCTCAGATGCACCAAGCCGGAATCAGTGATGCTGCTTCCACCGAGTGTCAGATCTTTGAGTTGGTGCAATTCCTTGAGATGGACCAAACCGGCGTCGGTGACCGCGAATCGGAAATGTCCAGCGTCTGAAGGCTTGCTAGCTTCTTCAATGACGCCAGCCCGGCGTCAGTGACCTTGGTCCGGCTGAGGTCTAGATCCTGGAGACTGCTTAGCCCTTCAGGTGAATGAGGCCCGCATCGGTGACTCCGCTTCGATCGACGCACAGACATTTGAGGCGAGTTAGTGCCTTGAGATGGACCAAGCCGCGTCGGTAACCGCGCTGCCGTGAAGGCAAACCCGTTCGAGGTTGGGCAACTTCTTCAGTGAGC
>CAWFUN010000002.1:0-363064 GCA_963819015.1 Terriglobia bacterium
ATCAATCCTTTCGCGCAGCGAAAGGGTGGGGCCGTTGAGTATTTTCACTGGAGAAAACTGGTCGGGGCGAGAGGATTTGAACCTCCGACCTCCTGGTCCCGAACCAGGTGCCAGCACTTGTTGAAATCTATGGATTCTTGTTGATTCTAAGTGATTGCTGTTGAATGCTTTGCGGCCTGCTTGTTGAACTCTGTTGAACTTTGTTGAAGTTGGAGGCTTTCTCGGCTACAAAATTATATACAGTTGCCAGGACTTATTTTCGCGCCCATCCTCATTTTAGAGGGACACAGCCTCCCTGAGACCTAGGGAAGCCCTTTGTTGTGAAGACCCATTCATAGGAGTTGTTCATTTTTGGGGCCGAATGGAACTTTGGCGAGTGACAAGATCACTAGGTGCTGAGCGGTCCCGCTCTCGATACGAACACCAAGTCTTCCGCGTTTTCGGGTTGGTTGAGATACGCACGCCCAAAGACTTTCTGCTCGCGAACCATGATACCCGGCCCCTGATTCTTCATATGCCAGTCCTTTTCCTCATCCCCAGTATCATCCACCACGAGCTCAATTTCGCCTGGCTCTCCGTGAAACAGGACGCGGTCCCCCTTTCTGATCTCCTCGCCGGACTGGTACTTCAACCGTGTCTCTGTCATAAGTGAGCTCCGAAGATAACGAGGCACCTAGTCCTCATTGCGGTCCACCCCCGCCCGCAGGGCCGGGGTACGGCTTGGCATTGGAGGGGGGAGCACCTGTTCCTACACCAAGTTCCTGCCAGAAGCACCCGCATCCCGCCGACGGGGGCGATTGATGCATTTCCCAAAGATGCCAGTGGGCGGGTGGCCCGGCCTTCAGCAACGCAGCCCACATCTCCTCTAGTTTTGGTTTGCACATGAGGAATTATAACACTGAGTAGACTATCGAGCATCGTGCAGGGGGAGAAGAAGTTGAGGGTGGCCCATCCTTTCGCGCAGCGAAAGGGTGGGGCCGTTGAGTATTTTCACTGGAGAAAATTGGTCGGGGCGAGAGGATTTGAACCTCCGACCCCCTGGTCCCGAACCAGGTGCCAGCGCTTGTTGAAGTCTATGGATTCTTGTTGATTCTAAGTGATTGCTGTTGAAACGTTTGCGGCCTGCTTGTTGAACTCTGTTGAAACTTGTTGAAGCTGAGTGCTTTCGCAGCTACAAATTCATCTACAGTCGCCGACGAAGTCATTTTCTCGCTCGTTTTGAATTGTGGCGAGGCAAATGGGAAATTGGTGCTCGTGATGCGGCCGAAGCTGTCGTAGGAGAAATTGGTCGTGTGGTCGTTCGCGTCCGTGATGCTCAGGAGATTGTCTTCCGTGTCGTAGGCTCTCGCCTTGAGTCACTTGTCGCGGGGAGGAAAGAAAAAATTCAAGAGCCCCACCTTTCGCGCTCCGCGCGAAAAATGGGCCACCCATAAGTTCGAAGGCTGCCCCACCCGCCCGATTACAATTCCCTGGCGGAACAGTCGGCGGGCTACACATGGATCGCAATCTTCTACGCTTTGGTTCTCTTGTCCACGCTCTCGAAGCTGGGTGGTTGGTTCGTGGGTTTCACTCGAATGGCATGGCTGCGGGAACTGGGCAAGGTCTCTTACTGCGTGTACCTGATTCACCTGGCCGTCGGATTGTTCTTGCGGACTTGGCTGGCCGCCGTTCTGGAACGGCCGGCGGGTGGCGCAGGCTTTGACGTGGGGGTGGCCCATCCTTTGCGGCACGCAAAGGGTGGGACTCTTGACGGCCTTATCCCCTCCTCCGATGGCGCGCGCCCACCACTTCTATTCGAATAGTAACTCACTAAATAAAGTTGACATGTAGCTATCATTGTGCTAGCATACTGCGTGAGCTCGGAACAACTTTTCGAATGGCCCTCCCATCCAGCCAGGGATGTGCGCCTTTTGCATCCCGGATGCACTCGCGGGACGAGTCCTGCCTGCCCCGGCCTTGCCGGGGAGCGAACCCCGCCGGGGTGAGTCGAACGGGCCCCTCTTTGTACGCCCTCCCACGCGCACCCTTGAGAATCCCCAAACTTGCACCATTCTTGTGCACACGCCGAAACTCATACACAGCAAAGGACTTTAAGTCCTTTAGATTCAGCACTTACAAGCATTTTCTTATGCTGTTGAAAACAAAGGACTTTAAACCCTTTAGAATCAGCAGATCCACGATTTTTGCCCGTAACCCTTTTGGATTCAGCACTTACACAAAAACATGGGGGAGGGAGGGGGAGTACCTTCCGAGTTGTCATTCAGACGAAACGTTGTCGGCTGGCGGACCGCTACTTCTGCGGCGCGGCGGGCGAGAGCGCTGCGGCCTCAGCCGGTGCAGGATGCGCGTCTCCACTCGGAACGGGGGGATGGAACAGCCGCTGCCGCGAGCCACACGCACGCGCGCCTCGCGCCCGGCCCGCAACTGGTGTACACTTTCGCCCCCGGGTCATCCCATGACGAATCATACGGTCGCGATTCTTCCCGCCGCGGGCCTTGGCACCCGCATGGGGGCCGAAACGCCGAAGCAGTTCCTCGAGCTGGACGGCCTTCCCCTGGTTCTCTTCACGCTGCGCAGGCTCGCTCTCTGCGCGGAAATCACGGATTTCTTCATTGCCACGCGAGCGGAGGAAGTTGCTTCGCTGCAAGCGAGCGCTGCCCGCGCCCTGCCTGGCCGTCCCGTGAAGGTCGTCAGCGGGGGCGATTCTCGCCAGGAATCCGTGGGCAACGCTTTGGCCGAATTGCCGTCCGGCACGGAGATTGTCCTGGTGCACGATGCCGTGCGGCCGCTCGTGCGGCGAGAACAAGTTGAGCGCGTCATCGCGGAAGCGCGCGCACGCGGCGCGGCCATCCTGGGCGTTCCGGCGCTGGACACGGTCAAGGAAGTGAAGCGCGCGAGTTTGCCCGTGGACGTGGCGCTCATCTCCGCAACGATTCGGCGCGAGAAAATTGTGCTTGCGCAGACTCCGCAAGTCTTCCGCGCGGCCCTGCTGCTGGAGGCATTTGAGCGCGCGCGCCAGGATGGCGTCACGGCTTCGGACGAAGCGGGGCTGGTCGAGCGCCTGGGGCACGACGTTTTCGTCGTCCTGGGCTCGGAGCGAAATCTCAAAATCACGCGCCCCGGCGACATGGAACTTGCGCGTTACTACCTCGAGGAGGAGCGGGGCCGGCCGTGATGCGCACGGGAATTGGTTACGATTTGCATCGGCTCGAGCCGGGACGCAAGTTGATCCTGGGCGGGTTGGAAGTTCCATTCGAGAAAGGCCCCGCCGGCCATTCCGACGGCGACGTCCTCGCGCACGCCATCTGCGACGCGCTGCTGGGAGCGGCTGGGCTGGGCGACATCGGCACTCATTTCCCCGACACGGACGCCGTATGGAAAGACGCTTCGAGTTTGCGATTCCTCGACTACATCGGCAGACTTCTGGATACCCAACGCTGGAAGATCGTTTACATCGACGCCATCGTCATCGCGGAATGCCCGAAGCTCAGGCCGCACTTTCCCGCGATGCGCCAGCTCCTGGGGCAAGCGCTCGGCGTGGATCCGGCGCTGGTCCATCTGAAGGCCAAGACCAACGAAGGTGTGGACGCTGTGGGTCGCGGCGAGGCGATTGCCGCGCATGCGGTGGCGACGCTCGAACGTGTCTCCTGACAGCGCCACCGAGCCGGAAGCGCAGGCGGGTTTCCCCTGCACGGCTTCCGAAATGCGCGCGTTGCTCGCGGAACGCGCGTGGCTCCGCGACCCCTATTCCTCGCAGCACGATGAGCACACGGAATCGTGGCTTGCGGACGCCGCGAAGTGGCTGGGTCCGCAGGCGGGCGACCGCGAATCGCTCGCGCGATTGGTGGACCTCATTTTCCACTATGAGCCCAGCGAAGTTCTCGCCGCGCCGGAAGCTCACGCCGTGCTGCTGCGCAAGGGCGCGCGCGAAGTCGTACGGGAGCTGGCGAGCGAGGCGTTGGCGTGCGAGACAATCGATTCGGACCGGTTCAAGGAGATTGTCACCGCACTGAAGAAGAAGCTGGGCCACAGCGGGCGCGGTCTATTTCATCCGATACGTCTCGCTATTGCCGGGCAAGCGGGAGAAGGAGAATTGGATCGGGTGATTGTCTTGATCGATCGCGCCGCGGCCGCGCCGGGGCTTGCGCCGGTGAAAACGATTCGCACGCGCATTCTGGAATTCTGCGCCGCATTGGACTGATCCGGAGCTGAGAGAAAATGGAGCGACTCACGGGAATTCACGCCGTGCGGGAAGCGCTGGAAGCCGGCCGCTCGCTCGACAGCGTGCTCATCGTCAGCGGGCGCCGCGGCGATCGCATCGAGGAACTCGTGCAACTCGCGCGGCGTCGCGGCGTTCCCGTGCGATTCGAGGACCGCGCGCAGGTGGATCGCGCCGCCGGGTCGCGCGAACACCAGGGCGTCGTTGCATTTGCCGCCGCCAAACCAACGGTCGGCCTGGAAGATCTGTTGAAGGCCGCGAAAGCCTCTCCGCCCGGATTGCTCGTTCTGCTGGACGGCATCGAGGACCCGCACAATCTCGGCGCGATCATCCGTACGTCGCTCGCCGCGGGGGCCCAGGGCGTGATTGTCACGGAGCGGCGCTCCGCCGGACTGACCGACGCAGTGGGCCGCGCTTCAGCGGGAGCGCTCGCGCACTTGCCGGTCGCGCGCGTGCCGAATTTGGCGCGGGCGATGGAGGAAGTGAAGGAAGCAGGCTGCTGGCTCGTGGGATTCGACGAGCGGGCGGAAAAAACCCTGGCGGATTTGGATTTGACCGGCCCGGTAGGACTCGTGCTGGGCGGGGAAGGAAAAGGGCTGCACGAACTCGTCCGCACTCGATGCGATTTTCTGGCTTCGATTCCGACGACCGGGCCCGTGCGCTCGCTCAATGTTTCCGTCGCGGCGGGGATTGCGTTGTTTGAAGTCGTGCGCCAGCGGCGAGGCAGGTGAGGCCGGGCGACGGCGCACGGTTCACTTGTCGTACTTAATCAGCGAAAAAACGTCGATTCCCGGCAATTTCGCGCGGCCATTCAGAAAACTCAATTCCAGCGCGAAGGCCGCTCCAACTACCTGTCCGCCAAGTTGGCGCACCAACGCGGCAGCGGCGGCGGCAGTGCCGCCCGTGGCCAGCAGGTCGTCGCTGATGAGCACTTTTTGGCCGGGCTTCACGGCATCCTGATGGATCTCGAGAGTATCCGTGCCGTACTCGAGCTGATACGAAACGCTCGCGGTTTTCCACGGCAGCTTCTTCGGTTTTCGCACGGGAACAAAACCGGCGCCGAGCCGGTACGCCAAAGCCGGAGCGAAAATAAAGCCACGCGCTTCGACGCCGACCACCACGTCCACGGACCGGCCGGTGTAGTGCGCGCAAAGCTGGTCTACAACCGAGCGAAAGCCGGCAGGGTCTTGCAGCAGCGTCGTCAGGTCGTAGAAGAGAATTCCCGGCTTCGGGTGATCCGGGATCTCGCGAATCAATTTCTTCAGATCTTCCATGTGGTCTGCTCCGATTGTTTGGTTGTGTTATTCGGACCGTTCGATTGTAAAGCCCCGGGAATAACCGGGAATCACTTCGGCTGCATCCTCGGTCACTTCATCAATATCCACGCCGAACGGGCCTCTTCTCAGCTCCGCCCGCAGCTCCGCGAGGTGCTCGGGCGCGCCGATCGCGTAAACTTCCACCCGGCCGTCCCGGAGATTACGGACGTATCCCGAAACACCCAGGCGATTCGCGGCGCGAAGGGCGAAGAAACGGTAGCCCACGCCCTGGACGTATCCGGATACGTAGAATCGCTTCGCGTGTGGTTCAGCTGACACGACCGGGCGGCCTGCCTGGCCTGCTTGCCGGCAGGCGGCAGGCAGGCGGTAGGGGCCGCAAGCGAGAGATTGTACCAGAGGTCGCCGGGAACCCGTTTGGGAAACGCGGCCGGCATCGGATAAGATGTCGAGACCGTGCAGCGCAGCGTCCAAGCTGTGGTGACGCGACAGCATTGGAGCGGAGCGCTCCTGCTGACGGTCATGATCGGTATGCCGGTGGCGGCCTGGTCTCAGGCGCAACCCCACCCTCAGCCGCCCGGCGTGGAGATCGTTTCAAACGCAGGCTGGCCCGAACTGCGCGTTGATGGGAAGCCGTTCTTCGTCCACGCCGCTTCGTTTGATTACTTCCGAATCCCGCGCGACCTCTGGCCTCACTGCCTCGATCGCTACCGCGACCTCGGGATCAACACCATCGACTTGCGAATTCCCTGGAATTGGCATGAGTCCGCTCCGGGAAACTACGATTTCTCCGGAGCGTCAAATCCGCGCCGCGACCTTCGCGGCCTGCTCCATTTGATCGCCGACCGGGGATTCAAGCTGATCATCCGTACCGGCCCGGCGATCGGCGACCAGTGGCGCTCGGGCGGATTTCCTGACTGGCTGCTGCCGGATACGCAGTTCGGCATGACGGCGTCGCAGATTGCCGACGGAGACGAGCCCGCGCTGGAACAGGAATTGCGCCGGGACGCGGATGTTGCGGCGGCCGCGTGGCTTGCCAATGCCAGCTATGTGGGGGCGGCGCGAAAATGGTTTGCCGCGCTGGGTGCGGAGCTCGCACCTTACGATTCCCGGCGCAAATACTTAACCACGCCCCCCCTCGAAACAGAGCCGCAGAACATCAAAGGCATGCCGGATCAGCCGAAAGATGAGGGTACGAGCGGACCGCTGCTCTTCCTCATCGTCGAAGACCGGCCGAGCTTGGTCTCGGATGCCAATTCATCGAATCTTCAGCACTACATTGCTCCTTTGCGCGACGCGTTCTCCGCTTCCGGTGCTGAGGCTCCCGTTTTGATCGAGCCTGCCGACCTGGCTGAATCAGGAGTGTCCCCGCTAGCGGCATGGTTCGCCGATTCGACCCAAGAGCATGTCGAGGGAGCATCCGGAAGCTGGTTCCCTATCTTGCAGAGGCCGGGGAATGGGCAGCATCCGGAAGAACAAGGTCCGCAAAGACAAGATGCGGAGTCGATTGCTTTGCTCCTGGGGGCGCTTTCCGAGCAGTCCGGCGTGCCGCCCGTTGTTACCAGCTTTCAGGCGGACTCCGGCGCCGCGGGCGAAAATGATCCAGCCGTCAGGATTGCTCCCTCGTCACTCCTGCTGGATTCGAGGATGCTGCTTGCCGACGGCGCGCGTGGAATAACGTACTCGCCGTTCCAAAATTCGATCACGCCCGCAGGGTACGAGACCCCGGCATCGAGCCGATACCTGAATAGCGATTTGCCCCTCGGCATCCAAGGCGATCCGCAACCTGTGGCCGTCGCAGTCAGGCGAAATGGCCGGCTGGTTGCCGGATGGGGCGAGTGGCTCGCCAGTGCGCACGTTCGGTCGGATTTTGGGATTGTGGATCTGCGGGCCGAGGCTTCCGGCCCGGGATGGAAGCTGGCTCGGGAGCAGGCGGCAACAACTCTGGAGCGGGTGATTCGCACAGCGGAGCTGGCGGGCTGGAATCCAGAACTGGTTGACCCGGCGTCGCAAACGGTTGACCGGCTCATGCGCGATCCGGCCTTGTTGGCGGTGGTTCCCGACGGCGCCGTAGGAACATTCGAGCTTACAGACGCGGAACAAGAGAAGCTGATCGAGTACGTCGCGCGCGGGGGGACTTTGATCTTCGCTCCTCATCTGCCTTCCGGCAGCAGCCTGGCGCAGTTGTGGAGCGGTCCCGCGACCCCCGTGGCCGGTCCGAACGAACTGCGAGCGTCGCGTCATGCTTACGGGCAGGGCGCCGTGATTGAGTGGAACCAAGATTTCTTCTCCTCGGTGATGCTTGAAGACTCATTCGAAGTCCAGAGCGCACAGGATGCGACCGCCCAGGCAGCCCGAAACCTAGCCTCCGTGCTGGGGGACGCCGGCGCGACAGCCACGGCAGAGCCGTTGGACAAGATGTCGCCCGTGAGCCCGTTGCTGATTTCCGAGTTGGTGGCGGACAACCCTTCGGCGGAAGTAGTTTCGCCTGCGGCCAGTTGCAGTACCCGGCCATTGTGCGCCGCTGCTCTGGTGAGTCTCACCAATCTGGACCCAGCGGAGCCCGCGGAGGCTGATCTCCAGGTGCTTGCGCCTTCTCTCTTCCCCAGGACAGAGGTTGGAGGCCGCATCGAGCTTCACGCCACGGTTCCCGCCCACGATTCGCTGCTGCTGCCGATTCGGGCCTCTCTTTGCACGACGGCAAATATACTTGGAGGTTGCCAGGATGAAATTGTATACGCGGGCGCGGAGTTGCTGGGCGTTGAGGCCGAAGGCAATTCGCTGGACTTGACGTTTTACGCCCCTACGCGCGCAACGGTGTTGCTGCGGCTGGACAGCCAGCCCGAGAGGATCGAGCTCGACGGGAACGAAATCGAAGGATCCTGGGCCCAGGGAATTCATTTGCTCACGGTGACTCTTCTGCGCGGCGCAGCTCCGGATTATTTGCGCGTGCTAAAGCTTCATCTTCACTACAAACCGCGCGTCAAGGAACAGCCAAGCCCGCCCAAGGAGCACCGCTCGAACTACGAGGCGTCCGTCGTAAATGCAGTGCGTTTGCCGATGGGGCGGGGCGCTTCGCTACTCACTTCGCCCGCGTTGCTTGTCTTGCAAGATGAAAAGGTGGAGAGGCTCATTTTGCGCACCATAAATCGCGGAGCTTCGGCGGAAACTCTGACGGCCCGGGTGGAGAGGGCGCGTGGGTTAGCGAACGTGCGCGTGGGTCCTGGAGCGACTGACCTCAGTCGTATCAAACTTGAGTTTCCGCCGCCGGACACTCCCGGGGCCGGCGTTGAAGATTCCGCGCTGAGTCCAGACGAACTGACATTGCAGGACAAAGGGGAACAGACAGTGCTTCCTCTCGCGTTCGCGGACTTGAGGGAAGGCAGGCCAATCCACTACCAATTTGACTTCGATCGCGACGGGGCGCCGGAATGGACGCTGGAGACAAATGCGTTGCGACTCGTGTTTTGTCCACGTGACGGCGGAAGGGCCGTCGCGCTGGTCTCAAAGATCTCCGGAGAGAACCTGACGACGGTGACGGGCGCGCTGCGGGATTGGTTCCTGCCACCCGGCGCAGATCAGCCCAAGGATTTTACTTTCAATCGACCGTACGATGCCGAGTGGACGAGCGGCGGTAACCAGCCCCGTTTGCGGATGAGATATCGCGCAGCGGAGGCAGGGCCCGCCGGCGCGACAATCGAGAAGACCATTTCGCTCGTTTCGCCGGACGCATTTGAGGTGAACTATCGTGTCGCGCTCGATCCGGCAGCGGACGCTCCACCCGCCGCGGGGATACAATTCATCGCGGCGAGCCGCGTGCCGGCGACACAGGCGGATACGGACGGAACGCAAATCTGCTGGTCCGCCTCACTGGCAGTGCAAGCGGCACAGAGTGCGAATCCACCCGCGGAGAAGTGCGCGCCCTTCGTTTCCGGGGGCGATTCCGACGGGCCGCCACGCACGCTTCCATCGGATGTGACGCACCTTGAGATTCGCACTCCGGGAAGCGCCGGCCTTCGCTTGGAGTGGACCGCCGGGGAGATGAGCCTGCACATGGAGAACGGAGACGTCCTACTGCAGTTGGCGTTGCCGCTGGGCTCCGGCTCTCCAGCGGAGGCGGTGATGCGTTACACTGTGTTCATGTCTCCTTAGCTGTGAACCGGCCGGTGGACCACGAACACCGCATTCGGCATCTGAGTAGATTGAATCCCATGAGCGCGTTCAGAACACGGTTTGCAGCATTGATGGCGGTCCTGCTGTGGGCGGCTTGGCCGCCTGTTTCGAGGGCGCAAGAGCAGAACGGACCTGTGGCGGCTCCTCCGGCCGGCGACGTCGTGCGCCTTCCCAGCAATCCGGCTCCGGAAGCGACTCCGATTCCCCCGGAAGAAATCATTCGGCGGTTTGCGGCGCACGAGGATGAATACGCGAAGGCCCGGGATTCCTTCAGCTATCACAAGAAATTGCTATTGGAAGAGATCGGCGACGACGGCAAGCCTGCCAATCAGGCTGAAGTGGATACGGTGCCGCAAGTGGGTTCCGACGGCACTCGATACGAACATCTTGTCGATAAGCCGAAATCGACGCTCAAGGTTTTGAGCCTTACGCCCGAAGATCTTCAGACCTTCGCGTCGTTCCCTGCGTTTCCGTTGACGACGGATCAGTTGCCGAACTACACGATCAAATACCAGGGAAAGCAACCCCTGGACCAGTTGCAAACCTACATCTTTTCGGTGGAACCAAAGCGGCTCGATCGCCGGCGTCCTTTTTTTCTGGAGTAGTCTGGGTGGACGATCACGATTTGGCGATTGTGAAGACCTACGGCCGGTGGGTGACGGAATTGGGCGACGTCACTTCCCCGGAGCTCCCATTCAATACGTTCGAGACCTACCGCCAGCCCGTGGGTGACAACTGGTTCCCCGCGTATTTTCGCGCGGACAGCCAAGTCGCTTTGAAGGATGTAACCGTCCCGATTCGCCTGGTGATCTTCTGGACCGATTACGCTCCTTTTCCGGCGGTGAAGACAGCCGCTCCTGTCGCCTCACCTTCTGCAGGGCCACCGGCTCCTCCGCGTTGATCGGCGGCACTGGCGGGAATCGTGCTACTGGTTCAGTTTTGAGAGCAGTCGCGGAAGGTCGGCGACGGAATCAATCGTTGCGTCCGGTCGCATCGCGCGGAGCCGCACAGGCACGGGCGATGTCCCCACCACCCCTACCGAAGCAACGTCGGCGCGCCGGGCCATTTCGATGTCCTCCGGCGCATCTCCAACGTAGACGCATTCATCGGCTGCGAGACGCATTCGCAGAAGCGCGAGGCGCAATGGGGCCGGATGAGGTTTCCGGCGCGCCGCGTCTTCGCTGAAAACGCGCGCGGCAAAACAACCGCCAACGCCGAGCTTCCGCAGTTGCCTTCGAACACGTTCGCGACTGCCGCTCGTTACCAGCCCCAGGACGTATTTCCGGCCCAGAGCGGCAAGCGCGCCTCGCGCGCCCGGGAACAATCGCGCATCGTCGTAGCGATAGTAGCGGCGCCAGAGACGATCTGCCTCGTCCCATCGGGACCGCGGGATTCGCGCGGCGCGATAGACGTTATACCAATTGGGGGAATAGCACTTCTTGAGCTCCTTGAGTCCCCAATCGATGCCCAGGACACGAAACATTTCCAAATAGGCGTGCGCGTCAGCTCGATAGGAATTCAGAAGCGTGCCGTCCCAGTCGAGCAACACGCCTCTCAGGCGGAGAGTCCGTGGAAGCATTTCGCTACTATGGTAGTGCCGCGTGCGGAGGAAGTGGCCGGTTTTCCAGGCGCGACGATTTCTCGCAAATTGCCCGGCAAATCACGAGGGATGGTAACGCTGCGGGACAGGGTCGTCGCGGTGAAAGCTTATGTCGTCAAACATGGCGGCGAGCCCGTGCATGCCGCTAATCCGAAGGTGGTCCACGCGGACGATGTGGGCCTCGGTCACCATGCACACGCTGCCTCGGCGATCGCGCCGCTCGACCAGGGCAACTTCGAGATTGATCGGAGTTCCCGGCTCAAGAGGAACCGGGCAAAGAAAATAGACGCCGCTCGAGCTGATGTTTTGCGTGTGCAACTGCAGGTGCCCCTCCGGCGGCTGGCCGGCGATTCGCGTCAGACGAAGCCCCAGACGCATTTTGGCGCGCGCATAGTTCCGCCTTTCGTTGGGCACTTGCACCGTGTGCGTTGGCACGCGGCGAATACCGCGAGGACGAGCGCGTTCCACCCACGGAGGCGCTTCGGACCAACCGGTCACAGTGGCAGCGTAGATCCCGCCAGATGAGGCGGATTTAACTTCCGTAAATTCCTTTGGGATGCGAGCAGCGCGCATACTTCTCCCTCTTTCCACGTTCCTGGCGCCGCTCGCGGACACTATCCTCTTCGCCGGCGCACGCGTCAAAAGAATCAAGCCACGCGGTGTCCTATGAACTACCTCGCGGTTGGATGAGGATTGGCCGCCGCGTCGCGGGAGGCCATTCGGATTTGAGCGCTAGAATCGGATAGAATTTCAAACGGAGTTGTCCCAATCTGTTCGCTGTGAGGCTGAACTCAAGGATGAATTCGCGCGTCAAGTTCAAGCGGACATCGGGGCGCGACGCCCGAAAATATTGGAATGCGATTCAGCGCCGGGATGCCGCCCTCGACGGAGCGTTTGTGTACGCGGTCCGCTCGACGGGCATCTATTGCAGGCCATCGTGCCCCTCTCGCAGGCCGCGACGCGCGCAGGTGCTTTTCTTCCGCGGCCCGGACGCGGCAGAGTGCGCCGGCTACCGCGAATGCCGCCGCTGCAAACCGAGGCACTTCTCCGGGGCCGCTGCGGACCCGGCGACGGCGACCGTGGCTCGAGCATGCCGGCAAATCGAAGAGAATGGCGAAGAAGCGCTCCGCTTGGGCGCTCTCGCGAAGAATGCAGAATTGAGTTCGCACCAGCTCGGCCGGGCATTCCGCCGCGTGATCGGCCTCACGCCGCGGCAATACGCGGATGCCGTCCGCCTGGGCCGCTTGAAGCGGCGCTTGCAAAAGGGGGACGACGTGACCACAGCACTCTATGAAGCAGGGTACGGCTCCGCGAGCCGTCTTTACGAACGCTCCGATGCGCAACTTGGCATGACGCCCGCCACCTATCGCAAAGGGGGACGAGGGATGCAACTCACGTTCTCAGTAGCCCACTGCGCGCTCGGACGCGTCCTCGTGGCTGAAACCGCGAAGGGAATCTCCGCCATCTATCTGGGAGACTCTGACACCGCGCTTGAGCGCGAATTGCGGAGGGAGTACCCGCGAGCCGAGATTTCACGGCGTTCGGGACCTCACTCGGAGTGGGTGAGCGCCGTGGTGCGCCATTTGGCCGGTCGGCAGCCTCATCTCGATTTACCGACGGACGTGCGAGCGACCGCCTTCCAACGCCGGGTCTGGGAGGCTCTTCGAAAGATTGCTTATGGCGCAACGCGCACCTACGGGCAGGTGGCCCGCTCGCTGGGTCTCGCGCGGGGGATGCGGGCGGTTGCGCGAGCGTGCGCCACAAACCCCGTCTCAATTGTCGTTCCTTGCCATCGGGTAATACGCAAGGACGGCGGCTTGGGAGGTTATCGCTGGGGGTTGGAGCGAAAGGAAGCGCTCATCGCACGTGAGCGGCGGCAAGAGGGACAGATCACGTCCGGGGCGGCTCGGAAATAGAGGAGAACGGGAACGGGTGCGTCCCGCAAGGGGGCTCAGGCTTGCGGCTTGACCCGAGTCGCTCCCTTGGGCCAGTTCTGCTTGAATCGTTCATCGGGGAGCCGTACGTTGCGAACTACATTGGTGTAACGAATGATGAAGTAATCGCCGGAGCCCGTCTCGAGGAATTTTTGTTGCGCGGGCAGCCACGTAGCTTCGTCCAGCCAGATTTGAATCTTGGACACTTGATTGCGCACCTGCTCGTCTTTCGGCGCAAGCTCCAGCAAAATCACTTTACGGTTGTCCAGCGCCTCTTCGTCCTGCAGAGTGATGACGTAGTTCTTCCGAAGCGACGCACCCGGAGTTCCGAACCCGAGCAGCAGGAACTGATCCACCATGGCCTTGTTCTTGCCGAGGTCATATTCCTCGACCCGGTTGATTTTGGGATTGAAGAGGTAGAGATTCGCGCCGTCGCGCAAGATGGTTCGGGGGTCCGGCTGCGTGAATTCAATGCGCATCTTGTCGTCGTGCCGGACGAAAATCTGGCCGCTTTCGGTGGAACGATCGTCCACCACGACAGTCACTTTCGTGTATTCGATGTCCGCGGCCAGACTCCTGAAATTCTTGGCTTCATTGTCGAGTTGGCGCAGGACCGTCTCCACCGTCCAGGGGATTTGCTGCCCGGCCCGCACGGGAATCGACGCGAGACAGGCCGCCAGGAACGTCAGGGCGGCGAGCGCTGCGATGCGTCTTGGCCAAAATCCCAGCACCGAACTCTCTCCAGAATGCGTGGAAGCGCGAGGGGGGCATCCTACCACATCCCGTTAGATGTGATGGGGAGTGAAGCAGTTACATCGCGCGGGACAGAAAAGGGAACTTAGGGCTTAATGGTAACGTCGTAAGAAGCCACCGTGCCATTGTCGCCGCGAATCGGCTCGATCCGAAGAATTTGGAACCCGCCCCGCTTCAACGAGTCCACATTCTTGCGCATCGCGTCGTGGAGATCGTGCTCGAGTTCCGGAGTGCGAATCGGCAAGGCCAGGAGTCGCGCATCCACGCGATAGGTTTGCGTCGATTCCGACGAATCGGCGGTTTTCAGAAGCACGAGCGATTGCGCGGCGGGCGGACCGACCGCGGGCTGGTCATGGAACCACGAACGCGGCGAGAGAAGGACGAATACAACGATGGCAATCACCGCAACGTCGTACGGCCAAGTCCCGCGTTCATACGACCAGAAGACCGTACGAACGAGAATGCGCCAAAGCTTACGCATGGTCTCAGTCGGAAAGTTCGCCGTCCACAATGGCGCCGTCGCGCATGTGAATGACGCGGTCGGCATACGCGGCAGCCTCTGGATTGTGCGTGATCATGATGATGGTTTGGCCGAAGTCCTTGTTGAGCTGCCGCAGCATGGCGAGCACGGTCTCGGAATTCTTGCTGTCGAGATTGCCCGTGGGCTCGTCCGCGAGGATGAGCTTCGGCTCGTTAATGATGGCGCGCGCGATCGCAACGCGCTGTTGTTCGCCGCCGGACAATTCGGACGGCCGATGGCGCAAGCGGTCGGTCAAACCCAGCATGCGGGTCACGACCTCGAAACGATGGGGATCGAAACCGTCACCGTGAATATGCTGTGCGATGGCAATGTTGCCGTATGCATCGAGCGTAGGCAGTAAGTTGAATCGCTGAAAAACGAATCCGATTTTATGGCGGCGGAGCTTGGTTCGTTCGGCATCGCCCATGGTAACGAGGTCGTTCCCATCAATCAGGACGCGCCCCTTGGTTGCCCGCGCCAGTCCGCCGAGGATATAAAGCAGCGACGACTTCCCGCACCCGGACGGGCCCATCACGGCAACCGATTCGCCGGGCAGCACCTGAAACGCGAGTCCCCGGAGCGCGGTGACTTCGAGCTTGCCGCTGCGATAAATCTTCCAGAGATTCTCGACTGAGAGTATCGGCTCCACGAATGGATCCCTTGCTGGCAGCTCACCTCGGCAGGCGAAACTATTCTAGCCGCGAACGCTGATTCTGCCTAGCGTGGGGCTGCGAGAGGGTGCCGCCGCGTCTCCCGCGCCTTCAGGTGAATGCCCGAACGCGAATCACGCAGGGCCAGCAGCGCAGGAGCCGGGGAATCCTCTGCACAATTCTCAAAACTCCCCAAGTTAAGGCGATCCTGCCGCGCGCTGGCCCCGCTAAGATTCAGCTTCCTATTGTCCCGGAGGATTCTTCGGGGGAGTCTGCGGAGCTGGGCGCGGGGTGGCCGCCGCCGGCTTCACGGGGTACGCTTGATCGTAGAGCTGCACGATCTGGTTCGTGATGTCCACCTGATTTGCCCCGTAAATCACCACGTTGCTCTGCGAAGTGTCCAGCACGATCGCGAATCCGTTTTCGCGGGCGTACCGATCGACAACGTCGAGCAACTTGCGGCCGATGCGATCCAGAACGTCCCCCTGAGCCGCTTGCAGTTCCTCCTGGAGATCGTCCTGGCTGCGCTGGAGCCTGTGTGTCAGCAACTCAGCCTGCCGTTGCAGCCTTGCTTTTTCTTCGTCGCTCAGCGTGCGGTCGCCCGTAGACAGGCGGGTCTGAATCTCATCGTACTGCTTCTGCATGTTCTGCATCTCGGTCTGCTTGGGGGCAAACTGCGACTGCAGTTCGGCAGAAGCTTCTTTTCCTTCCGCAGTCCCAACGATTGCATTCCGGACGTTGATGGTGGCGACTTTGGTGGGAACAGCTGCCGCGGCGCCGCCGCCCTGGGCCCACGCCATAGCCACGGGCACCAATAGGACCGCCACGGCCGCCAGCAGGCACTTGCGCATAGAATTTGCGTTCATCCTCAACTCCTTGTCATGCTTCTTGTAAGTATCACAAATGGGGCATTATAATGGCCCGTTTTTGCGTGCGTCAATCGAAATAAAGCGCCAAGAAAGCCGCCCACACCCAGCACGTCTGCAAGCTCCGCCCCTTTCGTTGTCCCCGCCGAGGGGCGGAGGCGCACTCCCCCTAGCGCGGCAGAGGAACGATCAACAGCCGGTTGTTGGTCGTGTCGGCCACAACGGCCAAGTTCGCCAGCGGGTGAACGTCTACGGAGAACGTCGGAAGAAGTTCTTGTGACGAGGTCGCCTGAGGCGAAACGAACTGACATGTGGGTGTGATCGCGCGATTGCATGGCGTCCCGAACAGATCAATCACGCCGCGGATCCGGCGATCGAGGAAGTCCACGACCGTCATTGTGCCGCTCGTCGTGTTTGCCGTCACCAAGGTGCTGCTCAGGGAATTGTAGGCGATCCCTGTCGGATTGATCCCGACCTTCACCGGCGTGGACTGTTGCGTGAGTGCTGCAATGGCGAAGAATTGGTTGCTCAGGCTCGAGCTCACGAGGAACTCATCTCCCGAAGGGTCGTACACGACGCTCGTGGGCCCCTCCATTCCTGAAACCGTAACCGTAAACGTCGACCCCGTCTCGTCCACGATGGAGACATCGCCTCCCTGCGCGTTGGCCGAGGCAACCAGGTTGTCCAGCGGGTCTATGGCCACCGAAACCGGGAACTCGCCGGCCAGCTCAGAGACTGCCGCTCCCGGCGTGACGGCGTTGAAGATATTAATCGTACCGGAGAGGCTACAAGCCACTGCGACCTCATGCGTGTTCTGGTCCACCGCGACACCGACAGGTCCCGCAGCCGTACCCTCCGTCTGCGTGACCGAATCGGCCAGCGTGTCGACGATCGAAACGTTGCTGCTTCCCTCGTTCGCCACTGCGGCGAGATGCAGGCTCGGCATGACCGCCACGCCGGTCGGGAAGGCCCCCACCGCAACAGTTTGCCCGGTGCCCGTCGAGAGATTGACGATGGCCAGTGTGTTACAACCGCTCAGCGACGCCACAACCAGATTATTCTGCTGGTCCAGCGCCACTCCGGCCGGCGCGGGCTGCGAACAAGTCGGCCCAGTGACATCCACGGTTTCGAGGACGGTGAAATCTTCCGCGTTCGAGACGGCCGGCGGGGAACCCTGATTGAACACATCGAGCGCGAGGATGTGCGGAGTCGAAATCATGGCTGCGGGTACGTTCACCGTCATCTCGCGGCCATTCGGGGAAACGGAGAGCGTTTGCAACGGGATGCCGTCCATTCGCGCAACGGAGCCCGCTACGAAGTCCTTGCCCACAATTGTCAAAGTTTGATCGGTCGCGACCGCCGGCGCTGTCAGACTGGCATTAATGGTGTAGGCCCGGGGGCTAATGTCCGTTATCTGGAGTGTGCGTAGCGTGCCCAACGAGAAAACTGTAGCTGTGCCATCCGCCTGATTGACGACAATGGCTTCATTTGTCCCCGGATCGATGTCCGCGGCGATTGGAGTTTTTCCAGTTGATAGCGCGCCGGGAAGCGGCACTTGCGACGGGATGGTCGGATCAACGAGTGCCGCAGTGCTCTGAGTGGAATTCAACACAAGCGCTGTGTTCGTCAGAGGATTAAACGCGGCTGCCGAGGCTCCCACCGGAAGGCCAAATGCACTCGTCGTCTGGTCGAGCAAATTAAGGATGTAGACGGAAGCCGAAGAACTGAGCGGATCGGTCAGTACGGCATCTTGCGTTTCCGTGTTGATGGCGACGCCCGTGATGCTCTGGGACACGCTCATCGTCGCGACAGGGCCTGAATAGTTGTCGTAACTGTTGGCGGTCGCTTGCAACGTCCCGCACATCAGGAAATTAGAAGCAGCGTTGAGACTGCAGCTCATGTCCGGGGGCGGCCCGGATTGCGTGAACGTGTAGCTGTTTGCCGAGAGCACCGAACTGACCGTGAAGATTCCGTTGAGGTTGTTGGCCGGGGTGTCGGTCGTGTCCGGGATTCCGGTGATGAGCACCGGTTGATGCACTTGGAGCGCCGTAGGCGTGCTCGGCAGCCCGGGATTGAAGGAACCGCCGGCGGAAGTTGTGATCGTGACGGTGCCGGATTTTCGGGAAACCGACGTGATGATGTCTTGGGTTTTCTGGCCCAAATTCGCAATGGTCAACGACCCGACCCCGCCCGGGGTAATCACGGCCCAATTGAGGCGCGGCTCAATCGCGACGCTAGAGCCCGGTCCCGTGGCGACCGTAACAATCCCCGTGATCGCCGGAAATGGCGGCGGAGAATTCGGACAGGCCGCTTGCGTCAGGCAAATAATCCCTGCGGCATTGGTGGATGCGTAGACGACAATTCCCTGGCCGGTCACAGAATTGACGCCGATGGATATTGGGCGTAGCGCGGCGCCTTGATTGTTGAGAGCCGGGAGGATCGCCGTGACCTTGTGCTGACTCAGATCGATGACCGTGATGGTGTCCGACGTGCCGTTGGCGACAAGCGCCATATTCAGCAGGTAGTCCACCGCGACGCCCACCGGACCGGTCTTGGGGCTACTGGCATCCGCCGCTCCACACGGCCCAGTATCCCCGACCGTTTCTGTGCAGAGCGAAGGCAGGACGACCGCGGGCGGATTCTGGGTCATGTCGATCAAAGTCACGTCATTGGACCCTTGATTGGCGACGACTGCGATTCCCGTGGCGTGATTGATCGCAACGGCGGAAGGCTGCGTCCCGAGAGTGAGCGTGTTTGCCGTCCCAACAGAGGACTGCGTCGCCGCAGGCGGACCGTACGCGGGCCGCACCGCCAGGTTGGTGGATGCGACCAATTGTGGCTGTGTCGTGTTCCGCAGCGTCACAGGATATAGCCCAGGCGTTGAAAAATCGGACCCGTTCAGCGAACCGCCGATCGTCACTCCGAGCTGCCTCGTGCTGCTGGTAATCGAAGCTCCCCGCGGCTGGTTGTTGTACAGCGCCGTGATCGTGGGATTCGACGGCGTCCCGAAGTAACCGCCGTTGATGTTGAAATTCAACGCGGAAGTGCCGCCTTGGGGAGTGCTGTCAGGCGTGGGCCCGACAATCGCGGGTCGCACCGGCGTGACGACGACTTGGCACTGCGACAACGTGGGACAAGTCTGCGGGATGCCGCCCTGGCGTTCGACAGAGATGGACAATGCGTAGGTCGTGTTGGGCGGAGCGGGCTGGTTCGACAACATGAAATCCGGGAGCCGCACCTGCATGCTGGTGGATTCGATGGTCCCAGGGGTGCTGCTCCCAAGAATGCTCACGTTGAAATTGGGCAGGGTGAAGCAACCTGTCGTAACGTTGGCATTCCCCTCCGTGCAAGGCGTACTGACGACCACGCCGTTAATGAGCACGCTCGTCGTGGAGATGAAATGCGTGCCGGTCAAATAGATGTCCTGAAACAGACCACCTTGTGGAGCCGTGCTCGGGCTGACCGAACTGACGGTGGGGTCCACCGCACTGATTACCTCGACGCCAGCGACTCCCGCCACTGTTGTGTCCGCAACGGAGGTGGCCACTACAATTATGGAAGTGGTCGGAACCGCGCCCGGCGCCGTATAGAGGCCCATCGTCAAAGCAATCGACCCGAGGTCGTTGGGCGAAGGTGTAGTGCACGACGCCGCTGTCGTGGCGGTGGCGGCAGTGAACGCCGAACATACCTCCCAGGTGACTGAAGTGCATTTAGCCACAGTCAGGTTGAGGGCGGCGCATTCGGCGGCCGTGGTCCCGGTCACAACGGCTGTAAAGGAGAAGGTTTCATTTGACCCGAGCGTGACGGAGCCGGGACTCACCGTAACCGCAATCCCGGAAGCGATGGTCAGGGTGGCGCTTGAAGTGGCAGCGGAACTCGCTGCTGCGGTCGCCGTGACCGTAACGCTGTTGGGGTTGGGTATCAGCGCCGGAGCCGTATAAAGACCATTCGTGTTAATCGTGCCGACAACCGCATCGCCGCTGGCCGTACTTGCAGTCGCAGCCGTGCAACTGGATTTCCCATTGGTCGTGACCACTACGCACCAGTTCACAGCCGTATTGGTGGATCCCGTGACGGTTGCTGTGAACTGTGCCTGATTGGCGATGAGGACCGTTCCGGTGGCCGGACTGATCGTGACCGACACGGTCGTAGGAGAGCTGCAGCCCAGCGTGACCGCAGTCCACGCGAGCGCGAGTACAAACCAGAGCTTCCGCGACTTCATTCCCACTCCTCCAAGTTCGAGTACGAGACGTTCACCCCTGTGTTTCGCTCGTCGTTTACAATCGGCACGTGCATTGCGCTAAAACGTTCGGCTGACCGTCAGCCGGAGAACTTTCAAGGGATCGTAGAACTCCGTCAACTGCCGATTCGTTCCCAGCAACGTCAACGTGCAGGTGTTGCACAAGAACTGGCTTTGGTAAACAAAAGGAGGCAGGCCCGCGGCAATGTTCGCCAGCGGGCCGACGCTAAATTGTGTTTCGGGCGCGGTAACGGCCAGCGCTTCCCGTTCCCAGTTATACGCCCAATAAATCCGGACCGGGGCGTGCACAATCGGCAGATTCGCGACGATTTCAATTCCGGAAGAGGCGCGAAGCTTGAAGTTTGTTCCGGACTGGATCGCAAGCGATTTGCTTAACTGCAAAGGCGACAAGTTCTCGAGTTGCGACAGCCCCATGGACTGCAATTGTCCGATTGTAGCGGCGCCCTGCGTGAAATTGCTCTGAATGTTTTGTATCCCGGCCGAGCTCAGTGCCAACTGGTTCGGCAGCAATGCACCAGACACCCCAACGTCCGTGAAAATCGACAAGCCGACATAGGAGCCAACAATGGGGATTCTATACTCAAAATTGCCTAACGCTTCCGTATCGCCTCCTGGAAACGCGATCTGGTAGGACAGAATTGGGATCGGAGGAGATTGCACCTGAACGGGCGCCCCATTGAAACCCAGGACCCGCGGATCAGTGTACGGCACACTGGTGGTTGAAAGCACAGGAATGAAAACCACCGGCGAAACCGTGCGCACGTCGAAGCCGCGCAGTGTGTCTTCGCCACCCAGGTAGAACCGGTCGTACGGCGGCACCTCGAGTCCCCCATATCCGGTCGTGAACGCCCCCAAGACTCGCATCGCAATCACGTTGCGCTTGTGATAGTTGGGGCGGAAGTAGGACGCGGAGACGGTTGTGCTCAGGGCCTTCACGTTTCCGCCCAGCGGGCCGCCTTCGAAGCTCCCTTGAACGAAGAAACTCTTCCCATGGGTCGGATATTGGGGATTGTCCACGGTGTTATAGCTCAGCGAAGGCGTGATCCTGCTGGAATGAATGCCGGCGAGAGCGGAGGGCCCGGCGAGCTGCTGAAATTGCAGCGCGTCGAACAGCACCGTGGATGCCGTGCTGAACGATTGAATGCTTGTGGCTGTGAACCCATAGGACAACCCGAGCCGCGTAAACGAAAACCTCTTGATCGGGTAGCTGGCGAAGATTGTGAACCCCGCGCTGTTCTGGTTGTAATTCTGCGCGATGTCCGGGCTCAGTTGTACCTGTTGTCCCAGCAGGAGCGAAGTTTCGCGCGATTGGTCGAAATTGTAGCGGCTATCGGTGATGGTGAAGCCCGTCGAGATCGGCCGGTCGAAAAGGTAGGGCTCGGTGAATCCGAACATCAACTCCCGCTGGATCGTCCCGATTTGCGCGGTGAAGGTCAGGGTCTCGCCCAGCCCGAGAAAATTATTGGTCTCGTAGGTCAGGCCGAGGAAACTCCCCGAGATTCCGCTGACGCCTCCGGTCAGGCTGATGGACTGTTTCCCTTTCTCCTTGACCTTCAAGGTGATGTCCACGGTGCTGTTCTTGACGTTTTGCTTGACCTCGGCGTTTTCAGGCTTGATCGGGTCGAAGTAGTTCAATTGATTCAGCCGCAGGACGCTGATTTCCCAGAGGCGGTTGTTGTAGAGGTCCCCCTCGTTGAGCAACAACTCGCGCCGGATGACCTTGTCCCGCGTTGTCGTGTTTCCCGAGAATTCGATACGGCGAACGGAGAACTGTTTTCCCTCGTCAAAATCGAGTGTCAGGTCAATCGTCTTCGCCGACTCATTAATTTCCTCCGAGGGAATGGCGGTGAAATTGATGAACCCGTATTGTCCATAGAACTTGGTGTAATTTTCCACCGCAGTGCGCACCTTGCCCACGCTGAAGACGTCACCGCTGTGAAGAGGGAATATGCTTTCGAGAAACGTACGTTTTATGGTCAGACCCTTATCGGGGTCCGCGCTGCGAATGACGAGCTTTCCCATCCGGTACTTGTCGCCTTCTTCGATCCCGATCGTAATGTTGGTGGCCTTGCCGTGCTCTCTTCCGACAACGGGCCAAGGACCCGGAACACCGTGGCGGTTCACTTCGACGGTCTGCACGATGGGGTCCTTCACCACGACCTTGAAGTAGCCGTTGTCCTGGTAGAGGTTGCGGACGCCCACTTCGAGATCCTCGTCCAGTTTGTCCCGATCGAAAGTCTTGGACATGACCGGGATGAACTTGAAGTAGAGCGGAATTCCATAGGGGCGGGAGCGTTTCATGGCGCGAATAATTTTGTCGCGGGAGAAAGCCTGATTGCCTTGAACAATAATCTTGCCGATCTTTACCTTTGGCCCTTCGTCCACGACGAAGACAAGTTTGACGGCGTTGGTCGCGGCGATCTTTTCGTAGGTCGGTTTCACGACCGCAAATTGGTGGCCGTGAGCGGCGAGCAATTCTTGTATCACGACCTGGGCCTTCTTGATTTTCGTGGGATCGAACTGGGCTTCGACGGAGAGCCCGACCTTGGCATCCTTGAACGCGTCGAGGATATCGGATTCGGACACCGACTTCTCACCCTTGAACTCGATCCGGCGGATGATCGGCCGCTCGGAAAGATAAAAGACTATGATCTTCCCGTTCGGGTGGTCGGGGCTGTCCTGCACTTCCAGGCGAATGTCCTCGAAATAGCCGGTGTTCCACAGCGCGCGGAAATCTCGTTCCAGGCCTTCCGGTTTGTAGGGGTCCCCATCGCGCGTAAAAATCCGCGCTCGCAGCGTTTCGCTACGAATCCGGCGGTTGCCTTCGAAGTCGATGCGCTCGACATAGAACGGGTTTGGGGTTCCCTGCGTCATCTTGAGAAGGGAAGGGACGCGCAGTTGCGGTTCCAATCCCCACCAGATACACGAGGAGCGTCCACGCCAAAATCCGAAGGCAGAAATGTTTACCTGCGGCCGCGCGACTCCTCAAGGCCGCGTCCCCCCAAGACAAAATGGTCCGCTCCCTGCCGGCCCCCGGAGGCCCGGCTTGTGCGCGTTGGATTCGCTAGTGGGTAACCGGGGTTGCTTCCACTACGGGACGGAAGCCGAGCCCTTCGCCCGAGACATAGACTTCCAATGTCGCCGGGCGTTGCAGGCCCCCCTGAATCAGTGCTTCCGACAACGGGTCTTCGACGTACTTTTGCAGCGCCCGGCGCAGCGGCCGCGCGCCATAGCTGCGATCCCCGCACGTCTTCTCAAGGATCCACTGGCGCGCTTCCGGCGTCAGGACGATTTGCACCTGGCGATGGATCAGCGTGTCGTTGATCTGGCCGGCCAGCAAATCGATGATGCGCAAGCAGATCCTCATCGGCCAGCGGGTTAAACAGAATAATTTCATCGAGCCGGTTCAAGAACTCCGGATTGAAGACGCGCTTGACCTCGCCCAGAACCATTTCTTCCATACTCTTCGCGCCCGCCTCGTCGGCGCCGGATTGGAAGCCGAGCGTCTGGCGTTTCTGCAAGTGGCGAGCCCCGAGATTCGAAGTCATGATCAGAATGGTATTGCGGAAATCCACCGTGTTCCCCAGTCCGTCGGTGAGCTGCCCGTCTTCAAACACCTGGAGCAGGATATTGTACACGTCCGGGATGCGCCTTCTCGATTTCGTCGAGCAGGATCACCGAATAGGGCGTGCGGCGCACGCGCTCGGTCAGCTGGCCGCCTTCTTCATACCCGACATAGCCCGGAGGCGCGCCGATCAACTTCGACACGGAATGTTTTTCCATGTATTCGGACATGTCGAAGCGAATCAGCGATTTCTCGCTGCCGAACAGGAATTCCGCCAGCCGCCGCGCCACTTCCGTCTTGCCGACGCCGGTCGGACCCAGGAACAGGAAGCAGCCGACCGGGCGGCCCGGTGCCTTCAAGCCGGCGCGGCTGCGGCGAATGGCGCGTGCCAGGGCCGTGATGGCCTTGTCCTGGCTGATGATGCGCTTGTGCAATTCCGGCTCGATGCGCAGCAGTTTTTGCTGTTCGTCTTCCTTGATCGAAGTGACGGCCATTCCGGTCCAGCGGGCGACCACTTCTTCGATGTCCTCGCGGGTCACCATGCCGGTCGTGGAATCGTCCAGCTTCAGTCTCTCGCGCAGCTGGCGCAGATTTTCTTTTTCCTTGCGCTCTTCTTCGGAATAGAACCGCGCCTTTTCGAACTCATGGTTCGCGATCGCCGTTTCCATCCGGTGCGTGATGAATTTCACGCGCTTCTGCACTTCGGCCACTTCATCCGGAAGCGTCGCCTGGCGCAGCTTGACGCGCGCGCCGGCCTCATCAATCAGGTCGACGGCCTTGTCGGGCAGGAATCGATCGGGGATGTAGCGGCTGGAGAGATAGACGGCGTACTGGATGGCTTCGTCGGTGTAGGAGACGGCGTGGAATTTTTCGTAACGCTCGCGCACGCCCTGGAGGACACGGATGGCTTCCTCTTCGTTGGGGCTGTCGACCTTCACGGCTTGGAAGCGCCGTTCGAGCGAGCGGTCCTTCTCGACGGACTTGCGATATTCGCCCGGCGTCGTCGCGCCGATGCACTGAATTTCGCCGCGTGTAAGCGCGGGCTTCAGAATATTGGCGGCATCGAGCGAACCCTCGGCCGAGCCCGCGCCGACCAACGTGTGCAGCTCGTCGATGAACAGGATGGAGTTCTGGTTCTCCATCAATTCCTTCATGATGGTCTTCAGCCGCTCTTCGAATTGGCCGCGGTACTTCGTGCCGGCCACGATGAGCGAAAGATCGAGGGAAAGAATGCGCTTGTCGGCCAGGAACGGCGGCACGTCGCTGTCGGCGATGCGTTGCGCCAGGCCTTCGACGATGGCCGTCTTGCCGACGCCCGGCTCACCGATCAGTACGGGATTGTTCTTCGTGCGGCGGCAAAGGATTTGAATGACGCGCTCGACTTCACGTTCGCGTCCCACCAGCGGGTCGAATTGCCCCTCGAGAGCCGCTTGCGTCAGATCGCGGCTGAATTCCGCCAGCAGGGAGGTTTCCTTCGGCCGGTTCACCGGAACCTTTTCGCCCGGCCGACCGCGCCAACTCCTCCCGCAGTGCGGAAAGCCGCAACCCGCGCTCCTGTCAGGATCTCCGCGCCGAAGCACTTCTCTTCCCGCAGAATTCCGAGCAGCAAATGCTCCGTGCCGACGTGCTTGTGCCCGAGCCGCTCGGCTTCTTCGGTCGGCGAAGTTCAGGATGCGCTTGCGATTCCTGGCTCAGCGGTACTTCGACGGAGGTGGAGATGCGCTCGCGGATCGTGATGCGCGATTCGATTTCCTTCCGGATGGACTCGATCGAGCCGTGCGTGCGCAGAAACCGATTGGCCAGCGCCTTGTCCTCGCGCATGAGGCCCAGCAGCAGATGCTCGGTCTCGATGTACGGGCTGCCGTACTGGCTGGCCTCGTACCGCGCGAAAAAGATCACTCGTCGGGCCTTCTCAGTATAGCGTTCGAACACGGTTCGCTCGTTTCTCCCCTCAGCCAACTTTCCAAGGGTCGTTGGAGGTTTCGGAAACCTGGCACAGCACCCCGTGCTCCAGCCCAGCACGCGGTCGCAGCGCCTGGCCAGAACGGGTTATGCGTCGCCAAGATGGAGGTCAGACGGTGCATGCGGTGCAATCGCTGCATCAAATCCAAAATCGCGGTGGCGTTGCGTTCGTCCAGATCCCCGGTGGGCTCATCGGCCAGTAAGACGGCCGGGCCATTCACGAGCGCGCGCGCGATGGCCACTCGCTGCTGCTCGCCGCCGGAAAGCTCCCCGGCGCGTTGGTCCGCCCGCTCTGCCAGTCCGACTTCTTCGAGCCACTGCCGGGCCGTTCGCGAGCTGCGTCACCGTAAGCTCGCCCCCGCATCAACAGCGGCATGGCGACATTTTCCGCGGCCGAAAAATCGGCCAGCAGATGATGCCGCTGCCAGACAAAGCCGATGGCGTTGTTGCGGAATTCCGCCAGCTCCGCTTCGTCCGAAACGATTCGAGCGCTTTCGACTCGAAGTATACTGTACCGCTTGTTGGCGTGTCTAGCGCGGCCAGCAGATGCAACAGCGTGCTTTTTCCCGCTCCTGAAGGCCCGACGATAGCCACCATCTCGCCGCTGGCAACCGAAAGATTCGCGCCATCGAGAACCGTCACGACTTGCTCGCCCAACCCGTACGACTTGCGCAACTCGCGCGCCTCGATCACGGCGCCACCCGGCGCCACAGGCCGTTCGCCGCCGAAAAGCTCACTCGCTTCGGTGGCACGCTTCGCCGTGGCTGCGGAGGTCTGCGTCATTCGAGCCGGTTCCCGGAACTCATTCGGCCAGATTCCCGTTCCTGCCTAAATAGATTTGATGCTCGCCCACGCTCGCTCGTGGCCCTACACAGATTGCCGAAGCGCGACGTTTCCAGAGTATGGGCAGAACCTTTCTCTTTAACGCCCACTTCCTTGCCAAGAGCAGGGTTGCCCCAAGATGAAACACCCCAAGCTATGGGCATAATTCCTTGATAAGAAAGCAATTGTAGCATAGCCAGGATGCCCCATTTGGCGGCTCGCTCTTCCCTATCCCAAGTTCGCCGCCCGCCACAAATAATGGTGCAAGCGCCGCGCCAAACCCAGCCCTTTCGCCTCTCATTCGTAACGCAAAATTTCGACCGGAAGAAGTCGTGCGGCAGCACGCGCCGGGATGGCCGTGGATGCCAGACTGATCAGGAGCGCCGCGGCGCCGATCCAAATTGCATCGAATGCGTTCGGTTGAAACGGGACGTAGGGAATCGAATACACCTGCGGGTCGAGAGGAATCAACCGGTAAGTCCCCGCAGCCCAGGCTGTGAGGTATCCCGCCGCGAGTCCGGCAATGGTTCCGATCGCGCCAATCGCAAGGCCTTGCAAAACGAAAATGTCCCGCACTTGTTCCCGGCGCGCACCCATGGCCATCAAGACGGCAATGTCGCGCGCCCGGTCACTCACCGTCATCGCGAGCACGACAAGAATGTTGAGGCCCGCCACGAACGTAATCAGTCCGATGAAGAGCGCGGTGACCAGCTTTTCCAAGCTGCAGCGCGCGGAACAGGGCGCGATTCTCGTCTTGCCACGTGTTGGTCGTGAAGCCGGGGCCCGCCTCGCTTTGAAGCTTTGTGGCGACTTCGCCGGCGCGATCCACGTCGGAGAGCCGAAACTCCAGCACGCTCACAACGTCGCCCACTCCGGCCAGTCCTTGCGCCGCACCCAGCGTCACGAAACCCCAGTTCGCGTCGTAGTCATAGAATCCGGAATCAAAGATCCCCGAGACTCGAAATCTCCGCGAACGCGGCATCAACCCGAAAGGGGTGAGTCGTCCTTCGGGACTGGTCAAGGTTACGTAGTCTCCCAGGTTCAATGTTGAGGTCCTGCGAGAGGGTCCGGCCGATCATCACCGAATCGAATCCGTCCGCGTCGCGCGCAAAATCGGCAGTTCCGGCTGCCACGCGCTGGAGTGCCTCGTCCGACGCCCGCTCCATGGCCGGGTCCACGCCCTTCATCACCACACCGCGCGCGCGCGACCCGGAAGAAAGTAAGACCGTGAGGTAAATCGCGGGCGCCACCGAGCGCACGCCGGGACTGCGGCCCAACTGCTGCGCCAGGACGCGGTAATCGGCGATTCCTTCGGCGCCGGGACGCGAGAGATTGACGTGCGCGGTGACGCCGAGCAAGCGGTCCTGGAGCGTGTGGCGGAAGCCGGTGTTCATCGACAGCGCGATGACCAGCGTTCCACGCCGGCCGCGACGCCCAGCATCGCAAGCCAACTGACCAGCCGCAGCACGGCCGGCCGGTGTGGCGAGCGAAGGTAGCGGCGCGCCACCAGCCATGCAAATCTCATTTGGGTACGCCGGGCGCCGTGGCGTCCGGGCCGGAGGGTTCGTGCCTCGGCTCCGGACGCAGAAGCGGGAAGAGGATCACGTCACGAATAGAGTGCGAATTCGTCAGAAGCATCGTCAGGCGGTCGATCCCGATGCCCCTGCCCGCGGTTGGCGGCATGCCGTGCGCCAGCGCGCGCACGTAGTCCAGGTCCACTTCTTTCGGCACTTCCTCCCCGCCCTGCTTCACCTGTTGCTGGAAGCGCCGCTCCTGCTCCGCGGGGTCGTTCAGCTCGGAGAAGGCGTTGCCGAGTTCCATTCCGGCGACGTAGACCTCAAATCGTTCGACAATTGACAGGGTCGTCCGGCTGCATTTCGAGAGCGGAGAGATGTCGGTCGGAAAGTCATAGAGAATTGTCGGCTGGATCAATTTGTGCTCGGCGACGGTCTCAAAGAGCGATCCGGTGATCTCGCCGTCGGTCAGTTTCTCGATTCCCACAATTGGCCCCGACCCTTTGCCTTGCGGCCCAGGCGTTGTAGCGCTGGGCTGCGGCGCGCGGCCCGCCCGGCCGGGCCAATTCCTCGACGGTCGAATGCGGCGCCGGCATCCGCAGGCCAGTACTTCACGATGGCTTCGCGCATGCTCAGCCGCTGCCAGTTGGCCAAATCAATTTCGTGTTCGCCGTAGTTGACCACGGTATTCCCGTACAGTGCGCGCGCCAGCAGCAGCAAACAAGTCCTCGGTCAGCGCCATCAGGTCGCGATAGTCGCTGTAGGCCTGATAGAACTCGAGCATCGTGAATTCGGGATTATGCTGCGTCGAGATGCCCTCATTGCGAAAATTGCGGTTGATCTCGTAGACGCGGTCGAGCCCGCCGACCACCAGCCGTTTCAGATACAGCTCCGGCGCGATGCGCAGATACAGGTCCAAATCGAGCGTGTTGTGGTGCGTGACGAACGGACGCGCAGTCGCGCCCCGCCGGCGATCGGTCTGCATCATCGGCGTTTCGACTTCGATGTAGCCCCGCGCATCGAAGAAGTTGCGTAACTCGCGCAGAATCTCCGCTCGCCGCAGGAAAACTCGCCGGGCTTCGTCGGGTTCACGATCAGATCGAGGTAACGCTGGCGGTAGCGCAACTCGACATCGGCAAGTCCGTGCCATTTCTCCGGCAAGGGCAGCAGCGCTTTGCCAGGAGCGACAGGCTCTGCACCCAGATGGTCAGCTCGTTGGTCTTCGTGCGGAAGACGATGCCCCGAAACGCCGATGAATCGCCCAAATCCAGCAGTTGGAACAAGCTGGAATGCCAGCTCGCCGACCACGTCCAGCTTCACGTAGATCTGCATGCGCCCGCCCGCGCCCTGCAATATGTGCGAAGCCCGCTTTGCCGTGCAGCCGCAGCGTCATGATTCGTCCCGGCGACGCGAGCCTCCGGCTGTTGCTCTTCCAGCTCCGTGGCACTGCTGCCGCCGTACCGCGTGACGATTTCGGCTACCGTTGCGGTCGGGTCAAACCGGTGCGGGTAGGACTCGAAACCAAGGGCCTGGATTTCGGCGAGCTTTTTCTGGCGCTGCAGGTACTGATCGAGCGGCTCGAAGGGCAAAGACGCGGTCCTTTCCCCGGAATTCGTGCGGCAGTATAGCCACCGGCCACCACGCGTGCAAGAAGCCCGCGGGGCCGGACGATGTGGTATCATACCCCGCCTTGGGGGTGGCGCGTGGGTGATTCGGGGGCGAGCTGGCCTTACGGTCGGCCTCGCACGGTCGAGGAGGATTGGCACACGAGCCTCCCCAGCGAGCCGGGCCGCGTCTACGGCGCCGCGCATGCCATTCTCGAGGACTCCTACCTCATTCAGAGCGTCACGCTCAATCAAGCTTTCGTGCTGTGTGCGGAAAAACGGTACGAGACGGCTCGCCAGTGCACCTTAACATTTGCCCAGTTGTTCGATCGCTTGGCCGAGGTGCTGCTGGGCGCGATCCAAGTCATGGAGGAGCACGGCCGCCACTTCGGCACTCTGCCGAACGTTCATCCTCTCGACCCCGCCAACTTCAGGGGCCCGGCGACGCAGCAGGTCGCTCGCCTGGACAATTTGCTGGGCAGGAATCTGTTCAAGGCACGCTCGCGGTTCTTTCATAAGCTCTCGGCTCTGGAGGACGCTCTCACCGAGGTGCGGCGACAGTCTTGTTCGATCTCCGGGGAGGTTGTCGGCGGCGAGGAGCAATCTCTGGAAACGACCTGCAGCTCGCTGGAAGTCTTGGACTACGACCTGAATACGTGCATGCAAGAGACTCTGGTTGTTCTGAAGTCATTCTTTTGCGCTCTTCCGGCGGAAGAGGTGGCAGTGTTTCGAGAGAAACTTTTGAAACGGATGCGTTCGCTCTCGGGAGTTCGCCGATAGACGCCGGTTCCAATACTCCGGCTGAGTCATTCCCGCAAACCTGATGTAATAAGCAGCCCTTTGAAGATCCCCGCCTGGGAACGTGATCGAACGCCGCTAAACGTCCGCGTGGTTTCCGCAGACAATAGGCGGGCCTCCCAGTTGGCCCCCGGCGCGATCCGGATTTGGAAAGGCGCAAGGGTGCCGAGGACGTGCCTGCGCACGCACGCTGGCTGAAGGCAAGTACAACTCAAGGAGCGAGGGACGCATCCCAAAAGAAGGGTAGCGTCCTGACGGGTAGAGTGCCCCGCACGAGGCGAAGTGAAACCGGCGAGTTATCGGAGGCAGACGCCATACGGCTGGCCCAACTGGGCGACCCGGCGGCGTTTGAGCGCATCTATCAGTTGCATAGCCGCCGGGTTTACGCATTGTGCTTGCGCATGGTAGGGAACACAGCCGAGGCCGAGGATCTTGCGCAGGAAGCGTTCCTGCAGTTATTCCGCAAGATTGGGACGTTTCGTGGCGAGTCGGCATTCAGCACCTGGTTGCACCGCTTGTCGGTCAACGTCGTGCTGATGAAGCTGCGAAAGAAATCCCTGCCTGAAACTTCGCTGGAAGAGCAGACCGATCCCGATGAGGAAGCGGGTGGGCCGAGGAAAGACATTGGCGGGCCTGACCTGCTGTTGACAGGTTCAGTGGATCGGGTGAATTTGCAGCGCGCGATCGAGCAGTTGCCGCCGGGATATAAGTCGGTCTTCGTGCTGCACGATATTCAAGGATACGAGCACAACGAAATCGCCCAGATCATGACCTGCTCGATCGGGAACTCGAAGTCGCAGTTGCACAAAGCTCGCATGCGTCTGCGCGAGCTGCTGCAGGAGACGTTGCGCAATCAGGCGCGCCAGCAACGGCAGGCGGCGAAGAGCGAATCTGCGGGAACGGATTGAAAGATTGATTGGGGTTGCGGGTGCTGAGCAAAGTGAGAATTTGAATCAGGCATAAGGACGACGGCCATGTTGTGCCACGAATGGGAGAACATTCTTTCGCAGGAGCCGGACGGGGCGATGACCCCGGGGGCGCGCAAGCATCTCGAGGGTTGCGCGGACTGCCGGGCCCTCGCGTCCGACTTGGAAGCGATCCAGCTGGGCGCTCTCGATCTCCCGGCCGAGGAAGAACCGCACGGGCGGGTTTGGGCCCGGATCCGTTTGCAGCTCGAGGCCGAAGGGCTGATTCGCGAGCCGCAGTTCGATCCCGTGCCGCCGCGCTCCGCCGTATGGAGTTTTTTCCAGCGTCCCGCGTTTGCAGGAACTGTGCTGGGACTTCTACTTCTGGCCGCTGGCTTTGCGGGCGTGCGAAGTTTGCGTACCGGCCCCGGCATCACCGCCGAGGTGCAAACGCCGGCTCAGCCCCAGCCGCCCGAACAGAACGTGCAGGAAGCTTCGCTCGACGCTTCGGAGGCCAGCATTGAATCTTTGCAGCAGATCGATCCCAAAGTGCAGGCCGTCTTCAAGCGCGATTTCGCATTGGTTGACAACGTGATTTCGATGTGTGAAAAAAGTGTCCGCGAACAGCCCAATAACGATTTGGCCCGCGAATATCTCAATGATGCGTACCAGCAGAAAGCCCAGCTTCTGGCCGTCGCGATGGACCGGGGCACACGGGGGGGACGGTGAGCGTCATGAAAGCATTTTCTCGAATTAGCGGAGTATCAATTGCCATGATGGCGGCTCTATTTCTGATAGGAGTTCCCGCACAAGCACATCATTTCGAGAAGCATTTTCCGGTCGCGGGCAGGCCGATGGTGACCGTTCGCAATCCGAGCGGCAACATTCAGGTGAAGGCCTGGAATAGGCCCGAGGTGATGATTTCGACGAACTATGCGAGCGACAAGCTGCAGGTCGCTGCCGAACAGGCCGGCGATCGCATCGAGGTCGAAACGCAAATCGCCGGTGAGAATCCAACTTCGGACGAATTGAAAGCCGATTACGTGATTTCGGTGCCGGAGGAGAGCGAGCTTCAGGTTCGAACCGATTCGGGCGATGTCAACGTGGACAGCGTTCACGGCAATATGACGTTCGATACCGTAGGCGCCAATCTCGAACTTTCCGACGTGGAGGGCTACGTCGTCATCAAGAGCATCGACGGTTCACTCGTCTGCACGCGGTGCGCGGGCAGCCTCGACGCGACTTCCATCAGCGGCAGCTTTCGATTGATTCAGCCTTCGATGGACAGCGTCCGCGTCCAGACTTCTTCGGGAAACATCCTGTTCGACGGCAATTTCATCCGCCGCGGAATTTACATCCTGAAGAACTACAGCGGCACGATCGAAGTTCGGTTTTCGCCGAGCGACTCCTTCGATGTCGCGGCGAATTCCCTCTACGGCAAGGTGCTCAACGAGGCGCCGGTCAAGCCGGACGTGCACGGCAATACGCGGCCGCCGAGATACTCCAACGCGCTGTTGTTCGGCTCCGTCAACCAGGGCAACGCCAAAGTCGAGCTCTCTTCCTTTAGTGGTACAATCAAGATCCTAAAGCGTGATTGAGCGCTCCGGATCGCTTGTTCGAATCACACAACCCTGCGTCCATGCCCTCCGGTCCCGAACCCCGGCGCCGCCTCGCGTGTCTGGTCGGCTTCATGGGGTCCGGGAAGAGCACCGTCGGCCGGCTCCTTGCGGCGCAACTCGCCTGGCGCTTCCTCGATCTCGATGAGCAAATTGAAGAGCATGCCGGCTTGCCCGTCTCCGAAATCTTCTCGCGCAGCGGCGAGCCGGCCTTTCGCGACCTCGAACACGAATGTCTGCTGCGCGCGCTGGGCTGGGCTGCCGAGCGAAACCTCCCCTTGGTGTTGGCGCTGGGCGGCGGAACGTTCGTTCAACCACGCAACGTCAACGCCTTGCGCGACGCCGGCGCCACCGTGCTCTGGCTGGATTGCCCGGTGGACGAACTCCTCCAACGCTGCGTCATGATGGCGGACCGTCCACTGTTTCGCGACGAAGCGAGTTTCCGCAAACTTTATGAGGACCGGCTCCCGTTCTACCAACAGGCGGACCACCGCATCGAATCCCACTCGGACTCCCGCGAAGCGGTCGAGCGCATCTTGAGATTGCGCATCTTCGATCGAGCGGGTTCGCCGGAGGCGAATCCAACCGCTGGGAGCGTGATTGCATGAAGCGTCGCGCGCTTTCCGGATGCCTTGCCGCCGCCGCTCTCCTGATCCTTCAGGCCGGAGTGCGCGCCGATCAGGCCCAGCTCAAAAAGACCGCTCCCGTATTCTCCGCGGATAAGGGACGCTTTCGCATCATGCTGGGCGGCGCTACGGTCGGCACCGAACAGTTCGACATCGCGCCCAATGGGGATGCATGGGTCGCCCGTAGCTCAACCGACCTGCAGGTTCCCAATGGCGGCGAGATGAAAGCCGTGGGCGAATTGCGATTGACGGCGGAAGGCGCGCCTTTGCGCTACCAGTGGTCGACGGCGGCGCCGAAGGCTGCGAGCGGAGGCGTGAGTTTTGAAAATGGCGCGGCCAAGTGCTCCCTTACGGTCGGTACCGCTGACCCCTTCCTGAGAGATTTTCACTTTGACGATCCCCACGTCGTCGTGCTGGATAACAATCTCTACTATCAGTATGCGGTGCTGGCGCGAGTCTATGATTGGGCCGCCGGCGGCGAACAAGATTTTCACGTGGTGATCCCGCAAGACATGATTCCAGGCACTGTCAAAGTGAAATTGGCGGGTTCCAGCGGGCAACTCTCGGAACTTGTGGTCACGACGTCCGATCTTGAAATTCATCTGTTTTGCGACGCGAATCACCGCATGATTCGCCTCGAAGTCCCCGCCTCGAAAGTCGTCGTCGAGCGCGAGTAACGCGAATCTTTTTCATTCTATGTTTTCCTGCGATTTTGCAGCGGCCACCCCGCCCCGCGGGGTCGCCGTCTTCATTCTCAACGCCTCGCCAGTTTGTAAATGAAGCGGGCCGCCCGGGAGTGCTTGCCGGGCGGCCCGTGAACCGTTGAGTTCCTGAGGTGGAAAAACTTAGATACTTATATGACGGCTGGTCGAGACGTTAGGTTTCGGCGGAGCCGGCTTCTGTGGTTCGACCGTGAGGGACATCTCAGTGCCTTTGCGCAGGAGCGTCAGCGTAACGGATTTTTCTTCGTGTTTTTCTCCCAGCTTCGCGCGAAGCTCACCCACGCCTTGGACGCGATCGCCATCCAGTTTCGTAATGACGTCGCCCGCCTTGAGTCCCGCCTTGGCCGCGGGCGTGTCCGCCAACACGTCGGTCACCAGAACACCTTCCCCGTCCGGAGCGCCGAAATACTCCCCTAGCTGCCCGGAGAGATCCATCGCCTCGATTCCAAGCCTCGGCGTTCGCCCGAACATCATCGGCATGTCCGGAGTCATGTCCGGGCCCGTCCGGAATCGGTAAACGAATTCGGGCGGCATGGCCCTCTGGATGGCGACCTGCATCTCGTCGTGCCGGCTTTCGAGTTCCACAGAAGCGCTCTGCGACTTCGCATCCCGCCAGTACGTGATGCGCACCGTCCGGCCCGGAGGAGTTTCGCGAATCATGCGGCGAAACGCGGCGGTTCCCTCGACGCGCTCGCCATCGTATTCGGTGATCACGTCGCCCGGCTTGAGTCCGGCTTTCGCTGCCGGGCTATCGTCTTGCACTTCGGTCAGCAAGACGCCGCGCACGGCGGGAAGCTTCAACTCTTTGGCCTTGGCGTCGCTGACTTCTTCGATCGCCACGCCCATCCAGGCGGAGCCCATGCCGATCTCGGCGAGTTGCGCGTCGAGATCGATCGTGCCCGGAATCGGAGAAACCAGTTCGCTCGCTTCCGGCGGAGCGGGCGGGGCCGGCGGCTCGGGCGCCTGTTGTGCTCGAACGCGAATCGGCAAATAAGCCGCGAGCAGCGTGGCGATCGCGACTGCCGGCAGTGTCCAAACTTTGGATTTCGTCATCTTGTATCTCCTCTCACCTAATTCGACGCTGCGCGCGCGCTCAGGTGAGCGCGTGTAAAGCATCACACCGTCGGCTTCCACTCGATGATGCGCACCGAGCCGTTGACGGTGCGCAGCCGGATCGCGCTTCCGCCAATGCCGAGTTGCCCGTGGAATTCGCGCGCGCCGGAAGCGCTGAACGCAGAAACCGGAAAGTCCGAGTGGAAATCGCCGTTCATCGTGCGGACATCCAGCGCGGCATTCGCGCCAGAAACGAGCGCCACGACGATGGAGCCGTTCACGGTCTCCGCGGCGACAGGCGATTCTCCCAATCGCTTCAGCTCGATGTGAATATCGCCGTTGGTCGTGTGAGCGGAAAGCGAGCCGGAACTGTCGCAAACTTCCACATTGCCGTTCACGGAACGCAAATCGCCGGAGGTCTCCAGACCCGTCACTTGGATACCGCCGTTCACGGTTGCGATACCCCGCAGCAAGACGTGCTGCGGCACGTGGACCGTGTACGCGACGGAGACCTCGACGCCTTTTTCTTCCGGATAGATGGTCTTCACGGCGACGTGGCCGGCGTCGGCGTCCACTTGGATCGTCACCTTCGCCAGATCCGCCGCATCGTGAACCGCTGTTTTCACCGCGTGAATCTGCACCTCGTTCCGGTCCCAGCCGGAAATCTCGACCGTTCCATTCACATTCTGCAGCGCGAACGCGCCTCCGGGAGAAAGCGGGTAAGTCTTGTCGAACGCTTCGTCCGCCGCGCGCGCCGGCAGAGCCCACACGAGTGCTGCTGCCGCAAGGATCAGTGCAAGCTGGAGTTTGCGCATCCTCACACCCCTACGAGAGATTTGGCCCATTCTCGCTACTTCAGATGAAATTCAATCGAGACGCTTGTCAGCACATTGACGGAGCGGCCGTTCAACACCGTCGGCGCGTACCGCCAGTGCTCCACCGCATCCATAGCGGCCTGCGCCAGCACGGGCTCGCCGGACAAGGTCTTCATGCCCTGCACCGTGCCGTCCTTGCCGATCTCCAGGCGGAGCACCACCGTGCCTTCGATGCCCGCCTGCCTCGCCAGATCCGGATACACGGCCTCCATTTTGTGCACGAGTCTTTTCTGTTGCGTGTCGGGATCCACTTCGATCCCACCCCAAAAGAGCTCTTCGATCCGGTCAGCGAGTTGGTCGAACCGGCTTTGAAACTGCTCCGGCGCCGCCGGAGGCTGTGGCGGCTCGGGAGGTTGGGGAAGCTCCGGCGGAGGCGGAAAGTCCATCGGCGCTTCCGAATCTGACTGCGCCAGCATTCTTGTCTGCGCGTTCATTTGCTCGCGCAGTTGATCCATCTCCTGCGCGGCGATGCGTAGGGCGGCCTGCGCGTCGCTCAATTTCAGAATGATATTGCCGGAGAGAACGCGCAGGTGAAGCAGTTCGCCGCCGCCGTTCATCTCGCATTCGGCGCGCACGGGACCGGTGCCGGAGGGGCCGGGATAGCTGATCTTAATGGGGATGTCCGGGTCCGCCACGATGTGGCTCAAGCCGCCCTGCGCGACAATCGCGTCGATCCTGACGCTCAATTCACGCGGCAGATACACGACGATGTCGCCTTGCGTGGAATCCAGTTCCGACGGCGCAACGCCGCGGCGGCCCGATCGTTCCGTCGCCGGGCCGTTGTTATCGTCGGAATCCGCACCCCCGTCGGCGATCCAGGCGGTGATGGTTCCGAACGAAGTCGAAGCGCGCAGCGGTCCCTCCGCGTCCGTCAGCACGATGCTGCCGTGGCTCGATTCCACCAGCGTGGGGCCGGTCGATCGCGCGATGCGGATTGCGCCGCCGCCCGTGCGTGCGTGGAGAGAGCCGCTGACCTCGCCGAAGCTGACCTGCCCCCCACCGGTCGAGGCGAAGACGTCTCCGCCCGCGCGCCCGATCAGAATGTTGCCGCCGCCGGTCTCCACTTGCGCGTCTCCGCCAATCGAGCCGACCCGAATGTGCCCGCCGCCCGTGTGCAGGTCCGCCTCGCCGGCGATGTCGCCGGCTGTGATGTGGCCGCCTTCGGTCGTCGCGCGCAGGCCGCCCGCGACGTTGCCCACAACGATGTGTCCGCCTTGCGTCTCCAAGCGAGCTGACAACAACTCTTCATCTCCGCCGGCCCGATGGCCGATGTTGCCCGCCGTGATATTCCCTCCGCCGGTCACCAGCACGACCTTGCCGTCGATGTCCTGCGTGCCGATGTTGCCGGCACGAGTTGAAATTTCGAGGCTATAGTTCCGCGGAACGTGGATTTCGCATTCCACGCGCACGCTGGCGCGCGCGTCGCGCGGGTCCAACCGGCTCTCAAATTGAATGCCGGCCTCGGTCGCATGGGCCGTAACAATGTATCGCTTCACAACCTGCGCGGCGCCGGCCGACCGCGCGTCCGCTGCAATGCGGACGCGGTAGCGGACTTCGCCCGAAGCGTCCGTGAAGACATGAAAATTAGCGACGTCGGAAGTGGCGCGCAGGCGGAGCCCGCCGCGCGTCGGCACGCTCCCGGATCTCTCAGCGGTAACTCGGGGAATGTCTCCGGGCTGGCTCGCTCCTCGACGCCCGTGTGCCGCGGCGGGCAGCATGCCGGTCGCAGCGAGCAACATCGCCAGGCAGCCGTTTCGGAGTAGAAGCATGCGTGAATGGTTCGGTCGAGACATCATTCCGTAAGACTTCAGTGCGCCGGTTCGGGCGCGATCTGGCGTAACGCCGCGGCGCTCACCATGCGCACGTATTGATTCGGGTCGCTGTCCTCGCTTTGGCGCAGGGCGGTGACGATCTCGGGATCCGGAGCTTCCATCATGGACTCGGCTTGAGCGTCGACCACCGTGACCAGTGTGTTCAGCGCTTCGACGCGCACGCCGCAGTTTGTGTCCTTGCGCAGCGCCGCGAGCATCGTTCGCCGGACCATTACGTCCTGTCCGAAGCCGCGTAGCGCCTCGAGGGCTTTCAGGCGCACCCCTGGATTCTGATCTTCCTGCGCCGCGGCGCACAGGGCGCGTCGCACGTTCGGATCTCCGGCGCTCGGCCGCAACAAATCGAGCGAATCGAGCAGCACTCCGGGATCGAACCGCTGGCTGTTTGCGACCATATAGGTCAGCACGCGCTGCACTTCGGTATCGTCGGCCGCGCCTTCGATGCGCATCGGCCTTTGCGCGTAGAGTTGCAGCTCGACGCGCGGCTCGGACGATTCTGCCGTGCCCGGCGCATCCGCGGCGCCCGGGGCCGGCTCCCATCGCAGCCCGACCACGCCCACGTTTTGCAATTCCTGGTCGGTGAGCCGCGGCGCCGCATCAACTACCATCGCCGGCTTGACCGGCGCGCGCAATTCGATCGCCTGGTACACCATCGGCGCGCCCACCCCGAGCGCAAACCCCAGAAGGAGCAGGAGCACAGCGCTCGGCGCCGGATGCAGCGCCCATGCGCGACCAAAATTCCGGAGCCGCGCAACAATCTCGCGCCACGCGCGAGAGCGTCCGTGTGCGGCGCCGGCTTCCGCGTCGTCCAGCGCCTCCGCAAGTTCGCTGCGGCTCTGCGCCAGCAGCAATTCGGAGCGATCCAGCGCATCCGCAGGCGCTTCGAGGGATTCGATTGCTGCTTGCAGCTGCTTCTCGCCTTCCAGCGCCGCCGCGCATTCCACGCAGCCTGCCTGCCCCGGCAGGCCGTTCACGTGCTCATCGATGCTCTTCCGTTCCTCCGCGTTCAATTCGTCGCAGACGTGGAGCAGCAGCTTCTGCTCCAACTCCGGGCAGGCGCGCGGCGCGCGTGTTCTTTCCGGTTTGCTCACAAGAATCCCTCGAGCTGCGCTCGCAACTTGCGCGTCGCGCGGAACAGCGAGTTCTTCACCGTCTCCTCGGTGGTTCCCAGGGCGTCGCCGATCGCGCGCAGCTTCAATCCCTGGTAATGCTTCATCGCGAAAACCATGCGTTCCCTCGGCGAGAGCCGCGCGAGCGCTTCTCTGATCCGCCCCGCGAGCTCCTGATTGAGCAGCCGCCGCTCCGGATCGCTCCCGGCGCGCGTGGCTGCTTGCCGGTCGAAGAAATCCGCCGCGCCTTCCTCACGCAATGGCGCCATGTATTCGGGCGCTTGGTCTTCCGGGCGGGCCTGCCGCCGCCGCAGGTGATCCAGGCACACATTGGTCACGACGCGGTAGAGCCAAGTGTAGAAGCTGCAGTCGAATCGGAACCGCGGCAGGTTCTTGTAGATCTTCAGGAAGGCTTCCTGGTAAACGTCGCGCGCGTCCTCGGCCTTGCGCAGGACATTCAGCGCCAGCCGCAGGACGTCGCGGTCGTAGCGCCGCACCAGCTCTTCAAACGCCAGCCGGTCGCCCGCCTGCGCCTGTTCGATGACCGTTCTTTCGTCCGTTTCCGCCAGCGTGCGGCAAGTTGCGCGCGCTTCCGCAGCCGAACTTCTGCTCGAATCCTTCGGGCCGCCTGGCAACTCGAACGTCATTCCTTCGGCCGTCATCCTGCTCGCTCTCTGTTTGCCCGGGACCGTCGCCGGAATCCAGGACTTGCCGGCATCCGCGGCTCGCCGCAGGCGCTGTGATGGAGCACGGCTGCCTACGAATAGTCAGATGCCGGTGGGCGCGTCAATGTTAGTTTAGACGCCCGGGCACGCAGAGTGTGAGCAGGACCCTCTCTGGAGTAAAGAACGTCCGAGGCCCGGCCATTGTTCCGCCTTCGGGGTTCCCCCATGAGAAATCGCCCCGCCTCCACGCAAGCTGAGGTATAACGCTGGCTCACACTGGAACCAGAAGACCGCACGTGACCCGCCGCCCAAGCGAACACACAGCGAATAGCCTACGGCCCGGCTCCGCCCGCAGACTCACACTCCTGGGCATGATTGCCGCCACGTACTTCATGGTGGCGGGCGGCGCTTACGGCCTCGAGGACGTCGTCCACAAAACCGGCTATGCCGGCTCGATGCTCATACTGATTCTCACGCCGTTGCTCTGGAGCATCCCGACCGCCTGGATGGTCAGTGAGCTGTCAACGGCCTTGCCCGAAGAGGGCGGCTTTTACGTTTGGGTGCGCCGGGGAATGGGGCCCTTCTGGGGGTTTCAGGAAGCGTGGCTGACGCTCATGGGCAGCCTGTTCGAGATGGCGCTCTATCCGGTGCTGTTCGTCCAGTATCTTTTGCATTTTGCTCCGCGCTTCGCCGCGGGCCATGCCGGCATCGCGCTGGAAATTGGAATGATCGTGGCGTGCACGGCGTGGAATATCCTGGGAGCGGGCGCCGTCGGCGAAGGTTCGATTTGGCTGAATTTCATTTTGCTACTGCCGTTTGTTGGGATCATCGCCGTCGCACTGTTTCGGCGGCACGGCTTCGCATCCGCTCCCGTGCCGCTGCGCCACGCGGACCTGATGGGCGGCTTGCTCATCGCCATGTGGAACTACATGGGTTGGGACAATCTCTCGACCGTCGCGGGCGAAGTGGATCGCCCGCGGCGCAATTACCCGCTGGCGATGATCGGGGCGGTTGCGCTCGTCACCGTGAGTTATCTCGCTCCCGTCGCCGCGGTCGCGCATACCGGGCTCGATCCCAATCTCTGGACGACCGGCGGCTGGGTGAATGTCGGCAAGCTATTGGGCGGCGAAGGCCTGGCGATTGCCGTCGCCGTCGCGGGCGTCATCGGCGCGTTCGGCACCTTCGGCGCGCTGATGATGTCGTTCACGCGTCTTCCGGTCGTCCTCGCCGAAGACGGTTACCTGCCGCGCGTCTTCACGCGCCGCCATTCGCGCACGCAAGCGCCGTGGGTTGCGATTGTCGCATGCGCTGCGTGCTGGGCCGCCTTCGTGCCGCTGGGCTTCGAAAAACTCGTTCTCCTCGACGTGCTCCTCACCGGCCTGAGCATCCTGCTGGAATTCTGGGCGTTGGTGGCGCTGCGCATTCGTGAGCCGAATCTGCCGCGGCCGTCTCGCGTGCCCGGAGGCGTGCTGGGGACGATCCTGATCGGCCTCCCACCGCTTGCTCTGCTGGTGGCCGCGGGCATCCGCAATCGAGGGGAAGCGATCGGCTCAACCAACGAGCTCACAATCGCGGGAATTGCCGTCCTGGGGGGGATACTGGTCTACTTTCTCAGCCGCGTGGCCCGGCTTGCCCGCGCTCGAAAAAATTAGCTGCTGCGGGCCAGCCGGATCGCGCCGTAGATCATCACACACAACAGAAAATCGATCAGCACACCCGCATCCACGCGGAACAGCCGGTGACGCAACGCAGCCGGTAGTTCGGGCTCGATCAATATGTAGAAGATGTTGCCCGCGAGGATGGCCAGCACGTACTCGCCCCATTGCCGCGCCGTCGAGACGCGCGCCGGAGCCCGATCTCGCTCTTCGTTCATCTTGCGGTCTGTCCAGCCGCCCGCCGCCACTGAACAAGCGGCCACGCGAGCAGCAGCACCGCGAAGGCAGCAACTCCGTAGCCGTTGGAATGGAAGAACGGATTCGGCTGACGCAGCAATTCTCCGCCGCTCTCCGCCAGCGCCAGCAGCATCAACAGCAGAAAATAGCCCATCAGATTGAACCGCGCCAATCGCGTCACGCCCAGCCAAATCACGGCCAGCGCCAACAACGTCATCCCCGCGCCGCGCGCGAACGATCCCGCGCTCGCATAGCCGCTCGAGGCCAGCGCCGCCAGGGCGACGACCAGCGTCGCGCGCAGCCATCCGCTTCGCACGCGATCCGCAAAGAATCCGGCCGCGAGCGCCAGCATAGCCGTCAGCAAGAAGCTGACAATCACCGCGCTCGCCACTGCCGATAGCCCCGGCCACCGGCCATCAAGTGCGCTCGGCACCGCGGCAGGCAGCGAGTGCTGCAACAGCGGCGCGCGCCATAGCAAAGACGGCAGTTGCCGGAACCCGGCCAACGCAATCGCTCCGCATACGGCGATGCACAGCGCGTCGCGGTAGTACGCGGCGGGCATTCCGTTCCACTGCGGCAGGCGGTCTCTCCCAAACGCGTGCGCGAGGAAAAACCACGCGAGACCCAGCACGAAAAACGTCACTGCATACAGAAGAACGCTGCCAAGCGTGAGCCCGATCGCCACGGTGCCGAAGTAAGTCTGCAGCGGAATCTTTGTGTCGTAGAGCGACATGTACTGCGGCGAGGAACTTGCGAATCTCACTGCCGCGGCGATCAACACCCAAACGCTCCATTTGGCCATTCGCCGCCACGTGGCCGCGGACATCTCGGGATCCTTCAGGTTGCGAAAGAAAATGACGATGACCCAGATTGCCAGGCCCGCCAGCAGCCCGATGAATCCAACCGACTGCGCGGTTCCCGCAAATGTGCTCTCGCTCTGCTTGCGCTCCCAGTCCTCGGGCACGTGCACGAAGATCCGGTAGCCGGACACTTCGTCGCCCTGCACCTCCAGTTGCACGCGCACGCGCGCCGGCTCGCTCGCGCCCGGAGCCGTCGCCAGCGGCGCGATCTGTTCCCAAACAAAATGATGATCCGTGCGATGCACCTGCTTCTCCGATTGCGCCTCGACAATTTTCCATTCCGATAGATCGAGATGCTTCTCCTGCCGTAAATAGGATTCCGCTAGCGCCTGCGCGTCCTCTTTCGTCAAGGTCGCGCCCGAAGCAGCCTCTTCCAGCGTGTGATGCACCGAATGCAGCCCGCCGCCGGGGAGCAACACCACCAGGTATTCGTCCTTCTGCGAATCGCGGAAGTAGCGCACGGCCCAATACGCCAGCGGCACCTGCTCTTCATAGATCTTGTTCGCGCCGTCAATTCCCACTGCACGCCGCAAGTACTCATTCGCGGACGGATCGAAGGAGAACGTGGTTGTGGCGGCGTGACGATAGCTGGCGGGATCGAGCTTCCGATCGCGCATGACCTGATCCGCCCGCGATTGCGCCTCCTGCGCGTCGATCGAGAAACGCACGAAATTGCCGACCTCGCGCGTCTTTACTTGCCCGATCAGCACGATTCCAATGAGCGCGCACGCCGCCAGGATGACGAGCTTTCGCGCGGTCAGCGCCTCATAACGCCGCCCCTCGGTCACCGCCGGCTTCGTTGCCGTTTCTCCTGCGTCGTGCGCCGGCACCATTGGCTCGGTAACTTTCTCGGTAGAAACTTCCAATTCCGAGCCGGCGGGAGCGGGCGCCGGCGCCTCGGCGGTCTCCTCAGTGGCAGCCTCGGCCTTCGCTTCCTCCTCGGTCACGGCGCTGTTCAGCATGGCGCCGGCAGGCTCAAAGCCGTCTCGCGCCAGATACATGACGCCCGCAAACGCCAGCGGGATCAGAGCCCCTGCGCCGACCACGGCCCCGGAAACGCGGAAATAGAGACTGGACGATCGCAGCAGCAGCAGGCTGATCAGCCCCGCATCCAGTGTGTAGTGCCACACGAGCGTGGTCAGAATCCCCCATCGCAGCATCACGAGTCCCGCCACGATCCCCATCACGCCGATTTCGATCCCGCGGATGTATGGCGGCTCCTGCGGATAGTTCGAGTGCAGGAAACTCCACGCAAACGCCGGAATCACGACCGCCAGAAATCGCGATTTCGTCAGGCGCTGTAGGAAATGAATTGCAAATAGCCGGAACAGAAATTCTTCGCTCGCCGCCGCGTAGAGTCCGATTGTCAGGGGAAAAATCCACGGCGCCACCGTGCTCACAAGGTTGTCGTACTGGATGTCTTGCGGCGCCCACGCGCCGAATTTCGCCGCCGCCACGATGTAAAACACCACTACGTACCCGATGTGCACCGCCGCCATGCACACTCCGATCGCGCACGACCGGAAAAATTCACGCGTCCGTATCCCCGGCAACCGGCAGAAATATCGCAGTCGTACTCGCGACGGCTGGCCCGCGCGGTACAGCGGCTCGCCCGGCACGATCGCCACTACTACCATTAGCGCCAGCGCCACCGCGCTTGCCGCCGCGACCGCAATCTGCTTCAGCACGAAGCTTGAGTACGACGACGTCGTGACGTAGCTCGCCAGCGTCGAAGGCCAGTCGTTTAACGTGGCCAAGAACCATAGCTCGGCCAGAACGCCGCCGAGAATCAGCCCGCCCTTCCACTTCAGCGCGCCTTCGCGGCCAATCGTGATGATCACCCAGAGGCACGCGCCCAGCAGCAGCCCGTAGGGCAGCAGCGCGATTGTTTCGAGGAAATCGTTCCGGGAGCGCAGGCGATCGAAACCGCGCTGCCATGCGTCCGGCACTTTCAAGAATTCCTTGTACTCGCCGATCGAATCACCTTCGACTGAGACCTTGATCCGGTACGGCGCGTCCTTCGCTCGAAATCCGTGCCGTTCCCAGGTGAAGTCCCACTCGCTGCGATTCCGATGCTCTTTGGAATTCGCCTCCTCGGGCAAGTAATCGTAGGTGGAGAGATCTTTGTGCAGCGTGTCGCGCAGGAAGGATTCCGCCTTTGCCCGCGCCGCCGCCTGATCCAGCCGCGCGCCCGGCGCCTCATCCGCGACCTTGTGCTCGTATCCGACGATCTCGCCCGCGGGATCGAGGTCCACTTCAAATTCTTCCGGTTGCAGCGGCCAGAAGAATCGCACGCTCCAATACCACGTGTGGACCTGCGACGACATCAATTGGTTCGCTTGCTGAAGGCCAACTTCTCGTTCGAGGTACGTTTTCGCCGTGTCGTCCACGGCGAAAACGATGCTCGACCGGTGATGCGCGAGATTCGCGCCCTGGCTCGTCGCAAATTGCCGCGCCAGACCCGCCGCCGCGCGCCGCGACACGCGAAAATCGATCGAGGCTTCCGGGAACGCCCGGAAGAAATATTTGTAGGCGACTCCGCCGCCGATGAGCGCGCAAAGAATCCAGATCAGCAGCGTCTTCTTGTCGCTCGCGGTCAGTCGCTCCAACTGCGGCCCTCCCCATTCCCGAGCCATTGATGCCCGCCCACTCTAGCGATTCGCCCCGCTCCTTTGCAAGCGAGTACGTCACGGCCGCGCCAACGTCCCGCATACCACTGGCGCATCGGCGCTTCATAAATCCTGATTCCTAACACCTTGACCGGCGCGCACGTCCTCAGGAAATGATTTGCTATCCCTTTGCCCTTGACGGCCACCTCTATGGCTTTGCTTTCCCTTGCCTCGCAGTCGTCACCGCATGAGTCGCTCACGGATTTTCGAATGCGTGCTACGTTGCAAGAAACTAGGGAAGCCTGGGCACATCGTATCCCCCCTGGCCGTTGAGGTGATAATCCAGGAAGACGGGTGGGAGCAAGCAAAGTTCGAGCGGCGAGCGGGGAGCGAGCCGCTCGATGATTTGCCAGGGACTCAAGTTTTCTTTGTGAGAGTTGGGCCGCACGAGATTGAAGTAGAGCTGATAGGTGTGCACCTTGGCAAGGAATTCGCCACGGCTGGAGAAGTCTTCCAGATCGAAGAACTCGTCTTCTTCGAGGCGATGAACGGTTTCGACATCGCTCTGGTACGTGTGTGCAGCCGGCGGGATGCGCACATGCTGGCTGTCGCCGAGCGCGTGGGGGAAGTCCCCTTTGAATTCGCCTCCATTGTCCGTCTGCCAGACGAGATCGCGGAGAGAGATTCCGTGGCGATCCAAATGCTGCTGGATGCGAGAGGCGAAGACGGCGCTGGCAGCGGCACTGCGTTTTTCGGCGAAAGACCAGAACAACAGGCCGCTGCGCACATCGCGGGCGGTGTACTGAATCACAGGCAAGTGGAGCCGTTGGGCCTGCGGCCAGTAGTGGGGGATGTCGTCGAGATCCTTGGTATCCGCACTGATCTGTTGAAATAAAGCCCACTGCGCCTTGATGTGAGCCAGGTCCTGTTTGCGCTGGTATTTTCGGCGGCGTTTGTGCATCAGGCCGTGCTCGCGCCAGATGCGTTCCACGGCGGAATGACCAACGGGCAGATCGAACTCGCGGATTAGGCGGCGAGCTCCGAAGGTGGGGAGGGTTTTGCGCAGCTCCAGAAGCTGGGCTTCGATGCGGGAAGGAGTTTTTTGAGACTGATGATGGCGGGCACGGGAGTGCTCGACCAGCCCGGAAGGGCCGTGCTGCTGGAAACGGCGGAGCCACTTGCGGACGGTAGGCACGGTTGCGGCGAAGAACCGCGCCGTGGCTTTGATGCCGCGCTGCTGGGCGCTCTCTACCAGTCGCAGACGATGGTTGTAAGCGTCTCTCATCTCACGCACGAGATCGAAATAGCGAGCCGGGGTGGCCATGGCGGCTGAATTGTACGCGCGCCGCGCCGCCCGGCTCCTCCCCCCTCCGCCGGGCGGCGATCTCTTCCCACCGCTTCGGACTGATGCATTTCAATCTCACTAGGGGGATACGATGTGCCCAGGCTCTCCCAACGTTGCAAGAAACTTGAAGACACTAACTATTTCGTGCTAACGTACTCTGCGGCAAAGTGAGGCAGCTCGTACGGCTGCCTTGCTCTAACAATTAACCTGACCGGGCTGTCTGGCCCGAGAAAGGAAGGCCGTCATGGCCGACACGGTTGACGCCGCTTTGAAGCAACTTGCCTCCGTTTCTAATTCCCTGAATCAAGCCTCAGATAGACTATCGTCGCATCTCACCGAGGTCGAAGCAGCGATAAGTGCGTACAAGCTCGGGGTAGGTGCTTGGGTAGAAATCCAACGAGAAAAGGAAATAACAGACCCTGACAAGGACGGACGCCGGTATGAGCTAACCTACGTCCAGTTGCTGGGGTACGGGCGGTACAAGGGGAAGTGGGGCCTCCTCGTTGCTGGTTATTGCGAGGAAACCTTCGATGGGGAATATCACGAAGAGTGCTTTCTCCGCGACGCCCCCCGACACGTCCGCCTTGCAGCAGTCGAGAAGTTTCCCGACCTATTGAAGGCACTAACCAAAGAGGCCGCACAGGTCGCGGAAGAAGCAACCAAGAAAGCTGAAAAAGCCCGGCAGATTGCTGCCAGTCTCGGCAAGAACACTCGCTAACTCCTACTGGCGGCTCGACGGCTGCCTCACTTTGCCAAGTCAGAACGAGGAGTTAACGATGAAATCCAAGAAGCGCTCGCACCCTCTGCACGTGACAGACCCCAAGCGTCCGCACCCGGTTAAGGCCTTGGATTTAGGCGCTCATAGCGGCCCACTCCGCTTGGTCGTGTTCTCCGACTATCGCGTACAAGACATTGAGCTACTAATTGAGGAGCTCTCAAAACTCGAACCCCGCGTCGACCTGATTCTCTATGCAGGAGACGACACCATGAGGTTCCGTCCGCCTGACGGAAGGAATCTCTTCGAAGCGGTCGCGTCCCAAGCCCGCTACGGACTATGCGCTGTTGTGGGTAATGACGACGAGCCCTCGGTAAGAAAGCTCGTTTCGGGCAAGTCAGTCCTAAACGTCCATCTACGCCCAGCCAGGCTCGGGACTTATGCGATTCTGGGCGTGGACGGTGCGCCGCGACGACCCGGCCTGGAAGGAATCGGTTACATCCTCCACTCCGAAAATGAAATCGCACAGCACTTGAGTTCTCAACTCAAGGTCGTACCCAGGAGTCAAGTGATTGTCGTTAGTCATGCTCCTCCCGAAGGTATTTTGGACAAGGCAGTTCGGTTTTCAGAAGATCACAGGCCCCGATCAATCGGCTCGCGAGCACTGAAGAGGTTCGTGAGATCTCGCAAAGAAGTAATTCTTGTCGTCTGCGGACACGTTCACCGATGCGGGGGAGCGCACAAAAGAGTTTATGGCACAACGGTTGTGAATGCTGCCAACCACGATGACGACAAAGCGATATCGCGGTTTGCTGTCATAGAACTAGATTCCTCACGGCAGCCGACGGTCGAATGGCGGCAAATACGTCCACCCTCTATTGTGCCAGGCATTGGCCCCGTCTCAGTGGAGCGCCTCAGGAGAATCGGCATTCGAAAAGTCGAGGAACTCGCGGCATCTTCCGTAGAAATCATTCGCAGCGCGGTTCGTTCTGGCCGTCCTCCCGAACTTCTTATCGCGAGGGCTCGGGCCATCATCGAGAACCGGGCCATATCTATTTGCCGCCCAGAACTGACTGGAGAGGGTGCAGTTTTTTTGGATATTGAGACCGACCCAGGCCAAAGCTACATTTGGATGGTCGGCTTAAGCGTAGGCAGGGAAGGCGAATATCGGAGCTTCTTCGCAGAGTCTCCGAAAGATGAAAAATCGGTTCTACTCAGGTTCCTGAGCTTCATGCGAGGTCACCCCCATGCACAACTTCTGACATGCTCTGGGAGCAAGTTCGAGGAACGTGTGATCCGGAGCAGATTGACCTTCCACGGGCTACCCACTCCAATCTGCGACCGGATGATCGACCTATATCAAGACGTTCCCCGATCCGTTGCACTTCCCATAAGCTCTTCTCGGGTTAAGGAGATTGGGGCCTTTTGGGGCTACCATTACAGGCACTCGGGTTTAAATGGTCTCGCTGTCGCCTTCCTCTATGCAAACGACTATCAAGAATTGAGACACTCATTGCGGCGTCGAAAACTGAGACTGAAGCTACGCGAATACAACGAAGACGACGTTCGGTGTCTTCCATTCATACTCAAAGCCATCGGGAATCTCTACGAAAAGGAACAGTCCAGCAAGAGCAGCGCGTGCCCAGATCCTTGATGCGCAATTCTAGGGTGCCCTACCTTCCCAAAGTGTTCCTTTCTCGCTCTCCCCAGCCCGCTTTGGATTTGCGCCGCTCCCCATCTGCCTGTAAGAGCCGGCTCGGCCCGCGAACCCGCATCCGCCCAGCCCTGGAAACCGCTCGCGATGATATAAAGAAGCCATGCCGTGTGCCCCCTCAACGGACGTCCAATATCTCAAGGGCGTTGGCCCGCAGCGCGCCCTACTCCTCGCCGAACGCGGCATTCGCACCATCGAGGATTTGCTCGGCTATCTCCCGTTCCGCTACGAAGACCGCATCCATTTCGCGGAAATCCGGGATGTCCGGCCCGGCGGGATCTACACGCTGCAAGCGATCGTCTCAAGCGGCGCGCCGGTCGCCTACGGCCGTCCTGCTCCGAACTTTCGTCGGCGCCGCGCCGACGCGATCTACTATCTTCTCGTCCGCGACGCCAGCGGCTCGCTCGCCTGCAAGTTTTTTCACGGCGGCTATCTCGCCGATCGTTTCAAACCAGGCCAGCGCCTCGTCCTGCACGGCCGCGCCGAACTCGATAAATATCATCCCGGCCGCATCGAGATGGTCAATCCCGAATTCGAGATTCTCACTTCCGGTTCCGCGGACTCCACCGAAGTCGGCCGCATCGTTCCCATCTACGAAGCCATCGGCTCGATTGGCTCGCGCACGCTGCGCCGCATCATTTATTCGGCCCTTGGCGATCTTTCCGGCGCGCTGCCCGATTTCCTGCCGCCCGATCTCCTCGCCCGCTATCGCTTCCCTTCGCGCGAGAACGCCATCCGCTTCGTCCATTTTCCCTCGCGGACGGAATCCGTGGACGCGCTCAACGCATTCCGTTCCCCCGCGCACCAGCGGCTCATCTTTGAGGAATTCTTCTTCTACCAGTTGAGCGTCGCGCTGCGGCGGCAGCGCGCGCAGCAGCAGAAGGGAATCGCGTTTCGCGTTCGCGAGCCGCAAATCCGCGAAGCGCTCAAGCGCATTCTTCCTTTCAAGCCGACGGGAGCGCAGAAGCGCGCGCTCGGCGAAATCGCCGCCGATCTCGAGCGGCCGATTCCGATGAATCGTCTCCTGCAAGGCGACGTCGGCTGCGGCAAGACCATCGTCGCGCTGGAAGCGGCGACCATCGTCATCGAGAACGGCTTCCAGGTCGCTCTCATGGCGCCGACGGAAATCCTCGCCGTGCAGCATTTTCTGGCCGCGCGCCGCGTCTTCGCGCGTTCCGGCTATCGCGCCGAGTTGCTGGTCAGCGGCATGAGAACCGCCGAGAAGCGCGACGCGGTTGCGCGCGTCGCCTCAGGCGAAGCGCAGCTCGTCGTCGGCACGCACGCGCTCATCGAAGATCCCGTCGCGTTTGCCCGCCTCGGCCTCGTCGTCGTGGACGAGCAGCATCGCTTCGGAGTCCTGCAGCGGAAACGCCTCATCGAAAAGGGAACGACACCGGACGTTCTCGTCATGACCGCGACGCCGATCCCGCGCACGCTCTCGCTCACCCTGTTCGGCGATCTCGATATCTCCGTGATCGACGAGATGCCGCCCGGCCGGACGCCCGTTGAAACACGCTGGTCCGCCGAGGATCGCCTCGCCGGCGTGTGGGAATTTCTGCGCGGCGAAGTCGCGCGTGGCCGACAGGCTTACGTCGTCTATCCCGTCATCGAGCAGTCCAAGTCGGCCGAGTCGGCACGCTCGCTCAAGGCTGCGATCGTCGAGTGCGAACGCCTGCGCCGGAGCGTCTTCCCCAAGCTGCACATCGGCCTGCTGCACGGCCGCCTGCGGAGCGAGGAAAAAGAGAGCGTTATGGACGAGTTCCGCCGCGGCGCTCTGGAAATTCTGGTGACGACAACGGTGATCGAAGTCGGCGTGGATGTGCCCAACGCGACGGTCATGGTCATCGAGCATGCGGATCGTTTCGGCCTCGCGCAACTCCACCAGCTTCGCGGCCGCATCGGCCGCGGTGGCGGCAAGGGGACTTGCATTCTCGTCGCGCCGAAAATCGTTTCCGAGGATGCGCGCGTGCGGCTCGAGACGATGGTGGCGACGACGAACGGCTTTGAGATTGCCGAGACGGATTTGAAATTGCGCGGCCCCGGCGAGTTTTTCGGCACTCGCCAGCACGGCGAGCTCGGCTTTCATATCGCGAATCCGATTCGCGATTCGGAATTGCTGAACCTCGCGCGCTCGGAAGCGTTCGCGCTGGTGGAAAATCCCGCGGCGGATGCGGCGCGCAGGAGATTGCTCGAATCGCTCACTCCGGATTGGCAGCGCCGTTACCAGCTTGCGGCGGTGGGATAACTTCATGCGCGTGGTCGCGGGAAAATTCGGGGGCCGCAGACTTACCGCTCTGCACGGGATGAAGCTGCGCCCCACGAGCGATCGCCTGCGCGAGACGCTATTCAATATTCTCGGGCCGATGGTGCAGGATTCCGTTTTCCTCGATCTTTACGCCGGAACGGGCGCGGTCGGAATCGAAGCGCTCAGCCGCGGCGCGCGGCAGGCCATCTTTGTCGAGTTTCACGCCGCGGCGGTTGCGTTGATCCGCAAGAATCTGAAGTCACTCGGCATCGCGGCGCGAGCGGAGATCGTTTCCATGGATGCAGCCCGCGCGCTCGAACGGCTTGAGTCGCGCCGGAGTCACGTGGATCTGGTCTATCTCGATCCGCCGTACGAGCAGGGCCATGCGTACCACGAGACGCTCGATTTTCTCGGCGCGGCGAATTTGCTTGCGCCGCGCGGCTGCGTGGTCGCGGAACATCCCAGCCGCTGCGCGCTGGCGGAGCGTTTCGGCAGTCTGGAGCGTGTGCGCGTGGTCGAGCAGGGCGACGCGTCGCTCAGCTTTTATCGCCTCGCGCTCGCCGCCTGAGACGGAAAGACTTGAGGTTGCGCCAGAGTTCCCCTGAGCGCGAACGGGACGACGAATTTTCCCGCGGCGCCTCTCAGGATTTCGCTGAGATAGCCGGCAAATCCTCCCGTCGAGAGGGATGAGGAAGCTGCGGCGCCGCCGGGGAATGAAATCTGGCCCTGGTAATTGATCGCGCCACTGAAGCTGAGACTGCCGTGCAATTCCACAATTCCCGATGGGGCGTCGATGTGAATTTTGCGGCTCGTGAAACGCTGGCCGGCGATCGCGGCGTCGCCCGCGATTCGGCGGAACGGTGTGGGCGACGGGGGAAAACTCGAATCCGCCGCGGTTCCCGGCGCACTGCCTGGACTCACGCCGGGCAGATGACCGTCGCGCACGGAGAAAGTTCCGGTTCCTGTCAGCGAGCTTCGCCACGCGGCTTCGAGCGAGCCGAATGCTTGCAGATCGAATTCCGCGACGCCGTAGAGCTTGCCCTTGAGCGACGGCGAATCGTCCAGCATCCGCCCGAGGTCAAGAGTCCGCGCTTGTACGTTGGCGGAAAAGCGTTGCGGCGCGGCGGCGCGGTCCACGCGCGCCGTCGCCTGAAGGACGCCGCCATATACGCCGAGCGTGAAGGGCCAAAGTTCCGCGCGGTCGTTGAAGAGGCGAAGCTCGGCCGTGAGCGGCCCGGCCGTGTACGTTTGCCACCGCACGCGCTGCACGCTGAGCTTCCCTTGCGCGACCAGTCGGCTCACCGCCGGCAGCTCGGGCAGATCGCCCACCGGGTCAACGGGACGCGCCGCCGCCGGGCTGGGCAGCGCTCCGGCTGGAATCGCATCGAGAGTGAGCTGGTTCGATTGGAGATCGAATTGGATCACCGGGTTCGCGATGTCGTTGACGAGGACTGTTCCGCGGAGGTCGCCGGCGGCCCCAAGGTCGGTCGAGAAATCCGCTTTCAAGTGGCCGGCGTCGAGCTTGAGCGAACCGGAGAGAAACGCGATCGGCCGCGGCCAGTCGGGCAGTGCAGCCTGAAGCCCTTGCAGATCGGCTTCGCCTTGCCAACGCTGCAAATCGAGGGGCGAGAGGCTGATGCTGCTCAGGTTCGCGTTCAAATGCTTTGCATCGAGGTCGAGCGTCACCGCGCCGCCGGACCCGATCTTGCCGACCTGGATTTCAGCGTCCGTGAGCCGAACATTAGCAATGCCGGTCAATGAGAAGGAAAGGTCGGTGAGCGCCGCGCCGGCCTCAGAGACCACTTCAGCATTCGGCGCGGAGGCGAAGAAGTAATTGCATTGTCCCTGCGCGTTCTCGATCAGAGTGATTCTCGGGCGCACGAACTCGAGGGAATTGATTTCGACGCGGCGGCGCAGCAGCGGCCAGAACGCGATCGTCGCGCGAATCTCTTCGGCCGAGGCGAGATTGCCTTGCGGGAATCCGGCGGGATTGCCGATCTGCGCGCTATCCACAACGAATCCCAGGCGAGGCAGGAACTGCGCGCGCAACTTGCCCAAGTGTACGGACCTACCGGTCTGCTCGCTGAGGAGCGACGCAATCTCATTGCGATAGCGGTCCAAATTTAAGATGTATGGAGCCAATTCCCCCACGGCGATGAAGAAAATCAGCGCCGCCAGCAATACTTTGGTCCACTTTGGAGCGCCACGGCGCAAGCGCGGCGTGGTTGGCTGGTGACTCGTGGCTGAGTTTGGTTCGTTCAATGCTTCATCCGGCGCGACCGGGGCTTCCTATCGTTGCAAATCTAGTGCCTGCGCGGCAACTCTTCTCTGGGGTGACACGCATCAGATTACAAGGAGCGGATGGGTTACAGGCGTATAATCGCAGGACCATGCCAGACTTAGACGCGCCCGGCACGGATGCGGCCGTGCGGGCTTCGGAGACGCACGCGGAGGAATCTCCGGCCGAGGCGGGAGTGCGGCTGGAACGTCACGTGGTCGCGCCCGGGCGCAAACTTCTGGGACAGTCTGCTCTCAGTGTTGCGCGGGCCGACGGCGCCTAAGGAGTTTGAGGGCGCTCCTTTCTTTCGTGATTGTTGGGTTACATCGCGGTGGCCAACGCGGGCCGTTGTGGTTGCGCTGGCTCTGCAAGTAGGGCTCGTTCTGCTGCATCCGCACTGGAATTTGGTCACGCCTCGGCCGATCACCGTGGAAGCGGAACTCACCTGGTATGGTCCCGATCAGGACTTGCCGCAGATTCCGCTCGAGCAGCCGAAATCGAAGCAAGATTCCATCGCCGAGCCGAAGCAGCCGCTGCCTCGCGCCGGTGCTGACGCCTATCATCCGCGGCAGACAATTCTGAGCGCGCCGCTGCATCCCACTCATCCGCGCCAGGTGCTCATCCAGCCGGACGCGCCGGACGTAGCGCCGAAAATTCTCCCGGCATTGCCGAACATCGTGGAGTGGTCGGATGGCGCCCCAGCCCGACCGCGATTGAACATTTCGCAGCAAGCGTTTGCGCGAATGCATCCGGAAGCCGGCCAGCCGCGAGACACGCGGCCGGTCGCTGCTCCCGACATCGCGAATCCGCAACTTCAGGCCGGGCCGATCGATATTGGTGAGTCCCCCGCTGACGCTCCGAAACCGGCATTGACCATTCGCCGCATGAGCGCAGGTCACGCAGCCGCGCGCCACGCAGAGGCAGACGCGCCCGCGCCGGACATTGCCGGAAATATCGGCGGCGACCCGGGCCACGTGATTGCGATCTCGGCCACGCCCGGGCCACCCGCTCCTCCGCCGGCGGTGCCGAAAGGAAACCTAACCGCGCGCGTTTCCATCTCTCCCGAAGGAACGCAGCCCGGCACGCCCGGCGGCGCGGCGGATGGGGCCGCAGGAACGACAGGAGGATCGGGCGGTGGCGCGGGAAATGGCGCATCGGGAATTTCGATCAGCGGCGGCGCGCCAAATTCGCACGCGCCGGTTTCCGGCGTCGGCAACGGCTCATCAGGCCATGGCGTGAACGCTCCGGGAACTGCCCCGCACTTCGTGCGATCTTCGCCTCCTCTAGATCCTGCGGCGACGCCCACTCCCTCGAATTTCGCGGCGCTGGGACCGAACGCTCGCCCGGAAGTGCTCCTCGGGCCGGGGCAGGTTTACACGCTGCACGTCAACATGCCGAATCTGACGAGCGCGTCAGGCAGCTGGATCCTCAGCTTCGCGGAAATGGATGCGAACGGCGACGGGCCGCGCAGCGGTCCGCAGTCCGTTGGTTTGGTGGGCCCTGCGCCGCTGCGCAAAGTGGACCCGCGGTATCCGCAGGACCTTCGCAAGGACAGAGTCGAGGGCGAAGTGATTCTGTACGCCGTGATTCGCAAGGATGGATCGGTGGACAGCATTCAACTGGTGCGCGGCGTGGACCCCGAACTCGATAACAACGCGATGGTCGCGCTGGCCGGGTGGAAGTTCCGTCCGGCGGAACGCGAAGGTGTGCCGGTGGACTTGGTGGCCATCGTGCGCATCCCCTTCCGCGCGGTCGCCCCGATACGCTAAAGCCAACGACAATTTTATCTATACGGTGAGGACGGTCAGAAGCCGGTCCAGGTCGCGCTCGGAGTTATAGAGATGCGGCGAGATGCGCAGCGCGCCGTCGCGGAGGCTGACGACGATGTTCGCTTTTTGCAGCTTCTCGTACAGAGCGGGCCCGCCATCGAGTTTGCGCGGTTGAACGCAGACGAACGGGCCGCGCGCATCCGGATCCGCGGGACTGCCGAGCGCGCAGCGGTCCAGCGGCAGCCGGCGAACGAGCTCGTCGATGAGTCCGCGAATGTGCCGCCAGATTGTCTCGACGCCGGTGCGGTGAATAAATTCGAGGGAAGCCTCCATCGCGGCGAGATTGAAGAAACTCGCCGTTTCCGGTGAATCCCAGCGGAGCGCGCTTTCCGAACGGGCGTAGCTGCCGGACGGAAGGGAATGAAAGTTCGCCGCGTCGTCGAGCGATTGCCAGTAGACCGGACCTTCGCGCAATTGTTTCATGACGCCGCTGCGGATCCAGAGAAAACCCGTGCCGTAGGGCGAGAGCAGCCACTTGTAGCCCGCGGCGGTCAGAAAATCGCAGCCCAGCGAATCGGCCGCCAGCGGCATGGCGCCCGCGCATTGCGATGCGTCGAGCAAGAGAAAACCACCGGCAGCGTGGACGGCGTCGGCGACGTGGCGCGCGTCGAGGCGCGCGGCGTCGTTGAAGCGCACGAGGCTGGCGGAGATCAAGCGCGTGCGCGGCGTAACCCGCGCGAGGAAATCATCGGCGGCGAGAAACCGGCCGCGCGGATCGACAATCTTCACCGTGATGCCCGTCGCGGATTGCATCGGCAGCCACGTCGCGAAGTGAGCGGGGAATTCACCGCGCGCGATGAGGATTTCGTCGCCGGGGCGCAATTCGAGGCGGTTGGCGACGATTTGCATTCCGCCGCTTGCGCCGGTGGCGAGCGCGATTTCCTCGGGCCGCGCGCCGATGAGCTGTGCCAGCAAGACGCGCACGCGGCCCGGCAGCCCGAAGTACTCGGATTCAGGAATGTGGTGCGGGAATTTCTTCCATTCGAGAGCCTGTTGCGCCGCGCGGATGGCTGCACGCGGCAAAGGGCCCTGCCCCGCGGCGTTCAGATAGACGGCGTCCTCGATTTCAAACCATTCTTTTCGCCAGTCGGTCATGAAGCGTGAATGCCTTTCAAAAATGCGCGCGAAGATCGCCGAATTTCCCGACGATCACGAGCGGCCCACGCCGCACTGCACTTCTTCATGTTCCATTTCCCAGGTGACGGGATGCGGAATGAAAACGGCGTTGAGTCCGGCTTCGAGAGCGGGATTGATATCGCTGCGCGGGCTGTTGCCCACCATCCACCCCCGCGACTTCACGACGTGGTGCTTGTTGACGAGCTGGAGATACGTCGCCACGTCTTTTTCACCCACGATTTCGATGGCCTCGAAGTGCGTTTGCAAGCCGGAACGCTCGACCTTGGCCGCTTGCTCGGCGGCTTCGCCTTTGGTGAAGAGGATGAGCCGATGCCGCTGGGCCAGATACGCGAGCGTATCGGGCACGCCGTCGAGAACGTGGGGCGGGGTCTGCTCGAGTTCCTGCACGCTGCGATGAATCTCGTCGAGCACGGTCCGCCGGGCGAGATTGCCGGCGAGCTTCAAATAGGTTTCTTCGAGCGAGCGGCCGAAGCTGCGAACGCCGTAGCCGTGCTGCCGGATATTCCGGCGCTCGGTTTCGTTCAGGATACGGCGCGCGTACACGCGGGAATAGCCGAGCGGCTCGACGAGTCCGAGGAACGCCTCGATCGTTTTCTCGAAGAAGACGTTGTTTTCCCAGAGCGTGTCGTCGGCGTCTATGAGGAGCGTTTCGCGAGCCATTGTGCGGGGCCGCGCCTCAGGAGCGCTTGGGCACGCCCGAGGCGAGTTTCTCCAGGATGGCGCGCGCGATTTGCTGCGTTTCGCCGAAGTGCGTGAGGTAACTCTGAAACTCGCGATTCACGTCCAGAGCGTCGTCGGCACCGAGTTGCGTGCGAAGCATCATGTCGCGCACGCGAACCGGGTGGGGCAGCAGCGCGTCTTCGTTCAGTTCTTCGAGGGCGGTCTTGGCGTCGTAGTGATACATCGTTCCTCCGGGCATACACGGGAACGATTATTGTACCGCGATTTGCGAAACGGCGGATTGAGTGGCTACCGGAAAGGAGCGGATCAGATTGAAGATCCTGACTTAAGCTTCATCTTGGGGTCGGCTCCCCGACGAACACGAGGCACTCGTTTGGATCCCCAATATGGAATTCCGTCATTCCATAATCCCTATCGAACAGATCTCGAATGCGATAGCGATCCCTAAACGTTTTCACGTGGTCCCACAGTGCATGGATACCGGAGACCTCGATATAGATCTCGGCATGTCCCCGGACACAATTCAGGACCTCTTCCGAGGCCGCCAGCATAAAGTGGATCGTCTGGCCGTCTCGTTCAATGATCGTGTACTCGGGCGACTTCACGCGCACCGCAAATCCGAGGACGTTTTGGTAGAACGCGATGGTTTCTTCCATGTTGGCGACCGCCAGCATGGGGCTGATTCTTTTCGCTACGGACGAGGTCGTCATCATTCGGTTTCCGCCAGTCGGGCTTTCGCCCCAGAATCATGGACAGGAGATTTGGGCGTCAGGCCGGAGCGGGGAGGAACTCGTATCGTTGAATCCGGGCCGCAACGCCGCAATGGCCGTTGAGCGGTTCGACGCGAACCACCTGGGCGAAGCAGCGGATATGAACGTCGCCGGCCATGGTGATTTCCTTGGGAAGAGTGAGTACCAATTCGAGCGAGGAGCCGGATTCGTAGCGTGTGTCAATCGTGAAGTAAAGGCCGCGGAAGCTCACGTCGCGAGTCTTTCCGCTTCGCTCCCCTTCCCCTTCGGAATCGGAGGAGCGGACCAACAACGGTAACGCCATCGTGAAGCGCCGGGAGGCCCGGCGTTCAATTCCGTTTGCCATTCTTCTCCCGGAAGAGGGCATCCCAGGGATCGCGCGCACTAAGTATCCATAGTGTTTGCGGCGACCTTGCGAGCCCAAGCTAGCATTGAACGGGAATCCGCGCAACGAAAACCTCTCAAGCCCGCACGTTTTGACCGGCCCTCGCACGGCGCATAAGATGGGTTTGGCACTGGAGCATGGAGAACCGATGAACGCGCGAGCGCATCGCAGCCTGATGCTGGATGGGCCTGAAGGCAAACTGGAAGCGCTGTTCTGGGACGTGGGAGGAAACGACCCAAATGGAGTCCCGGCGCAAGCGGTGTTCGCCGCGGTCGTGTGCCATCCCCACCCGCTTTACGGCGGAACGATGCAGAACAAAGTTGTGTATCGGGCGGCGAAGGCGCTGCACGCTTTGGGTCTGCCCGTGCTGCGATTCAATTTCCGCGGCGTGGGGCTGAGCGCCGGGAAATACGACCACGGACGAGGCGAGTTGGACGACGTGCGCGCGGCGCTTGATTTTCTTGCGGCCGGTTTTCCCGGCGCGCCGCTGCTCGTTGCCGGATTCAGCTTTGGGGCATGGGTCGGATTGCGCGCGGGCTGCGGCGACGCGCGTGTGCATGCGCTGATTGGATTGGGCTTGCCGGTGGGAAACCTGGATGTCTCCTATCTTTCCGAATGCGCCAAGCCGAAGCTGCTGATGGGCGGGAATCAAGATCGATACGCGCCAAAGGAGAAATGGGAAGCGATCGTTTCCGCGCTGCCGGAGAAATCGCGTGAAGCAACACAGCTGATCCTGGTGCCAGGCGCCGATCATTTCTTCGCGGGACATCTGGGGGCCGTCGAGAGCGCGATTTCGGAATGGGTCCGGGCGCAAATGGAAGCGCCCCGGTCAATCGCGTCAGGGCGCGCCCCGCTCGAATAATTTTGAAAAGCGTTCCTGCGACGCGGGCGGAATGCCCAGTAAACGCAAGTTCGCGCATGCATGCTCCGCGCGGCTCATCCCCACCAGCGCCGTCGTGATGCCTGGAGTCGAGCGCACGAATTGCAGCGCGCGTTCGGCGTCGCTTTCGAGGCCGAGCGCCTCGGCGATGAAGGGCGGAAGATCCCGAGCGACTTTGCCCTGGAGCAGCGACGCGCTCGCGACGAGCGTGACGTCGAGCGCGTGCGCGGCCTCGATCATCGGGAGCGTGCGCGCGTCGAGTTGCTGGTTCGCGCGGCTGAGGGCCTCGGTCATGCCAAGGTTGTACGGCAATTGCACGAACCGGAAGTGGTGCGCGTCGCCGGCAAGTTCGTGGGCGATAATCTCAATTTGGCCTAGCGAGAGATAATCCTTGGCGTTCTGCGGCTGGCGGAAACCGTTCCAGGTGGCGAGGCCGTAGAAGCGAATCTTTCCCTCCGTGACCGCCATCTCGAGAAACTCGAACGCGGCGCGAATGCGGCGCTCAAATTCCTCGCGAGGATATTCACCGAGCTGGGTTTCCGGATTGTGGAGGTAATAGACGTCGATCGTCTCGACGCCGAGATTGCGGCGGCTGCGCTCGATTTGGTCGGCGAGGAAGCGCGGAGCGAGAACGTGGCAGCCGGCGGCAACGTCCTCGGCGGCGATCAGGCCGCGCTCGACGTATTCGTGCTGAAAATATTCACCGGGATCGGCGAGCGTCTCTCCGTCCGTCGTGAGAAAGCCGCCCTTCGTGCAGACGAGGAGCTCGTCGCGCGCGTAGCCGCGCCGGGCGAGTTCCGAGAGCGCGGAGCCCACCGAGCGCTCGCTGCGTTGAAAACGGTAGTTGATCGCCGTGTCGAGGACATTTGCGCCGGATTCGACCGCGGCGATGATGGCGCCGGTGTAACCGCGATCGGTCGTCTCGTCGGCTTCGCCGAGATACGTCCCGATTCCAATGGAGGAGAGCAGCAACCCTTGCTGCTCCCGGAAATGCCCCGGAGCGGCATTGCTCGCAAACCGCGCCGCATACCGCTGCGTTCCTTCCGGTGTCACCCCGGCCACGAGTCCTCCGATCCCGCTCTGCGAAAAAGAAAGAAGGACAGTATACGCGACTGGAGGCAATTCGAGTCTAGGGCGCCGGAGGCGTGTCGGGTTCAGCCGAGTTTGCGGCAGGAGACAATAGGCGCGAGCAGGCGCGAAGGATGCGGCGGTACGGCCATTCTTCTTTCGCCGGCTTGCGCGAGTTCGCGCGCAGGTCCGAACGAAATAGGATTTCACCGGCACGAGGTTTGCCGTAGAACCATCGCGCAAGCAGTGCAAGATGGTCTTCAATTTCGCGCGGGTTGCGTTCGCGCGCCGTCCCGGATTCCGATTCGAGGTGACCCCGCAGAATTTCCTCAGCCGAACGCGGCGCGTCCGCCCCCTCGCCCGGGCGCGCCAGTTCGCCGAAACGCAGGAAGAACGGCTCCGAGATGAGCCCTCCCCGCACGGCGAAAACGGCAATGGCCTGCGGTTCCGCGGCCGGTTGAAGAATCACGGCATTGAGGTCCTCGATGCGCCGGGCGAGGCCGGGTATGCCGCGGAGCACTTCCTCGACTTTTTCGAGCCGGCGGTGCAGCGCCGCTGCGCGCTCGAAATCGAGATGTTCGCTGGCCGCCTCACGCTCGGCTTGCAGCTCGCTTTCGTGCGAGGCGCCGCGCGAGGAGAGAAACGCCACGACGCGTTCGACCTCCACGCCATACTCCGCGTCGGTGCATCCGGCGAAGCACGGCGCGAGACACATCTTCATTTCCGAATAGATGCAGCCTGGGAAGCTGGGATCGCGCCGGATTTTGATCTGGCAGCGGCGAATCTTGAACAAGTCGAGGAAGCGCCCGGCGAAGTGATCGGCCGCACGCCGCGAAGGGAATGGGCCGTAGTAGGCGCCGGAGGGGCCCAAGCGCCGCGTCGTGTAGCAGCGGGGATACGCGTTCGCGAGATTCACCTTGAGCACGGCCGGCGGGCGCAACCGCATGCGCTCTCGATACCGCGCGGGCCATGCGGCGCGCGCCTGTTGCATGTAAACGAACCCTTGTTCGAAGTGCGAACCGGTGAGGCGAAAGCGGATGGCGCGCGCGAACTCGCGCAGGTTCAGGCGCTTCGATGCGAAGTCGCGCGGGCCGAGAAGACGCTCCAGGCGCTTGCGGAGGTCCGCGGTGCGCAGCAAGAAGGGTTCGGCGCCGGGAAATTCCGCGCGAGGCTCGATGCGAAATACGGCAGCCCGCGGCGGAAGCGCCGCGAAGAAATCGGCGTCGCGCGCAGGATCGAAATTCGCGCCGCAATCGAGGTCGAGCATTTGCCAAGCTTATACCGGGGAACCGCAACGCAGGAACCGGGAACGAGAATTTGATCCGTGTGCGCGGCGAACCGGGAAACAGGCGGGCGCGAGGCGTTCAAAGCGACTTCAGAACCCACGAAGCAATCACGAGGCGCTGGATTTCACTCGTGCCTTCGTAGATTTCCGTGATGCGCGCATCGCGGTACATCCGCTCGACCGGGTACTCCCGGCTGTAGCCATAGCCGCCGTGGATCTGGATCGCCTTGTGCGTGACGCGCGTGGCCATCTCCGAGGCGAAAAGCTTTGCGATGGAAGCCTCCTGCGAAAAGCGCGCCCCGGAATCCTGTTTCCACGCGGCCTTGCGGACGAGCAGCCGCGCAGCGTCAATTTCAGTGGCCATGTCGGCGAGCATGAATTGAATCGCCTGGAACTCCGCGATGGGATGGCCGAACGCCTGCCGCTGCTGCGCGTAGGCGAGCGCGTGCTCGAAGGCGCCCTGCGCGATGCCGGTGGCTTGCGCGGCGATGCCGACGCGGCCGGAGTCCAGCGTCGAGAGAGCGATCTTGTAGCCCTCGCCTTCCCGGCCGAGGCGATTCGCGGCGGGCACCACGCAATCGGAAAAGGAAAGCTCGACGCAGGCGGTTGCGCTGATGCCGAGTTTCTTTTCTTCCTTCCCGACGCGGTAGCCCGGCGTTTCGCGCTCCACGATCAGCGCGGTGATGCCTTTTTCGCCGCTGGCAGGATCGGTGTTCACGTAGACGATGGCCGCGTCGGCCACGCCGCCGTTCGTGATCCAAGTCTTTGTGCCGTTGACGACGTACGCATCGCCTTTGCGCTCCGCCCGAGTCTGCAAAGCCGCGGCGTTCGAGCCGGCTTGCGGCTCGCTGAGTGCGTAGCATCCGATCTTCTCGCCGCGCAAGAACGGCGTGAGGAACTTCTTCTTCTGCTCTTCGTCGCCTAACCGGTGGACAGGATCGCAGAAGAGCGAGTTCTGCACCGAGAGAATCACGGACGTGGATGCGCAGACCCGCGCGATTTCCTCGATCACGATGGCGTAACCCACGTGATCGAAGCCGGCCCCGCCTGCGGATTCCGGAAACGCGATTCCCGCCAGCCCCAACGCGGACGCCTTACGAAACGTCTCCATGGGGAAGCGGCCGGTCTCGTCGATTTCTTTTGCGTGGGGTTTGACTTCGCTTTCGGCGAATTCGCGGACCGTGCGCTGCAGCAGCTTCTGTTCTTCGGTCAATTCGAGGTTCACGGCCGATCCCTTGCCGCGGCGGCTGCGCGTCAGGCCTGCAGGGCGCCGCGAAGCTTTTCGTACGTCGTCGCAAGCTCCTCGGGCTCGAGGCGCGTCTCGGAAACGGTGGTCATAAAATTCGCGTCGCCGGACCAGCGGGGCAGAACGTGCAGATGTACGTGTCCCTGCACGCCGGCGCCCGCGCAACGCCCGAGATTCATGCCGAGGTTGTAGCCTTCGGGGTGGTAGACCGATTCCAGCGCGAGTTGCACCCGCTGCGCCAGGCTCATCATCTCGCCGAGCGTCTCCGCGTCACATTCGCGCAATTCGGCCAGATGGGCGAACGGCACGACCATGACGTGGCCGGTCGTGTACGGGAATCTGTTCAGAATGATGTAGTTCTTTTTTCCGCGGAGGATGATGAAGCTCGCGGCGTCGTCGCCGGCAGCGGCGTCGCAGAAAATGCAACTATCGTGCTTGCCGGATTGCGAGATGTAGCGGTAGCGCCAGGGAGTCCAGAGATAGTCCATGATGCGCGCAGCGCGAGGCCGCGGACGGAATCGCCGTCCGCGCCAAGCCCTAAGCTTTACCCGCCGAGGACGCCGAAGAGCCGGCGGTGTTGACGAAGTCCTTCAATTCCTTGCTCGGCTTGAAGAAGGGGATGCGCTTGGCCGGAACATCCACTTTGGCGCCGGTCTTCGGATTGCGTCCCACGCGGCCGCGGCGCTTGCGCGTGCGAAAGCTGCCGAAGCCGCGAATCTCAATTTTGTCGCCCTTCTGCAGGGCGCCGATAATTCCCAGAAAAATAGTCTCGACGATAACCTCCGACTCATTGCGCGGGAGGCCCGTGTTCTTCACGACCTCTTCGACCAAGTCGGCCTTGGTCCATGTGGAATCGTTCATTTTCGTTCGCTCCGCCGAGAATCAGAACGCCGCATCCGCCGTATCGCCGGACACAGCGAGTAACGGGGCACTCCTGCACACCGCTGGGTGCCCTTCCTATCACTAAACGCAAGATCAGGGAATCGATTTCTGCTGCCGCGGGGGCTGGGCGCGACCGCTCGACCGGACTATAACATCTCGCGCTTGGCCATGATAGCGTCACCAATCGTGGCCGTCGCGGAGGACTTCGACGAACGATAGTCCTCCATCTCGCGCCGCTCGACCTGCCGCTGGGCAGCGCGGTAGCTTAACCCGATCTTGTGCTGGTCCGAACTCATTTTCACGATCTTGAAATCGTAATCCTGCCCGACGTGCAACAGATCACCCGACTTCGAATTGCGCGGCTGGTTCTGGGGCTGGTCCGGTTTGCGCCGGCCTTCGATCTCCGAAATGTGGCACAGCCCTTCGATTCCATCCGCCAGCTCCACGAACGCGCCGAACGTGGTGAGCCGCGATACGCGGCCGTGCACGAGATCCCCCACCTTGTGCGCCGAAAACCAGCTCGACCAGATATCGTTCACTTGCTTGATGCCCAGAGAAACGCGCCGGCCGGCGGCGTCGATCTTCAGGACTTTGGCCTGAATCGTATCGCCCTTCTTCAATAGTTCGGACGGATTCTTGACGCGGCTCGTCCACGAGATATCGCTCACGTGCACGAGACCGTCGAACCCTTCCTCGATCTCGACGAACGCGCCAAAGTCCGTCAAATTGCGTACGCGCCCGGTGACCACGGTGCCCACGGGATATTTTTCCGCCAGCGTCTGCCACGGATCGGTTTGCGCCTGTTTCATGCCCAGCGAAATCCGGTGTTCGGCGGAATCGACGCCCAGCACGACGACTTCCACTGCGTCTCCCGGCTTGAGGAGCTTGGAAGGGTGCTGCTTGCGCTTCGACCACGACATTTCACTGACGTGCACCAGGCCCTCGATGCCGGGCTCGATCTCCACGAATGCGCCGTAATCCACCAGGCCGATCACTTTACCCGGGATGTGCGCTCCGACGGGGAATCGGTCGGCCACGCTCGCCCACGGGTCGGCCTGCATTTGCTTCAATCCCAGAGACACGCGCATCTTGGCGCGATCGAATTTCAGGACCTGCACATCGACTTCGTCGCCGGGCCGCACAATCTCGGAAGGGCTGGTCACGCGGACCCAGGACATGTCCGTCACGTGCAATAGCCCATCCAGGCCGCCGAGGTCGATAAATGCGCCGTAGCCGGTGACGTTTTTCACGACTCCGCGGCGCACCTGCCCCTCCTCGAGCGAGTCCATCAGTTTTTGCCGGTCGGCCTCCAAATTCACTTCGAGAACCGCGCGCCGGCTGACCACTACATTCCCGCGCTTGCGATTCAGCTTGACGACGCGAACCTCGATCTCTTGATCCTTCCACGAGTCGAAGTTCTGGACGGGCCGCAACTCCAGTTGCGAGGCCGGAAGAAACGCCCGCGCGCCAATGTCCACCACCAAGCCGCCCTTAATGTGGTCCACGACGCGGCCGGTCAAGTTTGTCTTCTCGCGGTACGCTTTCTCGATGTTCGTCCAGGCGCGCCGGCGCCGCGCGCGGAGATGCGATAGGACGACGTAGCCGTCCTTGCGATCCCCTGTGCGGAGGACCTCAATTGGCTGGCCGGGGTCGAGCTGGATCGGAACTTCGGCTTCAGCAATTTCAATGGCCGGGATCAATCCTTCCGTCTTGCCGCCCAAATCCACGACCACGCCAAGATCCGTAATCGCCACAACATGGCCCGATTCAATTTCGCCTTCGGAGGGCGCTTGGTGCGGCGCGGCGTACTGGTCGAGGAGTTGATCCATCTCAGCCGTCTCAGTTGGGTCCGCAGGAGATTCGGTGTTAGGTTCGGGATTTGCCTCGCTGGATTCGCCTGCCGCCGCAGCGACTGCCGTCGCATCGCCGGGTCCATCGGAAGGTGCCGAGGAGCCGGCAAGCGCACCATTGGGCTCGACGGCGCTGGCGGCCGCCGCATCCGGTTCTTGCGCCGGAGCCGTGGCTGCCGTCTCAGGCTCGGGAGCAGCCTCAGCTGCTATCACGGGTATTTGCGCGGTCTTCTCTTCGGGCAAAGATTCTTCGTGCGAAGAAGGCTCGGCGCTTCCAACTGCTGGAGTTTCAGATTCAGGACACATCCCTACCGCCTCCCTACCACCGCCACCCCGATACCCCGAGGACCCCGGCCCTACGGAGATTCTTCCCAGTCACGGAACGACTGCAAGGAAGGAGATGCCATCAGCCCGCAAAGGGCTGTATCGGCTGGATGATACTAGCGCTTATGCGCCGGTGTCAATCCAGCCTTGGCTGCTCATTCTAGGTCAGAGAAAGTTACGACCGGACGCGGCCCGCCTGGCGAATCTCGCGGCGGTAGTCGGGTGCGACGACCTCAACCGTGCGGCACATTTCGTAGAGGCGCGAGCGAATGCGCATGCTCAAGCGGTCGGTAAGGGAATCTTCTTGCGTGGGCGCGGCGGAGAAGGTTGCGCCGGACGTTCCGGCCGATCGCGAGCCGGAACCCGATTTCCCTCCGGCGGTCGTGGCGGGCCCTGGAGCGTCGAGGTAGTTGGTGGTCAGCAGCGTGACGCGCCGCTCGTTGTAGCGCGTGTTCAGGATGTGGCCCACGGTTTCGAGCGCCCACGCGGAAGGTTTGCTCGCGCCGATGTCGTCGAGCAGCAGCACCTCCGCCGTGAGGACCGGCTCGAGCACGCCCATCTCGGTCGCCTGGCTGACCGGGTTGTAGCTCGCCTGAATTTCCTTCAGCAACTCGCGGTAGTCGTAGAACAGTCCTTGATGGCCACGCAGGACCAAGGCTCGCAGCGCGGCGACGGCCAGGTGCGTCTTTCCGACGCCGCAAGAGCCCATGAGAAGAATGCCGCTCTCGGTGCCGGCGGGGTAATCGCGCGCGAACGCTTCCATGACGATGCGCGCCTGTTTAAGGCTGCGGTTCCAATGCTCCGCGTCGGGCTCGCTTTCATAGAGATCGGTATCGAAGTTTTCAAAGTCGCAATGCTCGTAACGCAGCGGAAGCCGCGTCCGCGCGAGAGCGCGCGCGGTGCGATCCTCGCCCACGCAGTCGCAAGGCACGGCCCAGACGAGCTTGCTCGGGCCCGCCGTCGCGGTGGCCGGAGCCGCGGCCGCGCCCCGCCCTGCCGAGACGCCGCCGGAATTCACGCCGCCTGTGCGCACGTCCCCTTGGACCGCGACGCGGCGCGCGTCTTCATCGGCGGCCACGCGTTCGACGGTCTTCCAGCCGCTGCCTCCGCATTTTGGGCAATCTGGTTGCGCCATGGGAGCAAGGATAGGCGCTGGGGGTGCGCCGCGCAAGCTGGGCCACATGTGGAAAGGTTTCTTCGCTGTGGAAACCCTCTTGCGCGAGGCAGGCTGGGGTGCGAACTCAGTTCTTCGATTTTTCCGGGGAGTCGGACTTCTGAACGCGGATCACTTTTGGCGGACCGACGCGGACCAACGCGTTGCGGGACGCGGGCGCGGACGCGGTGCGCAGCCCGCGCGAAAGCTCGCTCTGCACGAATTCCGCGAACGTCTGCATTTGCCGTTGCATCTCGCCCATTTTCTCGCGCATGTTGAGAATGATCTCGATGCCGGCCAGATTCACCCCCATCTCGCGCGTCAATGTGAGGATCACTTCCAGGCGCTCGAGATCGGTGTCCGTGTAAAGGCGCGTATTGCCCTGCGAGCGCGAGGGCTTAAGGAGGCCGACGCGTTCGTACAGGCGCAGCGTCTGCGGATGGAGCTTGTAGAGTTCCGCTACGGCCGAAATCATGTATCCGGCGCGGGCCTTTTTCTTGCGAGGAGTGCTGGAGCGGGGAGTCATCGCATGCCTCACGTGCCCGCGCGCGTAAAAATATCGCGGCGAGGATCTTCGGATTCGAGCTTGCTCAACTCCTTCAGGAGATTGCGGACGCGCTCGTCCACGGGCTTCGGCACGACCACCTGCAGCTCGACGTAGAGGTCGCCGCGCCGATTGGACCTGCGGGCGCTGGGCACGCCTTTGTCGCGGAGCCGCAGGCGCTGCCCGCTGTTCGTTCCCGGCGGAACCCGCAGGAGCGCCCGGCCGTCCGTCGTGGGAACTTCGATCTTCGCGCCAAGCGAGGCTTCGGAAACTGTGATCGGCACGACGGTATAGAGATCGTCGCCGCGGCGTTCGAAGAACGGGTGAGGCTGGACGTCGGTGATGATGTAGAGATCGCCCGCCGGCGCGCCCGACGTTCCTGCGTTGCCGCGGCCCGGCACGCGCACGCGCGAGCCGCTGGCCACGCCGGCGGGAATGCGGACATCGAGGGTCTCGGCCCGGCGCACGCGTCCATCGCCTCCGCAGACGCGGCAGAGGGTGCGCACGCGCCCGCTCCCGCCGCAACGTGTGCACGAAACATTGAATCGCATCCGGCCTGAAGTTTGCGTCACCTGGCCCGTGCCGCCGCAGACGGAACACGTTTGCGGCTGGCCGACCGCTCCCGTTCCGCGGCATTCCGAACATACATCCAGGCGCGCTACGGTCAATTTCCGCACCGTACCGCGCACGGCTTCCCAAAACGTGATGTCAATCTGATATTCGAGATCCGTGCCGGGCTCGGGGCCTTCCTGCGCCGCCGCGCCAGCGTTGCCGCGGAAAAACTGGCTGAACAGATCGCGGAAACTCGTTCCGCCGGCAGGGCTTCCAGCGCCTCCGAAGTCGAACCCTCCAAAATCAAAGTGGACGTCGTTCGCGCCTCCCGGGGGAACGCCGCCCGCTCCGGGCGTCTCGAAGCCGAACTGATCGTACATCTGCCTCTTTTTCGCGTCGGAAAGAACGTCGTAGGCTTCCTGAACTTGTTTGAATCTTTCTTCTGAGGACTTATCCCCGGGGTTCAGGTCCGGGTGGTATTTGCGGGCCAGCTTGCGATAGGCCGCGCGAATCTCTTTTTGCGTGGCCTTCCGCGAGACACCCAGCATCTCGTAATAATCTTGTCTTGAGGTTGTCGGCATCGTCCGTTGGCCTTCCCGGCCCGCGTCACCCGGCGCAGAATCTTCAGCCGCTGAATCAGTTTCCTCAATTGCAGTAACGACTAGATCTTCGTCCAGCGCGCCGTCAATTCGGCCAATTCGATCTGTTCTCTGGCGTGCGCCTCGCGCCGCCGTTTGCCCTCTTCATCCAGCCGCCCGCTCATGGATGCTTCCTTTTCGTTGGCGCGGGTGACCCAGCGGTCCACCCAGGCGATCTTCTGCTCTACAGTTGCGCCGTCGGACCGGAAGCGAAGCGAAGTCCCGCTGATATCCACGGAACGCGGGTGGAAATCGGGTGGGGGCGCCAACTGCGTCTCGTAGAAGACGCGCTTCCAATCGGCGCTGGGCGCCTCGCTCAGCGTCACTTGCACCATGTAAAAGTCTTCGCGGAGCTTTTGCACCGCCTGCGGTGGCCCAACTCGCTTGACGCCTTGTGTGGCGCTCAATCGCAATCTCCCTAAATCGAATTTGCTCGATTCCCAGACGGCGCCGGCGCACAACTGGTCGGCGATGCGCCGCGGGGAACTCTAAGGGGCTCGAGGAGCGAGCCCCTTATGTTCAATTCGGACGTTTCGATTCGTCCACGTCCACGTACTCGGCGTCAATCACGTCGCCCTGGCCGGGCTTCTTCTGCTCCTCGGATCCTGGCGCGCCTGCGTCGCTGGAAGCCGCACCCGGACCGGCGCCCTTCGACGCCCCTCCCGAGCGGTACAAAGTCTCCGCCATGCGGTGCGAAGCGCGCTCGAGTTCCTGGGTGGCCGATTGAATCAGGTCGAGGCTGCCTCCGGCCAGTGCGGACTTCGCCTTTTCGAGCGCCTCCTCGACGGCTTTGGTGTCCGCCTCGGCCAACTTCTCCCGATTCTCGCGGAGAAGCTTCTCGATCTGGTAAATGCGGTTGTCGAGCATGTTGCGCGCTTCGATCTCGGAAAACCTCCGGCGATCTTCCTCGGCATGAGCTTCCGCGTCCGCGCGCATCTTCTCCGCCTCATCCTTGGAAAGACCGGTTGAGGCCGTAATCGTGATCTTCTGTTCCTTGCTCGTGGCGGCATCCTTGGCCGTGACGTTCAGGATGCCGTTCGCATCGATGTCGAACGTCACTTCGATTTGTGGCAATCCGCGCGGAGCCGGAGGAATGCCCATCAAGGAGAAGTTCCCGAGCGTGCGGTTGTCGCTGGCCATCTTGCGCTCGCCTTGCAGCACTTTGATGTCCACCGACGGCTGATTGTCCGCGGCCGTCGAAAACGTCTCCGACTTGCGCGTGGGGATGGTCGTGTTGCGCGGGATGAGCACCGTCATGACGCCGCCCAGGGTCTCGACGCCGAGCGAAAGCGGCGTAACGTCAAGCAGCAGGATGTCCTTCACTTCGCCGCCGAGCACCCCGCCTTGAATCGCCGCGCCCACCGCGACGACTTCGTCCGGATTGACGCCCTTGTGCCCTTCACGTCCGAACAGCTCCTTCACAAGCTGCTGGATCATGGGCATGCGCGTCTGTCCGCCCACCAGCACAACTTCGTTGATCTTGCCCGCATCGATGCCGGCATCTTTCATGCACAGCTTGCAAGGCTCTACCGAGCGGCGGACGATATCCTCCACCATCGCTTCCAGTTTTGCCCGCGTCAGCTTCTTGACCAGGTGCTTTGGCCCCGTGGCATCGGCCGTAACGAATGGCAAGTTGATCTCCGTCTCCATGACGGTAGAGAGTTCAACTTTGGCGCGCTCCGCGGAATCCCGCAGCCGCTGCAACGCCATCTCGTTGCCCTTCGCCAGGAGGTCCAGGCCTTCATCCTTCTTGAACTCCTCCACCAGCCACTCCACGATGCGTTGGTCGATGTTGTCGCCGCCGAGGTGCGTGTCTCCGTTGGTCGCCTTGACTTCGATGACGCCCTCGCCGACCTCCAGAATCGAGATGTCGAACGTGCCGCCGCCAAAGTCGTACACCGCGATCGTCTCGTCCTTCTTCTTGTCGAGGCCATAGGCAAGCGCGGCCGCCGTGGGCTCGTTGATGATGCGCTTGACTTCCAGCCCCGCAATCTTTCCCGCATCTTTCGTGGCCGTGCGCTGGGCGTCATTGAAGTATGCCGGCACCGTGATGACCGCTTCGGTCACTTTTTCGCCAAGAAAATCTTCCGCCGCGGCTTTCAGCTTTTGCAGAATCATCGCCGATATCTCAGGCGGGCTGTACTCCTTCCCCTGCGCGACGACCGCCAGGTGTTCGCGCTGCGTAACCACCTTGTACGGCACCATCTTCATTTCGGCGCTCACTTCGTCCTGACGGCGCCCCATGAACCGCTTGATCGAATAAATCGTATTCTCCGGATTCGTGACCGCCTGGCGCTTGGCCACCTGTCCCACGAGCCGCTCGCCGGATTTCGTCACCGCGACAACCGAAGGCGTGGTGCGGCCGCCTTCCTGGTTCGGAATCACGACCGGCTCGCCACCCTGCATCACGGCCACGACCGAATTCGTCGTGCCGAGGTCAATGCCGATAATCTTGCTCATGTTGAATGACTCCTTGGGTCCCGGGCGACGAAATCAAGGCGCGCCCGCGCTCAAACTCGAGGTATTCTAAACCTTGAGCAGGATATTGTCAAGTCGTTTGATAAACTAGAAGTCCTTTGTAATTATATGCTTATGTCCGATGTCATGCTGGAGAGCTTAACTATTCGTCCCGTAGGGCTTCCATTGGGTCAAGAACGGCTGCCCGTCTGGCAGGCACCAGCGCAGCTATTGCGGCCGCTGCAGACAGCAGAACAAGGGCGCCTGCAAGGGCCATCGGGTCATTTGGCGTTACTTCAAAAAGGAGCGAACGCAGCACACGCGCAACTGCAAAAGAGCCGAGCACTCCGAAGAGCAAACCAGGTGCGGTCCAGCGCAAGGCGTGTCGTAGCGTCCATTGCGTAATCCGCGCTGGTGTCGCGCCCAACGCCATTCGCACACCTATTTCGCGAGTGCGTTGCGCGACGAGGAACGACATCACTCCAAACAGTCCCATGGCCGCGAGCAACACGCCCATTCCCGCGAATCCGCTGAGGAGCATCGCGTTGAATCTCGGGCGCTGTGTGATTTCCTCGAGTCGCTGACTCATGGTCTGCATCTCGACCGGGAGAGTTGGGTCAATTTCAGCAATTGCGCTCCGGACGGACGAGGTCACGATTCTGGGGTCGATTGCCGTGCGAACGATCACAGTGCCCGCCCTGCCGCTCTGCCCCTCGAATCCGATGACCTGTGAATCTTTCCGCGCTAGGTAATACTCGGGCTCGCTTCCATACGCAGGGCCTCGATTCTTCACGTCGCCCGCAACGCCGATCACGGTGAACCAAGGCCCGGGAGGATCCCGCAGGATCTGTTGCCCCACTGGATCTTGGCCGGGAAAAAGGATCCGCGCAAGTAAGTTGCTCAACACGACGCTATACGTATCGGCGGCCCGATCACGGTCGGTGAAGCCGCGGCCATCGATGATGGGAATTCCCAGCGTGGAAAAATATCCCGGCGTGACGTAGCGGAATCCGACCATTCCCCCTGTTCCTTCAGGACTCGGCGGCCTGCCTTCGACTGCTATCGCCGCGAGTGGGCGCCCTTGCTCGCCGCCAACGGGCGGCACGCTATCGCTAATCGCAAATGACTCGGCCCCTGGAATTGTCGAAAGGCGTTGCTCCAATTGATTGAAGAAGACAGCTTGCTGCGCGCTCTGGCCATATCGCTGTCGCCCCAACTCGAAATGCGCCGCGACCACACGGCTTACTTCCATTCCAAGCGGCACACTTTGGAGTTTCCAGAGACTACGTAGCAGCAAGCCGGCGCCACTCAGCAGAACGAGGGAGACCGCGATCTGAATCGTTACCAATGCAGACCGCAAGCCACCCTTCAGCGGACCGGTGGCATGCCAACCCATAAGCGATGAAGCAGCCGGCGCGCGAAGCGCGGGCGCAATGCCGAACAGCAGCCCGGAACCGAGGGAGAGCGCCACTGTGAACAGTAGAACGCGGAGATCGATCGTGGCCGTTTCGAGCTGGGGCAAACCCGCGGGTGCAATCGCAATAAAGATGTGCAGCAACGCCGAGGCCAACGCGCATCCCGCTGCCCCGGCAATCAGACCAAGAATCAGGCTTTCTGTCATGGCCTGGCGTGTAAGGTGCCACCGGGTCGCGCCGAGTGCAGCGCGCATTGCAAGCTCCCGCTGGCGGCGCGTGGCCCGAGCGAGCAGCAAGTTCGCAACGTTGGCGCAGGCGATCAGAAGCACCGAAAAGACGGCACCGAACAGGGCGAGAGACGCCATTCGGACGTCGTCCACCTGTCGATCACGTACGCTGCGCACGCGTAGTGAGATCTCTTTACGAAATGCCGCAGGAACAGTTTGCAACGCGCGCTCGAAGTAGGGCCCGAGCTGAGTACGGGCTTGAGGAATCGTGATTCCCGGCGTCAATCGCGCGAACACGCGGAGAGCGCGGCCGGACCGCTCAGTAGCCTCATTCAATTGCTCCGGCAAGAGGATGTCCCCGGTGGTAAGCGTGGGCATCTCGAAATCCTTGGGAAGGACGCCGAGGATGGTGGTTGATGCCCCATCGAGCGGGATTGTCTGGCCGATTACGTTCGGATCACTCCCAAACCTGCTGCGCCACAGCCCATAAGAAATCAACGCGACGTGCGGCCCGTTCGGCAGATCCTCTTCGCGAGTAAACATGCGACCCGCAAGCGGCGAGACCCCCAGCGTGTCGAGGAAGTTGGATTCCACTTTCAGACAACCCAGCCGGAGAGGATTGCGCGCCGTCAGATCGCAGGCGAGGCTCCCCGCCTGGAAAGAGGTGACCGCCTCAAACGGGCCGGGATTCCGGCGCAAGTCGAAGTACGGCGATGCAAATAAGAATTCGTTCGTGTCGAGCGGCGCCATCATGCCCACTGAAACGAGGCGGTCTTCCTGAGCGTAGGGAAGTGAGCGAAAGAGGATTCGGTCTACAACGTTGAAATCCGCGGTTGTCGCCCCGATCCCAAGGGCGGCCGTAAGGATGACGGTTAACGCGAAGCCCGGATGACGAAGCAGTCCGCGAATCGCGGACCGCGTATCCCCGAAAACGCCTTCGATCCATGCCGGCATAATCATAATTATCTTATACGCCGGGCCGCGGAGAACGTTCCCGGAGTTTACAGTTTCGATGCTTGCGCTTGGGCGCTCTTTCCCCAGCGCCGAAATTAGCATCTAATTCTTGTGCAAGGAAACTGGGATGCGCGCCGCAGGTCGGGTAGAATACGACACCGATCGAATCCCGGTTAGAATTTTCGCGATGGGAGGACAGCTTGAAGGCACGAGTTCTAATTGCGGGGACGCTGCTGCTCGGGATCGCTGTCGTGGCCGTAATGGCGGTTCCGGGCAAGACGAAGACTGCTTCGGGCGGCGCAGCGGCGTCGGCTGGGCAGACGCGAATCACGCCGGCCTCGGTGACGTACGCAAAGTCGCTCGGCTCGAGCTCGGCGCCGGTGCGGATCGAGGTCTTCAGCGACTATCAGTGCCCGCAGTGCCGGATCTTTTATCTGAATACTCTACGGCCCGTCATCGACAACTACGTTTCCACCGGCAAGGTCTATTTGATCCACCACGATTTCCCGCTCACGATGCACGCCTATTCCCGGGACGCCGCGCGATGGGCCACTGCTGCGGCGGTTGCCGGAGATTTCGAGACCGTGGACCAGGCTCTTTACACGAATCAGGAAAAGTGGGAAGCCAACGGGCAGATCGAGCCATTCGTGGCCGCGGTCCTCTCTCCAGCGGAGATGAAAAAGGTCAAAACTCTATTCACGCAGTCCGCCACGGAATTGGACGCCGTGGTGGAGACCGACTACAACCTTGGCAGGTCCAAGAATATTGACTCGACGCCCACCGTCTTTGTCACGGCGCATGGCGAGACGCACCAACTCCCGCCGGGTGGGGTCAGCTACCCGCTCATGAAGCAATATCTCGATTACCTTCTGGAGCAACACTGATGACGCCGGCTTCGACGGCTATCGAAGTATCCGCACCGCGACTTGGCCTTCTCCCTCGCGCGTTTCTCCTGTTGGGGCGCTTGGTCCTCGGGGGCATTTTTATTTTCGCCGCCTATGCCAAATTGCATTTCGACGGCCAATGGCATCTGTACGACTATTACTTTTTCTTCGCGATGTCCATTGACTCTTACCACCTGCTGCCGCTTTGGGCTGTGGAACTCGCGGCACGCGTCCTGCCGTGGTTTGAGTTGCTGCTCGGACTGATGCTGGTTCTCGGTCTTTGGCTGCGCTGGGCCGCCGCCGTGACGTCCGCCCTCATAGCCGTCTTCTGTTTCGCGATCATTCGCGCGTACCTGCTCCACCTCGAGATCAGTTGCGGTTGTTTCGGAAACAACGAGAGGCTCACCGGCTGGACCATCTTCCGCGATGGCTGTTTCCTCGCGTTGTCGCTCGCTGTTACCTGGCTTGCGTTTGTCGCTCACCAGCGCGCGGCCCGAAGAAGTTAGTGCTTCCATTTTTTCCTTCCGTGTCTCCGCGTAACTTCGGAAAAACTATTCGAATGTCCGCCCCGGCGCATCGTCCAGCCGGGTTAGAATAGGGCCGCGATGGATCCTCTTCCGCCGATCACCCTGCGTTTGCGAGGCCGCAAACTGGCCGGCCGGCTGGCTTTCACGCTGCTCTTGATTGCCGCGATTTCCGCCGGAGCCGTCGCGGGACTCCTCTTCGTTTACTCCAGCGATCTGCCGCAAATCCACGCCCTGGAAGACTACCAGCCGAACGTTGTCACCGAGCTCTATGCCGACGACGGGCAATTGATCGGCACGTTCGCCCTGCAGCGCCGCATTCTCCTGTCCTACGAGCAGATTCCCCCTGTCTTGAAGGACGCTATTTTCACCGCCGAAGACCAGCATTTCGAGCAGCATTGGGGTGTGGACTTCACGCGCGTGCTCGGCGCCGCCTGGCGCGACCTGACGCGCCCGCACAGCCGTCCGGAAGGCGCGAGCACCCTCACCATGCAACTCGCCGGCACGCTTTTTCTGAATCGCTCCGACGTGAGCATGCGCCGCAAGATCCAGGAAACTCTGCTGGCCATCCAGATCGAGCGCCACTACACCAAGCAGCAGATTCTGACGATGTATTGCAATCAAATCTACCTTGCGCACGGCAATTACGGTTTCGAGGCGGCCTCCGAATATTACTTCGGCAAGACCGTGGGCCAATTGACGCTCCCCGAGGCTGCCATGCTCGCCGGACTGATTCGCGGCCCGAGCTACTCGCCGATCCAGCACGCCCAGCGAGCCATTGCCCGCAGGAATCTCGTGCTGGACCGCATGGCCTCGCTCGGGAAGATCAGCGAGGCGGAAGCCAAGCTGGCGTCGGCGCAACCGCTCGGATTGCACCTCGAACTGCCACGAGATGATCTGGCGCCTTATTTCGTCGAGGAAATTCGCAAGTACCTCGAAAGCACTTACGGCACCGAGGCCGTTCACGAGCGCGGCTTGCGCGTGTACACCACGCTGAACGTGGCCATGCAGCGCGCCGCGAACCAATCGGTCCGCGACGGCCTGCACGCCTATGACCGGCGCCACGGCTGGCGCGGCCACCTCGACAACATCCTCGCCGATCGCCGTTCCACGCTCGATACATACGATGACGACGGTTGGCACGGGGACATCGAGAAGGGCACGTATGTGCACGGCTTGGTCACCGCCGTCGATTCGAAGTCCGCGACCATCAAGATCGGCACATACCGCGCCACGCTCACGGCGCCGGATTTCTCCTGGACCGGCCGCACTTCGCCCGCGCAACTCCTGAAAGTCGGCGATTTGCCGATGGTCGGAATCAAGAGCCTCTCCGGCACGACGGCCAAGGTTCAGCTCGAGCAGGACCCCGGCCCTCAGGCGGCGCTGCTGGCGATCGACAACACTTCAGGCGAGATCAAAGCGATGGTCGGCGGCTACGATTTCGGCGAATCGAAATTCAATCGCACCATTCAGGCGGAGCGGCAGGTGGGCAGCTCGTTCAAAGTCTATGTCTATACGACGGCGATAGAGCAGGGCTTCACTCCGTTCGACACCATCCTCGACGCTCCTTTCACCACCATCAGCGGCGGCCAACCCTACTCGCCGCACAACTACGACGAAAAATTCGAAGGGATCATCACGCTGCGCCGCGCCCTCGCCGGCTCGCGAAACGTTCCTGCCGTCAAGCTCACCGAAAAGATCGGCATCAACAACGTGATTGACACCGCTCGCCGCTTCGGCCTCACCAGCCCATTGCCCCCGTATCTTCCCCTGGCTCTCGGCGCCGCGGATTTGAATCTCCTCGAGCACACTTCCGCATTTACCGTTTTCCCCGCGGATGGGATCCGCGTAGACCCGCACATGATTCGCAGGGTGACGACGTACGACGGCGCTCTGCTCGAGCAGGCGCATCCCGCCGTGCACGACGTCATTCCCCCCGATGTCGCACGGACCATGGTCGCCATGCTGGAGGAAGTCGTTCAATTCGGCACCGGGCAGGGCGCCAAAGCACTCGGCCGCCCTTCCGCCGGCAAGACCGGCACCACCAACGATTTCACAGACGCTTGGTACGAGGGCTTCGTGCCGCAAATCACGGCTGGCGTTTGGGTCGGCTACGACGATAAGCAGGTTTCTCTCGGCAAGCACGAGACCGGTGCCGTCGCGGCTCTCCCCATTTGGCTCGAATTCATGCAGGCCGCAACCTCGAACATGCCCGTCGAGGATTTCCCGAACGTGGTACCGCTCGAAAAAGTTGCCCTCACCAAGAGCATCCAGGTGGATACGCCGGACACGGCTCCGACCGAAGAGGAGCCATCCTCTCCGCCTGAGAAACAGTCATCTCCCAGCAGCACCCCGCCGCGCACTCTCGCCACACCGCCTCAGCCTTAGCAGTCTGTTGAAGTATCCCGCTTCCTGTCGTTCCGAGCCTGCCGGCCGGCAGGCCCGCCGATTGCCCGCCGCTCGCGGAGAACACTTGTGGTGAACCGTGGCGGGCGGGGGGCGACGAGCGTTCCTTGCAAGTTCCGCCTGCCCCGAGTACGGGGGCCTGGTCCAAGGGAATCTATCTTCGGCGCGAATTCCTAGAGCACCTCACTTGCGCGAGGCAAAGTGGTCCCAACCCTGCGGCGCGACGTGCGTGCTCTTCCCGTCCGGCGTGCACAGCTCAATCCCGCGTCCCCTGACCATTTCGCCGATCTGCGTGATTTTCACGCCATGCCGCCTGACCGGGACTCGGTCCGCAAGCCGCTCGGGAACCGTGAACAGCAACTGATAGTCTTCGCCCCCATGCAGCGCCAGATGGAGAGGCTCGGGGAATCGGGGGCAGCTCCGCCCGAACGCGCGGGGCACGTCCGCCACCGGCAGGCGATCTACCCAAATGCGCGCTCCGACGCCGCTCGCCTGGCAAAGCCGCGTCAAGTCGGTCGAAAGCCCGTCAGAAAGATCCATCATAGAGGAGGCCAACCTGCGGCTGGCGAGCCAGCGGCCCAAGGCGACGGGGGGAACAGGGTAGTAATGCGGCGCCAGCAATTTCCGCCAGCGAGCCTGGCGGGCGATCCCGCGCAGGACGATTTCCAGTCCCAATTGAGCCGCGCCAAGCTTGCCGGTCACAAAGAGCCGGTCCCCCGGTCGCGCCCCCGACCGCAGCACCGCCCGGCCCGGCGCGATTTCTCCCAGCACCGTCAAATTGAGAGCGATCAGACGGTTCCGCGCTGTATCTCCGCCGGCCAATTTCATTCCGAAGCGCCGCGCAGCCTTGGCCATCCCTCGAAGGCACTCGTCGAGCCATCTTCCGGTTCTTTCGGGCGGCAGCGCCAGATTCAGGAGAAAGAAACGCGGCGTCGCGCCCATAGCCGCCAGATCGCTTGTCGCGCGCGCGAGCGCCTTGTACCCGACGACTTCGGGTGCATGAGCACCCGCAAGAAAATGCACGTCTTCAAGGAATGCGTCGCTGCTGATGACCCACTCGCGCCCACGCGAGGGTCCGAACACAGCCGCATCATCTCCGACACCTGTGCACAATCCGGCCCCAGGGCTCGAAGGCAGCCCGCGCGTGACTCGCGAGATCAATCTGTCTTCCCTGGCCGTCAGTACAGTTGTTTTTGGCACAGTCTTTGTGGTTCCATAATGGCACGTATTATAGGAGCGGGCGAGGAGCCCGGCGAGCCGAGACGACGGAGACAAAGAAATCAGTTGACTCCGCAACCTGGGGCCTCATACACTTCAGCAGGTTACGGACCAGCGCTCGCGGTCTTAATTGGCTCGCCGGCTGCGGACTGTACTTGCAGCCCGTCGAGAATAGGTTAGCCAAGCCGTTCGGGAAGAGTACTTGACGGCTGCAAGTCCCACTCGCGCCGAACTTAGGAACAGATGAAGAGCGATTCCTACACATTCTTCTTAGCCTCCAATCGCCGGGGAAACGTGCGCAAGCTCACGGTTCCCGGCTATGCCGTTCATTTACTTGCAGTTCTGGCGATTGTCGGCGGCGTGACCGTCCTGGGCTTGCTCGGTTCCTATTCGCGAATGCTCTGGAAGGTCGGCAACTATAACGCCCTCCGCCGCCAGCAGGACAACCTCACCGTCCAGTATCGCCAGTTGCAGGACGCCGTCAAGGACACCGATCAGCGTCTGAATTCCCTGCAATCCCTCGCCACGGAAGTGGCCATGACCTACGGCATCGCGCAATTGCCGCGCAGCCCATTCTCGGAAGATGCGGCCCCTTCCCTGACGGATACCTCTTTCCAGCGCTCAGTCGCTGAATTCCAGTTCTTGGAGACGAACGCCTCAGCCGTCGGAATGGCGAACTCAACCATGCATCTGGCTCCTAAGCCCGGCTTGGGCGCCACGGCGTTCATGCCCTCCATCTGGCCCGTGCAAGGACCAATCACGGGCAGCTTCGGAGAGCGGATGGACCCGTTCAGCGGTGAAGGCGCGTTCCACACCGGCGTGGATATCGGCGCCCCGTATGGCAATCCAGTAGTGGCGACCGCCGACGGCATTGTCATCAACGCCGAAGAGCACATCGGCTACGGCCGCCTCGTCGTCGTGGACCACGGCTTCGGCGTCACCACCTGGTACGCGCACCTTTCCAGCCTCAACGCCGTCGTCGGCCAGCAGGTCAAGCGTGGCGAAGTCATCGGCTACGTCGGCGTCAGCGGACGCTCCACCGGACCCCACGTCCACTACGAAGTCCGCATCAATGGCGCCCCGGTCAACCCCATGCGCTACCTCCGCTCCACCGTCGCCGCTGACTAAGCTCCAGTCCTCGCTCAGTCTCCGCACGCCCCTCAGCAGTTGCACGGCCTCGAGCGTGGGAAACATCCTGGACATCAGCTACAATTTCAATTCGGGCGCGGGCGACAACGGCAACGTCATGAGCATCACGAATAACATCGACAACCTGCGCTCGGAGACGTTCACGTACGACACGCTGAATCGCATCCTCACCGCTCAGACCAACGCCACGTATTCGACAAGTTCGACGAAGTGCTGGGGCGAATCGTACAGTTACGATCCTTGGGGGAACCTGTTGGGGACAGGATGGCCCTCCTCGTCGTACGCGAGCTGCACGCAGGAAAGCCCCGGCCCCGGTGGCGCCGTAGGTGCCAACAATCAGCTATCGACCGATACGTACGACGCGGCAGGCAACATCATCGCCATGCCGAACGGCAGCAGCTATTCGTACGACGCGGAGAACCATCTCCTGTCCACTGCCGGAGTGAACTACACCGGAGTTTACCCCGAGCGAAGCCGAGGGGATGGCGACGGCAATCGCGCTGAGAAGAGCAGCGGCACGATCTATTGGCAAGGCGGGCTCAACGAGTCCACTCTCTCGGGCACTCTCACGAACGAGTACATCTTCTTCCACGGCCAACGCATCGCCCGCCGCGATCCCTCCAGCAACGTCTTCTATAATTTCGCCGACCACCTCGGCACGGCGCGTTCCATCGCCGAAGTCCCCAGCGGTCAAACCACCGCCACGAAGTGCTACGACGCTGACCTGTATCCCTTCGGCGGCGAGCGCTGGTACACCGACACCTGCGACTCCCATTACAAGTTCACCGGCAAAGAACGCGACCCCGAGTCTGGCCTCGATAATTTCGGCGCTCGCTACAATTCCAGTTCCTTGGGCCGCTTCATGTCGCCGGACGAGATATTTGCCGACCAGCACTCCGCTGATCCGCAAACTTGGAATCTATATTCATACACGCGCAACAATCCGTTGAAACTTATAGATCCGACAGGTAGATATTTCGTTGTCGCGACTCAGGATGTCAAGTTTTTTCAAAAGGCATTAGCGAACATCTACCGTCGCCGCGGTGGAAGAGAGCTCATTAACGCACTTGCGAAGTCGGACCGCCCCGTGCTTCTTGATCGGAGCGAACTCAATACGGCCACAACAGGAATTGCGGGCGTATCGCAAGCACTCGCTATTAACGGTACTCCAGGGGTCGCTGGTGTGCACACGACTATCGGGACAGACGCTGGTCTGTTTGCTGGCGCGCACATGGCACCGGGAAAGGTGGGATCTGACGTATCCACAGCACTCGAGCTTGAGCACGATGAACAAGGCCTGAGCAAAGGTCAAACGAGCCTTCCGGCGGGGACCGCGGCTATGGCGGCAGGAGATGCTTCCGACTCGCCAGGAAAGACGAACACGCTCGGCGGCACGGCTCAAGAAGGCGCAGAAGAAATCATGAATGAAAAGCCCGATATGAGTTCAGGGGATGCCAATGCAGCAGTGCGGGGCATTCTGCAGAACGGACAGCAACAGTGGCAGAACAGCGCTGACCGAGCCGCAATCTGTTCCCAGAATCCGGGTGCCTGTCACTGAGAGTTTGCTCAATTGGCGCTAGATGCAGGTTTGGTGCAAGGGGGAAGATCATGCTTCGGCATTTTCTTAGTTGCGCGATTTGGCTCTGGATCGTGTCGATTGCCACAGCGGGATGGTCACAGAGCCCTCCGACCCTCGTGCGAGTGCTCGATCCGACTGGGGTCGAGGGAATCCCTGGGGTGGTACTGCTGTTTAATCCAGGCGATAGCCACCATTCTCTCGCGTTCATCACCGATGCAAAAGGGAGGGTGTCTCTGCCCCATTTGAGTTGCGATATTTGTACGGTCACGGCTTTAGACCCTACCGGGTTGTTTTTCAGCAAGACCTCTGAGTTCGACGGTCGATCTGCTTCTGTGATGCTCATCTTGCAGGTTCGGCCGGTCATTGATGTCGCTGGAAACCCGGGAGCAATGGATGTCAAAATCAAAGTCTATGGCCCCAACGGGGAACCCCTGTCTAACCAGCGCGTTATTGTTCGACCTGTCGTTATGACTTTGGAAGCAAATTGGGCCTACCGGGAGACCACAGACTCAATGGGATTGGTCAGCGCTCAGCTTCGCCCTGGAAGATATGCCGTTGCGACGCTAATTGGAGAGAATTCGTGGGAGGCCTCAGTTGAGATTACGGAGAGGACAGACGCAAAGAAACTCGTGGCGGTCCACCTAGCAGTTGTGGACGCGCGTGGCCCTCGATGAGAACGAAGGCGTTGTCAAGCAACACGTATCTTCATCAGTGTTTTTCGCACCGCGTCGTTGCCAGAGGTTGGGAAACCGGGACGGGAAACCGGGGAACCCGGAACCCGGGGAAACCGGGGACAGACGGGACGTTTTCTGATAATTTGTGAGTGCTGGCACGTCTAGCCCGTGTCGCCGCGGCGGGCAACATGATCGCCATGCCGAACGGCAGCAGCTATTCGTACGACGCGGAGAACCATCTCCTGTCCACTGCCGGAGTGAACTACACCGGAGTTTACCCCGAGCGAAGCCGAGGGGATGGCGACGGCAATCGCGTTGAGAAATCGAGCGGCACGATCTATTGGCAAGGCGGGCTCGACGAGTCCAATCTCTCGGGCACTCTCACGAACGAATACATCTTTTTCCCCTCGGCTTCGCTCGGGGCAGGCTCTGGCGCGCGCATCGCCCGCCGCGATCCCTCCAGCAACGTCTTCTACAATTTCTCCGACCACCTCGGCACGGCGCGTTCCATCGCCGAAGTCCCCAGCGGACAAACCACCGCCACGAAATGCTACGACGCCGACCTGTATCCCTTCGGCGGCGAGCGCTGGTACACCGACTCCTGCGACTCCCACTTCAAATTCACCGGCAAAGAACGCGACTCCGAGTCCGGGCTCGACAACTTCGGCGCCCGCTACAACTCCTCAAGCATGGGACGCTTCATGAGTCCTGATCCGACCTTCGCGAGCTCCCGGAAGGCGAGTCCTCAGACGTGGAATCGTTACAGCTATGTGCTCGATAACCCCCTGGCCTTCGTCGACCCCGATGGAGAAGTGTGGCAGCAAAGTATCACTGGGTCATGGGATTGGATGGATAAATGCAATGCTGGAGCAACTTGCCGCACAGAATTCGCCCAGCAGGAGGGTGAGAATGTCGTGGTTTACGGCCCGTCTAGCAAGGATGACAAGAAGACATTCTACCCGGACCCGAACGGGAATGGCTACGTCGATATATCGGCCATCGCGGCTACCGACGGGGCGTACTTCACTCTGAAGTCAGGCGCAAGCTCCTATTTAAGCCCTCAGTCAGCCGTGGACCTTTACAATGGCGCTTACGACTATCACGTGGATTATCCGAAGGACGACAAGCTAGTTCTGACCGACGCGGGTAATTCCACCGGAACAAATTTCGGGCCACACCAAGCCCACAATCTCGGACGGGCTGTAGACCTACGATACATGGACGAGAACGGGCACGCGCTTACTGGCGAAAATAGTGCCCTCCTCGCCGATGACGACAGGATGCGCGACATGGTGAGAATCTTTGAGGAAAACGGCTTCAACGAAAACTATAGCGATAACGATCAGAACCTAGGGATCCAATGGGCGCCAAATCACTCGAGTCACATTCACTTTGGGAAGACGCTAGGACTGGCTCAATGCGAGATCGGACCATGCAAATGAAGCGGAACATTCTGGCGGGATTGGGCTGGGTGGCAGCGGTTCTCCTGGCTTGTCCATTGCCATCGCCCACACAAGAGTCCGTTGGGTTTAACTTCCCCGACGACGTGCTCACGCAGTTCTCGACGGCCGCCTTCGCGCAAGACTACTCCATAAGCCGTCGGATTAATCCGTTCTATCTCCGTGGGGACTTCGACGGCGACGGGCGTCCGGACTACGCGATTCTCGTGACGGCGAAGAAAGATCAATCCAGAGGTATCGCAATTTGGCTGAGCAGCAAGAATAAGATTTATGTCATTGGCGCCGGCCACCCGTTCAAATTTAGCGGCGAAGAATCAAGCGACTTCGATTTCATTGACGACTGGCAGGTGTACGAAAAAAAACCCGTCGAGACCGGGGTAGAGGCGGGCCCGCCACCCAGATTGATCGGCGAGGCTATTCTCGCCGGAAAGAGCGAAGACGGCAGCGGTCTCATCTACTGGAATGGGACAAAGTTTCTGTGGTATCAGCAAGGCGACTGACCCCGGCTGATTGGATGACGTCGTCATCTACTGCTTGCACTCGGCCCCAAAGTGCGTCCGGACAGACGGGGACAGACGGGACTGACGGGGACAGACGGGACAGACGGGGACAGACGGGACGTTTTCTGATAATTTGCGTGTGATGGCACGTCTAGCCCGTGTCGCCGCGGCGGGCAACATGATCGCCATGCCGAACGGCAGCAGCTATTCCTACGACGCGGAGAACCATCTCCTGTCCACTGCCGGAGTGAACTACACCGGAGTTTACCCCGAGCGAAGCCGAGGGGATGGCGACGGCAATCGGGTCGAAAAATCCAGTGGGACAATTTATTGGGCGGGTGGCACAGCCTTTGAATTTCGGGGTGGCCCATCCTTTGCGGCACGCAAAGGGTGGGACTCCTCGGTCTTCCTCACTTCTACGAAGCATCGTCGATCCTCACAAGCCCAGCTTCTCTCTTCGCATAATGTGAATAACTGCTCCACGGCCAGTCTTCGGGTGCGGGCTCCACTTGGAGCCCGCCGATAAGAATCGGATGGCTCACCAGTTTGTTCTTCACCGGATTGAGGTGCATGTATTCGAGCTTCTCGACCCTCTTCTTGTGACTCCACACGTTGAAGTCATGAAACCGCCGCTGCCAGAACTGCCGCGGCAACACGTCGCGCTCGGCGAATGAAAGCCTCAGTTGTGTCTCCACTCCGCGCTTCCTCTTCGCCCGCAGCCGACGCGAGACCCTCTGCTTGAGCACCTGCATCACCGTCGAAGGCGTCCCTTTCGCCGGTTCGCTAATCAACAGATGGATATGATTTGGCATGACGACGTAGCCCACGAGAGCAAAACCATAGCGGTCGCGCACCTCGCCGAGGATTTTCACGAACGCGCTGCGCGACCGCGCCGAGCCAAGCAGCGGGAGTCGCCGATAACACGTGCAGGTCAGAAAATGTAAGTCTCGTTTGCCGTAGTAGCGTTTGAGATTCCGAGCCATGAATGCGCAGCAAAAGGCCCCACCCTTTGCGTGCTGCAAAGGATTGATTGGATGAGAACGAAGGCTCCGTTCACGATCCGCGTATGCTTTGGTTGGAGGACCGAAGCACTGGAAAGGAAGGAGCCTTCGATGGTGCTTATTGGATGTGATTTTCACCCCAGTTGGCAACAGGTTTGTTGGTTGGATACGGAGACCGGCGAAACCGAAGAGAACAAGGTGGTGCATGCGCCGGGAGAGGCGGAGAAGTTCTACCGGCGATTTGCGGCACCGGCGCTGATTGGTATGGAGGCCACGGGGAACTGCCAGTGGTTCGTGGAGTTGCTCGAGAAGCTGGGGCACGAAGTGTGGATCGGGGACGCGGCGAAGATCCGGGCCAGCGACGTGCGGCAGCAGAAGCACGACAAGCGGGACGCCGCGCTGCTGTTGCAGTTGCTGATGGAAGGACGGTTTCCGCGCATCTGGACGCCGTCGACCGAGCAGCGGGATCTGCGGCAGTTGCTGATTCACCGGAACAAGCTGGTGCGGCTGCGGGCGCAGGCGAAGAACGGGTTGCAGCACCTGGCGATGAACCGGGGACTGCAAAAGAAAAATCGCCTGTGGAGTGAAGAGGGGCAGAAGCAGCTGCGCGAGCTTCCGTTGATGCACTGGGCCGCCGGCGGCGCGAGGACCTGTTCAAGGTGATGGCGCTGCTCGACACGCAGATTCTGTCGTTGGACATGGCGGTGAAGACAGCGGCCGAGAACGATCCGAACGCGCGATTGCTGATGAGTCAGCCGGGCGTGGGGCCGGTGACTTCACTGGCGTTCGTGCTGACGATGGGAGATGTGACTCGCTTTCCCCGCGGCAAGCAAGTGGCGAGTTACCTGGGGCTGATTCCGCGAGAGTACAGTTCGGGCGGACATCAGCGGCTGGGACCGATCAGCAAGCAGGGGAATCGGTTTATGAGAATGTTGTTGGTGGAAGCGGCGCAAGTGGCGGTTCGCTGCGACCCGAAGTTTCGTTCGGAGTATTTGCACCGCTGTCACACGAAGCCGAAGGGCGTGGCGAAGGTGGCGGCGGCGAGGAAGTTGGCGATTCGACTCTACTGGATGCTGCGCACGCAAAAGCGGTATCCGGAGATCGTTTCGATCGAGAGCAGCCCGCGGGTGGCCCTGGTCGTCCGCCACGGTGGATAGACCGAAGAGTTGATTGGGCGCTCTCGTCCCGGCGCGGGCCGGGATTCGGATAGAAGAATCATGGCCGAGGTTTAGGCCGTATCGATGGTTGGTGAAACGATCCGTTTCACCGAGAAATGATTCGCCGTGAGATTTCCAGAGTTCTTCGTCCTCCCCCTCTGGCAACGAGCGGTGCAAAAACACTGCAGGGGAGAACTATGCCTTGACAGCGCCTTCGTTCTCATCGAGGGCCACCCCCGGGCTGCGCTGCGCGCAGCCCTCCAATCGCCCCATGTTACTCCACGGTGAAGACTACCAGTGGTACCATCCGTACGTGTGGAATGCAAAACACAAAGCATGCGGGAAAGCTGCGCCACCCGCCACGGTCGGGACGATTACTGTTTGGGTAATCAGAACTCTAAGTGAGGCCGGCGACGCTTTTTAGCGATTAATTAGGGAAGCGCTTAGGCCGCCATGGAGAAAATTGCATGAGACCCGTGAGACGCGACAAGACGGCGGATCCCGAAAGACTGTTCCGCGAGGCTGAGCAGTACGAAGAAGCGGGTGATTTTAGGGCCGCGTTCAGGCTCCTCTTGGCCGCCGCCCAATTAGGTCACGTCGGTGGTCAGCTCAACCTAGGCAACTTCTACGCATGGGGAAGAGGAGTAAGAAAGGATCTCGAGAAAGCTGCCCATTGGTATAAAAAGGCTTATAAAGATGGCAACAGCGATGGTGCATTAAACCTGGCGATTGACAGGAGAAACGAGGGCAGGGTCAGGTCCGCGGTTATCTGGTTCAAGAACGCTGTCGCGATGAATAATGGAGACGCCTGCATTGCGTTAGCAAAGATCTTCAACGGTCGAAAGGGTGGACAGAGGGCCGCAGCCGACCTGCTGAGACGCGCGCTGCGAATGAGCAGAGACGACATAAGTGACGATGCAAAAGAAAAAGCTCAATCCCTGTTAAGAGAGATCACAAAGATGCGAAAGGCTGATTAGATGACGTTGTCGGCGGGCGGGTGGCGCAGGCTTTTGACGTGAGGGCGGCCCTCGATGAGAACGAAGGCGCTGTCAAGGCATAGTTCTCCCGTGCAGTGTTTTTTGCACCGCTCGTTGCCAGAGGGGGAGGACGAAGAACTCTGGAAATCTCACGGTCCACCCTCGTACGGGGGTTCACCGTGAACCCGCTCCGTGAACGGCCTAAACCTCGGCCCCGCCCACGACTTCTATTCGAACAGTAACTCACTAAATATACTTGACACGCCGGTACTCGTGTGCTAACATGCGGCGTGAACTCGAAACAACTCTTCGAATGCTCCGCACATCCGGCGAAGGATATGCGTCCTGAGCGAGCCCCGAACGAACCCTACGAGGGGCGAGTCGCCTGCCCGCCGAAGCCTCGGCGAAGGCGGGAGGGGCCCTCCGCGTTCCCCAGACCTGCACCATTTTTGTGCAACTCAAAAGTGATACACAGCAAAGGACTTAGCGCGCCCATAAGCCCTTTAGAATCAGCACCTACAGACTCGCACGCCACTTCTCGTATCTCGTTGAAAATAAACGCTTGTCAAGTCCTTTATAATCAGCACTTACGTGTTTTTTCGCCGCAAGTCCTTTGGATTCAGCACTTACATAAAAACATGGGGGAGGGGGGCGGGGTACCTTCCGAGTTATCCTCACGCGCGGACTTATCCCCGCCCGCAGGATTCCCGAGAGTGCCTCGTCTCCGGTATAATCGTGAATCGCGCGTTGCGTGGGGAAGATCACTGGGTAGCCCGCGACGCGCCGGGCGCCGGACCGGCCGCCCGCGAGGTTTCCGGCAGAAATTTCGATGGAGTGAGGAGTTGGAAATGCTGAAGGCGACGCAATTGCGTCCGGGAATGATCATTCGCCACGAGGGCGAACTCTACACGGTTCACAGCGTCGACCACCGGACGCCTGGGAACAAACGCGGGGCGATGGCCACGCGGATGCGCAATCTCCGCACGGGCGCGATCATGGACTACCGGTTCCGCGCCGAGGAATTCGTGGACCGCGCCGTCTTCGATGAAATCGAGTACGAGTACCTCTATAGCGAAGGCGACGCCCATCATTTCATGCACACCGGCACCTACGAGCAGATCCAGCTCACGAACGACGTTCTCGGCGACGCGGTCTACTATTTGATTCCGAACACCACGGTTAAAGTGGAGTTCTACGAAAACAAGCCGATCGGCGTGCTCCTGCCGGACACGGTGGATCTCACCGTCACGGATACCGAGCCCACCGTGCAGAAAGCCACGGCCAGCGCCGTGATGAAGCCCGCCAAGCTGGAGACCGGCCTGACGATTCAGGTGCCGCCATTCATCAACAACGGTGACAAAGTGAAGGTGGATACTTCGGAAGCGCGATACGTCCAGCGCGCGTAGCCGGCTCCTGAACGACTCAAGCGCAGCGAATCGAAGCGTCAGGGACCAGCATGGGCGCCGGACGCGGTTTCCCGATCTGCACGGCGGCGATCAGCTCCTCAAGCGAAGAAATCAGCGAAGCGTCCCACCAGCCGCGCACCGATTCCTTCCGCAGCATTGTGAAGGCATCAGCCGGCTTGAGCGCCGCGCGATACGGCCGATTCGTCGTGAGCGCGTCGTAGACATCCACGGTGCTGAGTACGCGCGCGGCAAACGGAATCTCGTCGCCCTTGAGATGATCGGGATATCCCGTTCCGTCCAGATGCTCGTGGTGGTGACGAATGATGGGCAGAACGTGGCGGAAGGACTTGAGGGGCGCGCAGATGCGTTCGCCCACGATCGCGTGAGACTCCATGATGTGCCGCTCACCGTCGTCGAGCGGACCGGGTTTCAGCAGGATGTGCTCGGGCACCACTACTTTTCCGATATCGTGGACAATCCCCGCCCGCCGCAGCGCGGTGCGCGTCTCTTCGGGAAGCCCGAGCCGCTCGGCTAGCGCAACGGCCGCTCGAGACAGCCGGTCGCAGTGTCCTTCGGTGTAGATGTCCTTCGCCTCGATGCTGCGCGCCAGAGTGCACAACACGGTTTCGGCGCTCTCCAATTCGTCGGTGTAGCGTTTCAGCCGAATGAGGGACTTGACTCTCGCGAGCAGTTCCTCCTTGCGCAAAGGTTTGCTCAGGAAATCGTCCGCGCCCGCCTTGATACCTTCCACGCGCCCTTCCACACCGTCGGCTCCAGTGACCAGGACGATTGGCGTAAGCCGCGTTTCCGGCCGCTGCTTGGCGGCGCGGCACACAGCGAATCCCGATTTCCCCGGCATGAGGACGTCCACTAATGCCAGATCTACTGAATCGTGCAGCAGGATATTGAGCGCGGTAGGACCGTCCGCGGCGGTCAGAACGCGATAGCCCTGGGCCCGCAAGAGGCGCATGAGCATTTCACGCAAGTCTTCATTGTCGTCTGCAACGAGGATGGTTCCAAACGGCAGTTCGCTGGTGGACATGTAATCTCCTGGTTTCGCCGGAGGGGGTGAAGACGGGGACGGCCGTCCCACGGTGGTTCAACCAACAGCATATAAGATGTTGGCTGGGGGGAACTGCAGTCTGCCACCGGGACAAGGGTGGAGTCAAGTAATTCGTTGAGGTGTGCTCTGTCCGAACACGCGAGCGAAAATGGAATCCACCGAGCGCAATTGCCGACCAAGATCGAACGTTCTTTCGAGCGCGGCGCCGTTCAGAAAGCCGCCGATGAGCGAGTCCCGGCTGACCCGCTCGCGAAAACTCGTTCCCGGCTGCGCAGGCTGGTCCGCTTCCCACGCCGCCATAGCATTTTCCTGCACCCATTTGTAGGCGTCCTCGCGCGGGGCGCCGGCTTCGACGAGATCCTGCAAGAGCTGGCCGGAAAAAATAAGGCCGCCGGTGAAATCGAGATTGCGGCGCATGCGCTCCGGAAAGACGCGCATCCCGGCGATGATTTCGGTAATTCGCGCGAGCATGTAATCGGCGAGGATCGTCGAGTCCGGCAGGATGACGCGTTCGACCGAGCTGTGCGAGATGTCGCGCTCGTGCCAGAGCGCGACATTTTCGAGCGCGGCCTGGGCATTCGCGCGCACGACGCGTGCGAGACCGCAAAGTTGTTCGCAGCCCACCGGATTGCGCTTGTGCGGCATCGCCGAGCTTCCGCGCTGCTCGCCGCCGAACGGCTCCTCGGCCTCGCGCACTTCCGTGCGCTGCAGATGGCGGATTTCCAGCGCAAATTGCTCGATGGTCGCCGCGACGATGGCGAGCGCCGCGACGTAATCCGCGTGGCGGTCGCGCGCGATGACTTGCGTGCTGACCGGCGCCGAATCCAGACCCAGCCGGGCGCAGATCGCGGCTTCCACTTCCGGGGCGAGATGCGCCGCGTTTCCCACCGCGCCGGAAAGTTTGCCGACGGCCATTTCGCGCGCGGCCCGGCCGAAGCGCTGGAGATTGCGGCGGTTCGCATCGAACCAATTCGCGAGCTTCAAGCCGAACGTAATCGGCTCGGCGTGGACGCCGTGGGTGCGTCCGATTTGCGGCGTGTGCTGGAATTCGCGCGCGCGGCGCTCGAGCACTTCGCCGAGGCGGATCATCCCGTGCTCGATCAGGCGCGACGCTTCGCGGATTTGCAGAGCCTGCGCCGTATCCACCACATCATTCGATGTGAGGCCGTAGTGCAGCCAGCGCGCCGCCGAAGGATCGCCGATGGTCTCGCCGGCGGCGATCGTGAATGCGATGACGTCGTGCCGGACGCGGGCCTCGTGTTCCGCGATGCGCGCAACGACTTGCGCGTCCACCCGCGCCCGCTTGCGAATCGTCTCGGCGGCCTCGCGCGGCACGACGCCGCGTTCGGCTAGTGTTTCCGCGGCCGCCACCTCGACTTCGAGCCAGCGGCGGAATTTGCCCTCGTCGCTCCAGACGCGGCCCATCTCTTCGCGCGTATATCGCGGAATCAAATGCAGCTCCTCATGGCGAACGCGGCGCGGCGGTGCGGCAAACAGCCCAAACAATCGCCGCCGCCATGCCTCAATTGGTGGGGAAATCCCTTTCCTATGATACCTGAATCTCCGGCGCCCTGCCCACGGCGCGCGTTTCGCTGCCGCCGCGTGGATGGTATGCTGAGTTTCTTGCCATGTGCCCGCCGCGCCGGCACTTCCAGGCATGGGGCGCGGGCCACGCGCAGGTGAAACGCATGAATGGATCTTGGAGCGCAGCTCGTATCGCGACACTTTTTGCGATGACACTGGCTGGCGTCACACCCACGGCTATCGCTCAGGACAATCCAGAGCCCGCGCGTCGCTATCTCGCGGGGCGAGCCGGGCCATTTGCGATCGTCCAGTATTACGCCGACGGCTTCGATCAACTGACGCCGAGGCAACGCGTGCTCGCGTACTACCTGGCGCAGACGGGCATCGCCGGCGACCCGATCTATTACGATCAGATCTCGCCCTACGGCCTCCAGCTGAAGCAACTGCTGGAAGGAATCTGGACGCACTCCGCGGGAATTGCCCCGGACGCGCTCCAGAAGATCCGCGACTACACGCAGCTCTTCTGGATCCAGCACGGCAACTACTACCTCGACAATTCGCAGAAATTTCTGCCGGAATTCACGGCTGCCGATCTGCACGACGCCGCGCACCGCGCATTTCGCAACGGCGCCAATTTCGGCGTGCGGGATCAGAAAGGGCTCGACGCGCTGCTCGAGCGCCTGCAGAAACCGATCTTCGACGCCGCCTACCGCCCGATGCTGACCGTGAAAAGCCCGCCCGCGGGACAGGACATCCTCAATGCGAGCGGGAACAATTACTACGAGAACGTGGAGCTGGCCGACCTCGCAAATTTCACTGAGCTTCATCCCCTGAATTCCCGCGTCGAGAAACGCGGCGGAAAACTATTTGAGGACGTGTGGCGCGCGGGCACGCGCGACGGCAAGGTGCCGCCCGGGCGCTACGCGGCGTACATCGGGCGAATCATCTCGAATCTCGAACAGGCCGCCGGGGTCGCGGAGCCGCCGCAAGCGGACGCGCTTCGCAAACTGATCCGCTACTACCAAACCGGAGACAGCGCCGACTGGCACGCCTATAGCGTCGCCTGGGTTCAGGCGCCCGCCACCGTGGATGCGATCAACGGCTTCATCGAGACCTACATGGATGCGCGCAGCAAGAAAGGCGCGTTCGAGTCCGTCGTGAGTTTTATCGACCCGGGCCAAACCCAATTGATGCACCAGCTCGCGGCCAACGCGCAATATTTCGAGGACCGCGCGCCGTGGGCGGCTGCCTACAAGAAGCAGGGCGTCCATCCACCAATCGCAAACGCCATCACGGTAGTTTCCGAAGCGGGCGACGGCGGGCCGATATCCCCCTCCGGAATCAATCTTCCGAACGAGCAGGACATTCGCCAACTGTACGGCACCAAGAGCGTGTTTCTCTTCAACGTTTCTTCAGCGTTCGGGGAAGCCGTCGGCCAGGCAGCGATCGATGAATTCTCATCGAGCGAGGAAGAGAGGGAGCGCGGGCACAAATACTACGCCGAGTCCCGCCGCTTGATGACCGCGATGCACGAAGTCCTCGGCCACGGCTCGGGCAAGGTCAGCGACGCGCTCACGGCCGACCCTCGCGCCTATCTCAAGGAATATTATTCAACGCTCGAGGAATCGCGCGCCGATCTCGTCGCGCTCTGGAACTACACCGATCCCAAGCTTGCGGAATTGGGCGTTCAAAACCAGGAAGAGTTGATGCGCGCGGCTTACGACGCGGAGGCTCGCGCGGGCCTGACTTTGCTCTATCGCTACCCACAGGGCAGTCAAGTCATCGAAGATCACGATCGCGGCACGCAAATGATCGTCCACTATCTCATGGACAAGTGTCACTGCATCGAGCCCGTCACCGTTGGAGGAAAACTCTACCTGCGCGTGACCGACTACCAGAAAATGCACGAAGGCGTCGGAGCGCTGCTGGCCGAGCTGATGCTGATCAAAGCCGAAGGGGAGTACGCGGAGATCCAGTTGCTCGTCAACACCTACGGCGTGAATTTGGATCCGGCCTGGCGGGATGAAGTCGTCCGGCGCGGGCAGGCCATCCACTTGCCGACGCGCGGCGCGTTTCTCTCCCCGATCATCGAACCCGTGCGCGACGCTGCGCACCACATCGTGGACGCGAAAATCCGCTATCCTGCCGATCTCGCCGACGTCATGCTGACGTACTCGCGCGAAAGCCTCGGCTACCTGCCGAAGGAATAAGTCCGGCATTCCCGCTTCTGGGCAGGGGAAGACAAATTCACAGTTCCATAGGCTGGAGCGGGGTTTGTTGCGAGGCGACGAGCAATTCTCCCTGAAACGCCACGCGGGCTTCGCGGCGGCCGAGCGCCTCTTCGGCGGAGATGCGCGCGACGTCGGGATTGTTGTTCTGTTCGGAGAGATGAGCCAGCACGAGGTAGCGCGCCCGCGCGTCGAAACCTTCCGCGTCGCACAAGAATTCGCTGACGACGTGGTTCGAGAGATGCCCCGTGCGGCTCATCACGCGCTGCTTGATGTGCCACGGATACGGCCCGACCTTCAGCATCTCCAAATCGTGATTCGATTCCAAAATCAGGCAGTCGGAATCGCGCAGGTGATGCTTCACGAGTTCCGGCAGATAGCCGAGGTCGGTGACGAGCGCGACTTTCGTCCCACTGCATCGAAACGTGAAACCGAGCGGATCGGCGGCGTCGTGCGGAATCGAAAACGGCGACACCTCGATATCGCCTACCGTGAATTTCTGCCCCGCGCGGATGTGCTCCACGCGCTCGAGACGCTTCGCCCCGCCGTCCAGCAGCGCAATCTGAATTTCGTAGTGCGTCGCTTCCGTGACGTACACCGGCGCGCGCCAATGCGCCGAAGCTTGCATCAGGCCGCTGACGTGATCGGAATGCTCGTGGGAAATGACGATGCCGTCCAGTCGCTCGGGCCGCCGCCCGACGGCATCCAGCCGGCGCAGCAACTCTTTCTTGCTGAGGCCGGCATCCACGAGGAGAGCGGTGCGCTCGGTCTCGAGCAACGTGCAATTGCCCGAGCTGCCCGACGCCAGAACGGAGACGCGAAAGCTGATTTTTCTCTCCCTAGAGGTTCCCGCTCGTCGGCAACGGCGAAAGCGGACCGTTGCGATAATCGCAAACCGCCTCGCCGGCGTCAATCCCGTTGGGTGCGCGGCACGCCGGGAAAAATCAGCGGTCGAGCAGCGCGCGGGTGAGCCGGAAGCCGTTGGGCGGACCAAGCGCCGCGGCCGCAATGTGCTCCGTGTGCAAGAATTCGGCGGCGATCTGCTGAATCTCCTCGCGCGTCACGGCCTCGAGGCCGGCGAGAGTCTCGTCAATCGTGAAAAAGCGGTTGAAATACATTTCGTGGCGCGCCAGTTGCGACATGCGCGCGCCCGTGGATTCGAGCGAGAGCACGAGCGAGCCTTTCAAGTGGTCCTTCGCGCGGCGCAATTCTTCTTCCGTGACGGGCTCTTCCTTGAGCTTGCGGTATTCTTCCATCACCGACCGGATGAGCTGCTCGGCGTTTGCAGGCGCCGTGCCCGCGTAAACGGATAGCATGCCGGCATCGGAATAGAGATTCAGATCGCTGAAGACCGCATAGGCGAGCCCCTGTTTCTCGCGAATGTTTTGAAACAGCCGCGAAGACATGCTTCCGCCGAGAATATTGTTCAGCAAAGAGGCGCCGTAGCGGCGCTCATGCGCCAGCGGATACGCCGGAGCGCCGATGCAGATGTGCACCTGCTCGAGCTCGCGCTTGCTGCGGGCCACCATCGCGGGCTCCGGCAGCGGCGGCCCTCCCGCCGGAGGAAGCTCGGCCGGGGCAGAGGCTCCGAATTCCCGCGCGGCGAGTTCCATGAGGTGCGCGTGATCGCAGTGTCCCGCGGCGGTGAGGACGGCATTGTTGGGCGCGTAGCCCGTGCGAAACGCGTCGAGCAGGGCGTTACGCGAAAAACGCGCAATCGTTTCGCGCGTGCCGAGGATCGGCAGGCCCAGCGCATGCTCGCGCCAGAAACCCTGCGTGAACATTTCGTGCACCAGGTATTCCGGGTTGTCCTCCTCCATCCGGATTTCCTCGAGCACGACCTGTTTCTCCCGCTCAACGTCCTCTTCATCGAAGCGGGGGCGCAGCACCAGGTCGGAGATGACGTCAAATGCGATGCCCAGATGCTCGTCCAGCACCTTGCCGTTGAAGCAGACAATTTCCTTTTCGGTGAACGCATCGAGCATGCCGCCGACCGAATCCATTTGCCGCGCGATCTCTTCCGCGGTGCGCCGCGCGGTGCCCTTGAACACCATGTGCTCGATGAAATGCGAAAGCCCCGACCGCTCAGCCGATTCGCGGCGCGAACCGGTCTTGAGCCAAATTCCGACCGAAACCGAACGCACGTGCGGCATGTGCTCGGTGATGACCACGAGCCCGTTGGGCAGGACTCCGCGTTCGATGTTGCGCGCAGGCTGATTCATGTGGCTGAGATTGTGTCATAGCCCGCCTCGCCGCGCCACGAAGGGCTGCCGCACCGTTCCTCTGCGCCACCGGCGTTGACCCTTGCGCGAGTGTGGATTACAGTGCGCTTCTCTTGGCTGCCGGTCAGCCGCTTGGTACATCATTGAAAGAGGAGCGAGGGCCATGACTTTGAAGACTGTCACGCTGATTACCGCGATCGTGAATGCAGTTGCTCTGGTGACCAGCTTCCTGAGTTTCGTCATCAACGCCCGCGGTATTTTCAGAGGCGGGTTTGAGGTGTCGATGCTCTTTAGTCTCTCTCCTTGGGCGATTGGGATGCTCGGAGATGCCATGCTCGTGGTCTTCCTGTTTGTGTTGTACGCCAGGCAGGAGCGGCAGTGAGGAACCCCGGGCTCGCCGAAGCCGGTTCCGCGGCAGGAGGCTAGTTCAATGAAGTTGAGGACAATCACGCTTCTCACCGCAATGGCGCAATCACTGGCGTGCGTGGTCAACGGGGCCAGTTTTGTCTCGTTTGCATATCACAGTATGGAGTTTTCAAGCCGGGGGCCCGATTTCATGATGTCCCTCATCAACTGGCCGGTCCACGTGGTCGCTCAGGCCGTGTTCGCATTCTTCCTGTTTTTCTTGTTCTCCAAACAGGTAGACGACTAGGAGAAATTATGCCCGAGGATGCTGAATCTTTTCTTGGAGTGAAACGGGGCCCCGCGCCCTCCCTCGGAGCCGGCGAGAGCGGCGGCGAAGGCATGCCCTTTCTATACGTACCCGTGGCGCGAGTGATCCTGCTGTCCATCGCCTCCTGCGGCCTTTATGAGGCTTATTGGATCTACAAGAACTGGCGGTACGTCAAGGAAAAGGACGGAAGCGACATCCACCCGTTTTGGAGGGGGATTTTCGGCGTCTTCTTCTGTCATAGCCTGTTCCGGCGAATTCACAAAGACGCGGGGATGGGCACGGACGAAGCGGCGACTTTCTCGGACGGGGGACTGGCCACAGGCTGGGTGATTCTAATCATTCTGGCGAACCTTGTTTCCCAGGCAGGAGGAATTGCATCCATCGTCGCCTTTCTGATTCCGGCCTACTTGTTCCTTGTGCCGGTTCAGAACTATGTGAATTCCGTCACGCGCAAGAGGAACCCCGGCGCGGAGTACTACGGCTGGTCAGCGGGCCACATTCTGTGTTTGGTGCTTGGGCTGGCGGTCTGGGCGCTCACCCTGTATACCATCGGATTGGAATTGCAATCGTAATCGAGCACAAAGCTGTTCGTTGACGCGCACGCCGCTCTTCGAGGTACCGCGCGGCGACGGATAACGACATGGGTTGAACGGCCGACCTGCGCCGGCCTCCATTTTTGTCGGCGTAGTCACGCCGGCGCTAAGATGGAAGCGTCGAGAGCCTGGACTGCCATGCCGGTCGAGCTGCTGGGAAAATCCGCCGCGGAATTGCGCGAGTGCGTCGCGTCGCTGGGCGAGCGTGCCTACCGCGCAGCGCAGATTTACCACGCGCTGTACGCCGAGCGGCGGTTCGATTTCGCCGCGATGACGAATCTCCCCGCTTCGCTGCGCGCGCGTCTGGCGGAATCGGCGCGCATCACGCTGCCGCGCATCGCGCGGCAATTCACCTCCACCGACGGCTCGATCCGCTATCTGCTCTCGCTGGAGAACAGCGGCGCCCGCCCCGCGCAAATCGAAGCCGTCTTCATGCCGATCGAGTCGCGCCAGACGATTTGCATTTCGACGCAGGCGGGCTGCGCGGTGGATTGCCACTTTTGCCTCACGGCGCAACTCGGATTGATTCGCAATCTCACGGCGGGAGAAATCGTCGGGCAAGCGCTCCTCGCGCTGGCGGAGAACACCGAGCGGCTGACTCCGCAGACCAACGTCGTGCTGATGGGGCAAGGCGAGCCGCTGTTGAACTACGAGCCGACGATGGCCGCGGTGCGAATCCTGCTGGACGCGAAGGCCATGGGCATTGCACCGCGCCATGTGACACTTTCCACCAGCGGCATCGTGCCCGGCATCGAGCGCCTGGCGACCGAAACCGTGCGCCCCAAACTCGCCATCTCTCTCAACGCTTCCACCGACGAGCAACGCGACGCCATCATGCCGATCAACCGCAAGTATCCGCTGGCCGCGCTGCTTGACGCCTGCCGGCGCTACCCGCTGGGCCCGCGCGATCACCTGACGTTCGAGTACGTACTGCTCGGCGGCTTCAACGACACGCCCGACGACGCGCGCCGCGTCGTGCGCCTGCTCGATCGCATTCGCGCGAAGGTGAATTTGATTCCGTGGAATCCGGGCGCGCTGCCCTATCGCCCGCCCACAGCGGAATGCCTGGAAGAATTTCGCCGCATCCTCAACGAGAAGGACGTGCCGGCGTTCATACGCTATTCGCGCGGACAGGACGTCTTCGCCGCCTGCGGCCAACTCGCTCTCATCGAGCCGCCCGCTTCGCTCGCATCCTCTTCGACGCCTTGAGCGCGGATACCCGCGGCGCGTGATCCGGACGAATCCCGATGACGGCCATGAGCCGGCCGGTTTTGTTTCCTTCGCGGCGATAGCTGAAAAACAGTTCGGCGTTGCAGCGCGTGCAAAGTTCGCTCGCGGCGATCTGGCTCGCGGGCACTCCCGCGTCGAGCAATTGCCAGCGGTTCGCGGCGCGCAAATCGAGGTGCACGCGCGGAGGGGGAGGCACGTGTCCCGGGGGCATCATCGTGAGCCACGGCAGCGGATTCGGTTCTTCACCCCACGCGAGCCGCTCGAACGGCCCCTCGAACCATTCGGCAGCCGCGGCGAATTTTGCGGCGAACGCTTGCGCCACTTCCGGCCCGACTTCGTAGCAGCATCCGTCGATGGCGGGCCCCAGCACGGCGACGACGTCGCGCGGCCGCGTTCCGAATTCCATGCGCATCCGGCCAAGCGTTTTTTGCGCGATGCGCGCCAGCGTGCCGCGCCAGCCCGCGTGAACCGCAGCGACGGCGCGCCGCTTCCTGTCGGCGAGCAGAATGGGCACGCAGTCGGCGGTCTGCACCGCAAGCAGGAATCGCGGCGTGCTCGCAAACATTGCGTCGCCGTGCAAAGGCTGTGCGGAGGGTCCGGCTGCGGGCAAATTCATCGCGCGAATCAAATCCGAATGGATTTGCCGCAGTGTTGCGAAGGGCCAATCCCGCGCTCCCACTGCCGTGGCGAACTTCTTGCGATTGGCGTCCACGGCTGCGCGTGAATCCCAGCCGGTGTAACCGAGATTCAGCGCGGTCCCGCCGGCGACATTGCTTTCCCCGCCCGCGCGCGTGCTGAATCCGTGCAGAAGCCAGGGAATTCCGCTGAGCGCCGCAGCCTGCAAGACGCGAACGCCGCCCGCGCTGCGCAACGACCAAGCGGAATCCCCCGCGCCGTGCGCCCGCGCACGCGAGCCGGCCGTGGGGGCGGCAACGGTCGTGGACCGCATTTCGTTAATGCCCCGCGCTGCCGCTCAATTCGTGCACGATCGAGCCGACGAAGGATTTGGCGTCGCCGAAAAGCATCAGCGTTTTGTCGAGGTAGTAGAGCGGATTCTCGATGCCCGCGAATCCGAGTCCCAGCCCGCGCTTGATGACCATCACGGTGCGCGCTTTGTCCACTTCGAGAATGGGCATGCCGTAGATCGGGCTGCCCGCGTCGGTTCGCGCTGCGGGATTCGTCACGTCGTTCGCGCCGATCACCAGCGCGACGTCGGTCTGCGGAAACATCGGGTTCGCGTCGTCCATGCCCATCAGTTTGTCGTAGGGGATGTCGGCTTCGGCCAGCAGGACGTTCATGTGGCCGGGCATGCGACCCGCGACGGGGTGAATGCCGAACGTCACCTGCACTCCGCGCTTGGTCAGCGCGTCGAAGAGCTCCCGAACTTTGTGCTGCGCCTGCGCGACGGCCATGCCGTAGCCGGGCACGATCATGACGCTGTTTGCCGCACCCAGAATCTCCGCCGCTTCTTCCGGCGTTGCGCTGTGAACGGTCCGCTCCTCGCCCGCGGCCGCGTGCGACGCCTGCACCTGCCCGAACGCGCCGAACAGCACGTTCGTGAATGAGCGGTTCATCGCCTTCGACATGATCACGGAAAGAATGAAGCCCGAGGAACCGTCGAGCGCGCCCGCGATGATCAGCAGTTTGCTGTCCAGCACGAAACCCATGGCGGCGGCGGAAAGGCCTGCGTAGGAATTCAGCAGCGAGATGACCGTCGGCATGTCCGCGCCGCCGATGGGCACGATCATCATCACGCCGAACACCACCGGGATCGCCACCATAAATGGGAACAGTTGCTTTTCTCCGGGGTGCCGCACCAACTCGATCGCAAGCCCGATCGCAACGGCAAGCACCGCGAGATTGACGATGTTCTGTCCTTTGTACGTGAGCGGCCGCTGCGGAAGAATCTCCTGCAGTTTTCCCGCGGCCATGAGGCTCCCGGTGAAGGTCAGCCCGCCGAGGATGACCTCCATGCTCAGTACGGCCATCGTGAAGCGCGGCACGTTCGGCGAGTGCAGGTAAAACTCCGCGGTGCCCACCAGCGTCACGCAGAGCGCGCCGAACGCGTGGCTCAGCGCGGTCCGCTGCGGCACGGCCGTCATCTGCACCTTGCCCAGCGGGACGCCGATGATCGTGCCGAGCACGAGGCCGATCGCGATCCAGCGATAATCCACGATTCCGTGCTGCAGCAGCGTGCCGGCGATCGCGAGCAGCATGCCGAGTTCGCCCGCTTGCACGCCCCGGCGCGCCATCGCGGGCGAACTCATCCACCGGAGCGACAGTATGAAGAGCGCCGTGGCAATCAAATAGACGAATTGAATGACGATCGTGCCGGCGGAGTTCATGTTCGCGCTTTCGGGGCGCGGCTCGCTTTGAACATCTTCAACATGCGGTCGGTGATGAGGAATCCGCCGACGATGTTGCTGGTCGCGGCCACGATCGCGACGGTCCCGAGCACTGTGGCGAATTTGCTCTCATGCGCGCCGGCGAGGACGATTGCGCCCACGACGGCGATGGCGTCGAGCGCGTTGGTCAGCGACATCAGCGGCGTATGCAGCAGCGGCGAAACTCTTCGGATGACTTCAAATCCGATGAAGCCCGCGAGCATGAATACGAACAAGCTGTTGACTAGCTCCTGCATCTGGACGTCTCCTAGTGGACCTGAATCCTCTGGCTGGCGACTACGCCGCCCCTTGCGGCTCGAGCGCCGGCAGTGAAAAGTATTGCCGCACCTGCGGATTGACCACTTCACCGTTCCGCGTCAGCAGCGTTCCGCGCACGATCTCGTCTTCCGCGCTGAGCTGGAGCTTGCCGTCCTTCACCAGGTGCGCGAGAAACGCGCTGATATTGCGGGCGTACATCCGGCTCGCGTGGTACGGAACGCTGGTGGCCAGATTGATTTTTCCGACGATGGTCACGCCGTGCGCCACGATAATTTCATCGGGCTTCGTCAATTCGCAATTCCCGCCGCGCTCGGAAGCCACGTCCACGATCACGGAGCCCGGATGCATCCGGCGCACCATGTCTTCGGTCACAAGAATCGGCGATCGCTTCCCGGGAATCACGGCCGTGGTAATGACGACATCGCTCTCCGCGACCACGTTCCCCAGCAGTTCGCGCTGCTTGGCATAGAAGCTTTCGTCCTGCGGGCGCGCGTAGCCTTGCTTGTCCTGCGCGTCGGCCGCCTCGATGGGCAGCTCGACGAACCGGCCGCCGAGGCTTTGCACCTGCTCTTTCGACGCCGGCCGCATGTCGTAGGCGGAGGTCACCGCGCCAAGACGCCGCGCCGTCGCGATCGCCTGCAGCCCCGCGACACCCGCGCCGATAACGAAAACGCGCGCGGCCGTGATCGTGCCCGCGGCAGTGATCAGCATCGGGAACACGCGCGGATGCAAGTCGGCGGCCATGAGCACGGCTTTGTAGCCGCAGATCGTCGCCATGGAGGAAAGCGCGTCCATGCTTTGCGCGCGCGTTATGCGAGGCATCAGCTCCACAGCAAAGGATGTCACACCCGTCGCGGCGAGCTCGCGAATGGATTCAATCGAACCGAGCGGCCGAAGGAAGCCGACCAGCGCCTGTCCCGGGCGAAAAAAACCGAGATCGTCTCGTCCGTTCTTGTCGTTCGATCCAAAGCAAAGAACCTGCACGATGATGTCCGCCGCGGCGAAGACGGCAGGCCGCTCCGGCAAAATCTTCGCGCCTTTTGCCACGTACTCTTCATCCGGATAGCCGGCCTCGATCCCGGCTCCCGCCTCGACCACGACTTCCAATCCGGACTTGGCCAGAATGGGAATGACCGTAGGATCCAGCGCCACGCGCCGCTCGCCGGGATAAATCTCCTTGGGCACACCGACAATCACAAAGTTTTCTCCCGTCTCGCAGCCCTGCGCGAAAATTCGCGCTCCGGGAAATCCCGGCGGGCAAGAATTGCGATGAATTCACATTCCCTTGGAATTGGAAAACTCGTCGGTCCGAGCAACGGCAGAGTGACCACCTTTGACCAGGCTTCCGTTTCCACAGGCGGCGCTTTTGCATTGTACACCGAGCGGCTTTCCCGTGTCTTTGCGACGCGCATGGGTTCCTCACTGTATAATCCCCTCGCTGCGAAAGCTTGGACAGGAAGTGGCCCCGTGATTATAGGTTTGGGAGTCGATCTCGCTGAAATCAGCCGCATCACCGCGGCCGTCGAGCGCTACGGCCAGGCATTCTTGCGCCGCGTCTTTACCGAGCGCGAAATCGCCTACTGCGAAAGCCATCGCAACAAGTTCGAGCGGTACGCCGCGCGCTTCGCGGCAAAAGAAGCGGCCATGAAAGCGCTGGGCACCGGCTGGCGCCACGGCGTGCGCTGGGTGGATATCGAAGTGGTTCGCCTGCCGAGCGGCAAGCCGACACTCGAATTGCGCGGCGCGACGCGAGCCATCGCGGACCGCCTGGGCGTCAAGAACATTTCCCTCAGCATCACGCACAGCGGCGACACCGCGCTGTCGCAAGTCATTTTCGAGAGCTGACGCCACGTCTTCCTGCCACTGCCCGTTGTAGCCGGCATTGCGGGGATGAGAAGTCTTTGAAGCGAGTCAGTTTGCGGCTGCGAGGCACGTACGAGCCGCCACTTCAGAGACCCCGCTTCTGGACTCGGATGTCGATCGACCACTTGTGCGGCATTCCAACTAATCTGGAGTCAGCCTGCGGCGGTAAAAAATCTTACAGCCGGGCGGCGGGTGGTCACACGAAGCCTTAGTTCGCGAGTTTGATGGCAGCGAGTTTCTTGACTATGGAGATGTCTTTGGGGCCTTTGACGTCGAGCCGGACGGCCGTTCCCTCCGCATACCGCTTCGCTTCGTCAATCATCTTGATCACGCGCTCGGGAAGCCCACTTTGCCGCGCCGCCTTCACTGCTTTGTCGCCGAGAGCGAAACTCGCCTTGAAGCAGCCCTTTGACGGGGACAAATACACAATGTTCCGGTCCTTGTGCTTCAAACGCATGGCCCAGCCGGCCTTCGGTGAATAGGAATTCCACTCCTGAACGTCAATACCATGTTCTTGTGCCAGGCCGCCGACCAACTGATCCCAGAGCACCTTGGCGGGACCCAGGGCCGCAGCCAGTTCGTCATCCGTGGGCTTCTTGGCCTTGCCAATAAAAGCATTCGGGAGAATGGTTGGTTTAGATGCGTTTTTCATGCGCCTCGTTCTCCACTCCTTGCTCGCTGTTCAGGCAGGTTTGGCTAACCGTAGCAATGAACGTCGATTTCAGCTATTAGGCGAGCGAATAGTAAGAGCCTTGCGAAAACCACTCTTGCCCTGTCTCCGCGCTCAATTCTATGACCTACTGACCCAGGAATCCTATGGGTTCCTGCCAATGATCGCCAATGCCCCACAAACGCGCGAACCGGACGAGTGCCCCCTGGCTCGCCGGGGAGTCAGGTCTGGGCAACGACCGGGGTCTTCAAACTGACGCATTGCCGAGGTTTCAGGAGTGCGGGAGGGCTTCTGCTTCGAGGTGCGCGGCGGAGGTGGAAGTCACGCGGACATCGAGAAATTGATTGGCCGGAAAATGACCCGCGACGCGAACGTCGAGATTGTTGCTGGAGATCGCGCGAGTGACGGCCGCGCGTGCGGCGCGCTGCGGAGAATTCAGAGTCAAGACGCGCATCGTGTTCCCAATTTGCGCGCGCAGGAACGCCGACTTCTTCTCGTCGCAGAGCGCGCGCAAATCGCGCGCGCGCTCCGCGACGGTTTCAGGAGGCAGTGAATCCGACCGCGTGGCCGCAGGGGTGCCGGGGCGCGCCGAAAAAGAAAAAACGTGCAGATAGGTGAATGGGAGCGCGCGGATAAATTCCAACGTCGCGTCGTGTTCCGCCTGCGTCTCGCCGGGAAACCCAGCGATGACGTCCGCGCCGATGGCGGCGTCTGGCAGCCACGCCCGTATCCATTCCAGACGACGCGCATACTGCTCGGCGCGATACCAGCGGTGCATCGCGGCGAGGATGCGATCCACGCCGGATTGCAAAGGGATGTGGAAGTGCCGGGCGATGCGTTCGCTCGACGCCACGAGCGCGATCAGATCTTCGGTCACGTCCATCGGCTCGATCGAACTCAGCCGCAGACGCTCGAGCGGCGTTTCGTCCAGAATGCGGCGCACGAGAGCGAGCAAATCCGCGCGCTCGGCCAAGCCGTGCCCGCCGGCAGGCAGGTCGCGGCCATAGCTGCCGAGATGCACTCCGGTCAAAACGACTTCGCGATAGCCGCGGGCGACGAGTGAATGAATTTCCTCGATGACGCGCTCGGGCGCGAGGCTGCGGCTGCGTCCGCGCACAAACGGAATCACGCAGTACGAACAGCGCTGATTGCAGCCGTCTTGAATTTTCAGCAGCGGGCGCGTGTGGTCCGCCTCGCCGCCTTCGACTGGCGCGACCAGAACATCCGCCAGCGTGAAAACATCGCCAGTGAGAATCTGTGCCGCATTGGTTGCGACCTTTATTCCTTGCGCTCCGAATGAGCCAAGCGGAACAAAACCTCCCACGCTTTTCGCGGACCACGACTCCGCGAGGCGCGGGATCTCCGGCTTATGCGAATTGCCGACGACCCACTCCACTCCGGAAAGAGCCGCCAACTCCTCGGGCGCGCGCTGCGCGTAGCAGCCGGTGGCGATGATTCGCGCGGCGGGATTGCTGCGGTGAATCGTGCGAATGGCGCGGCGCGCTTGCGCGTCCGCAGCCGCTGTGACGGTACACGTATTCACGACGACAACGTCGGCAGCGTCCGCTTCGGACGCGCGGTCGAAACCGCGCGCGCGCAGTTGCCGCTCGATCGCGGCCGCATCAGCCTGCGTCGCGCGGCAACCGAACTGCTCGATGAAAAACGTAGCCATGTGCGAGTGAACTTTCGCGCCGCCGGCATTTCTCGGCGACGTTTTGCAAGGCGGACATTATAGCAAGCGGGGAGCGCGGCTCTCGCGTTCGGCAGGTGCTCGATCATGGGTCAGATTGAAGCCGCGCATACGGGCCGTCACTTCCTGGCCCCAGTTCTTGACCAGGACGTGCGTGGACCACTTGTGCGGTGATCGGACCACACAGGAGTTAAGCGCGTGGTTGCGTCAACATCAGCTCGGCTCGTTGTAAGGCGAGCGGAACTCCTCGACGTAGAGGCCGAGCTTGACCGCTCGCGCCTGTGCTGTCGGGCAAGGATTCGGTACGCCGACGTACATGTAGTAGTCCCAACCGAAATGGATGAAACCCCCGACGCCCTCCAACCGGCACCAAAACTCTTCTCGAAGGACCCGGCCGATGACATCGCCGACCTGCTCCAGTGACAGAACAGTCCCCTCACGGACGGTGAGCGGCTCTCCCCGCGCGTTCTCGAGCGCCTCGACTCTCATTGAGGTCAGACCGGCTTCCGCGAGGAACGCCAAAGCCGCGGTGACGTATGTTCGTTCGACGCGCTTATACTCTTCGCGGGTTAGCAGCACACCGGAGAATGACCGACCTATATCTGTGGCCGAGGTCCATTCGTCTCCGGTGAATGCCCCGCTAGGATTGCGAAGCGCCGGGTTATACTTTGTCACTCGATATTCGTTCATCTAACTGCCTCTCGCGAAATAGCATTGGGGGCGATTGCTGTATCTTCGCGGGACCTTCACAAACAATCAGGCGAGCTGAGCTTAGCACCGCTTGCGCTCCAGCAGGCAAGTCCCGATCGACGCGCGAACGGGACATGCGGGGCTATCGTGAGAAACGCTTGCGGCAAATGGATGCAATCTAACTGCATGATTCCTACTTCCTACAAACCACGGAAGGAATTCATGGAGTTGGCGGTCGCGGAGGCCAAACGCGCGGGCGACCGGGGCGATTATCCCATTGGCGCGGTGATCACGCGGCTTACGGGCAGGCGCGAAGTGGTGATTGCCAGCGCCGGCAACCGAGTGAAGACTTCGGGATCGAGCATCAAGCACGTCGAATTGGAAACGCTGAAGTACGTATCGAGCGGGTACGGCCGCTACCTGTTCGATTTCGTTCTCTACTCGACGCACGAGCCGTGCGCCATGTGCGCGGGGGCGTGCGTGTGGTCCCGAATCGGCGCGGTGGTCTACGGCGTTTCCCAAGAGGACATTGCCGCTTATGGCCGTAAGCACGGCACGGAAGAATACAAGTGGCGCGCGTGTCTCATCCCCTGCCGATTGGTGTTCGAGAAGGGCAATCATCGCATTCCGGTCATCGGCGGTTTTTTGCGGAAAGAATGCCATAAATTGTTCAGTTACAGGAGTGCGCGTCGGTAATTAATGCGCCTTCGATTCCCCGACACTCCGAAATGATGGGTTGTGTTTTGATTTGTGTCGCCCCTCCGGGGCTCGCACGGAGTCGTTTTGCCTACCCCGAGCCTGCTGGCAAGCGGAGCAAGGAATCTGCTCTGCGCCACAATACAGGGAAAAAGCAGATTCCTCGGGCAAAGACCGCCCTCGGAATGACAACGTCGGATGTTTGTCAGCACCCTGTGAAGTCTTGCCCTGACTCAATCCTTACGTTCTCACGCACACTCCTCCGGGGCTCGCGGCGTTCGCACTCGTGCTACTGACTGGCTTCCGCCAGAGAGCCATTCGTACGCAATTGGCTTTCGTGTGGGCGGCACCGAGGATTCCAGTTGCCGGGCGCGCGCGATTTGCCGCAAGATGGCCTTCGCGCACCGGCCATGCATCTGATTGCGATCGTTCTCGGCGGAATCGTCGGAATCCTTGTGGGATTTCTCGGCGTCGGCGGAGGCGTCGTCCTCGTGCCGACCATGGTTTACGTGCTTCATTTCGATCAGCACGTGGCGCAAGGAACTTCGCTGCTGATGCAATTGCCGCCGCTGGGCCTCGGCGCGCTGCTCATCTACTGGAAGCGGAAGGAAGTGGACGTCGCGGCGGGCATTCTCTGCGCTCTGGGATTTCTGCTGGGCGGCTATTTCGGCAGCGTCATGGCCATCGGCATGGCATCGCGATATCTTCGCGGGCTGTTCGGATTGTTCCAGATGATTGCGGCCGTGCTTCTCTGGCGGCGCCATCACGCGAAGGGCTCCTCGGAGGCGCAGCGTGCATAGGAAACATGTCCGCTGGGCCGCGATCCTTCTGGTCGCGTGCGGCGTGGGCGTGCTGGGCGGGATGTTCGGTCTCGGCGGAGGAATCCTCCTCGTGCCGTTGCTGGTGCTGCTGTTTGCCTTCGACCAGCACAAGGCGCAGGGAACCAGCCTGATTGCGCTCGTGCCGCCGACGGGACTCCTGGGTTTCCTCAACTACGCCCACGCCCATGAAGTTGCCTGGACGTTCGGCTTGCTTCTCATGCCCGGCGTTTTCCTCGGCGGATTCCTCGGAAGCTGGCTGGCGCAGAAGCTCTCGCCGGACCGGATGCGATTTGCGTTCGCCGGGCTGCTGTTCGTCCTCGGCGCCGCGCAAGCCATAGCGGCTTGGTGGAAGTAAGGAACTTGCCTCCGCAGCCAGGGCCCGACGTGCTCTTGGTTTCCGCGCGACCGCCGCATTGCAGCACATTCATTGCGATCTGCTCGCCGATTCAATCGGGCGCGAGCTTCGATGCGTCGCTTGCAAACAGCGTTCCAGTGATCTGCGGAGGCCGCCGGGGGTGTACTGCATTGCCGTTCTGTGTTGTCTGTGGCTATTCCTTCAGGTATCTTCGCTTCCAACGATGGTCGACATTCATTGTCATATTCTCGCCGGCCTGGACGACGGCCCCGACTCCCTCGAAGACTCTTTGAAGATGGCGGAAATGGCGATCGAAGACGGCATCACGCACGTCGTCGGCACGCCCCACGCCAACGACAAGTTTCACTTTAATCCCGAATTGGCGAGCCAGCGGCGGGATGACCTTCAGCGGCTCGTCGGCGACCGCCTCCAACTGGCCACGGGCTGCGATTTTCACTTGAGCTACGAGAACCTTCGGGACGTTCATCAAAATCCCCAGAGGTACACCATCAATCAAAAGCAGTATTTGTTGGTCGAGCTGGCCGATTTCGCGATTCCGCCCACGATGGACGACACGCTGCATCACCTTCAACTCGAGGGGCTGTCCCCCATCATCACGCACCCCGAGCGCAACGGCTTGATCCGCAGCCAGCCCGAGCGGCTCTATCGCTGGCTGCATCAGGGGTGTTTCGTGCAGATCACGGCGGGCTCGCTGCTTGGCCGGTTCGGGGAGCGAACGGTGCGCCTGGTCGAAAAATGGCTTGCCGAGGACCGCATCCATTTTTTCGCCAGCGACGCCCACAACCTCACCGGGCGTCCCTTGCGCTTGAAAGAAGCCTACGAGAAGACGGTGTCGTTGCGCGGAGAAGCAATCGCCCAGGCGTTATTCCGGGATAATCCGCTCGCGGCGTACGAAGGCCGGCCACTGCCGTACGAGCCCGAGCAGCCGGAGCCGTCCGTGGGCCGCGGCCAACGCCGCCGCAAGCGTTTCTTCTTTTTTTGAGCGGGTTCGCCCGCCAACCACGAAGGGCAAATCCCCGGCGGGGAATCCAGTTCGGCGGACTCTTCTGCGCTTACGCGAAGACCTCGAGAATGTCTTCGTACCGCTTGAACGGCGCAATCAGGTACGCCCCGGCGAGTTCGGTTCGCGCCCACTCCAGCATCCGGTGCGCCAGTTTGAAACCGACCTGCCGCGCTTCGGCACCCGCGGCTTCCAACTCCTCGAGCACGGCCTGCGGAATAATAATCCCCGGCACTTCGTTGTTCAGGCGCAGCGCCAGTTTGTAACTGGTAAGCGGCCAGATGCCCACCAGGACGGGCACGGCGGGTTTGCCGCCAATGCGATTGCAGAATGCCTGCCAGTGCGCGGGATCGAAGATCGGCTGCGTCATGAAGAAGTGCACGCCCGCTTGGACCTTGGCGTGGTACCGGGCGATTTCATAGTCGAGATCGTCGGCCACAGGATTGAGCGCCGCGCCGATCGTGAAATTGGTCGCGCCGCCGAGTGTCTTGCCGGCCCAATCGGTCCCCTGGTTCAGGCGCGCCAGTACCTGGATGAGCCCGACGGAATCAATCTCGTAGACGCCGGTCGATTCCGGATAATCGCCGAGCGACGGCGGATCGCCGGTAATAGCCAGGACATTGCGCACGCCGCCGACGGCCCAGGAGCCCAGCAGCGCCGCTTGCAGGCCGATCAAATTCTGATCGCGCGTGGTGACGTGCGGAATCGTCTCGACGCCGCGAGCGGCCAGCGCTCCGGCGAGTTGCAACGCATCCATGCCGACGCGCGCCATGGAACCGCTGTTGATATCGATCGCGTCCACGTGGCCGGAATGGAGAATCCGCTCCACTTGCTCGAACGTCCGTTCGAGTTGAATGCCCTTCGGCGGATCGATCTCCACCGAGACGACGAACTCACCCGCGTGAATTTTTCGCCAGAGAACGCTTTCCGGCTCGCGCGACACTTCCCTGCGCGGCATCGCGGGGACTTCCGCCCGGGCCGCGGCTCTCAGCGGCGCACTCGCGGGCTGCAGGCCGCGCACCGCCTCGGCAACCGCGCGAATGTGCTCGGGGGTCGTGCCGCAACAACCGCCCACCACGCGCGCGCCAAGCGCGGCCGCTTCGCGCGCGAACTCGGCGAAATACTCCGGCGAGGAGCGCGGATAGACGATGCGGCCGCCAACGCGCTGCGGAATCCCCGCATTCGGCATCGCCGAAAGCGGCAGCCCGCACCCGGAAAATTCCTCGAGGATCGGCAGCAGGAGTTGCGGTCCCAGCGTGCAGTTCGTACCAATCGCCTGGACGTTGAGCTTCGCCAGCCTCTCCGAAACCTCGCGGGCGCGCGTGCCGCCGAGCGTCTGGCCCTCTTCAGAAAACGTCATTTCGGCGATGATGGGCAAATTGGAGAACGCGCGAATCGCTTCGATGGCGGCCACGATTTCGTCGAGATCGCCGAACGTCTCGAGAACAAAAAGGTCCACGCCGCGCTCTTCGAGCGCCGCCGCCTGCTCGCGAAACCCCGCCCGCAGCTCTTCGTCCGAGAGAGATCGCCCGAGCCCGATCCCGCCCGACGGTCCGATCGACCCCGCGACAAGTACCTCCCGCGCGGCCGCGTCCCGCGCTTCCCGCGCGATCTTCACTCCGGCCGAATTCAGCCGCGCCACCTGATCGGCGAGGCCGAGCGGGGCCAGCTTGTGCCGGTTCGCGCTGAAGGTATTCGTCTCGATGATCTGCGCGCCGGCTTCGATGTAACTCTGGTGCACGCGATAGATCAATTCCGGCTGGGTCGCGCTCAATTCTTCGAAGGAGCGCTGCGGGCCCGCCAGCCCGTGCAAGAACGCCCCCATCGCCCCGTCCGCGACAAGGACCGCGTCATTCATCCGCTGATTGAACTCTTCAATCTTCATGTTTCATTTCCGGGAACGCCACCGCGAACGCGCGTCCCCGCCCGCGGCTGCAGCTCGGCGCACAGATCGCCCGCCGTGTCAGCGGCGTTGCTGCTTCTCCATCAGTTCAGCGATCGTGCCCATCAGGTCGTACTTTGTCAGGATATCGTAATGTCCCGGGGCCATCTCGACGAACACCGCCGGGCTGTCGTGGCTCAGCAAATAAGTGACGCGTTCGACGGGGGCTTCGCGCGGCACCTGCGGCAACGGATTGCTCATCACTTCCCGGATGACCAGCTTGCGCAGGTCCTTCCCTTGCAGCGCCAAATTCAAAATTTGGTCCTCGAAAATTGTCCCGATCGGATTGGCTTCCTCGAAAACCGGCAATTGCGAGATGTCCTCTTCCTGCATGGTGTGCAGCGCGTGAAACACGGTCTGGTAGGGCCGCGCCACCAGGAGTTCGCGCTCCTTGCCGCGGAGATTCTTCGCGCGAACCACGTCCTCGGCCGTGAGGGAAAGTTCCGCGTCCACGTAGCCGCGCTCGCGGATCCATTCGTCGCTGTAGATCTTGCTCAAATACCGCGTGCCCGTGTCCGGCAGAAACGCCACCACTAAATTGCCGCGCGGCAGTTCGCGCGCCAACCGGATGGCCGCGGAGACGCATCCCCCGCCCGATCCGCCTGTAAAAATGCCTTCCTGCTTCGCGAGCCTCCGCGCCCACACGAAACATTCCTGATCGTTCACCTGGAGGATATCGTCGAGGATCTTGAAATCCATTGTCGAAGGAAAGATGTCCTCCCCGATTCCCTCGACCACGTAAGTCCTGGCCTTGCCAACATTGCCGGTCTTGAAATATTCGTAGTACAACGAGCCGATCGGGTCCACCCCGATGATGCGCACCGACGGATTCTTCTCTTTCAGGTAACGTCCGACGCCGCTGGCAGTCCCGCCCGTCCCGATCCCGCACACGAAGTGGGTGATTTGTCCCTCAGTGTCTTCCCAGATTTCCGGGCCCGTCGTGTGGTAGTGCGCGTCGGGATTCATGGGGTTGTCGTACTGGTTCGGGTAGTAGGAGTTCGGAATTTCGGCGGCCAATTTCTTCGCAACCGAATAGTAGCTTCGCGGGTCCTCCGGCTCGACCGCCGTCGGGCACACGATCACCTCGGCGCCCAGCGCTTTGAGCTGATCCACTTTTTCCTTGGACTGCTTGTCGGTCGTCGTGAACACAATCTTGTAGCCACGCACCGCCGCCACCAGCGCGAGGCCGATGCCGGTGTTGCCGGAAGTTCCTTCGATGATGGTGCCGCCCGGTTTCAACAGTCCTTTTCGCTCGGCATCATCAATCATCCAGATCCCGATGCGGTCCTTCATGGAGCCGCCCGGATTCATGTAATCCACTTTGACGTACAGCTCGGCCTGGCAGTCGCGCGCCAGACGGTTCAGACGCACCAGAGGCGTGTGGCCGATTGCTTCGAGAATGTTGTTGCACTTCATCGTCTCGCTCGCAGTTTCGAAGAGCCCAAATCTGGCCGGCAAGAAACGCGCCGGCGAAATCTCCTGAAGTGTATCACGCGCCAACTGTCCCGGCCCGGGCAGCGCCCCGCAGGTGCGCGCGCGGCAATACGCGGAAAACTCCCCGCTGCTGCGCTCTGTGGCATACTCCCCTTCTCCACTCGGGAGGAGCCATGCAGCGGCGGAACATTTCAACCGGAACACCCTGGGAACCAATTATCGGCTATTCGCGCGCGGTGCGCGTGGGTAACGTCGTGCACGTCTCCGGCACCACGGCGACCTCAGAGGACGGAACCGTGGTCGGCGTTGGAGACGCGGGCGCCCAAGCCAGGCAGGCGCTGCGCAATGTCGAATCCGCGCTGCGCAAAGCGGGGGCGCGCCTCGAGGACGTCGTGCGCACGCGCATCTACGTGACGGACATCTCGCAGTGGGAAGCCATCGGCCGGGCGCACGGCGCGGTCTTCGGAGCGATTCGTCCCGCGACGGCCATGGTCGAAGTTCGCCGGCTCGTCGTGCCCGAGATGCTGGTCGAAATCGAAGCGGAAGCGATTATTTCCTCTCCCGCTGCTCCGAAGCGCAAGACGAACTCGCGTCGCGCGCGCCACCGGTAGAGTACTGGATCTTTTCGGCTCGAAAAGAAAATTGCCGTGCCCGTCGCCGCGGAGCGATTGCGCTCTCGCGGGACAACAAATCTGGAGGTTGCAATGCTTTGGCGAAACCCCTCAACAGCTCGTGTGAGACTCGCAATCAGCGCGCTCACGCTTGCGTTTTCGTTTTGCATGCTTGCGCGCGCGCAGGAACCGGCGCCGCTCACCGTCGAGCGAATCTACAGCGCCCCCTCGCTCGCCGGCGCGCAACTCGATGCGCTGGCGTGGCGTCCCGACGGCAGGAAGCTCACCTACTTGCGCACGGACGAAACCTCCGCAGGCCCGCGCACCGAGCTCTGGATTGTCGATGCGGAGAGCGGCAAACAGCAGGTGCTCATCGCGGCCGAGCCTCTCGCCAAGCTTCTTCATCCAGCCATTTCCCGCGGCGTGCAAACCGGCCTGGGCCGCGTTGCACCCGCTGCTTACTTCTGGGCCCCCGACGGCTCCGCGCTGCTGTTCGCCTCCGCTTCCGAACTCGATTGGTACGACCTCGCAACGCAATCCAGCCGCACGATCGTTCGCGCGCTCCCCGCGAAAAGCGGCCAGGACTGGTCCGATCTCGACGACCCGAAAATTTCGCCTGACGGCAAGTGGGTGAGTTTCCTCCGCGATCACGACGTTCTGGATCGCAAGCGTTGCCACCGGCGCAGCGCGTCCCCTCACTCGCGGCGGCCGCGAAGAGTTGCGCAATGGCGAGCTGGATTGGGTCTATCCCGAAGAGCTCGATCTCCATACGGCCTACTGGTGGTCGCCGGACTCTTCAGCGATTGCGTTCCTCCAACTCGACGAGCGCCCCGTGAACCGCTATCCGCTGGTGGACCAGACCGATCCGCGCGGCAGGGCGGTGTACGAGCGATATCCCGCGGCAGGCGATCCGAATCCCATCGCGAAAGCCGGCGTAGCCGCGATCTCCGGCGGCGCGCCGCGCTGGCTGAACACCGGCGCGGATTCTTCGGTTCTGCTCGCGCGCGTCCAGTGGTTGCCCGATTCGAAGCGCGTCGCGATCGAGCGATTGAACCGCGCACAGACGCGCCTCGATCTGCTGTTCGCCGACGCCGCAACGGGCAACGCCGATACAATCCTCACCGAGCAGGATACGTACTGGCTCAATCTCTCCGACATTCTTTTCTTCTTCTCCGACGATCATCGCTTCCTCTGGTCCAGCGAGCGCACCGGATTCCGCCACCTGTATCTCTATGACGTTACCGGAAAGATGCTGAAGCAACTGACGCACGGAGATTGGGAAGTGGAAACGGTCGATGGCGTGGACCAGGGCGGACAATTTGTCTACTTCACTTCCACGCAAAAGAGTCCGATCGAGCGGCAGCTCTATCGCGTTTCACTCCAGGGCGAAGATCCCGAGCCGCTCACGACTCTTCCCGGCACGCACGCCGTACTGTTCGCGCCGCGCTCGGCTGCACATTTCGTGGATACGTATTCCGACGCAAACACGCCGCCGCGGCAGGTGCTCGTCCATGCCGACGGCACGCCCGAAATCACGCTCAATGAAAATCACGTTCCCGAACTTGTCGCGTATCATCTTTCTCCCGTCGAATTCTTCACGCTGCCCGGCGCGGACGGCACGCCGCTCTACGCTTCCCTGATCAAACCGCCGAACTTCGATCCTGCGAAAAAATATCCTGTGCTGATCCACTATTACGGCGGCCCGGGCGTGCAGGAGGTTCTCGACGGTTGGGACGAAGGCGTGCAATGGCAATTCAAATTGTGGCACGAATTGATGGCGCAGAAAGGATTCGTGGTCCTCACGCTGGACAATCGCGGGCAGAGCGGGCGCGGCCACGCGTTCGAGACGCCTATCTGGCACAAGTTCGGCTCCGTCGAAATGGCCGATCAGCTCGCGGGTGTTGCGTGGCTGAAGCAGCAGCCCTGGGCGGACACCTCGCGCATGGGAATCTGGGGCGGCAGCTTCGGCGGATACATGACGTGTTACCTCATGCTGAACGCGCCGGGCGTTTATCGCGCCGGCGTTGCGCTCGCCCCGGTGACGGACTGGCATCTCTACGACACGATCTACACCGAGCGCTACATGGGAACGCCGCAAGACGATCCCGACGGCTACAGCGCGGGCGGCGTGCTCGACAAAGCGGCGCAGCTCGAAGGCAAACTACTCATCGCCCACGGCACCGCGGACGACAACGTCCACTTCGGCCAGACGGTCGCGCTCGCCGACAGATTCGTGAGCGCCGGGAAGAATGTGGAGTACCAAATCTACGGCGGGCTGGGCCATCATCTCGGCGATACCGCCGCGCGCATTCAACTCTTCAACCTGATGACGCAATTCTTCCTCGACAACGTGAAAGGCCAGTAGCCTCGCCGCTCATCACCGGCCACTCCCGGGCGCCGCACTTGCGGCGCCCGGGGCGCTTGCTACCAGTGTACGCGCACGCGATACCGCAGCACCGAAGTCCCGTCCTTCTCGACGGGCACTTCAAATTGCGCCGCGAACGCCGCCGTCTTGGCCGCCTTGTACGTCGAGCTGAGCATCTGCCAGTCGCCGCCAATCGGCTCGTTCACTTCCACCGTAATGGGCGCGTCCTTGTGGTTGCGCAGCGTGATCTCGTACTCCATTTCGTACACGCGATCGGAGATGCGCTGGAAGTCCGTCTGCTTGCGCTCGGCGACGATGTCAAACGCGTTGCCGATGTGCAGCCGGACGGATTCGTCTTTTGGCGTGTGGTCAATATTGTCTTCGCCGATGAACAGAACGCCGCCGTGCGAATCGGCTTGGTACACGCGCACGGTTCCCGCCGGAAGCGGCATGCCGAGACTCGATTTCTCCGAGTTCTGAAACTTGTAATAGACCTGGACCGCATCTTTGATGGGCGCGCCGGGCTGCTGCGCGGAACGAAAATAATAGTTCTGCCCGTTTACGACGTACTCTTTCTCCACTGGAATCGCAGAAGCGCTCAACAGGCTGATTTGCTTGGTCTCTTTGTCCTGAATCGAAGTGCGCCGGCCAAGCGTGTAGAGGTGATATTCCGAAAACGATTCCTGCGCGAAGGGCGCCGCCGCCGGGGCAGCCGATGGCATCGCCATCGCCTCGAATTGCGCCCTTGGCGGGGGAGTCGCGCGATGCACGTCGCCCGCCACCAATTGCAGCCGCGCATTGTTGAACGCGGCGCCGCTGTTGTTGATGAGCGTCACCCAGCCATCGAGATCTGCGGAAGAATCATCGCGCCCGACGGTGAGCACGTAGTCCGCGCTCCAGGAAAGATTCGTCGTGAGGTAAGAGGCCTCGACGGTCTGCCGCGCCGCGCCGTGATTCTCAAGTTGCCACAGCAGCGTCGGCCGCTCGTAGAGATTCCCCGGCAATTCGGGGAAGCGATAGCTGTCGGCCGTCATTCCGGTGACGATTTCGTTCCCAACTTTCCACACCGGCCCGCCGTTGTCCGCGAGCAGCGTGGCGTGAATTTCCTCCCAGCGCGTCGAGCCATTGTCCTGGATGGGACGCAGCAGCGTGACTTCGCGCCCGACATATTTCTGCAGCAACTTTGCGGGATCGAGCAAGTCGTATTCATAGTCCTGTTCGAGCACGTTCAGCTTGCCGGGATCGGCCAGCGAACGAAAATGCACGGTAGCCGGATTGATCGAAGCCGCGATGTCCATGAACCGCAATTCCGATTCGCCCGCGGCCAAATTGATCTGCCGGACATCGCGCACCAGCGCCAAATCCTGGTTGTACACCGTGACGGCGAGATCGGTTTGATCGCTCGCCGTCGTAGTGGCAGTCGTAGTGGTGTTGCCGGCAGTGACCTGCCCCGCCGGTGTCGTTTGGTTTCCGCCTGCCCCAGTCGCAGAATCGGCGGCAACCGTCACCGGACGATGTAACCAAGGGACCGCGATCAGCGCCGCAACCAGCAGCGCCAATCCCAGGCGCCCCCGCAAAGTGGATGTAGGTAAGGATGAGCGATTCATGTTCCGCCTCCGTGGTCAAGTAGATTACAGAGGTTTGAACGGCGATGCGGAGATTTCTTGCATCGTCTCCCTGCTGAGCTCACGGCCCCAGGGGTGAAGGCTCTCCCCGAGACTGCACGCCTCACGCTCAAGGAGTGCTAATATGACCTCCCCCATCGACAATATTTAATGTCTGAGATTTAGGGTGGGATGGGAGCTCACATCATGAAGGAAACACCACAGGAGTACACAAAGCGGATACTGGGCAACGCCGAGGGGATGAACGCGCTGAAAGTGCAGGCGGCGACAGCGAAGAGGCTTCAGCAATTGATGAAGGGCGCATCAGCCTCGAAATTGCGGAAACGGCCTGCGCCGGGAAAATGGTCGGTGGCGGAAATCGTCGCGCATCTCGCGGACACGGAAATCGTGGTGGGCTGGCGCGTGCGCTCGATTCTGGGCGCGCCGGGAACGCCCATTCAGTCGTTCGATCAGGACGCGTGGGCCGCAGCGGGAAACTATGTGAAGCGCGACGCGCGCAAATCGATTGAGCAGTTCCGCGCCGTCCGCGAAGCAAATCTGGCGTTATACAAATCGCTTGCGCCCGAGCAGTGGAAACACTTCGGCATGCACGCCGAGCGCGGGGAAGAATCCCTCGAGCACATCGCAAAAATGATGGCCGGGCACGACCTAAATCATTTGCGCCAAGTTGAAGCCATCCTCGCGGGCAAGAAGTGAGTCCGGTTGTTCGTCCGGGCCTCGGCCGGCTAGGAAGGCTTGCGCGGCCTACACGCTCCATTCTCCGCGGCTAAGACGAGCCTCGCAGCAGCGGTAGCTCTGCATTTGTCCTTCTCACCTCTCGATCGTTTCCCGCGTTCGGAGCGGCGGGAACGAAAGAAATGCCAAAGCTTACTGCGGTTGCCAGGTCCGGCCGGCGTCGGACGTGGAAAAGACGCGGCCGTCGACGGAGGTGATGGTGGCGGAATTAGCGTCGCGCGCGGAGACGGAAACCCAATCCGGAGCGATGCCGTCGTGCGCCGCGGACGCGGGCGACGGAATCACCTGCCACGCGGCGCCGTCTGTGGTGCGAAGAATCGCTCCGGTGCGGCCGACGATCCAGCAGGCCGTCGCCGAGGGCGCGGAACCTGCCAGCAAGTCCACTCGCAGCGGACTCTTCTGCCGCGTCCAGATTTGGTCAGCTGCCGAAGCGCTCGCGTTCGTGGTGTGCTCGATGAGGCCGCGGCGGCCGAAGCGCCACTGCGTTTGCCCATCCGGAGAAGTCGCGCTGAAGTATCCGGGCGCATTCCCTGCCACGAGCTTGCCCTCGGCGGCTACGGCGGGGGCCTCGGAGTTCTCTTTAAGGAAAGTACCGTTTTCCCGCCGAATATGTGAAGAGGCGGCGCGGCCTTCGGCGGGAGCCGGTGCCGCAGGCGCAGCAGGGCCACCCGCAGCATTCTCCGCAACAGCGCCGCCACTCCCGGTTGGAGCGGCACCGCTTTCGGCTGCGGCGCGGTCCGTCGCCTCCGCCGGGGCAGACTCAGGAGGCAGTGGCGGAGCCGCAGTGAGCACGGCGGGCGGCGGCGTGGCAGCGGGCTCGGCGCGCGGCGGAGGTGCGGCCGCTGGAGATTCGGATTCGCTGCGCAATTGTTCGCGCTGAGCCGTAATCCCGGCGGCGTATTTGTCCGCGGCGGTCGGAGGCACGGCAACCTGTGATGGCGAGGTTTTCTTGCTCGCCGAAGACGCTGCGCCGCGTGACTCAGCCGGCTGCGGCGGGAGGATCTGAGGCGCGGGCGCGGCGGGCGCGGCGCGATTTTCGGCGACAATCGCCGATTGGGGCAAATTTTGATTTTGCGATTCGAGCGGCTTCCCAACGCGCTGCGTGCGAATCGAGAAGCCGATCGCCGCGACGAGCGCGGCCGCGGCGGCCATCGGCGCGAGCGCGCGCGGATCGAGGAACCACGGCCATTTCACCTTCCGCGGCGTCGCGCGCACGGGCGGTTCCCCGGCGAGCCGCGGCACGGTCGCGTCCGCCACAAGCCGGCCCAGTTGCTCGACCTCTTTTTCCGTAAGCGGGCGCGGGTCCGAGGCGGCGAGCGCGGCGAGCGACAACTGGCAGCGGCGACACGTTGCGAAATGCGCGCGCCAGTGCGACATCTCGGAGACCTCGAGCGATCGCTCGTAGAACGCGGCGAGGATTTCGGCGTCCGGGCAAGGCCCTCCCGGCAATGCGCCGCTCGCGCCGCCAGCTTCCCCAGCCAACGCGCCGGGGAGGATGCGTTCGAGCGCCCGGTCCCTGCGCGCGTTGCGAGCCCGATCGCGATCTCGTGAATCCATTGAGCTAACCTTCCTCCATCTTAGAACGTTGCGCCAGCGATTCTTTGCACGATTCTCCGCGATTCTCTCTCCTGCTTTTCTGCAAGCGCCATCAAGGCGGCTCGGACTTCTGGCCGGGTTTGCCGGGCGCGGCGGGGTCGAGCGAACGCGACAGATCGAACGGCCAATCATCGAGCGCGTAGTCGAAGCAGAGATCCACTTGCGTCGGATTGAGTCCCGGCCGCGCGGCGCAACCCTCCTTCGCTGGCGCGCCGTCCAAAAGCAGCCGCTCGACGCGGGCACGCAGTTCGCGCCTGCAGCGTTCGAGCTGGCGCGAGACGGTGGACTCATGCTCGCCCAGGCTGCGGCCGATTTCCGCGAGCGTGCGCGCCTCCACGTAGTACGACCGCAGGAGTGCGCGGTCGCGCGACGCAAGAAGCGCGAGGGCGTCGCCCAGGGCTGCGTGTAGCGACGGCAGATATCGCGCGCGGTCGGGATCGGGCGTGGAGGAACGCGGCGCCCGAACTCCGGGGCCTTCCTTCCGCTCGAGCGAATCTTCGAGAGAAACGACGCGGCGGCCGGCGCGAATGGAATCCACGTGGCGCTGGGCGAGCACGGCCCGCAACCATGTGGCGAGGCTGCTGCGGCCGTGAAAGTAAACGAAGAGCGGCTTCCTGCGCGCACCTCCGGCGCCTTCGAGTCCATAGAGTTCGGCGTAAAGCGAGTCGGCAAGCTCGCGGGCGCGCTCGGGATCGCGCGCGGAGCCGAGGATGGCGCGCGCCGCAGCGTAGAGGTCCTCGCGATAGTGCGAGACAAAATGTTCCCAGGCGGGTTCGAGGCCCGCGGCACAGGCGGAAGCGAGCGCCAAGTCCTCCAGGCGAAGACTCTCGAGATGGCGTTCGATCTCCGCAGATCCCCCGGCCGCGGGACGCCCTGCAACACCCGAAAAAAAATGTGCAACGCACGACCGCAACGATTCATCAAACAACTCGCGGCTGAGTCTCCAGCGGGCGGCACCGGAGCGCGCGTACAGGGATGCGAGGCAGCGCTCGGGGAGAGCCGCCAGGGGGTCGCGCCCGGTGACAGGCTTTTCGGACATCAGGGGCGAATGATAGCCCAGGGCGCGAAGGGACTTCACATTTTTCAGCAGGCAGGGGTAGAATGACGGCCACATGGCGGGATGATTTGCAGGGGAGCCATGTTTCGCCAGCAGTCTTGCCTCGGCATCCGCAGACTCACATAGCCGTTTCTCCAGGAGGTGGGCATGCCCAAACGGGATAAGACCCACGAGAACGAATTCGAAAACCCGAAAGAGAAGAAAGCGCTGGGAAGGCGCGCGTTCGTCAAGCTGATCGGCGGGACGAGCGTCGCGGTGTCCGCCGCTGGTGTGCTGGCCGGCGAGGCCCTGCTTCCAAAGCAAGCCGAAGCGGCCCCGGCGGAGGACAATCCGCCGCGCGGAAAGGTCATCGGACCGGGCGAGGTGGCGATCACGTTGCGCGTGAACGGCGAAGAGAAGAAGTTGAGCGTCGAGCCGCGCGTGACCCTTCTCGACGCCCTTCGCGACCGCCTCGACATGACCGGCGCGAAGCGAGTGTGCGACCGCGGCACCTGCGGCGCGTGCACGGTGATCGTGAACGGCAAGGCCGTCTACTCCTGCACGGTGCTTGGGGTCGACGCGGCGCAATCCGGCGCGGACATTCGGACGATCGAAGGCCTGGCGCCGGAGGGGCAACTGCACCCGCTCTCGCAAGCGTTCGTGGACCACGACGGACAACAGTGCGGCTTCTGCACGCCGGGATTCGTGATGGCGGCGAAGGCGTACCTCGATGGTCATCCGCATCCCACCTACGATGAGGTGAAGTCGGCGCTCGGCGGCAACCTCTGCCGCTGCGGAACCTACATGGGCGTGCGGCGCGCGGTGGTCCAGGCAGGTGGAGGGCACATGCCGCTTTCCGAGGGAGGTGCGTGATGGCGGATTATCACTGGCCACCGGCCGAAAAGCGAACTCTGATTGGGAAGAGCATTTCGCGCATTGACGGGCCGTGGAAGTCTTCGGGACGCGCGAAATACTCGTTCGACATCAACCGGCCGGGAATGCTTTACGGGAAGATGGTGCTCTCCCCGCACCCGCACGCCAAGATCGAGGCGATTGACACGAGCGTCGCCGAGAAGATGCCGGGCGTGAGGGGCGTGCAGTTGATCCTGCAGCCGGGCGTAGAAGTGATGTGGGTCGGCCAGGAAATCCTGGCTATTGCCGCGGACACCGAAGAACAGGCGCGAGACGCCGTCCGCGCGGTGAAGGCGACGTACACGCCGCTGCCGTTCCTGGCGCAGGAAGTCGAACCAAGCAAAGCGGGGGCGGATTTCACGAAGGTGACGGGCGAGGTCAAGGCGGGCGATCCGGACGCAGCGTTCAAGGAGGCGGACGTCGTCCACGAGGGAACGTATGGAGTCCCCGTGATCACGCACTGCTGTCTCGAATCGCACGGCCTTGCAGCGGAATGGACGGGCGATAATTTGACGGTCTGGGCCTCGACGCAGGGCGTGAGCGCGATCGGCGGCGACCTCTCGACTGCGCTCGGCCACAATGGCATCAACGTGTCGGCGTCGAACATCGAAGTGATCACGCCGGTGATGGGCGGCGGCTTCGGGAGCAAATTTCAGTCCGATACCTGGGGCTTGGCGTGCGCGCAACTCTCGAAGAAGACCGGGAAAGCGGTGAAGATGCTGCTCGAACGCGACCACGAATTAATGGTCGCGGGCGCGCGGCCTTCGATGCACGCGAAAATACGCGTCGGCGCCAAGAAAGACGGCACGCTGACGGTGTGGGATTCGGACACCTGGGGCAACAACGGCACAGCTGCGGCTGCGCCTCCACAACTGCCCTACGTGATCATTCCACCGAACAGAAGGACGGCTTACACGGCCGTGCTCATCAATATGGGCCCCACTCGGGCATGGCGCGCGCCCAATCACCCGCAGTTGTGCGCCCTCACACTTTGCGCGCTCGACGACCTTGCGGACAAGCTGGGAATGGACCCGGTGGAGTTCCTGAAGAAAAATCTCAACCTCACGACGAACGGTCGAGCGCAAGACTACGCCGCGGAACTCGACAAAGCGGCCGAATTGATGGACTGGAAATCGAAGTGGCATCCCAGAGGCGATAAGAGGCCGGGCCATATCAAGCGCGGCGTGGGCGTATCGCTCCATACCTGGGGCGGCGGGGGCGGGCCGAGTAATTGCCAGTGCGTGATTCAACCGGACGGCTCCGTGACGGTGTCGCTCGGGACGCAGGACCTGGGCGTGGGAACGCGAACGGTGGTGACCATCGTCGCGGCCGAAACCATGGGGCTCCCGATCGAGGGTGTGACGGCGAATATCGGCGACAGCAAGTACCCGGCTTCGGGACCTTCGGGCGGCTCGACCACCGTAGGCGGGGTCAGCTCCTCGACGCGGCGCGCGGCGACGAACGCACTGAATGAACTGCTTGCGAAGGTGGCACCGTCGCTGAATGCTGCGGTGGACGACCTGGAAGCAGTGGGCGGACGCATTCAGGTGAAGGGCGATCCTTCGCGCAGCATCGATTGGAAGTCGGCCTGCGCGAAACTTGCCGGTACGCCGATCACTGCCACGGGCCAGACGTCGCGCGACTTGATCTCCTCGGGCGTAGGCGGCGTGCAAATGGCCGAAGTGTCCGTAGACGTCGAGACGGGCATCGTCAAAGTGGAAAAGATGGTCGCCGTGCAAGACATCGGCCTGGTGATGGACTTGAAGACAGCCGAAAGCCAGGTCTACGGCGCGATGATTATGGGCGTCACGTACGCGTTGTACGAAGAAAAGTTAATGGATCAACAGACCGGCATATGCCTGAACCCCAACATGGAGTTTTACAAGCTAGCGGGGATCAATGATATCGGTGAGCTGGTTTGCCACTTCATGACCGGGCCCGGCTACGACGAGCGCGGCCCAATCGGATTGGGCGAGCCGCCGACGATATCGCCCGGCGCGGTGCTCTCGAACGCCGTAGCGAACGCTATCGGCGCGCGGGTGCCGGAATTGCCGCTCACCCCGGCGAACGTGCTGGCGGCCCTGAGCAGAGTTTAGAGGGATTTGAAGCGCGGGCCAGTGAAGATGAAGAGGAGGCTTCCCAGTCATGCAAGCATTTGAGTATGCGCATCCGGAAAGCGTCAAGGACGCGGTGGCGTTGCTGGGTCCCGGTTGGGCCGACGCCGAGATTCTGGCGGGCGGCACCGATTTGTTGGGCTTGATGAAGGATTACGTGGTTCACCCGAAGCGCGTGGTGAACATCAAGGGGATCGCCGCGCTGGGAGGAATCGACGCCGGCAAGACCGAGACGAAAATCGGCGCGCTCGTAAGCTTGGAGGAGTTGCTGTCAAACGCTCATATCCAGAGCGAATTCGCCGCTCTCTCGCAGGCTGCCGCGGGAATCACCAGCCCCCAGATTCGCAACATGGGCACGGTCGGCGGGGACCTGTGCCAGCGGCCGCGCTGCTGGTATTTTCGCGGCGGGTACGGTTTGCTGGCGCTCGACGCGGACAAGAAGTCGCTTGTGCCCGGCGGCGACAATCGTTACCACGCAATTTTCGGCAATGCCGGGCCGGCCTATTTTGTGAGCCCGTCGAGCCTCGGGCCGGCGCTGGTGGCGCTGGGCGCGAGCGTGCATCTCACTGGCGCGTCCGCGGCGCGCATTGTCCCGGCCGCGAGCTTCTTCAGGACGCCGAAGACGGCCTCGGAACGCGAAATCGCCCTGATGCCGAAAGAAGTGCTGACTCACATCACGATTCCCGCGGCGTCGCGAGGGATGAAGACCGCCACATACGAAATTCGCCAGAGGGAAGCGCTGGACTGGCCGCTGGCAACGGCGTCAGTGGCGCTGAAAATGCATGGCGGCACCGTGCGTTCAGCGCACATCGTCCTGGGTCACGTGGCGCCCGTGCCGTGGCATGCGCCTGCGGCCGAAGCGCGTCGTGACGGGCCACGCAATCACGGAAGATCTCGCGGCGGACGCAGGCACTGCGGCCATCGAAGGCGCGAAGCCGCTGAGTGGGAACGCATATAAGGTCCAACTGGCGCGTATCGCGGTGAAGCGCGCGCTGCTGGCGGCTGTCCAGCAAGGAGCTTAACGATGCCGACGCTGCGTGTATTGATCGAAGGCGGCCAGGTCTGCAACTGCCTGCGCACCAAGACGATGTTCCATGAATCCGTGGTCCCGAATCCTACCACTCCGTTTCCCGACCAAGAACCGAAAGGGCCGTTCTGGTGCGCCATCACGCAGTCCATCCTCGGACCGGATGGAGCGCACGCCGACGCCGGCGCGTGCCGGCCCGGACGAAGCTGCTGCGAGACGGCTTAGGCGGGACGCACCGCATTGCAGCAGGTCGTTTGATTCCGCGTGCTCGCTGTGAGAACATTTAGCTGCACCCCGCTGGAGGCGCCCATGAAATCTATCTCCTTGTTAGGAATCCTATTGCTCGCCGGAAGCGTTGCCGCGCACGCGGCTCCGCAGGCTGGCCCGCATATTTACGGTCAATACTTGGAATCACGCGACGCGGACGTATACACCGGTCCGTGCTTCGCTAATTCAGAAGTCAATCTCTCCGGGCATGAAGCGATCCTGGCCTGGCACATTCAACAGGGAACCTGGAACAATGTCCCGCTCGATGGGTTAAGCGTGATTGCGGTGGTTCGCGCAAGCGGCACGCTCGGCGATCCGTACGAAAATCCGTTGCCGGCGAAGGCTCTTCTGATCGTGGACGAGCAGGCGAATGAAGAGCAACGCGCCGCGCTCGAAGGCTTCGCCCAAGCCCAAGCGGGCGCGCTGCTTGCCGACGTTGTCGGCGTGGAAGCGCTGCCGGTCTCGTTTCAGATTGGCAGCCAGCACAGTTTCGCAGCGCTGACGGCCGGCGACCAGGTGAAACTCACTACGCGCGCGGTGGTGGAAGGCGACATGATTTGCCATAACGAAGAAGTCTTCTATCCGCCACTGGCGTCACATCTGACGCATTCCATGCCGGCCGTTTCGTCCGAAAGCAGTTATCAAGGCTCGGCACTCGGCATCAATTGGGATGAATCCGGACGGCGCGGCTCGTTTGTCGGATTTTTCGCAGATTGAAATTCTCCGCCCGCTCGCGCCTCGTTCCACCAGCAAGCAGGCAGAGTCGATCTCGGGAGTTTGAAACGGGCTGCCCTTCGCGGGTCAGCCCGTTTTTGTCGGCAATGCCCGGCGCTTGCCGGGACGCGGGGGCTGAGACCTTTCGCATCGAATCGGGTGGGGGAATCTTAATTTCACAAGAGGAATACTCATGAGACTCGCTCGAAGACTGGCCGCCATTTTGCCTGCCGCATTGCCTCTGTTAGTCCTCCTGATGGCCGCGGTACGCCCTGCTGCCGCGCAAGGTTACAAAGTTGAGAAGACCACCGACGCGCCGCCGGCCGGACTCTCTCCCACGGTGCAAGCCATGCTCGGCGGCAACGTCCTCAAGGTGACTGGACCGAACGGCGTGCTCTGCGAAGTCTGGTTGCGCAAATCCGTGCCCGCGGCGGCCACGCCGGACACGGAACTTGGCGTGTCGTTCGGACAACTCGCGACGGGAACACTGATTGGCGTAATTCAGTTTCCCGCCGAGGCGATCGATTACCGCCAGCAGCACATCCACCCCGGCGTGTACACGCTGCGCTACGCCCTGATCCCCACGGATGGCAATCACATGGGCATGGCGCCACAGCGCGATTTTGTTCTCGCCAGTCCAGCGGCAGCAGATGCCGATCCGGCCGCGCTGACATTCGACCAAACGGCCAATCTGAGCGCCAAAACCACCGGCACAAAACACCCTTCGGTCTGGAGTTTGGGGCCCTCCTGACAGCAGCGCGCTTCCGGCGATCATCCACGATCAGGACGCGGACGCCTGGGAGTTGGAGTTCGCTCTGACCATCGAGGGATCCGGTTCGACGCCGGTGGCGCTCGTCGTCGTCGGGCATACGCAGGGAACGTAAGGCTGCCGGATTTGCTTCTCACCCGGCGCGCATCACCTGCAACTGAGCATTCTTAAGCGTCCCCCCAAGAACGGCGACATTCATGTTCATCTGCCGCGAGTGCGAAACTGAAATCAATGCGGCGACAGAACTCTGCCCGCACTGCGGCGCCGACCTGACGTTCGCGGCGGCGACAGCCGAGGGAGAAAAACCGCCCGCAAGCGCAGCAAGGCGGCTGGCTCGCTGGGGCGTTTTGCTTGCCGTCCTGCTCGCCGCGATCTGGAGTTTTCTGTGGTTCGTGCTTTCGCCGCGAGCGGGCAACCCCGGGCTGCGGGCGGAAGAACAGGCCGTTGCGGCCATCCGGCAAGTGCGCGCGGCTCTCTTGGCATACGCTCAGGCGCAAGGGGGCGCGTATCCACCAACGCTTGAGCCGTTGGGCGAACCGGTGCGCGCGGCGGCGCAACTCGCGCAAGGCCAGGGATATCAGCTTCAATATTCGCCCGGGGCCGCGGCCACGGACGGCGCGATTCGCAGCTTCTCCTTACAGGCGCGGGCGGGCAACTACGGCTATCGGAGCTTCTATTGCGATGAATCGGGAGTCGTGCGCGCAACACGCGAGGATCGAGCCGCCACCGCTTCCGACCCTCCCCTGCGCTAGCCGCCATGATTGGCCCCGCTACGCGGCAGTTGACCAGCCCGCACTCCAGGCCCGCAAAGGAGGATGGCCTCCGCGCGAAACCCAGTGTTATACTGGCGCCGAAGTAAGACCGCTCGCTGTTGCTGAAGTTCACGGAGAGGTGGCCGAGCGGCTGAAGGCGGCGGTTTGCTAAACCGTTGTAGGGGCTAAAACTCCTACCGGGGGTTCGAATCCCCCCCTCTCCGCCATTTTTTGCAAGACCCGCTATTCCCTGCATATCCTTGGTGCGTTCTTGCGCTTCTTCGGTAACAACGTCGCAACTGCGCTGAAGCGAAGACGCCGAATGCCCTGGCGCCCAAAGAAGCCGCCCAAGCGGGGGATAGCCGAACTTGAAACAAAGTTCCCCGGATTGGCCAATGCTGCTATGCTCCCAAAAGAGCCATGCAGACGTTGCAAGAAAAATTGAACGATTCTTCCCGTTTTCTCGTCGGGGCTGAACTCGTTTCCGTGCGCGGCTCCATGGCCGAAGACAGCGCCATAAAGGCCCGCACCTTTGCTAACGAACTCGTCGAGAGTCCCGAGATTGACTGGATCTCCGTGACCGATAACGCGGGCGGCAATCCGCAGCTCGCGCCGCTTGCCCTGGGCAGGCCGATCCTTTACGGGGGCAAAGAAGTCGTCATTCATTTCACCTGCAAAGATCTGAACCGGAACAGACTCGAAAGCGAAGCGTGGTTGCTCAACAGCGAGGGCTTTTACAATATCCTCGCCATGACCGGCGATTATCCCGCCGCGGGAAACGAAGGTCTCGCCAAGCCGGTCTTCGACATCGATTCCGTCGGCCTGATATCGATGCTGCACAAGATGAATCAAGGGTTCGATCCGAAAGACGCACGCGGCAACAGCAAGAATCAGCAGTTGCTGAAGACGCAGTTCTGCATCGGCGCGGTCACAACGAACTTCAAATTGCGCGAAGGAGAGGTGATTCCGCAGTATCTGAAACTCGAGAAGAAAGTCGAGTGCGGCGCGCAGTTCATTATCAACCAGATTGGTTTCGACTCGCGCAAGATGTCCGAGCTGCGGCTTTACATGGATGCGCACGGAATGAAGCAGACGCCGGCCATCGGCAACGTTTACCTATTTAGTTTGAGGGTCATACAAATCTTTTGTGGTGGAAGGATTCCCGGCGTCGTCGTAAGTCGCGCGCTTTCCGATCTTTGCCAGCGGCACGCCCAGTCACCCGACGGCGGCAAGGCGTTCTTCTCCGAGTTCGCCGCGAAGCAAATTGCCATCTATCGCGGACTTGGTTATCGCGGCGTCTATCTCGGCGGCGTCCACAAGTATTCCGCGATTGAAGAGATCCTTGCGATTGAACGGACGTATGCACCCGGCGACTGGAAACAATTCGCGCGCGAAATCAGCTTCTCCCGGCCCGGCGAATTTTTTTATTTTGCGGAAGATCCCGAGACCGGACTTGCCGATTCGACGAGGCGGAGTTCGAGTGCGGATGTTCCGTCGAAACACGTCACTGCGACCTACCGATTGTCCAAATGGATGCACGATACGATCTTCGCGCACGGCACGGCGTTCGCCGGATGGGGCGCGAAGCTCTGCGCGAATTCCAAGGACCCGTCGCAAGGCCCGAAGCCGTTTCGCGCGCTGGAACGGGTGAGCAAATCCATTTTGTACCAGTGCAAGGATTGCGGCGATTGTTCGCTGCCCGACATTGCGTTCTTGTGCCCCGAATCGCAGTGCGCGAAGAACCAGCGCAACGGTCCGTGCGGGGGAACGCGCGAAGGCCGCTGTGAGGTCGATGGCTACGGCGATTGCATCTGGCTGCGTGCTTACGAACGCCTGAAGCACGACGGCAAGGAGCAGGACTTATTGAAGCACGCGCCGGTCGTTCAAAATCAGGAGTTGCGCGGCACTTCCGCGTGGGCGAACAACTGGCTTGGGCGCGACCACGCGGCGAAGCGCTGAAACATTACGATCGGAAGAGGAGCGGCGCGCCCATTCTGAATTCACTCGCCGCCTCCCGCCAGATAGGGTCACGCCGGAGGCCCAGAGCACAAATCGTTCGGGTGATGTTGGACCGGGTTTGTTTTATAGTAGAAAGATATACCCACTTCGGCGGGCGTCGTGGGCAAACTGGCTGCCGGACTGGCTGAAGGCGGCCGGCAAGCATTGCGGTGACAGCGAGTGCCGTGCCAATTGGAAGGGCACTGGACGGCTGGCTCATTCGACGCGAGACACCGGGAGCGGCAAGCGGCGCGCATGCCGGTTGGCCGTAAGACCGTGGCGGGCAAAGATCTCGAACTGCCGACACTTCACGCGTGATTTGCGTGTCGGCCGGTTCGGATCCGGCCATCGCTGCCTTTTTTCTCGGCGTAATCAGGAGGAGAGATATGCTCCCCGAGCAATGGGAAACATTCAAACGAGCGGCGCGCCGCGAGACGATGGATAAGATCCCGATGGCGCTGATCATCGACAGCCCATGGATCCCCGGGTACCTGGGAATCAAGCACCTGGACTATTTCCTCGATCCCGAACTCTGGTTTCAATCCAATCTCAAGATCATGCGTGAATTTCCCGACATCATATTCGTCCCGTCGTGGTGGATGGAATACGGGATGGCGGCTGAGCCTTCCGTGCTCGGCGCAAAAATCAAATTCTGGCAGGACAACACTCCGAGCGAATACCACACACTGCAGCGCCTCGAGGACATCGACAACTTCCCGGAGTACGAGGTCGAGGCGGACGCCTTTGCGGGCCTGACGTTGCATCGCATCGGCATGCACAAACAGCGCATCTTGGATCACGGCTACATCCTTCCGATGGTCACTTCGCGAGGCCCGCTGTGCACCGCCGGATTTGTCCGCGGCACAACGCATTTCATGATCGATCTCGTGGAAGATCCCAAGGGCTCGCACAAGCTGATCGACCTCTGTACGCGGGTCATCATCGACTGGCTCAAGGCGCAGCAGAAGGTGATGGGCGATACGGTGGAGAGCATTTTCATCCTCGACGACATCGTGGGATTCATCAACGAGGAGCATTACCTCGAGTATGCGCATCCCTACCTGAAGCGCATCTGCGACGCATTCCCGAAGGATTGGATCAAGGTCTATCACAATGACGCGGAAGTAGATGCATGCCTGGACCATCTGCCGGACGCGGGCTTCCACGTGCTCAATTGGGGCAAGCAGAAGCACATTTCCGAAGTGAAGAGGCGGGTCGGAGACAGGATGTGCCTGATGGGCAACGTCAATCCGCTGGAAATTGGGGTTCGCGGTACGCCCGAGGAAGTAAGGGAGGAAACCCTCGACGTGCTGGAGGGCTCCGGCGGGGAGGGGATCATTCTTTCTGTGGGCGGCGGCACCAGCCCGGGCATGCCGCGCGAAAATATCGTTGCCATGCTCGAGGCCCTGGAGGAATTCAACGGCCGGCGCTCCGCTAGCCGCGTTTCCAGCCGCCCTTAAGGGCAAAGGAGAGCACTGTGCCCGACTATGCCCAGATGAACCAATATCTGTACGAGGGAAACGCCAACGAGGTGGAGCGGCTGACGAAAGAAGCCCTCGCTGCCGGGCGGCCCGTGCAGGAAGTGCTGAACGATGGATTGATCGCGGGCATGAGTGTGGTTGGCGAGGACTTCAAGCATAACGTGCTCTACGTTCCGGAAGTGCTGATTGCGGCGCGGGCCATGAAAGCGGGGATGGCGATCCTCAAGCCGCTGCTGAGCGCGAAAGACAGCACCACCAAGCCCAAGGGCGTCCTGCTCATGGGCACGGTTCGCGGCGACTTGCACGACATCGGCAAGAATTTGGTCGGCATGATGGCGGAGGGCGCCGGGTTTGAACTGCACGACATCGGCGTGGACCAAAGCCTGGAGAAATTCATGGCTGCGGCGGAAAAATGCAAGCCGACGATTATCGGCATGAGCGCGCTTCTCACGACGACCATGACGTATATGAAGACCGTGATCGATGGGTTTGATGCGGCCGGCCTGACTCACATCCAAATGGCTGTCGGCGGCGCTCCCATCAGCCAGATGTTTGCCGACGAAATCGGCGCCGACGGCTACGGAGCGAACGCTTCGGCTGCGGTTGATTTGTTCTTGCGACTTTCGACCAAGGTGTAACCAACTGTGGCCACTTACAAAATTCTCTACTGGCAGGAGATCCCCTCCCAAATAAAGGCCGAGGATGACGTGGAGGACGTCACACTGCAGCTTAGATGAGAAGTTCATGGAACAGATCGACAGACTGGCCGTCCAAGCGGGGCCTGCAAGGCGCGGATGAGTACCTGGCGCAGTGGAAATGGAGCGAGGAAGAAGAGCGCGAAGGTTCCGCGCGCGAAGTGGCGGAAGCAGTGAAAGCCGAACTCGAAGCGAAGGGCTGGTAGGAACCCTCCGGGAATGGGCGTCACCCTCACAATCAACGGAAAATCCATCCAAGTCGACGGCCGAGTCTCTCGCTCTTCGATCAAGCCGAGGCCTGGGCATCGACGTCCCCACTTCCTGCCAGAAGCAAGGCAAGTGCAAGGAGTGCATGGTGGAAGTCGTCGAAGGGATGGACAGCGCTCTCGGCGATCACCGAGCCGGAGCGGCATCTGAAGGGAAATTTTCGCCTGTCGTGCCAGACGTACGTGACCGCCGCAGAGTGGCCATGTTCGCTGCCATACCATGCGCCGCGGGCACATGCGAATCGAACGCCACGCGCTCGGGCTGCCGGTCAGCAACAGGAAGACGAGCCCGCTCGACCCGGCGGTCACTCGCGACGGAGATCGCATCCTGATCGACGGAGTCGAAGTGGAACGCTCCAACGGGCCGATCCACGGCATCGCCATGGACCTCGGGACCACGACGATCGTCTTGCGACTCATCGACCTGGAAAGCGGCGAGCTGATCGCGGATGCTTCGTTTGAGAACCCGCAACGTTTCGGCGGCTCCGACGTGATGTCTCGCATCAGCTACGACTGCGAACATCCCGGAAGGCTCTTGATGCGAACCCTCGCGGGATATCTGAGCCACGCCATCGAGAAGTTTCCGGTCGATCCGAAAACGATTTACGAGATGGTGGTGGTGGGCAACTCCACCATGCGGGATCTCTTCTTCCGCCAGAGCGTGTACTCGATTGGCCAGAACCCCTACCGTTCGATCACCGAAATCGAAATGGCCGAGGGCAAGCGCACCACGACCAGCCTCATCGCAGACCGGTCAGCGAAGGTCCTGCTGCCGATCCACCCAAGGGCCCGCGTCTACGGCGCTCCGATCATCAGCGGCCACGTGGGCGCTGACGCCGCCGCTTGCATGCTGGCGGTTGATCTGGCGCATGAAGAGCGCCTGATCGCGGTCATGGACATCGGGACGAACACCGAATTGATCGTCGGCAATAAGCATCGCATTCTCGCGGCGTCTTGTCCTGCCGGCCCGGCTTTCGAGGGCGGGGCGATCGCTTGCGGCATGCCGGCTTTGGACGGCGCCATCGAGGAAGTCGCCATGGGTGACGATGGGACGTTCCACCTTCAGTGTCATCGGCGACGTTGCACCCGAAGGCATTTGCGGGTCTGGCTTGGTCGATGTACTGAGCGAATTGCTGCGCACCGGCCGCATGAACGAGATGGGCCGCTTCGAAGATGAACATCGGCGCGTCACGCTCGACCCGGAACACGACATCTTTCTTCTGGAGAGCGATGTGAACGAGTTGGCTCAGGCCAAAGGTGCCAACGTCGCCGGCCTGCACGTGGTATTCAGCAGCTATGGCATCGACTTCGACGACATCGACGTTTTTTATCTGGCGGGAGGATTCGGACGGCATCTCAAAGTGGAAGCCTCGAAGCGCATCGGCCTGATCCCCAGCCTGCCCTCGCAAAGATCGTGCAGGCCGGCAATACCGCCATCGAAGGCGCCACCATCGCTTTGCTCTCAAATCGAAGCGCCAGGAACTGGAGGAACTTGTAAAGAGAGTCGAGCACTGCCGCCTGGAAACCCATCCGCGTTTCTTCGATTTCTTCGTGGAGGGCTGCCAGTTCAAACCCGTGGAGCCGATTCCATGCGCCGAAGTAGCCGAGAGAATCGAACTGGCCAGCAGCGATGCCCGATGTGAACGTGGCGCCGGCGGAGTATGCGCGGCTGCTCGGTTTTCCTCGCGGCTGGGTGCTCGAAGGCCGGTCGCTGGAATTGGCGGATTGGGCGCGCGCCTGGTATGCGAAGAACGGCCGGCCGTGGGTCTACGCCCGTCAAGCGGAAAGCCTTGAGATCGCAGGCGATGCGATTCACATTGACGGAGTGTCGTTCACGAGCAAACGGCTGCAGAACACGCTGCAACAGGCGGAAGCCCACAGCGTGATTCTGGTTGCCGTCGGCGCGGGTCCGGAGGCCGAGGAGGAAGCTCGCCGGCGCTGGGAGGACGAAAAGCCCGACGAATATTTCTTTCTGGAGATGTTCGGTTCCGCGGTCGTTGAACATCTGACCACAGTGACCGGAGCCAATCTCTGCGACTGGGCGGAACGCCATCAGATGGCTGTGCTGCCCCATTACAGCCCCGGATACCCTGAATGGGACATCGCGGAACAGCCCCGTCTGCTCGAATTGATGAAGCAGATGCGGAAAGCAGTCTTTGCCTTCCTGCGTGGAAGTGCTGGACTCCGGCATGTTGCGACCCGAAGAAGACTTTGCTGGCGGTCTTCGGACTGACGCGTCATACGGATCGCTTGCGCCGGCTCACCGAGCTGGTTCCCTGCGAGAATTGTTCGTTCGGATCTTGTCAGTACCGGCGTGCGCCGTACCGGCGGGCTCCGCGGGCGAATGGCGGGAAGCCCCGGCCCGCATCGCGGTATCTGGACTCAAAACGCCGAGTACAGCGTGAATACCAAAGCTTTGAAGAGATGGGCGGAGGAACGTCTATCGATGCGCACGCGCGAAGGACGGCACCATCGACGCTGCTCTTCCGCTACGAGGGAACCACGTGCACCAACATGGGCCGGCCACTGACTTTTCACTACAAGGTGAAACTGGGTCCGCGCGCTGAAGGTTATCCTATTCAGGAGCAGCGCTGTGCTCCGGCCGAGGGCGATACCGGCTACACCCAAATGTGCCAGTATCTGGAGAATCCGGAGCGCATGATGACCGCGATCGAGCGCGAGAAGCCGCTCGCGCGGGCAACAGTTGAATGCGGTGTTGTCCTGGCGACGCGAAGCCTGCGCCGCTGGCTGCTATTGCGAATTCCTAGCCGCGATCACAAATGGGGGCTGGTTCTCGAAACCATCCACTACGCTCTGGTACAAATGGAACTGGCGCAGGACGCTGAACCGTCGATGAAGAAACTCTTGCAGGACGCGATGAGGGAACGCCCCATGCTATCCGACGGCGCCATGGGTACGCAACTCATGATCGCCGGATTGGAACAGGGCAATTGCGGCGAGGAATGGAATCTCACGCATCCGGAGAGAGTGCTGGCAATCCAGCGCCGTTATGCAGAGGCGGGCTCCGAGTGCATTCTCACGAACACATTCGGCGGTTCGCGCATCATGCTCAACCGCCATCCAAAGGCGGACATAGTCGTCGAGATCAATAAGGCGGGAGTCGAGATCGTTCGCCAGGCCTTCGACGGCAAAGAAGGATACATCATCGGAGACATTGGGCCTTTCGGCGGCCTGCTGGAACCTTACGGCGAATTCACCGAAGCCCAGGTGCAGCAGCGCCTTCGAGGAACAGGCCGCGGCGCTGGTGGAGGCGGGAGCTGACGCCATTATCATCGAGACGCAGACGTCGTTTGAAGAACTGCTTCTCGGGCATCAGAGCGGCCCAGGCCGCGGGCGCGCCGTGCATCATCGGATCCATGGCCTACGACGTAACCCTCGATGGCTCGACCTTCCGCACCATGATGGGCATCGAACCGGAGCGCGCCGCCGAGTTCATGGAGAAGCATGGCGCGCATGTGGTCGCGTTAAATTGTGGCACCGGAATGGACATGGTACGCGCGCGCGAAGCCGTCGAGCGCTACAAGAAGGTGACCCACTTGCCGGTGATGGCCACGCCCAATGCCGGCCAACCGAAGCTGGTCAACATGAAAGTCGTTTACGACGAAACGCCGGAACAGATGGTGCAAGGCTTGGTGCCGCTGCTGGTGTCGGGGCCAACTCGTAGGCGCCTGTTGCGGCAGCACACCGGAACATATTCGCCGCATTCCGAAAGGCCATGGACGAGTTTCTGAAATCGAAAGCAAATCGCAATCGATCGGAGCCGAACGTGAAAGTCAAGCTCTGTGACGTGAACGCGGCCGCGAGGAAAAACTTCCGCCGGGCTACGGACGACAAATCGGGCATCGGAGTCCACTACGTCGACGCCTACATCCGGCCGATGAATACCAAACTCGAGGACGGAACGCCCGTAAAGTGCAAGCGTCGCGGATTGAAAATCGTTCTCTCCGCCGGCGGCAAAAAAGGGCGAAGGACTGATGCGCGGCTCGACGTTGGCCCCGACCCGGTCGTCATGCTGGACGCCGCATTGCAGGAGGCGGCGAAGGCCGCGGGCATCGAGCTCATGGTCGAAGACGGAGCGATATACATCGCGCTTTGATTCAGGCTTCGTTGCGATCCGCAACGCGTCCCTTTCACAGATTCCGCTCCACACTGCCCGTTCGATCTGAAAGACTGTCTAATGCGCTCACTGCGGACAGTACGGACAATTGCGGGCCGTAGGGTAGAATGGCGATGCCGGCATGCGAGGCACGCGTATGCTATTGAATCCCCAGCCTCCGGAACAACGAACCGTGTTTCGCAATCCGTTGCTTTACACTTCTGCGGCGCTGGTGATTGCGCTGCTCTACACAGGCTGGGTTTTCTGGTCGCGGCACGAGGCGAACGTCGCGTACGAGCAGCGCCTGCTCGAGAAGCAGCGGGCGCAGGACGAGCGCACGTTCGAAATGATGGGCGGGAACCGATTCGAGATTCTGGATTTTTACGCGAGCCCCGGCGTCATCGCCCGGGGTGAGACCTCGCAAATCTGCTACGGCGTGTCGAATGCGAAGTCGGTTGAAATCGCGCCGGCTGCCGGGCCGGTGTCGCCGTCCTACGGAGAGTGCGTACAGGTCTCGCCCCGCGAGGACACAACCTACACGCTCACGGCCCGGGACGCGGCGGGTCACACGCAGACGGCCAGCGTCACGTTGCACGTGCGGTAACGCAGCCCGTATAATCGAGCACTTACCGCGCAGGATTGCCCGCCGCAAGCGGGCCCGCCACGGCGGGCAGGCTGAATGTTTTCCTGCCGTCCGCGGTCTCCTCCGCGAAATCCGGAAAACGGAATTCATATGGCCGACGCTCTCGAAGAAGTGAAGCGCAAACTCAGGGAAGAAATCACCACTCTGGAGCACGAGCTGAACGTCGAGCTCCCGAAGGAACTCATGAAGGCGCGCGCGCACGGGGACCTCTCCGAGAACGCGGAGTTCAAATTCGCGAAGGAGCGTCAGGGTTACGTCTCCGCGCGATTGGGCCATCTCAAGAAGCGGCTCGGCGATATGGGGATGCTGAATCTCAATAACATTCCCAAGGATCGCGCGGGCTACGGATCCCGCGTGTGGCTGCTCGATTTGAAGAAATCGGCCGAGGTGGAGTACAAACTGGTGACCTCGGAAGAGGCGGACGTGGAGAAGGGCCTCATTTCGACAACGTCGCCGATCGGCAAAGCGCTTCTGGGCCGGAAAGTGGGCGAGGAAATCAAAGTGCAAACGCCGGCGGGGACCAGAGAGTTTGAAGTCGTACGGATAAAGACGATTCACGAATGAACCGGCGCCTTCTGCGAAGGCGTCCATTTAGATTTCCTTGCATAATCCTGTGACCGCATCGCGCCCGTCATTGATCGTGCACGGCGGCGCCTGGGACATCCCCGACGAGGCCCTGGCCGCTTGTCGCGAAGGGTGTCTCAGCGCGCTCGCGGCAGGGTGGAGAATATTGTCGCGCGGCGGGACGGCGGTCGCCGCGGTGGAAGCGGCCATCGCGGCCCTCGAGGACAATCCCGTATTCGATGCGGGAATCGGCTCCCACCTGAATCGCGACGGCGTCCCGGAACTCGACGCGATCCTGATGGAGGGCTCGACACTCAAAGCCGGCGCGATTGCCGCGGTCAGCAGAGTGCGTAACCCCATCCGGCTGGCGCGGCGCGTGCTTGAGCGCAGCGAGCATATGTTTCTGGTGGGCGCGGGTGCGGAACAATTTGCCAAAGAAGAAGGAATGACGCTTTGCGACCCGGAGGAATTGATTACGGAGGCAGAGCGCGCCGCGTGGCTCCGATGCCGCAAGGACACTCATCAAGTGGACCATCACCTCGGGCACGGTCTTGGGACGGTCGGCGCCGTGGCGCTGGATGCGGCGGGAGAAATCGCGGCGGGCACATCGACGGGAGGAACCTGCTGCAAGTTTCCGGGACGCGTAGGCGACTCGCCGCTGATAGGCTGCGGCTGTTACGCCGACAACGAGGCCGGCGGCGTCTCCTGCACCGGTTGGGGCGAAGCCATCATGCGTGTCGTGATGGCGAAGACGGCCATCGAGTGCTTGCGTCATCCCGTGCATCCGGAAACTGCGCCCGCGGACGCCGCTCGCGAAGGCGTCACGCAACTCGCCAAGCGCGGCCACGGCACCGGCGGCCTGATCCTTCTGGACCGCGACGGCCGGCCGGGCTTCGATTTCAACACGCGCCGCATGGCCTTCGGATTTCAACTCAGCGGAGGCGACCCGCGGGTCTTCGTTTAGAGTTTGGACCGGGGCCAGGCTGGACGCTTCGCTTCCCGGCCGGCGCTTGTTTCAATTCTGAGTGGATTGCTGAGGTTGCGGCGACCGTGCTAGCATCCGAGTTTCCGGGGCATCAAGCCACGAGGCTTGGGAGGACCCACCCCCGCGGTATCTCTCCTTGGGGCCATTCTCCGGGCCGGGATCGAGGACGCAAATGAAATCCTATAGCACTGCATTCCTGCGCAACGTCGGCATTGTCGGTCACGGCGACGCGGGTAAGACGCAACTCGTGTCGTCGCTGCTCTTCACGGCGGGGATGACCACGCGACTCGGAAAGGTGGCCGAAGGGAACACGGTCACCGACTGGGACGAGGAAGAGATCGCGCGGAAGATATCGATCAACAGCACCCCGGCCTATGCGGAATGGTCCGCACCAGGCCAGAGCGAAAAAACGAAGATCAATTTCCTGGACACGCCGGGCTACAGCACGTTTGTCAACGAAACGCGGTCGTCGCTCATCGCGGTGGACGCGGCGCTGATCCTGGTGGACGCCGTCGCCGGCGTGCAGGTGGTGACGGAAAAAGTCTGGGACTATTGCGCCGAGTACGAGCTGCCGCGCGCGTTCGTGATCAATTGGATGGATCGCGAGTTGGCGGACTTCGAGCGCGCGCTGAAGTCCGTGCAGCAAGTTTTCGGACGGGGCGCGGTGCCGCTGCAACTTCCGATCGGTGCGGAGAAGACATTTCGCGGCGCGATCGACCTGGTTTCGATGAAAGCGCACCTCTACCAGCCGGACGGCGACGGCAAGGCGAAGATCGAAGAGATTCCGGCCGACATGGCCGAGGCCGCGAAAGCCGCCCATGAAGCTCTCGTCGAGATGGTCGCCGAGGGCGACGACAAACTCATGGAGGAGTTTTTTGAGAAGGGAACCCTGCCGATCGAGGACTTGACCAAGGGATTGCGTGCGGCGTTTGCCGCGAAGCGCATTTATCCCGTGGTGGTCACCTCTGCGCTGCACAATATCGGCAGCCAATCGCTGCTCGACTTGCTCGTGGACATGTTCCCCGACCCGTCGGCGCGAGTGGAGATCGAAGGGCGCAGCGCGCCGGGAGGCGCCGGAGAACCCGTGAAACGCAAGGTGAGCGATTCGGCGCCGGTGTCGCTGTTCGTTTTCAAGACGCTGGCCGATCCTTTCGCGGGGCGCATCAGCTATTTCAAGGTGATGTCCGGCGTCCTGAAGAACGATGCGACGCTGCAGAATTTCACGCGCGACTCGGCGGAACGTTTTCAGCATGTTCAGGTGATGCAGGGAAAGACGGCCACGGCGGTGCCCGAATTGCACGCCGGAGATCTCGGCGCGATCGCAAAACTCAAAGAGACGCTGACGGGCGACACGCTGGGCGACAAGTCCGCGCCGATTTATTTTCCGCTCGCGCACCAGTCCGAGCCGTCCATCACCTTCGCGATCGAGCCGAAGACGCGCGCGGACGAAGATCGCATCGGCCAGGCGATTCACCGGATCCTCGAAGAGGATTTGTCGCTGCGTTTTTCCCGCGACGCCCAGACGAAGGAATTCCTGCTGTCCGGCTCGGGGCAGCAGCACGTCGAAGTCGTCGTGGCGAAATTGCGGAAGCGCTATCACGTCGAGCTGACGCTCAAGCCGCCGAAGGTGGCCTACCGCGAAACGATCCGCACCAAAGCCGACGCCGAGGGCAAACACAAGAAGCAGACGGGCGGGCACGGCCAGTTCGGCGTGTGCCGCGTGCGGATGGAGCCGCTGCCTCGAGGCACGGGATTCGAGTTTGTGGACGACATCTTCGGCGGCTCGATTCCGAAGAATTACATTCCGTCGGTGGAGAAAGGCATTCGCGCCGCGGCCGAGCGCGGCTTTCTCGCCGGCTTCCCTGTCGTGGATTTCCGCGCCGTGCTCTACGACGGCAAGTATCACGACGTGGATTCGTCGGACATGGCGTTCAAGATCGCCGGCTCGCTTGCGTTCAAGGAAGCGATGCGGCAGGCGCGGCCCGCGATCCTCGAGCCGATCATGAACGTCGAGGTGTACGCTCCCGATCAATATTCGGGCGACATCATGGGCGATATGAGCTCGCGTCGCGGTCGGATTAGCGGGAGCGAGGCGCGCGGCTCGAACGTCGTGGTGAAGGCGCAGGTGCCGTTTTCGGAAATGCTGAGCTACGCCACCGATCTCACTTCCATGACGCAGGGGCGCGCCAGTTACTCGATGGAGTTTTCTCATTACGATTACCTACCCAACGAGCTCGCGGAAAAAGTAATCGCCGCAGCGAAGGCCGCCCGCGAAGGCGAGCCTGTCGAAGAAGAGGCCTGAGCGCCCGGGCCACGGCCATATTGTCCGGGCGATGCGATTCCGGCGTTACGGCCAGAGCCATATTGGCTGTTGCGCTTCGCGCGTGAGCGCGCAGAATCGGTTCTACTATGCCCAAAACATCCAAGCGTCTAGGCAGTGCGACTCTCGCTATACACGCGGGCGAGGACAATCACGGCCGGAATACGCCGGTGTCGCCGCCGATCGTTCGCAGCTCGACGTTCACGCTCGCAAGCTCGAAAGAGTTGAAGCGCTACGCCGAGGGAAAATCCAAGGCGTACATGTACACCCGCTACGGCAATCCCACGCTCGCCGTGGCCGAAGCGAAACTCGCGGCGCTCGAAGGCGGCGAAGCGGCGCTGGTGCTGGCGTCGGGGATGGCGGCGATTTCAACGTCGCTGCTCTCCGCACTGCGGGTAGGCGACGAGTTGGTCGCGACACGGAACCTCTATGGCGGCTCCTACCGGCTGATGCGCGACGTCCTGCCGGGACTAGGCATCCGCACCCGCTACGTGGAAGCGGACCTTGCCGGCGCGGAAGAGCTCGTGAACGATCGCACGCGCGTTTTGTATGTGGAAACGCCGACGAATCCCACGCTGGAAATCGTTGATCTGCGACGCGCGGCTGCGTTGGCGCGGCGATACAAGTTGATTTCGATGGTGGACAACACGTTCGGCTCGCCGGTTCTGCAACGGCCGCTGGAATTCGGCTTCGATTTGTCGTTGCACAGCGCGACGAAATATCTCGGCGGCCATTCCGACCTGGTCGCAGGCGCGGTGATTGGATCGCGCGAGATGATCGGCCGCATCCACGAATTGATGATCCGTCTTGGCGGCAACATGGACCCGGCCGCGGCGTATCTGCTGAATCGCGGTTTGAAAACGCTGGAATTGCGCGTCCGGCGACAGAGCGAGACGGCGCTCAAGCTGGCGCGTTTTCTCTCGAAGCATCCCCGGGTCGCGAGCGTCCACTATCCTGGTCTTCCATCACATCCGAATCATCGGCTCGCCAAGAGCCAGATGGACGGCTTCGGCGGGATGCTCGCGTTCGACGTGAAGGGCGGATTGGCCGTGGCGCGGCGCGTCTGCGACCGCACCCGAATTTTCCAATTGGCGGTGAGCCTGGGCGGCGTGGAATCGCTGATCATTCTGCCGCTTTACAGTTCCCACTACGGGATGAGCGCGAAGGAATTGGCGGCGGTCGGCGTCACGCCCGGCACGATCCGCCTCTCGACCGGCCTCGAAGACCCTGCGGACCTCATCGCGGATTTGAAGCAGGCGTTGGCCTGAGCCTGCGCCTCCCGCGGCTGGGCAAAGACGGCGTTGGCGCGCTGTGGTTGTGGTGTTGAGCAGGAGCCGCCTTTTCTGGACATGACCTCGCTCGAAGCCATTAAGGTCGACTACGACTACCTTCTCTATCTTTGATCGCATAGCTCGGGCGCAGCGAACCGACCGGCAAGGATCCCGGCACGAGGAGCCTCATGAATCGTCGCGAGTTTAGCGGACTGACCATCGCAGCAACCCTGGGCCACACCCTTCTGGGTGGCCGTGCCCAATCCACGCCTTCGCCGGCTCCAGCCGCATTTCGTTTGTCGTTCATGCTATGGGCGCTGGAGAAGCAGGCACCATTCGATCGCTGCATCGAGATCGTCGCAGCGGCAGGCTATCAGGGCGTGGAGCTGATCGGAGAGTTCTACAATTGGTCGAAGGGAGAGACGGGCCGCATCATGGCCCGGATGCGCTCGCTGGGGCTGGTCTTCGATGCCATGAGCGGCGTGAAAGCCGGCTTCGCTGTCCCGGGCGAATCCGCCGAATTCATGACGCAATTCGCGGCGCAAGTCAGCGCGGCGAAGGAGCTCGAGTGTTCAAAGATCATCCTCATGTCCGGCAAACGGGTGGACGGAGTGAGTCCCGAAACTCAACACCAGACATCTGTCGAGAACCTGAAGCGTGCTGCCGATCTGGCGTCCAAGGATCATATTCAGATCGTGATTGAGCCGATTGATCTCCTGGAGAATCCTACAATTTATCTCAGTACGGTCACGGAGGGATTCGCGATTGTTCGAGAGATCGGGAATCAAAACGTCAAGGTGTTGTACGATTTTTATCATGAGCAGCGTTCCTATGGAAACTTGATCGAGAAGCTGGAAGCGAACATCGACTGGATTGGATTGGTTCACATAGCGGATGTTCCGGGCCGTCACGAGCCCGGAACAGGCGAAATCGACTACGCCAATGTCTATCGAAGACTCGCGGAGCTGCGCTACGACAAATTCATGGCGATGGAATACTACCCGACCCAAGATCCGACAGAATCACTCAGAGCATCACGGTTGGCTGTCCAGCAGGCGGCGCCCGCACCGCCGCCGTCCTCTTAAGGAAGATCCTGCGCCGGTATCCCGCCCGGCCCCGGTTTTGCGCCGCTCCAAAGCTTGTCCGAGTTCGCCCGCTAACACTGACCCTGGAATGTCAATGAGGCCGCGTGGACGTCATCATTGATCCGGCCGGAACACCAGGATGGAGTTTCCAGCTAGAATGCATTTGGCACGAGGCTCGGCGGCGGATTCGACATGGACTCGCGCCCGCGCTCCCAGAGCCCACCGGAAGTTGCAGCGGACCGGAGGATTCCCCGAGTCCCAGGAAGGAAATTATGGCGCACATATTCGATCCACTACTGATTCGCGGTATTACGTTGCCGAATCGTATCGGCGTTTCGCCGATGTGCGAATACTCGAGCGTGGACGGCTTTGCCAACGACTGGCACCTCGTCCATTTAGGGAGCCGCGCTGTGGGAGGGGCCGGGCTCGTGCTTACGGAGGCCACCGCCGTGACGCCCGAGGGCCGCATCAGCCCCGAAGATCTAGGCATCTGGAGCGACGCGCACATCGAGTTTCTGGCGCGAATCGTACGATTTCTAAAGAGCCAGGGAACCGTGCCCGGAATGCAACTGGCGCACGCGGGACGCAAGGGCAGCACGTACAGGCCCTGGTCGGGCTACGGCGCAGTCGCGGCGAAGGATGGCGGCTGGGTCCCGGCGGCGCCGAGCGCCGTTGCGTACTCGGAAGAGTACGCCATGCCCCAGGCGTTGACGAAGCAGGGCATTCGGAGCGTCGTTGAGCCGTTTGCGCAGGCGGCGCGGCGCGCGCTGGAGGCCGGTTTTCTCGTGCTTGAGATTCATGCAGCGCACGGCTACCTGCTGCACGAGTTCTTTTCCCCGCTCAGCAACTTCCGGGATGACGAGTACGGCGGCTCGTTCGAAAACCGGACGCGAATCGCGCGAGAGATCGTGAGCACTTTGCGCAAGCTGATGCCGGACCGCCTGCCGCTCTTCATTCGAATCTCCGCCACGGTTTGGAAGGAGGGCGGCTGGGACGTGGAGCAGGCCGTCGAACTCGCCAGGCAACTCGCGCCGCTGGGCGTGGATCTGGTGGATTGCTCCTCCGCGGGCCTGGTTCATGACCAAAAGATCGTCGCGGGCCCCGGATTTCAGGTTCCCTTCGCCGAGCGAATTCGCCGCGATGCGGGGGTAATGACCAGCGCCGTCGGATTGATCGAGACCAAGGAACAGGTCGCGGAAATCCTCGCCAAGGGCCAGGCCGACCTGGTGTTCATGGCGCGGGAGTACTTGCGCGATCCGTATTGGCCGCTGCGGGCCGCCCGTGAACTGAAACAGCCCGTGAGCTGGCCCGTGCAGTACCTGCGCGCCGCGCCGCCGGATTCTCCTGCGAGGAAACCTTTGCATCCGGTAGATCCCGAATCAAGAAACGCCCGATAGGGAAATTAGCGGAAGCAGCCGGCCTTTCTCGCAAAGTTGTGTGTCGGCTCTACGGTGCTTGAATGCTCTGCCGTTCCGGGCGGGTGCGTGCAAAGTAGGCCAACCGGCGCGCCGATTGAGATTGACCCGCCCCGGCGGCCTCGTTAGCATTCGTCTTGCGCCTCACCGGCCCGGGAAATTTGCGTCTAAGCACATGGGGCCGCAGCCTTTGCTTGTCCCTGGTGAAATGGTCTGGACACCTCAAAGATGACGGGTTTGCGCGGACAAACAGTTTCAAAGTGGATGATTGCTGTGGCGAGCCTGGCCGCGTGTCTGGCTCTGGCCGGGTGTGAAGACTCGGCGCACCACGTCGCCGCAGCGCATCCGAATGCGATCGCGCCGCCCGCGCAGGCCCTGTTCACTCCTCTGCCGCTGGCGCCGCGGCCGCACATGATCGCGTTGACGCTGCAACCACCCGATGGGATCGAGCGGCTGCGCGCGCAATCGGAGGCGTTCTTCGAGGCGGGCCAGCGAAACTACAGCGCGGGTCACCTGAGCGAAGCGCGGAGGGAATTCGACGCGTCGCTCGACGTGCTGTTATCGAGCGGTTTCGATCTCACCGCGGAGCCGCGGCTCCGCGAACTTTACGATCACATCGTGGAGACCGTGCACACCGACGAAATGGCGGCCTTCCAGCAGGGCGACGGCTTCACGGAACAACCCAGCCAGCCTTCGCCGCTCGATCAATTCCCGGAGTTGAATCTTCCCACGGACCTGCCGCTGGATCCTCGCCTTCGGGGGAGCGCGGAGGGCGAGGTGCGATCGGTCGAACATGACCTGCCTCTGACCGTGAACGACTACGTCCTGACCTACCTGAACTATTTTCAAACGCCGCACGGGCGGGCCATCGTCGAGAACGGATTGCGCCGCGCGGGCCGCTACCGCCCGATGATTTCTCGCGTCCTGCGCGAAGAGGGACTCCCGCAAGACTTGATTTACCTGGCGCAGGCGGAGAGCGCGTTCCAGCCGCAGGCACTCTCGAGGGCCGGCGCGCGGGGCTTGTGGCAATTCATGTCCTCCAGCGGCCGGATCTACGGCTTGGAAAAGACCTGGTGGGTGGATGATCGCCAGGATCCCGAAAAAGCCACGCGCGCCGCCGCGCGCCATTTGCGAGATCTCTACGAGATGTTCGGCGACTGGTACCTTGCGATGGCCGCGTACGATGCCGGGCCGCTGACCATCCAGCGCGCCGTGGAGCGCACGGGCTACGCCGATTTCTGGGAACTGTACAAACGGAATGTCCTCCCGAAGGAAACGCGGAACTACGTGCCCATCATCCTCGCGCTGACGCTGATCTCGAAAGACCCGGTGCGCTACGGCGTCGAAGTCGATCCGGAATCGGCCGACGAGGCCGACGACGTCAAGCCCGGCCATCCGATCGATCTCCGGCTGGTGGCGGAAACGATCGACTGCGACCTCGACTCGCTGCGTGCGCTCAACCCTGAATTGCTTCGCCTGGTCACGCCGAACGATCCGGAATTCGTCCTGCACCTTCCGTCGGGCACGGCCGAGCGTTTCTACGCGGAAATCGCGGCAATCCCGCCGGACAAGTGGGTGAGTTGGCGGCAGCATCGCGTGGAAGAAGGCGAGACGCTTTCGAGCATCGCGCAACAGTACCGCATCGGCGTGGCAACCATCGCGGAAGCCAACAGCCTGGACGCGCACGCTCCGCTCGAAACCGGAACGAAGTTGATTATCCCCGTCGAAGGGCGGTCCGATCCTGCGGTGGGGAAGTTGCTGAGTTACCGCGTGCGCCGCGGCGATACGCTCGCGTCGATCGCGGACGAATTCGACGTCTCCACGGCCGAGTTGCGCCGCTGGAACCACATGCGCGGCGATCGCGTCGTGCGCGGGATGCGCTTGAGAGTTTATCCCGGCGGCATGACTGCCCCGCCCCCAGCGTCCGCGCGACGGCACAGTTCGGCAACAACGGCCAGCAATTATGCGGCGACTCCGGCAGCTCCGCCCGGGCCGATCCACTATCGCGTCAAGGCCGGCGAGACACTCTGGTCAATCGCGCGGGGATACCAAACGACGGTCGAGGCCATCCGGCAGGACAATCGATACCTGCTTACCCGCCCTTTGCAAGCCGGGGACGAACTGACGATCCTGCCAGCCCGATAGTCAAGGCCTGGTCCATAACTGACTGTGAGATAAGGCTTTAGGGGAGAAGCAAGCCGGCGAGCTGCCAGCGGCTCCCACCTTTCATTTTCTTGAAAAGGCGCATCTTGATTTACCAGCCTTGACAAAGCTGCGGGACTCCGTTTATAAGCCCCGCGTGGGCCAAGGCTGCGACACTCCGCCACGCGCGGGAATTGTGGGAGGCAAGGGATGACTTACGAACGAAACGGTAACGGCGACGAGAACGAATTCTCCCAGTTCGAGGAAGAGGAAGAGGTGGGGGGCGATCGTGACGACGTCCTTGAGGAAGAGGCCGAGGAAGAACTGGTAGTCGAGGAGACAACGGCTCTCCCGGTTCCGCCGCCTCCACCGGCTCCCGTGGCCGCGTCGCGCAAAGCGAAAGCGAAAAAGCAAGCCAAGCCGAAGCGCGCCGCAAAAAAGAAAGCGCGCCCGAAGAAGAAAGTTTCCCGGCGGCCAAAGAAGCGCGCCGCGAAATCCTCGAAGCGGCGCAAGAAGCGCTAAGGGAAGATTCTCAAGGCCCGGACACCGTCCGGGCCTTTTTCGTGTTGAAGGAAAATCCCGCTCAGGGCTCGAGAGAAATGTAGGCCACGCGGCCGACGATGGTTTCGCGTGAGTTCGTGTCGTCTGCGGGGGCAAGCTCCGCGGGGGCTTCCGGATTGTGAGGCCGCAGAATCAAGCGGTCGCCCGCCGCCTCCACGTAGCGCATCACGGCCGCCTCCTTCCTGTACACAACGTAGAGATTCCGCTGCTCTTTCTGGTACGGGCGCAAGGAGGTCCAGTGGCGATCCGTGAGCAGCAGCGCCCCCGCCGTGACGTGCGGCCACATGGCTGCGGCGTCGGCGGCGCCGGCTTGCACGACAACGAAGCGCGTCCACGCCTTTCTCGCGGGAGATGCGTCCGCGCGAATTCGTTCGATCAGCGCGCGGCGATACTTCACGCGATCCCGGGCCTGCCCCTCGACGATGGCCGGACTGGCGGCCGCGGCCTCCGCCCCCACGAGCGGCACGTCCACCCATTCGCCCGCCTGCGCTTCCGGCACCGCGGCGTGGCGCGCGGCCTCGGCGGGATCGAGCAGATCGTAAATCGTGAGATCGAGAGCGCGAAGCGTGCGATCGAGCGCGGAAAGTTTCAGCCCGCGCTTGCGATTGAGGAAGTTGGAGATGTGCGCCTGTGTGAAACCCACGCGGCGGGCGAGCTCGGTTCCGGTCAACTCGCCCGCGTCGATCCGGCGCGACACTTCGCGGCGCAGCGCTTCCGAGAGTGCGGAGAATCCCACGCGCGCAGCATATAACGAGCAGCTAAACGATTCAATTGCGCCTTCGCCGCAAGTCAAGCGGGCCGCGGGGCCCGTCCTCGCCCCATCCCCAGCTTGGGCTTTGCGAATCCCCATTGGGGAAACCCGTCGGCGATCAACATTGGCGAACAATCTACTTGCTGACCTCGCAGCCGCTGGCTAGCATACGCGCCGATGGTTCGAGCCGTCGAATATGTCCGGAGGATGCGCGGCGGCGCGCAATCGCACCTGTTTCGCTGCGATGACGGCGCGTACTACGTCGTCAAGTTTCAGAATAACCCCCAGCATCTCCGGGTTTTGGCGAATGAAATGCTCGGAAGCTTACTGGCTCGCAGGCTGGGCTTGCCCGCGCCGAAAACCAGCGTCGTGGAGGTGTCCGCAGAACTGGTGGCCAATACGGCGGACCTGGTCATCCAACTGGGTGCCGGCAGAATTCCCTGCAAGCCCGGCCGGCAGTTTGGCTCGCAGTTTCCCGCGCATCCGGCGGAGGTGACCGCGTACGATTTTCTCCCGGACGAGCAACTGGCCGAGGTCGAGAATCTCGATGCGTTCGCGGGAATGCTGGTCTTCGACAAGTGGACTTGCAACACGAATGGAAGACAGGCCGTCTTTCTCCGCGAGCCCGGCCAATCGCACTTTCGCGCCATGATGATCGACCAGGGGTTCTGTTTCAACGCCGGCGACTGGAATTTTCCGGACGCGCCGCTCCGCGGCTTGTACGTGCGGCAAAGAGTCTACGCGCAGGTGCGGGGCCTCGACTCGTTCGAGCCGTTCCTGGAACGCACGGAAAAACGCATGACGCGGGAGGTCCTGGGCGAGGCCGCGGAGCAAATTCCGCCCGAATGGTACCATTCCGATATCGACGCCCTGGAAGCATTGCTCGAGAAGCTTTACCAGCGCCGCGCGCGCATTCGGGAATTGATCGTTTCGGCCCGGGATTCGAGCCGGCAACCTTTTCCCAATTGGAAGTGAACCATGCCTGAAACGGAACTGCGCAATTGCGCCTATCACGTCGTTCGCTACGCGCCGAATTTGATTCGCGACGAGTGGATCAATGTCGGCGTCGTCCTTTTCGAGCCCTCCTCCGGAAGCGTACGCGCGCGGCTGGTGCAGGAAGCGGCGGAATTCGCACGCATCCGAAGGCTGCACCCCGATGCCGACGAGAACCTGCTCCGCAATCTCGGCACGCTTTTCGACGCGCCCCCCAACGGAAGCCGGCCGGACGGCGTGGCCTGGCTCGCGAAACTCGAGGACACGCTCTCCAACGCCGTGCAGCTCAGCCCCCGCAAGGGACTGCTGGCGGAAAATTTCGACGCCGAACTCGACCGGATTTACCACGAGCAGGTCGAACCGCCCCAACCCGTTCGAGCCGGCGCGCGCGACCTGCGCACGCGCAGCGAAATTCGCGCCCGCGCCAGAGACTACTTTCGGCTGGAAGGAATCCTGAATCGCATGCAGGCAGGCGTCCGCGTGGATTCGTTCACGTATCCGGGCGATCCGATGCGGCTCGATTTTTCGTACCGGCGCAATGGAACGCGCGGCTTCATTCAGTCCCTGGCGCTGGGCCGCGACCCGAGCCAGGCCAAGTTGCTGGCCTTCACGGCCGACGCCATTCGCGCGCGCGCCGACCACACGGAATTCACCGCCATCACCGAGATGGACCCCGAACGGGATAACGCGCGGCACCGCTTCCTGGCCGGGCTGCTGGAGGAAAAGAAAATCTCGATCGTGCCGCTGCGGGCCCTGCGCGGGTGGGCGCACGATCTGGCGCCCACTCTGCGCGCAAGCTGAGAAAGCAGGCTCGCTCCGCCGCGCGCCAGCGCCGGTCCGACTCTTTCGGCCGGGTGCCAGCGGGCTTCCACGCATCATTCCGACTTCTTCCCGCCCATTCGGAATTCGCGTGAGTCAGATCGATCCGCGCTAGAGAACTTCTTCGTTCCAATCTTCAAGGGAGGCCTTGACCTTGCCCATGAACTGGTGCGCGATCGCGCCGTCCACGACGCGGTGGTCGTAGGAAAGCGTCAGGTACACCATCGAACGGATCGCGATGGCGTCGTCGATCACGACGGGGCGCTTCTCAATCGCACCGACGCCTAGAATCGCCACGTTCGGCTGGTTGATCACGGGCAAGCCCATCAGGCCGCCGTAAGTGCCGGGGTTGGTGACCGAAAAGGTGGATTCCTGCACCTCTTCCGGCTTCAGCTTCTTCGCGCGGGCGCGCTCGGCGAGATCGTTGATGGCGCGTTGCAGGCCGAGGAAATTCTTCTCGTCGGCGTTTTTCACGACGGGCACGATGAGCCCCCAATCGAGAGCGACCGCGATCCCGATATTGATCTCGCGGTGCAGCACCACGTTCGCGCCGTCCGCCGAAGCGTTCACCGTGGGAAACGCGCGCAGGGCCTGCACGCACGCGCGCAGGAAAAACGGCATGAACGTGAGCTTGACCCCGTTGCGCTTTTCGAATTCGTCTTTCACGCGCCCGCGCAGCAGCACGATGCGCGTCATGTCCGCCTCTTCGATGGAATAGACGTGCGGCGAAACGCGCTTGGAAACGACCATGTGCTCGGCGATCTTCTGCCGCATCGTGGTCATCGGCTGCACCTGGTACGAACCAAAATAAATCTTCTCGTGCGGTACGGCGTTTTCGAGTGGGCCTCCCGCCTGCGCTCCCGCGGGGGGAGCCGCAGCCCGTGCCGTGCCGGCGCCGCCGCCGGCGATCGCGGCGAGAATATCCTTCTTGCTGATCCGGCCGCCCGCGCCCGTGCCGGAGAGCGTCGCGAGATCGATGCTGTTCTCCTTCGCCAGGCGCCGTACGAGCGGCGAGCTGTGAATGCGTTGGCCGTCGGCGCGCGCCGCAGCGGGAGCTGCCGCCGGCGTCGCAGAGGGACGCGGCTCGGCAGGCGCGGGTGCAGGTGACGCCGCGGGTTTTGCTTCGGCCTGCGCCGGCGGCGTTGCGGGCGTCTGCGCTTTCGTCCGGTCGGGAACGGGAGGCGCCGCCGCGGCCGGTGAAACCCCCGCTGCCGGCGAGCCTGCCGCGTCGATCACGGCGACGACGGTTTGAATGGGCACGGTCTGCCCTTCCGCGACCTTGATCTCCTTGAGCACACCCGCCGCGGGCGAGGGGATCTCCGCGTCCACTTTGTCCGTGGAAATTTCAAACAGCGGTTCGTCCCGTTCGATTTTGTCGCCGGGCTTCTTCAGCCACTTGGTGACCGTTCCCTCGAAAATACTCTCTCCCATCTGGGGCATGATGACTTCTACGGCCATGGTCTTCTCCTGTGCTTCTTAATAGTGCGCCAGACGGCGCGCGGCCTCGGCGATGCCCGCGGCGTTCGGCAAATAATGTTCTTCGAGCGGCGGCGAGTACGGCACGGGCGTATCGGGCGAGGTCACCCGCACGATCGGCCCGTCGAGATCCCCAAACGCCTCCTCGCAAACCACGGCCGCGATCTCTCCGGCGATCCCGCCCGTGCGCGTGTCCTCATGGACGACGAGGAGCTTGTTCGTCTTTCGCACCGAAGCGAGGATCGTCTCGCGATCGAGCGGCAAGAGCGTCCGCAGATCGATCACTTCGCACTCGATGCCTTCCTTCGCCAGCTCGTCCGCCGCCTCGAGCGCCGGATGCATCATCGCGGCGTAACTCACGATCGTCAGGTCGCGCCCTTCGCGCCGCACGGCGGCCTTGCCGATCGGGACGCTGTACTCCCCGGCGGGCAGCTCCTCTTTTACGCGCCGGTACAGAAACTTATGCTCGAAGAATAACACCGGGTTGTTGTCCCGTATCGCCGATTTCAACAATCCCTTGGCGTCGTGCGCCGTTGCCGGGCAAACCACCTTCAATCCCGGCGTGTGCACGAAATACATCTCCGGATTGGCCGAATGAAACGGCCCGCCGTGGACGCCGCCGCCCGAAGGCCCGCGCACCACGATCGGCGTCGGCGCACCCCAGCGATAGTGCGACTTGGCGGCGAAATTCGTGATCTGGTTGAAGCAGCACGCGATGAAATCCATGAACTGCATTTCGGCCACCGGGCGCAAGCCCAGGTAACTCATCCCCACGGCCGCGCCGATGATCGCCGTCTCGCTTATCGGCGTGTCGATCACGCGCTCCCATCCGTAGCGCGCGAGCAATCCCTCCGTCGCCTTGAACGCGCCGCCATACACGCCGATGTCCTCGCCGATCAGGACCACCGACGGGTCGCGCGCCATCTCTTCATCGAGCGCCTGGCGAATCGCTTCGAGATAGGTAACTTCCGCCACGATTACCGCCCCGCCTTCGGCCGCGGCTTCGCCCGCGCCGCGCGCCCGGCACTCTTCCGCTTCGGCGCGGATTTCCTGCCGCCCGGCAGCGCCCCGTTTCCGCCCGCGGCATACTCCCCGGCGAAGGCGGCCCATTCGGCGCGAACGCCGGATTTCGGCGGCAGCAGTTCCTCCCTCAGCCGCTGCCACACCGGCGCAATCTCGTGGCATCCCTCGCAATACACTCCCTGCTCGGCCACCTCCGGCTGCGGGAGCGGTGAACTTTCCGCGAACGCCAGGTCCTCCGCAATCTCGCGTTCCACGCGGGCATCGAGCGCTTTTTTCGTGCGCGCATCCCACAAGCCGCGACCGGTCAGGTGCTGCTCGAAGCGCGTGAGCGGGTCGCGCGCCTTCCATAGCTCCAGCATGTCTTTCGGCACGTATTCGGCCGCGTCGTGCTGCGCGTGGCCGCTCATCCGCATGGTCTTGGCCTCGATCAGGAACGGGCCATCCCCTCTGCGCGCGTGTTCCACCGCTTCTTTCGCCGCGTGGTAAACGGCGAGCACGTCGTTGCCGTCCACCACGGAACTCGCAATCCCGTACGCCCGCGCGCGATCGGCCAAATTCACCAGCGGCACCTGGCGCGCAATCGGCGTCGAATAGGCCCACTGGTTATTTTCCACCACCAGGACGAAGGGCGCCTTCTGCACCGCGGCCAGATTCAGGCCTTCGTGAAACGCGCCCGTGGAAGTTCCTCCGTCGCCAATCCAGGTCATCGCCACGTTCCGCTGGCCGAGGTACCGGGCCCCCATCGCCACGCCCACCATCACGGGAATCAGATCTCCCAGCATCGAAATCGGCGAGACGACGTGCCGCACGCGCAAATCTCCGAAGTGGCTCGTCGTGTCCTTGCCCTGCGTCGGCGACGTGTAGCGCGCCATGTACTGCGTCAGGACGTCGCGCGGCTTGTAGCCCCGCACCAGCAACGCGCCGATGTTGCGGATCATCGGCGCGATCCAGTCGCCCGGCCCGAGCGCATACGCCGTGCCGACGGAAATCGCCTCCTGCCCCAGGCTCAAGAAGAGTCCGCCGACGACCTGGTTCTGCCGGAACAGCCGCGCGAGTTGTTCTTCGAGCGAACGGTTCAGCCGCAGGAAGTAGTACAGCTCAAGCTGCTGCTCCCGCTTGAGTGCGATTTCGCTCGTTTCTCTCACCGTTCAGGCCATCGCCGCGACTTCGCGCGCGCCCCGGTTCGCCGCGGCGTGCTCGAACTCGCGCAGCCGCTCGGCAAGCTCTTCCGGAGATGCGGGCAACATCTCCAGGCCCAGCGCCTCGCCGAGCCGCTCCGTGATCCGCCGGGAAACCTCGCGCACGTTCACCTGCCTGCCAAGCAGTTTCTCCAGCGAGGTCGCTTTTCTGCCGGCAATTCCGCACGGCACGATCAAATCGAACTTGCGCAGGTCGGTCGCGACGTTGTACGCGAATCCGTGCGAACTCACCCAGCGGCTCAAATGCACGCCGATCGCGGCGAGTTTCTCCTCGGGCGCGTCCGCGCCGGCCACCCACACGCCTGTCTTCCCTTCCACGCGCCGCGCGGAGACGCCGTATTCCCGCGTCGCGGCGATCATGGCCTCTTCGAGGCTGCGCACGTACCACCCAACGTCGCGGCGAATTTCGCTCAGATTCAAGATCGGGTATCCGACCAATTGGCCGGGGCCGTGATAGGTGATATCTCCGCCGCGATTCGTCTCGAAGTAAGCGACGCCCATCTGCTCGAGCAGCCGCCGCGAGGCCAGCAAATGCTCCGGCCGGCCGTTCCGCCCCTGCGTGATGACGTGTGGATGCTCGCAGAGCAGCAGAACGTCCGGAATCGCGCCCGCCTTGCGCGCCGCCACCAGACGCTCTTCGAGCGCCCGCGCGGAGCCGTATTCCGCAAGGCCGAGCTCCGTGACTAGACACGTTTTCATTGAACTTGAGTTTCTGTCGGCCGCCACCGCTAGAAATTGATCGAAAGACCCCGCACCGCCGCGAACGCGTCCCCCATCGCTTCCCACACCGTCGGGTGCGCGTGGACCGTGAACATCATGTCGTCAATCGTCGCTTCGAGCTGCAGCGCCACCACCGGTTCGGCCAGGATTTCCGTCGCCAGCGGCCCGATCGCGTGGACCCCAAGCACTTCGCCGTATTGCTCGTCCGAGACGACTTTGATGAAGCCCTCGTGCTGGCCCAGGATCGTCGCTTTGCTGTTGCCTGCAAACGGAAATTTCCCCGTCTTGACTTTGTAACCCGCTTCGCGCGCCGCCCGCTCCGTCAGTCCAATCGAGCCGATCTGCGGTTCGCAGTACGTCGCGGCGGGAATCCGCGTGCGCTCCAGCACCGGCACTTGTTTGCCCGTAATTTTACCGACGGCGATGATTCCCTCCATCGAAGCTGCGTGCGCCAGTTGCGGCATTCCCGCAACGATGTCGCCGATGGCGTAGAGCCGCGGCTCCGCCGTCTCCATGTAGGGGCCCACGTGAATGAATCCCCGCTCGATCTTCGCCTTGGATTTTTCGAGTCCCAAATTCTCGGTGTACGGCTGGCGCCCGACGGCCATCAGCACGCGCTCGGCGGCAATGGTCTTCGCCGCGCCCGTCTTGTCCTTGAACGCCACGGCCGCGCCCTTCGTGTCTTTCTTCACCGATTCCACTTTCGCTTCCGTGAAGATTTGAATCCCCTTCTTCCGGAACGCCTTCTCCAGTTCGGCCGAAATCTCCTCGTCCTCCAGCGGCACCGCGCGGGGCAGCATTTCGAGAATCGTGACCTCGGCGCCGAACGAATTGTAGATCGAGGCGAATTCCACGCCGACCGCCCCCGCCCCCACGATCACCAGCGACTTCGGAATCGACGGCAGCGATAGAATTTCGCGATTGCTCAGGACCACCTTGCCGTCGATCTCGATGCCCGGCAGCGAGCGCGCCTTCGAGCCGGTCCCAAAAATAATATGTGTTGCCTCGATCTCGGTTACTTTGCCGTCTTTCTCGACCGACACTTTTCCCGGTCCCGCCCAGCGGCCCCAGCCCTGCATCGTTTCCACTTTGTTCTTACGAAACAGCAGCTCGATGCCCTTCGCGTGTTTCTTGACGATCTTGTCCTTGCGCGCCAGAACCGCGTCCCAATCGAGCTTGAATTCCTTTACGTCTATGCCGAACTCTTTCGCGTTCTTGAACGTGTCATAGATTTCGGCGTGGTGCAGCAGGACCTTCGTCGGGATGCAGCCGATGTGCAGGCACGTGCCGCCCAGAAAGCCGTCTTTCTCCACCACCAGCGTCTTCAAGCCCCACTGCGAGGCGCGAATCGCGGTTTGGTAGCCGCCGGGTCCGCTTCCAATGATCGCGAGATCGTATTTAGGCAAGAGATTCCTCCACGACGCGGCCCGGCCGGCCCGCGCGAATAATTGGCTGGCGGGCGGCCGCCTGTCCTGGGGACGGAACTGCGAAGGGTCACCGGGCAGCGCCCGCCCCACAGCGCCGCCCTCGGTGTGCTGACAAACACCGAATTTTAGCAGCCGCATGCAAGCCCCGCAACTCTCCTTGCCGCAAAGTGCGCGCGAAGGAGTGAGGAAGCTTTCGTTTCTCGAATCTCCATCCGCCACCTTCCTTGACACTCAATCGATGCTTGCCTAGAATCCGTTATTTGTCATACAGCATCTAACGTTCGCTGTAGGACCATCACCATGGATAAGAAGCGACTGGAATATTACAAGAAGAAGCTGATCGCCCGGCGCGATGAGCTCGTGAAGTCCATTGCGCGCACCGAAGAAGAGGGCCGCACGGCCGACGACGATCCGACCGTCGACTTGGCCGATAAAGCGGCAAACTCTTATACCAAGGAGTTCCTCTTCGGCCAGACCAATCAGGATCGCTCGCTCCTGCAATTGATCGACGCCGCCCTCGCGCGCATCAAGGGCAATACGTTCGGGGCATGCGTCAACTGCCAAACGGAACTGCAGCAGAAACGCCTCGAAGCGGTGCCCTGGGCACGGCATTGTTTCGCGTGCCAGGAAAAAATGGAGCGCGGACAGCTCTGAGTCCGCTCGCCCGGCCTCTACCCTGTAAGTATCTTTCCTCTTTCATAACTGCCCCGCGGGGAGTAGGCTCGGCCCGCCGTGTCCGCACTGCTGCATTCCGCGCGCGCTCGCTTTCGAGAATTGGGGGGAGCCGTTGCCTCGATCCTCTTTCCTGCGCCGTGCCGCGCCTGCGAAGGAATTCTCGATTCGGGCGGGCGCATTCCACTCTGTTCCTCCTGCCTTGCGGCCATCGAGCCGATCACCGGGCCGCTATGCGAGCGCTGCGGGAAACCGATCATCTCAGCGGTGGCCGCTCAAACTTCTCAATTGCTCCTCTGCCACATGTGCCGGCGCGAACTCTACGATTTCGATTTCGCACGCAGCTATGCCAAGTACGACGGCCCTCTGGTTCATGCCGTCACTGCCCTGAAGTACGGCGAGGTGACGCCTCTCGGCACATGGTTCGCGCAGCGGCTGGCCGCGCTCGTCCGCGCGAGTCCCGCGCCGTTCGCTGCCGACGCCGTAGTACCGGTACCGCTCCACGCCGCCCGGCTTCGTGAGCGTGGCTACAATCAGGCCGAGCTGATCGCAAGGCCGCTGGCACGCATGTTGAATATTCCTTTCCGCTCCTACCTCCTGGTGCGAACAAAACCCCGGCCCGACAAGCTAAAGCTAACGATTCGCGAGCGTTGGCGGAGCGTCCGTGGCGCATATGCCACTCGCGGCGGGGCTAAGGTTGACAAAATACGCGTCTTGCTGGTAGATGATGTAATGACCACCGGCGCGACGCTGGATGCATGTTCCCGCGCCCTCAGAAGGGCCGGAGCCGCCCGGGTGGTCGGGCTGACGGTGGCCAGGGTCATCCCCAACTGGGAGCCGCCCACCACCAGCCGATTGGAAACCAGGGAATGATTGCCACCGACCAGGGCGACACAGTACCTCGGTCGAAGGAAGCCGCCGAGGCAGCTGTCAGACCCATGTCCGTCCGGCGACTCCACGCCGGGTACAAGCCCGCGATTATGCAAGAGCCTGTGCTCGTTCTAAACGCTACCTTCGAACCCATCAACGTGACCGCAGTGCGCCGCGCGATGGTCTTGATGCTGAAAGGCGTCGCGCAGGCAGAAGAGTTGAATCATGCGGAAGTTCATTCCGCCGCGCGCACCATCAAGGTGCCTTCGGTCATACGGCTCCTCGCCTACCGGCACATTCCCCAGCAGACGCGAGCGCTTTCCCGGAAGAATATCCTCCTGCGCGATCGCAACACCTGCCAGTTTTGCGGTGGGACATTTCCGGCTTCCGAACTCACCCTCGACCATCTCATTCCGCGATCTCGCGGCGGCCACTCCTCCTGGGAGAACCTCGTGGCTTGCTGCTACCGCTGCAATAACAGCAAGGGTGACCGCACTCCCGGAAGAGGCCGGCCTGCGGCTGGTCCGGCGGCCCCGGCCGTTCACCCTGCACACCTCACGGCAATTGATGCGGCTGATCGGCAACAAGGACGAGAAGTGGCGCAAGTACCTCTTCTACTGAGTCCTGCCGGTGCGATGCATCGCGCCTAACTCGAACAATTTTAACCAGATACGCTGATTTCGGAAGGGTTCACGTTGTCTTGCGATTTGTGCAACCTTCTGCAGGGTGCCCTCGTCTAATGGGGTAACACCACTTCTAGGACACACCCCGGGAAGCAGCGTTGGCTCTGCCAAGGCTGCTTCTCTTCTTTTAGGGCCGACTTTTTTGCCTTATTGCCGCAGGCTGACGCGCAATCCCCTCCGCCAGTTCTCCTGCACGCCCACTCGGATCACTTCCATCTCCCGCGTCAGGTACCGCAGCAGCCGGGCATTCGCCGGGTGAAAACGCAGAGCCGGTGCGACCAGGTAAACGCGAGGAGGGAGCTCCTGCAACTCTATCCCCTGAAAGTAGCCGCAACGCCGGAAATCGTCCCGCTCCTGGTGGCTGCGCACCCGCAACCAATAGTCGGCGGCCTGCAGGACCAGGTGTAGCTCCTCGTCCGCTTTCAGCTCCAAAATCGCCAATCGGCCGTCTCGAGTGACTCCCAGCAGATCCAGGATCCCGCGCTCCCCTCCGCTCACCGCGGGCACCTGACTGTAAATGTGCTGCGGATCCAGTCGCGGGTCCACACGCCCCGGGTCTTCCTGCACCAGCGTCTCCAGCCAGCGCTCCGCCTGCGCGCGGTACAGCCGGTGCTTTACGTCGGTCGCAAGCGGATTCCGATGCGCCTCCAACTCGCAAACCAATTTCTCGAGGCGCGGCCGGCTCGCCGCCGTGAGGGGTTGCGTGTGATCCCCCAGACCAAACGTGATTCCGGCCGCGTCCCAGCGGGCGAACTCCAGCCCGCGAAACCGCAGCGCGACCGACTTGCCGTCTGCAGCCACGCCCAACCGAATCGCCTGCGGCGCCAACCGCACAATTGGTTCCACTCCTGGCCCCGCGGCGGCCAGCAGGGTTTCCACTTCGCGACGCGGGATCAGCCGCGTGGCGACATTGCTCGCATCGGCCGGCTCCCGGCGCCGCGCCTCACCTCGCAACTCGTCCACCTCGTACAGTTCCACGCGCAGGCTGGAAACGAGAGCGGCCATGCGGTGGGCCGTCACGTGCGCCGCGCCCTTGGGTAGGAATAATCGCAAGCCCGCGATCGTGCGCGTCCGGGCCGTGCTGCGGTCGCGCGCTCCATCCAGCCACAAGAGCCCCGCCGTCAGCGCCGCGTCAATCGTCGCCGCGCTCTCCGCCGCGGAGACACCCACCACCGCCCAGGCTTCCGAGCCGCGATACATCAGGCCGCGCGCGTAGCAACCGGAAAGCGAGTGCTCGAGATCGTCGCGGGCGGAGAGAGAATCCAGTGTCTCGTCGGGAAACTTTTCGCGCAGGAGTTGGCCGAATCGCGATGTGAATTCCGCGCGCCGCGCGCGCGCCATCTGGTGCTCCGCGGAACCCTCGCGCTCCGCAACCTTGAATTCGAGCCGCACGGGCCGCGTATACCCGAATCGCCGGACCTCCAACACGACGTGTTCGGCGGATTGATCCGCGATCCCCACCACGCGGCGCACCAGGCTCTCCGCGTCCGACCACAGATGAATCAAGAGCGCGGAATTCTCGGCCCGCACTTCAAACCGCAATTCCTGCCCGGTCAGACGCCGGCCGCTTTCCTGCACTTCCACCGCGCCGGATTTCGACAACTCCGCAAGCGCCTGCTCGACCTCGCGCGCTAGTTCCACAGCCGCCAATTATAAATACATACAACCGTATGTCCAGATGCGCCCGCAACCGACCCCCGTGATGTCGTGCCAACTTGACGCCGCGAATCTTGGGCCTTAGGGTGGAACACTCGTGTGCGTGGCGCGAGGCGCGGGCGCACCATGAGCACATTGATGGCTTCTCAACCCATCATTCAAGTCTCCGGTGTCCGCAAGACCTACGGCGCGACCGTAGCCGTCGACGAGGTGTCGTTCGAGGTCAACGACGGCGAAATCTTCGGCCTGATCGGGCCCAACGGCGCGGGAAAAACCACCACGATGGAGTGCATCGAAGGCCTGCGCACGCCGGACCGCGGCGCCATCTCGGTACTCGGCCTCGATCCCTTCCGCGACGTCTGCAAGCTGCAAAACCGCATCGGCGTGCAGCTTCAGCAGGCGCAGTTGCAGAAGCGCATCAAAGTGTGGGAGGCGGTGGACCTCTGGGCCTCGCTCTACGAGAAGAAGTCGGTGGATGGCGGCCAATTGCTCGCGCAGCTCGGCCTCGCCGATAAACGCAACGCCTGGTTCATGAATCTCTCGGGCGGCCAGAAGCAGCGCCTCTTCATCGCCCTCGCGCTGATCAACGATCCCGAAGTGGTGTTCCTCGACGAGCTCACCACCGGCCTCGACCCGCAGGCGCGGCGAGCGATCTGGGAACTCGTGCGCGGTATCCGCGACCGCGGCAAGACGGTCTTCCTCACCACGCATCTGATGGAGGAGGCCGAGCGCCTCTGCGACCGCGTGGCGATCATCGAGCACGGCCGCATCATCGACGCCGACACGCCCGCGCGGCTCGTTGACCGCCACTGCCCGGAACGCACCGTCGTCCTCGCCACCGACGACCCGCTCGCCGAAGAGCGCTTTCGCGCCATCCCGCGCGTCGAGAACGTGGACCGCATCGACTCGCGATTTGCGATTCGCGGACGCGGCGACGATCTCGTGACCGATGTGATCCATTGCCTGTCCGAGAATCGCATCCGCGTCACCGAATTTCGCACCGTTCTCCCGAATCTCGAGGACGTCTTTCTCAAGCTGACGGGCCATGAGTTTCGCGATTAGGAGACCTTCGTGTGCTTCACTTTCTTTAGGAGTGCGCGACGGAACTTGCCCCGGCCGGGAGTCGTGCCGAAGAGCATGGCAACTTCAGTGGTCTTAACCCCTGAAGTCAGAAATACGAAAGACTTCTAAACAAAGGGATTTGCCAAGAATGCTGCGCGGCCTCTGGAAACTAACCTGGATCGAAATCAAAATCTTCCTCCGCGAACCGCTCGGCGCGTTCGGGACGATCGCCGTTCCCGTCCTGGTCTTCCTCCTGGGAGGCCGCCTCGTCGGCCGCAGACTCGCTCCAGCCTCGCTCGCCGCCAACGATTTTGTCCGCGTCGGCCTTCCGGTCCTCGCGACGGTCCTGATCGCCATCAGCTCCGTGATGTCGCTCATTACGATTATCTCGATCTACCGCGAGGGAGGCATTCTCCGCCGGCTCCGCGCCACACCGCTGCGCCCGCAAACGATTCTCACCGCCCACGTGGTCGTCAAGCTGCTGCTCACCGTGGCGACGCTGGCCTTGATGGTGCTGGCAGGCAAGCGTTACTACCCGGTCGGCGTCTACGTTCACTTGTTCAACTTCACGCTCGCGCTCGTCATCGCCACGTGGAGCACTCTCTCGCTCGGCTTTCTCATCGCCAGCATCGTCCCCACTGCCCGCTTCGCGCAACCCATCGGCGTCGTAATCCTGTACCCCATGTTCGCAATCTCGGGCCTGTTCTTCCCGGTAGCGTCGCTGCCGCCATTGCTCCACGCCTTCGCGCGAGTGCTCCCCCTGACCTACGCAGTCCCCCTGTTACAAGGCATCTGGGTGGGCGAACCCTGGTCCGCTCACATCGGTGACGTGGCCGCCCTGGTGCTAATTTTCGTGGCCTACACCGCACTCTCCGCAAAGATCTTCCGCTGGGAGTAGCGGGTGCCGCACTCTTCGGTCTTACCTGTCCCGACCTGTCGGGAAGGGTGCGGGCCCTGCCTTCTTCTCTCTAGGTTCCCGCCCTCCCGGGCAAACTGCCTCAACCTTGCGAGTTGTCCCCTTCTGCACAGCTTCTTAGTCCCTCTTTTGATTAAATGGATATGGAATCTCATCTTGGCAGCGAGCTGCAAATTCCACCCCCAGCGCCCAGGGAGTCTTACCCGGTGAATGCAAGGCATTCCACTGCATTTCAGGAGTGACATGAGCGGGAAAAACTTTCGGACCGCACAGACAAGCGAGCGGAGCAACGTGGAAGGAAAATCGGTAAAAAACAAAGTGCTGTTGGCGATGCCCGACAATGAGTACGCACTGATGCGTCCTGACTTGACGTACATCGACCTGCCGCATCATCTCAGCCTTCATGAGCCGTGGCAAAATATCGAGTTCGTCTATTTCCCGAACCGGGGAATGGTTTCCCAGGTGGTAGTCACCAAAGACGGCCGGACTGTCGAAGTGGGCGTTGTGGGTGACGAGGGCTTCGTTGGGGCGGGATTGGCCGTCGGCCTGAGCAGAAGTTCCGTGCGCGAGATTATGCAAATCGCCGGCGATGGTTTCCGCATGGTGGGCAGCGCGCTCGAACGCATTCTTCGCTCGGCCCCGCAGTTGCAGATCATCTTGAACAGGCATTCCGGTCTGCAAGGAATGCAAGTTGCCCAGACCGCGGCGTGCAACCGGCTGCACGATATACGGCAGCGCCTTTCGCGGTGGCTGCTCATGACTCAGGATCGAGTAGGTTCCGGAGAGCTTCCGATCACCCACGATTTCATTGCGACCATGATGGGTACCGACCGAGCCACTGTGAGTGTCGCCGCGTCCGTGCTGCAGAAAGAAGAAATCATAGAATACGTTCGCGGCGCCGTGAAGATTGTGAACCGCAGGAAACTCGAGGAATCCGCCTGTGAGTGCTACGGCGTCATCCATCAGCTCGAAGATGACCTTGGATTGAGATAGCGATTCTTGCCAGTGTTGGATACCCCACAGACAACAACCCCCGGCTATCGGTAATCTTCCGGCCGTTGATGCTTAAGTCGGTCTTGAGGTGTGTTCAACAGGCGGCGGCTTGTACAGAACCTCGCCCGGGGCAATGAATTGGCTCTTGTCGCGAGGCGTGCGCCTGAAATTGAGTGTTGGGCCGTTCTTCACGAGGTCGTAGACGCGTGAGACTGCGGGGTGTGTGAGGAAAATCATGCGCCGCGAACTGATCTGGATCAATGAAGTGCAATTTTTGGGCTGGGGTTGCTCCGAATGCGCATGGGTGTTCAATCCTCCGGGATCGCCCGCCGGCAAATCGCTGGATGAAATGAAGCGGAACTACGAGCAGCAGCGCGATAAAGAGTTTGCCGCCCACGTTTGCGCCGCACATCCCAGAACCAAGAAAATAGGAGATTGAATACTCCAGGCTGCTCCACCGCGCGCTCCCGAACCTCTTTTGTAGGGGCGGAGCTTGTCTCCGCCCGTCTTCGCTTTCTTCTTCGTGGGTGCCCGCGCGCCTTTCTCCCTGGGTGCCGCACCCTTCGGTTTTAAGGGTGCGGGTTTTGACTTTCTCCGCTTCTTCCCTTTGAAATCCGGAATTTCAAATTTGCGATTGCTTTTCCGTCCCTAGGGGGCGGTCCAAGATCCGCCGTGGGGGAGCTTGCTTGCCGCGCCGTAGTCCTGCACTTGGAAGTAGGCGGGCCTCCGCCCGTTCCGCCTCCGCCCTTTTGGAGTGCGGCGGCTCGACGCCGCTTTGCCTTCCCTCCGCCCGCAACCGAATTTACGTTGTCATTCTGGGGACCACGCCCCGCGCGGACCGCTCGCGCGCCGAAACGTCCGCCAAAGCCTTGGCGAAGGAGGGAGGAGTCTTGCGGTTCCCCTCAGCCTCAGCCTCCCCCTCCCGACCGGCCCCTCTCCCGCTTGCCGCGCCGCAGCGCGCCACTCTGGACGAAGACGTGCCTCCTCATCTCTGCACCCTATCCGTGCCTTGCGAACATCCAATGCCCTGGAGGAACCAAACATGAAAGCAGCCGTAGTGGCAGCGAAGGGCGGGCCGTGGGAGATTCGCGAAGTGCCGGAGCCGAAAATCGGGCCGGGGCAAGTGCTGGTGAAAATGCACGCGAGCGGCGTCTGCTACTCGGACGTACACGAAACGCTCGGCCATTTGCCGGGCGCGTTTCCGCGCATCCTCGGTCACGAACCGGTGGGAGAAATTGTTGCCGTCGGCGCGGGCGTGACGTCTCGCCAAATTGGCGATCGCGTAGGGACCGGTTGGGTGCAGGCGACGTGTGGCCGCTGCGAGTGGTGCGCGCGCGGACGGAAACACTTCTGCGCCAACAGCAAGGTCACCGGCATTCACCTCCAGGGCGGCCACGCCGAGCTGATGCCGATGTACGCCGACGCCACCATGCTGATCCCCGACGGCCTCTCCCACGAGCAGGCCGCGCCGATTTTCTGCGCGGGTTACACCGTCTGGAGCGGCCTGCGCTGGGCCGATCCGCAGCCACACGAACGCGTCGCCGTGCTGGGCATCGGCGGGCTCGGCCATTTGGCCGTGCAATACGCGAAAGCCGCGGGCTTCGAGACAATCGCCATCTCGCATTCACCCGACAAGGACAAATTCATTCGCGAGCTTGGCGCCGATGAAATCGTGCGCGACGGCAAAGGCCTAGCGGCCGCTGGTGGCGCGGACATCATTCTCAGCACCACGAATTCCGCGCCGGCGATGGCCGAGAGCATTGACGGCCTCCGACCCGATGGCCGCTTCATCGCCATGGGCTCCGGCGGCGCGCCGATTCCCGTGGGCTTCGGCGCGCTCATCGGGAAACGCGTGCGCGTCATCGGCAGCACTCAGAACGGCCGCGAATATCTCTACGAAGCGCTCGATTACGCGGCGAAAGCCAAAGTGAAAGTGATCTCGGAAACATATTCCCTGGACGAAGCGCCGAAGGCTTACGCGCGCGTTGCGGAAGGCAGCGTGCGTTTTCGCGCTGTGCTGGCGATCTAGGGGTTTGTGGAAGCAAAACGCAAACCCTGTCATTCCGAGGAGTCCGCGGCAATCTCGGAATGGCGTTCAGGAGGCGGGAGCTTATTTCAGATCGAGGCCCGTAATTCTCATCGTCGGGTACTGGACGTTCCACTGATCGGAAATGTGCTCGTAGCTGAGCTGGAAATCGCGCTGCTGGCCCGGACCAATCGAGTCCGATTCCGGAGCGAGCAGCCGCTGCGTGTCGCGCAGCACAACTTGGTTGAGCACGTCGTGGAATTCGATGGTGAGCTCGATCTGGCGGATCGGGCGCGGCCCGTCGTTTTCGACCGTGCCGAAAATGAATGTCACTTCCTGGTTTAGAAAATTCGAGGCGCGGCTCATTTTCGGATCCGTGAACTTGATGTTCGCAACGTACGCTTGCTCTTGCGGACCCATCGGCAGCGGTTGCGGCTTCGCACCGGCCGTCGAGCTTGCGTGGCGCGAGTAAAGCACCACGACGCCCACGAGCAGCCCGACCACCACGACGCCCAGGAGAAACGCGATGGGCATCTGATGCTTTTTTTCGTCAAACATGTATGCGGCAACCTCCTCGAAACTTTTCTCTACCGTCCGAACGCGAGCCGCAGCACCAGCGGCTCCGGCAGCCCGGCCTTTGTCATGCGGTCCTGCACGGCCGCAATATCATACGGGACGCGCCAGAATTCGACGACGCCGTGACCGAGATCGGCGATCGCAAAGGCCGCGCGGGCGTCCCCATCGCGCGGCTGGCCGATCGAACCAGGGTTGAGCAGGTAGCGCGTGCCGGCTTCGATCCGCATCGCGGCGAAACCCGGGCCCGGCTGCGTCACCTTGAGCTGGATGACTTCCAGCCTATCGCCGCGGTACGAGAACCCGCCCTGGAAATGCGTGTGGCCGAAGAATGTGACCGGCACGCGCGATGCAAGCAATCCGTTCAAGGCTTGCCCGGGCGAGAAAACGTATTCGTCCTCATCGTGGTAGGCGCCGTGGACCAGAGCCAAACTGTCCACGGTCACGGGTCCCGAAGGCAATTCCTCCAGGAATTTCAAATTCTCCGACCGGAGTTGGGCGCGCGTCCAATCCACGGCCGCTTTCGCAAGCGGGTTGAGATCATCGCTGCTCGCCGGACGAGCGACCGCTTTGTCGTGATTGCCGCGCACCAGGACGGAGGTCAATTCGCGCACCCGGGCGATCACCTCGTTGGGATCGGGCCCGTAGCCCACAACGTCGCCCAGGCACACCGCTTTTTCCCAACGGCCTTTTGCCGCCGCCAGCACCGCGTCCAGCGCAGCGCCGTTGGAGTGAATATCGCTCAGGATGAGAAAGCGCATGTTCGAGTCGAATCGCCTGGCCGAATGATTATAGACGATGCCCGCCCCTCGCGGTGCGCCCGTGTCCATCTAGAATCCCGTTGCTCACCTTTCTCCGCGTGCTGCGTCTATGGTTCCAGACGGTCGGAGCCACTGAGAAAAGGGTGCGCAAGTGACTGCAAGATGGATTTTGCGGATTGCGCCGTGGCTCATGGCCGCGGCCTTCGTCGTCCCCACCTTCGCCAAGCCTGTCGACCGGCGGATCAACTTCGACCACAAAGCCAAACTCGGACAAACCGAACTTCGCCCGGGCGAGTATGAACTCGTCGCCGACGGAGATCACCTGACCCTGAAGCGCGGCAAGCAAGTCGTGGCCGAGGCGGCCGCGCATTGGGAAAAACGCGACCCCAAGCCGGATTCCGACGCCGTCGAGTACGGCCCCGGAAACACCGTCAGTGAAATCCGCTTCGCCGGCGATCCGAACGTCTTGGTGATCGCTCAACCCTAGTTCACTGCGTGATCCTTCGCTTGACTTGCGCGGCGCGCCGGCAGAAAGCCCGGCGCCCCGCGCCGGTCAACGAATGAACATACAATCGCCATAACTGTAGAAACGATATCCGACACTCACCGCGTGGCGATACGCCGCAAGCACGCGTTCGCGCCCCGCAAAAGCGGAAACAAGAACAAGCAATGTCGAGCGCGGAAGATGGAAGTTCGTCAACAAAGCATCCACGACGCGAAACTTGTACCCCGGGTAGATATATATATTCCCCTCCGCCCGCCCGGTGTTGATCATCGCCACCGCGTGTGAAGATGACTTGGCAGCTCCCCATCCAGCTTTGAGCGCGGCATCTTCCAATGCGCGAACGACGGTGGTTCCCACCGCCACGATGGGACGCCGGTCATGCTTTGCCTTGCGAATTGCGGCCGCGGTTTCTTCGGAAATCTCGTAGGTCTCAGAATGCATCTGATGACCTTCCACCTGTTTGCAGTGAATCGGTTGGAATGTCCCCAGTCCGACATCAAGCGTGAGCTCCGCAATTTCCACCCCTCTCTTGCGAATGCGTTCCACAAGTTCTGGCGTGAAATGGAGTCCCGCGGTCGGGGCTGCCACCGCGCCAAGCCGCGTGGCAAAGATGGTCTGGTACCGCTCGCGGTCGGACACGTCATCCTCGCGATCAATGTAGGGCGGCAGCGGCACATGGCCCAGATGATCCAGAGCGGAATCGACCATCCCCGGGGCCGACAAGCGCAGGCGCCTCACCCCAAACTCCCCGCAGGAGATGATTTCCGCCGTCAGCTCGCCGCCGCCGAATACGACTCTCTCGCCAATCTGCAGCTTCCGGCCGGGACGCACAAGGGCCTCCCATTCGTTCCCTGAAATGCGCCGTGTCAGCAGAACTTCAATCTGCGAGGAGAGATGCACAGGCTGCATGGCCGATACCTGGGCACTGCTCTGCGTGCCGGAGCCAACGCGCTTGCCGAACAAACGAGCGGGAATCACGCGCGCGTTGTTCACCACGAGTAATTCGTCTCCATTGAGAAAATTCGGGAATTCCCGGATCAGTGAATCCGTGCATTTGCCGGTCGCCCGGTCCAGCCGGAGCATCCGCGAATCGCCCCGACGCTCCGTCGGCCGCTGCGCAATCTGGTCTGGAGGCAGTTCGTAGTCGAAATCAGACAGAAGCATGAGCGGACATTGTGCACCAGGCGAGCCAAAAACTCAAATTCCCATGCCTAATGTATATAATGCTGAAAACACAAGATATACTGGAGGTGCGGGCGTGAAGAGGCAGTCCTCCAAAAGACTTGACAAGACGCCACTAATATTTTATGATTTTCACGCAGTCAATAGAACAAAAGCAAGAGGAGGCATTAGAATCATGAAGACCATAACCCGCTGGGACCCCTATTCCAGTTTCAACGCGCTTCGAGACCAGGTGAATCATTTGTTCGAGGATGCCGCGTTCCGAGGCCCCAATACTGAATCTGGGCTAACGGCCTGGGCGCCCGCCGTGGACATTTACGAGAACGGGAACGAACTGGTCGTGAAGGCCGACGTGCCTGAGATCGATCAAGAGGATCTCGACATTCGCGTCGAGAACAATCTGTTGACGATTCGCGGGGAGCGCAAGTTCGAGAAGGACATCTCCGAAGAGAACTATCTCCGCGTGGAGCGAGCCTACGGCTCGTTCAGCCGCAGCTTCACGCTGCCGAACACGGTGAACACGGAGGGGATATCCGCGCAGTATGCGAACGGCGTGCTGACCCTGCATCTTCCGAAGCGCGAAGAGGCCAAGCCGAAGCAGATTCAGGTGAAGGTTACGCCGAACAACAACTAAGCCGGTCTCCGGCAACCGAGGAGAGCGTTTGCGGGGCCGGCGATTGCCGGCCCCCGTCGCATCTAAGCACAGGGGAGAGGGAACACAATGCTTCGCTTCGACAAACTGACGACAAAGGCGCAGGAAGCCGTACAAGAGGCGCACGACATCGCTGCGCGTCACGACCAGCAGCAGATCGAGCCTCTGCATGTTCTGGCGGCCCTCGTCGCGCAGTCAGATGGAATTGTCGTGCCTCTGCTCAGCCGGCTGAGGGGTGCGTCCGGAAGCGATTGCAACCGAAATCGAAACGGCTTTGGGCCGCCTGCCGAAAGTCACGGGCGTGGCCCAGCAGCATCTGAGTCCGGCGACGAACAAAGTTCTGGAGCGCTCTTTCGACGAAGCGGAGCGTTTCAAGGACGAATACGTTTCCGCCGAGCATCTGTTGCTGGCGATTGCCGCCCAAGAACGCGATCCCGCCGGGAAACTCTTGGCACGCCTCGGCGCGTCGCGCGAAGCCCTGCTGCAATCCCTGGCCGCCGTCCGGGGGAGCCAGCGCGTGACATCGCAAAATCCCGAATCGACATTCCGAGCGCTCGAACAATATGCGCGCGACCTCACCGAGCTTGCCCGGCGGCGCAAACTCGATCCGGTGATCGGGCGGGACGATGAAATTCGCCGCGTGATGCAGATTCTGGCCCGCCGCACAAAAAACAATCCCGTGCTCATCGGCGAGCCCGGAGTCGGCAAGACAGCGGTGGTGGAGGGGTTGGCGCAGCGCATCGTCGCGGGCGATGTTCCGGAAGTGCTGCGGCCGAAGCGCATCGTGGCACTGGATCTCGCCTCGCTGATCGCGGGCGCAAAATACCGGGGCGAATTCGAGGACCGCCTGAAGGCGGTGCTGAAGGAAATCACGGAGTCCAACGGACAGATCATTCTATTCATCGACGAGCTGCACACCCTGGTCGGCGCCGGCGCGGCGGAAGGTTCCATGGACGCCTCGAACATGCTGAAGCCGGCGCTGGCGCGCGGAGAGCTGCGCGCAATCGGCGCCACGACCATCAACGAGTATCGCAAGTACATCGAGAAGGACCCGGCGTTGGAGCGGCGCTTTCAGCCGGTGTTAATCGCTGAGCCCTCGGTGGAGGATGCGATTGCGATCCTGCGCGGTCTGAAGGACCGGTACGAACTTCACCACGGCGTGCGGATCAAGGACGCGGCGATCGTGGCCGCGGCGACGCTTTCAAACCGCTACATCACGGATCGTTTCTTGCCGGACAAGGCGATTGACCTAGTGGATGAGGCCGCGGCGAGCCTGCGCATGCAGATGGATTCGCTGCCGGTGGAGATCGATGAAATCGGGCGGCGAATTGTGCAGCTTGAAATCGAGCGGCAGGCTCTGCTGCGGGAATCCGACGCGCATTCCCGCGAGCGGCTGAAAGGGCTCGAAAGCGAACTGGCGCGTTTGCGCGAACAATCCCACAGCCAGAAGGCGCGGTGGGAGGTGGAAAAGGCCGCGATCGGCAAGATTCGGGAGCTGAAGGCGGAAACCGAACAATTGAAAGCCGACGAGCAGCGGTTCGAGCGCGCAGGAGAGCTGGCCAAGGTGGCCGAAATCCGCTACGGCAAACTGGCCGCGGCGGAGCGCGCCCTGGCGAAGGCGCAGCAACATCTCGCCGAAGTGCAGAAGGACGGAGGAATGCTGAAGGAAGAGGTCGGCGAGGAGGACATCGCCAAGATCGTGAGCAAATGGACGGGCATTCCGGTCGGCAGGCTCCTGGAAGGAGAGGCGAAGAAACTGGTGACGATGGAGGACCGGCTCAAGCAACGCCTCATCGGACAGGACGATGCCGTGGCGCGCGTGGCCAACGCGATTCGCCGGAGTCGCGCCGGACTTTCGGACCCGAACCGGCCCATCGGCTCCTTCATTTTCCTGGGGCCGACCGGCGTCGGGAAAACGGAGTTGGCGCGGGCCCTCGCGGAATTTCTATTCGACGACGAGAAAGCCCTGATCCGGCTGGACATGTCCGAGTACATGGAAAAACATTCGGTGTCTCGCATGATCGGCGCGCCGCCGGGGTACGTCGGCCACGATGAGGGCGGGCAGTTGACGGAGAAGATCCGCCGGCATCCGTACGCGGTGGTGCTGTTTGACGAAATCGAGAAGGCGCATCCGGACGTCTTCAATATTCTGCTGCAAATCCTCGAGGACGGCCGGCTGACCGACGGCAAGGGCCGCACGGTGGATTTTCGCAACGCCGTGCTCATCATGACGAGCAACGTCGGCTCGGCCGCGCTCTTCGAGCAAACGGGCAGTGATCCCGAACGCGCGCAAAAGGACGCGATGGAAGCTCTGCGCGCGGCGTTCCGGCCTGAGTTTCTCAACCGGATTGACGATATTGTGCTGTTCAAACCGCTGGGCCACGAACAGCTCGCGAAGATCGTCGACCTGGAGCTTCTGAAGGTCGGCAAGATGTTGACCGATCGCAACGTCACACTCGTGATGAGTGCGGCGGCAATCGAAAGAGTGCTGCACGAAGGGTACGACCCCGCCTACGGAGCACGGCCTTTGCGCCGGACGATCCAGCGGCTCGTGCAGGATCCGCTGGCGCTCGAAATCCTCGAAGGCCGCGTCCTGCCGGGGGACACGGTGCGCGTGGATGCGGATCCGAGTTCGGACAAGATGAAGTTCGAGCGTGCCGGATCCACGCCGTCCGAACCCGAACCGGAGGCGGCCGGGACTCGGCGCGCCGCCAAACATTCGCGATAACAGGCGCATTTGACGGGAACGCGGCCTGCGCCTAGACTGGAAGTTGCCGTAGACAGTAAAGGGAGCAAGGACTATGAGAGGCATCAAGACACTTTTTCTTTTAACGGCGCTGACGGTGGTGCTGGTGTCAGCGGGCGAGGTTTGGCGCGGGCGCGGAGGAATGGCGCTCGGGCTCGGGATCGCCGTGCTGATGAACGGTTTCGCCTATTTCTTTTCGGACAAGATCGCCCTGAAATCCAGCGGCGCGCTTCCTGTTTCCCGCGAGGAAGCGCCGCGCCTCTACCAGGTGATGGAGCGGCTGTGCGGCAAGGCGAACTTGCCGATGCCGAAGCTGTACATGATCCCTCAGCCCGCCCCGAACGCGTTTGCAACCGGGCGCAACCCGTCGCACGCATCCGTGGCCGTGACGGCGGGACTGCTGCAGCTCATGAATGACGACGAAATGGAAGGCGTCATCGCGCACGAGCTTTCGCACGTGCGGAACTACGACATCCTGACGACCTCGATTGCGGCGACGCTGGCGGGCGCGATCTTCTTCATCGCGCGCATGGGAGAATTCGCGATGATCTTCGGCGGTTACGGCGGGCGCGGCCGCCGCGGCGGCGGTCTGACGGCGCTCTTGATGATCATCGTGGCTCCGCTTGCGGCGATGCTGATACAGCTTGGCGTCTCGCGGCAGCGCGAATTCGCCGCGGATACGGCCGGCGCCAAGATGGTGGGTCATCCGTACGGCCTCATCAGCGCGCTGGAGAAACTGGGAGCCTATAACCAACGAATTCCGATGCCATCATCTCCGACGACCTCGTCCCTCTTCATCGTCGCGCCACTGAGTCCCGGGCAGCTGATGAAGGGGCTATTCAGCACGCACCCTCCGCTCGAGAAGCGGATCGAGGCCCTCAAGAATATGACTCTCAGCCGGTGACGCCAGGCCGATTTTAGGGGCTCAACCGACGCGAGGCCTTATCCCTTCGCCGCAGGCCGAAATGGAACCTGATGGGGTCGGGAGGAAAAGAATGCCCATTAGGGAAAATTTATCCCACCGAAGCCTTTTGTACCTTAGTAGCCACGAAATTCTTGTTTTGTAAGCTCTTTATTTACAATCAGTTACAAATAGGGTTCTGCTGGAGGATGGCTAGGGGCTTGCATGTTGTTAATTCTGGTGGACGGCACAGTGCCGTGCTGTTCCCATCCGGGTCATGAATTGCAGAGACACAATTCGCCTTATCTGCGAGTACCTCGAAGGGAGATTGGCTCCGCCAGTCGCCGGGGAAATGCTGAGCCACATCGACCGCTGCCAGAATTGTAAGGTCGTGCTGGAGGCAGCGGAGCGGACCCTCGAGGTTTACTTCGACCGCGTAGCGGTACCCCCGCGCCCGCGTCAACAGGTAGCCTGAGAGTTCCGCATCGCGTGGAGCGCACGGGCGCTAGATTTTTTCTTCAGTACTATACTCTCCTGCTTAATCTTTCTCGTCACTTCCAACGGCCTTTCTCACAAATCATTTGTGTTCGCAGGCACACATTTTAGCCAATCAGTTAACACATATAATTCGCCGCACCGGGTAATCCTTACAGGGTCCGGAGCTTCCTCCCGAGGCCACACAAATCTTCAGACTGCTCCTAAGTTATTGCAAACAGGATTGTTATTTCAACGAGGCGCTCCGCGGCGGATTTTGGCGCATGGCGTGCACCCTTGACTTGGCGCAAGGGGCAAAAGGCAAAAGGAGAAACGCAAATGTTTGAGGAACAAGAAAACAAGACATCGCCATCCACCGAAGGCACGCCGCGCTGGATCGGATTGGCCGTGGCCACTCTGGCCGCGGTATCGCTTGTCTCTCTGGGCGTGGGATGGAACGCCACCTCGCACGCTCGGAATGCCGAGCAGAATCTTACGATCCAGGCGAAGAGCTTCCAGCAGACTGAAGACGCGCTGGGCCAGCGCCTCTCGCAAGCGGAAGAGGCGAACGCGCAAGAGCAGAGCGAAATGAATCTTGTGAGCAGCAAGCTCCAGATCACCCAAGGGGAGTTGGACACGGCTCGCAAGCAAGTGCGCCAGACCCGCGACGATTACAACAAGCAGCTCAATCAAGTCAACACCGAGCTGAAGACGAAGGCGAACCAAGGCGACGTGGACACGCTGAACACCAACGTGAACGGCGTCAAGACGGACCTGGATGCGACGAAGACGAGCCTGGCCAGCACGCGCGACCAGTTCGGCACGTTGATCGCACGCAATCACGAGGAAGTCGAACAACTGCGCCGGCAAGGCGAGCGCGACTACTACGAGTTCACGCTCAGCGCGAAGGGCGCGAAGCAGACGCTCGGCGGATTGCAGATCGAACTGCGCAGCACAAACGTAAAGCACAACGCGTATAGCGTGACCCTCGTCGTTGACGACAAGCGGCTGGACAAGAACAACCGCGCACTAGGCGAGCCGATCTACTTCATCACGCAAGGCGCGCGGACGCCACTCGAGTTGGTTGTCAACCAAATCGGCAAGAATCACATCTCCGGCTACCTGAGCGTGCCGAAGCCCGAACAACAGTCCACAACCGCTTCCGCAAGCTCCAGCAACTAACGACAGCTTCCTTCCTCAACCCGACCAACCAGGAGGGCCCATGGGGGCCCTCCTTCCGTTTTCTGAAGCTCCCTTCCTGTTTCCCTGAACTTCTCCAAGAGGCACGAGACCCTGTGGCGCAATCGGCCCCTGTTCCAGTAGGATGTTGCGCGACACATCATGCTCGCTCTCCACGCCGAACGCGCGATCACACCGCTCGAAGAACTTGAAGATGCCGTCGTGCTGGTGGATGGCGCGCGGATCGTAGCGGTCGGGATGCGCGGGCAGATCGCGCTGCCGCGGGGAACGCAAGAGCTAGCGTTGCCCGCGGGGACGCTGGTCCCAGGGTTTGTGGACGTGCACATTCACGGCGCCGGGGGTAAAGACGTCATGGACGCGGAGTCCGGCTCCCTGGAGATCGTGGCTGCCACGGCCGCACGCTTTGGAACAACCTCTCTAGTGGCTACGACCGTCACGGCGAGCCCTGAGAAGACGTGTGGCAGCGTGGGAGCGATTGCGAGTTGGATGGAAGCGCAATTCGCGGCCAAGGGCGGGAGGGAAGCCGAAATCCTCGGCGTTCATTTCGAGGGCCCGTTCATCAGCGCGGCCCGGCGAGGCGTGCAGCCGACAGAATGGATCGCCGCGCCATCCACGGCGCTGCTCGATCGCTTCCTCGCAGCCGCTCGAGGGTTCGCGCGCATCCTGACGCTGGCACCGGAACTTCCCGGCGCGATGGATTTGATCGCTGCGGCCAGGCGCGCGGGTGTGATCGTGTCGCTTGGCCACACCGACGCAACCTTCGACCAGGCGATGGCCGCAATTCACGCGGGCGCGCGCCACTCCGCACACGTATTCAATGCGATGCGGCCGTTTTCGCACCGGGAGACGGGCGTCCTCGGCGCGGTGCTGACATCCCGCGAGGTGACTGCAGAACTAATCGCCGATGGAGTGCACGTTGACGACGCGGCGATTCGGCTGCTGTTCGCGGCAAAGGGCCCGGACCGAATCGTGCTCGTGAGCGACGGCACGGCTGCAACAGGGATGCCGGACGGCCGCTACCGGCTCGGGACATTTGAAGTGAGCGTAAGTGGCGGGGTCTGCCGAAACGCGGAGGGCAAGCTCGCCGGCAGCACGCTCACGCTCGATTACGCGGTACGCCACATGGCGGGGCTGGGAATTCCGCTGGCGGAAGCAGTGCGTATGGCGACATGGAATCCGGCGCGCGTGTTGGGAATTGAGGGCCGCAAAGGAACGCTCGCTGCGGGCGCTGATGCGGACCTGCTGCTGCTCGACGACAAATTGAATGTGGCGCGCGTAATGGTGCGCGGAGAGTGGCTCGCTTAGCGATTTCCCCGCTCAGGGATTCAAGGGAATTCTGAGTTCCTCGGAAAGTTGGTAGGGATCGAAGGGGCTGCAGGCGAAAAAGCGGTTGTCCACCTGAATCGTGGGAATTTTTCTGCGGCCGTCGTTCACGCGCAAGACAAGCTCTTCCGCTTCGACATCTTCATCGATATTGACTTCGCGGTAGGAGATACCCCGCTCACGTAGGAAGCGTTTCGCGCGGCGGCAATCGGAACACCAGTCAGCGGTGTAGAGAATGATCTCTGACATGAGAAATGAGGGGAATCAGACGGGTCATACCATCCCTGCGTATTTGATGCGCCTGATCGCGAGAGGTCGCAGCGCCTCGCCGCTACTTCGCGGCCTGGGTTTCCACCGCGGCGCCCGCCCCGGGAGTAACGTGGGCCGCCACCTCGAGCCGCGTCGCCGCGCGCTTCGCGGCGCGTGAGGCCCGCTCCCAATCCACCGAAGTGTCGGAGGGCGAGGCCGCCCGCTTGCGTGCTCGCTCGGCCGCAGCGCGGGCGCGCGCCACATCGATTTCCTCCGCCCGCTCGGACGCGTCCGCCAATACAATGACGCGATCGGGAAGAACTTCCGCCAACCCGCCGGTCACGGTTGCGTAAAAAGTTTGCGAGCCCTTCCGGTAACTCAATTGGCCGATGCCCAGTTCGGCCAGCAAGGGCGTGTGGCCCGGCAGGACTCCGAGATAGCCAACGAGGCCCGGAATCTGAATCTCCGCGACGTTCTCGCGAATCACCAAATGATCCGGCGTCACGACTTCGAGTTGGATGTGATCGGGCAACATTTCAGAGCACCATCAGATCAGGCGCTGGCGGCGGCCATTTTGGCGGCCTTTTCGAGCGCTTCCTCGATCGTGCCGACCATGTAGAAGGCCTGTTCGGGCACTGCGTCGTGCTTGCCTTCGACGATCTCCTTGAATCCGCGGATCGTATCCGCGACTTTAACGTACGTACCGTCGAGCCCGGTGAACTGTGCGGCGACGAACATCGGTTGGGAAAGGAATTTTTCAACTTTGCGCGCGCGCGCTACGGTTTGTTTGTCCTCGTCGGAAAGCTCTTCGATTCCGAGAATGGCGATGATGTCCTGCAAGTCCTTGTAGCGCTGCAGCACGGATTTGACGGCGCGGGCGACGTTGTAATGTTCGTCGCCAACGATGCGCGGATCGAGGATGCGCGAAAAACTCGCAAGGGGATCCACGGCGGGATAGATGCCGCGTTCGACGATTTGACGGCTGAGGTTGGTCGTCGCGTCGAGATGCGAAAACGTCGCGGCGGGAGCGGGATCGGTGTAATCGTCGGCGGGAACGTAGATGGCCTGCACCGAGGTGATCGAGCCGTTCTTGGTGGAGGTGATGCGCTCCTGCAATTCTCCGATTTCCGTGTTGAGGTTGGGCTGATACCCAACGGCGGAAGGCATGCGCCCCAGCAGCGCGGAAACTTCCGAGCCCGCCTGCACGAAGCGGAAGATGTTGTCGATGAAGAGGAGAACGTCGAGGCCTTCTTCATCGCGGAAATATTCGGCGACGGTCAGACCGGTCAGGCCGACGCGCAGCCGGGCTCCGGGCGGCTCGGTCATCTGGCCGTAGATCAGCGCTGCGCGCGATTTTTCCGAATCACCGGCGACGACAACCTTCGACTCCTGCATTTCGAGCCACAAATCGTTGCCTTCGCGCGTGCGCTCTCCGACGCCCGCAAACACGGAAACGCCGCCGTGCTGCATGGCGACGTTGTGAATCAATTCCTGAATGATGACGGTCTTGCCGACCCCCGCGCCCCCGAACAGGCCGATCTTTCCGCCCTTGAGGTAGGGCTCCATGAGGTCCACGACCTTGATCCCCGTCTCGAACATTTCGAGCTGCGTGGATTGGTCCGCCAGCGACGGAGCGGGGCGATGAATCGGGTAACGCTTTTCGTACTTCACCGGCCCGAGATTGTCCACGGGCTCGCCGAGGACGTTCATTACGCGGCCGAGCGTCCCGCGGCCCACGGGAACGGAGATCGGCCCACCCTCGTCATATGCGGTCATCCCGCGCACGACGCCATCGGTCGGTTTCATCGCCACGGTGCGAACGCGTCCCTCGCCCAGGTGCTGTTCGACTTCGGCATGGATGTCCAGCGGCTCCGGCACGTCGAAGCCTTCGCTCGTGATGCGAACGTCGTTATAAATTTCCGGCAGGTGGTGCTCCGGGAATTGCACGTCCACGACCGGCCCAATCACCTGCACGACGCGGCCGGTAAATTTCTTCTTCTCAGGCATCCTTCGCTCCTTCTTTCGCGCGCCCCAGTCCGACCCTAATCCGACAAAGTGGCGCCGCTGATGACTTCGATGATTTCCTTGGTGATCGCCGCCTGGCGCACCTTGTTCATGTACAGTGTCAGCTGGTCAATCACGTCCGCGGCGTTCCTGGTGGCGGAATCCATCGCCGTCATTCGAGCTGCGTGCTCCGCCGCGGAGGATTCGGCCAGCATCCGGTAGACTTGCATTTCAACAAAGCGCGGCAGGAGCGTGCGAAAGATCTCCGCCGCGGACCGCTCGTAAAGGTAGTCCACCTGCGTGGCCGCAGCAGGATCGCGTTCGGCCTCGATGGGCAGCAGCCGCTCGATGCGGTGGGTCGGGGCGAGTACGGACTTGAACTCGTTGTAGATCAAGTAGACCGCGTCGGTTTCGCCCGCTTCGTATCGCGCCATCAAGAGCTGCGCAATTTCCCGCGCCTTGGCCCAGTCCGCCAGCGTCGTGACGTCCGCGAATTCGGCGGCGATTTTCTGCGGAGTCTTGCTCAAGGCATCGCGGCTCTTCTTGCCAAGCGTCACCACTTCGATCGATTTCTCGCCGTGCTCCGCGAGAAATCCCATCGCGAGGCGGAGGATATTCGCGTTGAACGCGCCGCACAGTCCGCGCTCGCCCGCCGTCACGACCACGAGCAGCCGGTCCTCGGGGCGACGCGCCAGCAACGGGTGCTGCAACGAATCCTCGACCCGAGACACAGCCGACCTCAGCACTTCCCGCAACGCCTTGGCGTAAGGGCGGAGGGCGATCACTTTATCCTGCGCGCGGCGCAGCCGCGCCGCTGCGACGAACTTCATCGCGCGCGTGATCTGCTGCGTGTTCTTCACCGACCGGATACGCCGCCGAAAATCGAGCAGTGTGGGCATGGAAGATTCGGGTTGGGGCGTCTAGTGAGCCGCATCCGCGCGGAAGCGCTCCTTGAATTCGCCGAGCGCCGTCTTGAGCTGTTCGCGCACGGAGTCCTCGATCTGTTTCTTGGCCGCGATCTGAGCCAACAGCGAAGCGTATTTTGCTTCGGTGAACTTGAGCAAGTCCTTCTCGAATTTCTGGACGTCGGCCACCTCGACATCATCGAGGTATCCGGAAGTCCCGGAGAATATGGAAAGGACCTGCTGTTCCACGGCCAACGGCTTGAATTGGCCCTGCTTGAGCAATTCCGTAAGGCGCTGGCCGCGAGCAAGCTGCGCCTTGGTCGCCTTGTCGAGCTGTTCGGCGCCGAACTGTGCGAAGGCCGCCAATTCGCGGTACTGGGCCAGATCGAGGCGCAGTGAACCCGCCACCTGGCGCATGGCCTTGATTTGCGCGTTGCCTCCCACGCGGCTGACCGAGAGGCCGACGTTGATGGCGGGGCGAATGCCGGCATTAAAAAGGTCCGCCTCAAGATAGATTTGACCGTCGGTGATCGAAATAACGTTCGTCGGGATGTACGCGGAGACGTCTCCGGCCTGCGTCTCGATGACCGGGAGAGCGGTGAGGGAGCCGCCGCCGAGCTTGTCGTTGAGTTTGGCGGCGCGCTCGAGCAGACGGGAATGGAGGTAGAACACGTCGCCCGGATACGCTTCGCGTCCAGGGGGACGGCGCAGCAACAAGGAGATTTCACGGTAGGCCTGCGCGTGCTTCGAGAGATCGTCGTAGAAACACACCGCGTGCCGCGCTGAATCGCGAAAGTACTCGCCCATCGCACACGCGGCGTAGGGCGCGATGTACTGCAGGGTGGCGGGCTCGGTGGCGGAGGCGACGACGACGATCGTGTAATCCATTGCGCCGGCGTCGGTCAGAATCTTGATGACCTGCGCGACGGTCGAGCGCTTTTGCCCGATCGCACAGTAGATGCAGATCATGTCGCCACCCTTCTGGTTCAAGATCGAGTCCAGAATGATGGCGGTCTTGCCTGTCTGGCGGTCTCCGATAATCAGCTCGCGTTGGCCGCGGCCGATGGGGATCATCGAGTCGATGGCCTTGATGCCGGTCTGCAGCGGCTCGCGCACCGGCTGGCGATCCACGACGCCCGGCGCCAAGCGCTCGATCGGAATCCGGGATTCGGAGGCGATGGGCCCTTTGTCGTCCAGGGGCTCGCCGAGCGGATTCACGACGCGGCCGATGAGCGCCTCGCCCACCGGCGCGGACATGATCGAGCGCGTGCGCTTGACCGTGTCTCCTTCCTCGATGGCCGTGTATTCGCCGAGGAGCACGACGCCGACCTGATCTTCCTCGAGATTCAACGCAATCCCGTACACGTTGTGAGGGAAGGCCAGCATTTCTCCCGACATGACTTTTTCGAGACCATAGACGCGCGCGATACCGTCGCCCACCGACAGCACCGTGCCCACTTCGTCGACAGAGACCGATTGCTCGTAATTGGCAATCTGCTCCTTCAGAATTTTGGTGATTTCGTCCGCTTTGATAGAGGGCATTCCCGCTCCTATTCCGCCGCCAGACGGATCCGCAACGCGTTGAGTTGCGTTCGCACCGAACCGTCGTAAATCTTGGAACCCACGCGCACGATCGCGCCGCCGACTAAAGCGGAGTCCGTTCGGAAGCGCGCATTCACCTTTGCACTCCCGGTCAGTTTCTGAATCACTCGAGTCAGCTCACCCTGGTCCGCGCTCGAAAGCTCATCCGCGGAAGTGACTTCGGCGCGCGTCACGCCCAATCGGACATCGAGCAAGTGTTCGAAAGACGACTCGATGTCCGGAAGGAGCGAAGTTCGGCGGTGATCCACCAGCAAGAAGAGAAAATTACGCAAGGTCCTGCTCGATCCCGTCCGCTCCGCCAATTGCTCGATGACCGCATGCTTTCCGGCTCGGGGAGTGGCCGGGTTGGCCAGGAACAACTGCAATTCGTGCGAATCGTCCGCCATCCCGCGGAACACTTTCAATTCGCTCTGAATTCTCTCCACTTCGCCTTGCTCGATGGCCACGTCGGCCAGCGCACCGGCGTACCGCTCCGCGATCGCCTTCAATTCGCTCTCCCTGCAAGCTGGGCAAGAAATGTTTGAAACAGCGCCGCGCGCCGGTTCGCATCCATTCGCGAACGCACCAGAACGCTCGCGCGCTCAACCGCCATGCCGCCGGCGAGCGATTTCAACTCCAGCCGCGCCGCGCGCTGCGCCGCGCTGATCTCGGTGCGCGAAGCCTGTTCGATCCTGCTGATTTCCCTGCGGCCCGATTCCGCCACTCGCTCCGCCGTCACCGCGGATTCCGCGGCAGCCGTCCGGCGCATCTGCGCAATCTCCTGATCGAGAGACGTGATCTTTTCCGCGGCTTCGCGCAATTCCTGCTCCGCCGCTGCTTTTTCCGCCGCGGCTTCCCGGATGGACGCAGTAATGCTCTGAGCCCGCGCGCGGAAGTAACTTCCGCCGTAGCGCGCCAGCAGGTAGGCGAGGCCGCCAAACACCAGAAGAAAATTCAGCCAGCGAAACACCAGGCCGGCCGTCGAATCCGCCGGATCCGGGGAGCCGCCTTCCGCGGCAAATGCGGCCGCCGATGTGGCAGTCAGGGCAAACAAAAGCATGCCCGCTCGGAGCATTATTGTGGCGGGCTCCAAGTGGAGCCCGCACCCGTCGTGCTTGCACGCGGATTTCATCTAACGTCGCTCATGCGCCGGGCGCGCCTTCCCTGGGTTCCCCGGGCCCGGGCCGCAGAAATGTATCGGCAATTTGCAGGGCCAGCGCGGCACTCGATTCCTCGAGCGTCGCTTTGGCCCTCTCCACTTCGAGCTGCAATTCGCGCTTGGCGGCCAACACCTGTTCGTGCGCGGCCCTGCGCGCGGCCAGAACCACCGCGTCCCGTTGCTCAACGGCGCGGCGGCGTACACCTTCTTGCTCGGTAAATAATTCGGCTCGCGCGTTCTTGATCGCCTCGCGATACGCACGGACCTTCTCCTGCGCGGCGACCCGGGTGGATTGCGCCGCCTGCTGCGCGCCTTCGATGCGGGCGCGGCGCTCCGCCAAAATGCGTGCCATCGGGCCGAAAAAGCTCCATCGCAGGAAAAGGTAGAAGAAAAACACCAGGATCGCGGTGGGTACGGCTTGGAGGAATAACTGTTCGAGTTGGCGGAAAATTTCTTGCACGAGTATCGGCGTCCCGGCGGTCTTCTCGCGAATCTCCGAAGGATAAACAGAGGGCGAATGCCTCTCTGTAGCCCAACTGGGGCTTGGGGCGAAGCAAGAATTTATAGCATCCGCTCAGGGTTCCGTCAACGCGTTGCGAGGCCCGGTAGTGGGCCAGGCTGGGTCTATGGCAACCGTTGGGCGAGCGCGTTACTCAGGCGCTTGCAAGGGATAAGACGCAGAACAGATTTCTCGAATCACAAGGAATTCGGACTGGCGGGACGAAAGGAGAGAGGCGCTCGGCAACCTCACAAGCGCCTCCTCTACTGCGTCAACGTAAACCGTACCTCACTGGATCACCTCCTTCTCGGCAGGAACGCCGATGTCGACAATAGATGTCGAGTGATCAGAGTATAGCGCGGGATCGGGGAGATGTCAGAACAAGCCTTTCCTTAACCTTTGCATTGGGCCCGCGAAGACCAGTGACCGGTGAGTGCGTTAACCGGGAGTTGACCCTAAGACTGGCCCCCTCGCCTTCTCATCCGAGACCGCTACGCACTTCCACTTCTCGCTGAGCTTTCGGAATCCGAACATGACGCTTTTGCTGCCGGTCGACCATCGCGAATGGACAACTGCTTGCTTGTGTCGAAGGGTTCGTGAAGGAATAGCGATTTGAAAAAGGTTTACCTTCTTCCCGGGAAGTTTCGCGACAGGCAGTAATTTCCCGCCCCGATAAATCAGAGTCGTGGACCAGTCGAATTTGGGGAACCACTGCCCCGATCCTCCAGGGTATGCGAAGCCACCACCCGCGGTCCATCGGCCCTTGTGCGGCATCGCCCAATGAAAGCATGCACCTAAGACTATGGCCCATGCTCCCTTTGTCGACTCTTCTTCGCGGCGGTGGACAAACTCGTCCGCCAGAACCGCCAGCGCAGTGTGCCAAAAGTCCCGGTCATCGTCCGCCGCTAGGTTGGATTCGATAGCTTCAAATGGGACGATCAGTTTTTCGGGGTCGCTCATGCGCGGATGCAGATATTTTATGACAGATCGTGGTGGAACCAAAATCAACTGCCGTTCCTTTTCCGGTAACTCCTGGCTATTTGGATCGTCGGACAGTTAGTTTATCAACCATCCTGTCTAGGAAGGGTGTACGGGGACTCAAGGCTCGACTTCGAGGGTAAATTGACCGATTGCCCGAAGCGACAGTTTGAACCGTGGATAAGAAGCTGTGGAACGACCCGGCAAAACGGGATTTTCAGTCGTAGGCCAGGGCTTCGACCGGGTCTTTCCGGCTGGCAATCCACGCCGGATAGGTCGCGCCAACCAATCCTCCGCCGAGCGCAATGGCCGCCGCGCGCAAGATCCAGCTCACCGTGATGTCGATGGACAGCGTGGGAAAGGACGAGAGAAGAATCGCGCGCGAGGCGTAACTGAGGCCAATGCCCACGACGATGCCGACCACGCAGATGACGAGGGTTTCCCCGAGCAATGCCTTGACGATATAGGTCTTCGACGCGCCGAGCGCTTTCAAGACTCCGATGTCGCGCGTGCGTTCCACGACCGTCGTGTACATCGAGAGGAAGATGACGAGGAAGCCGATCGCGACGGCCAGGGCGATCATGCTGCGCACGAAGTCATCCAGTCCGGGCAAGCTCGTCGTCGTCATCAGGGAGATGAAATCCTTCAGCGGGCGAATCTCATAGCCCGGAAAAATCGCGCGCATCTGGTCCATGACGGCGGAGGTGCGTTCGGGGCGCGTGCACTTGATGAAAAAAACCGAAGCCTTGTCGCGCGCTCCAATCAAATCTTGCAGGGTCGCAAGCGGCACAAAGATTCGGGCGCCCTTGCCATGCTCGACGATTCCCGACACGTAAAAATCGTGATCGTTCAGACGATACGTTGTCCCTGCCGTGATATGCCGCGATTTTGCGGCGATGTCGTCCACCAGCATGTCGTCGGGGCCCTGCATGTCGCGCCCGTGCAAGAACACGAAACCGCCCGAGACGTCGCGATAGCTCTGGGGATCGATGCCGTAGATTAGGTCGATTCCACCGGTCGAATTGAACTGGAAAAGCGCGGGCGCCACCGCTTGTATGTATTTGATTTCGCGCAACTTATCGGCAATTCGGATGGGCATGGGCGCGCCACTGAAGGTTAGCAATACGGAAGCCGAGGGAGGTTGCAACATGATGTCGGCGCCGATGCCTTCGACGCGTTTGCCCGCCTCGCGCAACAGGCCGCTGGTCAGACCAACGATGATAACCACCAGTGTGACTTCAATCCCCACGGCGAGGATGCTCACCATCGTGCGCACAGGCCGATGGATCACGTTGCGCGAGACCATCTGCCCCATCATGGCTGCGCACCTCCGCCGCTGTCTTCGCCAACATACACGAGTTCGCTGCCGGGCGGCTGCTCCAGAACAAATTTGTCCGGGGCGATCGGCTGATTCAACGCCAACTTCGTGATGTGAATTTCGAGCTGGTAATCGTCCTGGGGACGCGTGATCCGGATGTCGCGGGCAAAATCCAACGTCCCGGACGCTCCGGGCGGCGGGGTCCCCGAGGCGGCGCCCGCCGGCGCGGCTCCTTGCGCGGGCCACTCCGAATAGGAAATATCCGAATCCAATCGGCCGCCCGGACCATAGAGCTGAATGCGCACGATGGAGAGGTCCGTCCGGTCGAACCAGATCTTGCGCGCAATCTCCAACTCCGCGCCGGATTCGCCGCCTTCGCCCGCGCGGCGCAACGCAGTCAGGATGTAGTAGCGATTCGGTGCGGCGTCGAACTGCTCGATGAGCACCGGGTCGCCGGAGGGAATCTCGGACCAGAAGAGCGCGTCCAAAACGTGTTGCGGCCGGAGATTCTCGATGGGTTTGCTCGAGGGATGAGCCAGAGTGGCGGAGCCGACCAGGAACTTGTTCTTCGAAGGAATGAAAATCCGAAAGGTCTGGCCGTCGCTCACCATATCGAAGATGTTCTTCCCGATGACCGGCGCCTGGCCGATCACCCGGATCGAAGACGGCCGCGCGGCCAGGATGAAGCCGTGGAAGTCGTGGTACTCGTGAATGACCCCGCTGTACGTGGAGCCCGCTGTCGGCTGAAATTCGGCCGTTGCGTTCAAACTTTGGATGACCCTGGCCTGCGCGTTGTAGGTTTCCAAAAGCTGCCCCTTCGTTGCATCTTGTGCGGGCCGCAACTGCGCCGCCGGCACGACGTGCGTCTTCTGTGCGGCGCATCCAGCCGACAGGGCCGACACGACTCCCGCGACTCCCACCAGGAGCAAAGCGCGCGTCCTCTGCACGTTGATTGTCATAGAGACAAGCTCAAGAATCTAACGACCCGGCAAGGGCGTGTCAATTCAACCAGGGCGATTCAGCCCGAGCCACCGCGACGCGCAAGTCCTCGAGGGCAGGACGCACGCGACGAATGACCTCCGTGGCCCACAACTGGCTGGTCAGCAGCGTCAAGAAACCTTTCTCAAAATCGCACACGGCGCAAAAAAGATAGGAAGGAATGAAGGGCTGGTAGGCATCGACCCCGTGGCTCGCCAGCCCGCCCTCGAGTTCAGCATCGTGTTCCGGCAACAAACCTCCCGCGCGAATGCCGAATGTTTCTCCCGCGAATCGCTGGATCAAAGCCCGCAGAAGGGCTTCCATTGGGGACGGAACCAGGAGCGACCGGCTCCCTGTGGCGGGCTCGCGAAGTACCGCTCCGTGGCGCTCGCAGAATTCGCGGACGCGATCCAGGTGAGCAAAGAAATCGAGCGCCCACGGCGCGTCTCCAGCCAGCGCGCGCACCACAGCCGCCCAGATGCGCGAGGCCTCTTCGCCGGCCGGAGGCTCGCCCGTTTCTCCATCCACAAGCTCGAGCGACACTCCCTTGACGCCTTCTCCCAACTCGAGTGGCTCGATTTCGAGCCGGTAAAGGGGATCTTTCATGCTCCTCAAGCTCCGCCGGCCGCGCCCGCGGCAAAGCGCTTTTGAAATTCCGAGGATTGCTTGCGCACTTCCAGCCAGTCAAAAAAACTCTCCGGAGCCTCAAGCCAGAGTTGGAACCACCGCAGAATCTCTTCCTTCTCGGCGCGCTTGGACAATTCCACCTTTTGATTGCGGGCGATCATCTCCGCGCGGCGCCGGCCCAACCGCGCCACCTCGAGCACTCGCTCGGCGGCAGCGGAGTCTCTTTCTTCACGGAACTTCCGTGCAAGCTCGTCGAGCCGAACCAGGCACATCTCCGCCTCTTCCAGGGTGGCGAAGTGAAGCAGATCATGAAACTCTTCTTCGTAGCGTCCTTCCGTATCCGATCGCGTGGACCAAATGACGCGCAGCCCCGCCTCCTGCAAGGTGCTCGTCACGTAATCCGTGGAAGCTTTCCCCAGCGCCCCCACTCGCGCCACCAACTGCCGGCGAATTTGTTCCACTTCCGCAGGCGTGAACCGGTTGACATTCAAATCGGCTGCGATGGCAAGGATCAGCTCCTTTTTCGAGAGTTTGGAGGATTCTGTCATGGTCACCTCCGTTGGTGCGACGGCCTGCCCGCAGCGGCGGGCTTTCCGGTTGGCGCGTCTCCCGATTGTTTCTTTTCCTGCTGTTCGCGCAAGCGGCGGTAGCGCGCCACCTGTGCGTCGTGCTCGGCCAAAGTCTTGCTGAAGAAGTGGCCTCCGAGTGTGTTGGCGACAAAATAGAGATAGTCCGTTCCTTGCGGCGCAAATGCCGCGCGCAGCGACGCTTCGCCCGGATTAGCAATCGGGCCGGGCGGCAGTCCCTTGTTCACGTAGGTATTGTACGGCGAAGCGAAGCGCATATCAGCGGATCCGAGCGCGCCGCTATAACGGCCGGCCAGTTCCAACGCGTAGATCACGGTCGGATCGCATTCCAGCGGCATGCCGCGGTGGAGACGGTTCGTGAAGACACCCGCAATCAACGGGCGTTCCGATTCCTGCGGCGTCTCGCGTTCCACCAGCGAAGCCAGTGTGACCACGGCCTCCACATCCTGCGGTGGCCCGCCTTCGGAGGCGGCCATGGCCGTCCACACTTGCCGGAAGCGCTTCACCATCGTCTGCACCATTTCGACGCCGGTGATGTGCCGCGGAAATTCGTAGGTGGCCGGGGCCAGGAACCCCTCGAGATTCTGAGCGGCCGGCGCGAGATCGAGAATCGGAGTGGGGTCGCGCGCCGCGGCGAGAAAATCCTCGCGCGTCAGAAAACCTTCGTGTGCAGCCAGGTCCGCGATCGCAAACATGTCGAACCCTTCGGGGACCACCAGCCGCACGGTATAGACGCGGCCACTCGCGATCGTTTCAAAGACCTCGGCTTGGCGCTCCGGATGATCGAAATAGTATTCGCCGGCCTGCAGAGTGCGCCGGTGGCGCAGGCGCGCCAGTGCCTCGAATGCGAACCGGCTGCGGACGACGCCATTTTCCTCGAGCAGCCGGGCGATCGTCCGGAGCGACGCGCCGTGCGGGATTTCCACATAGACGCCAGGTGAGGCGAAACCCTGATACGGCAATCGCCACGCCACCGCAAACCAGGCTCCGGCGCCCAGCAGCAAGAGAATCAGAATGACCCAAAAGGCGCGTCGCATCCTAGTGCCGTCCCAACTTTCTTCGCCAAGCAGCCGAAAGCTTCCATGCATGATTCATATTGTTTCCCGCTCCTCTGAAATTCCCGGTGATACGTTGGAACGGCGCTAGCTCCCGGTATCCGGCGATGGGACCTTGGTAGCTTGCCCGCCCTGCCGGGCCAGGTACTCACGTAAGATGACGGCTGCCGCCAATGCGTCAATCGCCGGGGAGCGGCCCGCGCCGTGCCTACCGGCAGGCAGGCGGCGCACTTCGCGTCCAGCCTCCCAAGATGTCAATCGTTCGTCGAGCAGTTCCACCGGAAGCCCGAGTTCCTTCCTGAGTCGCAGTGCGAAGCGGCTCGCTTCCTCGGACATCTCGCTAGGCGTGCCGTCCATGTGCAGCGGCAGCCCAACGACGATCCGTCGCACGGAGTGCAGCCGCACCAACTCGCGCAGCCGCGCCAGGTCCTGCCGCCGGTTCGTGCGGTTCCAGGTGGCCAAAGGCCGCGAAATCATTCCCATGGCGTCGGAGAGCGCCAAGCCCCAGCGTTTCCGGCCATAGTCAATCGCCAGTACGGGCGCTGCGGAAGCGGCGGAGCCGGAGAGCGCGCTGGAGGTGCTGCGTGGAGAGGAAGCCATCGGCTTCCATTATAGCGCGAGGACTAACTGCGCCAGCGGAGAGTGACGGGACCAGGAATCGGATGTTCAAACGGCTGCCCCGTGCGCCTGGATTCCAGGTGAGCCTTCTTCAATAGGAGCATTCCACTGACTTCCCGTCGAAGTGGCCCGCTGTCAGGGGCATGCCGCGATCCGGGCAGACGTCGCGCATAGCAAATGCGCCGCAATCGCGCCACGTCCAACCCCCGCGGGCGATTGACATCCTCCGGTGATTCCATTAGAGTCCCGGCGATTACGCGGCCAAAACCCCGTACTCGCATTCGGCCTTATGAGGGAGAAGTCATCAAGGGCTGTCCGCCGCGTCGGCTGAGAGAATCCAGACTTTGGCCCTCAATCTTCGAGGAGGAAATTTGATGAAATCACGGCCAAGTATATTGCGGTTGCTGGGATGGGCTGCGGCGTTGGTTGTCATGCTGCTTCCCGCAAGTCTGGCATTCGCTCAAGACGATTCCGGGCCCTCGGCCGCTCCGTTCCTTGCGGCTATGGCCGGCTTCATGATGTTCTTCGTGATTTTTGGCCTGGCTTGCTACGTGTACGTTTCTTTGGCTTTCCAGACGATCGCCAAGAAGACGAACACGCCGAATGGTTGGTGGGCTTGGATTCCAATTCTCAACATCATCTTGATGTTGAACATCGCCAAGAAACCCATTTGGTGGATCATTCTCTTGCTCATTCCCCTGGTAAACATCGTTGTCGGGATCATCGTTTTCATGGCAGTCGCGGAGGCCCGCAACAAGCCCAGCTGGTGGGGCATCCTTACAATAGTCCCAGTGGTGGGTCTGATCGTGCCCGGCTATCTGGCCTGGTCAGACTGAATTTTCGGAATTTCTGTTCGCAAACTCCGCCTCGGATTTCGGACGCTGTCCGAATCCGGGGCGGAGTTTTTGCGTTAGGCTGAAGTGCCGCGGGACCAACAGCAGCTTTACGGCTCCCGCCCGCGCTGGCCGCTCTCCCACAGCGGCCAGAGCCCGGCGGCCTTCATTTGTGCGTCGAGGCCTGTCCGCTGAAGCAGGGTCTCGAGTTCGGCGCGGGAAAGCCTGGGCCCCAGCGGGGCGAGCCGTTCTGCAATACCGAAGATCGCCACGCCGGCGATCGCGGCATGCAGTTTTAGTTCGCGAATATCCACCTTGTCGAACGTGTCCGAAGCGGCGTGGTAATTGGGGATGTAGTTGGCTTCTTCCTGATTGGCGAGAAGATTGGGGACGCCTTCGAGCAGGAAATCGAAATTGTCGGTGCCCAGCGGCGCGTCATTCGTATCCTGAGAGAGGTTCCAGCCTTCGAGCGGTTTGACCGCTTCGCGCACTCCGGACTCGATATCCCGCCGCCCGCCGAGCGAAAACCCTGTCACACGGCCGATGCCTTCATCGAAAATGAGCACGCCGCGAATACGATCCATTTCGTCGCGGTGCGCTCGCACGTAGGCCCACGAGCCGAGCATCCCTTGCTCTTCACCCGAGAAGAGCACGAAACGAATCGTCCTTCGCGGCACGAGTCCCGTGGCGCGAATGTCCCTCGCCGCTTCGATCACCATCGCCGCGTTGCAGCCGTTATCCAGCGCGCCCGTTCCCAGTTCCCACGAATCCAGATGCGCGCCAAGAATCACGGCCTCTTCCGGTTTTTCGCGGCCGCGAATTTCACCGACGACGTTTTGTTGTTCCATGGCCGGGCCGATCTGGTTCGGCATCTCCCAGTGCACTCGCACGGGCTGTCCGGCATCGAGGAACCGCTCGAGCCGCAGCGCGTCCTCCCGCGCAACGATCGCCTGGGGAAGCCGGTCCAATTGGCCGACGTAGGTGTTGGAGTGGCGGTAAAGGAGCAACCGCTCGCGCGTGGACATCCAGAGAATTCCGGCCGCATGCGCGTTCACGGCGCGATCGATGATTCCCGGGGCACGTTCGTATTCTTGAAAGAGGTCGTCCCACGTGCGCAGCACTTCCGAGTGCACGAGCAGAATCGCGCCGCGGCCGCGCTCTCCCAACCGCGCGAAATCCTCCTCCGTGCCTCCGCCTGCGAGTACGACGTTCGCATCGAGCCCGCCCGCGGGAATCGGCGGCGACCAACCCACCGACACAGCCCTCGCCGCAACGGGCGCAGGACTCAACACTTCGATTCGAGTCGCGCCTTCGCTCCAGGTCATCGGCAGCGTGTAACTCTCCGTGTGCACATCCACGCCGGCGTCGCGGAACGCCTGCACGGCCCAATCCACGGCGCGCGACATTTGCGGCGAGCCGGTCATCCGGCCGCCGATTTCGTCGGTCAAGCGTCGAAGATTTTCCTCCATGGGCGAAGGCCCAAGCGCGTTCGCGATGATTTTCGGCGACGCCTCCGCGCACAGCGATTCACCCGTGTCGGAGCAGGCTTGCGCGGATGCCAGCGCGTGCATGCGGGAGAGCGGATCGGGCTGAGTGGGAGAAATCTGCGCCGCGCCCGGCAGGAGCGCGACGAGGAGTCCAATCGGAAGCAAGAAAAACAAACAGCGTTGCACGCTCATCTCTTCCCCTTTCGCCCGGGCCTGCCCGCGCACGCGGAAACGACGTCGGCGACTCGCGCGACCTGGATCATCTCCGCCACATCATGCACCCGCACGATATGCGCGCCTCCAAGGATTTCCGCGGTCACGGCAGCGGCCGTCCCCCAGACCCGCTCTTCGACCGGCCAGGGATCCTCGCCTCCGCCAAGCGCGCGACCGACGAACGATTTGCGCGAAGTCCCCGTCACAACCGGAAACCCCAGCGCGGCAATTTCGTGCAGGCGGGCCAGCAGCTCGTAGTTCTGCATGTAGCTCTTGCCGAAACCGAAGCCCGGGTCCAGCAAAATCTGCGACTTCGCCAGGCCCGCCTTCCGCGCGCGCCCCACGGCCTGGAGCAGCCCGCGGATCACGTCGCTCACGACGTCTCGGGAAAACGGACCCTTCTGCATATCGGCGGGATTCCCGCGCATGTGCATCAGGATGATCGGCGCGCGGTGGCGGCGCGCGATCTCCGCCAATCGCAGATCGGTTCTCAGTGCGGAGACGTCGTTGAGAATCTCGGCGCCCGCTCGCAGCGCGGCCTCGGCGACTTCCGACTTTTGCGTGTCCACCGAAATCGGAATCTTGAGCTGCCCGCGCAAGCCTTCGAGCACGGGCAAGATGCGGTCTATCTCCTCCTGGGTGTGAGTGGGGGAAGCGCCGGGGCGCGTGGACTCGCCGCCGATGTCGAGCAAGTCCGCGCCGGCGCGTTCGAGTGCGAGAGCTCGCGCCACGGCCGACTGAGCGTCCAGGAACATCCCCCCGTCGGAAAAACTATCCGGCGTGACGTTCAACACGGCCATCACGAGCGTCCGCTCGCCCAGGACAATCTTCCGCGAAGCCAGGCGAAGCCGGAATCGCTTTCGCACGGCCATCCCTATTCCAGATCGAAATCGCGCACGGGTTTTTCGAGCGGTTGGTCTTTCGCTTTCTTCAGGGCTTCCTCGAACTTGCGGGTGAGAACGTCTTCTTTCTTCTGTTCGGCCGCCCAGGACTCTCGGAATTTGTCCTCGCGACGCTTCTCCTGCTCCGCGAGAATGCCCTTCGCATCCGTCAGGTCCACGCCGGGAGCTGTTCTCGGCGGCGCCTCGTGCGAGAGGACGACGGCAAGCTGCGGATCGACCGTCAACTTCGTGTGGCAGCAGGGGCAAGTGACTTCGATGGGTGCGGCCTTTTTCGTCATGGCTGTATTCTACGCCACAAACTCGCGCTGCAAAACGTTCCGGGGCGCTTTGCACAGGCCGCGGCTCTTTGCGGTTTGCGCGCCGCCCGGAAACGGGCCTGGCATATGATATGCGCTGGATCTTCGGAGGTTTCACACCATCATGAGGCGATTTAATAGGAGCGGGTTCCGGGAGATCGAGGATTTTCCTTGCGGCAAGTGCGCCCGCGCGTTTCTGCATCGTCACTTGCAGGGACTCGTCCTGCTGGCGGCCGCCGCCGCATTCGCCATTCTGGTGCCGGCCGACTGCGCGGATCGTCCTGCGGCCGCTGGAGCAGCGCCTTCGCCGGACAGCCAATCTGCGGCGCCGGTTGTCATCCAAGTGGACGCCGCTCACCCAACCGGCCCTTACAGCCCCGCCTGGAATTATTTCGGCGCCGACGAGCCAAACTACGTTTACTCGAAGAACGGCGAAGAATTGTTGCGCGAGCTTGCGGCACTGAGCCCGGCGCCGGTGCACGTGCGTTTGCACAACCTGCTGACCACGGGCGACGGAATGGCGTCACTCAAGTGGGGCTCCACGAACGCATATCGTGAGGATGCGGACGGCAATCCTGTCTACGACTGGACGATCACCGATCGCATCTTTGACGCGATGCGGGACGCCGGCGTTCAACCGCTTGTGGAAGTGGGCTTCATGCCCGAGGCGCTTTCCACGCTTCCCCAGCCGTACCGTCATGATTTTCCCAAGGGGAATATTTTCACCGGATGGTCGTATCCGCCGAAGGACTACACCAAGTGGGCGGCGCTGGTGACCGCATGGGCGACGCACCTCCGCGATCGCTACGGCGCGGCAACTTTGAACGGATGGCTATGGGAGGTCTGGAACGAACCGGATATCGGTTACTGGCACGGCACGCCGGAAGAGTACGACCGTCTTTACGATGTCACGGCGCAAGCGATTCGCAGCGTACTCCCGAACGCACAGATCGGCGGCCCGGACTCGACGGGGCCGGACGCCGGACGAGCTTCGGAATTTCTCGAACAATTCCTCGAGCATTGCATCCGGGGAAAGAATTCGACCACGGGCGGCACGGGCGCGCCGCTGGATTTCATCAGCTTTCATCCGAAGGGTTCGCCGACCGAAGTGGACGGACACGTGAGAATGGGAATCCAGCGCCAATTGGAGGTGATGGACCGTGGAATGAAGATCGTTGCCTCGTTCCCGGAATACAAGCACACGCCGATCATCCTGGGTGAGAGCGATCCCGAGGGATGCGGGGCGTGTTCGATAGCGACGAATCCGAGCAACGTCTATCGAAACGGGCCGTTGTACGGAGTTTCGGTGGCGGAAGCGGAAGCGCGGACATACGAGCTGGCGCGGAAGAACGGCGTAGTGCTCAAAGGCTCCGTGACGTGGGCGCTCGAATTCGAGGACCAGCCTTACTTCGCCGGCTTCCGCGATTTGGCGACGAACGGCGTGGACAAGCCCGTCCTCAACGTGTTTCGAATGCTGGGAATGTTAACGGGAGAATGGTTGCCGGCGACGAGCTCGGGCGGATTGCCGCTGGACGATATTTTGAACAGTGGCGTGACGCGAGCGCCCGACGTGAATGCAATCGCAACGCGCTCGGAACACGAAGTGGATGTCTTCGTCTGGAATTATCACGATGACGACGTACAGGTTCCTCCCGCAGACGTGCACCTGAACATTGAGGGGCTCGGCCAGGGCCGCGTTCGAGTCGAGCAGTTCCGAATGGATTCAGACCACAGCAATTCGTATCGCGCCTGGCTGGACATGGGTTCGCCCGCGGCGCCGACCCCGGAGCAGCAAGCGCAACTCGAGCGCGCGGGCAAGCTCGAACCGCTGGGAAATCCGCAGAACTTGAAAATTGCACGCGGGAAGCTGGCGTTGACTTTCGATTTGCCGAGACAGGGAGTGGAGCTGGTGCGAATCAGTTGGAGATGAAGCTGGCACGCACAGAAGCAGCGGTAGGCGGGCTCGCACGCGCAGCCGGGACTCTATCTCTCCAAGAAGTACGAGCAGCGCGGGTGCGCCAGGCCTAGCCTTTGGTGAAGCCCGGCGCAGGCCGCAGTTCAGGACGCGGACTCGGCCGAGCCTCGGCGGTCGGCAGCGGTTGCGGCGGTTGTGAAGGCGGCGGCGGCACGCGCTCGGGCAACGGTTTGCCTTCCAGGAGCAGCTTCAGTTCATTGGCATCGAGAACTTCGCGTTCGAGCAGGGCCGCAGCAATCCGTTCGAGGACGTCGCGGTTCGACGTGATGATGCTGTGCCCTCTCTCGTAGGCCGCAGTGACGATCCGCCTGACTTCCTGGTCGATGTGGATGGCCGTATCTTCGGAGTAGTCGCGGTGCTGCGCGATCTCCCGGCCGAGGAAGATCGCCTCTTCCTTTTTGCCGAACGAGAGCGGCCCCAGATCGCTCATGCCCCAATCGCAGACCATCTTCCGGGCGATTTCCGTCGCGCGCTCGATGTCGTTCCCGGCGCCGGTCGTGATATGGCCCAGGAAAATCTCCTCGGCAAGCCGGCCGCCCATCAAGACGGCGAGCGTGCCTTCGAGGTATTCCTTCGTGTAGGTATGCTTGTCGTCGATCGGAAGCTGCATGGTCAGGCCGAGGGCCATCCCGCGCGGGATGATCGTCACCTTGTGCAGCGGATCGGCCGTCGGCGTCTTCGCGGCGACCAGTGCGTGCCCGGCCTCGTGGTAAGCGGTGTTCTTCTTCTCCTCCTCGGAGAGAATCATCGATTTCCGCTCGACGCCCATGAGGACCTTGTCTTTGGACATTTCGAAGTCGGCCATGATGACGAGCTTGCGATTTTGACGCGCCGCCCAGAGCGCCGCCTCGTTCACCAAGTTGGCCAGGTCCGCGCCGGAGAAGCCCGGCGTTCCGCGCGCGATCAGCGAGAGATCCACGTCGTCCGAGATCGGCACCTTGCGCGTGTGTACGCGCAGGATTTCTTCGCGGCCCTTGATGTCGGGCCGCGGCACCACGACGCGGCGGTCGAATCGGCCGGGGCGCAGCAGCGCCGGATCGAGCACGTCGGGCCGGTTCGTCGCAGCAATCAGAATTACGCCTTCGTTTGACTCAAAGCCGTCCATTTCCACAAGGAGCGCATTCAGCGTCTGCTCGCGCTCGTCGTGTCCGCCGCCCAAACCCGCGCCGCGGTGCCTCCCCACGGCGTCAATTTCGTCGATGAAAATGATGCAAGGCGCGTTCTTTTTTCCTTGTTCGAAGAGGTCGCGGACGCGGCTCGCGCCGACGCCGACAAACATTTCAACGAAGTCCGAACCTGAAATCGAGAAGAATGGCACATTGGCTTCGCCTGCGATTGCGCGGGCGAGCAAGGTCTTGCCCGTGCCCGGCGGTCCAACCAGCAGCACGCCCTTGGGGATGCGCCCGCCCAACTTCTGGAATTTCTGCGGGTCTTTCAGGAAGTCGATGATTTCTTGAAGCTCTTCCTTGGCCTCTTCAATCCCAGCCACATCCTTGAAAGTGGCCTTCTTCTGCTGTGCCGTCAGCAAACGGGCGCGAGATTTTCCGAAGCTCAGCGCCTTGTTCCCCCCCGCCTGCATCTGTCGCATCATGAAGATCCAAAGTCCAACCAGCAGCAGGATCGGCGCCGCGTTGATGAGAAATGAGAACCAATCGGCGCGATTCACTTCCTTGACGTTGATGAGCACGCCTTTGTCGCGCAGTTCCTTGGCCAGATCGGGAGTGGATTCCTTGAAAATCGTGACGCGGAACTTCTTATCGGAGTCCTTGGTCAAGCCTTCCACATCGTAGCTCGTGGGAGAGAGGTAGAGGGTGACTTCCTTGACGTTCCCGCGGTCCACTTGCGCCATGAACTCGCTGTAGCTCGGCTCTTGGACGCTCGCCGATTGTCCGCTCGAGGAAACCATCTTCCACAGCAATACGCCCAAGACGATGATGAATAGCCAGAATAGAACAGTTTTGACCGTCGAGTTCGAGTTCACGGCTTCCCTCGCCTGCGGGTGGCCCTTTCCGTCCGAACGGCCCGACGCTGATCCGTCGGCGAGCCTCCGGCCACCTCACCAATATACGGCAAATTCCGGTACCGGCCATGGGTTCCTGCCAGACCGTAACCTGCTAGATACTTAGATGCTCCAATGAAGCCAAAGTAATCGGGGGTCAAGTCCACCCGGCGCCCTTCCGGCTTATCCACCAGTACCGCCAGGCGCAGCGAGCGAGGCCGGTCCTCCCGCAACCTCTTGATCAGGAAGTCCATCGTGACGCCCGTTGCCAAAACGGCGTCCACGACCAGGACGTTCCGCCCCTTCAGATTGGGCCGGACCGAAAACAAGACTTCCCGGCGTGAGCGGCCCGATTCCTTGAAGTCGCGCACCACTACCTTCACAAAATGGCAAACCACCGGGCAGGAGATCCGGCGCATTAAGTCCGCAGCGAAGAAGAACGCATTCTCCAGCAAAACAACGACATCCAGCGTTCGCCGAGCGGAGTCGCGCGAGATCTGGTGTCCCAGACTTGAGACGCGCTCCCCCACTTGCTTTGCAGAATACAGCCGTTTGATCTCCTCGCTCACAAGGGCTCCTCTTCGATCACTACCCCTTGCCGCGTGCCGGCGGCAGCTGCAAATTCTGAAGCGACGGGAAATCCCCGAACCCAGACCAGCACCCCACCACTGGTGAGGACCGGCCAGCCAGCACGGTCGCGCAGGGAAATCCGGGACTCGAGCAGCAACCTTTTCAGTTTTCGGACACGGTGCCGCCCGGGAAGCCGAAAGGAATCGCCAGGGAGCCAGCTTCGGAGGACCAAAGGACTCTGAAGCCGGTCGAGATCCAGTGCAACCTGTCCGCCCGTAGTTTCCCGCGCGAGGCGGGACCAGTCAATCACTTTGAGGCGGACCAGGCGCTCGATTTCCGGAACGACAACCTCCGCCGGCGAGCTCTTTCCGAGCTCGACCGGATAAGCGAACGAACGAGCGGGACGCCCTGCAGGGCCGCGTCGAGTCTGTAAACTCGGCGAGTGGCGCGAGAATCGAAGGCGATTGAAATCCCGCTCGACTCGCGCTCCCGGCAAATGGGTTTCCGCTCCGCTCCTGGACGCCGTGGCCAGGTGAATCACTTGTTCGACGTGGCGCGCCGTGAGTTGCTGGCGGCTGCCTCGCAACTCCTCGTAGATTCGGCGCACGAGACGGCAAGAAAGCGCGTCCGATGATGCAATCCCTTTCCCTTCCGCATCCCCGAGGCGCAACGGATCCAGAAGATCTTTGATTGAAATCGAGATCCCGCGCTCCGGTTCCAAGACAGCCATCGAATGAAATACAATCGAGACAAGCTGATTCCAGAATTCTTCTTCCCTCCGCGCCAGAGAAGACAACCGGCATAGCTGTTCCACGACGGCCGGCTGAAATTCCTGCTCCAACATCGGGAGCAGACCGTGACGGATGCGCGCGCGGAGGTGCGATGCATCCTGATTGCTCGAATCCTCCCGCCAATGCTGCCCAAGGCCTGCAAGGTATTCGCGCAACTCGCGCCTGCGTACCGCCAGCAGCGGGCGAACGACCGAACCCGTCTCCGGGTAGATGCCGCTCAACCCCGTCAGCCCCGTGCCGCGAAAAATGTGTGCGAGGACCGTCTCGGCCTGGTCGTCTGCGGTGTGCGCAACTGCGACCCGAGCGGTTCGTCCGTCGCGCACCGTGCGATCGAAGAAGCCGTAGCGTAGCCGTCGAGCCGCATCTTCCAGGTTCCAACCGTTGCGCTGCGCCGCGTCCGGAACGTCCGCCTCGCCTGCGACCAACTCCAAGCCGTGTGCCGTCGCCAGCGCACGCACGAACTCTTCGTCCGCATCGGACTCGGCCCCACGAATGTGATGATTGAAGTGGAGCACGATCAGCCGCAGTCCGAGCGGCTCGCGAATCTCCAGTAGAAGCCGCAGGAGCGCCACCGAGTCCGCGCCGCCCGAGACGCCCACACCCAGAGTATCGCCGGGGTGCAACGTCCCGGAGTTGCGGAGAGCCGCAAGGACACTGTGGGAGAGCTCGTTTTTCATGGCGGAGGCTGGCCCGAACGGCCCCAGCGTATGGTATCAGTCGCTCAGAAAGGAAGACAATCTACCGAAGCGGAACAACGTGGAGCTACGAGTGCCCCATCATCTGCCGGGCCATCAGTTCCCGGCTGAACGCGATCCTGCGGTCCAGTGACACGGCGGCAAAATATGCGCAACTACCCCGCTCGCTTTCCAGCCAGTTGGAAATGCTCTTCGAGGCGCGGCCTCCGGCCCTCAGTATCATTCCCAAGAGCGAATAGTAGACTCGCACGGCGGCCATGGCCTGAACATCATCGCCGTGCTCCGGGCAAAGCCGCACGAGCTGCACCAATCGCCCGAATTCCTCGCCGTTCACACCGCCTCCGGCGATACCGGTGAGTTCGCGCGTCTGACGCGAAAGCTCGCGCTCGCGCGAAGCGGAAAGGATGGATCGGCAGTAGGAAACAAAGAACTGCAGGAGTGCCGTGAACGACAAGACGAAAATGAGTGCAGCAATCATCGATGGTTGGGCGCGACCACACGCGCTGTAGCCAGCCGCGCATCCTCCGAGACCTTTAGAAAGGTATAGCCCCACGCCAGCGGCAAGCCAATGGCCAGCAGAGGCGGGGTGTACTGCCAGAGCGAGAAGCTCGGATAGATGTTGCGCAGCGCATAGGTAGCGGCGAACGCGCTGACGCAAACGCCGAGGGACAGCACTAGCTGAATCAGCCTGGTGCGTGTCTCACGCAGCTTCATCATGGCTCCCCAGAGCAAATACGTGAGAACCACTCCGACGAAGTAAAGGTTCTGCGAAAGCTCTACGACAAAGTGCGTGAGCAGCCGGTCCCGAGAGTCGGCCACGACCCCGTAGGTGAACCATGCCGTTAGACCCAGCAGAAGCACGGCTGCAACTCGCAAGTACCGGCTCACTTGCATTTCCTCAAATACCTGGGAATACAAACCGATGAGGGCGAAGTACAAGCAGATGACGAGGAGCGCGTCGCTGTAATAGTAAAAATAGAAGTATTCCTGTGAAGAATAACCGGACCGCAGAAATACGCAAAGCCGCCCCGCCGTTGTGAGGAATTCTGCCAACATGTAAAACACGAGGGAGAGGTAACGCTTGGCGGAACCGGCCCTGAGGATGCACACAACTACGCCAGCCTCCAAGGAGGCTGCGAGAATCCACATTGCGTAGTCAATCGAACCAAGCACGTTGTTTTATTCCGTCCTTGGTTCGATTCGCTGACCAGCGACTACGATCTGCTATCTGTCAGCTACTTCGACCAAGGTGACGGCGGTACTGGACCGCCTGCAAGACGCCAGGGTGACGGCGGCACCGGGCCGCCTGCTAAGCGCCACGGTGACGGTGGAACCGGTCCACCCGCCAATCGCCAAGGCGACGGCGGTACCGGACCACCTGCTAGATGCCACGGTGACGGCGGTACCGGACCACCTGCTAGTGCAACAGTGACCGGCGCCTGCCCGTTAGCCGTAACGACGCCTTTTAGCCCCATCGCCGCGACAAGTACCAACAGCACGAAAACTAGGACTGTCAACCACTTGGACATGGGCCCTCCGTACTTCTAAGACACTACGGAGGGGAGTATACACCCACGTGCCAAAATGGAACAAGCGCGATGGTTTGTGTCTAAACGATAAACACCCTGGGACAATGGCCGGCGGATGGGTTTGACCCCTCCGGTTCGGCCAGCGACTGCCCATTTGTCCGCAATCAGAGTAGATTTGTGAACCGCTGCGGTCAACGGTACGACCGTACCATCTGCGGCTTGCTGGAAGACTGGCCTTTTGCCTCGCTCTGTGCGGCGGAAATGCCCGCGTCCCTTGCTATCTGTTCGGGTCGAAAGGCTTCGCACGGCACGGCTTGACACCACTCAGAAGCGCTCCTTACCATGGTTGAGCGCGCTCTGTGCCGGCGTAGCTCAGGGGTAGAGCGAGGGTCTCATAATCCCTAGGTCGTGGGTTCGAGTCCCACCGCCGGCACCATTCAACCACGCGAGCTGCTTTGCCCTTCGGATACCTGGGGGGATGTCGGCTCCGGCCTACTTTGCGGGCTTCTTGCGGTCAATTTTGAGTTCGATGTTCACTTCGCGACGCGTGTCAAAGCTGGATATTCTGTGCGTGGACGAGGTCATGTCTTCGTGCTCCGCGCGCAGTTCGTAGTCCACATTCGGGTTGAGGCCACTATAGGTGAAGTGCCCACCGCTGTCGGAAATGTGGGACTTGATCGTCTTGGAACTTAGGTCCTCGAGAAAGACGATCGCGGACGCAATTCCATTTTCGTCCTTGTCCACGACGATGCCCTTCACCGTTCGGAGTTGCGTCCCTTTATCGGGCTTCTGGCCGAGGGCTACGGTCGCCAAGATCAAGCTCGCAAGAAGAAACCCGATGCGCAAGCGCCGCGTCACTTGGACTTTCCTTTGGGCAGAGGCACCATCTGCAGCCGCAAGTCGTCGCGATTGCCTTCGCGCGCGTCGATCTCGCGCGTCATGGGCTGGAATCCTTTGGCCTGAATGACCATCTCGTACTGATCTCCCTCGGGAACGCGAATGGCAAATTCACCGCGGCCGTCGGACACCGAATCCCAACGCCATTTCTTCTCTGACGTGCGCCGCACGCGGGCTGTCGCGCCCGGCAGCGACAAGCCTTGATCGGTGAACACCGTAACGTAAATCAAGAAATCGTGCGCGTGCTTATTTTCGTGGTCGCGCGCGGCCACCGGAGACGCCGCAGCGGCAAGCAGGATGGAAAGCACCAGGGCTGTGACAACGCCGTGCACTCTTCGCATGGGATGAAGAAAAACAGGGCAAGATGCCGGAACGCTCGGACGGGACGATCTACTCGGCCTCCTCGTCATCGTCCTCGTCTAGGCCCTCCTCGTCCTCTTCGGAATCCGCTTCTTCGTCTTCGGATTCCTCATCCTCGTCGTCTTCATCGTCATCGGAGATGCGGTTGAGTTGAACGGGATGAGTCTGCACAACCTCGAGCCCTACTTCACATTCCGGGCAATTCAAGAGCTCTCCTTCTTCCACTTCGTCCTCGTCCAAATCAATCTCGGCAGCGCATTTTGGACACCGAACCACGGCGAAGTCCTCCTTGAAGCAGGTTGAAAAGGTGCCAAGGCGTATTATATACCGCGAAACAAGTCCATGAAGCGAGCCACAAAATCGAAGTCGCGCGAATATCCAACCCGGCCCGTGGTCGGCGTGGGCGGCGTGGTGATCTCCGGCAACGAGGCGCTTCTGATCCGGCGCGGGAGCGAACCGCTCAAGGACGAATGGTCCATCCCCGGCGGCACGCTCGAACTCGGCGAGACGCTGCGTGAGGGCGTCGCGCGCGAACTACGCGAGGAGACAGGGCTGCAGGTGAACGTGCTCGAACTGATCGAAGTGTTCGAGCGCGTTTTCCCCGGCGACGACGGCGATTCCAAGAATCCGCGGTACCACTTCGTCATCGTGGACTACCTCTGCGAGGCCGCGGGCGGCGAATTGCGCGCGGGAAGCGACGTCACCGACGCGCGATTCGTCCGCGAAGCAGATCTCGATTCCTACGGAATCGCGGAAAATGCGTTGCGCGTGCTGCGCAAAGGATTTGCGATGGCGCGCGCCAGGGTCCGCGAGACGCGCTGAGCCCGCCGCGGCCTGCCCGCCGCTCAGCGCGGGTCGGCTTGCCAGCCGTGGCGGCCGAGCAGCGGAACGAATCGGCACGCGTACAAATTCTCCAACACGAGCCGGCCATCTCGTTTGCGCGCGCGGACTAAATCCTGATTCTCTCCGCCGCCAATCGGCACGACGAGCCTTCCGCCCTCGGCAAGTTGCTCGGCGAGCGGCGGAGGAATCTCGGGCGCGGCCGCGGCGACCAGAATCGCATCAAACGGTGCGAAATCAGGCAAGCCGAGCGTGCCGTCTCCAGCATGAACGTGGACGTTGCCGTATCCCAGCCGCGCCAGGCGTTCGCGCGCGGAGAGGGCCAGCATGGTGCGGCTTTCAACCGTGAAAACTTCCGCGGCCAAACGAGACAGAACCGCCGCTTGATAGCCCGAGCCGGTTCCGATTTCCAGGACGCGCTCGACGCCGGTCAGTTCCAGCGTCTCCGTCATGGAAGCGACCATGTACGGCTGCGAAATCGTTTGGCCTTCGCCGATGGGCAACGGCTGATCGTCGTAGGCATAATCACGAGATTCCTCCGGCACAAATTCGTGACGCGGAATCTCTCCCATCGCCTCCAGGACGCGCTCGGAACGAATGTCACGCTTGCGCAATTGGTGCTCGACCATGTCGCGCCGCGCAGAGCCGTATGCGTCCGCGTCCGAGATGGAGATGACTTTCCCCATGCGGCCATTATAGGCGTGAAATGCGATTGGCCACGAGGGCTGGTCAAACGAGCTGTGAGACGGGCAAGACGGTTCGGCCCTGGAACAAGGTGACAGTGGTGAAACTGCGTTGCAAGCGAATGCGACTATACTTGCATCAGACTTTCATCCTCGGTGAGCGGGGGGATCCATGCGGAAATTCTTCCTGGCCAGCGTTTCGATCTTTGTGTGTTGTTTGGCGGCGATGGCACAGACCGGATCGCAAGCGCCCGCTTCCAATCCAGCGCCGACCGCCGCGCCACCGCTGCCGGCGCAGACTGCGCCTGCCACGACGCAAGGGATCGACCCGGCGAAGGAAGCGGACATCCGCCGGTTGTTCGAGGTGATGAACGCAAAGCAGATGCAGGATCAACTGGTGGGCGCAATGCTGAACGAGATGCAGCGACAGATCATGGCCAACCAGGCGCAAGACGAGAGATCGCAAGAATTTGTGAACCTGATCATGACGAGGCTCCGGAAGAAATTCAGGGAGGCGGACTTCCTGTCCCCGTTGGTCCCGCTGTACGACAAATACTACAGCGACGACGACATCAAGGAACTGATCGCTTTTTACGAGACGCCGCTGGGGCAGAAGTATCTCAAGGTTGCGCCTCAGATCAACACGGAAGGCATGACTGTGGGGATGAAACTAGGCCAGCGGCTCGGAGAGGAAAGCGCGAGGGAGGTTATGCAAGAGCATCCGGAGTTCGCGCCCCGATCGCACTAGATTGCAAATTCCACGCCGAGTTGAATAAGGGTATTCGACCAACCCACGCGCGAAGCCGGCACCTACTGCACACGCGGCAGACCCGGTGACCGGTGCCAAATGCGCGCGAATCACTTGAAGCGCTTCTTCACAATGAAGTCGATGCCGAAGGTGCCGTTTTCGTCGCGGAGGGCGACGACGGACAGGCTGCGATTGATGTTGTACTCAATCTGGATGACTTGTTCCTGCGTAGACGAAACATTCGTGATGTAGGTGACGGTGAGATCGCGCGTGACCTGCTGCTCGATGGTGACGCGGGCGGCCGCAGTCTGCGTGCTCGTGGGGCCGCCGAGGAACGGGTCCACGCTGAAATGGCTGATGCCGAAGAGGCGCTCGATGCGTCCGCCGAGCTGGCTGGAGATGGCTTCGGAGAGCAGCGTGGTCGCGCCCATCTCCGGCGTCTGGACGGCGGTGGGGCCGCGAAGATTGCTTTGCTCGCCGGTCTGGCCGAGAGCGAGCAGAGCGATGATGTCGCTCGAAGGCAGCGGAGGATCGGAGCGATAGGCGAGCGTGAGGCGGCTGGCCGGGCCCGTGAAATCGAGCGTGACTTCGTACTGCTGAATCGTGGTGGTGGCTTCGACGTTTAATACGGGATCGAGGCGGAACGGATTCGAGAAATTCAGCTCGCCGCGCGAAAGACGATATTGATTGCCGCGGAACGCCATCTGGCCGGTGAGCAAGTGAATATGGCCGAGCAGGATCGGATGTTCCCAGGTGCCGCGGACGCGGAGACTGGCCTCGACCTGGAAATCGGCGCCGGGCCACTGCAGGCGCGCGTCGGGACTGGAATCGGCTTCGAGATCGAACTGCAAGTTTCGCAGGAAGGGCGAGGCCGTGCTGGGTTCGCCGACGGGCTGGCCCGAGGAAACGAGCAGCGTCGCGGGATCGAAACCTTCGGACATCAGCAGGCGGCTGACGGTGACGTTGCCGGAGAGGGTCCCGCCATTGGAATCGCCGGCCAGACGCAGCGTGCCGCCGGCGAGCCAGCTCATGCCGACCGGATAGCGAATGCGCACCTGCGTCGAGCGCGCGTTCAAATCATAGCGAAGCGGGCTCTCGCCGTAATTGACCGTGCCGGACAGGGCGAGCGTGCCGCCGCCGCTTTCGGCGGTCACATTGTCGAAAGCGAGGCGCGTGGAATCGAAGGCAAAATCCCCCGTGACGTGACTCAGTCCGGCGGGGAAATCGCCGAAACTTGCGGAAGCATCCGCAACGTGCAACTTCCCGTTCACGCGTGGGGAAACCAGCGTGCCGCCGATGGAAGCGTCCACTTGGGCGCGGCCCGCGGACTGGACGCCGGAGAGGAAGCCGCCGAGGAGCCGGAGATTCACCGCTCCGGCGACGCGAAGATCGAGCGGTTGGCGGCCCGCGAAGCTGACCGCACCGGAGACGCTGAAGTCGCTATCGGGCCCGCGCAGACTGGCATTGTCAATGCGGACTTCGCTGCGGCGGTACGTTAGAGAAACCGGGGCGGCGTTTTCGAGTTGCACGGATTGATAGTTGAGAACGATGCGCGAGAGTCTGGCCTCGACCGCGAGTGTGTCCGGCTGGGCAAGAAACCCCGCGAAAGCGAAATGGCCGTCGGCCAGGCTGTGGCCCGTGAAACCGCGTAGGTGAAGGGCGGCAACGAGAAACGGATCGAGGTCCATCTGTTCGATCGTGACGTCGCCTTGCACGGGATAGCCGCCGGAGAGCGAAACCTCCCACTGCCCTTCGAGATGACCCGCAGCCATCTCGGAATCCACGTGAACCTGCAATTCGCGGCCGTCGGAGGAGAGTTTTCCGGCGAAGCTGCCGAAGACGTCATCGCCGAGTTTCAGATTTACGATGCGCAGGGAACCGTCAAGTACGGGAGCGAGCAGCGGGCCTCGCGCCCGCAATTGAAAACTCAATTGGCCGCCGACGGAGAGGCGCGACGTTTGCGCGCGCGCGATGGATTCGAGCGGAATCACGGCGCCGGTAACGTCGAGCGCGACCTGGTTCGTTCGCGTGTCGAATTCAAGATTGCCGGTAAGCAGGCCGGGAGAAACGCCGGGAGGCGCGGGCAGGCGAAGCTCGGCGTTCGAGATGCGGACGGACCCATGGCGTACGGCCAATTCGCCCCGCGCGCGGGAAAAATTCCAGCCCCAGCCGGAGACATCGGTGAGATCGAACAGGCCGGAGAGCTCCGGTTCGGCGCGCGTGCCGCGGCCGTGAAATTCTCCGGTCAGGATGCCGTGCGCGGGATACGCCCAGCCGAACAGATGCTGCAGGTCATCGGTGTCCGAGCGGACGACGCTGGCATCGAGGCTCCAAGTATTGTCGGGTCGGAAGACCCACTTGTTGAGCTCCAGGGAGAGATCGACCTGGGCCGAAGATCGGCCGCGGCGGGCGATCGTGTGCTGCAACTCGAATGAACCGGAGTCATACCGCATCGCGCCTTCGATTTGATCCCAATCCAGATCGTCATAACGGGCTTGTTCGGCGCGGACCGAGCCCGTGAACGTGGGGTCAGCGATCGGACCTTCGACGCGGCCCACCCAGTGGACACGGCCGCCGATGGGCACAGGCTCGGCGTCCGGCCCGCGGATACGATTGGCGAAATCGGCCCAGTCGGAGAGATTCGAGGAGTCCAGGGTGAGGTCGAGCGCGGACGCGCGCGCGCCAATTGCGCCCTGAAAGACAACGCGGCTCGACGGCGTGGAAATTTCGCTCGGGCCGATGCGAGCGAGATGCCTTGCATCGGAATAATCGAAATCGAGGCGCGCCGCGGCGGGGATCGTGCCGGCGGCGGGCGCGGCGGGCGGAATCCAGATGGCGACGCCGCGCGTTTGAACATCCTTGAAATCGGCGTTCCACTGCGTGCTTGCGGTGACCTGCATGGCGGCGTCCCAATGCAGCGGTTTCAGCGGGAAGCCGCGGTGGTCCACGCTGGCAAGCGTTTGGGCGACGCTGATGCCGTCGCCGGTCGTATCGGCTCGAAAACGCAGGCCGGGGAAATCGAGGTGAAGGCGTCCGCGGAACGTGCCACCAAGGGCTCGCACTTCGAGATTCGGCACATCGAGCGCCCGGCCGTCCGCCTGGTAATCGCCGCGAGTGGAGATCCCGTTCGCATGGAACCACTCGTAGGGCATGGAGATTTCACCGGCGGAGTAGTGGCCGCCGAGGCTGAACTGGTTCGCGCCATAGCGGCCGTCGCCGGTGAATTCCACTTTCCCGCCCGGCGTGCGCGGCTTGCGCAGGATCTCGCGCACGTCGGCGAGATCGAGCCAACCGCGATAGCGGAAGTCCCACGACGGCTGGGCGAAACTCGCGAGATCGGCCTGCGCGTCGAGCGTGGAATGCGGGAGATGAACCACGAGTTGGGTCACGTGCAGCGCATCCGGCTCAAGCGTGAATTTCGCCGAAGCGTCGAAATCGAACGGCAAGTAGCGGCGCGCGGAGAAGTGCAGTTGCTTCCAGCCGATCTCACCGATGTAGAGCGGCCGGTCCGAGCTGATCGCGTAGTCCAGGGCGAATTCGAGATTGCGGCCGCTCACCGCGAGCGGGACGCGCACGTCGTTGTAAGACATTTCGCCGTCATCGAGCCGCAATTCCCCGACGGATAGCTCGAACAAACGCTCTCGCCAGGACCGATCCGTCGCGTGGCGCACACGAGGAGAGGGCACGTTGCTCGTGCCGTCCGCGGCCACGCGCACGTTCACGGCGGGGCGCTCGATTTCGAGTCGCGAGAGGGAGATCGCGCGCCGCCAAAGTGATTCCGTGCGAATCTCGACCAGCAAGCTGTCTACGTGAAGCAGCGGCGCATCGGAAGCGGCTTCGCGGCCGCGGATGGTCAATCCATCGAGCGTGGCGCGAAGATGCAGCCAATCGAAGTGAAAGCCCCTGAGTTCGACGCGGCCGCCGGTCATGTTCTCGATTTCACCGACGACGGCGCGGCGGGCCCAACGGTCGGGAAGCCCCGTCCAGGCGAGCAATCCTGCCCATAGGACGAAACCCAGCGCGCTGGCGAGGGTCGCTATCAGCAGGCGTCGAATTGACTTGCCACGGCTCATCTTGACTCGCTCACTTCATCTCGCTTCCGGCGGCGGAACGATTTCGATCTTCAGCCGGCCTTTCGATTCCTCGAGCCATCCCGCCGAGCGGCGGTTGATCTCCTGCACGGTCAGCAACTCGACAATTTGGTCTCGCACGCCATCGAGCGGCGGTGCAGCCTGTCCCTTCGCCTTCAGCTCGGGAACGAGATGATCGCGGTAATACGCTTCGACGGCCGCGGGATCGATCTGCACGGCGGCGCGGAATTTGTAGTCAAGATAGCGGGACAGATAGTCCTCACGCGCGACCATGCGGCGCAGCTCGCCGGGCGTAAGGCCGGATTCACGCAAGCGGGCCTGGTACGCCTCCGTGCTCGGAAACGATTGCTCGAGCTGCGCGACGCCGCGCGCGACTTCGGAATCCGCGGGTTGCGGGAAATGCGCGGCCGCGGCTTCCGTATTGACGATCCACTGCTCGATCAATTCCTGCGTCAATCGATCGCCGGAATCGGCTCGACCGGTTGCGAGTTTCTGATAGGCGGCGAGTTCCTGGAGGTCGCTCAGCGTCAAGATGTCGTCTTCGATGCGGACGACGATGCGATCCACGACTTGCTGTCCGCGCACGGCGCGCGGTGCACAGCAGGCCAGCACGAGAATGGCGGCCAGGACGCGAACGTACGCGTGCGGGCGCATCAGTAGCTTCCTCCGAGATTGACGAAAAACTGAAAGGCCGGAAGACGCGCAAGCGACAGGCCCGTGCCGGTGGAGGCGGGAAGCAGAAAGTGCGCGGGGTTCAGCTGGTAGGCGAGGTCGATGCTGATCGGGCCGACGGGCGTGTGGTAGCGGAACTCGAAGCCCACCGTGTGCGAGAAATAGTTCAAATCGTTCGTGCAATTCGAGAGGCACGTCCCCGGATGCGCGGGGTCGAAGACCGGCGCGGGAGGCGAAGCGTGCAACGTGATGTTTCCAAAACGCGTGAAAACATTTCCAGCGTCGTAAAAGACGCCGCCGCCGACGCGATTGCCGATCCACGGCAGGCGCATCGGGAAGCGCAAGTCTTGATTGAATTGCAGCAGCGCCAAACCACCGACCGGGAAACCGGTGAGCGGGTCGCGCGGGCCGGCTTGATTCAAGCCAAAGCCACGGAGTGACGCGCCGCCTCCGGCGAAGAACCGCTCGGGCAAGGGAATCTCGTTCGAGATGGTGGTGCTGTAGGGCGTTTCGATTCCAAAGACGGTGGAGCGCGCGAAGACAAGATACCGGCCGATCGGATGGTAGGTGGAATTCTGCATGAAGACGCGAAGGAAACTGGCGCTCGAACCGAGCGATTTCGACGCGATGCTGACGTCGACGTTGTCGAACTGGCCGCGGCTGGCGTCGGCCGGATTATCGCGGCGGTCGTACAGCCAGGAAACTCCGAAGCCGGAGACCTGGGTCGGCTGGCTCAGGAGCGGGATTTCTTCGGGCTCGACTTGCAGATTGCTGGCCAGGACGCGGCGATAAAAGTAGCGATAGATGAACGAACTGGCCGGGGAGAGGCGTTCTGAAACCTGCGTGGAGCCTTCGTAGCGCGTCGAGGTAAACGTTTGAATGTCGCGCGTTTTGTCGGCGTACAAATTCACCTGAAAATTGAAATCCGGGCGGCCGAACGTGTTGGGGGACGTGTAACTCACGAGGCCGCGGCCTTGCAGCGTGCTGGCGCGAATCTTGAAACTGAGCGTATCGGCGCGGCCCGTGAGATTTTCCTTCGTGATCTCAAAGGTGACGCGCGGGCTGAAATTCAGCGCCGTGCCGGTCGGGCCGGAGGAGGCGTTGCCGATCCGCTGCACTTCGAGACCCAGGCCGTACGCCAGGGTGTAGCGCCGCGCTTCGTCCACGAGCACAACGACGCTCTTGTTGGGATCGTCTCCCGCCGGATTCTGGGGAGCAATTGACACGCGGCTGAAAATGCCCAAATTGTAGAGGCGGCGTTGCGTCTCGACGACGGCACCTTCCGAGAGCGGCTGGCCGGCCGCGATGCTGATCTGCCGCCGGATGATTCCCTCGCGTGTGTGCTCGAAGCCGCTGACCAGGACACGCGCCACTTCGAGCTGCGTGCCTTCGCTGATGGTGTACGTCAGTTTCACGCCCGGCGCGTCTCCGGGCATCGCGGGCGGGACTTGTTCCACCCGGCTTGCGAATCGAGCCTCAGGAAATCCCTGATCGTAGTAGAGGGACAGAATATTGTCGCGATCACCCGCGACGTTGAACTCGGAATAGGGCTGGCCCGGCGAAGTGCCGATGACAGCGCGCAACTCCTGCGAGGAGAGAACGCGATTGCCTCCCACGGTGAGTTCAGCCACGCGCGTTTGCGGCCCCTCCAGGATGTGGAACACAACGAAGAGGTCGCCCGATTTGCCGCGATAGTCGTCGCGGATTTCCGCGCTGGCGCTCGCATCCAGGAAGCCGTTTGCCTGATAGAGAGACTGTATCGAGGCCGTGTCCTGATCGAGGAGTTGGCGGCTGAAGCGGCCGCGTGAGGCATAGCTCGCCGGCTCGATGCGCAAGCGGCTGCGCAACAACTCATCGTTGAAGTAATGATTTCCGTCGAAATCCAGGCCGGCCAACCGCTTGCGCGGGCCGCGATCGACCGTATAGGTAATCTGCTGCGCCTCGGCAGCGCCTTGCGAAGCTTGTCCGACCGTGTAGTTCACGGCCGCGTCGAAATAACCTTCGGCCCCCAGCTCATCGCGAATGGCGCGGCGCCCTTCTTGCAGCAGGTCCTCGTCCACGGCGCCTTCCTCGTAGATCGGCAAGAGCTTTCGCAACTTTGCTTGGGAAATCTTGGCGCCTTCCACGCTAACGCGGACTTTCAAATTTGAAGTGACGACCGCCTCCATTGGAACCGTATCCGAAGCGGAGTCGTACGCGCCGCGCCGCAGCGTAGCGCGCGCGCCGAGGTAGCCTTGTTTGACGAGCCAGTTGCGGAGCCGCGTCGTGGCGCGGTCCAGGCGCTCGGAGGTCACTTCCTGGCCGGACTTGAGTTTCAGGTGCGCCCGCAGATCGGCAACGGCAGGTCCCGACGCCAACGTCACGGCGAGCGCGCCGATCTTCGCGCGCGCTCCCGGCGTTACGTTCACCGTGACATCCATTTGCAGCGTTTCCGGATGCGGGGTGAGTTGAACCGCAAGCTGTGGCTGGTAGAAGCCATCGTCCTGCAAGGTCTGGCGGAGCCGATCGAGCGCGTCGTTCATGTCGCTTTGGCGGTACGGCTCCCCCAATGCAAGCCGCAGGGACGCGACCGCAAGAGCTTCGCTCGGCGGCTCGCGGAGGCCGCTGACGTGCACCTGGCTGATGAAGAGGTTCTGGCGCACAACGTAGTCCAGCCGCACGCCGCCGGCGACGGGAGTGAGCACGGCCCGCACATCCGCGTAATTTCCCGTGCGAAACAATTCGCGCAAGGCGTCCCGCTCCGCGTCGAGCGCGTAGTCCTGGCCGGGCTGGAGGGTCAATCGTGCAGGATTTTCTTCAAGGACGGCGCCCGCCTCGGTGACCACGCGTACGGCCATGACCCGCTGCGCTTCCGGTTGCTGCGTGGCCGGGGGGCTCTGGGCACAGGCCGCACCCAGGCCGAGGGCGGCGAACCAGACGGCGGTCCGTCCCAGAATTCTCAGCATGATCTGCATCTCGACTCACAAATCAACAGGTTAGCACAGGCCCCGAGACGCATTGCCCATTCTTCCCGGCGGAGTTTCGGCGCTATCATGGGTCGGAAATCCATGGATCCTAGACTCACGGAGCGGTATTCGCGCCAGATTCTCTTCGCCGAAATCGGCGAAGCGGGGCAAGAGCGGCTGCTTGCTTCCTCGGCCGTTCTGGTCGGCTGCGGCGCGCTGGGCACGGCTGCGGCGAATCTTCTGGTGCGCGCGGGCCTGGGACGCCTGCGGATCGTGGACCGCGACTTCGTCGAAGCGTCGAATCTCCAACGGCAGACGCTTTTCACCGAATCCGACGCGCTGGACGTTTTGCCGAAAGCCGTGGCGGCCGAGCGACGCTTGCGCGAGATCAATTCGGATGTGACGGTCGAAGGCATCGTCGCCGATCTCGGCCCGAAGAACGCGGAAGAGCTGCTGGGGGGCTTTCCCCTGCTTCTCGATGGAACCGATAATTTTGAGACGCGACTTCTCCTGAATGACGTTGCCATCCATCTTGGCGTGCCCTGGATTTATGCCGCGGCCGTCGCCAGCTACGGCGTGACGATGACAATTCGCCCGGGCCAGACGCCGTGCCTGGCCTGTCTCATCGAAGCGGAAGGCGATTCACCCGGCGCGCGTGCCGCTCCCGGCGCGGAGGAAACGTGCGACACCGTGGGAGTTCTGGCTCCGGCCGCGATGGCGATCGCCTCGCTCGAAGCAGCGGAAGCGGTCCGGCTCCTCAGCCGCCCAGCCCGAGCGCCCGGCGCTCCGGGCGGAAGGCTTTTCTCCCTGGATGTCTGGACGGGCCACTCGCAGACCATCCGCGTGTCGCGCCGTTCGAGCTGCCGCGCCTGCGCCCGCCGGGAATTGATTTACTTGAGAGGGGACGCCCAGCCTCACGTGACGATGTGCGGCCGCGATTCCGTGCAGATCCACGAACGGCGCCGCCAGATTGATTTGGCGGAGCTCGAACGGCGCCTCGCGCCGGTTGCTTCCGATGTACGGCAAAACTCCTTCTTGCTGCGCTTCCGCGTTCCGCCGTATGAGCTGACCGTTTTTGCCGATGGCCGCGCCATCATCAAAGGCACGCGCGACCCCGGCACCGCACGCTCTCTCTACGCGCGCTACATCGGTTCCTGAACTTAATCTCAAGCGGAATTTTCCGATGCGGCGGCCGGACTCGCCGCCGGTCAGCGGCCGCCGGTCCGGCCGATGGGGGCGCGCAAAGCCGCGCGGTCGAGGTTCTCGCGCAGATTGATCAGGGTCAGAAAAGTACTCAGCGCTCGCGCTTTCAATTCATCCGAAAGATGCAGGCCGCTGGTGGTGGCGCGCGCCAGCAACTCCCCTCGCTCCGCGATATAGCGAATGATTTCCACCTGGCGCTCGCGCGGCGCGTTGCCGAGCGCGGTTTCACGGCGCATGTCGGAGCAACAGCGCTCCACAGCGAGTGTGAAATGGAATACACAGACCTTCTCCGCGTCGAGGGCGGAGGGGACCTCGCTCTTACAACCTGTCGCCGTGCAGATCGTCGGCATTCTCCGGCACACCCGGTTGAACGATTGTTAGCATTCCTGCGGGAGAAAATCTAGAGTGCCCGTACGTTGCTAGGCGAAAAAGGCATTGTTCCTTGGGACAGGCGAAACCTATTGCGCCGCCGGACTTGGCGGCACATTCACGTGAGCGGGCGCATGAATCAGCGTCCCGGGGACTTCCGCGCCCACTTGCAGCTTCGAGAGTTTCGGTTTGTTGTTTGTCGGGGCGACTGCCTCGAACGTCAAAAGATATTGGTGGGCGAGATCCTGGGAAATACTGTCCAAGTAGGGCGTGAAGGAGGGCGCGGTCGAAACGCCGAGAAACGCCTCGCCCCCGGATTCGTCCGACAGGGACTGGAGGCAACTCTGGCCGACGCTTGTCATAGCAGTTCCGTGGAGCAGCGCGCTGCCGCCATTCCCAAAGATTGTGAAGACAACGATCCCCTCGCGGCGCAGCACATTGATCAAGCTATCCAAATCCGGGTTCTCACCCGGCAGGGATTGTGTAAAGCCGCGCATGAGATCGATCCCGTCGCTGATGATCAGAAGCTCGCGACGCGTCGCATCCTCTGGCCAGCGGCGAATAAAGTCCGTAAGACCGCTGTACAGGCCATAGGATCCCGTGGAGCGTCCGAGTGGGATGTGCAGCGCTTTGATCGCGGACTCGCGATCCGTGGTGAACGCTTGCCCGATCTGCGGGTGGCCGCTGAGAGAGTAGGCGATCTCGATCCGCGCATTGGGCGGGAGCGCCCGGATGAATGTGGCCGCATCCATCAAAGGGACGCCGACGGAATGGTCCATGGAATCATCGATGTAAACCACAAGGTCGAGGGTCGCGCCGCCTTGTGAAAGCGGCTGCCAATCGAGCACTCGGCGCGTCTGATTGTCCTGATGCACGAAGACGGCGTCCTTCGGGACATCGGGCGGCGCGTCTTTTGTCTTGCTCCCGACCGTGACGAGGACGCTCACGGGCACTGTATGTTCGGTCTTGTCTTGCCCGCGGAATGCGCGGGGTGCCACAAGAACGAAGATGACGAGCGCAATCACGCGGAACTTCCCGAGCTTCCGGCTGCGACCAAGCATGGGTCTCTCCTCGCTTCTGCCGATGTTCGGGCCGAATCCGGCTCGCCGGCTGAGATCAGGGCCATCGTGGGGCGAGCGTTTCCGAACGCCATCCCCTATGCTAGACTGCTTTCGCTAAGCAAGCGTCATACCGCTGGTCTCCGCGGCTCTCCGGGGGATTCCCGCGAGGAGACCGCGACGCTTCCAAGATCACCTCACCGAGCGAGGCATCCGAATGTCCGGGCATTCTAAATGGGCAACGATCAAGCACAAGAAGGCCGCGACCGACGCGAAGCGCGGCCGGATTTTCACGAAGTTGATTCGCGAAATTACGATCGCTGCGCGGGTCGGCGGGGGAGATGCGGAGACGAATCCGCGCCTGCGCACCGCGATTGCCGCTGCAAAAAATGAAAACATGCCGAACGACAACATCGAGCGCGCCTTGAAGCGCGGCACGGGGGAACTCGAGGGCGAGCAGTACGAAGAAGTGAACTTCGAGGGCTATGGCCCCGGCGGCGTGGGCATGATCGTCCAGGTCGTCACCGCGAACCGCAATCGCGTGGTCAGCGAGCTTCGACACCTCCTGAGCAAGAATGGCGGAAACCTCGCCGAAGCGGGCAGCGTGGGCTGGATGTTTCATCGCAAAGGCGATATCACGGTGCCCAAGGAGCAGGCGAACGAAGACAAGATGCTCTCCGTGGTGCTGGACGCCGGCGCGGAAGACTTGCGCGACGACGGCTCCCAGTGGGAAGTCCTGACTTCGCCCGAAAACTTCGAGGCCGTCCGCGATGCGCTCACGAAGGCCGGCGTCACCCCTTCTTCCGCGGGAATCGGTTGGGTCCCGCAGAACTACGTGAAGCTCGCGGGACAGCAGGCGGCGCAGATGCTGCGCTTGGTCGAATCGCTGGAAGAACACGACGACGTGCAACAGGTTTTCGCCAATTTCGACATTGACGAAAAAGAGATGCACGTCGTCATGGCGGCCACCTAGGGCCGCACTCTCGTCTCCTGCACGGCCTGGCTTCTCCCGATCGGGGATGCGCGGCTCCGCAGCCGCAACCCAGCTCGAAAAAATCCTATCCTTTCCGTTCGCCTGCGCCGTAAACTCATCGCGTGAAGACGCCCAACGCGCGCTCCTCTGGACTGTTTCGCGTGCTCGGACTTGACCCGGCCGTCGCAGGCGCCACCGGTTACGGCGTGATCGAAAGCGATGGCCGGAGTCTCCGCGTGCTGCGCTACGGCGCCGTGCGGCCCGCCGCAGGTTCGCGCTCGGCCGGAAACGCGCAACTGTGCCGCGTGCATGCGCTGATCACGGAACTGATCGACGAATTCTCCCCCACGGACGTTGCGATGGAATCGATTTTCATCGCGCTCAATCGCCGGACGGCGCTGCGCCTGGCCGAGGTGCGCGGCGTGGTTCTGCTTGCGGCGGCGCAAAAGGGGCTGGAAGTCCACAGCTACTCGCCGCGCGAAATCAAGTGCGGCGTGAGCGGCTACGGAAACGCCGGCAAAGAACAAGTGCAACACATGATTCGCGCTCTGCTCGGTCTGACGGAAACACCGGAGCCCGCCGACGCAGCGGACGCGCTCGCGGTCGCCCTTTGCCATATCCAAGCCGCGCAGGCCCGGCGGCAAATGGCGGGCGGATTCGCGCGCGGCCTGTCGGCCGGCAGGCATGGCGCCGCGGGGATGCGTCGCCGGGAGACCGGTTTGCGCATCCCACTTTCGCCATGAAGAATTTCTCACGACGCTCCTTCGCTGGCTTTCTTCTCGTATTGCCATTGCTGTGCTTGGGATTCCCCCTCGGTGCACGCGCGGGAGAGGCCAAGATCACGTTTCGCAAAGTTTTTGAAGGAAGCACGCCGGAATTCGTCGAGATCTCGGTCGGCCAGACCAGCGGCGCCACCTGCGACATCCGGCAGTTAAGCGAGGACCCGGATCCCCGGCCGTTCGAGATCGGGCCGGCGGTGCGCGCGAAGATTTTCGAACTCTCCGGCGAGTTGCACAATTTCAATGGCGCTCATCTCGACGTGCGCAAACGGATTGCCAACCTTGGCCGAAAGACGTTCCGCTACCAGCGCGACGCTGAAGTTTATGAGACCACGTTCAACTACACGCTCGATCCCGCCGCTTCGCAGCTCCTGGAAATCTTTGAAGGTCTAACGCGCCAGGAGTGGGACCTCATTGAGCTCCAGCGCCGGATGCGATTCGATCACCTCGGCGTGAATGACGCCCTCATGCAGTTCGAGGCGGATCTCAACGAGCGCATTTTGCCTGAACCCGAGCGCCTCCTGCCTACCCTCGACCAGCTTGCCAACGATCCGCGCTTCCTCGATATCGCACGGCAACGCGCCCGCGTGCTCGCCGAACGCATCCGCGCCGCGCAGAAACAATAAGCAAGCGTGCGCTTCGCCGGCCCCGATTGACGCCGCAGCGCGTTCGGCGCTGCTGTGCGCGACGAAGGGAAACTTCTTCGGCTTGTCGGCCCGTCCAGCGCGTTTAAGGTGTAGACTTTACTTGGAAGGGGGGTGCTTTATGACCCGCCGCTGCGCCTGCCTTGTTGTTTTCGTCCTCGCTCTCGGAATGGCGCTCTGCATTCCGTCCCGCGCATCCGCCAACGACTACAGCTACGCCCGCGTTGTGCGGCTCAGCGTTGTCGCCGGCTCGGTGAGCATCGCGCACACGGGCGACCAGGTCTGGCAGCCCGCCCTCGCCAACATGCCCATTCAGGAGGGAGACACCCTCGCTTCCGGCGCGGGCCGCGCCGAAGTGGAATTTGAGAATGGCGCCGTGGCGTTCCTCGCCGAGAATTCCATTTTGCAATTTACCCAACTGGCGCTCTCCGATGGCGGCCGCCTCACCCAAATCACCTTGACGCAGGGCACGGCGAGTTTCTATGGCGACCTGAGCAGCGCGGATTCCTTCGCGCTGCTGACTTCCAATCTGAGCGTCACCCTGACCGGACACGCGGGATTTCGCGTGGATTCCTCCGATAGCGGCGCTTCTGTGAGGGTGTTCCAGGGAACCGTCGAAGCCAATTCGAGCGCCGGCGTGACTCAGGTGCGCAAGGGCGAATCGCTGTCCGTCAACCTGCAGGACGCAGAGGATCTCAGCATCGCGCAATCTCCGAAAGCCGATGATTTCGATCGCTGGGTTGGCCAGGAGGATCAAGCCATCACCCTCGGCAGCGCCGACGCCCGCACCTACATGAATTCACCTTTCGCTTACGGCGCCTCAGACCTCTATTCCTTCGGCGCCTGGAGGGACTGCTACCAACTCGGCCCTTGCTGGCAGCCGCTTGGGCTCACCGCGGGCTGGTCGCCTTATATGGATGGATTCTGGTCGCCGTACGCCGGAATGGGATTGACGTGGATCAGCTACGAGCCTTGGGGTTGGTTGCCGTATCACTTCGGATCGTGGCTGGTTTCGATGGACTACGGCTGGGTTTGGGTTCCCGGTTCAATGAATATGTGGCAGCCCGCGCTTGTGAGTTGGGTCACGGTGGGCAATCATGTCGGCTGGGTTCCACTGTCACCGTACGAGACGACGGGCGCGCTGCCTTTCAATCTGCGCCACGGCGTGATTGTGAATCCGTCCGGGCCGGGCTCCCCGATCGTGGTGGCGCGGGTGAATGGCGCGTCGGTGGCGAGCGGGCAGACGCAGGTCACGCGGATCGGCCAACCACCTTCCAACTTCGTCAGCACGAACGCACCGCACCGCGTCGCGGTTGCGTCGCCCTTTTCCGCGCAGGGAAATCGCGGAATGGTGTTCGATCGCGCTTCTCATAACTTCGTGAATGCGCCTTCAACCTCGATGTCCCGAGACTCCGGCATGCATCCGATGTCCCCCCGCCCCGCCTCCGGATTTGCAACGCGGCCCACAGGCCCGCCTCCGGGCACAAGAGGGAGCATGCCTTCCGCACGCAGGCCCGCTGGCGGCGCGCCAACGGGCGGCGGAGGGGCAACTTCGCAACGCGCACCGGGTGGCACGCCGGCCGCGCCGGCCCACTCCGGCGGCTCGGCGCCTGCGGCTTCCTCCGGTTCCGGCGGTTCGCCGCACCACTGATTTCGCGGGCACCAAAGCGCATTGGTGCGCGGCGAAATCGCAAACCATCTCCCTTTGTCACTTATTGGATGATCACGCCTGCGTAGCCGACCACTGCGCTGCGATCGCCATTGATGTCTCCGGAAGTGGCGTAGCGAACGAGCTCCGCTCTCGTTGCGCCCAGCAAGCGCGCGGCGGTCAACATGACCACTGCCGGACCGTAACCGCACATGGAAATTTCCTCCCGGCGCACGGCGTCGCAGAGTCCGCGCGGGTCGAGAGCCAGCAGTTCTTCAATCGCTTTCCGATCTTTGCTCCGCGTGATTTCGTCGCTCTCGTAGTGATTCATGTCCGAGCTGGCGACAATCAGCGCGGCGTCCCGCAAAGCTCCGATCGCGGACGCGACTGCGCCGCCCAGCGCCGCAAGCTCCTCATACGGCAGCGGACCCAACACGATCGGAGTGAAGCGAAGCGCGGCTTTCTCGTCGCCGCGGAGTCTCTGCAGAAATGGCAATTGCACCTCGAGCGAATGTTCCCGCTCGTGCGCCACTTCGTCCTCCTTGAGCGGCGGGAAGAGGCGCTTCAGCTCGGAGGCGAATTTCCCATCGAGTTCAACCTCTCCCAGAGGCGTCTGCCAGGAACCTTCGGAAAGGATCGCCATCCGGGCGCCGCGGGGATAGTGGCGCGGGCCGATCAGTAGAATTCGCTCCGGCAGCTCGATCCGTGCAAACACTGCGCCCGCGACATGCCCCGAGTAGATATATCCCGCGTGCGGCACCATACAGGCAATGGTCCGCTGCTTTGGGAGCGACTCCGCGAATGTTGTGAAGGAATCTACTTCCCGTTCGAGTTGCGCCGCCACGGCTGGATAAAAGCTTCCCGCGACAGCAGGCGAGCGATTCACGGCCATTCCTAAGACTCAGATCGGCTTTGAAGGCTTACCCTGGATGCGGAGCGCCACCGTGGAACCCGGAATGTACAAGATCTCGACCTTGTCGCCGTACTGGTAGCCGCCGGCGTCCAAAATCTTCTGCATTTGGCTCTTGATCTTGTCCGAATAGGAGAAGGTGCGAACTTCGCGCTCGTGATCGGGCTGGAGATTCCGGACGGTGATCGAATTCGCCACTTGGTGCACCACTTCGCCGCGGAACACAACCGGCTTGTTCGGCCCCGGCAGAGTCGATACCGGCGTTGATTGCGGCGCCGCGAGCGCGGCGAGGCCAAACGAGGCGGCGAGCAGCAACGCGATCAGGCTAGAGCGAATCATCCAGAGAAATCTTCAACGACTTGAGAAAGCGCACGTCCTGGGGCGTAATCTCAAACTTCGCCGGCCGCGACTCCTCGTCCAGCACTTCCTGATCCACTTGGATGTGCAAGGCTTCGAGAAAGCGCCGGTCCTGCGTCGAAATGTGCTCGTCTTGCGATTCACGCTTCGCCAGGCCGATGGTCGCATCCAGCTTGAGCACGATGTCAAATCCGGCAGCTCGCACGCTGGCGATTGCGGCAGCGATGCGCTCGGAATCGGACACCGTGTCGTTGATGGCGTGACCCAGTTCCCGTAACAACTGTTTGAGTTGATCGTCCAGTTGCAAGGAGAGCCCTCCTCACATACGTGCCTGAACTGATTGTACGGCCCGCGTTATCGCTGCACAAGACCAAACGAGGGCCCGCGCGTGACTATTCCGCGCCCGCCTCGCCGGCTATTTCGTTCCACTCAGGGGCGCATTCTTCCATTTGGTCGGGTCCCACATGTTTTGCGTGCGGACCACGTTGCCCGCCAGTTGGTCCAATTCGGAACGCATCTTTGCGGGAGTCACATTCTGGTTCGCGAGCGCGAGGTTGATGAAGAACCGGCGCGAGGAATCCGTGTAGGAGAAAAAGAACGGGCCCATCGAATCGTTTTCCTTCAACATCGTCAAGAGCGTGTCCGGATCGAACACCTGCCCATCGGGGATCTTCGTGAGGATCGCCCACATCCAGATATTCGATTGATCCTTGCTGAGGTTCACGTCCGTCACGATCGACCAGTCTTGCGGCGTCAGTTTGATTTCGTAGGTCACGACGCCGTCGCTGTTCGTGCTGGAAGTCGTTGTGTAACCCAAATTCTCGAGCATCGTCTTCAAGCTTTCCGGGGTCAGTTGCGTGCCCTGCGCCCGCATCGCAACGGACGAAAACAGCAGGCACGCGCATACAAAAAGAATTCGAGTTGCAGTTCGCATCGTCATCCTCCGTGAACTCACTATCTTGCCGCCACCTTACTGATCGTCCGGAATATAGCATAGCGGGAGCGGCGTCGAGAGCTTCTGTGCGTCCTCCGTGCCCGAGACGTTAGGGAGTGAACGGTCCCGCCGCACTATCGGCGCCGCTTCGGATTCCGGCGGCGCTGTACTAGAATTTGCCCATGAGCGCGCCGACCTTTGCGGGCCTTGGGGCCGCACGCGGATTCCTCCGTGTGCTCTGGCGGGCCACTCGCCAGACCTTTCATGAGGTGACCGGCGCGATGTTCCTCTTCTTTGCTCTCTCCGGAGTCACCTCGGCAATTCGGCAGTGGCATCGCGGACCTCCGCTGTGGCCCGTTTGGCTCGCCGGCGCGTTTGCCGTTATGATGGCCGGATTCGGCGTCACGTCATTTCTCATGGCGCGGCGAGTGCGCTAAACAGTGCGATTGCGCCCATGAGCAGACCGCCACAAAACGAATCGCCCCATCCGGAGCGCCGGTCGCGTTTCGCGACGCTGGGCGGAATCCCCGTCAAGCCCGTCTACGCGCCCGAGGATTCCGGGAGCAGCGATACCGAAGATTTCATCGGATTCCCCGGCGAGTTCCCGTTCACGCGCGGCATCTATCCGACGATGTACCGCGGGCGGCTCTGGACGATGCGGCAGTACGCCGGATTCGGCTCGGCCGCGGAGTCGAACGCACGGTATCGCTATTTGCTATCGCAAGGACAAACCGGGCTTTCGGTGGCCTTCGATCTTCCGACGCAGATCGGCCTCGATTCCGATCACCCCCGCGCGCTCGGCGAAGTCGGCCGCGTCGGAGTGGCCATTGATTCGCTCGAGGACATGCAGGCGCTGCTCGACGGCATCCCGCTCGAGCGCGTTTCCACATCGATGACGATCAATTCCACCGCGGCGATTCTGCTCTGCCTGTACGTCGCCGTGGCCAAACAGCAGGGCGCCGACCTACAAAAACTTACCGGCACCGTGCAGAACGACATCCTGAAGGAGTACATCGCCCGCGGCACGTATATCTATCCCGTGCGTCCGGCGATGCGAATCGTCACCGACCTGTTCGCATGGTGCCGCGCCGAGCTGCCGTCCTGGAACATGATCTCCATCTCGGGCTACCACATTCGCGAGGCCGGCTCGACCGCCGCGCAGGAAGCGGCCTTTACTCTGGCCGACGGATTCGCCTACGTCGAAGCCGCCCTCGCCGCGGGCCTGGCCGTGGACGAATTCGCTCCCCGGCTTTCCTTCTTCTTCAACGCGCACAGCGATCTACTGGAGGAAATCGCCAAGTTTCGCGCCGCGCGGCGCCTTTGGGCGAGCACAATGCGCGAGCGCTTTGGAGCGCGCGATCCTCGCTCGCTCATGCTGCGCTTCCACGCGCAGACGGCCGGCAGCTCGCTCACGGCGCAGCAGCCCGAGAATAATCTCGTCCGCGTCGCGATCCAGGCTCTTGCCGCCGTGCTGGGAGGCTGCCAATCGCTTCACACCAACGCCCTCGACGAAGCCCTTGCGCTTCCCACCGAGGACGCGGCGCTCCTGGCCCTGCGCACGCAGCAAATCCTCGCGCACGAGACGGGCGTCGCGCAGACTGTCGATCCGCTGGCCGGCTCCTACGCCATCGAAGCTCTCACGGACGAAATCGAGCGGCGCGCGCTCGAATACATTCGCCGCATCGATGCTCTGGGCGGCATGCTGCGCGCCATCGAGACCGGCTACGTGCAGGGCGAAATCCAAAGAGCCGCATACGAGTACCAGCAAGCCGTCGAGCGCGGCGAGCGAATCATCGTTGGGGTGAATCGCTACGTCGCGGACACCGACGAGCGCGTTCCGCTCCTCCACATCGATGAAGAAGGAGAACGCGCGCAAGTACAGCGCGTCCAGGCGTTGCGCGCTCGCCGCGATTCGGGCCGCGCGCGGGATGCGCTCACTGAAGTTGAACGGCGCGCGCGCGGGGGAGAAAATCTGCTGCCGGCCATTCAGTCCGCGGTGGAGAATCTGGCCACTGTGGGCGAAATCTCCGACGCCCTGCGCCGCGTCTTCGGCGAATACCAGGAAGCGGCCGTGCTCTGACGCGAGGCGCCGCGCGGCCCGTATCCGACTTATGCAAAACACTCCCCGACTGGTCCTGGCGTCAGAATCCGCAAGGCGAGCGGATCTTCTTCGCGAAGCTGGGTTCGCGTTTGAAGTTCTGCCCGCGCGAGTGGATGAGTCCCCGCTTCCCGCTGAAACGCCCGCCGAGATGACGCTACGCCTGGCCTGCGCGAAAGCCCGCGCGGCGGCTCCAGCAGCCGCCACGTTCGCCCCAAACTCATACATTTTGGGGGCGGACACCGCCGTCATTTTGGAAGGCGTCTCCTTCGGAAAGCCCAGTTCACCTGCCGACGCCGCGCGCATGCTTCGCGCGCTTTCCGGCAGAGCGCACATCGTCCTCACGGGCGTGTGCGTAATTCGCATCCCCGGCCTCACCGAGCGCAGCGCGGTCGAGTCCACTACTGTGACCTTCGCGCAACTCAGCGAAGATGAAATTGAAGCGTACGTCTCTTCCGGAGAGCCGTTCGGCAAGGCAGGTGGTTACGCCATTCAGGGCCGCGCTTCGCGCTTTGTCACGCGAATCGAAGGTTGCTACTCGAATGTTGTGGGCTTGCCGATCTCGCGTGTGTGGGCGCTTCTGCGCGAACTGGGCTGGCAGGATTCTGAATTCCCTCGCGACACCTAAAAAGAATGGGCGGCCGCGCAGGCCGCCCATCCCAATCCTATTTTCCCAATTTCGGTGTAGCGGTTACTTCTTCTCTTCCGTGGCAGCCGGCGCCGCTGGAGCGACGGGAGCGGACGTGCTCGCCGGCGGGGCGGTGCCCGGAGTGTCTCCCCGCATGCCTTCCTTAAAGCTGCGGATCCCTTCGCCAAGCCCGCGCATCACTTCAGGAATGCGCCGGCCGCCGAAAAAAATCACGACAATTAACAGAATGATTAAAAGATGGGGCAAACTCAAGGCTTCCATGCGAACCCTCCGCGGCCTGCCACTGAGCGGTCGCGCTCATTCAAATCGGACACTGAACTCACCGTGATCCGAATCTCCATTGTACCACGTCCGGCAAGACTTGCGGCTTGGCGGCGGGGTCAGGCGAGCGCCGAAGCGATCTCCGCGAGTATCCGCTCGGCCGCGGTTCGCGGATCGTCAGCGGCGGTAATTGGCCGGCCAATCACGAGGTAATCCGCACCCGCTTCGATGGCTGCACGCGGTGTGGCAACTCTGGCTTGGTCGTCTTTCCTCGTGCGCAGGCGCGCGACCTCCGTCGGGCGTATCCCCGGCACGGCAATCAAGAAGCGCTTTCCGCAAGCCCGCCGGATTGCCCGCACTTCTTCCGGCGACGCGACCACTCCATCGAGCCCGCACTTCTGCGCGAGCCTAGCCAGCTTCGCGGCGCGCAACGCCGGCGTTCCCCTGATTCCGACCGCCTCCAGACTGGCGGCATTGTGGCTCGTCAAAATCGTTACGCCAAGCAATTTGGGACGGCGGGGCCCCAGCTTGGCCTCCTTGACCGCCGCTGCTGCCGCCCGCATCATTTCCACGCCACCCAGGGCATGGACGTTTATCAACTTCACGCCAGGCAGCCGGACAGCCGCAGCCACTGCTCCAGCCACCGTGTTCGGAATGTCGTGATATTTCAGGTCCAGGAAGATGCCCCGTCCAAGTTTGGCAATTCTTGCCACAGCCGAAGGGCCCTCGGCGGTAAAAAGATGGGTATTTATCTTGAACATGCCGACCAGGTCTGCCAACTTCCGGCTCAATGCGAAGGCGGGGCCCAGATTAGGGTAGTCCAGGGCCAGGATGACGCGCTCACGGGCGGCTGCTAGTCCCGACGTGTCGGCACCTCGATGAGTTCCATTCTTAGACGGGCGACGCCTATGTTGTCAATGCCAAGTCTCCGGGCCACTTCATAGGAGACATCCATCTCACGGCCATCAACATAAGGTCCACGGTCGTTAATCCTGACCACCTGGCTCTTTCCCGTTTTGGGGTTCACCAGGCGAACCAGCGAGCCAAAAGGCAGGCTGACGCTCGCGGCCGTGGCCGAATACATGTCAAAGGTCTCCCCGTTGGCAGTCTCCCGGCCCTGAAACTTCTCTCCATACCAGCTCGCGACCCCCGTCCATACCCGAATTGGCCGGATAGGAGGCACAGGATGAGCGGCCACCGGCCCTTGCAGGCCTGGGGTGAGCGCAAACAAGACGACTGCCCAGTGGATTGATCCACGTACGAGTTTTAGTAAGCGCCGCATAGTGTCTCACTTTTGCCACAAAACATCTAAAAAGTGTAACACATTGCAGGCGTTCGGTCAAGCCAAATCTCCTCCTAGTGTTCCTGTTATCTTATTGATTCTTAGGATTTTATTAGCCTTACAGGCCCTTTCAAGCCCCCGGACAAGACGCTCACAAGCCAGCGGGTCCGCAAAACTGGCCGTCCCTACCTCAACCGCGGAGGCGCCTGCGACCATGTATTCGAGGACGTCAGCAGGGGATTGGACGCCGCCGGACCCTACGACTGGGGTTTTTACGGTCTGCGCCACCACGTACACCAACCGGAGAGTGATGGGCTTGATCGCCGGCCCGGATAGGCCGCCCGAAATCCGCCCGATCCTGGATCGCCGGGTAGCAAAGTCCAGCGCCATGGCGGGATAGGTGTTGGCCACCGTCAAGGCATCTGCCCCGGAGTCCTCGGCGGCCTTGGCCAATCGTCCAATGTCGGTTACAAGCGGAGATAGCTTGACCCACAAGGGGCGTTTCGCAATCTTGCGTGCGGCGCCGACCAGCTCAGCCAGCGGACCTTCCTCACTCCCAAACTCCATCCCTCCATGCTCCACATTGGGGCAGGATACATTCAGCTCGTAGGCCGCAATACCCTCGGCCTCCTCCAAGACGCGCAGCACACCCAGATACTCCGATTGCGTGTGGCCGAAGACATTTGTAATGACCGGCGTCTTGAGTTCCCGGAGCGACGGCAATTTTTCGCGGACGAAGGCGCGCACGCCGATATTCTGCAGTCCAATCGCGTTGATCATGCCGCTGCTGACTTCGCACAGCCGGGGGGACGGAGCTCCCGCCATGGGCTCCAGCGAAAGGCCCTTCACGACGATCGCTCCCAGGGCGTCCAGGTTGGTGACGCTGGAGAATTCGACGCCGTAACCGAATGTCCCGCTCGCGGCAATAATGGGATTGGCAAGACGAAGGGAGCCAATCGCCACACGAAGGTCGACTGCGCTCTGGTGATCCACTGGGGTGATTCTAGCACGAGCCCGCTTGCTGTTCGCCGACAGGCTGCGGCGGGACGCGCGGTTATGTTAGGATGTCCAACCGATGGCGACCCTTGAGAAGTCGCAACTCATGTCGGCGACCGAGATTGACCGCACGCTCCAGCGGCTCGCCCACGAGATCGTCGAGCGCCGTGGCGGGACTGCCAACCTCGCTCTGATCGGCGTCCGTCGCCGCGGAGTGCCATTGGCTCAGCGGATCGCGCACGCAATGCGCGCCATTGATGGCGCGGAGGTGCCCGTTGGCACGCTGGACATCACGCTGTACCGCGACGACCTCTCCCAGGTCGCGCCGCAACCCGTCCTGCAATCGAGCGAGATTCCGTTCAATGTGGACGATAAGGATTTGATTCTTGTGGACAACGTCCTCTACACGGGCAGGACGATTCGCGCCGCCATGAACGGCCTGTTCGATCTCGGCCGCCCGCGGCGCGTGCAACTCTGCGTCCTGATCGATCGAGGCCACCGCGAATTGCCCATCGAGGCGGCTTTTATCGGCCGTAAGGTTCAGACCAGCAACACCGAGATCATCGAGGTTCGCCTCAACGAAGTGGATCGAGAAGAGCGCGTCGTGCTGGTGGAGAAGATCTCCTGATTACTCCGGAGCGCCTTGCTGAGGCGCCGGCTGTTCCGATGGATATTGTGTCCGATCGGTTCAAGGACTTCCTCGCAATCGAGCCGCTGAAAGCGGCTGAAATCGCATTTCTTCTCGATGAGTCCGTTCCGTTCCTGGATATTCAGCGGCACCCGTTGAAGAAACTTGCGACTCTCCGCGGCAAGACGGTGTGCCTCGCATTTTTCGAATCGTCCACACGCACGCGAATCAGCTTCGGCACGGCGGCTTCGCGCTTGGGCGCGGACGTCATGCAACTTCAGGCGGAATCCTCCAGCCTGAAAAAAGGTGAATCGCTGCTGGATACCGTCCGCACACTCGACGCGATGAAGCCGGATTGCATCGTGATGCGCCATGCAAGTTCCGGTGCGCCGGAGTTCGTCGCGAGCCACCTGGAAATCCCGGTCATCAACGCGGGAGACGGCGCGCACGAGCATCCGACGCAGGCCCTGCTCGACGCGCTGACGATCCGCGAGCGCCTCGGCCGGCTCGATGGGTGGAACGTGACCATCATCGGCGACATTCTTCACAGCCGCGTGGCGCGCTCGAACATTCATTTGCTCACCAAATTCGATTGCCGCATCACGCTCTGTGGCCCCGCCATGTGGGTGCCGCGCGAACTGGAAAATCTCGCAGGTGGGAGTGGGCCGATTCGCCGCGTAGCTAACGTGGAAGAAGCGGTCTCCGGCGCCGATATCGTGATGGTGCTGCGCGTCCAGCAGGAACGCATACACGAACCCGCGATCTCGCTCGACGATTACATTCTCCTCTATCAGCTCACGCCGGAGCGCCTGCGCGCCGCCCGGCCTGGGGCGTTGGTCCTGCATCCCGGCCCTATCATTCGCGGCCTTGAAATTGACGCGGTCGTAGCCGACGGGGCCCAATCTTGCGTGCTCGAGCAAGTCACCAACGGGCTGGCCGTCCGCATGGCGATTCTCTTTGAGTTGCTCGGTCATGGCTCCGAAGCCAATCCAGCGAAGGACTCCTCCCATGCTGCTTCTTAAAGGAGGCCGGCTGCTTGATCCCGCGAGCGGAACGGATTCCGCGCGCGACATCCTGCTCGAAGACGATCGCATTGCGGCTGTCGAACCGCCGGGTGCGCTCGACGGCCGCGCCGCGAACGCGCAACAACTCGATGCCGGCGGCTTGATCGTCGCTCCGGGCTTCATTGATTTGCACTGCCATCTCCGCGAGCCGGGCGGCGAAACCTCCGAGACCATCGAAACCGGCACACTGGCCGCCGCGCGCGGCGGCTTCACTGCCGTTTGCCCCATGCCCAACACGCGTCCGGTGAACGACAACGCTTCCGTGACGCGCTCCATTCTCGAACGCGCGCAGGCGGTCGCCCACACGCGCGTCTGGCCGATTGGCGCTGCGTCGGTTGGCAGCCTCGGCGAGGCGCTTTCGGAAATCGCGGCCATGCAAAAGGCGGGAGCCGTCGCCGTCTCGGACGATGGAAAACCCGTGGCCACGGCGAAGTTGCTCCGGCAGGTGATGGACTATTGCCGCGCGCTCGATATGCCCGTGATCGATCACTGCGAAGACGCCTCACTCGCCGCTGGGGCATCGATGCGCGAGGGACCCACGTCCGTGCGGCTCGGAGTGCCCGGTATGCCGGCCGCCGCCGAAGCCATTTGCGTGGCGCGCGACCTCCAGGTCGCCGCTTTGACCGGCTGCCGTTACCACGTCGCGCACCTTTCCGCGCGCGCCTCGCTCGATTTGGTGCGCGCCGCCAAGCGCGACGGCTTGGCCGTTTCCTGCGAGGTGACGCCGCATCATTTCACGATGATCGACGAAGAGGTGGGTTACGACACGAATCGCAAGATGAACCCGCCGCTCGGTTCGCGCGAGGATATCGAAGCCCTCATTGCAGGCCTCGGGGACGGCACCGTGGACGCCATCGCCACCGATCACGCTCCGCACGAACGCTCCACCAAGGATGTCGAGTTCGACCGCGCGCCATTCGGCATCATCGGCTTCGAGACCGCGCTTTCACTTGCCTTGGAGCTGGTGCACGCCGGCCGGCTTGGCCTGATGCGCTTGGTCGAACTGTTCACCGCGGGCCCCGCGCGCGTATTGGGGAGGCGGCGAACGGTGGCTCCAGGCGAGCCCGCCGATTTGACGCTGTTCTCCACTTCCCACGCGTGGACGTACAGTGTCGCGGACTCCGCAAGCAAATCCCGCAATTCGCCGTTCGACGGCCGCTCGTTCCGCGGCGCGCCGATGATGACCATCGTCGCCGGGCGCCTCGCCTACCGCCGTTAACAAAACAGAGTACAAGCCATCGGCCTGCGCATAGCGGAAGTTCCAAGGTTTTTCAGGGAAAAACAGGCCGCCGTTACCGCGCCGTGGGTTCCGAGGCGGGATGCATGCCGTGCTGCGGCACTTCGTGAACGCCGCGTGGGGGAGGTTCGTGGTGCATCCGGTAGAAATGATCCAATGGCCCTGGACCTTTGCCGATGGAGAACCCGCTCTCCATCGCCATGGTGACGTACGCTTTCGCCAGCGTCGCGGCTTCTTGCAGCGAACGCCCGCAGGCCAGCTGCGCCGCGATCGCCGAAGCAAGCGTGCAACCGGAGCCGTGCGTATTATGGGTGTGAATGTGATCGCCGCCCAGTTGCACGACTTCCACGCCGTCGAAAAGCACGTCCACCGGTTTTCCCATGTGTCCGCCCTTCACGACAACAGCCCGCGCGCCGCGCTCCACAATCTTTCGCGCCGCCGCTTCCATCGCGGCCACATCTTTGATTTCGATTCCGGAGAGCAACTCCGCTTCCGGAACGTTCGGCGTAACCACCGCGGCGCGCTTCAATAATTCTTCGGCGAGAAATTTCACTCCGGAGGAATCCAGCAGATCCGCGCCGCCAAGGGATGGTTTCACGACCGGATCGAGCACGACGTTCGGGATCTTGCTTTGATCCAAAAACTCGGCCACGGCCATTGCGTTCGCGCGGTTTCCGAGCATGCCGATCTTCACTCCGGCGATATTCAAATCCTCGGCCAGGGTATCCAGTTGCGCCCGCAGCGTCGCCGCGGAGATGATCTGCGTCGCCTTCACTCCTTGCGTGGACTGTATCGTCAGCGCCGTGATGGCCGCGACGCCGTAGCAGTTGTGCGCCGCAAACGTCTTCAGATCCGCCGCAATCCCCGCACCGCAGGACGGATCGAATCCCGCGATCGTAAGCAGCACCGGCGGCGCCGAATTCGTGTGGTTGCTCAAAACCTGCAATCCCCCGCGGAATTTCATCCGCAGAAAGTTCAACCGGCTTCACTCGGGCAGCGGAGCGAGCCGGCAAGGGAAATCTACGCGGAGAGTGTGGTCAACGCAAGGGATATTTTATTTCGCGCGGCCCGTTCAAATCACAGATTCCGAAGAAATCCTCCGCTCTCCTGCTAGAATTCCAGCATGCGATTGTGGCCCGTACGGTTCATCGCCGCCTGCGCTCTGTTTTTTCTGCCCGCGAGGTGTATTCGCGCCCAGCAACCGCCCGCCGCAGGAATTCCGCAGCTCATTGAGAGCCTTCGCGCGATTCCCGTGCCTGGCGACCCGGCGGCGGCAAACCAGGTTCCGCCGCAGGCCCGCCCTCTTCTGCAATCGCTCAAGCAACAGCTTCGGGATTTGATCGCGCGGACTTTGGAAAATGGCCCTGCGCCGGACCCCGCGGCTGTTCTCCGCGGTGCGCTCGGTCCGCAGGGGCTCCAACTCGATGGCGATGAGCCGGAGTACTCGGCGCTCGTCAGCCAACGTTACGCGCAGACCGTCAGCATCCGTGTGGAACGCCCCGCCAATAATCCGAAGCTCCTCACGGTCGAAACCTCCATCGGAATTGCCTGCGGCGACGATTCTTCTTTGTACGTCTTTGGGGCCAAAGGCTCCAGCTGGCGCAATCTGCTGGCGCTTGAAGCGAATTCCTACGACAACGTCTCCGGGGCCAACGGCCATTTTTCGTTCAGCATCTCGCCGCCCGATCGCTCGGATCATTGGTACGCGCTTGCCGCGCGCATGAGTCCACAATGCGCTTCACTCTGGAGGCCGATGACCTACGAAGTCCTGAGGCCCGGCCAGGACCCCTGGCATCCCGACGTTCTCCTGAGGGGAAACGATACCGCCCGTTGGGACCACGATTTGACCACCGCCGCCGGTCTCAAGACGCTCCAGGTGCACTTCATCGGAGGCATGCATCTCGAAACGCTGGCCAATCAGCGCGAGCACATCCTCAATTTTGAAATCAAAGGGGATCGCATTCAGCGCGTCGCGCCCCTGGCCTGGGGACCCGAGGAGTTTGTTGACGAATGGCTCGATCTCAATTGGGAAACGGCCGCCGAATGGACCGACAAGCAGTCCAGAGACCGTTTGTTCCCGTGGCACGAACGGCTGGGGGGCGAGCGCCGCAACTCCTATTCGTCGGAAATTGTTTCGATTACGATTTGCGGCAACCGGGATTTGCCCCGCATCTGGCAGGTGGCGTTCGCACTTCAGCCCGGACCGAACTCCATGGCGCTGCCCGCCACAGCATTCGCCATCGTCGAGAATACGGCCCGCGACACCTACCGCCTGCAGGATATCGCAACGCAGCCAGCGCCGGAATGCGCGGCCGGCGGCGCGCCCGTGCCGCCGAACTGATCCTCAGGGGAAAAGTCCGCGAACCAGCGTCGCCTCGGCGACGCGACCCACGGCGAGAATGTAGGCGGAGGCCCGTGAGTGCACGTGATACTTGCGCATCATCTCCTGCACATCGCCAAAGGCCTTCTTCATCACGAATTCGAGCCGGTGGTTGACCTCATCCTCCTGCCAGAAGTAGCCCTGCAGGTCCTGCGCCCACTCGAAGTAGCTGACGGTCACGCCGCCGGCATTCGTGAGAATGTCCGGCAGCACGAGGATCCCCTTGCGCGCCAGGACTTCGTCCGCGTGCGGCGTCGTCGGACCATTCGCCGCCTCGGCCACAATCTTGGCTTTGATCTGATCGGCGTTGTGCAACGTGATGACGTTTTCCAGCGCGGCGGGGATGAGGATGTCGCACTTCAGCGTCAGCAAATCGTCGTTGCTGATTCGCGACGCTCCTGGCATGCCGACCACCGTGCCCGAGCGCTCCTTGTAGCGCACCGCTTTCAGCGGATCGATGCCCCGCGAGTTGTATACACCGCCGCGCGAATCGCTCACCGCGACGACCTTCGCCTTCTTTTCCGCGAAGAGCCGCGCCGCAACGGAGCCGGCATTCCCGAAGCCCTGAATCGCCACGGTCGCGCCGCGTAGTGAGAGCTTCTTGATTTTGCACGCTTCCTCGACGACATAGAGGCAGCCGCGCGCCGTCGCTTCCGTTCGGCCGACCGAACCGCCGAGCGAAGTCGGTTTCCCCGTGACGACTCCCAGCGACGAATAGCCCAGCGTCATCGAATACGTGTCCATGATCCACGCCATCGTCTGCGAGTCGGTGTAGACGTCGGGCGCGGGCACGTCCCGCTCGGGCCCGATGATGGGCAGGATTTCCGACGTGTAGCGGCGCGTCATCCTTTCCAGCTCGCCGCGCGACATTCGCTTCGGATCGCAGATCACCCCGCCCTTGCCGCCGCCATACGGAATGTTCACCGCCGCGGTCTTCCAGGTCATCCACGCCGCAAGAGCTTTCACCTCGTCCAGCGTAACGTTCGGGTGATAGCGGATGCCGCCCTTAGCCGGCCCCCGCGCCACGTTGTGCTGCACCCGATATCCCGTGAACACCTTCAGTTGCCCGTTGTCCATCTTGACGGGGATCGAAACTTCCATCACGCGCTTCGGTGTGCGCAGAATCTGCCGCAACCCGGGATCGAGCTTCAGGTATTCCGCCGCCATGTCGAACTGAATCTGCGATATGCGGAACGGATTCAGGTCCTCGCGCGGCGCCATCCTCGGCATCACCGGCTGCGGAACCGCTTTTGCCACAGTGCCCATAAGCGTTTCTCCTTGGCTTACGCTCCGGCCGCGCGACGCTCCACTTGCGCGTAGCGCGCGCGGCATTCCGCCGAACAGAAATGAACCCGGCGGCCAGCTTCCTCCAGGGGAAAGGAGATCTCCGGCGAGACGTGCGTCCCGCACCAGGGATCCCGGTACAACCGCATCGGCGGCTGCGAAGTCTGCGTGCCTGACGCCACCCGGCGCCCCGGCTCGCTCGCTGCGAAAACTCTCCGGATGAGCCACGCGGCCCAACCCAGCGCAACCAGCCACACCAGAAACCGCACCACCCGGCCCAGCAGTTTCACTTTTGACCGACGCTTTCCAGCGGCGTTCGATGTGCCGCGCTGCCGCGTGCGCCTCGCGCCGTTGCGAGGCCGGGATGGCCGATGCCACCCGCGATGCGCCGTGAATCGCGCACTGGGCGAAGTGTATGCAGCGCTAAAACAAGTGTCAACATTTCACGGGAAAAATAACCTTTCCGCCGGCCGGCTGGCACAGACGGGAATCGCCCGGTCGGCGCAGGGAGTTGATGCTAACTCCTTGTAATTCAACGTGTTATGGTGAGCGTGGCCCCCCGAAACCTTGCAGTTGAAGTCCGGACTCGATTCGGGCATTATCTTGACGGCGGCATCATCCAGTCAGTGCCGCTGTTCGTAGTTGTCTGAGGGGGATTGACTGCAAAGCTGCCCGTTTCCGGGCAGACTGCGTGCGGTCAAACTCTGCAGACCCTGACGGGCTCAATCTGCTCAACGAGTCGCGCCGGAGATTCCATCGGAGGTACGCAGAGATGAAGAAAGCGATCAGTATTGCCTGCCTGTTCGTAATCGTGGCTGCCCTGGCGAGCACGGTTCTGTACGCCGCGGACAACTCAACGTCATGGACGGGCTGGATCAGCGATAGTTTGTGCGGTGCCAAGGGGGCGAACGCCGCCCACAAGAGTTGCGCCGTCACATGCGTCAAGACGAAGGGCGCCTCGTACGTCTTCGTCAATGACAAGGATAAGAAAGTCCTCGCCATTCAAAACCAGGATGCCATCGATGCCGACAAGGATATCGGCGTTGAGGTGACCGTCACCGGAACCGTTAACCAGGATGGATCACTCCACGTCGCTTCCATCGCACCTGCCAGCAGCGGAGGCATGTAACTCGGTCAGTCCTTCTCGGGCCTGAGTGCGAACTGCCTCGTGCGGCGCGCGCTCAGGCTCTTTTTTGTTTGATCCGCGCATAATCCCTTTCATCGATCCAGAGGGTGCTATTCGGCCGGAGACTTTTCGGGGCGACACTCTTTGAATTCGCATCCACTCGTCGACGCCCATCTGAATCAGTTCATGTAGTGGTAGTATTCCCAGAATGTTGAGTTCTGGCCTCGATCTACCGCGACGCCCGGGGGACTTCTACAACCGGCGGGCTGATGATCTGCGGTTTGAGGTAAGTGAAACCGTCAAACGTCAAGGGTCCTACCACATGGGTCTGGTTCTTCTGGGGCTGCTTGGCTGCTTTTTGCTCTACCAAGCGCTTATCACGAAGAGTTTGCCGCTTTGGACTCCCCCCATGGTGATTCCGGTTGCCGCATACATCGGGAGGCAATTGAAGCGTTCACGAAGAGAAACTCTGAGACTCTTCAGCCTGGTTGATTATTACGACGGAGGAATTGCGCGGCTCGCTCACAAATGGGAGATGCTCGATGAGGGCCGAGACTTCGCCGATCAAGATCACTTCTACGCCACTGATCTCGATCTATTCGGTCGTGGATCCCTTTTTCAACTCTTATGTTCAGCTCGAACGCAAGCAGGTCGAGAGACCCTCGCAAATTGGATGAAGAAGCCGGCCAGCAGAGAGGAGGTTTTGGCACGGCACGCGGCAATCTCTGAACTTAGGGAACGTCATGACCTGCGCGAAGCGATAGCCTCTTCAGGCGTCGTGAACGCTTCGGACCTTCGGCCAGAGACTTTTCGGACTTGGGCTGCGCCCTCCTCATCGCCACTGCCGTCCTGGGGGCGAGCATTCGCCCTGATGATTGTTCTTGCCGGGATACTGTTGCCCATATTTCACTTCTCCGGCCTCATCGGCTTACATTTCCTGTGGATGGGCATCGAAATCGTAGGTCTCGTTGAGATATCCTTCGGGGCAACCTTTCTCCGCCGAGTTCAGTCGATCACGGAATCGGTGAACCCGCTTTCGGCCGAGTTGCCCATCGTGTCTGAGATACTTAAAATCGCAGACCGGGAAAGCTTCTCCTCCGCAAAACTTATTAACCTTGCAGACCATATGAAGGAGGGCCGGATACCCATCCGCGGTCTGGAACACCTCATCCGCCTTCTAAAGCAACGCGATTACGCGTACCTCGCGCAGTTATCGTACCTCTTGATGTGGGGCACACAGTTTGGCATGGCCATCGACCAGTGGCGCCGCCGCTACGGAACGCGAATGCTCGAGTGGCTGGCAGCCGTCGGAGAGCTGGACGCACTGATTTCACTTTCCGCATACGCCTATGAGCATCCGCCGGATATTTTCCCTGAGCTTTCAATGGAAGGCCCCACCGTAGAGGCCGAAGGGCTAGGCCATCCCCTCTTGCCAGACGACGCTTCCGTGCGCAATGATTTCCAGCTTGGTGGAGATGTTCGGTTTTTCATTGTTAGCGGTTCCAACATGTCCGGGAAGAGCACTTTCCTGCGCGCGATCGGACTCAATACCGTGCTCGCTTGGATGGGAGCGCCGGTGCGTTGTACGAAGCTCAGGGTGTCAGCGTTGGAGGTCGGGGCGGCGATTCGTGTCCCAGATTCTGTAATAGATGGCCGATCGCATTTTCTCGCAGAAATGCAGAGACTGCGGCGCATGATTGATGTAGCCAGTCAAACATCGCTGCTTTATCTAGCAGACGAGATCATGAGCGGTACGAATTCTAAGGACCGAAGAATAGCGACGGAATGGGTCATGCGCGCGTTGGTCTTGCGCGGGGCTATTGGAGTCATCACCACGCACGATCTCGCCCTGACCGAGATCGCGTCCAATGGGCTGCCTGGACGCAATGTTCATTTTGAAGATACAGGCGAGTTTGGGAATTTGACCTTTGATTACAAGCTCCGGCCAGGTTTGTTGACTCATTCTAACGCACTGAATATCGCCCACATGCTGGGGATCGACGCCGCGGCTACCGGCGTGGCCGACTCGGAAGACGCTCCAACTCGCCGCGCCCGCCTGCAGGAGCCCCACTAGTCCAGCCGCGGCGGCCACATGGTTTCATCCCGCAGCGGGTATGACGTCCGCCCCGAGGTAGGGGCGCAGCGCTTCCGGCACCGCCACCGAGCCGTCCTCCAGCTGGTAATTCTCCACAACCGCGATCCAGGTGCGCCCGACCGCAAGTCCTGAACCGTTCAGTGTATGCACGTATTCGCTCTTGCCGCCCTTGGGTCGAAAACGAATTCCCGATCGCCGCGCTTGAAACGCCTCGCAATTGGAGCAGGACGAAATCTCCATGAACGCGCCCGCCGACGGCAGCCAGACCTCGATGTCGTACGTCTTGGCTGCGGCGAATCCCATGTCGCCGGTGCAAAGTTGCATGACGCGATAGTGCAGGCCGAGTTTTTGAAGGACGCGTTCCGCGTCCGCCACCAGCGATTCCAACTCGGCGTAGCTTTGGTCCGGGCGGGCAAACTTGAATAGTTCGACCTTTTGAAACTGGTGTTGGCGCTTGATTCCGCGCGTGTCCTTACCGGCCGCGCCCGCTTCAGAGCGAAAGCACGCGGTCCACGCGCACACCTTGATGGGAAGTTCGTTGAAATCCAGCGTCTCATCGCGATACATGCTCGTCATCTCCACCTCGGAAGTCGGCGTGAGCCATAGATCGGTGCCCTCCAGGCGAAACATGTCCGCGGCAAACTTCGGCAGTTGGCCCACGCCGGTGAGCGACGCTGTGTTGACGATAAACGGCGGCAAAACTTCGGTGTAGCCGTTCGCCGCGTGCGTATCGAGAAAGAACGCGGCCAGCGCGCGTTCGAGCCGCGCTCCCAAGCCGCGATACAGCGCGAAGCGAGCTCCCGCAATCTTGCTCGCACGCGCCAGGTCCAGAATCCCAGCGCCCTCGCCGATTTCCCAGTGCGGCCGTGGCGCAAACGAGAACATCGGAGGCGCACCCCATCGGCGCACCTCGACATTGGCTCCCGCGTCGTGACCGATCGGAACCGAGCGGTGCGGAAGGTTCGGCACGGTCAGCATGAACTCGTCCAGACGCACGTCCAGCGCGGCAACTTGTTCGTCGAACCGCTTGATCTCTTCGGAAACGCGCTTCATCTCGCCGAGCAGCGGCGCGGCGTCCTCTCCCGCTTTCTTGCGGCGGGCAATTTCATCGCTCGCTTTGTTGCGCTCGGATTTCAGCCGTTCGACGGCTGTGATCCGTTCGCGGCGCTCCCGATCGAGCGTGCGAAAGCTCTCGAAATCGATACGCACTCCGCGATTTGCGGCCATCTGCTCGAATTCGGGAAGGTGCTCGCGGAAGAAATGAAGTTCGTGCATGGGAGAGAGAATACCGTATTTCCCCCGAGTGCAGGGCAGGCGAATTCCCAACCGCGCTGTATTCTCGCTTGACAGAAGAGTCCGGGGCGGTCAAAATCGCCTTTCCAGTTGAAATTGAATTGCAACTAGAAAACGGTCGAAAGGGAAGAACGAAATGAACCACGCAGTATTTGCGAATGGATCGCAACTAGGACGCGCCCCGGGACGTTCCCCCATTCGCCGCCTGGCCCTCTTGCAGCAATTGGCCGCCCGCCGGATTCGCAGGTTTCACGCAACTGGACGCAATCATTAGAAACGTTTGCCTGGGAGTCGCAGTCTTTGCGTGCGCGCTCTCTTGGTGTCCGCATTCTTTCGCGCAAGAGAGCCCTTACATCGTGACGTACGACCACTATCTCGAAGAACCGGGAAGCCTGGACGTTGAGTATTACTCGACGTTCGGAACCCAGCGCGCCGGAAACGATTTCCACGCCTATTGGATCGAGTTCGAGTACGGAGCCACGGCGTGGTGGACCACCGAGTTCTATCTCGACGGGCAGACGACTTTCGGCGACAGCTCGCTTTTTACCGGCTTTCGCTGGGAGAACCGCTTCCGTCTGCTGCAGCGCGAACATTTCATCAATCCCGTGCTCTACGTCGAATACGAGCAAATCAGCGAAGCCGACAAGATCATTAAGGAAGTCGAGGGACACGATGTCGAGTCCGACCACGGCGATCCGAATGGCGTCTTGCGCCAGAATCACAACCACGAACTGGAATTCAAACTCCTGCTCTCGAAAACCTTCAAAGGCTGGAATGTCGCCGTCAACCCGCTCGCCACGAAGAATCTGTCACCGAGCAATCCTTGGGAGTTTGGCTATGCAATTGGCGCAAGCCGCCCGCTGGCTCTGAAAGCATCCCCCACGCGCTGCAATTTCTGCCGTGAGAATTTCGTCGCCGGAGTCGAGATGTATGGAGGCCTCGGTGACACGCAGCGCTTTGGGTTGCACGACACTTCTCATTATCTGGCGCCCGCGGTGGCCTGGAATCTTCCCTCGGGCTGGACGTTTCGCCTTTCTCCCGGGTTCGGCTTGAACTCCGATAGCCATCAACTGCTCTTGCGTTGGGGCGTGTCGCGAGAATTTCCCGGCTTCGGCCAGGCCATCGGCCGGTTGTTTGGAGGCAAGCGATGAAGATTGCCGGCCTCCGCCGCCCCGCTGTGAACACGCTCGCAGCCGTCTTTGCGCTGTTTTTGTGCGTCACCGTGGCTCTCACTCAGAGCCAAACTGTGTCCGTTCCCCCCAGCCATAATCCTGTGTACGACGAACTCGAAAGGGTTCCCGAGAGAGCCCGATCGCGGCCCAACCCTTTGGAGCACGATCCGGATGCCCCTGTGGCGGGAAAGAAGCTTTTCGAGAATCACTGCGCGGAGTGTCATGGCGATGGAGCTACGGGCGGAAAGAAAGGGCCGAGCCTCCGCGCGGAAGAAGTCCAGCAATCTTCGCCGGGCGCGCTGTTTTGGATCTTGACCAACGGCGTCGTGCGCCACGGCATGCCCGTGTGGTCGAAACTCCCGGAACCCCAGCGCTGGCAAATCGTGACGTACTTGAAAGCTCTCGGAAGCGCACCCAGCCAAGGCGCACCGCCCGCCGCCCGTTGACGGCAAGTTGACACTCTTTCGGCGGCGCACTACACTGCGGACTCACAATCAGCAGGCGCGTGAAGCGGGGAAGGCCGTGAGAATCGGCCACGGTCCCGCCACTGTGATCGGCTATCCAGCCGCAAGTCAGGAAACCCTCTCGCGCTGCAGTCGCTGACACTCTTCGCGAGAAAGGGTGTGGCTTACAGCCCCATTCTTTTTCGTGGGGCTTTTTTGTTGCTGGCGTTCGGAAATTGACGCGGAGTCTGCCTGTGTCGAGCGGCGCGGAAAGAGTGAATCGGAACCGGCGGAAAAGCGGGGCGCGCACGTTGCGTTCCGTCGCCGCCGCCCTCGTACTGCTTGCCGTCGGCGCGGCGTCCGCCTATCCGCTTCGCGCTTCGGCCGAATCGCGGGACACTCCCGCGCGCCTGGCCGTCACGGATGAGTTCGGCCGGACGATTCACGTGCCCCAGCCGGTGCTGCGCATGGTTTCGCTGGCGCCGAGCATGACGGAAACGATCTTTGCTCTGGGCGCGGGCGACCGGCTGGTCGGCGACACCGACGCCTGCGATTATCCCGCCGCGGCAAAGACGACGGCCAAAGTCGGAAGCGTGGAAGCGCCGAGCATCGAAACGATCATCGCGCTGCGGCCGGATCTAGTGCTCGCGACGCAGCTGAACCGGCAAGAAACAGTTGCCGCCCTGGACCGCCTCGGCGTACCCGTCTATGTGGCCGATCCCCGCACGGTGCAGGACGTTATCGAATCCACCGCTCGCCTCGCGAACCTGATCGGCGCGGGAGACGCAGGCCAGGCTCTCGTCGCAAATCTCCGGGCGCGCCTGGACGCTCTGCACCGGCGATTGTCCGGCGTGCCGCCGAGTCGCGTGCTCTTTGTCGTGTGGACCGAACCGCTCATCTCGATCGGGCGCCACACATTCATCACGGACGCGCTGGCTTGGGCGGACGCGCAATCGGTGGTCGAGACCGATAAAGACTGGCCCCAGGTGAGCCTCGAGGAAATGGTCCGGTTGCAACCCGCGTATCTCGTGTTCGCGGGTTCGCACGGAGACGCGGGCGCTCCCTCGCTCACCGATTTGCAGGCGCGCCCTGGATGGCGCGATTTGGAAGCCGTCCGTGCCGGGCGGGTTGTGGTTGTCTCGGACGCGCTCGCGCGTCCGTGCCCTCGACTTTTGGATGCGATCGAAGAGTTGGCGCGCGATTTGCACGCGGAGGTCTTCCCGGAGAATCCGCGATGAAACCCCTCACTCTTCGCCGCTTGCTGTGGACCTGCGGATCCCTCGCCGCGCTCTTGCTTGTGATCATCGTCGTTGCTCTGAAGCTTGGCGCCGTGCCCGTTTCGGTGACGGATCTTGTGATGAGCCTTGGCCGCGTGGCGATCGGACGCAGCGATCAACTGCCCGCCGAATACAGGCTGATTGTTTTCGATATACGCCTGCCGCGGATTCTGCTGGGCGTGATGGTGGGCGCGTCGCTTTCCGTTGCGGGCGCGGGCTTCCAGGCGCTGCTGCGAAATCCGCTCGCCGATCCCTATGTCCTCGGAGTCTCGAGCGGTTCCGCGCTGGGCGCGATTATCGCGATCAATGTGGCGCCGCAATTCGCGCTCGCCACGCCGCTCGGCGCGTTTCTCGGCGCCGTAGCGACCATCACTTGCGTCTACCTCCTTGGGCTCCGCGAAGGAAATCTCGACAGCACGACGCTCCTGTTGGCGGGAATCATCTGCGCGTCGTTTTTGTCGGCGATCATCATGTTCCTCATGACGACCCTTTCCAGCCGTGACCAGCGCGGAATGGCCTTCTGGTTGATGGGCGACCTTTCAACGCCCCAGACCTCCGACGTGCGCTGGCTCTTTCTGGTGGGGCTGATAGTGGCCATCGGCGCGATTTACACCACGGCAGCCGATCTGAATCTCTTGCTGACTGGAGAGCGCGAAGCCGCGCACCTCGGCGTGGAAGTCACCCGCGTCAAACTGGTCGTCTACGTCGCGGCGTCGCTGCTCACCGCCTTGGCCGTTTCCGCCAGCGGCGCAATCGGATACGTGGGGCTCCTCATTCCGCACGCGATGCGCTTCCTGTTCGGTTCGGATTACCGGATTCTGATTCCGGCTTCGGCTCTGGGCGGAGCGATCGCGATCGTGGCCGCGGATGCGCTGGCCCGCACGGTGGTGGCGCCGACGGAATTGCCGGTGGGCGCGGTGACGGCCATCGCCGGGGCTCCGATTTTTATCTATCTGTTGCGGCGGAGGATGCGTTGAGCGCGAGTGACACAAGATCCGCGCTCGCCTCCCGCGACGCGGCCGCGCCGCCTGCGGAACTCCCGCGCCTCTCGGTCGAACAGGCCAGCTACGCCTACGCCCATCAGCGGCGCTCCGCGCCGATGTTCACCTTGAGCGCGACGAGTTTCCAGGCCCGTCAACGGGAAGTCGTCGCGATACTCGGGCCGAACGCGAGCGGAAAATCCACGCTGTTGCAGATTATCTCCGGAGCGCTTAAGCCGCTTTCAGGCCGCGTGTTGCTCGACGGCGTTGAGATTCGGAGCCTCGGCACGCGCACTCGGGCGCAGCGCATCGCATTCGTCGAGCAGCAAAGCCCGCTGGTCTTTCCCGCGACCGTCGGTGAGTACGTCTTGCAGGGACGCCACGCCTACGGGCGCGCGCTGCACCTCGCCACCGAGGAAGACGTCGTGCTCGGCATGAATGCCCTGGCGCAGGTGGGCGCCGAACATCTGGCCGATCGCCGCATGGACCAGATCTCCGGCGGCGAAAAGCAGCGCGTGATCCTGGCGCGCGCGCTGGCGCAGCAGCCGTTGCTGCTTCTGCTGGATGAGCCCACGCTGCACCTCGACATCGGCGCGCAGGTGGACCTGCTGGAGCGCTTGCGGCGCCTCAGTGAAGAGAACCGCCAGACCGTGATCGTCGTAACGCACGAGTTGGGCCTGGCGGCCGAATTCGCCGATCAGGTCGTCTTGCTGCACGCGGGAAAATGCCTCCGCGTGGGCACCGCTGCCGAGGTCTATCAGCGCGAATTGCTCGAACAAGTTTTCAACGCACCACTGGACGTGGAAACGGGCCCTGCCGGCCGGCCGCGAGTCAGCTTGCGGTCGCGGTCCGACGGAGCGGGGCCCCGCAAGATGTAGCCCAGGGGCGCCGGCATGGCGCGGCGCTCGTGTGGGCCGGATGTTTCACCCGGAACGTTTTGCGCGAACTTGAGATTTCGCGCCGCCGCTCCGATCACATCAACCGCGGACTCCGCGAATGGGAAGACGGTGCAAATCCGTCGCCGCCGCGCGACTGTAAGGCGGGCTGTTCGCTCCGGTCAGGGGCGACCGAAAGATGTATCGCGCGCGAGCCACTGTCCCGGAATCTCGGGACGGGAAGGCCGCGCGAGCACTGCCGCCAAGTCAGGAAACCTGCGGAGTCTGCAGCCGCGAAAGCCGGAAACGATCCCGGCTGCCGGCCAACCTTCAACTCCCGCGCGAGACGGGAGAGGAGGAGTTTCGATGCGAGTCTTCCGCAGGTCTTCGTTGTTCCGCTTTTTCCTCGCTGGTTGTTTCGTCTTCGCGCCCGCCATCGCCGGATTCGCCCAGTCGCCGGCCACGCTGACCGGATCGGTCGTGGACGCGAGCGGCGCGGGCGTTTCCGGGGCGCACGTCATAGCGACGCAGCCCGGCCGGAACAAACCCGCGGGCGAGACGCTCACGTCCGCCGACGGACGCTTCACTCTGCCGCTCGCCGCGGGGAAATACAAAATCGAAGTCACACGCGAGACGTTCGCAGCGGGCGAAACGCAAGTCGAGCTCGCCGCCGGTCAAACGCGCGATTTGCGAATCTCGCTCGAGCTCGAGCCGCTCTCTGCCAGCGTCGTGGTCACGGCCGCGGCGGAGCCCGTAGCCACCGTCGCCGCGAGCACGCCCGTCTCGATCCTCACGCGCGCCGACATTGAGAATCAGCAGCAAGTGTCGCTCGTGCCGCTGCTCGCAAGCTTGCCCGGCGTGTCGTTTGCCCGGCTCGGCCGCGAAGGCGGTGCGACCTCCCTCTTCCTCGACGGCGGCAATTCAAATTTCACCAAGGTCCTGGTGGACGGCGTGCCCGTGAACGAGCCGGGCGGCGCGATCGACCTCTCCAACATTTCCCTCGAAGACGTCGACAAGATCGAAGTCGTGCACGGCTCCGAAAGCGCCCTGTTCGGCTCGGACGCGGTGGACGGCGCCGTGCAAATTTTCACGCACCGCGGTACCACCCACGCGCCCGAGTTAAATCTCGAATCCGAAGGCGGCACGTTTTCCACCGCCAATGGCTCCGCTGACCTTTCCGGCATGCTCGGGAATTTCGATTACTCCGCCGGCGCCGCCTACTTCACCACCGCGGGCCAGGGAGTGAATGACTTCTTCCTCAATCGCACGTTCTCGGGAAATGTCGGCTACAAATTCTCCGATCGCGATACTTTGCGCTTCATCGTCCGCGACAACTCCAGCAACGCCGGCGTCGCCGGACAAACCCTCTTCGAGCCGCCTAATCTCGACGAGCACGACGATCTGCACACTTTCATCGCCGGTTTCGACTGGGAATTCGCCACAGGCTCGCACTGGCAGCACCGGCTCTCCTTCGGCGATAGCTCGATTCACGAGCTCTACGCCAATCCGCTGAGCGACTTCTATACTTCGCCCGATCCTTTCGGCGCGTGCGATTATCCGCGCTCGACGCAGGCCGTGTCTTCCGCTTATTGCGACGTCCCCTTCGTCACCGTCAATCAATACAATCGCGCGGACAACGAGTGGCAATCGAGCTATCTATTCCGCAACGGCGCCGTCGCCGCCGGCTACGAATACGAAGTCGAGAACGGCTTTCCCGGCGACCTCAATGGCGAACACGCCCGCCGCAACAATCAAGCGGGTTACCTCGACGCGCGTTGGTCTCCCTGGGCCCGCGTTGTTTTCAGCGCCGGATTTCGCGTCGAGGACAATTCCAATTTCGGCACGCGCGGCGTTCCGCGCGCGGGCCTGCTTTTCACCCTGCGCTACGGCGGCGGCTTTTTCGGCGCCACGCGCGCGCTCGTCTCCTACGGCCAGGGCATCAAGGAACCGAGCCTCGACGAGTCTTTCGGCAGCAACCCGTGCTACCCCGGAAATCCCACACTGAAGCCGGAGCAAAGCCGGACCTACGAGGCCGGAATCGAGCAGCGCCTCGCGCACGATCGCATCGAAATTTCTGCCGACTATTTCTACGACGGTTTTCGAAATATGATCACGTTCACATTTGATCCGACGGCGACTTCCAGTTGCCCTTTCGGCACGGGCACCTATTTCAATACCGATCTCGCCGTCTCGCGCGGCGCGCGCCTCACCGCCACCGCGCGGCCCGAGAAATGGCTCAGCATCACCGGCAACTACACTTACGACAACAGCCGCGTCGTCGCTGCTCCCAACGCGTTCGACCCCGCCACCGAAGGGCCGGGAAATCGCCTGCTTCGCCGCCCGGTGAACTCCGGCAACCTCATCGTCAATGCCGCCTTCCGCCGCATGAATTGGAATCTGGCCACGCGCTTCGTCGGCGTCCGCACGGATAGCGATTTCCTCTACCCGCCGCTCGGTCTCACCCGCGATCCCGGCTACGTCCTCGTGAATCTGGCGGCAAGCTATCGCATCTCGCGCGAGGTGGAATTCATCGGCCGTGTCGAGAATCTATTCAACGAGTTCTACGAGGACACCCTCGGGTATCCCGGCTATCACCGCGGCTATACCGCTGGCCTGCGTCTCACCATCGGCAAAGAGTGATCGCGTTCGCAGTTTTTTCTGCTGTAGCGGCGGCCTCGCTCTGCGGGGTCGCCGCCTTCTCTGCGCCTGGAGCCGTTGTTATACTGCATCCGTTGCATCCCAAGAGGTCGCTGGCCATGCGCATCCAGAAGATTCTTCCTCCGCTCACGGTCCTACTGCTTTTCTCCGCGGCGATCTCGCGCGCGCAGACCTCGGCGCCCGCGCCGCACGCCGCGCCGCGCGGAACCGCAGCGCCCGCCTTTGCGCCCCTCGAGCAATGGCGTCAGGCCATTCTTTCCGGCGACGCCGATCAGCTCACAAAGCTCTACAGCGCATCGCCTCCGGCGCAAATCAATACGGGCGACCAAAAGACGGTGGGCGCGGCCGAGGACGCGAGCTTCTGGCAAGGTTGGAGAACGAAGGGGCTCACGTCGCTTACACTCGAAATCGTCCAGCAGCAATCTCCTACGCTCGACGAACGCCAGATCTTCTTCCAGGCCGCGCTGCATTTCGCCGCGCCGGGCGACGGCCCTCAGAACCTCTTCATCGCCACCGCGCAATACTGGGTTCGCCGCGACGCCCAGTGGCAGATCGCCACCGCCGCGCGCGGAGTTCCGGCGCGCCTCCGCCAGCCGCTCAATACGGACAACGTCATCTATCCGCCCGATTTGAACGCCCGCGCGGAAATCGCCGCGGGGCTGCGCAGGGCCGCCGCCGCTCAAAAGCGAGTGCTACTGGTTTTTGGCGGGAATTGGTGCTTCGATTGCCACGTTTTGGACGAAGCGTTTCACAGCCCCGAAATTCAGCCGACGTTGTCCAGCGGATTCATCGTCGTCCACGTGAACATCGGCCGGTTCGACAAAAATCTCGATATCGCCGAGCAGTACCAGGTGCCGCTCACGAAAGGCGTGCCCGCGCTCGCCGTTCTCGATTCCGTCGGCAAACTCGTTTTCAGCCAGCAGGGCGGCGAATTCGAGGACGCCCGCTCCATGGCGCCCGAAGACATCCTCGCCTTCCTCAATAAATGGAAGCCCGCCGCGCCCCCGAATTAGTCAGTCTTACTCTGCGGTAGGGGCGGAGCTTGCCTCCGCCCTATGGAGTGCGGCGGTCCGACTTCTGGACTCCGGTGGAGTCCGTCGGACTCCCGAAACCGGAGCTCGACGCCGCTTTGCCTCCAGTATGCTTCCGCTCGCCTCATAAGCCGGCTGTCCCAGGGGCTGCTCTCGCGCTTGCGGGCTCGCCACTGACCCCTCGCCACTAGTCACTTCCCCTACGGCCTCACGCCGGCAATCTTCAGCCTGATCCGATAGACGCTCGTGCTCGCCGTGATGTAAAGCGTCTTGCCGTCCGCATCGCCCCACGCCAGATTCGCCATCCGCTCCGGAACCTCGATCGTTCCCAGATGTTTTCCCTCCGGCGAAATGATCCACACACCTCCTGGCCCCGACCCGTACAGGTTCCCCGCTTTATCCACTTTGATTCCGTCGGGCGAGCCCGCTCCCGGCGCCTTCGAGGCATCGCAGAAAAGCGTTTCGTCCGTCACGGATCCATCCGGCAGCACGCGATATCGAAACCACTGCTTCACTGCCGTCTCCGCGATGTAGAGATATTTCTCGTCCGGCGAAAACGCGATTCCGTTCGGCCGCGAAAGGTCGCTGATTATAAGTTGCAATTTGTCGCGATCCGGCGGAGCGCCCGGCTTCTGGCGGCTCGCGTTGGGAATGCGGTACACGCCATTCACCTTCAACTCTTTCGCCGGGTCGTTGTCGCCCTGCGTCGGCAGACCGTACGGCGGATCGGTGAAGTAGAGCGAGCCGTCCGATTTGTACACGAGGTCGTTCGGGCTGCTGAGCCGCTTGCCGTGGTAGGAATCCGCCAGCACGGTGATTTGTCCGTGCGGGTCGAGAGTTTCAAATCGAAAGACGTTGCGCCGCGCGTGCCCCGCCACGGTCAATCGCCCCATCGCGTCCAGCGTCATCCCGTTCGAGCCCGGCTCCGGCCCCTTGTACGGCTCCGTTCCCTGGTAGCCGCTCGGATGCAGGAAGACCGTCGCCCCACCCGCCGGAGTCCACCGGTCAATGTTGTTCGCCGGAATTTCCGCGAAGAGAAGACTGCCGTCGCGCGTCCACACCGGCCCTTCCGTCCACTTGTCGAATCCGGTCGCCACGCGCTCCAGTTGCGCGTCCGCCGGCACGATCGCGCCGAGCGCCGGATCGAGCCTCTGAATCTCCGGCGCAGGCGCCGAAGCCGCCACAATCGCCGCCGCCGCAAACGCCACGCCCAGCAAGCAACTTCTAATGTAGGTTTTCATGCGCCGAATTCTACCTCACCTTCGGCTCCGCAGGCTTGCCCGCCGCGCCGAAGCCTTGGCGAGGGCGGGTTCACACACCCCGTCTTGTGTAGGGGCGGAGCTTGTCTCCGCCCATCTGCCTCTCCTTCCGCGGGCTTGCCGCGCCGTAGCCCTGACTTTGGGCGCAGGCGGGTTCGCACGCCCCGTCTTGTGTAGGGGCGGAGCTTGTCTCCGCCCATCTCTCTCTCCTTCTGCGGGCTTGCCGCGCCGTAGCCCTGACTTTGGGCGCAGGCGGGTGCCCCACGCATCGCTGCCTAGAATGCACTGAGGCAGGACATGTCAATGTGGCATCCGTGCCTGGTTAGAGGTCTTGGGGGCAACATAAATGGCGTATTCCCTCTTGACTACACGAGACAATAGCGGGACTTGACAAGATAAGTCCTTAGGTTTATCTTCTGCTACTGAGAGGTGTCGGCGGCGCGTCCGTGCGGTACCCCGCCCACCTCGAATCGGCAACGAACCGCCCCGAGCATTCAAGCGGGCGGTTGTCACGGACAAGGCCGAAGACGCTGCGGAGCTGGCAACAAGGTCGCTGCCAGTCATCGAAAGTCGGGTCGCTCCCGCCTTTACCAAGGCGTTGGTCACATCGCGACGAAAACTAATGGGTGAATAAGCGGAGGTAGCGACGGCTACCTCCGCATTATTTCCTAATCGCGAGGTGACTATGCATTCTACCGAAGGTATCGCTTCAAGAATTTCCGACTATATTCAGACACTCCCCACGAAGACTGTTTCGGGAACTGAGCTTGCTCAGTATCTCAAATTCTCATTTCCTGGATGGAATCCATACTCTTACGGGGCGAGAAACCTACGTGTGTTTCTTGAACGCTTCGTCCCTTCGGTTGTCCCGGTCGGCCGCATGGGCGGAGATATTCTCTATGGCTCGAGCACGCGAAAGCGCGACCAGCCAGCCGAGCAGAGCCAGCCCGCCGTTCCAGCTGTGCAGGCCTCGACCCAGTCTGAGACGCCGACGCCTACGTTGCATCGAGAACTATGGAAAGCCTACTCAAGCCCAAACTCGCCTTGGCGCATTTACGCAAACACGCAGACAGGGGAAATCTCCCTGTCTGGCCCTGGTCGGGCCGGGCTAACAGAACCGTGGATTGCCATTCCTCCGTGCTCGCCGGAAACACACCTCCAAATCGCAAAGAACTTCATTTCTGGACTGACTGACGAAAACAAACGAGAAACGCTTCAAAAAGCACTAGCCCAACCAAGGTGGTGGGACCAATTCTATTTCGTGGCTCCCCAGCTGGGGCTGTTACGCGATTGGCAACTTTATCGTCGTCGTGAGATCCTCAGGGACTTCGCTGAATCCCTCGTGCGCCTGGGAATACCCGCCAAATCCAAACCCGTGACTTATCCGGCCAAACTTCCACAGACCCGCGAACAGGCTCTGTCCAGAGAACCAGCACAACAGGGGCCGGGAGACAATGATCGCTTCCGTCGCGCTGTCATTTCCGCCGTAGGGCGGATGTCCATTTCGGAATTGAGAACCCTCTCGATTCCGGTTGGATACTTCCTAGATGAGTTCCGGCGGGAAGAGTAGAGGGAGCTCTTTCGTTGAAGGTTGCGCTTGTTGCGGGTTTTTACGAACCAGTCCGAAGAGCCCTTGAGGGGCACTTTGCGAAACAGTTGGATGTGTCTTCGCTGATATGGATTCCACAGCTAGGACTCGGACGACAACCCGACCTCGGAATGCTCGGTTCGCAACTCGCGAGACAATTAGCCGGTGGCGCCAAGCAGGTCCTCATCGTGGTCGCTCTACTGAGCGGTAAAGCTTGGATTGAAGATTCCGTGCGCGCCATAGTCAGGGAGATTGCGTCCAGCTACACGGGGATCGACATCCAGCTCTCCTTCGAGTCGAAGGCAGCTGATGCTGACCTGATCCTGCAAAAAATCAACAACTTTAATCTGCCGGAGCCCAGCGCGATTTCTGTAGGACTCTTGCGTTCGAGATTGGCCGGAGAAAAGGTATTGTGTGTCGTCATGGACGGCCACCCCGACTTTTACAAATCCCTTTGCAGAGCGGGATTTCCGCCAGAATGTATTTGCGACGAATTCTTTGTGGAACTCGTAATCCCGCGCGGGAAAAATTCCAACCTGATGGAGATGCTATACAACCAGGCCGGCCACTATCGTCACCTTTTGTATGCGTGGACCGGCCTCCGCACAATGCCTGCCAGCATCAAGAAGCGGTACTCGGCCGTCGCTCTTGAGGGACCTACAGCAAAAGATGTCGTGAGCCTGTTCAAACGATGGTTGCTAGGTGAGTGACCGCTCGTTGTCCAAACGCGGGTGGCGCGCCTTTGGGCCCGAATTTTCGGGCGTCCGAGCCCTCGCCTGTGAAGGGTCGGATGGTCCCGCGCGCCTTATTCAAACAGTATCCCAATGAATATAGTTCACATTTGGGGGGGCGTAGTTGACACAGAACAGCGCAACGCCGACTAAGTCACGGTTTAATAAGAATTTGCGTCAGAAACTTCTTGATTTCTAACCTCAAATGAGGTACAAAAACAGGAAGTAAGGAGGACTATGGAAGCCACGAAAGTACTTTCCGAGCCATTTGAATCCCGAAATCGCCTTGAAGAGCTTGGCCTAGACGAAGATGGCTTGCTCCAATGCGTTCTCCGTGGGCAGTCGGCATGGGCCGATTGTACACCGAATCATCCTGCTATTTTCAAAGGAATGTCCGCATGGGGCGAGACAACCTGTGGTGTTCGGGAATATTTGCTCCCCAAAGGCTGGAAGCGCTTAGATGAAGGAAATCTACCACTCACTGTAAATGAGACTGGGACCTTCGCGATCATCGTGTCTACTGGAAACGAAGACACGGGGCGCAAAGAGGGGACTCCTTCCACGAGGTCGAGCAAGGGACCGCGAACGGCAGAGGCGATTGCGAACAATCGTCTTATGAATACGCTTTTCGGCGATATTCGGAAGGTGATTACGAGGCCCGAAGGGAGACTCACCTTCATGCTTCTATTTTATCGTGACGAAGAAACAGAAGAAGTGCGTTGCGAACTTTCTAGCCCGCTCAAAATCAATGAGGATGATGGCCGCATCGAAGAATGGACGGAGCGAATCATACTTAGGCCCACGCCATTCGGTGGCGGCAGCATGAGTTCAACTGGCAATGGGTCGCAAACTCCCAACCTCGATGTCGAAATCAAGCGCCGAAGTACCTAATCCCCGGCGAGCGTTCAATCCCACGCGCCTTGACTTGGTTCGAAAGCGCATGGGACTGACAAAGATCGAGCTAGCTCTGCAATTGGGAATTGAGCCACGCTCGTTGTCGGCGTATGAATCCGGCGAGTTTCTACCTAGCGCGGAGACCGTCAACCGCATTTGTTACGTATCCAAGTATCCCTCAGACTTTTTCTTTGGTGATGATTTAGAGGAACCGCACACCGATTCTGCCAGTTTCCGCGCAATGGCGAGGATGAGAGCCCATCATCGCGACATGGCTCTCGCTCAGGGCACCCTCGCATTCATGTTTACAAAGTGGATTGAGCAACATTTCGAGCTTCCCGACGTGGATTTACCAACATTGAGCAATGAGGGTTCCCCCGAGGCCGCTGCTAACACACTTCGGCGACACTGGGGCATCGGTGAGCTGTCCATCAGAAACATGATTCACCAATTGGAATCGAAGGGAGTTCGCATCTTTTCGTTAGCAATTGACGCCCGTGAAGTAGATGCCTTTTCTCTATGGAAAGAGTCAACGCCTTTCATTTTTCTGAACACTAATAAGTCCTCGGAGCACAGCCGCTTCGATGCCGCACATGAATTAGGCCACCTCGTTCTTCATGGGCACGGATTGCCACGAGGACAAAAGGCTGAACAGCAAGCGAATGAATTCGCGTCTGCGTTCTTAATGCCTCGTGCTAGCGTGATTGCATATGCGCCAAGATTCCCGACACTAAAAGACTTAATTAAGCTGAAAAGAACATGGACGGTGTCTCTGGCGGCGTTAAATAGCCGACTTTATCAGGTCAAGATGCTGAGCGAGTGGCAGTACAGAACTCTTTGCATACAAATCGCAAGACATGGCCACCGGATCAATGAGCCCAACGAGGCTCCCCGCGAGACTTCGCAAGTTTTGCCGAAGATTTTTGACACCTTATACAAAGAGGGAATCACGAGAGCACAAGTGGCGCGAGAACTTTGTGTTCCACCCTTTGAACTAGAGGAATTGATGTTCGGACTCACATTGGCGAGCATCCGTGGTGGTGGCCGAAAATCCTCAACCAGCATAAGACCAAGACTGACATTAGTAGGAGAAGATGATTAGAGAAACGATTTCGACGCATGGCGAAGCCTTTGGGATTGAATTTGGTGGGCGGGCCAGCCTTTGACCTGAAGGGTGCCCCACTTCTCGCCCCCGCGTTCGAACCTGCTCGCCGACTGCCTGCCCGCGGGCAGGCAGGCTGTGCAAATCATTTCGAATACTCACTGTAGACTTGACAATACAGTACCTACATGCTACCTTGCGGCGTGTACGCTGAACCCCAAACCGTCGCTCCGGCCCGCCTCTCCTCGGCAACCCCGCAAATTGCACCATTTTTGTGCGGCCCCCGAAAGTCATACACAGCAAAGGACTTTAAGTCCTTTAGATTCAGCACTTACAAGCATTTTCTTATGATGCTGAAAACAAAGGACTTTAACCCCTTTAGAATCAGCAGATCCACGATTCTTGCCCGTAACCCTTTTGGATTCAGCACTTACATAAAAACATGGGGGGAGGGGGAGGGGAGTGCCTTCCGAGTTATCCCTTGTCTGGCCTGCGAACCAGCGTCGCCCCGAGCGCGCGTTCTGGGCAAGTCCCTATTTCCTTGCTTCCTTGCTTCCTTACCTCCCTGCTTGCTTTCTTGCCCCATTCCCCCCGCGGACCACCCCTCCAGCCAGTCGGCGCCGCGCGAGGTGCTATAATGCCGATTCCCATGGCTAAAGCGGGGACGGAAGTGCCACGCATCGCACCGGAAGTGCTGGCGGGCTACGAGCCGGTCATCGGACTCGAGGTCCACGTCCAGCTCAAGACCGAAACGAAAATCTTCTGCGGCTGCTCGACCCGCTTCGGCGACGCGCCGAACTCGAACACGTGTCCCGTGTGCCTCGGTCTGCCGGGCTCGCTGCCCGTGATGAACAAGAAGGCGCTGGAATTTGCCGCGCGCGCCGCGCTCGCCCTGCACCTGCACGTTGAGGGGTCTTCGCGTTTCGCCCGCAAAAACTATTTCTATCCCGATCTGCCCAAGGGCTACCAAATCTCGATGTACGAGTTGCCGCTCGCGGTGCGCGGCTGGCTGGAAATCGAAGACGAAGGCAAGACCAAGCGCATCGGCATCACGCGCCTCCACATGGAAGAAGACGCGGCAAAGAACATGCACGAAGGATTCCCTGATTCCGACGAAAAAAGTTACGTCGATTACAACCGCTGCGGCATGCCGCTCATCGAGATCGTCTCCGAACCGGATCTTCGCTCGCCCGTCGAAGCGCACGCCTATCTCACGGCGCTCAAGCAACTCCTGCAGTACGCCGGAGTGAGCGACTGCGACATGGAAAAGGGCACGCTTCGCTGCGACGCCAACGTCAGCGTCCGCCGCCGTGGGGCGGAGAAATTCGGCACCAAGGCCGAAATGAAAAACCTCAATTCCTTCCGCTACCTCCAGCGCGCCCTCGAGTACGAAATCGAGCGCCAGATCGGCGTCCTGGAATCCGGCGGACGCGTGGACCAGGAGACGCGCCTCTGGAACGTCGCCGCGGGACGCACAGAGGCCATGCGCTCGAAGGAATTCGCGCACGACTATCGCTACTTCCCGGACCCGGACCTGCTTCCCGTGCGCGTCCCGGCCGCCTGGCTTGCGGAGATCGCCGCGCACATGCCCGAATTGCCCGAGGCGCGCCGCGCGCGCTACCTTGGCGGCTTCGGCCTCTCGCCTTACGACGCCGGAGTTCTGACCACCACGCGCGAACTGGGCGACTACTTCGAGGAAACCGTGCGCGCGGGCGCGCCGCCGAAACTCGCCGCTTCCTGGATTCAAACGGAATTGCTGCGCCAGATGAATCAAGCCAATCCCGCGGAAGACGCCGGCGGCGATTTCCGCATCACGCCGAAGAATCTGGCGGCGCTGCTGGTCATGATTGAAAAGAACGAAATCACCGGCGCGATGGCCAAGAAGATATTTCCGCGCATGTTTGCGACCGGCAAGAGCGCCGCCGAGATCGTCGCGTCGGAAGGCCTGCAAAAGATCGACGACACGTCCGCCATCGAAAAGCTTTGCAGCGACGCCATCGCCGCCAGCCCCGAAAACGCCGCGAAGTATCGCGCCGGCAATCAGAACGTCTTCAATCATTTCGTGGGCCTGGTCATGAAAGCGTCGCGCGGCCAGGCGAATCCGCAGGCCGTGCAGGAGACGCTGCGCCGGCTGCTCGGCTGAACGCGCAGCACTTCGTTATTCTTTCTTGAGAAGAGAGGTCACCTTGCTAAATGTCGGCGAGTCCGCACCCGATTTTCACCTTCGCGGCGATGATGACAAGGAAATCTCCCTGGCGAGCCTAAAGGGAAAGTACGTCGTGCTGTATTTTTACCCGAAGGCCAGCACGCCGGGCTGTACCTGCGAAGCGAACGAGTTTCGCGACCGGAAGAAGGATTTCGACAAGCTCGGCGCCGTCATCCTCGGTTGCAGCGCCGACCAGGTCGCGGCGCAGGCGCGTTTCCACGACAAGCAGAAGCTGAACTTCAATCTGCTGAGCGATCCGCAGTTCGAGGTCATCGAGGCCTACGGCGCGCGGCGAATGAAGAGATTCCTCGGAAAGAGTTTTCTCGGAATCGTCCGCAGCACCGTTCTCATCGGCCCGGACGGGAAGATCGCCAAGATTTGGGAAACCGCAAGCTCCAAAGGCCACGCCGCCGAAGTTCTCGCCGCTCTGAAAGAACTGAAAAAGGGGGCCTGAGCCGCGCCGGCCATTTTCGCGGGGATCGTCTCGATTTCACAGCGTGGCAACTACCGCGCCGCCGCTCTCTTCCAAATACAAATTGTCGATCAGCCGCGTGGTTCCGATGCACGCTGCGATCGCCAAGTACGCTGCGCCGCCCACGAAAATAAGCGGCTCGAACGTCGCGGCGCTCACAAGTTCCGCGTAGTCGAGCGCAGCCAGCGGCTCTGTTGCGATCGTCTCGCGAACGCCGGCAAGAATCGGCGCCGCGTCGCGTTCGCCGCTGAGGATTTGCTGCCGCGCGCCGTCGAGCGCGCGATGCAGCACCGTCGCGGCGCGCCGTTCCTCGCGCGAGAGGTACGCATTGCGGGAAGAGAGCGCCAGGCCGTCCGCCTCGCGCACGATGGGACACACGATGATCTCCACATTGAGATTGAGGTCGCGCACCATCTGCTGGATGAGCCGCGCCTGCTGCGCGTCCTTCCGGCCGAAATACGCGCGCCCCGGCCGCACGATCACGAGAAGCTTGAGCACCACCGTGGCGACGCCGCGAAAATGTCCCGGGCGCACCCGCCCCTCTAGGCGTGTCGATAATCCCTCGACCTCGACATGCGTGCCGTAGCCGCCGGGGTACATCTCCTCCTCCGGCGGCGCGAAGATGTACGCAACACCTTCGCGTTCGAGCAATTCGCGGTCGTGGGCGAGATCGCGTGGATACTTTTCCAAGTCCTCCTTGGGCCCAAATTGTTTCGGATTTACGAAGATCGAAACGACCACCGGTCCTCCGTCCGCCCGCGCCGCCCGCACCAAAGAGAGATGGCCTTCGTGCAGCGCTCCCATCGTCGGCACGAGCAGCGGCTCGCGCCCTTCCGCGCGGCACTGTCGCGCGATTTGCTTCATCCATTCGATGGTGTGAATCGTTTCCAAGTGGAGGCTGCGAAGCGGCTGCGTCAGCGGCGCGTGCCGATTGGACGCGTCGCTTGCCGAGGGCTGAGTTTCTCGCGCAGTTCCGCAGGCGCGTGGTACGACTCCGCGTCATTCGGAAACGCGCCGGACTGAACGGCCTCGCGATATTCCGACGCAGCTTGTGCGATCTCTTCGCGCAGGTTCGCAAATGCGCGCACGAATTTCGCCGTATGTCCGTAATTCCATCCGGCGAAATCATGGAAGACCAGAATTTGGCCGTCGCAGTCGGGCCCGGCTCCGATGCCGATCGTCGGTATGCTCAGTTCGGCCGTGATGCGGGCGGCCAGTTCGCGCGGCACCGACTCCAGCACCACCGAGAACGCTCCCGCCGCTTCCACCGCGCGCGCATCGCGGAGGACGCGGTCGGCCGCATCGGTCGTCCGGCCTTGAACCGAGTAGCCGCCCATGACGTGCATCGATTGCGGCGTCAGGCCGATGTGACCCATCACGGGAATCTCCGCATCCACGAGTCGGGCGATCAAATCCAACCGGCGCTCGCCGCCTTCCACTTTCACGGCCGCGACGCCGGCTTCCTTGATGAAGCGCACGGCTTGGCGGATCGCGTCGTCCGCGCCGATGTGGTAACTGCCGAACGGCATGTCCGCCACGACGAGCGCGCGCGACGCGCCGCGCACGACGGCTCGCGAACAAAACAGAATGTCCTCGACCGTGACGGGCAGCGTGCTCTCGTAGCCCAGCACGGCCATCCCGAGCGAGTCGCCAACGAGCAGTATGTCAATTCCGGCTTCGTCGAGCGCGCGCGCAGTCGGGTAGTCGTATGCGGTCAAGCAGACAATTTTGGAATGCGGCTGGTCCGCCGAATTGCGCGGTGACTTGCGTTTCTGAATTTCAGGGACGGTAATTCTGCCGTTGTTTGCTGAGGCGGGCAGGCCCTCGGCGGGCGCTGTGCTCATATTGTCCTCCGGTGCTGCCCCCGGTAACCGGGGTGTAGCCCATCGTGTGTATGCTACCAGAAAATCGAGGCGGATGGGGTTTTAGCGTGACGCGTTGAGTTAGCTTACGAAAACAGCAGGACCATTGGAAAGTTGGGAGTCAAGAGCTGCGCCACCTGCCGAGGCACAGAACTATTGTGCTGAGTCCGGCTTTTTCGAAAGCTCCTTGTGGATATTCATGGGCACTACATTGCGCGCATTCTCGTCGTAATCAATATAGATTAGGCTGATTCTTCCGCCGCGGCTATGGTCGAGCAAGACGCAGCGTGCGGCTTCGCGATCACTTTGATTCTTACAGTTGCGATACTCAGGCTTTGAAAGAACGCGCTCTGCGGCGTTCTTCGCGTCGGCGTGGCTGCGCCACTCCGGCAGGTACACGAAGTCTGAGAAATAGTAGATGTACAAATAGGCGAAGTCCTTCAGTACCGCCGCCGGTACGTTTGCGGCCGAAACAAATCCATCACAGGTGTTGTCTGGGCAGATCTCCAGCAAATGTCCCTTATCCTTGAGCGTGACGTCCGCAGGCCAACTACTCGCAAGGTACTTCAGGGGATTAAGCGGGGTACTGTCAGGCTGGGCCTGGGCGTTTTGCGGTGGCAAGTTGGGCCGTGCGTACACAGGTCCAGCAGTTTGGACTACCAGCAAAGACACCACGATGGCGATCAGTAAGAACGCGGAAATCTTTTGGTCACTCATCAGCGGGTGGCAGGCCCTTTCTCGTTTCTTCTACCGACGAACATTAGCTCTTCGATCATACCACTCTAGCAAGCCGCTGCCGGGTGACTGATCTTGCTTTCGAGGGCGCCTCCTCAAGACTAGAGTTTTGGGCCGGAGATACGAGCGTGGAGAGAGCAGGGGGAGAAAAGCGGACAGGCAGCCGCCTTAGCCAAGGCTTCGGCGAGCCAAGGGAGTGCCTGTCCTACTAAGACGCAGCGTCAGCGCGAGGCGGGGGCCATGGTTGGGGGCGCTTCCTTCTCGACGCCTCTCCAGCCGACCGACTTGCCCTGGACGGCCCCCATCACCGCGCGGAAGAGCACCACGTACATCATCTGGCGATAGTAGAACCGCTGCAGCAAAATCGGCCAGAGCAGCGACCAATCTTCCTTCTTCTCGAGTGAAAAGGCGATCACGCACGTCAGTAGGTCGATCAGCATGAAGCCCGCGAAAAAGATGAGAGAAAGCTCGACGTCGGCTGTGGTCCAGAACCCCAGCGACTTCAGGCCGTGAAATTGGGAGAGTCCCCAAAGCACCAGCGAGCCGACGAACAAGAGATCGATGATCGGAGAAAAGAGCGGCAACAAGAGCTGGAAGAGAAAAATATTCGGCAGAGCGATGGAACCGAGCGTGCCGTAGCGCCAGCGTCCGAGCGTGTCGCGATGCTTCCAGAAGGACTGGAGCGTGCCGAAGGTCCAGCGGAAGCGCTGCCGCACCAACTGGCCCGGCGTCTCCGGCGCTTCGGTCCAGCCAATCGCTTCCTCGTCGTATCGAATCGCCCAGCCCGCGCGGCGGATGGCGATGGTCAGGTCGGTGTCTTCCGCCACGGTGTCCGCGGTGAAGCCGCCGGCCGCGCGAATCGCGTCCGCGCGCCAGGCGCTCAGCGCGCCCGGAACCACGGGAATGCAATTGAGCAGGTCGAAGGCACGTTTCTCCAAATTCTGGCTCGTGACATATTCGAGCGCCTGCCAGCGCGTGATCCAGCGGTCGCGGTTGCCGACCTTGACGTTACCGGCAACGGCGCCCACGTGGTCTTCGGCGAAATGGCGGACGAGGCGGCCAACGGCGTCGGGCTCGATGCGCGTATCGGCGTCAATGGTGACGATGACATCGCTCCTGGTCTCCGCGAGCGCGTGGCCGAGCGCGGCGGCCTTGCCTCGGTTGGGCTGATCGATGATGCGGACTCGCGGGTTAGAGCCAAAATTGTCGTCGAGCAATTCGCCGGTCCGGTCCACCGAACCGTCGTTTACGACGATCACTTCCAGCGGCGCGTAGTCGGAGGCCAGTGCCGAACGGACCGTGGCAACGATGCCGGCTTCCTCGTTGTACGCCGGGATGAGCACGCTCACGGGCGGCACGTAGCCGGGGTGTTCCGGCGGCGAAGGCCGCAGTTTTTCAATCAGCGCGAGCAGCCCGACGATCAATGCGCGAAGGCTCACCAGCATGATCCCCAGCACGAAAATGGCCGCGATGCCGTTGCGCAGAAATTCAACCATCGTGAAGATGAATCCGTCGGCGCGGGCCACCAGGCGTTCGCGGAAACTCAATTGCGGCATGACCTGCGCGCGCGACTCACCGACCAGTTCCGAAACCGGCACCAATTCGTATCCGGCGGCGCGCAATTGGTCGATGACCATCGGCAGCGCCTCAATCGTGTGGCTGCGGTCCCCGCCGCCGTCGTGCATCAGGACGATATTCCCTTTGCCCGCGCGCACTTGCTGCAGGACGCGATCCACGATTTCCTGCGGCGGTGGCGGCGCCACGCCGCCGGCTTCGCCCCAATCGTGCGGATCGATCTGCGAGCCGACGAGCAGGTAGCCCATGGAAAGCGGGATGGGCAGTAACTCTACTTCGTCGGCGGTTTCCGGCTGGTGGTCGATGCCGTAGGGCGGGCGGAACATCAGCGCCTTGATTCCCAGCGTGCTGGCGAGCAAGCGCTCGTTCAAATTCAATTCCAACTCGATCTGGGTGCGTGAAAGACCGGGCACGAAAGCCGGATGCGTATAGGTATGATTGCCGATTTCGTGGCCCTCATCGTATTCGCGACGCAGGAGATCCAGCGACTGGTTCGCTTCCTCACCGATGACGAAGAATGTGGCCGGCGCATCTTTCGCTTTCAAGATGTCCAGGATTTTCGACGTATTGCGGGGATCGGGGCCGTCGTCGAAACTGAGCGCGATTTTGTGCGGCTGTGCGCCTCCCTGGAAGATGCGGTAGGACATAGGAAGAACGTCATAGGTTTCGTCCGTGATCAGATTCGAATTCGCATCGAAATCGAACGTGCGGCTTCCCGGCTGCGGCGTCGTGATCTTGTTCCAGATGTCACCATCGCCTTCGAGGATCAGATCGAATCCGGCCGGGATGTCATCCAACCGCGCGCGTGCCGCGTCGTCCGGCCGCGTCACGTCCCAAATCGCCCAGAGGGAGTTATCCTCCATGCCGAGTCTCCACACCACTGTTCCCTGGACTCCCAACCTCTCGGCGGCGCGTAGTTGGTTGTAAGCCGTCACGGCGTCGAGCATCCAGACGTTGTGCACCTGGTTGTGCTCGTCATAATAGGAGAAATGCGGATTGAGCGAATCCGAATCAAATTCGATGGTGGCGTCCGATTCCGAAGCGGTTACGACCGCATCTTGGAACGTCTCGACTGTGGCGGGTTTAGGCTTGGCCTTATTGAAGGGTTCGGTCCAGTCGTAGGCGTAATTGGCTACGCCGGCGACGATTTTTTGCGCCGGCACAACCTTGAGAATCGCTTGCAGTCGTTCGACGTACCAGTCCTGCGCGGCGATGGGTCCCGATTGCGAGTTCTGCGAATGCTGGTCGTAATCCATCACGATGATGGCGTCGGAGACTCTTGCGATCCCCGCGTAGTCGTAGTCCCAATCGCCCGCGGGCAATGCGACCATCAGCTTGAGACCGGCTCCATGGAGCCGCGCGGCAAGTTCGCCGATGAAATCCGAAAAATTCTTCTGACTGCTGGGAGGAATCTCTTCGAAATCCGCCACGAGGCCCACGTTATTCTGATCCAAGGCGTACTGAACGAGGTGTTGCACGAGGCTCTGACGCGCGTTGGGATTTGCGAGCATGGCAGCCGTTTCCACAGGCTTCCAGTTTGTTCCGTCCGTATTTTGGAGGAGCGGCATGATGGGGATCTTTTCGGCCCCAAGAGTGCTCATCCACTCGGTCAGTTTCGCGTCGTTCTGGGCGGTCAAACTGCCGTCCGCGGAATCGGAATACAGTGTGTCGGGAATCAACAGGTCGATGTCTTTGTAGTGCTCCTGAAGAGACGCGAGGCTCGTGGCGTCGTCCGAAACGTAAAAGGCGGCGCGCAGCGGATCGTAACTCGCCGGCAGAGTCTCTACGCCCAACTCGCTCACCCGGCGCCTTCGGCCCGGCCGCTTTATGGGTGGCTTGGGCTTCAGCGCGGCGTTCAGAAACGGCCGCAGGCCCGATCGCCCGGCAGTAAGCTGCGCCCCCACGGGCAAGTTCATGCGATGCAGCACGCTCGCCGTGAACACAATGAGAATGATCGCGAGCACGACCGCGGTCAGCTCGAGAATCCAGCGCAGGCGTCGCCAACGGCGCCGCCGCTCGTCGTAGAAAATGGGCCTGTGGTTTTCCATTCAGGGAATTCAGGCAAATGGTCCGGCAAAGACCTGACCGTCGCTCCCTCCAAGGAGCTTCAGACTGCGATGTTACCGCGAGAGGGCCGCCGAGTCACCCCAGGGAGTTTCAACCGGCATTCCCGAACCTCCGGCCAGCCTGCCGGCAAAACAACAAATCCTTGGACGCGAGGTTTCTGAGGGTTTCTCAACACCAGGAAGAGGCCGATCTTGGATGGCCTAAATTACGAATGTCACCTCGACAGGTGTGCGGCATGCCCCCGATGAGGTTCTTGTGCAGCACGACGTTTGTCAGGGCCACAAGTCAAACGGCAGTCACTTCTTGATGGCGGCGCCTTGCCCACACAAGCGCCCCGAGTGCCAGAACCGCAGGGACGCAAGGGAGGACGAAGCGCGGCTCGACGGTGAAGTGGCCAACCGCAATAAAGACCGTGCGGGCGACGAGAAAAGCCGCGAGAAGCGCGACTCCGCGCCGTCTCCGCATGAGGAATGCGCCCGCGAGCGCGAGCCCCGCGTAAAAGAAATTCAGCGCCGCGTAGAGCGAACCAATTGCAAAGTCCAGGTCATAATCCTTCCATTGGCGTAACAGCGGCCACCAATTGCCTGCGTAGGGCAGCAATTCCGTCCGGGGAGTAAACCAAAGCGTCAGCGAACGCCGAAAAGGAACTGTCAGATAGGTCCTCAATGGATGCCGCGCTGTGCGCTCGCGGGCGAGTTCGGAAAATTGGGCGTCCGCCTCCGGAGAGAACACGAAAGATTTGTGTTGGTCTTCCAAGAGCGTTTGAACGCGCGCACGTTCCTCGGGGGAGTCAAAGGCAGCCGCCGGAAAATCCGTGATATTGAGAGGCTCCACCTCCAAGCGGTTGAGCACATTATCCACATCGCTGTAGGACACCAGCCACGTATGCGTCCATGCATAGAAGCCCACCGGAATGTATGCACCGGGCATCTGGATGTAGCGAGCGGTCAGAAACTGCACCTTGTGCAAGGTGATCCAATTGCGCGCCGCCCACGGCAGAAGTGGAACCAACATTCCCGCACCGAGGAGAAGCCCGGTGCGTATCAGACGCGGCCAGTTGCCGGGTTTGTGCCACTTTGCAGCCAGCACCACCGCGGGCGCGGCAAGCGTGATGGGCACTTCGGGCCGTACAAGCGACCCCAGCCCGACAATCACGCCACCCAGGAACCAGAGCTGCCCCGGCCCCAGTTTTCGCGCGGCAGCCGCCGGTCCAAACTCGCTCTGATACGCCCAAACGAGAAATAAGAGCGCGGCGGTGGTGAAGAATGTCGCAAGAACTTCAGTCAGAGCATCGGCGGCGTAGTTGGCGACGAATGGGCACGTCGCGCCCAGCCACAAAGCGGCAATCGCCACGCGTGTTCGCGACATCTCCGGCGCAAGAGAGGCGGCGAGGACCGCAAGCAGGAGACATGTACCCAGGTCCACGAATGCCTGCGCGATGAGGATGGCCCGCTGAGAATCCCCGAAGAAGATGTATAGGAAACCGAGGAATATCGGATAACCAGGCACGCGGACATCGGTAGAAACCAGGCCGGTGCCGGAATCGTAAGCGTAAGCGTGATTCACCACAACGTTCTGGCCGAGTTCCTGGTAGAGATCGGAATCGACATCCGCCACCGGAAGGTAAAGGACGAAAAACAGTCTCAGAAATAATCCAAGGAGCAATGCAATGGCGAGGTGCTTTCGTGTTTCGCGGTTCCAAACGTCGTGAATACGGATCATGGAAGAAGCTGAACCGGCCCGGATTGTACATTGAAAACCCGGCGCATGTGCGAATCGGATGGGCCGGGCGAATCAAGGGCGCATGCGGCTCGGGGCACGCCTCTTATTTCAGCGTGGACGCGCCGGCGCCCGACCACGGGTAACTAAGCGACTTTCTTCGGGCGGGCGAAGAAAATGGCTCCCAGGGCAAACACCGCCGGATAGCATTCGAGGATGTAGCGCGGCTCCGGTGTATCCACACGCGCGAAATAAACGGTTCGCACGACGCAGAAGACAACCAGGAATGCGATCGACCAGTGCTGCGGCGAAAACGACAGGGCGCGGAGCGCGACCGCTCGCCACAAACCCGCAAGGGCCAGCGCCACATAGAAAATGCCAATGGCGCCAAACAGGGCGGTCACGCTCAAATCTTCGGGATCCTGGCGAAATTGGGCGAGAGGCGGCCAGAACTTGCCGGAATAGTTCGAGAGTTCGATGCGCGGCGTCAGCCACAGCGTGAAGGAACGTTCGAACGGAACCTCGAAGTAGGTCCGCAAAGGGTGCCGCGCGGTGCGCTCGCGCGCCAGAGCCGCGAACTGCGCGTCCCATTCGGGGCTGAAGTCGCAGCAATCGTCGTCGTACGCATCATAGAGCGCGTTCACGCGCTCGCGCTCTTGGTCGGAATCGAAGGCCGATGCGGGCAGATCGGAAATGTCGAGCGGTTGCTCGCCAAGGTTCCACGAGGTGAGGTAAACGTCGCGGTAGCGGACCAGCCAGGTTCCCGTCCAAGCCATGAATCCGCGCGGCACGTATTCGCCCGGGAGTTGCGCGTAGCGAGCCGCAAGAGGTTGGAACTCGTGAAGACTGATCGCATTTCGCGCGGTCCAAGGGATCAAGGGAAGCACGAGACCCGCGGCGGTGAGCGCACCCGCGCGCAGGAGCTTTCCCCAATCCGCCACGCGGCGCCACCGCCAGAGCAGAAGCAAGGCCAGAGCGACGAGCAGCAGCGGAGTTTCCGGCCGCACCAACGTGCCGAGGCCGACGGCTAACCCGCCCAAGAACCACCGGTTCAAGAGGAACGAGGCGACCCTGTTGCGGGGAGGATGCTCCGCGGCGTCAGGCGGCGCAGCCGATACAGCAGGCGCGCGTCTCCAGCTGAAATACTCATACCCGGCGCAAGCTCCCGCCAGCGCGAGAAGCGCGGCAGTCGTCCAGAACGTGGCCAGGACTTCCGTGAGCACCACCGCGCTATAGTTCGCGAGGAACGGGCACAGCGCGGCGAGCCACATGGCCACCAAGGCCGCTCGCTTTCGCCAAGCGGGCGGTACAAGCCACGCGGCCAGCATTGCGGCCAGCAAGCAGGTCCCGACATCCACGACAGCCTGGACCAACATCTGGGGCGTCAAGCGATCTCCAAAGACGCGGGAGACCACGGCCAAGAAGGCCGGATAACCGGGCATGCGGATGTCCACCGGGGTTGGCGTATCGTGGCCCAAATCGAGGCCGTAGATTCCGTAGCTGTGCCAGTTTTTCGCGAGCTCCTCGTAGAGTGGGCCATCGCCATCAGCAGGACTCGCCGTGAAGGCGATGACGAAAAAGATGCGCAGCGCCAACGCCGCCGCAATCGCGGCAATCCACAACCAGCGGTAGAACGCCCGGGATTTCACTGGACTCGCCGCGGCAGCGCGAGAATCCGGCGAGGAAGATTCATTGGGGCCAGCCATTTGAGGGTCTCAACGCGGCCAATCCTCCCATCCGGCAGTGAAAAAATCAAACCGGCGTTCCACGGCGGGAAACCACGATACGGCGCGGGTGCGGAGCGCCCGTCAACGCTCCTCCACCGGCTCGGGATGGATATTGACTCGAAAAATCTGCGGGAACTGCTCTTTGACCCGGTCTTCGAGTGCGACGGTGACATCGTGGATTTCGGTAATGGGCAGATCGCCGTCCATCGCGCAGTGGCAAGCCGCGAGAATCTTGTTCTCCACCCGGCGCACGTGCACCTCGTGGCAGTCCACCAGCTCATGGTATTCGCGCACGAGGCTGTTGATGTAATCCTCGACGGCGCGAGCGAGCGTCTTCATTTCGCCCGCGCCGGAATCGGCGGCGGCGATGTGCGTCCCGAGCGGCTCGATGTGCACGTTCACCTGCGCTTGTTGCGATGCGCCGGCGCGCGACTGGACCGCGGGCAAGCGCCGGATGGCTTCTTCCAGTTCGCTCGCGCGCCGGTGCGCCTCGCGAAGCGTCGAGTGCTCGTCCACTTCGAGATGCAAATCGACGGCCAGCTCCCCGTCGAGTTGGTGCGCCGCGAGCTCGTGGATCGCCAGGCCGCGCTGTTCGGCGGCGGCGCGAATCGAATCGAAAAGGTGCTCGCCGATCAGCGCGCGGGGCTCCATGTGCACCATCACATCGGCGGGGACGATTTCCGCCACGCGCTGCTCGACCGCATTGCTGATCGCGTGGACGCGCTCGAAGGGAGCGGTGCGCGGCACGTTGATCTTCACGTCGACAAAGTAGCGGTTCCCGGCGCGCCGCACGCGCAAGCGTTCGGCCCCCAGCACGCCGTCCACTTCCTCGATCGCGCGCGCCAATCGTTCCTGCAATCCTTTCGGCGCGGCATCGAGAAGGCCGTCCATCGTGCGCTTGGCGAGCCGCGACCCGACCCAAATCACCACCGCCGCAACCACCAGCGCCGCCAGCGGGTCGGCATAGCGAAGCCAGCCGATGCCGCTCCGCCGCCCGAGCCAGACGGCGGCGATTCCGAAAATCACGACCAGCGTGCTCCACACATCGGTTGAAAAATGTAGCGCATCGGCTTCGAGGGCTTCGCTCTGGTATTGGCGCGCGACCCGCGCCAGCATGCGCGAGCGGAGCAAATCCACGAGCATCGCTATGGCCAGCGCGCCGATGGCAAACCAGCTTGGCTCGATTTCCACGGCGTGGAAGAAGAGCCTCTGGAACGCCTCCCAGATGATGTAAAGGGAGGCGACCAGCAAAAGTCCGGTCTCGGCAAACGCGGCGAAGCTTTCCACCTTGCCGTGGCCGTACGTGTGGCCGGCGTCCGCCGGGCGGTCAGAGACTCGAACGGAGAGGTAGGTGAGAATCGCCGCGATGAGGTCGAGACTGGAATGAATCGCCTCGGAAAACACGCCGAGGCTGTGCGTGGCGACGCTGAGGACCACCTTAATGAGCACCAGCCCGACCGCCGAACCGATCGAACCCAGCGCGGCCAGTTGCTTGGCGGATCCACCGGCCGAAGTGCGGCGTCCGAAGGGCTCGCCGGCGTGTGCGGGGACTTGCATGCCGCCCGATTATACGCCCGCGCGCGGTGCGGCCGCGCCGCGGGGCGGGCGCGCGCCAGCGGCAGGCAGAATTCTTCTTTGACTATTACCTCGGTAGCTGTCTATATTGTGATTTCTCGCACAAAGGATAACCTCATGCAAAACACCCGCTTCGCAACTCTTGCCGCGGTGGTGTCTCTCTTGTTCTTCACAGGAATGGCGATTCCGGAGCGCGCTGCAGCGCAGTCGCAAACCTCGGCACCAGCACCGGCTCCAAATCCGTCACCTGCAGCCGCCGTGTGGCAAGCCATCACTAAGCCCACGCTAGATCCAACAAAAAGCACCAGCGTTCAGAATCTGGTTTTGACGCGCGACCGCATCCGGCTCACTCTGAAGGATGGAGTAATGAAATTCACGACCCCCGCCGGAGGCAAGCCCTTCGGAGCGGTCTTTTTCGGCACGGGCCTGCTCGAAATCGCGCCGCCGACTCCGGCCGAACAGCAACAACTCCACTTGTACACCGGGCAGGACACGCTGAGCATGCCGTTCACACAGGGCGTCTTGTGGTTTACGGACAAGACGTACGAAGAGATTGCGGCCCAGGCGCACTGGATCCCCTCCGAGACTGTTGGCGACTCGGTGTTTGCCGAGCGCACGAACCAGGAGGGGTTGCCGCTAGCGCGCCTGTTCAAGGGCATCCTTTCGCTGGATCACGAACGTACGGGACTCTTTGAGGCCGACCTCTACACGGAGGCGAAGGGATGGATTCACGTCGGGGATGACGCGCTGGAAGAAGAGGAGATTACAGCCGGCCGCTGGGTGCAGATCCGCGACTATTGGAAATTTGAAACGTGGCTGAGCTTTCCAGCGCACAACCGCTCTGTCGAAGCGGCCTTCCGCGACCCGTTGGCCAAGGCCGATTTCCACGTGGCGAGTTATCAGATCGAAGCGACGGTGACTGCTTCGGCCGAGCTGGAGGCAACCGTCCGCGCGCACCTCGAAATGCTGGCCGGCGGCGAGAAAGTACTTCTATTCCATCTGGATCCGCATCTCCGCATCGACCGCGTGGCGGATGACGCCGGCCGCGCGCTCACATTCTTCCAGCCGCCCGACCCGGGAAGGAAGGACACATTCGTGGATGACTTCGTAGCCGTGGCGCTGGCGCAGCCGAGTGCGTATCAGCCGGCCACCCTGGAGTTCCACTACGCGGGCAGGCACGTGATCACCAAGGTCGCAGATGGGAACTATTTCTGCGAAAGCTTCGGGTGGTACCCCGCGATCGAGGACGAGTTCGCGACGCGCAGCGAGTTCGACTTGACGTTTCGGTCGCCGAAGCTGTTTTCGCTGGTTGCGACCGGCGACAAGGTGAGCGAGAACATCGACGGGGATTGGCTCGTCACGAAGTGGAAGAGTGATCCGGCGACCTCGGTGGCTGGTTTTGCGTTTGGCGACTACAAGATCGAGGAGCAAAAGTCCGGCAATACGAGTATCGAAGTGTACGCCAACCGCGACCCGCACGACACGGATGTATCACAGAGCCCCTCGAGCATGTCCAAGATCATGGCAAACGAGCTGGGCAACATGATTGGCCTCTTCGAGAGGTACTACGGCCCATATCCCTATCATTCTTTGGCCATCACGAGTATTCCGGGCGATTACGGCCAAGGCTGGCCCGGCTTGATCTATTTGTCCGGGACTGCATTTCTGTACCTCTCGGTCAACGACCACAACGTGCGCGGCCACGAGACCTCGCACCAGTGGTGGGGCCAAGAAGTGGGCTGGAAGAGCTATCACGACCAGTGGCTCTCGGAGGGGTTTGCGCAATTCTCCGGCAGCCTGTACGTCCAACACCGGGTCGGTTGGAAGGAATATCTCACCCTTTTCCACGAATACCGCGACGTACTCCTGACCAAAGACATTCACGGCCGCACCTACGAGTCGCTCGGGCCCATCTGGATGGGCGAGCGCGTGGTGCCGTGGGATGAAGGACAGGCCTACGAAATCGTCATTTACAACAAAGGGGCCTACGTCCTGCACATGCTGAGAATGATGCTCTACCAGCTGGGAGCGCCGGACCCGGACGCCCAATTCCAAGCGATGATGAAGGATTACACCGAGACTTACAAGAACAAGGCCGCTTCGACGGCGGACTTTAAGGCCATCGTCGACAAACACATGGTCCCGCAAATGGACCTCGACGGAAATCACCGCATGGATTGGTTTTTCAATCAGTACGTGTACGGGACGGGCGTGCCGGAATACCATTTCAGATACTCAACGTCGCCGACGCCCGACGGCAAGACTAAAGTTACCCTGATTGTGGACCGCACGGGGGGAGTGCCGTCCGGCTGGAAGGACACGCTTCCGGTTTATCTCTACCGGAGCGGCAATCCGCAACTCATCGGCTGGATGGTGATCCTAAAGGACCACGAAACGATGGATTTCACGCTGCCCTCTGCGCCGGAGAAGATCGCAATCAACGTGAACGAAGACATCCTGGCCATCATCAAGCAGTAGCCCGCACGGCGTTCAGTCAAGCGGCGGAGGCGGCACCAGCGGCAGACGCTCCGGTTCGCTACGCGGCCCGCGCACCTCGATTTCGTCAAACAGCAACGACGGAGAGATGACCGTGCTCGGCACGCCGTCTTCGGAACTGCCGAACGGCTGCAGCGCGGTCCCGCTGAAGCCCGCCGTCTGGTTTTGCGCGAACGAGAAGAGGGCCAGATCGTCGCCGATTCCCACGAGGTTGCGCAGGTCCTTGAGCGTGAGCCCTTCGAGCCGCGCGCCGCGCACCAGTTCCTCATGACCGTCGGCCAAGTTGACGCGATAGACGAGCAGCGGCAACCGCTCGCCGGTGGCGGCTCCTCCGGCGGCTGTGGCAAGGAACGCCGAAGCAATGTCCTGATCGGTGATGGCCACGGTCGGATTGTCCATAAGCCGGACCTCGAGGCCCCAGGCCTGGCCGTTCTGCTTGCAGGCATCGAGGAATTTCTGACGCAGAGCGGCTGCCGGTTGCTCCTCGCTCGAAAGGAAGAAGAGATTGCTGGTCAAGGGCCTCGGATCGAAAAGGAAGGTCGAGCGCCCGTGGCCATTCGATTCATCGAAGTCCGGCCCGGGCCTCCGGGACATCAAGAGCTGCCGGAGCATTCCGTTCGAAACGATCGTCACCTTTTGCCCCTGCACGCCTTCTTGGTCCAATCCATAAGCGCCGATCAATTCGTGGCCGTTCCATTGCTTGGCCGTCGGATCATCCACAAGCGTCACGCTGGTGGGCAGGACGCGCGTGCCGATCTTGCCGGTCCAATCGCTGTGGCCGCCGAGGCGGTCCATCATCTCGTCAAACTGCGGCATCATCGAGAGCGGGGAGCGCGCGCCGGAAAGAGACGGCCCCAGCAGTTGAACCAGAAGCGAACCGGTGGCGGAGGCGTCGAACAGCACCGGGCCGTCGTAATCGGGAACCGGCGGCGCGGCGCGCAGGTCCACCATCTCCTGGCCCGTGCGCGTCAGCGCGTCGTGAACCACCTGGGCGGAGGGCAGGTCCGCGGGATGCCCGGCGTAGGAGGTATAGAAATCGTGCATGGCCATGCCATCGTCCGATTCGCTTTCGAGGCTCGCCTCGATGGCTGCGAGTGTGGTTGTCTTGCGAATCTGAGTGCCTTCCGTGGTCATCAGGTACGTCGTGGCGTAAATCAAACGATAGGTCACGCGGGAATTGTGGATTTGCGGGAACGCGCGCAATGCGGCTGAGGCGGCTTTGGCCTCCGCCTCCCAATTGCGCGTGGTCCAGTCCGGCTCTTGCAACGGATCGATCTGCACCGTCGCGGGTTCCTGCTGGAAATCGTCGATCGTCGGCGCGCGGGCCAGACGGTTCAGGAACGCCTGCTTCTTGGAATAACTCTCGAGGGCTTCCTTAAACGCCTGATCGGTGGCGAGCCAGAGATCTTCGCGCAGGGAATCGTAATCGCGGTCGATGCCGACCGAACCGGTCGAGCCGAGAAAACCGCTGAAGCCCTCGCTCGTGATGAAGTTGGAGCTGTCCACTTTGTAGTTGCCGACGCGCACCTCCACGCTCATGAAGCGGCTGCGCGAAGTCGTCGAGGAGATCAGCGCCCCAAACTCAGCCGTGATCGTGCGCACGTCGAGATCGAGCAAGCGGTACTCGATGTAGTAAGGCTTCGACGGCGTGGCCGGATCTCCCGTTTGAAGCGTGAGCCGGTCGCGCGAGCGTTGCATTTCATCGCGCATCGCGTCGAGCGTGTGATCTATCTTCGAGGCCGGGGCTTGCGGCGCCGGACGCGCGGTTGAGCTTGGCCGGGCTGGCGGAGTTGCGCCGATGGATTTCCCGTGCGTGGCGGCGCCGAGAGGGCCGCACGCGGCCAGAGCGAACCAAGCCGCGGAGATCAGACCGAATCTTCTGCCTGTCCGGCTCATTGCTGGCCTCCATTCGAGCCGGGCGCGCCGGCAGCTTGCGGGTCGTGCGCGGGGGGCGGAAGGATAGGAGGCCGGTCGGTCGAGGTCTCCTTCTTCTGCACCTCCATCTCGGAAATCAAAATCGCCGGAGCGACCGCGGCCACGGGCACCGAGCCCGATTCCGCGCCGCAATATCCGTTGAACACTTCCGGCGTATCGCCGGTGGCGATGATCTTCCCAAGCGAGACGAGCCGCGTCCCCGCGATGTTCACGCCGCGCACCATCTCATCCGGGCGCCCGTCGGGAAATACTTTGTAGACGACGAGCGGCTCGATCTCGAAGGCCTGCGGCTGGCTGCGGCCGGTCATGGTGAACCCGCCTTCGATGTCGTCAATCAGCAAGCCGAAGGGTTTGCCCTGCTTGCGAATTTCCGCGATCAGCCTATTACGCAGCTCCGCGTTGGAGACAGTATTGCTGCTCTCGACGATCAAGTTGCCCTGCCGCGATTCCGGCTGGAAGCCGATCTGGCGCCGGCCGTGCCCGTTGGACTGAAGAAAACCCAGGATGGCCTGGCGCGACATCTCGAAATTGCGAAGGATGCCGTGATCCACCAGCGTCACACGTTGGGAGGGAATGCCCTCATCGTCGTAGGGATAGTCACCCAACAAGACGGTCGAGCCGACGCGATGAATGGTCGGGTCGTCGTAGATCGAGATGAAGTCCGGCAGAAGTTTTTCGCCGACATAGTGCGCGAACGTCTGCCCTTCATTGATGTCCTTCTGGCGAAAGCCCTCGTCGGGATGGCCGAAGACTTCGTGGAAGAAGACTGCGGCGGCGCGTCCGGTAAGCAACGTCGGCCCGACATACGGTTCTACCAGCGGCGCCACGACAAGCGCTTCGAGCTCCTTGCGGAGAGCGGCGCATTCGGCGAGAACGGTCTTGTCGTCCGGGGCTTGGGCGGGGTCGTTCCAATCGAAATTGTAATAACGGTTGATGTCCATTCCATCGGTCGCCTTGCCCTGGATGTAGAGCTCGAGCCGGTAGCGCACCTGGCCGAATTGCAGCCGGGTGCCTTCCGTGTTGGCCTCGTATTCGTTGTCCGCCTGAGCGCTAAAGGTGACGATGGAATTCAGAATCTGCGCCGAACCGCGGAACGTCCGCGTGTAAAGCCGGACCTTGTCTTCCCAGGGCTTGCGATCGATCTTCAGGAAGACTTCGGGGCCGTAGGATACTTCCGGCTGTTCGTGCGAAAAATCCGGCGCGTGCGCTTCGGCAGTTTGCGCTTGGACGTCGTTGCCGGTCTGCACCTTGATGAACGCCTCGGCTGCGGCGCGGTACTGCTTGTCCGTCTCCAGCCAGAATGAGCGGCGCAGGACGCCGGGATCATCTTCCACGGGAGCGGCGCGGCCGAAACTCGTCTGCTGCTGGGAGGGCGCGTTGCCGATTTGGTGCGTGTTGTCCAAATCGTAGGTGCCGACGCGCACCCGCGCCTCGAGCCAGCGCGATTTCGTTTCCTGGCTGTTGAGCAAGGCGCCGTTCGAGCCCATCACTTCCGCGTGGTCCATCGACGTGAGCGTATAGCCAATGTAATAGGCGGGCGGATCGGCCTTGCTGAGGATGGGCATTTCGCGATCGAGCTCCTGGCCCATCGTCACTAGGTTCGGAGACGGCGCCACCTGACGGCCCTTCGGCGCGGCTCCCGTCGTCTGGGGAGCGCCGGCGGCGTGCCGGCCCGAGCCGCGAGCAGCGAGAAGAGTTGCCGGGAACGGCGCGAGCGAAACCACAACACAAAACAGAAAAAGGCGAATGATTTTCAAGTGCGCTCCTTCGACGTGAACTGCCACACGGCAGAAACATTCAGTTTATGCTCAGTGACCGCCAATCTCAAAATTTCGCCGCCCTGCTCAAGGTTGCGGCTGCGCGCCAGGGGCGGGAGGTACGGGCCACGGCGGGCCGCCTGCGGCCCCTTGACCGGGCGCGCCTGGTTGCGCCGGGGCCGCCGGTTGCTGCAAATCCCGCGACAGCAGGTCCAGCCTCTCCGCGGGGATGTCGATCACTTTCGCGCCGGGAAGCATTTTCGCAAGCGCGTCACGAAATCCCGCGACGTTTCCGACCAGCACCAGGTCGAGATCGGAGGGATCGAAATAGGTCTGGGCGATGCGCTTGACGTCCGCGGCACTCACGGCCCGGACATTGGTCTGATACGTGTCGAGGTAATCCGCCGGCAATCCATAGAACGCGACGCCGAGCGCGCGATCCGCGATGTCCTCGGGCGTTTCCGCGTGCAGCGGCAAAACGTAGGCGAGGAAATCGCGAGCGACGTCCAGCTCCTCGGGCGTCACTTCGCCTGAAGACATCTTGCGGATCTCATCCAGCACGAGCTGCGTCGCGGCCACGGTCTGTTCCGTGCGCGTGAAGGTGCTGACCACAAAATCTCCCGCGCCGCGGTAGCTGACGAACCGCGACGAAGCGTCGTAGGTCAGGCCTTTCTTCAGCCGGACCGCCGTGTTGAGCCGGGCGTTGTAGGAGCCGCCGAAAATCTGATTCGTGACAGTGAGCGGCAAGTAGTCCGGATTGTTGCGCTGGATTCCGGTGCGGCCCACGCGAATCTGCGTCTGCACGGAGTCGGGTTTTTCGATGAGAAAAATGCGCAGGCCTTTCGGACGCAACGCTCCCGGAACCGCAGCAGGCGCAGCGGCTTTACTCTTCCAGGCGCCGAGATACTTTTCCGCCGCGGCGAATCCTTCTTCGGGAGTGACGTCACCGGCAATGGCCAGAAGCGCGCCCTGCGGGCTGTAGCGGGTGTCGTGGAACGCGACCAAGTCATCGCGGGTCAGCGCGCCAACCGTTTGCGGAGTGCCGTCGGGCGGAAGGCCGTACGCGTTCGATCCGTACACGGCTCGTCGAAACGCAGCGGACGCCAGGTACTCGGCGTCGTCGTAATCGAGCGCGAGGTCCGAAAGCGCCTGTTGGCGGCGCCGCGCGATTTCGGCTCCCGTGAAACTCGGATGCAGGGTAATGTCCGAGAGGAGATCCATCGCAAGATCGAAATCCTTTTTCACGACCGTGGCGGAAACCATCGTGGCGTCCGAGGAAGCGGTGGCGCTCAACGAGCCGCCGACGAAATCAATCGCGCCGTTGATCTCCTGCGCCGTGCGGCGATCCGTCCCCTCGGTGAGCAGGCTCGCGACCATTGCCGCGGTTCCGGGTTTGTCCGGCGGATCGGCCACCGAACCCGCTTGCGGGAGCAAGAGCTCCACGCTCACCGCAGGCTGCGCGGTGGCGGAATCGGTTTCCGGGACGACGAATACGCGCAGGCCGTTGGACAAGGTCTTCGTCGCCACCTTCGGAAAATGAAACGGCCGTGGCGGCGCAAGCGGCGGCATCTGGCTCACGAGCTTGGGGCCGGGAGGCTGTGCCGGCGAAGTTGGCTGCGGCGACGCCTGCGGATTGGCGGTGTCCGCCGGCGCAGGCGGAGCGCTGGGCGCGGGAGTCTGCTGTGCGGCGACGGCAAGCGAGCCCGCGAGAGCGAATACAGCCAGCCATGCCGGGGAGGGCCAGCGCGGAAAACGGCGGAAGTTCGGGAGGGCAGCCATCATTGGTTGTCCCCAGCGGGACCGCCCGCCGGCGGCTGAACCTCGAGAAGCGTGGCGCGTTCGGGAACCAAATACTGGCGCGCGACGCGCAGAATGTCCTCGGGCGTCACACGCAGATAGCGCTCCAGTTCCGTATCGACCAGTGCGGGATCGTTCGCGAGGACGGCGTACGGCCCGATGGCGGAGGCGACGTCATCATCGCTATCGCGGCCCAGAATGAAGCCGGCGATTTGCTGGTTCTTCGCCTTCTGCAACTCACGTGCATCGAGCGGCGCGGCCTTGAGACGGTCGAGCACGGTTTGAATTTCCTTTTCGCCTTGCGCATCCGTGAAACCTTGATTCATTATGGCGATGCAGAAGAAGAGGTTCGGGTCCTCGGTGAAATTGCCGCTCCCATCCACGCCCACCGCGATGCGGTCATCGTAAACCAGCGTGCGGTAGAGCCAACTGCTTTCGCCTCCGGCAAGGATGTTGGACGCCAGAGTCAACGGGTACGAATCCGGCGAAAAAGCCGCGGGCATCTTGTACCCGTATACGACCGCGGGCAGCGGCGAATTCGGATACGACTTCGTGAGGCGGCGCTCGGCGGTTTGCGGCGGCTCGACGGAGGTGACGCGAGGAATGGCTCCCGCCGGCTTCGGAATTCCGCCGAAATATTTCTCGGCCATCACCGCGGCATCGTCCGCGGAAAAATCTCCCACCAGGATCATGGTGCAGTTGTCCGGACGGTAGTAGGTGCGGAAGAATTCCTGCACGTCCGCGAGTGTGGCCTTGTTCAGATCGTCCATGCTGCCGATGGTGGTGTGGTGGTAGGGGTGGACCGTGAAGGCGGCGGCGTACAGGTCGTCGTACACTTCGCCGTAGGGACGATTGTCCACGTCGAGGCGCCGCTCCTCCTTGACCACCTCGCGCTCGGACTCAAAATGTTCTTGCGTGATGCTGAGGCCGCCCAAACGGTCCGCTTCGAGCCACAGAACGCGTTCGAGCGCATTGCTGGGAAACTTCTCGTAGAAGACGGTCACGTCGTCGCGGGTTTCGGCATTGGCCTCGCCGCCCAGCGCCTCGATGATTCGCGTGTGCTGCTCCGGCGCGACGTGAGAGGAACCTTGAAACATCAGATGCTCAAACAAGTGAGCGAAACCCGTCCGGCCGGGCCGCTCATCTTTCGAGCCGACGTGGTACCACATCTGCAAACTGACCACCGGCGCCTCGTGGTTCTCCACCATCACCATGCGAAGACCGTTCGATAGCGTCCGCGTCACTAAATGCAGTTGGGCGGGCTGGACGGCTTCGGGCGCGCCCGGTTGCGGTTGCGGTTCCTGGCACTGCGCCGGCCACGTGACCAGCAGCGCCAACCCTCCCAGCGCGCACGCCAGCCCTCGCAATTTCATCACGTTGAACTCCCTGATTCTTGACTGGGGCTAATTCAGGCTTCCCCACGATTCCGGTGTCATGCTAACGATTAGACGCGACCGGCGTCCATAGGTTTCCCGCCAGACGGTAACTTCACTTTGCGCCCTTCAATTGGATGCGGGCTTGCGGCGGAAGGCCGCTTCGTGCCCAGGCCGATCCAACGTCCTGCGGATCGCCGAAAGCGATCAGCAGCGGGCTTTAACACCGACCTGGCACGGTATCGTTGGTTTGTTGTTGCGTGTAACGATCGGCACGACGACCGAAGGCACCACAATGCCCACGACGACGCCGGTGACCACCCACGGATTGACGTGGTGGGGGACGGGCAAGTTGCTGCCCAGGGCCGAGCCCTCAAGCGACGTGCTCGCGGCGGCTTCGGCGACCACGGCGTCCGCCGCCTGGGAGGCCGCATCGGGATCATGATCGCCGCGAATCGTGGAGACTTGCCCCGCGAGGACATCAACGCACACGCCGGCGAGATTGCAGAAGTGCACGCGGCCCTCGAAGACCACCAGCTGCATCATCCGGTTTTCGTAGAAAATGTAGAAGTCGGTGCCGACCACGCCCGCCACGCCTACCGGCGTGTGCACTTCAAACTTCGCGTTCGGGCGCGACAGATGCACGACCTTCGAGCGGATGCGCCCGTAGGTGAGGTCCACCTGCGTTTGCTGCTCGCCGGGATTGTGCTGCGTAACTTGCAGGGTGGAATCCGCGCCCACGTTCAGCAGGGAGCCGTCATCCAGGGCCACGCGGGCCCGGCCATCCGCCTGCGTTTGGATGGAGTCGCCCAATCCACCGGGGACTTCGTCTCGGCGCTCAGTTGCTGCGAACCGCGCTCGATATCCACGGTGGGGATCAGGCGCGAGATTTCGCCGGCGCGCTGCTGCGATTGCGCCGCAACTTCCGGCGGAAGCGTGATGGAAAAAGAAAGCAAGACGACGAGGACTGCTGCAAGCGGGGACCGCTTGGACATGATCATTTCCCCCAAAAGCCTGAACTTGGCCTCTGCTTTGTTACTTGAGGCCATGGGTGTGTGTCAACCCTCGCCGCGCCCCGTGTGGTTTATCTGCCAAGCGCGGCTCCATCCGGATTCGTGCCGGACTCCCGCGGGCTGCCGGGGGGTGGCTGGAATGGACACACTTTCGCGCCTGGAGTACTTCGGGCGGGTCTCACCCTCGTATGATTGTCTCATGCGGGCAATCATTGGACTCCTGAGTGTCGTACTGACCATGGCGATCGCGCTCGGCTCATACTTTTACTTTTTCAAGGCGTCGGTCTCCGAAACGGGGACCAATCCCGTGCAGGCAATCTCCCTGACGGGAGTGCAGGGCGACCTTTTGCAGATCGCCCAAGCCGAGCGAATGTACTGGGCTCAAAACGGCACGTACGTGGATCTCGACAAGCTCACTTCCACCGGCGCGCTGACCATGACGCGCACCGGCCGCGATGGCTACACCTACTCCGTGGACGCTACCGACAATGGCTTCACCGCGACTGCGACGTACACGGCCCCGATTCCTCCCACGACCACGAGCGCGCTGCCACAGCACTACCCCACATTTACGATCGACCAGACGATGGTGATTCACCAGAGCGACTGAAGCTCTGCCCCACGCGGGGCGGGATTCAGGCCGTGCTCTGCGGTGTTCCGTTGAGTTTTGTCCCGCAGTAGGCGCAATTCGCCCAGTCCTGCTCGATCTTGCGCCGGCAACTCGGGCAGGCGAGCACGGTTTGCGTGCCGCAGTGCGGGCAATACGAATACGAGTGCGGCAAAACCGAATTGCACCGCGGGCACGGCAAGGGCAGAGGGTCACGCAGCAGGAAATAGAGAATGATGCCGATGCCGTCGGGAATCAGCGCCGCGAGAAACGTCCAGACAACGTAGCGCATGTTTCGCCGCTTCGCATCGCTGTAAACGAATCCCACCAGAAGGACGAACGGAAGCAACAGACTCGGAGGTCCGAAGGCAAAAAGAATTTTCTGCCAGAGCGCCCAGAACCGCACCACCGGGTCGTGGGGAATAGCAAAGCCGAGCAGGAAGCCCGCCAATGTACCGTACGAAACAAAGGCCACCAGCCACGCGGGCCAGCGGATAATTCGCAGTCCTTGTGTGAATTTGCTCATGCCGCCCTCCTCGCCGCCTGACGCCGATTGAGACCCAGCACGACGGCCGCGGTCGTCCCCGCGATGGAACCGAAGATCGTATACGCCAGAACCCATAGGCTTGCGCGCGCGGAATCGAATGCGAACCAACTCGCCGCGCCAGCCGCCAGTTGGCGCTCCAGCGGCCACGCGAGAAACGTCATGGCCCAAACGAACAGCAGCAGCAGGGCGAGCCCGCGAAAACTCGAGCGCGCCTCGGCTTCCCGGACGTGGCGTTCCACCAGGAGGGCGCGTGTTCGCTCGACGAGGCCCGCCGGAGCCAGCGGCTTCGGCATCCGGCGAATCGCAACTCCCATTCGCTGCCACCGCTCAAATTCCGCGGCGCAAGCGGGGCACACGGCCAGGTGGCGCTCGATTTCCATGCGGTCGGCGTCGTCGAGCGCGCCCGCGGCTGCCAGTGTCAGTTGTGCGCGCAGAGCGGAATGGTCTTTCACGGTCACGGTGTCACCTCAGAGACAGCGCCACTTGCTTCGAGCCGCGCGCGGAGCGTTTCGAGCGCACGGCGCAGGCGAGTCTTCACGGTCGAAAGCGGCGCGCCCAGCGATTCGGAAATTTCCTCGAGTTTCATCTCTTCCTCAAAACGCAGCGCGAGCACCTCGCGATAGATCGCCGGCAATTGCGCGATCGCGTCCGCGATTCGCCCGCTCCATTCGCGCTCTACCACCAAATCGAGCGCCGACGGCGCACAGCCGGGAATATGCTCCACGCGCGATTCGCCCGACGGCAGCGGCTCGTCCAGGCTTTCGGGACGATACCGGCGCAGCGAATCAATCGTCAGATTGTGCGCGACGCGAAAAAGCCACGCGTCGAAATTGCGGCGCTCGTCGTAACGGTGAATCTGCTCGGCCACGCGCAGCCAAGTTTGCTGAAACAGATCCTCGGCCGCAGCCGGATCCCCCACCAGGCGGCAAAGATACCGATAGAGCCGGTGCTGGTAGCGCTCGACCAGCGCCCCCAGCGCCTCGGGATCGCCGCGCCGGAGCCTGCTGAGCTCGTCCTCGACGCCCACCGGCGCCTCCCACACGGTCGCTGCTACGCTGCCCATCATGCCCGACCTGTATACGTTTCGGGGAGTCAAAAAGACTCAACGAGCCGTGGCCTGCCGTGGCCTTTGCGTTCGGGGGAAGGCTGTGATCTCCTCCGCAGCCGCGCGATTCCGGGCCGATCGGAATCGCTATGATAGAATGACCGGACCATGCCTCCCGGTCTCGAGCACTTGGTGCGATTGCAGGCCGTAGATCTGCGCTTGATTGAATTGCGCGACCGCCTTGCCCAGTTTCCGGCCCGGATTGTCGAAGTCAACGCCCGCGTGGAGGCCGCCCGCGGACAGATCGCGGCCGCGCGCGAGGCTCACGTCGGCAGCCTCAAAGACCGCAAGAAATATGAGATCGACGTGGACCAGTGGAAAGAGCGCGCGCAGAAATACAAGACCCAGAGTTTTGAGGTCAAGACGAACGAGGCGTATCGGGCCCTCCAACACGAGATTCAGAACGCGGAAGGTGAAGTCGGCAAGGCGGAGGACCGGTTGCTGGAACGGATGGTGTCCGGCGAGGAGTACGAGCGGCAAGTAAAGGCCGCCGAACGCGCGCTGGCGGAAACCGAGGCCGCTGCCGCCGCCGAACGCCGCGAGCTCGAAGCCGAGCAGGCCGCCGCCCAGAAGGAATTGGAAGCCGCCGAAGCGGAGCGCGCCGAGGCGGCCGCCGGAGTCCCCGAAGACCTGCTGGAGCAATACCACCGCATCGCTGGCCGCCGTAAGGGTATCGGCGTCGCCGAAGTTTTCAAGCAAAGCTGCGCGCAGTGCGGTGTGATGATCCGCCCTCATGTCATTCAGGCCATGGGGCGTGAGGAGACGCAGGAAATTTTCCATTGCGAGACCTGCACGCGAATCCTGTACCTGCCGAAGACGTTCGGCGGCGCCGCGTCGGCCGCAGCCGGCGGCGCGCCCAGCACGGAAGTATGAAGCGTTCCACGGCGCGACACTCGGCGCGTCTGTTTCCCGAGTCCGATCCCGCCGGCGAGGCCCACACCTCCTACCTCGCGCTCATCGACGGCGCGGCGCGCGGCAACCCCGGCCCGGCCTCCTACGCGGTCATCCTGCGCGGCCCGGACGGCGTCGCGGTCCATTCGCTTGGAAAATACATCGGCCGCACGACCAACAACGTCGCCGAATATTACGCGCTCATCGCCGCGCTGGACGCCGCCGCCGCCCGGGGCATTCGCCGCCTCCGCATCCAGAGCGATTCCGAGCTGCTGGTGAGGCAAATGCAGGGCGCGTACAAAGTGAAGAGCGCCGACCTGAAACCGCTGCACGAGCGCGCGCGGAAGGCGGCTCGGGCGCTCGAATACTTCTCCATCGAACACGTGCCGCGCGAACGCAATCGCGAAGCCGACGCGCTGGCGAACCATGCGCTCGATCGCACGTCCGCCGGGCCGCCGGGGTCGAACCGCGATCACCGCGCGGTTCGCGTGCGCGCGCGGATGGAATCCGGAAAACTCGTCCCTGCGGAGCCGCTCGAATTCGCCGAAGGCGAGGAGGTGATCGTCACCGTCGAGCCGGCGCGCCGCACGCCGTCCCGAACCAATCCCAAGCCAAACGCATCCTGAACTCAAGCCGGACAACTGGGGAAGAAGTTCTCAGTCGAGGCCGTATCTCTTGCGTTTGTCCAAAAGCGTCTTGCGGCTGATGCCGAGGATCTCGGCGGTGCGCGTGATGCGGTAGTGGGTGGCTTCGAGGGTGGCGAAAATAGCTTCTTTTTCGATCTCTTCGAGCGAGCGCAGGCCGGCGCCGATTCCGCGGTCGGCCGCGCGGACACCTTCGGGGAAATCGCGCGGTTCGAGCGTCGTCGCCGTGGAGAAGATCAGGGCGTGCTCGATCGCGTTCTTCAACTCCCGGACGTTGCCCGGCCAGGGGTAGGCCGCCAGCATGCGATGCGCCGGCTCGCTCAAGCGAGCTTCGCCGCGGCCGTGCACGGCGGCGAGACGCGCGAGCAAGTGTTCGGCCAGCGGCGCAATGTCCGCCGGCCGCTCCCGCAGAGGCGGGACGCGAATCGTCAGCACGCTCAGCCGGAAATACAGATCTTCGCGGAAACGGCCCGCGGTGACCAGACGCGGGAGATCGGCGTTGGTCAGCGCCACGAGGCGCGCATCGATGGTCAGAGTCTCCGTGCCGCCGAGGCGCTCGAAGGCCCGCTCTTCGAGGACTCTCAGCAGCTTCGATTGCGTCGCCATGGAAAGGGCTGCGATTTCGTCGAGCACGATTGTGCCGCCCGCCGCCATCTCGAGCCGGCCGCGCTTGCGCTCGACCGCGCCCGTGAACGCGCCGCGCTCGTGACCGAACAGTTCGGATTCCACCAATTCCTGCGGCAGGCTGGCGCAATCAATTTTGAGCAGCGCCGCGTCGTGGCGCGGGCCCATCTGGTGGATGACGCGCGTCAATTGGTCTTTGCCTGTGCCGCTTTCGCCGACGATGAGCACGGTCGTCGCGGTCTCCGCCAAACGGCGCGCCATCTCCAGCACGGCGTGTGATGCGGGATCGGCCGCCACCCAGGCGATGCGCGCTTCGCTCATGCGGAGGCCGCTCCAGGAGCCGGATCGGGAAAGTCCGTGCGGCGCGCGGCGCGCCACAGCCGCTCGAGATCGTAGAAATGTCTCGCCCGCTCTGTGAAAACATGCACGACCAAGCCGCCGAAATCCAGAAGCATCCATTCGGCGCCGATCGCGCCTTCGCGGTGCGCGAGATGCAGGCCGTGGTTCGTGAGCGTTTCTGCAATCGAGTCGCTGATGGCTTCCACCTGGCGGGCGCTGAACCCGGTGCACAACAAGAAATGATCGGTGAAGGCGCCAAGTCCGGCCAGATCGAGCAGGGTCACACCGGCGGCCTTTTTGTCTTGCGCGGCCTGAATGGCCAAGCGCAATTCGGATCGAAGGGAGTCCGTCTTCACCGTTGATAGAGGCCCTGCTGGTTAATGTATTCCTCGACGCGGGCCGGCACAAGACCGCGTATGGGTCGCGCGTTGTCTAAACGCCAGCGTACCTCCGTGGCCGAGACGTGGCTCGCCACCGTGTCCAACAGGTACACGGCCGCCTTGCGCCGCCGGACGCGTCCGCCCTGCACGGTGAATGCTTGCCCGCGCGCACCCGGCTCGATCCGCAGGCCTTTCGGCACGGCGCGTTGCAGCGCAGCGCTCGGAAAACCCGGCCGGCTCGCGACGATGAAATCGCAGAGGGTAAGGAGTTCTGCCGGCGTGCGCCATTCGCGGATGTGAAGGAACGAATCGGCGCCGAGCAGGAAATAAAGATGATCGCGGCGGTGCGCGGCTGCGCGGCGGAAGCGCCGCACCGTGTCTACGGAATAAAAGATCTCCCGCCCTGCCATATCTTTTCCGGCTTCCGCCAGCGACGCCGCGAAGCGAGATTCCCCCGCGCACGCCAGCGCGACCATCGCGTAGCGGTGCGGAAAGGCCGTCAGGTTGGCGCGATGTTTGTGCGGCGGACGCCCGCACGGAATGAAATACACGCAGTCGAGGTGAAATCGCCGCACCGCCGCCTGGGCCACCGCCAAATGTCCGGCGTGAACCGGATCGAACGTGCCGCCGAACAGCGCGATCCGTTTGCCGCGCCGCGATTTTTCCGGCCCTCGATTCAACTCGCCGTGCGCGCTCATCGTTCGCCTCCGGACGCATCGCCGGGGCGGGCAGGCGTCTGTTCCTCCTGCGCGTGCAATAACTCTTCCGCGTGACGCGGCCCAAGACGCTCGAGCACCGCAGCCATCGCGTGTACCAAGCCGGGGATGCCCTCTCCCGTGGCGGCCGATACGGCGTGAAACTCCAATCCGCGTCCGACGCAAAACTCGCACAACCGCTCGAGCCGCGAGCGATCCGTCGTGGCGTCCAGCTTGGTCGCTACGACAATTTCCGGCTTCGCCGCAAGCGCGGGGTTGAACGCCGCGAGCTCGCCCTGAATGATTTCGTAATCGCGAACGGGATCGCGCTCCGAGGCGTCGCTCGTGTCGATCAGATGCGCCACCAATCGGGTGCGCTCGATATGGCGCAAAAAGCGCGTGCCGAGGCCCGCGCCCATATGCGCCCCTTCGATGAGGCCGGGCAGATCGGCCACCACAAATGTCCGGCCGTTCTCGCGCGCCGGATCGCCTTCGGAAACGACGCCGAGATGCGGCTCGAGCGTCGTGAACGGGTAATCGGCAATCTTCGGACGCGCCGCGGAAATTCTCGAGATCAGCGTGGATTTCCCCGCATTCGGGAAACCGACCAACCCGACATCGGCCAGCAACTTCAATTCCAGCCGCAGATGCCGCTCTTCGCCGGGCTGGCCCTCCTCGGATTCTCGCGGCGCCTGGTGCCACGGCTTCGCGAAATGCTGGTTCCCGCGTCCGCCGCGTCCGCCGCGCGCGGCCACGAAGCGTTGGCCCGCGGCGGTGAAATCGGCCAGCGTAACGCCGGAATCTTCGTCGAAGACGAGCGTGCCGATGGGCACGGTTAGCAACATGTCGTCTCCCGAATGGCCCGTGCAGTTCGAGCCTTCGCCGTGGCGGCCGCGATCGGCGCGAAATTCGCGATTGAAGCGGTAGCGCAGGAGCGTGTTTTCGTGAATGGTCGCCTCCAGCAAAACGCTTCCGCCGGAACCGCCGTCGCCGCCGGAAGGCCCGCCACGCGGAACAAATTTCTCGCGCCGGAACGCAACGCAGCCGTTTCCGCCGTTGCCGGCCTTCACGTAGATTCTCGCTTCATCAACAAACACGGTGTAAGAGCCCCTCGCTATCCCGATGCAATCTAACAGAATACGATACCCGGCCGGTGCTTTGCACATTCGCTTCCGGTTCGGTGCCGCTTGCCCGGCGGAACCTCGGCGCTCCCGCTGCCCGGTTCAGTTGGACGATTGCAGGGCATTGCCCTCGCCGCACCCCCGGGCGCTCTCGCCTCTGTTCGAATGCGCCGCCGCGCCGTAAGATTCCCCTGGGGGAGCCGCCCCATGAAAGAAGCGATCGCAAAGTACGTCACTTACTTGCGCGCGGTGCGCAATGCCTCGCCGAGCACGATTCGAAACTACCAGCTCGACCTCGAACAGTTTCTCGGCTACCTGTCGCCACCCGGCGCGGAAGCGGTGGCCCTCAAGGACATCGATCATCGCCTCATTCGCGAATTCCTCGGCCACCTGCACGATCGGGGACTCCAGAAAAGTTCGATCGCGCGCAAACTTGCTTCGCTTCGGTCGTTCTTCAAGTACTGCGTGCGCGAAGGCGTGCTCGCGCAGAGCCCCGCGCGCCTGGTCTCCACGCCGAAACTCCCGAAACGCATCCCAAGCATTCCGAGCACCGAGGAAATGAACGTGTTTCTCGACCAGCTCACTTCGGCGGGTGAGGGCGCGCTGCCGGCCAGGCCTCGCCCCGGCGCTCCCGAAGATGAATCCCGCCTGCTCGTCAAGCGCGACCGCGCCATTCTCGAATTGCTCTACTCCTCCGGCCTGCGCGTCAGCGAGCTGACCGGCCTGAACATCGGCGACGTGGATCGCAAGGGCTTGATGTTGCGCGTGCGCGGCAAGGGGAACAAGGAGCGCATCGTGCCGTTCGGCAGCAGGGCGGAACAGGCGCTCGACGCGTACTGGCCGGTTCGCTCCGATCTGCTCTACCGCGCGCACGGCCGAACCGATCCGGAAGCCGTTTTTCTGAATTTCGCCGGCAAGCGGCTTTCGCAGCGCAGCGTGGGCCGCATCGTAAAAAAATACGTGCACCTGGTGAACATCAACTGGGATCTTCATCCGCATTCGTTGCGCCACGCATTCGCGACGCACCTGCTCGCCGACGGCGCCGACCTGCGCGCCATTCAGGAGCTGCTGGGGCACGCGTCGCTTTCGACCACGCAGAAATACACGCACGCTACGATCCGGCAGTTGATGGAGGTCTACGACAAAGCCCATCCGCGCGCTTGAACCGCATTCGCCCTGCGCGACTCCCGCGCCGGCCATGATGTAGTAAGTGGTGTAGTAGTGCTGTGATATAGTCTCTTGCCATGAGGACCCCTCGCACGATCCCCTGGCGATTCTTGTGCGCCGCAGTGGTGCTGGCGGCTGTCTGCGCTTTTGCGGACTCCGGCGACGTCGAGCCCGCGCCGCGTTTTCACGCCAAGACTCTCGACGGCGCGCAATTCGACAACAGCTCGGTGAAAGGCAAAGTCGTTCTCCTGGATTTCTGGACCACCTGGTGCCCGTACTGCGTGGCGGAGGAATCACTGGTGGACAATCTCGGCGCCGAGTTCGCGGACAAAGGCTTGATCGTTTTGGCTGTGAACGTGGGGGAGAGCAAGAAAACGGTCAAGAAATACCTCGAGAATAATCCACGGAAGTCGCCGGTCGTATTGACCGACGATACCAATCTCGCCGCCATGTACGAAGCCACCGTCTATCCGATCTACGTGGTCATCGACCGCGACGGCAACATCGCCGGGACGCAGCGCGGGGCCGGTGGTGAAAGAGCTTTGCGCAGACTCCTTGCGCAGGCCGGAATCAAGTCCGACAAGGATTAAGACTGGAACCAATAGCAGTTTCTTTGCGAACGGGCGGGAGCTTGATTTGAGAGCTGGCCGGCACCGCGCGCTCGCGGAAGCTCGCTCCCAAACCGAGTGGATCCTAGTGCTCGAATCTTTCTTCCCTGGGGATCTCGACCACCCGAGGCCGCAAGACGAAGCCCAGGTGGCGCGCGCTGCACTGACGGCAGCGATACGGCCTCAGCAGGAAAATCGGCAAGAAGAACAGTTCGATCAAGCCGCGCCGCCTCGACCGGAGCACCACTTCGCTTCCGCATAACGGACAGCGGCGTGATCCGAAGGCGAGGGAGATGGCGTCGGCCAATTGAGAGGCCCCAAGAAGCTCCATCATGCTTCCATCCGCTCGCCGATGCAACGCCCTTACTCCGAGTGCAAGTGGCACTCCATTGGCTCCGCGCGGCGGCCCGCGCGATCCAGCGCCGCCACGGCTCCAATCAGAAACGAATCATTTCACGGAAGGGCGACGCTGGAGCGTCACTGCGCTTCTTCTTTCGCGAGCGCCCAGGCCAGCGCTTCGTCGCGGTCGCGGAACACACGGACACCCGATTCACCTTTGGTGTCGCGAACCATTTCAAACATCCGTGCAAACCCGTAAACGAGGTCGTTCCCGGCAATCACAGCGCGGTGGGATTTTGGTGAGAATACTTTTGTTTCCGCGAGCAATAAGACTTCTTCGGATTTAATTTCCACCTGCGTGACATTTGTGAAATCAAATATCTGGGAAAAACCTGGGTCGAAATCGGGATCTTGCAGGAGGCGACTCCGGTGCCCGAGCATGTCTTCCAGCGTCAGCACACCGCTACCCGAGCTGAATACCAACCTGCGTTCTTTGTCGATGAAGTAGAAGGCGGGCATCCTTCCTCCTCACCACAAATGCCAAATCGGGGCGCCGCATCGAACGCAAGAGATGAGCGGCACTATACTCCCAACCACCCGGAATGCAAGCGAGCAAGAGGGATCTTGCCCCTCTCATCTAGATTGTTCTGGATCAGGCGCTGGCTCGGATGCCTCCTTCTTAAGAGGCTTGAAGTAGAGCCAGTGGAATAAGGCATACCAGACCAAGAGGAGAAAGAAGAACCTGACTAGTTCGGGCAGCGCATCGTTGAATGAGAAGCCCGCCAAGCTAGCGGTGCGCGGCGCGATATCCCGATATTCGGTTCGCGAAACCCAGCCCCCGATGGGCGCGGCAAAGATATTCACAAAGTGCAGAATACATTGCGCGAGCAGGTACCCGAGAGCGATGGCACCAACATAGCTCTCCACTATAGCGCGCTTCAACCGCTCAAACATGTTGTCTCCATGCTAGGCTCGTGCGGTATTTGCCTAAGCTGCGTAACGGCCCCACGCCATAAACCCATCGCGACAGCAGCCAAGCGGCCGCAAGGCAAATGAGAGCGTTTAAGAGTTCGAACAAAATGAGGGCCAAGGTGAGGCGATCGGCGATAGAGGTTTGCGGGATACCGCGGATTGCTACGGCAGTGGCCAAGTAATATATGGTGCTCGGTAGCGGCCTCAATAGAGCCTGAATTCCAGAGTTAAGCGACCAAAGGAGAAGCACCGCAATGGCAACGGCCGAGGCGTGGGAAGCCGCCAAGGCCTTGCGAAGAGAAGGTTCCACGCGTTCACCCGTTAGTCGGCATTTTCGCAGATTAGCTTGATTCAGCCAAATGAAAGTCCGCAACGGTTCCCCGGTCCCTGGTGCGTCTACATCTCGTTAACCCGAACTTGACGCATTACCGCCAGCTGCGCCAATTGGTTTGACGCGGTTGCGAGGCCGCCCATATAATAGGGAATTCGTCTGGGCCTCTGGAGGAAAGATGTACGCCGTCATTCGCAGTGGCAACAAGCAGTATCGCGTCGCGCCGGGTGAGACCGTGCGCGTCGAGCGCCTGCCGGGCAAGGTGGGCGGCAAAGTCACGTTCGGCGACGTGCTCGCCGTGCGCACCGACGAGGCGAAGCTCGTCACCGGCGAAGCCGCGGCCGCGGCCAAAGTGAGCGGCAAGATCGTCGAGCAGGGCCGCCACCGCAAGCAGGTCGTGCTCAAGTTCAAGAAGAACCGGCAGTACAAGATTCAGCGCGGGCACCGGCAGGATTTCACAGCCGTCGAAGTCAGCGACATCAAGCTGTAGATCAGCGCGAATTCAACGCTGGCAAAGGATTTTTCGCCATGGCACACAAAAAAGGCGGCGGCTCCTCGGTCAACGGCCGCGATTCCCAGGGACAGCGGCTCGGCGTCAAGCGATTCGGCGGCCAGCTCGTTAACGCCGGCACGATTCTCATCCGCCAGCGCGGCACGCGCCACAAGCCCGGCTTGAACGTCAGCCGCGGCAAAGACGATACGCTCTTCGCCCTCATCACCGGCGTCGTTCTCTTCGAGAACAAGGGCCAGGACGGCCGCTACATCAGCGTCCTTCCCGTAGAAACGAAGTCCGAGCAAGCCGAAAAGAAGCCCGCGCCCGTTTCGTAATCGGGATTCGTAGTTCTCACGAACCGTAAAACTGATCGCGGGCGGTTCTCTATCTCTCTGCGCGCCTCTGTTCTCTCTGCGTTAATTTCCTCTGCCGAGAACGAATGACAACACAGGGTACACGGAGATCCACAGACAGAGGCGCGGTCACGCGGACCGCAATGCCTGCGAGAACGTTTGTAGTGGAATTTACGGCTGCGCGGTAACGATCGCTTCCACCGGCGCAGCGGGTTCTGCCTCGGGCGCGGCCATCTCCCAATCGCAGCCTTCTTTGATGCACGCGCGCACGGCTCCCCTCTTCCCGTTCACGGAGAACGATCTCCGTGAACCCCCGTACGAGGGTGAACCGTTCTTCTCGACGATGAACGCCGCGCCGCATTTCGGGCACGGCTCGGAGATCGGCCGGTACGGCGTGGTGAAATCGCACGCCGGATATTTATTGCAGCCGTAGAAGACGCGCCGGCGCCCCTTCTTCGCCATCCGCTCCACGAGTTCGCCCTGCCCGCACTTCGGACACGAGATGCCCAGCGTCTTCGCGCGAATGAACCGGCACTTCGGATAACCCGTGCATCCGATGAATTCCCCGAAGCGCCCGTGCTTGCGCACGAGCTGCTTTCCGCAGTCGGGGCAATTCTCGTCCAACAATTCGTCGGGCTGGTGGGCTTTGCGCGTCCCGTGGATCAGCCGCCGCGTCGTCTTGCATTCCGGATAGGCGCTGCACGCCAAAAAGTTTCCGAACCGGCCGCGCTTGATCACCATCTCCTTGCCGCATTCGGGGCAAGCCTCGGTGGGATGGTCGCCGTCCGTGGGAAGCTCGTGCTCGTGCGAGAGGTCGCGCGTGTAGTCGCAATCCGGATAACGGTCGCAGCCCATGAAAAATCCGTTCCGGCTGATGCGCTCCAGCAGATGCCCCTTCTGGCATTTCGGACAAAGCTCGTTCGTCTTGATTCCTTTTTTGTAAGACTCCATGTCCTCGCGAGCCGTGCTCAAATCCTTCACGAACCGCGTGTAGAATTCTCCAACCGCTTCCTTCCAGGGCAGTTTGCCTTCTTCCACTTCGTCCAATTCCTCTTCCATTCGCGCGGTGAACCCGAGGTCGAAGATATCCTCGAAGCTCTTCACCAGCAGGACGCTCACTTTCCCTCCCAGCATTGTGGGAGTGAATCGTCCCATCTCCTTGGTCACGTACTCGCGTTCGACAATCGTCGAAATGATCGCCGCATACGTGGAAGGCCGCCCGATCCCTTTTTCCTCCAGCTCTTTCACCAGCGTCGCTTCCGTGTAACGCGGAGGTGGCTCGGTAAAATGCTGTTCCGAACGCACTGGAGGCGCGGCCTCTGCTCCTTCCGCCGGTTCCACGGCGGCCAGCTTCAATATCTCCTTTTCGTCGACGCGGGGCAGGCGCTTGCCTTCCGCCTCCGCATCGTCGCCATTCTCCAGATCTTCCTCGCCCGAGCGGTAGGCCGCCAGGTATCCCGCGAATTTTTCGACCGATCCCGACGCGCGAAACGTGTAGTCTCCGGCGGCGACGTCGATCGTCGTTTGATCGAACACCGCCGGAACCATTTGCGAAGCCACGAATCTCTGCCAGATGAGTTGGTACAGCTTGAACGCTTCATCATCCAAATATCGCCGCACCGAATCCGGCGTTCGCGCCGCGTCGGTGGGACGAATCGCCTCGTGCGCGTCCTGCGCGTCTTTCTTGCTCCGGTAGAAATTAGGCCTTTCCGGTAGATATTCGGGCCCGTACTGCTGCGGAATCAGCGCGCGCACCTGCTCCAGCGCGTCGTTCGACACACGCACCGAATCCGTGCGCATATACGTGATCAGGGCGACCGAGCCTTCCTCGCCCAGCCCAACGCCCTCATACAATTTCTGCGCGATCCCCATCGTCCGCTTCGCCGTGTAGCGCAAACGGTTGTAGGCGGCCTGCTGCAGCTTGGAAGTCGTAAACGGCGGCGGAGCATTGCGCCGCTTTTCTTTCTGGACCACTTCCGAAACCTGCCACTGCGCCTGTTTCAGTTCTTCCAAAATCCGGGTGGCGTGCGCTTCGTTCGAGATCTCTATCTCTTCGCCTTTGTACTTCGCAAGTTTCGCCTGGAAGATCGGCAATTCCGCTGCCTGCAGACGCGCGTGGATCGTCCAATATTCCTTGGGAACGAACGCCTTGATCTCCAGCTCGCGTTCGGCAATCAGCCGCAGCGCCACCGTCTGGACGCGTCCGGCCGAGAGCCCGCGCCGCACCTTCTCCCACAAGAGCGGTGAAATTTTGTATCCCACGATCCGGTCCAGCACCCGGCGCGCTTGTTGCGCATCCACCAGGTGCTCGTCCACCTGGCCCGCAGACTCGAATGCCGCGCGAATCGCCTTCGGAGTGATTTCGTTAAACATCACACGGAATATCTTTTTCCGCATATCTTTCGGCACGTCCATCGCCACCGGCGGCTCGATTGCATTCGCGGCCGCTGTCTCCGCTGCGGTCTGTCTTCCCTTCCTGCCCCATCGGTTCACCGCCGGCGTATATCCGTCGAAAAGCTCGCCTTTCGGCATCGTCAGAACTTCCGTCAGATGCGCGCAGATCGCCTCGCCTTCGCGATCGGGGTCGGCGGCCAGATACACCGCATCCGCCTTGGACGCGGCTTTCCTCAAATCGTTCACGACTTTATCTTTGCCTGGAATCACAACGTAGGTGGGCTCGAATATCTTCGCAGGATTGTACGGACGCGCCTTCACTTCCGGTTTCTTCTTGGCGCCAGCGCGCTTCTTCGTCTTTTTCTTCGAGGGCCTTTCGTCGTCCGGAGGCAGCACGATGCCGATGTCCTTCTTCGGCAGGTCCATGATGTGGCCAATGGAAGCCTTGACGCTGAAATTGCGCCCCAAATATTTATTGATCGTCTTCGCCTTGGCCGGCGACTCGACGATGATGAGTGACTTCCCCATTGAACTCTTGTAAACCTAAAATCCTCTCCCAAGAAAGCGATGTGTCCTTCTCGCCACCTTTCACGCGCCTCTCGGCAGTCACGTTGGATGACGCGCGGAACGAAAAAGGTTCATTTCGGAAAGGATGCGGAAGGGACAAAATTAGTTTACTAGCGCTGTCAAGGCCCCGTCGCGAGTGGCTCTTACGCGCGCGAAACCCCTGAGGTAGAATCACCGTTCGAATTTCCCGGAGGTCGCAACCAAGAATGAAACTCGATCTGCTCGCAATCGCCGCGCATCCCGACGACGTTGAGCTGACCAGCGGCGGCACGCTGCTCAAAATGGCCGAGGCCGGCTACCGCACCGGCATTCTCGATCTCACCGAGGGCGAAACCGGCACGCGCGGCACGCCGCAAACGCGCCTGCGCGAAGCCGCGCGCGCGGCGAAGATCTTGCGCGTCGCTGTGCGGCGCAATCTCGCTTTGCCGGACGCGCATCTTCGCGTCTGCGACGAGTACAAGGAAGCCATCGCCAAAATTATCCGCGAATTTCAGCCGCGCACCGTCATCCTTCCCTACTGGAAGGGCCGCCATCCCGATCACTACAACGCGTCGCTGCTCGGCTACGAAGCCTGCTTCATCGCGGGTCTGAAAAATTACGCGCTCGAAGGCGAAGCCTTCCGCCCGTTCAAGATTCTTTACGCCGCCGCGTACGCCGAAACCCGGCCCACCTTCGCCGTGGACATCACGAAGTATTACGAGCGCCGCCGCCGCGCGATTCTCTGCTACGCCTCGCAGTTCCGCCCGCGCGTGCGCGATAAACGCTCGAAGGTTTCGCTTCCGCTCGATCAGCTCGAGCAGCGCATGAGCCTCATCGCGCGCCACTACGGCCACTTGATCGGAGTCCAGTACGCCGAAGGTTTCGTTGTGAAGGAAATCTTTCAGGTGGACGACGTCGTCCGCATGCCCGTCCGCTCGATGTGAGTGGCTGCGGCCGCTGAATTTTGGAAGCTCACACCATCGCGCGCAGAAATTGTTTTCCCGGCAGTTGCCGCACCACGCCGCGCATTTCCATTCCGCAAAGCGCCGCTAACACTTCCGAAGAATTCAATCCCGATTTTTCCACCAGCTCGTCAATCTGCACGGCCGCGTCCGCCTGTAGCAGCGCATAAATCCGGCGCTCGGTTTCGCCCAGCGCTTCTTCGATCATCCGCGCGCGCTCTTCGCTGGGCGCGGCCTCCACCGGGAAAAGTTCCGCGCGCACCGGCGTCGGCAATTCTTCGACAACGTCTTCCCAACTGCCCGCGAGTTTCGCTCCCTGCCGCAGCAATTGGTGCGGCGCGAAGCTCCCCGGCTCGGTGACGTTACCCGGCACGCCGTACACTTCGCGCCCAAACTCCATCGCCAGCCGCGCCGTGATCACCGAGCCCGAATGCTGCTCGCCCTGCACCACCACCACGCCCAGCGCGAGGCCCGCGATGATGCGGTTGCGCACGGGAAAATTCTCCGGCGCGGGCGGCGTGCCGAGCGGGAATTCCGTGATCAGTGCACCGCGCTGCTCCACCTGCGCGTAGAGTTTGCGGTTCTCCTTCGGATATTCCACGTCGATGCCCGTCCCCAGCACGCCGATCGTGCCGCCGCGCGACGCCGCGCACGCCCCGCGATGCGCCGAAGCGTCTATCCCGCGCGCCATTCCGCTCGCGATCACGAGGCCGCGCTCGGCCAGATCGCGCGCCATTCGTTCCGCCACTTGATTGCCGTAAGGCGTCGGCCGCCGCGAGCCGACAATCGCCAGCACGTGTTTGGAGAGCATCGCCGGGTCGCCGCGCACGTAAAGCAGCGGCGGTGGATCGTAAATCGAGCGCAATGTTTTGGGGTACTGCGGCTCGTCCCAGTGCAACAGCTTCCCGCCGATTTTCTTCAGTTGCGCGAGTTCTTTTTCCGCCGCGGCCCGCGGCTGCTGCGCTTGCAGCGCTTTCATCGGCGCCGCCGGCAAACCGCACGATTCCAGCGACGCGCGGCTCGCGCGAAAAATCTCCTCCGGCGGACCAATCGTCTCCAGCAGCCGCGCCGTCAATCGCGCGCCAAGCCCCGGCGTCAGCGAGAGCGCCAGCCAATCGAGGGAAGCATCAAGTTCCACGCGTAACTGCCTCTGCCCGCGGCCGCAGGCTCCACGGAATGGCCCGACACTACCCGCCTGTTACCGGAACTGTCAAGTCTGCCCTGAATTACCCCTTGGCGCGCCGTAGCCCCGGTTTTGGGCGTAGTGTCCTTAGGCTCATAGGACTTCCAGCCTGATCACCCATCGTCGTTGATCCGCCGGTTGAATATGTCTATCCTCACTGGCCTGTTAGTGCGGCATCTCTTGAATCTTCCCAAGATCTCACAACCTACCTCAATTGCGAGGTCGGTTCGCATCGCTGATCCGCCGCTGGGCCAGCCACCGGGAGAGTTCAGACTGACCAACTGGATTATTGGATCGGATCGAAACTTCAAACCAACCTGGAGCCGTCCATTAGGCTTAAGCACCCGTCCCGATTCTTGCGGCAGAACGAACGGTTCGGACAGGGTGATTTCCCTGGGACCGATTAACCGAATTTCCTTTACAACTACGGATTCGGCAGATTCATTCGTCAGAAGAACGGAAAGCGCCTCGCGAAAACCTTCCATGACCTTTGCAGATACATTCACCGCGTCCACGCGCAGTTGGATTTCTTCAGGAGTAAGCGTACTCTCGGCCGCTTCATGTGCCGTCCGGTCGAGCGCCCGCATTTGCGCCACAATCTGCTCTACCTCAGGTGCGTGAACCGGCATCCCAAGCTCACGCCCGACCTCAGTTAGTAGGTTTCTGAAATCGCCTGCGTCATCCGCATTCAAAGCCTGGTATGAGGAAAACGGTGCGGACAGTCGGTTCTTTCGAATCTTGCCGAGACAGATTGGAATCATCCGAATCTCTCGGCTCCATGCAGCGCCAGTTTCGTACCAAACCCACGGGCGAGCTAGCGCACGCTCGGACGCGAGCAGGAGCAGCATTCTAGCTTCCTTCAGGTTTTGGCGGATGCGCGCAACCCATTCGTCGCCGGGCCGAAGGTCCTCAATGTCGCTGGAAACGAATACATCTGAACCCGGAATTGAGCCCTCAATGACCGTCTTTAGAAAAATTGCGATCCCTTGATCTCCCGCCGCGTGGCTAAGAAATATGAGATCCGCCCGGGAACTGAGTTGAGGTACGTGCGAGTCAGCCCGAGCCGATTTTCGCAGCTCATCCCTCCCGCGTGCCGTGATCGTAAGGTTTGCGGCATCAACGAGCGCAGGACCGTCTCTCAGCACGGCGCCATCGATCTGACCGAGCTTCAAGAGCGCGTCGATTGCTTCAAGCCACGTACTCGGGGGCGCACCCTCGAAGCCCTGTATGTGAAACCCTTTGTAGATCTGGGATGTGGTCGTGCCGGGAATAGCTGGTCAAGGGTTTTCAAAATCCTCTCCGCAAGTTCCCGGTTATACATTTGTGGTTGCCTTCTTCACGCTCATCCGTTTCATCCTGACCGTCTTCGAGCGTAATTGTGATCCACTATACAGTGAAGTGCCTGACGGTAAGAAACTCTCACTGGCCAACATTGCGACGAACAAACGACGCGTTGTCTTGCGCGGGCGCTGCACAAATGGGAACGGCGCCCGCGTTCCTCGCTCTGCCGGATGGGACCAGCCAGAAATTCCCAACTATCACAGGGAGGGTTGGCATTATCCAAAAATTGCATAGTAGGTGTAAACTCCCGCGGAGCAGACGAGGTGCAGTCGGCTGCTGATGTCCTTGGGCCACTCACCCTACCGGCCCGAACCACGGAGCGCCTGTTCGAGGCGGCCTCCGGCCTCTAGCCACTGTTCGATGTTGCACTGAAGCAAATTCCAAACCACTGCGTAACCAAGAGGGCTCATCAACTGATTCACTAGCACGTTTTTAGCCTGGCAGTTCTTTCGACTGGCGAAGAAATTCATCACAACCGCCGCGTCGCTGAGACGGCAGAAGGCGAGCCCCAACGCCAAGCCGATTCAAGCCCAGCCGAACCATTCGGGTTCAAACCGGGAAAACCGCCGAAGGAGGAGGTCATCGCTGCGGTCGGCCACACGGCAGTACAAAAAGAGCAGAAGATCCCCGACAACACTCATTTCCCTCTCAACTGCGCCTAAACCTTATGAACGACTACGAGTCATACCTAGTCCTGGTTTCTCCTTCCGTGGGTGTCTCAAAGGTCGTCGGCATCGGCATCACGATCAAGTCCGCCGGTGACGGCACCGAGTTGCGCTCACAATTCGACAAGATACAAATTCTCTTGACAGAAAAATACGGGAAGCCGAAGGACTCTTTCGATCTCGTGGACGTAGGAAGTGTTCTGACGGAGCCGCAATACTTCATGCTGGGCCTTCTGCAGAAAGAGCGTACTCTAGAATCCTTCTGGGAACTTCCCGACGGAACAATGATCCAATTGGCCGCGAATGCCCAAACTAGAGTGGGGGCAAGTCCTTTTTTGTAATCAGATGTAGCGCTCTACCCGGCTTGACTCTGACGACTCCGAATGGATTTCGTGGGGTACGGTTTCATCCAGACGCGATACATGGCAGAAGGAGAAGAAGCAATAGAAATAGCTCATCCTACTAGTCACATGATCCTCGGCGGCTCACGCTGGCAACGAGATACTCCTTCCCTTTCCGCACTCCGACGATCAGAAGACCGCCAAACGTGTTGGCAAATGCCGCGACATCCTTGAGCGAAGATTCCTCCCATTGGTCAGTGTATTCCAGCCGCCACCGCTCGTTCGGCTGCGCTCTGGCAAGTTCCACGACCGCCGCATACAACTCGTCGTTGCTAAGCGACCCTAGCTCATCCGTGAATAGGTCTGCCGTCATGTCAAGACAGGGAATATACCACTCCGGGGCATAATCCGAGTCATTCTATTCGAATAGTCACCGTAAAGTACCTATTGACATTTGTTAACTTACGTGCTATCTAGTTGTGTGAGCCCAAAACAACTCTTCGAATCGTATCCTCCAATCCGACTAAGGATTTGCGCCCTTTGCATTCCGGATGCATTCCCGGGAGGAGTCCCGAGCGACGCCCCTCCGGGGCGAGCCGAGGGGGCGCTCCGTCGATTCCGCTCTGGTCTCCACAATCAGCATGCGAATCCCCAAACTTGCACCATTTTGGGGCATGGCTCAAAACTGATACACAGCAAAGGACTTAGCGCGCCCATAAGCCCTTTAGAATCAGCACTTACAAACTCGCGCGCCATTTCTCGTATCTCGTTGAAAACAAACGGTCGTCAAGTCATTTATAATCAGCACTTACGTGTTTTTCGCCCGCAAGCCCTTTGGAATCAACACTTACATAAAAACAGGGGGGAGGGGGAGGGGAATATCTTCCGAGTTACCCCCTCCTCTGTCGTCGATCGGCGACGCAGGAGCCCTCGCGACCCTCGTCCCGGCTCAGTCTGGCGCGCCGGGGCCTTGTGCTATCATGAAGCGTCCCCGGCCGAGAAACGCCATGAGCAAGCTTCGCGTCTCCATCGTCGAATTCCTGAACACTGCGCCGCTGGCGTGGGGACTCGCCGAGGGGCCCCTCGAAGGCCGCTACGACCTCTCGTTCGCCGTACCGTCGCAATGCGCCGAGGACCTGCGCGCGGGCCGCGTGGACATCGGCGTCATCCCGGTGATCGAGTACCAGCGCACGGACAATCTCGTCATCCTCCCGGACATGGCCGTCGCCGCCAAGCGCGAGGTGCGCAGCATTCTGGTCGTCGCGAAGCGCCCTGTCGAGCGCGTGCGCCGCTTCGCGCTGGACCGCAATTCCCGCAGTTCGAGCGCGCTGGTGCGGCTGCTCTGCCGCGGCGTGTGGAAGATCGAGCCCGAGTTTATCGAGATGGAGCCCGATCCCGGCGCCATGCTCCGCGAGGCCGACGCCGCGCTGCTGATCGGCGATCCGGCCCTGCGCGTCCGGCTCAAGGTGGACGCCCTCGCGGGCAAATCCGGCGGCAGCGAATCCTGCTGCGGCGGCGGAGAAGATGAGCAGCCCGTGCCGGGCGTGGACACGCTTTTCGTGTACAACGTCGCGCAGCAGTGGCGCGAAATGACGGGTCTGCCGTGCGTCCTGGCGGTCTGGGCCGGGCGGCGCGACGCGGTGACGCCCGGCGTCGTCGCGGATTTTCGCGCGTCGAAGGAATACGGCCTCGCGCGCATCGGCGAAATCGCCGAAGCCGCCGCGCTCAAACTCGAATTGGCGCCGCGCGCCCTGGAAATCTACTTGCGCGAGAATATTGATTATTCGCTGGACGCCGAAAACATCGCCGGCCTCGAACACTATTTCGAGGAATGCGCCAAGGCAGGTTTGATTCCCCGCGCGAAGCCGGTAGAATTCGCCGCGACCGCAGCGGGCGCCCGCGCCGCCCGCTAGTTTCGCGACGTTTCTCTTTAGGGGGCCGGAGCGGAACCTGTCCCGCCTGCCCCGAGCACGGGGGCCTGGCCGGGAGCTCCGGCAGAAACGGTTGAAATAAGAAGGGGCTTTAGCCTCTGAAGCCAACGAACCGAAATGGCCATCACCGCCGAACAAGCGCTCGATCTCTTCCGCTCCGATGACCTGCTCGGCATCGGCATGGCGGCCATGGACGTTCGCCGCAAGAAGACCGATCCGCGCGTCGCCACCTATCAGATCGATCGCAACATCAACTACACGAATTTCTGCACCGAGTATTGCTCGTTCTGCGCGTTCTACCGCCCGCTCGGCTCGCGCGAGGGTTATCTGCTCTCGTTCGAGAGCATTTACAAGAAGATCGAGGAAATGCTGGAGCTCGGCGGCACCGGGATTTTGCTGCAGGGCGGCCTGCATCCCGATCTGCGCATCGAGTATTACGAGAATCTGCTGCGCTCGCTGAAGCAGCGTTTCCCGCAAGTGCACCTGCACTGTTTTTCAGCGCCGGAAATTCTGTGCATCGCGGAAGTCTCCGATCTGTCCGTGCGCGACACCATTGCGCGCCTGATGGACGCCGGGCTCGATTCCATTCCCGGCGGCGGCGCCGAAATCCTGGACGACGAGGTTCGCGCGCGCATCTCGCGCCTGAAGTGCACGGCCGACGAGTGGGAACAGATGCACCGCACCGCGCACGCCCTCGGCTTGCGCACCACCGCGACGATGATGTTCGGCTGCGGCGAAGAGCTCCGCCACCGCGTGAACCATCTCGAGCGCATCCGCCGCATTCAGGAAGACACGGGCGGGTTCACCGCGTTCATTCCGTGGATTTTCGCGCCGGAGAATACGCCGCTCGGCAAAAAAGTCCCCGAAGCGACCGCCTTCGATTATTTGAAGACGCTCGCCATCAGCCGCATCGTGCTTGACAACATCGATCACATCCAGTCGAGCTGGCTCACGCCGGGCATCAAGATTTGCCAGCTCGGTTTGCAGTTCGGCGCCGACAACGTCGGCAGCATCCTCATCGAAGAAAATGTCGTTTTCGCCGCCGGCGTGCGCAACCGCACGAATGAATCCGAGCTGCGCCGCATCATCTTCGACGCCGGCTACACGCCCGCGCAGCGCGACACGCTCTATCGATCCTACGCGCTGAAGTCGTAGCCGCGCGGACGGCACGCGGCCTCGCTCGCCGCAACGGCGGCCGCGGAGCCGAAGAAGGACAATGCGCATCCGTTTGATCTTTCTCGGGAAGACGCGGCGCGCGGAAATTCGCTCGCTGGTCGAGGATTATCTCGCGCGCATTCGCCGCTTCGCGCCGGTCGAAGCCATCGAGCTGCGTGAAGGCTCCGCAGCCGCCGCGCGCAAACTGGAATTCGAGTCCGGCGCGACTGTCGTCCTGCTCGACGCCGCGGGCAAGCCGCTCAACTCGGAATCGTTCGCCAGGTGGCTTGGGGATTTGCGCGATCGCGGCGCACGAGAATTGATATTCCTGTGCGGCGATGCGGAAGGTTTCCCGGAGGTGATCCGCCGCCGCGCGACGACGAAGCTCTCGCTCTCTCCGCTGACCTTCTCCCACGAACTCGCCCGCGCCGTGCTGGCCGAGCAACTCTACCGCGCCTTCACCATCCTCGCCGGCCACCCCTATCCGAAGTGAGCGCGCGCGCAAGTCGCGGCGAAGACACTCCTGCGCGGAAAAATTCCTCGGCGAAAAATGGATCTTCCGAAATTGTAAGGAGAAATTGACCTAGCGCGCGAATTGCGCCGCATGTCGCCGGGCTTCGATGCCGTCGAGCGCGAGCCACAACGCCAGCGCGGCATTTTCCGCCGCTTCGAGCGCCGGCTCCGCCTTCGCCGGATCTGCCGCGAGCAAGCGGTTGAGCAGATCGCGCCAGACGCGGCTGTGCTGTACGTCCGCCGTGGCGTGCACGGTGAAGTACTCGCAGGCCGCGCCGGTGGCGCCGTACCACGCGCGCAACCCGCGCTCCTTCTCCGAGGCGATGCGCGGCACTTGCGATTCGTACGCATAGAACGCCGCCAGCGCCTCCGCCACCGACCTCTCGCGGGCGTAGCGGCGAAAGGTTTCGATCAGGTCTTGCACCTCCGCGATCGGCCGGCTCGCCTGAATCCTCGCTGCATCCGCTCCCATCCCCTCGGCGAACTGCAGCCACAAAAGATCGTGCGCGCGGCGCTGCTTCGCGGGACCTGCAGCGCGCTCCGGCGCGACCCATCCGATTTCGTCCTCCCAGTTGCCAATGACGGCATCGCGCAAAGCGCCGTGGGGCAGCCGGGCTTGCAAGTTATCGAGATAGCCGGGAAACGCCGCGACGTGATGATAGTAATCCGAGGCATAGCGGCGCAGATCGTCACGCGTCAATTGCCCTTGCGCCCAGGCTTGATAGAAGGGGTGGCAGAGCAGGTCGTATTTCGCGACGCGGTGTTCCAGCTCGCTCCAAAACGCTTGTTCGGTCATATCCCGGCTTCTCCTTTGGGGAAGGGCGCCCCAGTGTAGCGGAAGACGGCGGCGGGTGCCAATTGTCCAGCCGGTGTACTTTGCAGCACAAAGAACTTGACAACAATTGCCCCATCGGGTAGGCTGTTGCGCATGGCCGTCGATCCGATTCGCTCCAAAGCAGGCGAACCCATCCCGATTGATGCCCGCGCCGCGGAGCACCTGCGCTACATCCGCGAAACCATGCAGAGCGCCGCGGAGTTCACGGCCGTGCCCGGATGGGGAGGCGCGGCGATAGGCGTCACGGCCATCGCGGCCGCGGTGGCGGCGTCCCGGCAGAACTCGGCGCGCGCGTGGCTTACGGTTTGGCTGATTGAGGCTTTCGTGGCGATTGCGATCGGCGCCTCCACGGCCGTGACGAAGGCGCATCGCGCCGATTCTAAAATGCTTTCGGGGCCGGGCCGCAAATTCCTGTTTAGCTTTGCGCCGCCCATCGCCGTCGGAGCGCTGCTCACGGCGGCGCTGATTCGTTCCGGGGACATTGCGATTCTGCCCGGCCTGTGGCTGCTGCTCTACGGCACGGCCATCGTGACCGGTGGAGCATTCTCGGTGCGGGTGGTGCCGGTGATGGGGATTTGCCTGATCGCGCTGGGCGCCGGGGCGCTCGCGGCGCCGGCGAGTTTGGGGAATCTGTTTCTCGCAGCGGGATTCGGCGTGGTTCACATCTTATTTGGGCTGTGGATCGCTTTGCGTTACGGAGGCTAGATAACAAGTCATGGCTCGCTCATCACCAACAAGGCAGGAGCGTCCCGCGTCCGCAAGGGGGCGCGAACCGCTTGCGGCGCGGATGCGCAGTACTCCCGGAGGGGCGCTGCCCGCCGACCTCGACCGGCTGATCCACGAGCGAATCCGGTTGGGGATCGTGAGCGCGCTTGCGGCGAACCGCTCGCTCACATTCAACGAACTGAAATCGCTACTGAAGACCACGGACGGCAACCTGAGCGTTCACGCGCGGAAGCTCGAAGACGCGGCTTACATCGCCTGCACGAAATCTTTCGACGGGCGGACCCCGAAAACGGAATACCGGCTGACGCCGATGGGACGGCGCGCACTCGAGCGCTACCTCGATCACATGGAAGCGCTGATCCGCGCCACGCGCGAGGGAGAGCGCTGAGAGTTCCTACTTGGGATTGACGACAAAGTTTTGCAGCAAGACAAGCGGCGGAGAAAGATCCAAACCATGAGCACGCAACACTCGGTCCCCTATCCAATCACAATTCCTCAAACCGCGCCGGTTACGGCGGCGCCGATGCCTCGCGGAATCCACGTCGCCATCATCTCGGACGGCAACGGGCGGTGGGCCACCTCCCGCGGGCTGCCGCGCACCGCGGGGCATCGCGCCGGCGCCGAAGCGGCGCGCCGCGTGATTGAGTCCGCGCCGCGGCTCGGCATCCACACACTCACTCTTTTTGCGCTTTCCTCCGCGAACTGGCAGCGTCCGGCGGATGAAGTTCAGGGGATTCTGAGCGTGCTGTACGAATACCTGATCGAGGAAACCGCTCATTGCGTTGCGGAGGGCGTGCGCTTGAGCATTATCGGGCGGCGCGACCGGCTTTCGTCGGCGCTGCGGCAGGCCATTGCGGACGCCGAAACGACAACGCGCGAGGGAAAGCGGCTGCATCTTCGACTGGCGATTGATTACTCGTCGCGCGAGGCCATTTACCAGGCTGCCTGCCGCTTCTACAAGGTCACGCGTCTCTCGCAGGATTCTTTCAGCGACGTGCTGGCCGAAGTCCTGCGGGGCGGCTCGACTGAAGTGGATTTGCTTATTCGCACGGGCGGCGAGCAACGCCTTTCGGATTTTCTGCTGTGGGAATGCGCGTTCGCCGAATTCGTGTTCCTGCCGAAACGCTGGCCGGATTTCACCGTCAGCGATCTTGAAACCGCGCTACGGGATTTCGCCGCGCGCGAGCGCACCCGCGGCGCCCTGCCCGAAGCCGACGCCATCGCCGGGTGAAGCACCTCCCAGCAAGCTGAAGAAGGAGCAGGCTGCTGCGAGATAGATTCCGGTACGCTCGACAGTCGTTTGAGCGGATGATTTCCGAGTGCGGTGTCACGCGGGTGAAATTTCCAACCGGTACCGCGGGGAATTCCCTCATCGGTTTGCGGACGATCGAAGGGATGAGGGTTCAAATGATTGTGAATCTCTTGCGCATTCGGTCTGCGCATTACAGTTGATTACTTAAGCGCACCGGCTTGGCAGTCGGGCCTTGACGGATGTCCTCTACAGGGCAAGACTATCTAAGGAGCTGCGTTTCCCCCCTTCCTTTTGCCCTTTCCCAGGTTTAGTTACGGCCAGTTTGTTTCTGGCCATTGCTGGTGAGTGCCGTACACGCCCATGACCCCGAGCTTAGGTGCGCATAGAAGGACCGACGAAGCGTTTCAAGAGAGCCGCGACGTGTTTGAGGCTTTGTTCGAGGCTCTTCCAGACGCCCTTGTAGTTTCCGACGAGAGGGGCTGTATCGTGCGGATCAACGCGCAAGTGGAGAAACTGTTTGGGTACAGCCCCGTTGAACTGCTCGGCCAACCCATTGAGACACTGATTCCTGAACGATTGCGCGATGCGCATGTGGGGCACCGCCTCCACTACCACCAAGCCCCTCGGCGCCGGGCCATGGATGCGGGGCTTGAACTCTGCGGCAGACACAAAGACGGCAGAGAATTCCCGGTTGACGTCATGCTCAGCCCGCTCGAGACAGGACAGCGAACACTGGTTCTCAGCATCATCCGCAACCTCGCCGGGCGCGACACCGGCGAGAGCCTCAGGTTCCATCTGGCCGCTCTCGTGAACTCATCGAGCGACGCAATCATCGGTGAGATGCTGGACGGCACCATCACCAGTTGGAACAAGAGCGCGGAACGAATCTTCGGCTATTCCGCAGATGAGGCCATCGGAAAGCCGATCGCCATGCTGCTCCCCCCAGGGACGGAAGAAGAATCCGATATTCTGGGGCGTCTGAAACGAGAGGAGATCAGTACGTACGACGCCGTGCGTAGGCGGAAAGACGGGCGAAATATCTCCGTCTCAGTAACCATTTCACCGATATTCGACACGCTCGGCAACCTCGTAGGAGCGTCGAAGGTGGCCCGGGACTTCACGGAACGCAAGCGGGCAGAAGAGGAACTGGCCCGTCGAGCCGAAGAGTTGGCGCGGTCCAACGCGGAACTCCAGCAGTTCGCCTACGTCGCTTCCCACGATCTTCAAGAGCCACTGCGCATGGTGGCGAGCTTCACGCAACTTCTGGCCGAGCGTTACCGAGGCAAGCTCGATCCCGACGCGGACGAGTTTATCGGCTATGCGGTGGACGGGGCGCGGCGCATGCAAGTGCTCGTGAATGACCTCCTGGAATACTCCCATGTCGGAACACGGGCCAGAGAGTTTGCCGCCGTGGACTGCGAAAGAACCCTGAAAACGGTACTGGCGAACCTGCAGAAATCGTTGGAAGAGACTGGCGGCGAAGTGACCCACGATCCCCTACCGCCGGTGAAGGGAGACCGTACGCAATTAGTGCAGGTGTTTCAGAACCTGGTAGGGAATGCCCTGAAGTTTCACGGCTCGGAACCGCCTCGCGTGCACATCTCTGCGGAGCAGATCCAGGGTGAATGGCGATTTTCCGTGCGTGATAACGGCATCGGGATCGACCTCAAGTATGCCGAGCGAATCTTCTTGCTCTTCCAGCGTCTCCATACTCGCGCTGAATACTCGGGAACGGGTATGGGACTGGCCATCACCAAGAAAATCGTGGAACGGCATGGCGGGCGAATCTGGTTGGAATCGGAGCCGGGGAAGGGCTCCACTTTTTATTTCAGTCTACCTATGAAAGGGGTGACACATGGAAATGGGCTTCGAGCAAGCGCAACCGGTTGACATCCTGCTGGTGGAGGACAACCCCGGCGACATCAGGCTGACCCAGGAGGCATTTCGCGACGGGAAACTGCTCAACCGTCTCACTGCGGTGTCCGACGGAGAACAGGCGATGGCCTTCTTGCGCAGACAAGGGAAATACGAGCGGGTACGCCAGCCGGACCTCGTTTTGCTGGACCTGAACCTGCCCCGGAAGGACGGCCGCGAGGTTCTGGCCGAGGTCAAGGCGGATCCGGATCTGCGGAGAATCCCAGTGGTGGTTGTCACGAGCTCTCGCGCGGAAGAAGACATCTTGAAGGCGTACAACTTGCACACGAATTGCTACGTCACGAAGCCGGTGGATCTGGTGAAGTTTGTCGCCGTGGTGAAATCCATCGAGCACTTCTGGGTGCACATCGTGAAACTGCCCTCGAAAATTGAAGAATAATGGAAGAAAGGATCGATGTTCCGCGGAGCGAAGATGATCCCCGCGAATCGAAGATCGCCAGCGGGATCGGGGACTTGCGGATCAGGATCGTAAGACCAACGCGAGAGGCATAGCAAATGGCCGAAGACAAGATCCACGTGCTCCTGGTGGAAGACAATCCCGGAGATGCCCGCCTGATCGCAGAGATGCTGAAAGAGGGCGGAGCAGACGATTTCGCGCTGAAACACGTTGCGTCGCTTCGAGACGGCTTGCGCGATCTTTCCGAGGGCTATGGAAACCGGCTGGTCCTGCTTGACCTGGACCTCCCGGATGAAACCGGCCTGCAAACCTTGCGGCGAATCGCTCCTTTTGCCGAGGAGGCGACTGTGGTCGTCATCACCGGGCTCCAAAATGAAGAACTCGGAATTGAAGCAATCCGGGAGGGCGCGCTCGATTACCTCGTCAAGGGCCAGATCGACGGCCGCCAACTCCGAAGAATCCTCCATTACGCTATCGAGCGCCACAATATACAGATGCAGCTGCACAGTCTTTCTCTGTGCGATGATCTCACGGGCCTGCACAACCGCAGAGGGTTTCTGTTGCTCGCCGAACAGCAGATGAAGGTGAGCAGACGGAATCATTCGCCTTGCCTGCTGCTCTTTCTCGACGTCGATCGCTTGAAAGAGATAAACGACACCTTTGGGCATGCGGAGGGGAACAACACGATTATCGAGGCCGCGGGCGTTCTTCGTTCTTCCTTTCGGCAGTGTGACATCCTGGCACGAATCGGTGGGGACGAATTTGTCGTTCTTGCCGTTGGGACGTGGGAGCCGAGCGAGGCGGCCTTGCGGGCACACCTCAAACACAAGATTGAAGCATTCAACTTGCAACCCGATCGAAAGCATGCCATTTCGTTCAGCATCGGCATCGTGCCGTGTGGGGCGAACATCCAATCGCCGGTCGAGGACCTGCTGGCAAAGGCGGATGCGCTCATGTACCAGGACAAGAACAGCAGGCGCCAGCGTGTGCCAGTTCATGGGAGCTATGACTAACGACCGGGGACAAGATCCGCGTTCTGCTCGCTTCTGGTAGACCATCCAATCTGACCTGGCCTGACCGCCGGCTCGCTGCCGTGCTATGCTTCTTCCTTCCGTCTTGACCCCGCCGGGGGAGTGCGCGCGGGATCTCCATGCCAGATGACAAGGGACTGCTGATCGTTTACACCGGCCCGGGCAAGGGAAAGACGACCTGCGCGCTGGGGACGGCGTTCCGGGCCGTGGGCCAGGGCCTGCGCGTGCTGATGGTGCAGTTCATCAAGGGCTCGTGGCACTACGGCGAACTCGACGCGGCGAAGCTGCTGGGCGACGCACGATTCGAGATCCGGCCGATGGGGCGCGGCTTCGTGAAGATCGGCGGAGCGGAGCTCGACCCGGAAGACGTGCGGATGTGTGAACAAGCGTGGGAATACGGCAAGACGCAGATGGAGAGCGGGCGGTACGATCTAGTGGTCTTCGATGAGATCAACTACGTGATCAGCTATAAGATGCTGGACGCCGAGCGGGTGGCGGCGGCGCTCGCGGCGCGGCCGGAGCGCGTGCACGTGATCTGCACGGGGCGAAACGCGCATCCGAAACTCGTGGAGTTGGCGGACTTGGTGACGGAGATGCGCGAGGTGAAACATCCGTACGCGAAGGGAATTCTCGCGCAGCGGGGGATTGACTACTAAATGGCCTGGTTCAAGCGGGAGAAGAAAGCGATCGAGCAGCCGGTGCCTCCGGACGAGCGGAAGGTGAAGACCGAAGGCCTGTGGATGAAGTGCGAGAGTTGCCGCGCGATCATCTGGAAGAAGGACCTCGAAGCGCACTGGAATATGTGTCCCAAGTGCGGTCACCACTACAGGCTCGGCGCGAAGCGGCGGCTCGAGTTGCTGTTTGACGGGCGTTGGGTGGAGCACGACGCGCAACTCGCGTCGAGCGACCCGCTGAAATTCACGGACACGCGGCCTTACGCGGCGCGGCTGCGCGAATCGCAGCGCAAACTGGGAATGCAGGACGCCATTCTCACCGGCGAAGGCTTGCTGAACGGCCGCGCGGTGATTTGCTGTTCGATGGAGTTCGGCTTTATCGGCGGCTCGATGGGGGCCGTAGTGGGGGAAAAAGTGACGCGGGCGATCGAGCGCTGCATCGCGCAGCGGATCCCCCTGGTCGTCGTATCGTGTTCGGGCGGAGCGCGGATGATGGAAGGCACGATCAGTCTGATGCAGCTTGCGAAGGTGTCCGCGGCGCTGGCGCGCTTGGATGACGAGAAGCTGCCGTACATTTCCGTGCTGACCGATCCGACCACCGGCGGCGTCACGGCGAGCTACGCCATGCTCGGCGACCTGAACATCGCGGAGCCCGGCGCGCTGATCGGATTTGCCGGGCCGCGCGTGATCGAGCAAACGATCCGCCAGAAATTGCCGGAAGGATTCCAGCGCGCGGAATTCCTGCTGGAACACGGATTTCTCGACGCCGTCGTTCCACGCAAGGAGCTGAAGGCCTACATCGGCTCAGCGCTGGACTTTTTCATCGGCTGAAGCCCACGAGAATTCTCCCGTGACCTACGACGACGCGGTGCGGTACCTGCTGTCACTGGGCCGAGAACTGGCGTCACCCCAACAGGCGCGCGTCGCGAAATTCGATCTCGCGAACATCGGTATTCTCGCGGAACGGTTGTCGCACCCGGAACGCGCCTATCCCACCGCGCATATCGCCGGGACCAACGGCAAAGGCTCGACCGCCGCGATGCTCGCTTCGATTCTGGGCGTGGCGGGATTGCAGACCGGCCTCTTCACCTCGCCGCATCTGGAAAAAATCAACGAGCGAATCCGGCTTGGCGGCCGCGAAATCATCGACGAAGAATTTGCCGCGGCGTTCGATCGCATCCGCGCGGCAATCGAAGAGTTGCTGGCACAGGGGCGGCTCGCGGCGCATCCGACGTTCTTCGAGTGCCTGACGGCGATGGCGTTCGACTATTTCGCGCGACCCCTCGGGATCGGGGCAGCCGGGCGGGCGGTTCACCGAGGGCGCTCTCCGCGAGCGGAGTTCGCCGTGTTTGAAGTGGGAATGGGCGGACGGCTGGATGCGACCAACGTACTCTTGCCTGAAGTCGCCGTCATCACGCAGATTGCCTTCGACCACGAAGATTATCTCGGCCATTCCGTCGATGAGATCGCCGGCGAAAAAGCCGGCATCATCAAACCCGGCGCGTGGGTCGTGAGCGCGGCGGAACATCCCGTGGCGCGCGACGTCATTCGCGCGCGGGCGAAAGAACAAGGCGCGCGGCTGGTGGAAATTGACGAGCGATTCGAGGTGAAGAATCTGCGGACGGAGCCGCCGGCCGGGGGAACACACTTCGAGGTTGTGGACAGGGAATCGCGACGAGCCATCGAATTGACCGTGCCTCTCGCGGGACGATTTCAGGCGCGCAACGCCGTGGCGGCTCTGGCCGCGGCGCGCCTGCTCGCCGAGCGCGGATTTCCGACCGGCGAGGCTGCGATTGCGCGCGGCATCGCCGGCGTTCGCTGGCCGGGAAGACTCGAACGCCTGGGCGAGCGGCCCGCTGTTTACATTGACGGGACGCACAATCCGGCGGGCGCGCGGGAGCTCGCGGCGTTTTGGGACGAGCAATTCCCCGGCGCCACGATTCATCTGGTCTACGGAACGCTGCGCGACAAACCGATCGATGAGATTTGCGGAGTGCTGTTTCCGCGCGCCGCGAGCGTGATTCTCACCGAGCCGCGCCAATCGCGCGCGCTCAAGGCCGGGACGCTCGCGCACATGACGCGGCACCTCGCGCCCAACTGCGAAATCGTGAGCGATCCGGCCGCCGCCATCGAGCGCGCGATGCAAATGGCCGCGCCCGAAGATGCGGTCTTCGCCACAGGCTCTCTCTATCTCGTCGCGGACTACCGGCGCGGCTGGGAACGCTCTCGCTCCGCGGAGGGACGGGCCCCCGAGGTCAACGCGGAAAAGATGCCGGCGACGTCCGGCCGCTATCTTGAGAATGCCAGGCGCGCGATTTTCTTCGCGCGTGAGGAAGCGATGCGGTACGGCAGTCCCTGCATCGAAAGCGAGCACTTCTTGCTCGGCATACTTCGCGAGAACGCGGCCCTAGCGACTCGAATTGATAGGGAGAAGGGTTCTGTCAATTCATTCCGAAAAGAAATTGAGGCCGAGATCACGGCCGGCGAGCCGGTCACGGGGCAAGTCGAAGTGCCGCTTAGCGCCGATTCCATGCGAATTCTGAGCCTCGCGTCGGATGAAGCCGGCGACTTGGGGCACACTCAGATAGCTCTTGCACATTTTCTCCTGGGCATTCTAAGAGTCGAAGAATGCACGGCCGCAAGGATTCTCCAAGCGCACGGTGCGACCTTATCGGCGATGCGCGAGGAAACAATCCGGGACATGCGATGGGCCGGATGATTCGACATGGATGACGGGATGGGACGCATCAGCAGGAAGGAATGAGGACTTCATGTTTTCCAAACCGGGGACACTGTTGCGCACCGAAGGCGCTTTCGCCTTGGTGCTGAGCTTGTTCTTGTATCGATCCGCCGGCGCCCATTGGGGGATTTTCTTCCTGCTTTTTCTGTGGCCTGACTTGTCGATCCTGGGATATCTCGTCTCTGCGCGACTTGGGTCGAGGCTGTACAACCTCGTTCACACGTACGTGTTTCCTTTGGCGTTTGCGGGAGTGTCAGTCTACAGACACGATGCGCGACTCCTGGCCTTTGCGCTGATTTGGCTCGCGCACATCGGAATGGACCGTGCTCTCGGCTTTGGGCTGAAGTATCCGACGTTCTTCAAGGACACCCATCTGCAGCGAGTGAATTAGGAGAGGAAATAAGGAAAGGGCTCACGTTTTCCGCGAGAGGATGGGCCTCGACTGCGCGTGTTGAGGTGGACCACTGGTTGGTGACATTATTGCTGTACCCGACCATTCGGAGGCATCGAATTTGAGCAAGTCGCGCTGAAGGAGGCGTTATGGGCGAGACCAAACCGGTGGTTTGTTTCACAGATGACAGGAAGCCGAATAGTTTCTTCTTCCGGTCGCCGTTCCGCTCTTGGAAATTCCTCATCAACACGCTACTTCTCGCGGTAGTGGTTCTCGCATACGCGATTGTCGCGTGGAAATTCATGGGAGTGACAGGTAGTCTAAGTCTGGCGACACTTATGCTGCTAGATGTTATCTATCCGTATTGGGGGGCTCTACTGCGCCACAGGAAGATCAATGAGCTCTATCAAGCTGGCAAGATCACAGTACAAGGCGTGGAATCTCCGATTGATGACCTACTGGAAGTTGCCGACAATGCGCTTAATGAAGGCTTGCGTAATTCCTCTGTAGTTTTCGGCATCCTGCTACTCATTGTTGCTCTGTGGCAGGGGCATCTCAAGTAGGTTTTCACGTCCGGGTTGTTGCCTTGGCTAAATCGACTCGGGGTTGGGTTTCACCAGGACACTCGGGTGCCCGATGAACGGGCAAATCGAACCTGTGACTCTCAAATGTCCAGTTTGTGTCGACCCTCCGGCTAACATGAAGCCGTTATCCCGACTTATGCCTTCGGCGGTTCCCAGGGATCGTAGCTGCCCACATACCAGATATGCCCTTCGGGGTCGCTGCAGGTGAAGGCTTTGCCGCCGAATGGCTTCTCTTCCAAGTCCATCAACATTTTCGCGCCCGCGCGTTTGGCATTGGCGTAGATCCCATCGATGTCCGAAACGACGAGGCAAGAGGATTGGGTCTCCGCCCCGCCGATTTCATCGGGCTGCTTGAAGAGTTTCGCGGCCGGCGACTTATTCTCCACCGAGCCGATCATGATCATGCCGTTGCCGAAAGTCAGTTGGGCATGCATCACAATGCCGCCGGGCGTTTCGAAGACGGCCTGCTTCTCGAAGCCAAAGGCTTGGCAGAGCCAATCGATCATGGCTTTGGCATTTCGGTAGCGCAGCGCAGGGATTACGGACGATTTGCAGTTCTTTGCGAAGGTTGTCATGCGGGCTATTTTGCCACGTGAAGGCGCTGGTTGTTTGAAACAATCTAGGCTGCGAGAGGCCCTTGGTCGCAGGGGTCTCAAAAGAACCACGGACCCGGCTAGTTCGTGCAGACCTTCCGAAAAGCTTTTGGAACCAGCGCGTGGTAGTCTATTTGCTAATGTGATCTGGACACCGGAATGCGATCGAGAATTCTGATCGTGCTGCTTGCGTTGGGTATGTGCTCGATAGGCGCCCGTTCGCAGACCGCACCTGGCACCCCTTCCTCGCCGGCCCCCATACTCAAGCTGAGGATCATCCTCGGGAAGGAAACCTATTCTCTGCACGAACCCGTTTTCATCAAGACGGAATTCACGAATCTGTCAGATAAGACCGTTTGTTTTCCAAAGCCTGAACAGGGACGAACAATTCCAGCGCAGGGATATTTGGCTACGAAAGTAATTGCTCCCCCCGGGGCAACAGGGTACGAGGAATTCATCGAGGTGATTGATGGCGTGGGAGTCTGGCCGCGCGGCAAGCTGCTGTCGGAAATAGGGCAACGATGGATCTGGCTGCCACCGCACGATGTGTACATCCCGGACCCCGCGCAGGTTCGCACAGATTTCAATTTTCCGGGCAATTGGCAGATTGAAGAGACCTATCAACCTCCAGAGGGTTCGTTCGATCGGGCGGGGGAGTATCGAGAATATCTGAAGGCCGCGGCCCTCAGTGTCGGTTGCACGCTACCTGAGACTGAAGTTTCAGCCCAACCCGTTGCAATCAGCATAATCGCGGCGCCCGAGAAAAAGTAGACCTGCGCCCGAGAAGGGGATGCCAGTCGCGGATGTGCGGCAATGCAACCTATCGGAAACTGCCCCAATAACTGTCACCGGCCTCGGTTGCCGGGGTCTGGCGGCGAATGCTAGGATGAGCGTTTCCATGGCAAACGAAAAGCCCAACAAACCGCGCGTCGGCGTGCCGTGGCGCACGCTTTCGGAAGAAGCGCAGAACAAGCGGCCCAAAATCGACAACTATCTGAAGGCCGTGGCGCACGCGGGCGGCGAGCCGGTGCTGCTCTCGCTCGAGACGCCCGCCGAGGAGCTGCACGAGCTGGCCGGGACGCTTGACGCCTTCGTGCTGCCGGGCAGCCCCGCGGATGTGGACCCTTCACGCTACGGCGCGGCCAAGCACCCGAGGGCGGCGATGGCCGACGCGGCGCGCGAGCGGGTAGATTTCGCGCTGCTGGACCACGCGCTCGAGACTCACAAGCCGGTGCTGGCGATCTGCTACGGCACGCAGCTCCTGAACGTCTATATGGGCGGCAGCCTCGTGCAGGATATTCCGGACGAGCTGGGCAGCCCCATCCGGCACGACCGGGACGACGACGCGCCCGATTCGATGCACACCGCGAAGATCGAAGGCGGCCGGCTCCTCAAGCTCGCGGGCGCGACGGAATTGAGCGTGAACAGCTCGCACCATCAATCGGTGCGGAAGGCGGCGGCGAAGCTGAAGGTCACGGCGCACGCGCCGGACGGAGTTGTGGAGGCTTTGGAGTACACGGGGCCGGACGACTGGGTCGTCGGAGTGCAATGGCATCCCGAGCGAATCGACGACGCAGCATCAGGGGCCGCGCTTTCTCGCGCCCTGTTCATGGAATTGATGAGGGAAGCGCGCAAGCGCCGCGACAATCGCTAGTAGAATAGGGCGTTCCCCGGGCGCCCCTGACCGCACCGGGCAAGGGCGGCGAATGCCGCACGGTAGCCCGGCACCGGCGCCGTCGAAACAGACTCTGCAATTTGTTCAGCCACACCGGAGAAAAAGCGAATGATCTCACTGGCAGGCAGGGCGGCACTCATTACGGGCGGATCGCGCGGGATCGGCGCCGCAACCGTGAAGCTTTTTGCGCAGGCGGGCGCCGACGTGGTGTTCAGCTACAACCGCAGCAAGGAGCCGGCGGCGCAGGTGGAGCAGGAGGCGCGCAAGCAGGGTACGCGAATCGAATCACTGAAAGCGGACCTTTCGCGCATGGCCGATGCGAAGAAACTGGTCCAGCACACGATCCAGCGGCTGGGACGAATCGACATCCTCGTGGCAAACGCGGGGATCTGGAACGCGGCGGACGCTCCGATCGAAAAACTGACCGAGCGCGAGTGGGACGAGATGATGCGCGTCAACCTGAAGAGCGTTTACGACGTGACGCACTTCGCCGCGGCGCAGATGATCGCGCAACGCTCCGGACGCATCATCGCGATCAGCTCGGCCGCGGGACAGCGCGGCGAGGCGTTTCATTCCCACTACGCCGCCGCCAAGGGCGGGATCATCAGCTTCGTGAAAGCGCTTTCCACCGAACTGGCGCGGCACGGAATCCTTGTGAACGCAGTCGCGCCCGGCTGGGTTGCCACGGATATGTCGAAGCCGGTGCTGGACACGAAGGAAGGCGCGAGGTTCGCGACGGCGGCGATTCCACTGAAGCGCGTGGCCACGGCCGAGGAGGTCGCGGGCCCCATCTTGTTCCTCGCGTCCGACCTGGCAACCTTTATCACCGGCGAAGTGCTCAATGTAAACGGGGGATCGGTGCTTTGCGGATGAAAACCTGGTACGCGGCGGCCATTCTGGCGATCCTGGGGATTGCGGCGGCGGGGCCGCGTGCCGCGCGGGCGCAGGACGACGAGTCGCTGATGCCCGAACAAAGCGCCGCAAAGGCCAAGGAACTGCTGCAGCAAACGATCACGGCGCTCGGCGGCAACGCGTATCTCAATGTCCGCGATTACGTCTGCACGGGCCACGCGGCTGCCTTCGAGCATTCCGGCGAGGCGGGCGAGCCTGCTGAGTTCAAGGATCTCTGGCTGATGCCCGATAAAGACCGCAAGGAATTTGAGGCCCATGGTGTGAACGCTCTCACGATGATCCTTGGAATCCCCGGGAAAGCCGGCTACACCATCGACGTATTTGCCGGGAACCAGGGCTGGACCATGGATCGCAGCGGAGTCACCGACCAGAGCGCGGAATCCATCGCCGATTTTCAGAACCAATTGCACAACAGCATGAACTACGTGCTGCGGCACCGGCTGAACGAGGATGGGATGATGTTCCGCTATGCGGGAGTAGACATCGTGGATCTCAAACCCGTGGACTGGGTTGAGTTGGTGGACAGCACGAACCGCGTGATGCGTCTGGCGATCGAGCAATCGACACATTTGCCGCTGCAATTCGTCGTCACAACGCGCGATCCCGAAACGCGGGAAGAGACCAGCCGCACGATCATGTACTCGGAGTTTCTTCCCTCGAACGGTGTCATGATTCCGCGCAACATTGTCGCCATGCGGAACACGATGATGGTCAGCCAGGTATTCTACACGGAATGCAACGTCAATACGGGCCTCGACCCGAATCTTTTCACCAAGCAGTCGCTCGTCGAGCGCTACGCCAAGCTGGGAAATAAAGACAAGCCAAACAAGAACAAGACGCAACCGGATTCGCCCGGCGGGTCGCCCTGACCCGCGGCTGCGGCGGCAGCACGCAATTTCAACCGCGCACTGATCGTTCGCCGCACCGCGTTCATACTCCACGTTTCCGATTCCCGCGCTACTGCTGTCGGAAGCCAGTCAATTGATGCTTCGCCAAGTCGAGCGAGAAGCGGTCGAGGGTCTGACCGGGAGCTGAGCTATTCGTGACCCCAACGAACTCGCAAGACAGCACGGTTGCCGCCGCGGTCAGGCGCAGAAAGCCGAAGGTCGTGCCGAAATAATTCTCCAGCGTCAGGCGGTTTCCCTTGCCGTCGCCGTTGCTGGAATCCACGGGAGTACGCGGCGTGGGCGTGCCCGGATTGTGCTTCAACCCGGCGAGGTTGGGATAGCCGCCATTGCCCGCCACGAGGTACGGCACCTGCCACGCTGCAGTGCCAATTTTCAAGTAGCGCGTGTAGCGCTCGTAAAGGTGCGCGTGGCCCGAGAAGACCGCGTCCGGGTACACGCCGGTCTGCTTGCAGGCGCTGTCGAGCGCCGTAAGAACTTCCGGGCTGGGATTGTGCTGAGCGCTCCCGGTGAACGGCGGATGATGCACGGCAATGAGCAGCGCGCCCTGGAGAGCGCTTTTCTTGCGGTCCGCACTGGCTTGTTGCAACTGGCTCGCCAGGAATTGCAATTGAGCTTGCCCCACGGTTGGGCCGGCGATCACGCCCCCGGCCTCGGCTGTGTTTGAGTAGAGGCCGATGATCCGGACAAACGGTGCGTTCAGGGTGAAATAGACGCCCGGCTGGGTCATGGTCGTGCGAGCCGTGCCCTGCGCTTCGTCGGCGTGCGTCGGGGCCGCGGAACAGAAGTGCTTTTGGAACGCGTCGAGAGATACGGCAGGTTCCCCGCTATAGACGACAGCGTCGTGATTGCCCGGAATGGCAAAGATCGGCGCCGGGTAGTCGCGATAGGGATCGTAAAACTGGTCGTAGTAATACTTGTCCTGGCCGAAATAGTAGACGACGTCGCCGAGGTGGTAGAAGAATGCGGGGCGCGCATTCGCATCCGGGTGCGAGAAATCCTCCGTCATTTTGTCCGCGACGAGAAATTGGTTCGCAGCGTTCTTGATGCCGCCCGTATCCCCCGCCATGTGAAAGGTCAGAAACTTCGAATAGGGCTTCAGCGCGCTGCCGGGCAGGACGTCCGCGAGCGCCATCACGGGCGGGTCCTTCTTAAGCGTCGGAATCGGCTGGAGCACCTGGCTGGCTTGCACGGCGGTGTCCGCTTTGACGTCCGAACTACTGAAGCTCGTGTAGTTGTCCGGAGTGGCGTGCGGATCGGCGAACGAGAAACTGGAAGGCGAAGGGGACGAGCTGGGTGCAGCGGGGCCGGGCGTCCGTTTCTTGCTGGGCATTTGAGGCGCTCCTTTGTGGGAATCGTGGAACCAAAAAGTTGCAGGAGTGTAACAGGGTCAACAATATTCGTAAAGAGTTACCTCCGGGCGGCGGGGAGGCCGAATGTTCCCGGGCGCGTTAAGGCGCGCTGGCACGGCGCCAGGCCGCAGGAATTTTGGCCGCGTACGGGCGTGGCGGTATAATGGCGGGATGCCGATGAGCCGGGAAAGCGTGCAAATGCACGCCACCACGGTGCTGTGCGTGCGCCGGGACAACAAGGTCGTCATCGCGGGCGACGGCCAGGTGACGATGGGCGACCACGTCATGAAACACACCGCGAAGAAGCTGCGCCGCTTATTCGAGGGGAAGATCCTGGCGGGATTCGCGGGCTCGACGGCGGACGCGCTTTCGCTCTTCGAGCGATTTGAAGGCAAGCTGCAGGAATTCCACGGAAATTTGCCGCGCGCTTCGGTCGAGCTGGCGAAGGAGTGGCGGAAGGACCGCGCGCTGCGGCACCTCGAAGCGCTTCTGGTGGTGGCGGACGCGAAGTCCACCTTCCTGCTCTCCGGCAACGGCGACGTAATCGAGCCCGATGACGGCATCTGCGCCATCGGATCGGGCGGGGCGTTCGCGCTCTCCGCGGCCCGAGCGCTGGCCCGGCACACAAAACTCAGCGCGAAGGAAATCGCGCAAGAGGCGATGAAAATCGCCAGCGAAGTCTGCATTTACACGAACGAAAACATTCTGATCGAGGAGTTGTAGTATTTTCTTCGGCCCCGGCCGGCCGGGGCGAGACGAAACGGGTGAACTCGAATATGGTGATTTATCTTCCCGGCGAACATCGTGAGCCCGAGCCCCCTCCGCAGCCGTCGTTTGACGAGCTGACGCCGCGGGAAATCGTCGTCGAACTGGACAAGTACATCGTGGGACAGAATGCCGCGAAGCGCGCCGTCGCCGTGGCCCTGCGCAACCGCGTGCGCCGGCAGAAGCTGGAATCGGAAATTGCCGACGAAATCCTCCCGAAGAACATCCTGATGATCGGGCCTACCGGGGTGGGCAAGACGGAGCTGGCCCGGCGGCTCGCGCGGCTGGCGGGGTGTCCCTTCGTGAAGGTGGAGGCGTCGAAGTACACGGAAGTGGGATACGTGGGACGCGACGTGGAATCCATGGTGCGCGACCTGGTCGAAACCTCGATCGACATGGTGCGCGAAGAGAAGCTGGACGAGGTCGCCGAGCGGGCCGAACAAGCCGCGGAAGAACGCGTGCTCGATCTCCTGCTTCCGCCATCGCCGCTCTTGGAGGCGCATGGTACCGCGGCCCCGCAAACGGAATCGATGCGGCGCGAGCAAAGCGACCGGACGCGCGAGAAGTTGCGCGCCCAACTACGCGAAGGCAAGCTCGATCAGCGGCTGGTGGAAGTCGAGGTGCGCGAGCGTTCGATGCCGTCCTTCGAGATCGTCACCAACCAGGGCATCGAGGAGATGGATATCAACGTCAAGGACATGCTCTCGGGACTCTTCGGGCAACAAAAGAAGAAACGCAAGATGAGCGTGGCCGAGGCGTTCGAGTACATGATCCAGGAGGAAGAGAACAAGCTGATCGATATGGATCAGGTGACGCGGCTGGCCGTCGAGCGAGCCGAGCAGATGGGAATCATCTTCATCGATGAGATCGACAAGATCGCAGGACGCGAGTCGGGGCACGGGCCGGACGTCTCGCGCGAGGGCGTGCAGCGCGATATCCTGCCGATCATCGAGGGCACGACGGTCAACACGCGCTACGGCATGATCCGCACCGATCACATCCTGTTCATCGCCGCGGGCGCGTTTCACGTTACCAAACCATCCGATTTGATTCCCGAGCTGCAAGGGCGCTTGCCGATTCGCGTCGAGCTGACCGCGCTCAGCGAGGCCGATTTCGTCCGCATCCTCACCGAGCCGAAGAACGCCCTCATCAAGCAGTACGTCGCGCTGCTGGAAACCGAGGGCCTGAAGCTGAGCTTCAGCGAGGACGCCGTCGCGGCCGTGGCGCGTTTCGCCGTGCAGGTGAACGAGCAAACGGAGAATATCGGCGCGCGGCGGCTGCACACGATTCTGGAGAAGTTGTTGGAAGAGATTTCGTTCGAGGCTCCCGAGTTGAAAAAGAAGACGGTGAAGCTCGACGCCGCCTACGTACAGAAGCAACTCTCCGAGATCGTCAAGAATCAGGACCTCAGCCGGTACATCCTCTGACGCTCCGCAAGGCGGCCATGCCGGGCAGCAACCTCAAAGCAAGAAAAGGTCTTCCAGCGCGGGGCGCGTCGAACCATCGCGCATCGGGCCGGCGGCTCCATGGCGCTTCTTGCGCGCTCGTGCTCGCGACCGCGGCGCTTTGCGCGGCCGGTTGCGCCACCCCGGGCGAACCCACGCCGCCCAAGCCGATTCTCCCCATGGCGGTGGCGGATCTCGCGGCACACCAGCAAGGCGACGCCGTGATCCTGACATTCACGCTGCCGACCAATTCGACCGAGCACGAGCCGCTCTCGGAGCCGCCCGCCGTAGAAATTTATCGCGGGATGCTGGCTGCGAATGAACCGTCGCACAAGACTCCGACGCGGCTCATCTATACGATTCCCGGCGCGCTGGTGGAAACGTATATGGCCGCCGGCCAGTTCGAGTTCAGCGATCCGTTCCCCGCTGCGGACCTGGCGCAGGATTCAGGCGCGCAAATGATCTATATGGTGCGCACGCGCGTCTCGAAGAAGCGCGCCTCCAGTGATTCCAACGTAGCGGCGACCCGCGTCTATCCCGGGCCAGGAACTCCGGCGGACCTCCGCGGCACCGTCACCGAACACGCGATTGAACTCGCCTGGCAACCGGCGGAGGCTCCGGGCGGCGGCTCCGGCTATCGCGTTTACCGCGGTGAGCTCGCAGCGGGATCTCCCGCGCCGGCCGCCGAACTTTCCAAGCTCCAGTTCAGCGTGCCGCTGGAATTGCTGGGCCCCGCCCCGGAGGGCTCCTATAGCGACACACAATTCGAGTTCGGCCGGACGTACGTCTACACCGTGCGAAGCGTGGCGCAGTACGGCGCGGATACAGTCGAATCCGCGGACTCTGCGCCGGTGATTGTCACGCCGCGCGACGTCTTCCTCCCGCAGCGCCGCAGGGCCTCGAAGCGCTATACGTCCCTGAGACCAATCAGGCGACCGCGGACGTCGAACTGTCGTGGGCGATCAGTCCGGAAACGGACCTGGCCGGGTATAACGTCTACCGGAGTGAGCAGTCGGGCACACCGGGACAACGCGTGAACCAGGAATTGTTGCTGAGCCCAACGTTTCGTGATACTTCAGTTCTGGCGGGAAGGCGCTACTTCTACCAAGTGACCGCAGTAGATCGCGCCGGCAACGAAAGCCCTCTCAGTGGCGCCGTTTCAGCTGAAGTCCCCGCGAAGAAGCCGTAGCGAAAGGCAAAAGTGAACGCCCGATCCCAGCTCGCGGGCATCAAGAGATTCTTCCTTCTGCGCGACACCACGTTTCGTGTCGGGATTCTAACGGGTGTGGCGCTTTCGGGTGTGTTTTTGGGATGGCTGTTCGTGGCAAATCGCGTGCCGGAATTGGAGCGGTTTGCGTACCTGCGAAACGTCGCGGGAGCGGCGGCCGTGCTCGTGCTGATGTCCCTTCCCGTATGGCGATTCCTGATGTCGCCGGCGCAAATGTTCGTCTCGGGAATCGTGGGGTGGGCGCTTGCGTCACTCTGCTATTTCTCGCTGGAGGTGAGGTTCCCGCGCCTTGAAAATCGCATGGGCGCGCTCCACGTCTTCATGCTCGGCGCCATCGCTTACGGATTCCTGTCCGTGCTCGTCTGGGTGGTGAGCATTCTGCGACTCGCGCGGCGGCATCCGCTAGTGGCCGCCCGGCGCAGGGGCCCCTGACGCCCGATGAAATTCTGCCGTTTTCAACCGCTAGAGTTCAGCGCCGCCGTCACCCGCGCGGGCCAGACCCTGACCCCAAGTCCTCGCATCGGTCGAATCGAAGGCGAGTGGGTCCACGAACTGTCCGGCAGTTTGCTGGGCGAGACGCGGCCGGCCGGCAAGAGCTGGAAGCTCGCTGAAGTTGCGCTGCTGCCGCCGGCGGTGCCGTCGAAAATCGTGTGCGTGGGGCGCAACTACCATGCCCACATCGCGGAACTCCAGCACGATATCCCGAGCGAGCCGCTGATCTTCCTGAAGCCGCCTTCCTCCATCATTGCGCCCGGCGAAGCCATCGTGCTGCCGGATGCTTCCAAACGCGTCGACTACGAAGGGGAGTTGTGCATCGTCATGCGGCGCAGCTGCACCCAGCTTTCAGAAACGGACGACGTGCGGCCCTATATTCTTGGCTATACCTGCCTGAATGACGTCACCGCACGCGACCTGCAGGAGAAAGATTCGCAGTGGACGCGCGCCAAGGGATTCGACACCTTCTGCCCGTTCGGGCCGGTGTTGGAAACGGAACTCGATCTCAAGAGCGCCACCGTGGAAACGTACGTCAACGGCCGGAAGAAACAGTCCGCGCCGATCAGCCTGATGATCTTTTCCGTTGATGTTATAATTCGCTGGATATCACGCATTATGACGCTGGAGCCCGGAGACATCATCGCAACAGGAACTCCGGCGGGCGTCGGGCCGCTTGCGGCGGGCGACGTGGTGGAAGTGGCCGTGAGCGGTATCGGCACGCTGCAGAATCCGGTTCAAGGACGAATGGCTTAGGAATCTTCGAGAGGCGTCGGAAAGATCCGCGCAGGAGACAAGAACGTTATGAAATTCTTCCTCGATACGGCAAACCTGGACGAGATACGCCGCGGCGTCTCGATGGGCGTAATCGACGGCGTCACGACGAATCCGACGCTCGTCGCGAAGGAAAAGAGACCGTTTCGCGAACACATTCTTGAAATTTGCGACGTGGTCGGCCAGGGCGTCGTGAACGCCGAAGTGGTTTCGACGGACACCGAAGGCATCTTGAATGAGGCGCACGAAATTGCCACCTGGCATCCGAACATCGTGGTCAAGATCCCGTGTATTCCGGACGGGGTGCGCGCGCTCAGCGTACTCTCGAAGGAAGGAATTCGCGTGAACGTGACGCTGGTCTTCTCCGCCAGCCAGGCGCTGATCGTTGCGAAGGCGGGCGCGTATTTCGTCAGCCCGTTCCTGGGCCGGCTGGACGATGTCTCCCAGGACGGCTTGCACCTGCTCCGCGAAATCATGGAAATCTACCGCGCCTATAATTTTCCGACGCAAGTGCTCGCGGCCAGCCTGCGGGGCCCTCTCCACGTCGTGGAAGCGGCAAAAATGGGCGCGCACATCGGCACGATGCCGTACAAGGTCTTCGAGCAACTCTTCAAGCATCCGCTGACCGATCGCGGGCTGCAAGGTTTTCTGAGTGACTGGGCGAGCGCGAGAGAGGTGCTCGGCGACGTCTTCGCGCCGGCCGCAGCTCGCAAGACGGGGCGTTGAAGCCGCTACCTAACGATTGGCGCACGTTTGCGGCCGCCGGAGCGGTCTTTGCGGCGGCCGTCGGTTCCGCCCTCGCCTGGAAATACCGCCATCGACCCGATCCCGACGAAATAGAACGCAAACGCCGCGCCTATATCAATCAGGTCGGCCGGATTGCCGAGGGCCGCGTCACCGAACTGGTGGACGTTGCGCCGCAGGCTCAATCCGTTACGCGATTCGGCATCTTGGGACCCCGGACTCACAAAATCTCGGCCCGCTCCAAGGACGGCCGGCGGCTGGTTTGCTACAGTTACTCGATTTCCGGCGTAACGTACGAAACGGCCCAAGACATCACCGGCCTGGAAAATCGCGCGCTGGTCGAGCGCTTGGTTGCCGGCCAACTCGCAAGTGTGAAATACGACCCGTCGAATCCGACCAATTCAATTCTTGTGGCGGACGATTGGTCGGGCATTCCATAAGACTCTCATGCGCAAGATCGTTCTGAATGCTTTGGCCGGTGCGATGGCCCTGGGCGTGCTTCTCGCCGCGGCTGCCGCGTTGATTCTCTCAACAGAATTCGCTGGCCGGATCACGCACCCTTTTCTCCACGCCCTGGCCGACCTTGCCGAGTTGCTGGTCGGCGTGCCGATCCTGATGGGCGCGCTGTACATTTCGACGCGAGCGGCCGTGGGCATGTTCGCTCGCAGCCCGGGAACCCCCAGCGCCGCACCCATCCGCAGAGAATAAGCGGAGTGTGAGATGAATTCCGCGCCCAAGCCTCACGAGACGTGCGCCCCGCTGATCGCCGCGCTGCGCGCCCTCGAAGATGGGCGCGACTCAAATCCCAAGAAGAAACACGGCAATATCCCGCTGTAACCGAGCAAAGCTGCGTTCACACATCCCGCCGGGCTTCGAATGTCCTGTAGTGGGCACCGCGAGTAAAAAGATTCCGGGGCCCCGAACAAGCGGGCCCCGGGAATTCTTGAACTATGAAGAAGAACTTACTGCGTGACGGTTTTGGCCGCGTCGCCGGTCTGAAAACCTGCGCCGGAAACGACTCGGCAAACGGAAGAATTCTCGTCCACTTCCGTGACTTCAACGATTCCCAGCGCGGTCGTCAATTTGCGGATGACGGCGCCCGTGGCCGGGTCCTTTATGACTTTGGTCACGCGCTCGATCGAGAGTTGATCGCCGACCTTCAGCCCGGCCTTTGCGCCAACGTTGAGAATAACCTGCCCGCCTTCCACATCGGCGACAAGGCCTTCCACCATCACAAGGCGCGGGTGAAGCTTTGAGTTGTCCGCAATCACATCGCCGGTCATCTGCATGACCGCTTTATTCACCGCTTCGCCGATAATCGTGTCCTGAAAATTGCTGTTGCCGAAGTCCACGTTTCCCCCGCCCCAGCCGTGCCAATTGCCCCCGCCGCCGAGCAGCGACGTGCTGGAGCGCGACGACTCGCCGTGACCTTCCGCGACGCCCAGGATTTCGGCGGTATCGATGTCCACGATGCGGGCGTCCAGTCCGACGATGGCCTTTGTATTTTTGTGGCCGATGCCGCCGATTCCGTAACCGCCCCAGCCGCCACCGCCGCCGCCGACGTTCGTGTTCTTCGTGTCGGAGCCGAATTGAGTCACGCTGCCGACGATGATGGCGTCCACGCCGAGCAGCTTCCCGAGTCTCGCCGCTGAAGTTGGATTCGCGCGATCGCTATTGGAGAAGTTCTGTTCGGCCAAAATCTTGTCCAGCGCCTTCCGCTCGATGACCGAGTAGGTCCCGTCCTTCACCAGGTATTTGACCAGAAGATCCGCGATGCCTTTGCCGACATCCACGTCCGTCCCAAAAAGGGCGCTGGAGCTGGTCTGAACCGTGGCGTAATCGAAATCAAAAACGGCAACGCGAATCCGGCGCGCCTGCGGCGTGCCTGCGCCGGGCACCGCAGGAACCGCAGCCGTGCTTGGCGGCAGTTGGTTATTGTCTTGCGCCAGCAGCGCGAGGGGAACGATCAAAAATGCAAGAAACACTAGGATCTTCTTCATGAAAACTCTCCTCTGGCCCATCCGGAAAGACAGGACTGGCGGTTCACGGCCTTCCAGTCGCGACGGGATCGAAATACTCTCTGCGGATTCTAGGGAACGCTTGGGGAAGTGTCAACGATGGAGAACGCGAACCGCGTTTAGAAGTGACTGGGGCGCTACGCGTGCGTGTGTGTTATTCTGGAGTTTCGGAGCACGGCACTCGGCCTGTAAATCCTCTCGCAAGTTTGAATGAGGGCTGCAAGGTCGCACTTGCAGCGCTTGCTGTTCCCCGGCCTGCCCGCCGATGGCGGGCAAGCAACGGTTGGCCCCGAAGCCCCGGCAAGAAACGTGAAATAGAGAGCGCGGAGTTCCATGCCTGCAATTCGCAATATCGCCATCATCGCCCACGTGGACCACGGCAAGACCACGCTGGTGGACGCTATGCTCCGCCAGAGCGGCATCTTTCGCGAGAACGAAGCCCTTGTGGACCGCGTGATGGACTCGAACGACCTCGAACGCGAGCGCGGCATCACGATTCTGGCGAAGAACACGGCCCTCTTCTATCGCGGCGTGAAAATCAACATCGTGGACACGCCGGGCCACAGCGATTTCGGCGGCGAGGTCGAGCGCGCACTGAAGATGGTGGACGGCGTCCTGTTGCTCGTGGACGCGAGCGAAGGCCCGCTCCCGCAGACGCGCTACGTCCTGCAGAAGGCGCTGCAGGCGAAGTTGCCCCAGATCGTCGCGCTGAACAAGATCGACCGCGCCGACGCGCGCCCCGCCGCCGTGCTCGACGAAATCTACGACCTTTTTATCGATCTCGAAGCCGCCGAGGACCAGCTCGATTTCCCCGTCCTCTACACGAACGCCAGAACGGGCGTGGCGGAGCGCAAACCGGGCGATGGCTCCACGACCTTACAGCCGCTATTCGAGGCAATCTTGTCGGCGATCCCTGAACCCGGGGGCGACCCCGCCGGCGTCCTCCAGGCTCAGGTGATGAACCTCGCCTACAGCGATTTTCTGGGGCGAATCGCCATCGGCCGCGTCTTCAACGGGACGCTCCGCCGCGGCGCCGACGTGGGCATCGCCAAACTTTCCGGCGAAGTGAGCCCCACTCGCCTCACGAAGCTCTACACGTTCCGCGGGCTGGAGCGCGACGAGGCCGAAGAGGTGCCGTGCGGCGATCTGGTCGCCGTGGCGGGCGTCGAGGGCATCCAGATCGGCGAAACGATTACCGACGTGGAAAACCCCGCGCCGCTCACTCCCATGAACATCGACGAGCCGACACTCGCGATGGTGTTCACCGTGAACAACGGCCCGCTCGCGGGCCGCGAAGGGCAGTGGGTGACCTCGCGCGATCTCCGCGATCGCCTGCAGAAAGAATTGCTCACCAACGTTTCACTGCGCATCACCGATTCAGATACGCCCGAACGTCTTCCGCGTGCTCGCGCGCGGCGAACTGCAACTCGCCATCCTGATCGAGACCATGCGCCGCGAGGGCTACGAGCTGATGGTCGGCAAACCGGAAATCGTCGTCCGCGAAGTGGACGGCAAAAAGCTCGAACCGCTCGAGCGACTGGTGGTGAATTGTCCGGAATCGTTCGTGGGGGTGGTGATGGAATCGCTCGGCCGGCGCCGCGGCGAACTCGCGAAAATGATCAATCACGGCTCCGGCTGGGTGCGTATGGAATTCACCGTGCCCTCGCGCGGCTTGATCGGCGTGCGCGGCCAGCTTCTTGCCGAAACGCGCGGCACCGCTCAACTTCACACACTGTTCGAGCGCTGGACCGATTACGGCGGCGAGATGGCGACGCGTCCCACGGGCGCGCTTGTCGCCGACCGCGCCGGTGTCTCCACCGCTTTTGCAATTTGGAATTTGCAGGAACGCGGCGAGATGTTCATCGGGCCGGGCGTCGAAGTGTACGAAGGCATGATCGTCGGAGAGAACTCGCGCGATGCGGATATGGATGTGAACGTCACCAAGGAAAAGAAGCAAACCAACATGCGCGCGTCGTCGGCCGACGAAGCGATCCGGCTGATTCCTCACCGCGAGTTGAGCCTCGAGCAGACCATCGAATTCATCGCCGAGGATGAATTCGTCGAAGTCACGCCGAAATCGATCCGCCTGCGCAAGAAAGGGCTCGACCAGAAGAAGCGCCCGCGCCGCTGGCAATTGATTCGCGCGAGCAACGAAGCCTTCAAGCAGGACTAAACCGCAAAAGCGCGGGAGTCGCCGGGCAATCCGCTAGGGGGCCGAAGGCGGGGAAGATCCCAATGCGGGAGAAGGCGGAGAAATTTCCGGCAGACGGCCGTTCGATTCCATCACCTGTTGAGCGAGGTAATTCACGACTTTCGCGTCGTCGCGCGCCTCGGTGAGATAGGCCTCTCGCAATAGCTGTTCCTTGCGGCTGCGCAGCGCTTCACGGATCTTCTGCTGCACTTGCGGGTCGCTCAATTCGCGCCGCCCGGGGGCTTGCTTGGTGATGAGCTTTATAATGCGATAAGCGTCCTTGAATTGAATCACGCCCGTGAACTGCCCCGGCTGCAAACCCATGACGGCCTTCTTCAGATCGGGATCGCTGGCAACGGCGGATTCGGGAAAGAAGCCCATGTCGCCGCCGGAAGTCGTCGTTTGCGGATCTTCGGAGTAATCCATCGCGAGCTCGGCGAAGTCCGCGCCGCCCTGAAGCTTCTGGTAGAGCGCGGTGATTTTGCGGCGCGCTTCAACGTCGGTTGTGGCATCGTCGTTTTTGCGATTGCGCACTTCGGGGTCCTTGCGCGGCGTGACGACGATCTGTGCGAGCTCGTAGCGCATCTCGGGGAAGTCGAACTCTTGCTGGTTCTGACTGTAAAACTCGGCGACATCCTGATCGGTGATCGTGATCTTCGCCACGACCTCGCGGTTGATCAGCTTCTGGATGGACAGCTCTTCACGGATGTCGTTCTTCAAATCATCCACGGTGAGGTGCTGGTCCTGCAGTTGGCGCTGAAACTCGTCTTCCGTGTACGGGCTCTTGGATTCGGTGAACTTGTCCTCGACTTCGCCATCGCTCGCCTGCAACCCCAGTTTCTGGGCGCGCTGCATGAGAATCTGATTGTTGATCAGCGCGTCGAGGATATTCAGCATCAGCGAAAGGGATTCTTCCTGCGACGGCGCCGGCCCCTGCGGATTGACGCGCAAGCGATAATATTTTTCGACCTCGGCGCGCTGAATTTCGGTGCCGTTCACGACGGCCCACACCCCAGGCGATGGAGTCCCCGCCTTGTGGCACCCCGCCGCCAACATGGCGGCTGCTACCACTCCTGCTAACGCGCGTTTCGCCACTGCAACTCCCTTCGGACCGGGCTTGGGCGAATTTGACTACGCCGCTTGCCTACCAGCAGGCACGGCTTTGCGGACGCGGCCGGAACGGATGCAGGAGGCGCAAACGCGGATGCGCTTGGTGGCTCCTTCCACGACCGCGCGCACGCGCTTCAAGTTCGGATTCCAGCGGCGGCGCCGTGTGTTGTTGGCGTGGCTGATCACGTTGCCGTAGTGCGGGATCTTCCCGCAAAGCTCGCATTTCTGTGCCATGACTTCTCCTGGCGGAATCGAAAGCCCCGCCCAAACATCACAGTGTATCAGACTATCAGATTCTTCGCGCTCGCGGGTGGCCCTGGTCGTCCGCCACGGCGGATAGACCGAAGGATTGATTGGGCGCTTTTGTCCCGATGCGGATCGGGGTTCAGATAGAAGAATCATGGCCGACGTTGAGGCCGTTCTCGGAGAAATCTCACGGTTCACCCCCGTACGGGGGTGAACTGTGAGATTTCCGGAGTTCTTCGCCCTCCAACCTCTTTGTGGCGGGCTCCAAGTGGAGCCCGCACCCGTGGCAACGACGCGGCGCGAAAAACTGCCCGGGAAGACTGCGCCTTGAGACAGCGCCTTCGTTCTCTTCGAAGGCCACCCTCAAGTCGGAGGCCGCGCCCCCCGCCACGTTTAGCGCATCGTGCTGGGAGACTGGGTATCTTTGCTCACTGTGTACCACGCTGAAATCAGTTCCACAGGTTCCTGATCTCTACCCCCCCTCACGAAGATGCTGCGTGCTTCTTCCGTTGGGGCCCTGGGCTCGGCTTCCTCCTCCCACTCATAGGCTGAGCCCGCCGTCATAAGTAGCCAGCAGGATCCTGCATCGCTCTCCAGTTGTTTGAAACCGGGACTCTTCGATGAGTCCGCGCCTGGATTAGCGGCCAGCCATCTGACTTTTCCAGCGCTTCGCTCCAACACATAGCCACTCGGTTTCCCGCAATAAGGTGCATACAGGAACACGTTGCGGTCGCTGGGGGCTTCGAAGCGAAAGCGCACAAGGTGCGTTGCGCCGATGTTATCTGTTACCCGCCTGGCGTATTCGGTGTCGGTCATTTTCCGAACGGAAATGACCTTTAAGGTGCCAAGCGGATTCTCCCCGCTGGGGCTGGCCGCCTGCCCAGACAGTGAAAATCGCACAGCGACCGCAATGACAACCAACAGTAGCGTGCCCAGCACACTATTGTGAAGGGCGATTTTGTTCGATGCTCTGCAGTAGCTCTTCATCGAGATCATTGAAGTGGCAGGTGGCAGGCCCTTTCGTGTTTTTTCTATTGGCGAAGATTCGCGGTTAAATCATACCACTCCAGCATGCCGCCGCCGGGTAACTGGTTTGGCTCTTCAGGGTGCCCGACCCTTCGCGCTTTCTTGAAGCTGTGAAGAAACCTCTTGCGCGCGTGGGTTTTGTGGCGCGCGGGGGATTGTGTCTGGTCGCACCGTTCTGCTCGTTTTTGTTTCCTTCTTTTTCCTGGCTCTTGCGTTTTCTGAATCTATCCCACGGCTGGCGCGGTTAGCGGTTTGCGCAAGCGGATCCACTGTTGCAGGTTGTAGGTGAGGCAGGCCCACAGCATTTCCATCTGTACTTTCACCAAACCTCGGACGTGGAACTGTCGCAGGCCCAGTTTGCTCTTGATCCACGCGTGACAAAATTCCACGACTCTTCCACGCCGACGATAGCTTGCCCGCGCTTCCTCGGTTCCCATCCTCCGCCGAAAGGCGACCACGGCCGCACTTTCTTCCAAACGCAAAATCCCCCGGCCCCCGCTGCGATTTCCCGGACAGCACTCTGGCTTGCGCGCGCAGACCTGACAATCCTTGGCCCTCGCCAAATAGCGGCGGGAAACCAGTCCTCGCTCCTTTTTCAAGCGTCCTTCGTGGCGCAAGAACTTGCCTTCTGGACACACGTAGCGATTCGTCTCGGGCTGAAAAATGAAAGCGCTCGGTGGCAGTCGCTGGGGAGCGGTTCTCCCTGTGGTCGCGTCTTCTCGCGGCATGCTCCCGAGAAAATCCGTCTCTCGTTCGGCCATCTCTTCGATCGCTGCTCGCGTCGTGTAGCCCGCGTCGGCCACCATCTGCTCGGGCTTCCGTTGCAATCGTTGTTCGATGCGTTCCACTGCGGGAAGTAACTGGGCGGTGTCGTTTCCTTCCTGTGTCACCGTTACGCCCACAATCAACCCGTGTGCCGCATCCGCGGAAATCTGCGCGTTGTAACCGAGCGCCACGCCCCCATCAGGCAGTTTCATCCTTCGCGCTTCCGGCTCGGTGACGCTGATGCGATCCTTCCATGGCTTCTTCTCCCGCAGCTTCCCCAACTCCGCAAGGGCTTTTTCCAAACGCTCCTGCTGCTCGCGCCGCGCCCTGGCATGTGCTTGCTTCACTCTTGGGCTGCCTTCGTCGTTTCGCGGATCGCCCATCTCCGCCACACGCCGCCGCGCACGATCCCAATGTTCCCGAATCGAAGTCTCCCATTGAAAACTTCTCGGGCTGGCTGCCGCCCGGATCTTCGTGCCGTCCTGCATGACCTGCTCCAGCGTCACCAGCCCTTCCTTGCTGAGCGCTGCCAATACCTGCGTGAACAGTTCATCCAACTCTTTTTGCTTCGCCACACGGAAATCCGCCAGCGTGTGGTAGTTCACTTCCTCCAGCCCCGTCAGCCACTGGAACGCGGGATCGTACTCGCAGCGCCGCGCCACTTCCCGCGCCGAGCCAATCCCCTGGCTGTAGGCGTACACCCACAAGCTGATCAGCAGTTGCGGATCGATCGCCGGCCGCCCCCTTCTTCCGCGCTGCTCTCGATGCCCTCGTAGAAGCGGCGGAGGTCCAAGCGTCCCACCAGCGTCCAGATCGCCCGCGCCGGATGGTCTTCCCCGATCAGGCGCTCCACGTCCACCGTCCGCCAGCACATCTGTTGCCGGTTCACAAAGCGAATCAACGGCTGCTTGTTCGTCGTATTTTCTTGGCTCATGCGCCGAGCATAGCCAGCTTCAGTTTGTTTTCAAGAGATGATTGAAATTATTTTGAGGGTTTCTTCACAGCTTCGCTTTCTTCGGAAGGGTCGGAGGTTTCTCCTTCTCGCGACCAAAGAATTGATTCGCCAATATGGACGTGGAGATCTGCGTTTCATCACGTTCAGTTGTTATCGACGGATGGCGCTGCTGGGCTCGGTCCGCGCGAGAAACGTCTTTGTTCAGATTCTCGGCGATGACCCGCCCCTACTGGGGTGTGCGGGTCAATTCGCGGCGGGGGGTTTGCCGCCGGCTAGGCCGCGGAGGCGGCCTTTGGCGGCCATGGAGCCGTACTGCTTCACCATCTGGCGCATCTGCATGTACTGCTTGAGGACCTGATTGACTTCCTGGACGGAGGTGCCGCTGCCGCGAGCGATGCGTTTGCGGCGTTTGCCGTCGATCAAATTGTGATCGTTGCGCTCGGCGGCGGTCATGGAATTGATTATGGCTTCGACGCGGGTGAGGCGCGATTCGTCCACCTGCGCGTCCTTCGGGATATTCGCGAACGGGCCGACTTTGGGCAACATGCCGAGCACCTGCTCCAGCGGGCCCATCTTGCGCACCTGCTTCAACTGATCGCGGAAATCCTCGAGCGTGAATTCGCTGCGGCGCATCTTGCGCTCAAGCTCCACGGCCTTCTTCTGGTCCATGCCGGTCTCGGCGCGCTCGATGAGCGAGAGGACGTCGCCCATGCCCAGAACGCGCGAGACGATGCGGTCGGGATAGAACGCGTCGAGCGCGTCGTATTTTTCACCCGTGCCGACGAACTTCACGGGCGCTCCGGTGACTTTGCCGATGGAAAGCGCCGCGCCGCCGCGCGCATCGCCATCGAGTTTTGTGAGCACCACGCCGGTGAGGCCGAGGCGGCGGTGAAATTCGCCGGCGGAGCGGACGGCATCCTGGCCGGTCATGGCGTCGGCGACGAAGAGAATCTCGGCGGGCTGCAGTTCGCGCTTGAGATTGCTCAGCTCCGTCATCAGATCGTCGTCAATATGCAAACGGCCAGCAGTGTCCACGACAATCACATCGTAAGCGGAGAGTTTCGATTCGCGGATCGCGCCGCGGACGATTTCGAGCGGCTTGTCCGTGCCGGCGGCTGGCCAGCAGGGCGTGCCAACCGCTTTGGCGACCTGCGTGAGCTGTTCGCGAGCGGCGGGGCGATAGACGTCGGTCGAGACAACGAGCGGCCGATGGCCGTGGCCGGCGAGCCATTTCGAGAGTTTGCCGGTGGTGGTGGTCTTGCCGGAGCCTTGCAGGCCGACCATCATCCAAACCGAAGGCGGGCGCGAGGCGAAAAGCGGCTTGGCGTGTTTGCCGAGCAGGGCGAGCAATTCGTCGCGGACGATTTTGACGACTTGCTGGTCCGGGGAAAGTTGCAGGAGGACTTCGGAGCCGAGGGCCTTTTCGCGGATGTGCGCGAGCATCTCGTCGGCGACATCCACGTTGACGTCGCCATCGAGCAGCGCTTCGCGAATTTCCTTTAGGCCCGCGTCCAGGTGCTCTTCGGTGAGCTTGCCCTGGCCGCGAAGATTCTTGAAGGCGCGCTGAAGTTTCTCTGTGAGATTATCAAACATGAGTGAACCGAAAATATTGTATCAGTTCGTTCGCTGCGGCTAAAATCCCGCCGCTTTCGGGGTGCCGAACGCCGCGCGTGCTTGCGTCAGGCCGCGAGATCGGCGCAAGCGTCGGCGATTTGCTTCGCATCGGACTGAACGTAGCGGTTTGCGAGGGATTGAAGATTTGAAAGGTTCTCCTTGCTGACGTCGTCCATCTCATTCGAGGCGCCCACGAGACTCGGCTGGAACGTGTGATATGCGCAGCTTGGAAGCTGCCGCAGCTCATAGTCCACCGCTTCAGAAACGCTGTCCATGAACACAGGAACGATCTGCTTCGCCCACGGCAGCAATCCCCAATTGCGCGACGCTGCGAACGAGATGTGGTCCTGCCGGTCGCCGGTCCCAACCCGGACGACCACGAATTGCTGGGCGCCGGGGTAGAGGCGCCGCGCCTCTGCATACGCCGCCATCGCCGGATTATTTACGAAGACTCCGCCGTCCACCAAGGCGTAGTCCTGGGCGCCCCTCTGCAAGTGGAAGGGTGGGAAGAAGGTGGGCGCGGCCGAAGTCGCGCGGGCAACGTCCCGGACCATCCAGTCGTAATCAGGATCCGATTTGGCACGCTCGCTCTTGAAGAAAAAAGGAAGCTGGGATTGCAGGTCATAGCTGGAAACCAAGAGATTCGTCAGCGCGGAGGAGAAGACCGTGTCTCCAAAATATTTCGTGAGGATCGTCTCCAGTGCCGCAGGGGAATACTTCGGCCGAAAGATTTGACGAATGGACGTCAGAAACCGCCGATCAAAAATCGCCGGGCCGTTCCGGACGTAAAGTTCGAGTAAATCGCCGGTTGCGTAAGGACCATCGCTGTTGCATGTGGTTCCCAGACCGAGAGCGATGATTCCGCCTGTCGAGGTCCCGGCGATTAAGTCGAACACCTTGTGCAGTGGCTTCCCGAGAGCCTTCTCGAATGCGCCCAGGATCACCGCAGGAATGATCCCGCGAATTCCGCCGCCGTCTATGGCCAATACCTTGATCGAACGGTTGGGCGCGGTTTCCATGGGGAAGCGTCGCGGATGTTAATCCTTCTCGGCAGACGCATCAAGAGGCGCGCGTGATTCTTGACCGCCTGCTTGGCCTCGCATAGACTATGCGTTTCAGTTTTGCGTGCCGGCCCGCCTGAGGCGGGCGGCTCTGTTTGACGGGGGGACTCGTTGCCGAAACGTACCTTTCAGCCGAAAGTGCGCCGACGCCACAAGACGCACGGCTTCCGCACCAGAATGAAGACCAAGGGGGGCCGCAAAGTCCTGGCGGCGCGCCGCAAGAAGGGACGCCATCGCCTCACGCCCATCTAAATCCTCTGGTGGCGCGCGACTCGGATTCCCGCGCGCGGTGCGTCTGGTGCGCCGGTCGGAGTTTGAAAGCGTCTACCGGGCCGGCCGGAGGCGCTCCAGCCAGCAATTTTCCGTATTCTATCGAGCGAACGGTACGCCGGACAGCCGGTTCGGCATCAGCGTGAAAAAAGCCCTGGGAGGCGCGGTTGTGCGAAACCGGATCCGGCGCCGGATCCGCGAAATTCTGCGGCGCAACCAATCGGAGATATCTTCAGGATGGGACTTCGTAATTCATCCACGGCATTCGGTGAAGCAGGCGGAATTTACCGTGCTGGAGGCGGAGCTGTTGAGCCTGCTGCGCGGGCTGAAGCCGTAGGCTCGCAGGACGGCGCGGCCGTACCGGGTGCGGTCGCGCGCGTGCTGCTCGGCGCGATTCGCCTCTACCAGCTCACGCTTTCTCCGCTCGCGCCTTCGGCCTGCAAGTTCTATCCGACCTGTTCGCACTACGGCGCGGATGCGATACGCGCGCACGGCGCGCGCCGCGGCGCGTGGCTCACTCTTCGGCGCCTGCTGCGCTGCCATCCCTTTTCGCCGGGGGGCTTCGACCCGGTTCCTGAATTCAAAGCTGAGCCTTTGGTGCCGCGTAGCGGAGACCGCCCGTGAAAGAAATGTCCGATCAGGTTCGGGTGGCGCTCGCCGCGGTGCTTTCTATCCTGGTCTTTGTGGCGTGGGCCTTCCTCGCCAAGCCGACGAAGCAACCCCAGTCTCCCGAGCAAACTTCGCCTTCTTCCGCTGTGGTGCAACCTCCGACGGCCTCAGCGGGCCCGGGGACATCGACGGGTCCGGGGGCAACGCCGGCCGCGGCTCCCGCTGCCGCGCCAGTTTCGGTGCCGGCGGTTTCCGAGCCGGCCGAGAAGAGCATCGTTGTTGAGAACGGCCTCTACCGCGTCGAGCTTTGGAATCGCGGCGGCGTGGTCCAGAGTTGGCAACTGAAGCAGTATGAAGACGACAGCCAGCCTCCCCACACGCTGGATGTGGTGCATGCCGACGCCACGCGGATGGAAACCGCCTGGCCGTTTTCCGTCGTTCTGAGCGACCCGCAGCAGGAAACGGCTGCAAATTCCGGGCTGTACGTGATCACCTCCAACGGAGCGCCTGCTCCCGACACGATTAAAGCGCCCGCGCAGATCGAACTCACCTGGAGCGACGGTCACCTCGAGGTGCGCAAGGTACTGAAGTTCACTGCGGATTACGTGATGACGGGCGAACTCACCGTGCGGCTGAACGGCCAGCCAATTCCGGCCAGCCTGGCCTGGCGCGGTGGCTTCGGCAATTTGGTTGTGCGCACCGGCATGATGAGCCGCGGCGTTCTTCCCGTGCAAGTGCTTTACAGCCAAGCGGGCAAATTGACCACCCTGCCGGTGCAGAAGGTCGGGCAGCCAAAACAGCCGACCGTGCCGACCACCCTCGACGGGCCCCTCGACTATGCCGGGATCGAGGATCAATACTTCGCCGCGGTATTTCTACCGCCGGCGCCGCCTGCCGGCACGGTCATGACGGCCGCACCGCCGTTGGCGCTGACCGACTGGGCCGTCACTCTGAACGTGCAGCAAGGGGACAAGGTCGTTCCCCAGCCCAGCGCGGAGATGGCCGTGGGAAGCGGTACTCCGGGGCCGTTCGCGTTCAGGCTTTTCGTCGGGCCGAAGAGCCTGGACGAGCTGAAATCGGTTCAGCCGCCGCTCGACGATATCCTTCAGTTTGGCTGGTTCACCATTCTCTCAGAGCCGATTTTCTACGCGCTCCGGTGGATTCATCGCTACCTGCCGAACTGGGGCTGGGCGATCGTCGTCTTCACGCTCGCGATCAACATGCTTTTCTATCCCCTGAAGATCAAGAGCATGCGCGCCGCGAAGAAAATGCAGAAGGTGGCTCCGGAGATCAAAGCGATCCAGGAGAAATACAAGAAGTACTCCATGCGCGATCCCCGCAAGCAAAAGATGAACGAGGAAGTGATGGCGGTGTACTCGCGCGAAGGCATTAACCCGCTTGGCTCGTGCTGGCCGATGCTCTTGCAACTTCCATTTTGGTGGGCTTTCTACCGCGTCCTCTACTATTCAATCGACTTGCGGCACGCTTCCTGGGTTTTTTGGATTCGAGACCTCTCCGCGCCGGATCCCTACTACGTTCTTCCGATTCTCGCGGGCGTGACGATGCTGATCACAACCAAGATGACGCCCACGCCCAGCACGGACCCCGGCCAGCAGCGGATGATGATGATCATGCCGCTCATGTTTTCCTTTTGGCTCATTTACTATCCGAGTGGTCTGGCGTTATACATTCTGGTGGGCAACATTGTGGCAACGGCCCAACAGTGGTATTTGAACCGGAAGATGCCCGTCGCGGTCAAGGTTTCGGGTGGCCGCGGCGGAAGACGGAATTGAACGTTTGTTAGCAGCGTTCTGACGACCATGGCCAACTCCCAGCCGAGGCCCCCGACCGCACCTTCGCCATTGATTGCCGAGGTCCGTTTGGATCGCGATGCGGTTTCCGCGGCCCTGCGGCTCTGCCTTGACGAACTGATACCCAAAACGCGCTTGGACCTGACTTACGAAGTCCGATTGGAAGATTCATCGGCGGACGCCGGCTACGAACATCCGGAAGTCAGCGTGATCTTTTCCGGGCGGGACCATGAATTGCTTCTCGAGCGAAACGCCGAGCTGCTGCAGGCGCTGGAATATGTCGCGCTGCGCTGGATCCGCCTCGATCCTCGGTCCTACGATCGCGTGCGCTTCGATGCCGCCGGTTACCGCGCGCTTCGCATCGAAGAGTTGCGCCTATCCGCCAGCGTTGCAGCGGAGAGAGTCCGCGAGACACGCGCGGCCTTTCGATTCAACCCGATGTCGCCACGCGAGCGCCGCATCGTGCATCTGGCTTTGAAGGATGCGGTTGGAATCCGCACAGCGAGCGAAGGCGAAGGCGATGAGCGCCAAGTCGTGATTTTCCCCACCGACGTGAAGTGACTCAGTCCCCGCAAGCGTGGTTTTAACGCTGCGCGGCCAGCCGCGGGCCGAGATCGCGTCCTTAAGAGACAAGCATCCAGATACGGGTCGAATGCGAATCGTCTCAAGGGCGAGGGATCGTATCCATCAAATCGGCGTGGGTACCGGCACTGCATGCAAACCATGAATTGATCTGTGGAAGGACCTAGGTCGGATTCTTCCCTCCGCCCGCAATGGAGCGAATTGGAATTGTGAGTGGCCGCACAGCCTCTGAAGCTGCCAACATATGGCATTGCCCATCAAAAATTCCGCCGGACTCAATCACGAGGCAAGGCGTGTGAATCTCCCCCGTCACTACACCTTTCGCCTGGATCTCGACTCGGCCTTTCGCGAAGATGACGCCGTCAAAGTGGCCCGAGATCATGACGTGATTTGCTTCAATCTGACCTTCAACCTTCGCTGCTTCGCCGAGAATCAGACTATCGCTTGAAACGATGTTCCCATGCATGTGGGCGTCCAGCCGGAAAGTGCCTTGCAATTCTAGCGTTCCTTCAAGCCGCACTCCCTGGTCCAGGAACCCCGTCCACTCACCAGCCTTCTTCGCGTCACGCTTCGCAAACGGCCAAGCCACGGGATCACCTCGTTCTGAATATTCTCTCTTGATTCCTCTAAGGACGCAATAGCGTGGCGCTGTTGCCATACAACTACATACGTAGTTTAACGTATCAGCTTCTCGTAGATCGCGGAGAGCTGCGCATCATCGTAGTAATCGATCCGTAGCTGGCCGGGGAACTTTCTCGTCGGCGGCCGGAGTCCGACGCGCGTTCCCAGATGCTTTTGCAATTCATCGAGCGCCGCGCGGACATTCGCGTCCACTGGTTCAGCAACGGCTTCGCGCTCGCCTTTTCGCGTGCGGCGCGTCGCAATTCGCTCGATCTGCCGAACGGTGAGACCTCCACGCGAGGCGCGGATCGCCAGGGCCGCCCGCAGTTTGATGTCCCCGACTCCGAGCAGCGCGCGCCCGTGGCCCGCCGTAAGTTTGCCGTCTTCGATCCAATCCAGCAACGGCTTCTCCAACCTCAGCAGGCGCAGAGAATTCGCCACCGACGCACGGTCTTTGCCCGTGCGAATCGCCACATCCTCCTGGGTCAAACGGAATTCACTCATCAGGCGTTCAAAGGCGCGTGCCTGCTCGACAGGATTGAGATCTTCGCGTTGAATATTTTCGACCAGCGTGATCTCGAGCGCGAGCTCTTCTGGAACTTCGCGCAGGATTGCCGGCACACGATGCAAGCCCGCGCGTTGAGCGGCGCGCCACCGTCGCTCGCCTGCGATGAGCTGGTAGCGGTCGCCGACTTTCCGCAAGAGCAGCGGTTGGATAATTCCGCTGTTCTGAATGGAACGCGCAAGCTCTTCGAGGCCCTCTTCACGGAACCGCGTGCGGGGTTGGTACGGGCTGGGTCCAATCAACTCGATGTCAATCATCTGCGGGCCGGAACCGACAGATGATACAGGCGCCGGGGCAGCGGCAGCCGCAGCGCCCGAAGAGCTGATGGCCTGCGGCTCCGGCTCACGAATCAGTGCTCCCAGCCCCTTTCCCAAAGCGTTTCTCGGCATGGGCAGTTACCTCCTTGGCAAGTTGGATGTAGGCTTCGGCCCCTCTACTACTAATGTCGTAGACGATAATGGGCTTCCCGTGGCTCGGTGCCTCGGCCAATCTTACATTGCGCGGAATCACGGTCGTAAAGACCTGCGAGCCGAAGAAACTCCTCAGGTCCGTCGCTACCTGCCGCGAGAGAGTCGTGCGCTCGTCGTACATTGTCAGGAGAATCCCCTCGATCGCTAAGCTGGGATTAAGCGTCCGTCGGATCCTCATCAGTGTATCCAGGAGCTCAGCCACCCCTTCCAACGCTAGGAATTCGCACTGAATGGGAATGAGAACGGAATCCGCAGCGACCAGGGCATTGAGCGTGAGCAGGTCCAGAGCGGGAGGGCAGTCAAGAACGATGAAATCGTATTGGTCCCGGATCGAGTCAACGACTGATTTCAAGCGATATTCACGTCCTTCGGCAGCAACAAGCTCTACTGCCGCTCCGACTAGATTCTTGTCGGAGGGCAACAAATCGAGCCTGTCAACCTGAGTCTTCAGCACTACTTTTTCTAGGGGATCATTCAAGATCAGTGCGTGATACAGAGTCTTTCTGGCCGGATCTCTGGGGAATCCTAATCCGGTTGTCGAATTCCCCTGGGGGTCAGAGTCAATTAGAAGGACTCTGTACACCAAGGCGCAGAGCGAGGCGCACAGATTGATGGCGGTAGTCGTCTTTCCGACGCCGCCTTTCTGGTTGGCTATCGCTATGGCTTTGGCCAATCTGGACCCCTGACTTGGGTAAAATAGTACCGAAACTTGATAAAGTCAATCTAAAGATGTTTCACGTGAAACACTCCACGGGGGAGTTCTTCAGTCGGATTGTTTCACGTGAAACAATTCAACAGCCTTAATTCAGACGTTTCACGTGAAACATTCTCTCTGAGGTGCAGTTAAGGGCGTCAGCTACGGAGCAGTTCTGCCACGTCTGGAATTACGGGGGATCCGATCAGGATTTGCCGGCGAAGGCTTAGCGGGATTCTCGCTGGTAGATTCCAGGACCAGCCGGGCTTGGACTGTAAATGGTTAGATTCTTCGTCGCCCAGCCAAAGAATAGCTCTCCCGCTCGGCTTCAGGACAGGTGCCGCCCACTTCAGAAACCTCGGATACTGGCCGATCGCCCTGGCTGTAACGAAATCCAAGCTCGCCCGAGGAACGCTCCAGTCCTCATAGGCACTCGCGAACACGGAAACACCTTCCAGTGAGAGAGCACGGATGACCTCTGCGAGAAAAGCTGACTTCTTCTTGTTCTGTTCGACCAGCATGATTTCGAGCCCCGGGCACAGAACTTTGAGTGCCAGGCCTGGGAATCCAGCCCCAGAGCCAACGTCGGCCAGTCGCCCCGCCTCCAAACCGACGAGTTTGGTCACAAACCAACTCTCACCGAAGTGCCGCGAAGCGATTTCAGTGGGATCCGAAAGCCCCGTGAGGCTAATCTTCTGATTCCACTCAAGTAAGAGCGAGATGTATCGCCGGATCGATTCCGTATCCATCGGTGCCGGCACGATCCCGAAGGGCATCAGCGCGCTGAGGATTTCTTGGTCGGTCAGCTCCTTGTTTTTACTTATAGACATATAATGAATTAACTACATATCTTTTAGAGAACATGTCCACTTACCGCACGGTCCATCGCCACAACTTCCACCCTCACCGCTCGCGGAATTAATAAGCCTGCAATCAGATCCACAACGAGATGCGCCAACATGGCAGGCAACAGGCTCATGGTCCACACACGGCACGCGGCAAAGAGAAGTCCGAGCAGAAACGTGTTCAGGAGGCCTGCTCGACCCTGATACGAGTGGGCCAGCGCGAAAAGCGCAGAGGAGCCGATCACTGCGATCACCGTGGAATTACCTGCAGCACGATAGATCGCGGCAAGAGCGAAGCCGCGGTACAGAAACTCCTCGCAGACGGCTACCGTGCAGACAAGCGCAATAAAGGCCAATGAATCGTTGCGACCCGAGGGCATCAGCTTGGTCATGATTTGCCGAATCCGAGAACCTTCAGGCAACGCTTGTTGGCGCAAGCGGCGATAACCCACCCACTGCACGAGGGCAAGCAACGAGGCCACGCCGAGGGCAACGGCGATCGTGCGGCTGAAATTGCCGTGAACAAGGCCAAGATTCGTGGGGGAAAGTCCGCGTTCCCGACACCGCCAAAAAGCCACGGCCGCCGCGAGCCACTGAAACACGATGGTGGACGCGTACAACAGGACCCGGTCCGACGCTGCGATGTGTGGCCGGGAGAGCAGTTCTCGAACCCGAACGGCCCCGCGCCAGGGCACGAGCACACCCAGCACGACCAGGAGCAACACAAAGTCCCACGGCATGCCCAAGTAGCGCAGCACCCTATGATGTAAACACCTCTTTGGCCCTGAGAGCAAGCGAAGCGAAAGGTTAGCCCAGAGCGGCGGAGGTTGACAGCTTCGCCGCGCGCAACTATCTTTCTCCGCGAGGGCGTTCTGAACAATGAAGATTCTGGTTCTCGGCAGCGGTGGGCGTGAACACGCGCTTGTCTGGAAACTCCTCCAGTCACCCTCGGTCAGGCACGTCTGGTGTGCTCCCGGCAACGGAGGAATCTGCGCGGAAGCGGACTGCCTACAGAGCGATCTGCGGGACGTCCGGGCTCTAGCGGATCTGGCAGCACGGCTTGAAGCAGATTTGACAGTGGTGGGTCCCGAGGCACCGCTGGTTCTGGGCATCGCCGACGAATTTGCGCGACGCGGCCTGGCGTTACTGGGACCCTCGAAGGAAGGCGCGAAGCTCGAAGGCAGCAAGATATTCGCCAAGGAGTTCATGGCGCGGCACAAGATTCCCACGTCGCAGACCTACGGAATCTTCGATCAGGCCGATACGGCGCGCGGGGCGCTGAATAAGGTCGCGGGCCCGGTCGTCTTAAAGGCGGATGGGCTTTGCGCAGGAAAAGGCGTGTTGGTGACATCCGAGCGTAAAGAAGCTGAGGCGTTCATCGCGCGCGCGATGGAACAAAAGGAATTCGGCGATAGCGGAAGCTTGCTGTTGATGGAAGAGGCGTTGCGCGGGACCGAGCTTTCCTACATCGTGCTCACGGATGGCGAGCATATTGCGCCGCTCGCACCCACTCGAGATCACAAGCGCGCTTTCGACGGAGATCAGGGCCCGAACACGGGCGGCATGGGTGCCTACTCGGCAGACGGAATGCTTTCACCTCCGCTCGAAGAACAGATTCTCTCGACAATCGTTCGTCCTGCCATCGCGGGCCTCGCCGCCGAAGGCCGGAGGTACAATGGCTTCCTCTACTGCGGCCTCATGCTTACATCTGCGGGCCCAAAAGTTCTGGAATTCAATTGCCGGCTCGGAGACCCCGAAACACAGCCCCTCATGATGCGAGTCGATTCGGACCTGGCGCAGGCGCTCGAGGCAGTGGCGGAGGGCCACCTCGACAAGGCACCTCTCCTTTGGAAGCCGGGCGCGAGCACGTGCGTCATCATGGCGTCTGGTGGGTATCCGGGAACATTCCAGGCGGGTAAGCGGATCGATGGGCTGGAGCAGGCGGCCGAAGTCACCGGGGCCAAGGTCTTCCATGCGGGGACGCGACGGAAGGACGATATATACTACACAAGTAGTGGACGGGTCCTTGGCGTAACCGCTGGCGGACCCACACTCGGAACGGCCACCGACCTTGCCTACCAGGCGGCGCACCGGATCAAATTCGAGGGCGCTCATTACCGTGTGGACATTGCCCGGCCTTCACGGCAGACCCTCGCAGCCGGGAGCGACCGAAGTGGCTGAAGTTGTCGGATTGTTCATTTCCGAGGCCCATGGCCGTCCCATGCGCGCACTGCATGAGGTCGAGGCAGTTGCGAACAAGGGCTTCGCCAGATGCATTCATGGCCGGCCGGACAGCAGCCGGCAGGTCCTGTTAATGGATGCAGAGACGCTCGCGCTGCTTCTTGTTGCGCACGGCGAGGTCCTCGAGAACATCACCACGCTCGGCTTGGCGCTGAATGAGCTGCGGCCTGGGCAGGAGTTGCACGTCGGAGAGGCAGTGCTTGCAGTTACAAAGCCGTGCACTCCGTGCGCGCGCATGGATGGGATCCGGCCCGGATTGCAGGAAGAACTCCAGGGGCGCCGAGGAATGCTTTGCAAAGTCGTGCAGGGAGGACGCATCCGGCGTGGAGACTCCATTCAAATCCAGGCGCCTGCGTCTGCGTTCGCACGAGAGAGGGAGGTAAGTAAGAGTGGATAAAGAGCTGCGTTCCACACAGGCCGCGGGGCCCCTCGTAGGAATCATCATGGGTTCCGACACCGATCTGCCGGTGATGAGCGAATCCGCGAAGATCCTCGAGAAATTCGGCATCCCGTTTGAGATTGAAGTCATATCCGCGCACCGGTCTCCGGCACGGACCCACGATTACGCGTCGTCCGCGATAACGCGCGGATTGAAGGTCGTGATCGTCGCCGCGGGCGGTGCGGCGCACCTCGCCGGAGTCGTGGCTGCTCTGACGACAATTCCCGTGATTGCCGTTCCCATGGCGACAACAGTGCTGTCCGGAATTGACGCGTTGCTCTCAAGCGTGCAGATGCCTGCCGGTGTGCCTGTGGCCGCGATGGCCATCGATAAGCCCGGTGCAATCAACGCGGCCATTTACGCGGCGGAGATTCTTTCGACCTCCGATGCAGCAGTGGGCAAGCGCCTCGCCGAATACAAGGAGGAACTGGCGAAGTCAGTTGCGGAGAAGAGCGCCCGCGTGAAGCTGCAGTACGCCCCAAAGAGAAGCTGAGGCTGGCCGCCCCCGCGGCGACGCGGGCCACACTCAGCGCCCGGAGTTCCCCGCTTTCCACGCGGGACTTCATGGATTCCGAGTGCGGCGAAGCCTATGGGTTTGCCAACACGCCGGCGCGATTCCGCGCGCGGCACCTCACGCCGCGCACGCCGGTGCGCGGGCTCTACTTGACGGGGCAGGACGCGTGCATGTTAGGAGTAACAGGCGCGATGTTCGGAGGCACGCTGTGCGCGTCCGCGATCCTGGGGCGAAATTTGACGTCTGTGGCGACGAAGTCAGCGGCTGCACCGCGCAATATGGCGGCCTGATGATTGTCACCAGGCCTGAGAACTAGTGTTTGTAGAGCGAAGGTGCGTCCGAATCGCCGGGGGCGCTCGCTGGGCGCGACTCGGCGGGTTCGACGAGCCAGACGAACTCCTTGTCTTCCGTGATTTCCCCTAACGCCATGTGCGTGTCCGCCGGAAGAACAGCGGGTAACGCGGCGCGCAAGAAAGCGCCGATATCTTCCGGATTCGCTTTGGAGCTCTCGCCCTCCAGCAGGCGGCCCGTCGCCTCGAACAGCTTGCTCGAAGACGCCCGAATCGTCTGCAAGCGCGGGTCATTCTGCTTGAGCAATTCCAGCAGGGACGGTCCCTGAGATTCCGGAGGGTATCGCACCTCCATCAGAGTGCGCGGCTGGCCCTTTTCAGGCGGATAAAGCTGTGTGTAGGCGGGCCGCAGGACGCGCGTCTGGTAGTAGCCGTTTCCCAACTCCTCCTGCTGAATGCGGTACTGCAGCACCCAAACCTCAAATCCATAGCCATCCTGGTAATCGGCCAGCAGCAATTCGACGAGCGGTTCGTCGGGATCGAGATCGATCTTGTGGTGAAAGGCGCTGGCCACGCCGCGAATTTGCTCGAGCAGCGCGACCCCGATCGTTTCGATGTCCGAGGCTTGCTGGCCCGTTGCGCCGGCGCCCTGCATGGGCCCGGCTTCTCGAACGATGTGTTCCAGCTGGGCATCGAGCCGCACGGGCGGATTTGCACTCCCGGGCCGAATCCATTCCACGGCGCCGAGCAGGACTCCCACCCGGCCCGTGCCGAGCGACATCATCTCGGGCGGATGCGAGCCTGGCTCAACTTTTTCGTCCGTAGCGGCCACAAACAGCGCGCCTTTTGCGACACACACATCGACGCGGCCCACGGCGAGATTCACTACGATTTCCCCCGCGTTTTGCTCCTGTCCCGAAACAGGGAGCGCCGCCACAAACACGGCTGCGGAAACCAGCGTTGCGAATAGAAGCGAGAGTGCGAGCTTGCGCGGCATTCACGGGGCCTTCATCAAATCGCTCACGCGCCTCACTGCGCGGGCAAACCTGCCGGCGAATCCTGATTGCGAGCGATGGCCTGAACGGCTGTGATCGTGGCCACATTCACGATGTCCGCAGCCGAGCAGCCACGCGAGAGGTCGTTCGCCGGCCGGTTCAAACCCTGGAGAATCGGGCCGATCGCTTGCGCGCCCCCCAGGCGTTCCACGAGTTTGTAGCCGATATTGCCGGAATCGAGGTCGGGAAAAATGAGCACGTTGGCGCGGCCCGCCACCGGAGACCCGGGCGCTTTGCCCGCGGCCACTTCCGCCACAAGCGCCGCGTCGGCCTGCAGTTCGCCGTCGACCTGAAGTTCCGGCGCGCGTTCGCGGAGGACGCGAAGCGCTTCGCGCACTTTCTCAACCCGCGGGTGGTCGGCGGAGCCTTTCGTCGAAAACGATAGCAGCGCAAGGCGCGGCTCTTCTCCGAGAAAGATTTGAGCATTCTCCGCGGTGGCTCGCGCGATGTCCGCCAATTCCCCGGGCTTCGGATCCGGAACGACCGCGCAATCGGCAAACAGGAGCGCGCTGGCCGGAAAGCCCGCCCGCTCGGGAGTCAGCATTAAGAAGAAGCTGGATACCATTTGCGCGCCCTCGGCTAGGCCGATCGCGTGCAGCGCCGCACGCACGGTCTCCGCCGTGGTATTGGCGGCTCCGCCGACCGTGCCGTCCGCATCGCCCGCGGCAACCGCGAGCGCTGCGAAGTACAGCGGCTTGCGCGCTGCTTGCGAAGCCTCTTCGTGCGAGACCCCGCGGGCGCGGCGCCGCTCGAAAAGGAGCCGGCCGTAGTGTGCCAGCCGCGAACTGAAGGCCGGTTCGACGATCACGACGCCGGAAAGGTTCACGCCCGCTTCCGCCGCTATAGCTTCGATTTGCTTAGGCCGGCCGAGGAGGATCGGCTTGGCAAGCCCGTGCCGTGCGATTTCTCCCGCGGCCCTGATGACGCGAGGGTCTTCGCCCTCTGGCAATACGATGCGCTGGACGTTGGCGCGCGCCCGGCTCTTGAGTCTTTCCATCAGCTCCATGTCGGTACCATCCTGGGCGAAGGTACCACATTTTCGTCCCGCGGCTCAGAAGCGCCTCGCTTCGGTTTCGCCTCGCGGCCGCACTGTCCCATCGAAGGCGGTTCCAGTACAATAAGCGCTTCTACAAGGAGCTTTGAGAATTCCTATGGGACTCTTTGGCGGATTGCGCAGTCCGCGTTCGATTGCGCACAAGGGCAAGCGGCTGAGCGACATTCTGGATGCCCACCTCAAGTTTCATCGGGGCCAGCCGGGCGGCGAACGGGCGGACCTCGCAGGCGCAAATCTTTCCCGCGCCGATCTCCGCGAGGTAAATCTCACGAAGGCAAATCTCTCGGGATGCAATTTGGAGTCGGCGGATTTCTATTCTTCCAAGCTGTCCGGCGCGGACATGAGCAAGTGCAACCTGCGAAGGGCCAAGTTCCGGAAGTGCGATATGACGGAAGTGAAGTTCGTCGCGGCCGACTTGACGGAAGCGGACTTCAGCGGGAGCGAACTTTTCCGCTGCGACCTGACGGAAGCCATCGTCCGCAACGCAACGCTCCGAGGTACGGTTCTTCGCCAGGCGGTTCTGCGGGACACGGATCTCACCGGCTCGGATTTGGCGCTGGCGAGCGTTCGCGAAGTGGATCTGAGCAGCGCGAAAACGGATCAAGCGAACTTGTCGCAGGCCGTCGTCCGCGATAACAAGAAACCCTCATAAGAATTGGGGAATGCTGGAGTTTCCGGACGCGGAGCCTATTTCCCCGCGGGCTCGGGGACGATCGGTTCGCCGCTCGCCCGGCCGCGGCGGCGCGTTTCGATGCCGAGCCGCTTGATTTTCTGGTTGAGCGTGGAAAGCGGAATCTGGAAACTTTCGGCGGCTTCGGTCTGGTTCCAGCCGGTACGCTCGAGCATGTCGGCGATGATGCGCCGCTCGACCTCTTCCATGATCTGAAAGAGCGAGGGCTTCGAGCTGTCCGCGCCGTTACGCGCGCCCGTTTCACCCGGCAGGGGCGGCAGAACATTAGAAAGCTGCAGACGGACGCCGCCCACAATCTCTCGCGTGCGGACCGACTCCGGCAGGAGCTCCGGCGGAATGGAGTCCTGCGTCGAGAGCACCACGGCGCGCTCGACGACATTCTCGAGCTCGCGCACGTTGCCCGGCCAATCGTAATCCATCAAGAGCTTCATGGCGGCCTGAGTGAATCGCGCCGCCGGCCGGGCGTTTTCCTCGCAGAAGCGGCGCAGGAAATGCTCCGACAGGAGCGGAATGTCCTCCTTGCGTTCGCGCAGCGGCGGCAGGTGCAACGCGATGACGTTCAGCCGGTGGTAGAGGTCCTCGCGGAATCGGCCGTCGCGAACCAGGCTCAACAGGTCCACATTCGAGGCAGCGAGAATTCGCACGTCCACCTTGATCGTGTCCGTCCCGCCGAGGCGCATGAATTCGCGCTCCTGAATGACGCGCAGGAGCTTGGCCTGCGTTTCCGGGCTGATTGTGGAGATCTCGTCGAAGAAAATCGTGCCCTGATCGGCGATCTCGAACAGTCCCTTCTTCGAGGCGATGGCGCTGGTGAACGCGCCCTTGACGTGGCCGAATAACTGCGATTCCAGCAAGTCCACCGGTATGGAACCCGTGTTTACGGGCACGAATGCTTTATCGACGCGCGTCGAGGCCGAATGAATCGCCTTGGCGATGAGTTCCTTGCCGGTACCGCTCTCCCCCGCGATCAGCACGGTGGAGCGCGAAGGCGCGATCTGCGCCACCAGGTCGAGCAGGGCCAGAATCTTCTCGCCCTTGCCGATGATATTGGGGAAGTTGTAGCGCTGCTTCAGCGCGCGCTTGAGTTGGACATTTTCCTCGCGCAGCCGCCGCCCTTCCACCGCTTGCGCCACCTGCGCCAGAAGCTCGTCGTTCGACCACGGCTTGGTGATGTAGTCCTGCACGCCGCTCTTGAAAGCCGTGCGCGCCATTTCGATGGAACCGTACGCCGTGATCAGGACAATGGGAAGATACGGATCGCGCAGGCGGAGATCCTTCAGCAGGTCAAGGCCGTTGCGATCGGGCAGGCTGACGTCCAGCAAGACGAGATCGAAGGGCCGCTCTTCGAGCCGCGCAAGGCCCGCGCCGCCTGTTTCCGCGCAGACGACGCCGTAGCCTTCCGACTCGAGCAGCAACCCGAGGCCTTCGCGAATCTCCGTCTCGTCATCAACAACCAGGATGGAGCCTTTAGGCATGCACTGCCTTCCGCGCTGATGGGAACTCCAGACGGAACGAAGTGCCCTTGCCTGGAGTCGAGCGCACTTCAATCTTTCCGGCGTGCTCCTTGATGATGCCGTAGCTCACCGAAAGGCCCAGACCGGTGCCGCGCCCGGAAGACTTCGTCGTGAAGAACGGATCGAAGATTCGATTCAAGTGCTCGCGCGAGATGCCCGTGCCCGTGTCGGTGACTTCCACTTCCACCGAGCCGTTTTGCCCGGCGGTCCGCACCTCGAGCATTCCACCCGAAGGCATGGCGTCGCGCGCATTCATGAACAAGTTCAGAAAGACCTGCTGCAGACGGTTATTGGAACCCAGCACGGGCGGCAAGTCCTTCTGCAGATTTTGGATCACCTGCACGCGGGCAGTCCGGAAGGGATGGACGACGAGCGAGAGCGTATCTTCGAGCACGCGGTTCAGATTCACCTCGGCGAATTCCGCCGCGCCCGTGCGCGAGAAATTGAGGAGATTGTTGACGATTTCGCTCGCGCGGAACGTCTGCTTGACGATTTTGTCGGTCAGCGCGTGGCGGGGATCGTCGTCGGGAAGCTGCTTCGCCAGCATCTGGATGTAGTTCGAGATGACGGCGAGAGGCGTATTCACCTCGTGCGCGACGCCCGCGGCCAGCAGTCCGAGGGAAGTGAGCTTTTCGCTCTGGAGAAGCTGCTCCTCGAGGCGCACGCGCTGCGTAATGTCGTCCACCAGAATCAGCCGGCCGATGCGATCGCCCGATTTCCCGACCAGCGGCGCAATCGAAACATTCACCACAAGCGGCCGCGCCGTGCGGCTGCGCAGGTGGAACTTGTAGAGACTCGAGACCCGCTCATCGGCCTCATGCGCCGTAATTTCCGCCACCAGATCGGCCGCCAGAACTTCGTCGAGGCGCCGTCCAACGGCTTCGTTTCGCGGCACGCCGATCAATTGTTCCAGTTGCGTGTTCCACGATTCGATGCGGCCGTCCAGGTCCACGGCGAGAACGCCCACGTTGAGCGATTCGACGATGTTCTCGGAGAAGTCCTTCAGCCGCTCGACCTGCGCCGCCTTCTGTTCCAGCGAGGAATAGAGATGGGAGTTATCCAGGGCGATGGCCACGTAGCCCGCAATCGTGAACAGCAGTTCAACGTCCTCGCTCGACAAGTAATCCCCGTCCACGGTCTTCCCCATCCCGAGGACGGCAACGCTGTGCTCCCGAATGCGGCACGGAATGAAGTAATTGAGATCGAGTTCGTTGAGAGTCTGCCGGACCGAAGGATTCGGCTCGCGCGAAGCGCGCGGCGATTCGTAGAAGAGGCAGCCGCGCGCAAAGGGAGTCTTCTCGGCGTCGAGGAAGCTCAAATCGAGCGGTCCGGCTGCTCGCACGCCCATGGAGCGGCTGAGCTGGTAACGCCCCGGATCGTCCGGAGTCTCCAGAAAAATCGCGATGCGATCCACAAGAAGCGTCTGCGAGATGCGGTCCATCACCGAGGCCAGCATGGGATCGAGATGGACTTCGTTCGTGAGCGTTCTGCCGAACTCGATCAATGTCCGGCGATAATCCAACCGGTCGCGATAGAAGTAGCGGTCCAGGCGCCCTTGAATCCAATCGCGGAAGGGCTGGAACAGAAACGCCGCCACAAGAATAGCGATGATTTCCCCGGCGATGCCGCTCGGCCATGCCGTGTGAAACAGCCCGCCGATCGCCGCTACCAGCGCGATGTAAACTGCCACGACGCCCGCGGTCGCGGCCGTGTAGGCCAGCCCGCGCCGGAAGATGATATCCACATCCATTAAACGGTAACGGATAATGGCGTAGCCGAAGCAGAGCGGAATCAACGCGAGGGAGATCGCCGACAGCTTCATCCAGACCCGCGGCGTGGCGCCCAGGAAATAGGGCACGATGTAGAGAAGAAGGAAAGGCACGGTGCCGGCGAGGGTTCCGCCGGTCACCCATTTCAATTGCTGGCGCAACAAGCCCGAGGGCGTCCGCCGATAACTCCTGAGAAAGACTGCAGCGGCAAACAAGAAATAGAGCCCAAGGTAGATCAACTCAATCTGGTCGAGCGTCACGCGCGCTTCGAGCGACGGAACGAATCCCAGCGCCTGTGTGGCGACCGCGATGTGCACGAACATCAGCAGTGCGGGCAGGCCGTACACGCACGCGAGCGTCAGCCGCTGGCGAAGGGCGGAAGCGCGGCGCTCGGGAAAGACCAGCGCGAAATGCAGCAGCAATGCGGGCTGCAACAGCCGCGCCGCGATGCTCGCCCAATACACTTCCCAATCAAAAACGCTCAATTTGCCCGAGAATTGAAAGGCGTACAGGATGAAAGAAATCAGGCAGAAAACGTAAAAGTGAACCGCGCGGGCCGCGTTCCACCGCCGCGCGAAGATGAAGAGCCCGATGAACAGATACAGCAGGCCGACGACTCGGAGATAGTTCTCCAGCGAAAAAGGCTTATCCGCGGGGATCGTGACGAGCTTGGCCTCGAATGTCCGGCCCCCTCGCTCAATCTTGTAGCTGACCTCGCTCCAGACACCCGCCCGCCAGAGTCGCTGGGTCACCTGAACCGCGCGGCGCACCTCGGAGCCGTTCAGGGCCACCAAGCGGTCCCCGGACTTGATTCCAGCGCTATCGGCCGGAGAGCCGGGCGTCACGTTCCACGCCACCACCCCCTGACTTGCATCCAGCCACGACACCCCGTCATCGGGAATGACGACCGTGCTCCGCTGCTGGAAATTAACGGCGCCGAAGACAATGGCCGCCAAAGTCGTCGCCGCAAGAACGACCGCCCCCAATCGCACGCGCAAGCTACTGGTCATAGACTCAGCTGACGACACCCCGCCCTTTCCTCTACCTCTTCTAGCGAGCAACTAACGTACCAGAAAATATGATTTTTAGTCACTCGTAAGATGCTGCAAATAAATGACATATAAAAATTTCGCACGTCCCTGCAGGCCGACCTTTCTGTTTATTGGAAGCTTCGTCCCAATTTCGGGAAGGGCAAGGTCAGAATTGGAAGCTCAATCCACCCCGGAAGGATCTCACCAAGGGTGCCAGGATCAGCTGCTGGCCATCAGGGCCCTTGATTGGGACGTAGCCCTGCGCCAGAAGGTTGCCGAAGTCGGCCATGGCCACCCAATGACCATTCATCACGAATGTGGGAATTGGCTGGCGAACCGAAAGACTGAAGTTCGGGTCGACTTCATAGGCCGCATCACCAAAGCAATCTACCGGGGTCAATGCAGGTCCCGAGGTCCATTTGTAGCTGGCGGCGACTTCGGTGCCGATGCGGGGAACCCTGCTTGAAACACGCGTGGCCAGGGTGTGCCGGTAGCGCTCCGAGAGGTAATCGTGCAGATCGCCGCCGGCGACCGCACCGCCGGATTCATCGACCGGAGCCAACGTCCCGCCGAAGGCGTAGACGGCGGTGATTTCCAGATGCCCGTTAACTCGCTCCCGGTAACCGATCCGTGCACCCCAGGAGCTGGAATTACCGCCGTCGAACACAAACGCATCCGAGAACGGATCCTGAAAAACGCCGGCCTCCGGAGCCGCGCCAATCCCAAAGACGGCTTGATGCTGGGCCGCGTCATGAAAAACGGCGGCCTCGACCGAGCCCTTCCCATCCAACTTCCGCGTGATCCGAATTTCCTGGTGCCAGTCATTTTCCAGGACGGGCCGCCCGTCTCGGAAAAGCACGTCGGGCAAGCTATCCAACGCGTCCAAGGCAGCGCCCAGCGCGCCGACGCGAAACGGATTGCTGTCCGGGGAATCCGTTGCCAGCAGCACAGTAGCTTCCCAATTGGGGGAAAGCTGAACATCCAGCTCGCCGCGCGGGCGCAAGGATCTGACCTGTGTGTTGAACCCTTCCATGATGTACTCGGCGCCGACGCTCAACCGGATTCGATCCCCTAACTTGAGTCGTTCAGAGTGGTCCAGGCTCACGCCGCGAAACACCAAGCCGCTCGTCCCCAGGTTCGTCTGCCGCATGACCAGGGTGGTAACAGGCCCGACACTCGGATCTCCCGAAGGCATCCAGATCGTGGCCAGCCCGCCGGAGGCGAAACGGTCGTAACTCATCTGGCCCGCCATCAAAAGATGGCCCATCGCTCCGAGCGATTGGTCATAGGAGACTTCGGTGCCCGGGGCGTTTACAAAACTCGAAGGCGAGGCCGGATGCAGCGAGCCACCCGTCATTTCCACGAGGATCCGCGGACGGTTCACCCTTGCCGTCTCCACGGAGTTCCCGCTGCCGTTCAGGTCCGCGTCGCTCCATTGCAAAATCGGCCGGGTCGCGGTGGCCGTCCGTAGAACCCACGTCCAATCGTCCGGCTCGGTCGGCTGGGAAGGCTGTCGGCGTAAACTATTGAGGGAGTCGAATACGGTGCCCAGTTCAATCTTCAGGAGCGTTGTGAGATTCGGTGCGACTTGGATGTGTCGTTCGAGGGTCGGGAGAAAACCCGCTAGGGACACGCGCACGGAGTAAGAACCCGACCGCAATCTTGCGGCCGAGAATGCCCCGTGCTGATCGGTGAGCAGTTGGGTGACGGTGTGGTCCGCGGCGTCTTCGGTGGATACCCAAACCGTCGCGCCGAGTTGCGGCGTTCCCGACGAATCCAGCACGACGCCCGCCATTCGCCCGTAACCCGAGCGCGCGTGCGCAGTGCCGCAACCCAATAGAACGATTGCGGTCAGCCAACCCAGGGCCCGATGATTTCGAGCCATCACGTCCATTTACCTCCCGGGCGCGTTCTGCGCCGAAGTGCTGGCCGGGATCGCTTTCACCGTAAAATCGGATGAACGGGAAATGGTCTGCTTCGTAATCTGGTCGGTCGCCTGAATCTCGAGATGGTACTGTCCGGGCGCGAATGCCGACAGAGGCACGAGGTCGTGAATCGTCACCTGCTCGCCGGTCTCGTTCAGCTGATCGCCGGATTCCACCACTCTGGCGATCTCGTGGTCGCCCTGCGTCACCTTGATCAGAATGGATGCGTCGTTCTTGTGCGTCTTGTCGTCTACCTTGAAATTGTAAAACTGGAGGTAGATGCCGAGCGGTTGGTCGGTGCGGAACGATTGATCCAGCTTCGGCCGCACCTTCAATTCGACCCGATCACAAACATGTCCGACGCCGATCTGGTTCGTCGCCACCGGTGGATCATGTCCGCGAGGATCAGCGTGCTGGCGTCAAGTTTGTCGTCGTCATAAGGCGGCACCGCCAAGCGGGCATTCACGACGCCCACGTTGTTGCTGTTGATATCCTTGAGGACGATGTCCAGCCGGTAGAGGCCCGGGCTCAACGGCAGGGCCTTTTGATAGACCGAAACGCCCTTCAAGAGATTGCTGCGAGCAAGGAATCGGGGAAGTCGCGGCGAATGACGTCCTCGAACGTCTGCACGGTGCGGCCCGACAGCGTGCTCACTTTCGCGAACAAATTGATCGTCGCGGTGTGCACGCGCGCTTTCTTCTGGAAGCTAAGCTGGCCATTGGGGATCTGGACGGTAATCGGCACCAGGACCGTGTCGCTCGTGATGCGCATAAAATCGAAGCGATAAGTGAATTTGATCTCGTCCCGCACGATTCGCGATGAGAGACGATTTCATCCAAATCTTTGAATTTCACCGGCGGCGGCTGGAAGATCTTCGCGAACATCGTCGAGCCTGTCGAATTCCTTTTCGCTGTCTGGATCCAACGAGCTGCCGGAAATAGGCGCCGTCGAACCATCAGCCCGCGAGAAACGATCGCGACTTGGACGTAAGCCCCATTTGTTCGAGTTGGCTCAACCCGCATGTTAGCAACATGCGCCAGCGCATCCTTTTCACCCGGATCCATCGTCAAGTGGTACTCGCCGGTCATCGTGGGATCCACGAACTCCAGCACAATGTTGTCGCCGATGCCGTCCAGGTGCCGATAGGTCCACTCCTCGAACGGGTAGGTCGAAGTCTGTCCGCCGCCTTCATCTGTCGGCCGGGTGTACTGCCCGCCCGTGGGGTGCGACTCGATCTCGTCGGGTTTTCCCCAGATGATGTAGATCCGTCCGCGATCCGTCATCCAGCCGGGCTTGCCGGAAGCAAAGTGTTCATTGGAGTAAGCGATCCGGCGATAGTGCTCCTCTTTGAATTCATTTTCCGGAGTGTCCGGGGTGGGATCACGCCGCAGCCAGAATTGCTCGATGAATTGCTCGCGCTCTTCGTTGGTCGCCAATTGCAGAAACGCGTGGCGCTCATCCTCCGTGATGATGTAGGTGACATCCTCTTCGAGCCACTTCTTATAGGGCGTCGGCAACTCACCTTCGAGCTTGCGGAAGCTCTTGTGCTCCTGCTGCTTCTGTTGTTTCTCGTTGGCCGGAGGTGTTGAGCTATTATGTTGATCTTGAGAGTCTTGTGCAGGAAGGGCGGCTGGGACGAGGAAGATGCCGGCTGCCAAAAGAAGAATCAACCGCTTCGAACGACGCATGCAGACACCTCGGCCCTTCTTCTCTGATGGATTCTATTCTTGCAATCCTGCTACGTCAACCAAGTTTCGTGATTCCAACGGGTTGGGAGCCCCTGCGATCCCCCCTGAGCGCGCACACCCATTGGCATCCCCTATACATCTACAGAGTCTTGGATTCCTTGCTGGGTTGCCTGAAATGGGGGGCGGTGTGCGTAATTGGAACATGACCCGCTTTTCCCTGGCGCCGTTGCCGCAATGCCAGTAAATTTCTGCGCCACGAAAAGTCACCCTTCACTTGGAAGCCAAACCGCAATAGAATGTTTTGACTGAGCAGGGGACGGGCGTAGGCCAAAGTTCCCTGAAGCGCATTTGCCCTCGGCATTGGCTGCTCGCCACAACGCCGTGCCCCACCGGACCAGCAGTTAAATCGCAGGTCCAGACGAAACAAATAGCGCCGTTTGGACGTACTAGAGATGGGAGCAACCTCTGTAGGTTGGGTGCGTCTAAGGATTTAAAAAAGGGTCTAGTTTGATGAAAACATGGAAGAAAGTAGCGATAGGAGTGGGTGGCGCCGCCGTACTCACGATCGTCGTCCTCGGCAGCATCCATCAGGCCAATAAGGACGTGGTCACGGTCCAAACGGGCACCGTGAAGCCGGAAGATCTCAGCTCGATCGTCACGGCCTCGGGCGAGGTTCGCCCGTTGAACTATACCAACGTGCTGGGTCAGGGGTTCGGTCTGATTACGGACATCGTGGTGAAGGAAGGCGACCACGTCAAGAAGGGCGCTTTGCTCGTCACCGTAGACAACGTTCAACCAAGGGCTGATGTGGACGCGCAAAGCGCAAATTTGCAGGCGGCATCGGCCGGAATCACCGCCGCCGAAGCAAACAATGCATCCGCGCAAGCCGACGTGCAGCAAAGCACAGCCGCATTCCAGAAGGCCAAGCTGGATTGGGAGCGCGGGCAGCAGCTTTTCAGCCAGGGACTGATCGCCAAGCAGGACTTCGATACGTACAAATCCAGCTACGATCAAGCCGCTGCGAATCTGGCCGCTAGCAAGGCACGCGCCGAACAGGCCCACGCCCAACTCGATCAGGCGCGATCCTCGCTCATGCAAAACCAGGCCGCCTTGCGCCACCAGCGCGACGTCCTGCAGAAGACGACCTACACCGCTCCCATCGATGGAGTGGTCTCCTATATCGCCGTGCGGGTTGGTGAGTACGTCGTACCCGGCATACAGAAGTTCCCAAGGCAGTTATCTGATGACCATCTCCGACATGTCGGTCGTGACGGCCGAGGTGATGGTGGACGAAACCGACATCGTGAACGTGCGGCCGGGTCAGGTGGCCGATGTGACGATTGACGCCATCCCGGACAAGATCTTCAAAGGACACGTCACGCAGGTTGGCACGCAAGCCGTGCTTCGTACTTCCGGTCTGGCGACCACGCAATCCACGACGAGTAATCAGGAGGCCAAAGATTTTAAGGTCGTCGTGACGCTCGATAGTCCGCCCGAGGGATTGCGCCCGGTCTTTCGACCACTGCAAAGGTGACGACTGAGCAAAAGAAGAATGTGTTGGCGATTCCGATTCAAGCCCTCGCCGTCCGCACGCGCCACGACATCGAGGAGGCCAATAAAAAGGCCGGAACTCAGGGTGCGGTGACTCTTGCCGCCGGCCGGCCGACCGCGGATTCCGCTTCGGACAGTGGCGGCGATCCCGACAAACAGGATGTTCAGGGCGTTTTCGTAGTGCGCAACAAGAAGGCGATTTTCGTGCCGGTCGAGACCGGGATCACCGGTGTGACCGATATCGAAGTGCTCACCGGCCTGCAGCAGGGCGATCAGATCATCACGGGCAGCTACAAGGCCCTGCGCACGATCAAGCCGGGCGCGTCGGTAAAAGTGGACAACTCCGCGCCGAAAGTCCGGAAGAGAATCAGAGTTGAAGCGCATCAAGTTTCCGAGGAGCCATTCGATGCCTGCAGAGGCCCCAGCTTCGGAGTCGTTTCGGCAGGACCTGGTGGATGATGGCATCGCCATCCGCACCGAAGCGCTCACGAAGACCTACGAGATGGGGGCGGAGAAAGTCCACGCCCTGCGGGACGTCGATCTGGAAATCCGGCGCGGCGAATACGTCGCCATCATGGGACCTTCCGGCTCGGGAAAATCCACGCTGATGAACCTGATCGGCTGCCTGGACACGCCGACCTCCGGGAAATATTGGCTCGCGGGCCGGCTCGTGAGCGATCTCGATGACGACGACCTCGCGTACATCCGGAATAAGGAAATCGGCTTCGTCTTTCAAACATTTAACTTGTTGCCGCGCGCCACGTCGCTTCACAACGTCGAACTGCCCATTGATTTACAACGGCACCCCGGCCGAGGAGCGCATCGCAAAGGCCAAGCGGGCGCTGGAATCGGTGGATCTCGCCGATCGGATGCATCACAAGCCGAACGAACTTTCGGGCGGGCAACGGCAGCGCGTGGCCATTGCGCGCGCGCTGGTGAATTCGCCCGCGATCGTGCTGGCCGACGAACCGACGGGCAATCTCGATTCGCAGACCGGCGAAGAAATCATGGGTCTCTTCGCGCGCCTGCACAAACAGGGCAACACCATCATCCTCGTCACGCACGAGAACGACATCGCCCAGCACGCCGACCACATCATTCATATCCGCGACGGCCGCGTCGAATCCGACGAGCGCACCCAGTAACCCCGCGCGGCCGGTGCGGTGGACAACCCTCCGCATGCCCCCTACAATTCCCAGGTTCGCCGAACCAAATGGATCGAGTGCGACACCGCAGATCTTCCCCCCGCCGCATCTTCCTTGACGTTCGTTCGCACGCAGCCGCATGCGTGTTTTTGCTCTTGATTGTCGCCCCCGGCGCAACTTCGGCCGCAGCTCAACAAACCGGCGCGCCGCAGGAACCGCAAGTTTCCGGCAGCGTGACCGATGTATCCGGCAGCGCGGTGGCGGGAGCGGCGCTGACGCTGCGTTGCGGCTCATTCTCGGCGAACGCCTCAAGCGACGCCTCCGGCAAGTTCGCATTTCACGATGTTCCGCAGGGTTCGTGCACTCTTTCGGCGCAAGCGCCGGGTCTTACGGCCACAGACCAGGCTTTTCACGTTACGGCGAGCCGTCCGGTGCATCTGAAGATCGTTCTTGCGCTCGCCTCCCGGAGCGAGCAAATCATCGTCAGCGCCACGCGCACACCGACGCGGCTCTCCGATGCGCCGCTTGCCGATCTGCAAATCAGCGCGGCGGAACTGCAAACCGCGCCCGCACTTGCGATCGACGATGTATTGCGCCAAGTTCCAGGCTTCAGCTTGTTTCGCCGGTCCGGCAGCGAGACCACAAACCCGACCACGATGGGGGTTTCACTGCGCGGGTTGGGCGCAAGCGGCGCGAGCCGCGCCGTCGTGTTGGAGGACGGCCTGCCACTGAACGATCCCTTCGGCGGCTGGGTCTATTGGGGCCGCGTGCCGCGCACCGCCATCGAATCGGTCGAAGTCGCCGAAGAGGAAGCTCGAGCCTTTACGGCAGCGATGCGCTCGGCGGAGTGGTGCAGATGCTGACGCGGCCGCCCTCATCCGGCGGGCTGGACATGGAAATCTCGTACGGAAACGAAAATACCCCGGACATCTCGCTCTGGAGCGGCGGCAGCATGGGACCGTGGGACGCGAGCCTCAGCGGGCAAGTGTTTCACACGACGGGTTACATCCTCGTGCCATTCGCCGCTCGCGGCATCGTGAATACGCCGGCCGGAAGCGAAGACGCCTCCCTGGACGCGACGATTGGACGGCGACTCGCACGCGAGGGGCGCGTCTTCGGCCGCGGCTGGTACTACAACGAGTCGCGCCGCAACGGTACGCCCATCCAGACGAATCGCACCGCGATCGGCGGCGGAGCGCTCGGCGTGGATGCGCCGATGGGGAGCTTCGGCTCGCTCACACTGCGCGTTTTCGGCGACGGCCAGGATCTGCACCAGAATTTTTCGTCCGTGGCGGCGAACCAGATGACCGAAACGATTACCGATTCACAAATCGTTCCAGCGCAGCAGCTCGGCGGATACGCGCAATGGGCGCGCCCGGCGGGTTGGCATCAGAATCTGGTCCTCGAATTCGATGCCGACGAAATTATCGGCCGGAGCAATGAAACGCTTTTTTCTTCGGGCGCGGCTTCGAGAAAGGTCTCCGCCGGGGGACGCCAGCGCACCTTCGGACTGCTTGGAGAAGATCTGATTCGCGTGAGTCCTACGTGGTTGATCTCCGCGAGCGCGCGATTCGACCGCTGGAATGATTTCGACGCGTCGCTGCTGTGCACTTCGCTGACGTCTCTGCCGTCGGCGTCGTGCGATCCGCCCGCCGCGCCCGGTCCGCCCGTGATGACGCCGTTCGCCGGCCGCGTCGAGAATGCATTCAGCCCGCGGCTCTCGGTGATCCACAGGTTCACACGCGGTTTTTCAGTGAGCGCGTCGCTGTATCGCGCATTCCGCGCGCCGACGCTCAACGAGCTCTACCGGAATTTCCGCCAGGGCGCCACGGAGACGCTCGCGAACTCCAGCCTGCGTGCCGAGCAATTGACAGGCGGCGAGGCGAGCGCCGGGTGGAATGCCCCGGGCCAGCGCGTCGAGTTGCGCGGAACTTTCTTCTGGGACGACATCGCCAATCCCATCGCGAACGTGCCCATGGCTGCGACCGTCTGCGCGTCGAATCCGGCGCCGCAGTGCCAGCAACGGGAAAATCTCGGCCGGACGCGTTCGGCCGGATTTGAGCTCGACGCCGTTGCGCGCATCACATCGCGATGGCGCATCACCCCGGCGACCAGTACGCAAATTCGGTCGTGGCCAGCGCGCCGGCGGACCCGGCGCTCGCCGGGCTATGGGTGCAGCAGGTGCCGCGCAACGTGCTGACGTTCGAGGTGGACTACACGCGACCTTCCCTGCTGACCTTCTCGGTGGACGGGCGCTGGGTCGGGCTGCAGTACGACACGAACCAATTGCCGCTTGGACAGTTTTTCGTGCTCGACGCGGAGGCGGCGCATTCCTTCGGCCACGGGGTGGAACTGTTTGCAGCGGCGCAGAACCTCTTCAACGCCACGTATGCGATTACCGCGGCCACCGCAACTTCTCCGCAGAACGACGGTGCGCCTATTACCGGCCGTATCGGTTTGCGGCTTCAACTGGCCGGCATTGATGGGACGCAGGCTCGGATCGAAACGCATGTTTTCATCACGCTCAAATTGGAGGCTCGAACCGAACCGCTTCGCGCGCGCGCTCGAGGCGCACCGGCGGAGCGGAAAGATGTTGCTCGACTTGACCGCGTCGAATCCAACCGCCTGCGGATTCGTTTACCCGGAGCGCGGAATTCTCGCGGCGCTGGCCGATCCTCTCGCGCTCGAATACAAGCCCGAAAGCAAGGGTCTCGTCGAAACGCGCGCCGCTGTGGCGGAGTACTACGCTGGCTGGCGAAGTTCTGCACGCGCTGCCGCCCGCGTGAACCCGGAGCGAATCGTGCTAATGTTCGGAACGAGTGAAGCGTACAGCCACGTCTTTCGTCTGCTATGTGAACCCGGCGATGAAGTGCTTGTGCCCGCGCCGAGCTATCCGCTGCTGGAATTTCTCGCCGGACTGGCGGACGTTCCGGCTGGTGGCATACCCGCTGCTTTACGATCACGGATGGCAAATGGATTTCGGCGGCCTGCGCGCGGCGCTCACACCGCGCTCGCGGGCCGTCGTTGTGGTGCATCCGAATAATCCGACGGGCTCGTTCGTCGGGCCGCGCGAAGCGGAAGAACTTGCGGCGATCTGCTTGAGAAGCAACTGGCGATCGTGGCGGATGAGGTCTTTCTGGATTATGCGGACAGCGCGAGCCTGCGGCGAGCTTCGCGCCTTACAGCGGCGCTCTCGCATTCACATTGAGCGGGCTCTCGAAAATTTCCGCGCTGCCGCAGATGAAGCTCGCATGGATTGTCGCAAGCGGGCCCCCGGCGCAAGTGCAAGCGGCGGTCGAGCGCCTGGAAATCATCGCGGACACGTATCTCTCGCCGAGCACGCCCGTGCAGCTTGCGGCGGGTAAATTTCTTGCGCTACGGGGCGGGATGCAATCGCAAATTAAGGAACGAGTCGCGGAGAATCTGGCGTTTCTCGACGGCAAGCTGCGTGAGTTTCACAGCCTGGCGCGGCTGCAACGGGAAGGCGGCTGGTACGCCGTGCTGCGCGTTCCGGTTTCCGGCTCGGATGAAGCGCTCGCCGTCGAGTTGATGGAACGCTGCTCGGTGCTGGTCCACCCGGGGAATTTCTTCAATTTTGCGCAAGAGGGTTTTCTGGTGATCAGCCTGATCGCCCCGGCGGCGGACTTCCGCGAAGGGATCCGCAGAATCGGCGGGTTCTTCGACAAGCGAAGGCTGAGAGCCGCCGCTTGGCCGATCTTGCCTTGTTTGAAGCGGCATTTGTCCGGTGCTATCCTTTCGGACGTCGGATTTGTTGGCCGCCCCGGTGCGTTGCCGCATGGCTTTCGATCGATTCGCATTGGGCTGAGGATTCGAATGAGACGGTTCGCGCCCCTCGTTTTACTTTTAATTCCGCTCACCGCGATTAGACAAGACACGCCCGCGACCCGCAGGCTCGCCCCCTTCTCCGGCTAGTCCTGCACCCGCGCAGCAGCCGCCGGCCTTCGGCGACCACGCCGCCCCCCGCCGCGAGCCAGCCTGCCGCCGGGGGGAACACAACTTTATCGTCCGCGCATGCCACGCCGACGCCCGCGGCTCGGCGACGATCATTTTCTATCGTCCAAAGAGATTCATGGACTCGACGTTCAAACCTTCCGTCTACGTGGATGACAGCACGATCGGGCGTCTCGGCAATGGGGAGATTTCAAAGTGAAGGTCACGGCGGGGCAGCACAAGCTCTATTCCAACGACAAATCCACGGGCACGGATCTGACGCCAAGGCCGGAGAGACCTATTACATCCGCATCGACATGAAGACCGGGATCACGGCGCGCGGCGCCGTCACCCAGGTTGATAAGCAAGAAGGGCAATTCGAGGTCACGAAAACGAAACAGACGGTTGATGTTGACCTCACCCACCCACCGGGACCGCCACTGACGTCCCCACTGGGTCCGCCACCGACGGGGCCTCCGCTTGGCCCCGGGTTGCCGCCACCGCCACCACCGTCGCAGCCTTGAAGCGTTCTTTCGCTCATCCGGCCGCAGACTGGCTGACCGCCGCCACCTCCCCAACCTCCGCCGCCACCGCCACCTCCACCACCACGACCACCACCTCCTCCTCCGCCACCGCTTGGGCTTAGGACGACCGCCGGCAAAGGCACGGCAAACTTGTCCGCGTGATCATCTCCATAGACCGCGTTCCGGCCGGTCTGGGGCGGGCGGGGATGGAAATCGTCGAAGTCCACCAACATCGGAATCAGGGCGAATTCCGTCGTTGCTGACCAACGATAAAACCCGCCGCTGCCTGACGGCCCTCCCGGTCCTCCCTGGGATCCCGTGTCGCCAATTGACTTGTCAAGTGGCTTGCCATTCAGCGTTGCGTTCCACCGATAGCTCGATCCTTCCATTTCGAAGAAATCCCCGTTATCCTCAGGACATCGGAAGACAAGGGGGTTGTTGGTGGCGCCGGCGGCTTTGCCCACGTACGGGCCAAGCACGTCGCAGATTCGCGGCCGGATTTTGTTTGTATTTGCCGGTATAGTGGGAATGGGTTCGGCGATGGGCAGCGTCTCCTTGTAGTCTCCGGCGTATAGCCGGACGGCCAGACCCAACTGCCGAAGCTGGCTGATACAAACAATGTTGCGCGCGCTGCGTTTCGCCCGGCTGAGAACGGGCATCAGCAGCGCCGACAGCAGGCCGATGATGGCGATGATGACCAGCATTTCAATCAGGGTGAAAGCGCGGCGAGCCAAGGATCGGCGGCGCGCCTGACGGAGGATGAGTTTCATAGGTTATGGTGGGAAATGCTCTCAGCGATTTTGCTTAAGCTGGCCCAGCCTCCGGGCAAGAAGGGCGCTTTGATCGGGCGTCAAGGTGAGGCTCTCTATTTGCCGTTGCTGTTCCCGCTGGGCGAAATTTGTGTCGGCCGTAGGCGGGAACACAAGGGGTGGGACAGGCTCGCCGTGATGCACCAGGCTGACGCCCAGGTGAGTCAACGGCGATTGGCGCAGGGTATTGATGATCGCCCATGAGGCGCGCGCCTTTCTTGCGACTTGCTCCGCTTTCTCGGGAGTGGCCGTCAAGGGTATGTCTTCATCAATCCGTGGCAGCACTTGGAGATCAGCCAGCAGCCGCTCCGGAGCCAGGACGCCTTCATTTGTGCCGTCGTACACTGCCTGCTGGATGACCTCCATCGGATCGCCTCGTTTCAGCCTGGCCTCGTGCCTGGCCTTCATGGCGGCGGCGATGGCTTGGGATTTGTCGGGACCTTCCGGCATGGACGTCGCATCACGAAGGGCTTGCGTGTCCGCCGGATCATCCCGGAAAGGGGTCTGGAACGGGATTACCACCTTCATTCGGCCAAGAGCGGAAACGGGAAGCCCCCTCCAATTCAGATAGATGACTTGTGTTCCGACTATCCCATTTTGGCCGTATCGCACAGAGAGTTCGGCAACAGGCGGGCCGCTGCTCAGATTCGTCCAGCCAGCGTCGCGCAGTTCCATTTCACCTTGCAAGGCGGTTTCCAGCTTGTGCAGCGCGCTTTTGGAGTCGAAGACCGCGTAATCCACCGTCCAGTACGCGCCAGCCTGGAGGATCAATTGATTGAGCACTTGCCCCACGGGCATATCGTTGACGTTCAAGGTGACCGGGCCGTCGAGCCGCCGGTCCCAGGCAATGGCCTGGCCGGACTGACGCTCGATTTTGTTGATGACCTCGCCCATTGGCGCGTTGATCACGTGCAGGGTGACGAGGCCGTGACCGGCCCGGTGAATCTCATATTTCTGCCAGGCGGTGCCAATGGTCAGAAGGGCGAGCGTGCCGGCGACGGCCGCCGTTTTGATTTTTGTCCATGCCATAAGTTTCAAGGTTTGTTGGAGGATGTTTAAAATTCTGCCGGTGGCGGCCGCTCCCTTGAGGACGGAAGCGGCGGTGATGCTGGCGGCCAGCGCGCCGGGGGCGGCGGCGGTGACGGCGTGGGTGGAGAGCAATCCGGCCAGCATCATCTCCGGCACGATGACGTTTCGCCGCATCAGCAGCGAGCGGAGTTTTTCGGCGGCGCGAGAAACCCGCAAGCGCGCGGTGTCCTCGTTCAAACCGAGGACGAGGCCGACTTGCTTGAAGGTTCTGTTTTCAAAGAAGCGCAGAATGATGGCGTTGCGGTCGCTGGCGCTCAACGCGCCGATGGCGTCATCCAGGACGGGGGTGATGGACTGCCATAGGGTTTCGCTTGAATCGGATTCGGTTGGGGCTTCCATTTGGGCCTCCTGTTCGCGGCGGCGGCGGCGGAATTCGGATTTGAGGACGTCGGCGGTGGTGAAACGCGTGGTGCGGTAAAGCCAGCCGGAGAGGATGGTTTCGCGCCGCAAGGAGCGGGCTTTTTTCGCCAGAAGGATAAACACCACCTGGGTGATGTCCTGGGCCAGTTGGGGATCGCGCGTGCGGCGGAGCGCCGCGCAATAGACGAGGTTGAGGTGGCGCGACACCAGCGCGGCAAAAGCTTCTTCCGAGGCATTCTCAACATAAGCTTGCAAAAGCATCATGTCGTCCATGTCCGTCATCATCAGGTAAATGGACGCCGGAAGCAAAACCGAACAGACAATCTGCAAAGAGGGGCCATTGAAATTGGGTGGCTTCCCAGATTTGCCCATCGCGGCAGGGCGAGACTCCGTCGAGCCGTGACTTTTTCCGACTAAATCGAGCCACGGCTCGACGGAGTCTCGCCCTACCGTGCTGGATTGGCGCCCTGCCGTTTGCCAATGGCGCCACGGGCTGAATAGTTACAAAACTGGCTGGAACGCTAAAACGGCGGGTCGAATCATTTTCTTGAAAAATCGGCAATATGAGCGAGATTAATGATAAGAAGTAGTGGCCTTGGAGGCGAGGTTTTGTCACGGGTTTATTGAGCGAAAAGCAAGGTCTGCGCAGCATTTATGAAAAAGCTAATCAAATTGATCAACCTGGTTTGCGTCGGGTTTTGGAGTCCGGTCTATGGGCTTAAAAAGCTGGTGCTGGGGCGGCGCGCGGCGCAAGCCAAGGCGGCGAAGGCGGCGCCGGTTCTCAAAGGGGAGCACGCCATGATGCTGGTGGCGGCGCGGCACGGCGACGTGCGGGCGCAGTATGCGCTGGCGGTCTGTTACTCGGAGGGAAAGGCCATCGAACAGGATTACGGCGAGGCGGCGCACTGGTTTCGCGAGGCGGCGCAAAACGGGGACGTCGCCGCGCGCTACAGCCTTGGAATATGTTATGCCAACGGGCAGGGAGTGGGGCAGGACGCGGAGGAAGCAGTGAAATGGTTCCGGTTGGCGGCGGAGGAGGGGCATGCGAATGCGCAGGTCAGCCTGGGGGTGTGCCAGCAAAAAGGGTTGGGGGCGTGGCCCAGCCCGGAAGAGGCGGCGTTGTGGTTCCGCCGCGCGGCAGTGCAGGGAGACGCGACCGGGCAAATCAGCCTGGCGTCGTGTCTGCTCAATGGCGAAGGGGTCGCGCAAAACCAGGCGGAAGCGGTGGACTGGTTTCGCAAGGCGGCGGAGCAGGGGTTGCCGGAGGCGGCGTTCAATCTGGGCAAATGTTATCAGCAGGGCCAGGGGGTGGAGCGCGACGAGGCGGAAGGCTTCAAGTGGTTTGAAATTGCGGCGAACAAGGGCTTGGCACAGGGACAGTATGAATTGGCGGTTTGTTATCATCTTGGGCGGGGCACGGCGGTGAATTTGCCGGAGGCCTTGAAATGGAGCAAGCTGGCGGCGGGACACGCGTTTAAACCGGCGCAGGACCAGGCGGGGGATTTGGAAAGAGAGATGGCGGCAAGCGTGACGGGAGCGGGAGAGGCGGTGGCGGTTTCGTGAACAGGCGACGTGTCAAGCATGAGCGGTAGGGCGGGCAGTCCTCTGCCCGCCGCAGACCAGTTGCACGACGTTGCCGCGTTTGGCGATGGGGCCGCGCTCAGGGGACTGAGCGCCCTACCCATCAAGGCTCGACGCCCTGCGCACTCAGAGGCGCGGTGCGTCTTATTCGTAGATTTCATAGACCACGCCGTCCAGGACAAACTCGACGTTCTGGCCGAGGGCGAGCCAGGGGAGGGCCTGCTTGTTTTTGGCCACGAAGGAGAAATAATCCGGGGAATTGAACTGGATGCGGGTGTGTTTGGCGGCCTGGTTGTTTTGCACTTCGCTGTCCATCCATTGGCTGCCGTTTTGGAAGAAGTTGCGGCCATTGACGAATTGAGACTGCTGGGAGTATTGGACGAGTTGTTCGCGGGCCTGGGCCGAGGGCGTCTTCGCTTCGCCTGAAGGTGCTGCGCTGGGCAAACCGAGCGCCTGTCTGGAGAAACTGGCTCCGCCGCCGCCCCCACCGCCGCCGAAGCCGCCGCTCATGGCGGTTGTCGGAGGCAGGGCCGACGCATTTTTCATGCTGTCGTTCAACTGCGCTCCGGCGATGGCGCTGGCGCCGTCCAGCGTTGAATTGAGACTGCGCCAGCTTTTTGCCGCCTCCTGTTGCACGACCATGTCCTTGTCCATGTTTTGGAAGGAACGCATGTTGACGGCCACGCCGCGGCGGGCTTCGTCTTCAACGATGAGATAGGCGGTGTACGGGGTGACGATGCCGTATTTGCGGGCCAACTGGGTGACTTCATCGCGCAATTCGGCGTTCTCGCCGTGGAGGCGGATTTCGTCAAGCAAATAGCCCACGCGGCGGGTGGCCCAGAGGCGGGGAATGAATTCGTGGTCGGAGGATTCCTCCGGGAATTTGACTTCATAGGTGAATTTGCGGGTGGCGCCGTTGACCATGCCTTCGATGATGACGGCGGAATTGCCGTGGCCGGAATAGCGGCCGGCCAGCACCAGTTGTTCGCCCTTGAAAAGGTCGGGGAGCGAGGCGGGGTAGAGTTTCGTGGCGCGAATGTCGCCGGTGAATTTCAAGGTGGGATTGGCCAGGACCGGGTCCTTGATTTTGGCGAAGAAGCTGGAAACCTTCACTTCGATGTCCTCCTCGGGCAGGACGTACTGGCTGGAGCCGCGCGATTGTTCGGCGAGTCTTGTCAAGAAGATGGGTGTTGACATCGGTGCCGATGCCGAAACAGAAAATGCGCGTGCGCCCGGCGTCGTTTTGTTTGACGTTGGCCAGGATCTGGTCGTCATCGGTGACGCCGATGGTGGGCATGCCGTCGGTGAGGAAAATGACGACGAAGGGGCGGGCGCTGTCGGCGGGGCGGAGGGAGAGGGCCTTGCGCAGAGCGTCGTCAATCGCGGTGGCGCCGTTGGCGCGGAGGTCCTTGATGAAATCGCCGGCCTTGGCGCGGTTGGCGGGGGAGGCGGGGACCAATTGATCAAAGAGCGGCTCGACTTCGGTGGAGAAGCGGACGAGTTCGAAGCGGTCGCCGTCGTTGAGGTTTTCGACGCAGAATTCGAGCGCCTTTTTGGCCTGGGTGATTTTCTTGCCGGCCATGGAGCCGGAGGTGTCCAGCACAAAAACAACGTCCTTGAGCACGACCTGGCGGTCCTTGGCATCCATGCCGGGCGAAGCCAGCAGGAGGAAATAGCCGTCTTCGCCGGGCAGTTTATAGGTCAGGAGATTGAGGCCGACTTCGTCCTTCTCCGGCGCGAAGTAGAGGGTGAAATCGGTGTCGGGCTGCACGTCGGCGGCCTCGTAACCGATGGTGGCCTTGTTGGGACCGTCGCGTTTGATTTCTACGGCGTGGCTGGGGGAATAGATTGTTTTGAGGGAGTTCCTGGTCTGCAGTTGCACTTTGATGCTGACGTTTTTGATCGGTTTGGCGGAAAACTTTTCCGTGTTGAGCGGATAGGAATAACTGACCAGGCCGGCATCGGAGGGGAGCACCTGGGAGTAGGAAAGGGTGATGCGCTTGTGGCTGTTCGGCTCGATGGGGAAGACGCGGACTTTGAAAACATCGCGGCCGGCGTATTCGAGCAGGGCGGGGTCTTTTAGCTTGCGCACGATGTCTTCGTAAATGGCGCGGGCCTTGTCGGCGGACAACAGTTCGGCCTGGACCTGCTGGCCGGCGATTTCCATGGTGAACTTGTCAATCTGGCCGCCTTTGGGAATGGGAAAAATGTAGGTGCCTTCGAGGCGTTGCGGGTTGGGATTGTAGAAGTCCTGGTCCACGGAAGTGGTGGCGATCGGGCCGTCAATCTTGACGTTGACGTGGTGGTAGGTGACTTCGAGTGGAGCATAGAGGCGGGGCGGCATGGGGCCGGGATGGGGCAGGCGCACCCAATGCGCTTCATCAATGATAATGAGGCCGTCGGCCAGCAAGGAGGTGGCGGAGGCGAAGAGAACCACGAACAGCGGGAGCAAGAAAAATCGTTTCATAACCGGTTAGACGGGGTGGGGGCGAAAAAATACTCCCGGCTTTTTAGCTTGCTGCGGCTGGAATGGGACGAATAAAGGAGGACGGGGGAAGAAGATGGGCGGGGGAGATGTCAGGGGAATGATTGTCAGGGGAATAAACCAGAAGAGGCGCGCTGGGAGTGTGGCGGGCATGCGCCGTCGCCAAGGCTATGGCGGACAGGGGAACGGAGTTGCTTTCTCTGTTGCCGTTGCGTCCGGGTGCTTAAAAGGCCGCTGGATGGCAGAATCATAAGAGGGCCAGGTTGAAACCAGAGGCGTCTTGCCTCAGTTGAAAATGGACTTTTCCGCAATTTGGGTTAGCACTAACCCAGACCGGAAAACATGACCGATAATAAGAAGGAAACGCAGCACCGCAAGCTCGAGGCATCATTTCATCAGCCGGTAAAACACCGCCGCGGCGTTGGTGGCAGGCGGCAGCGCCAACTCCCACTGGCCGCCAACAATTTGCGGCGCAGGGGAAGTGACATCACCCAATTGCCCAAAACCAAATTCGTGCGCGATTGCAATGTGAAGCCCGCCGACCCAACCGGCCACGAGAACATGAAATTCGCGTTCGCCACGGAGATGATTAAGGGCGGCGGCGCTTGGGGCATGGCGCTGGCTTCCAAGCTGGCGGCGCTCTCTCCTGCAATGTTCAAGGCCGACACCACATAAAAATAGGTGGTGCCATTGATCAGGCCGGTGTTGGTATAATCGGTGGCGGTCACGTTCGTAAGAATCGAGTAAGGCCCGCCGCTATTGGTGGCGGATTTCAAGTTGTAACTGCTCGCGCCGCTGACCGTGGCCCAACTCAATGCCACCTGCGCGTTGCCGGCGGCAGCAGTCAAACTGCCGGGCGCGCCGGGCAACAGCGGCCAGCCCGGCGCGCTCACATTGTCGAACGTGGCCGTGCACAAGCTGGAGTTGTTGTGGCGGTGACCGCCAGACCAACATACGCCGTGGAGCATGGTGAATGTTGCGCTCCCAAGCTGCGTCCAAGTCAGCGCCATCCGGGGAACAGTATCCGGTGAATGTGTTTCCGCTCCTCACCAGCTTGACCCAGTAAGGCGCGCTGAGGCCGGTCGTGTTGTTATTGTGCGTTGCCGCCGGTGGCTCGAACGGTATTGCCAAGTCACGCCGTTGCCCGGCGTCACCGCAATGAAGGCGTTGGCCGCGTTGGCGTTCAGAGCTTTCGCGAATCATGACGCCGGCTTTGGACCAGGGATCGATGTTTTGCACCGAGGCGACGCGGGCAATCATGGTGCAATTGCCGGTCACGGGCATATAAACAAAGCGGAAGGCGTCGGCCGTATTCCAGATGTCGTCGCCGGACCCAGTCACCGTGAAGACGCCGTTGCTGTAAATCGCGCTGCCCGTGAATCCGACCGCGCCCACGTCCTGCGACATCCAGGGATAAGGCAGAGTGACTGTCGCTTCCGGGCTGTTGGGAGTCTCCACGCCACCGCAAATGGCGCTGACCACGTAGTAATAGTTCATGCCGGCGGGCACGGTGTCGGTGTAGTTGGTTGGTGGTGATGCCGGTGGCGAGGGCCGTGTAAGGACCGCCGCTGACGGCGGAACGCTTGACATTGTAACTCGTCGCGTTGGTGATGGCGTTCCACGCGAGGTCAATCTGGTTGGCAGAAACCGCCGTGGCCGTCAGACCGGCCGCCAAGAGGGTCGTCGCGCCGGCCTGGACGCTGTTGGTGCTTTCACCTCCAGCGTT
>CAWFUN010000003.1:0-130116 GCA_963819015.1 Terriglobia bacterium
TCGCCGTTGCTGCTGTTGGTCATGATGACGAGGCCCGACTTCTGGTTGTCGAAGCACACAACGTAGTTTCTCCAGCCATCGTCATGCCCCTCTTTGAAGAACACCTTGCCATAGGGAGTCCAGTAAAGGCCCCATGCCAATCCGTAACTGAGCCGGATACTCTTGTTGTCGTCAGTTGTCTCGTCGTTGAGCGACGGGAACTCATGCTTGGACACAATTTGAATTTGGGGAGCGAACATCTGCTCTCGCGTTTTGTCCTTTACACTTCCGCCCCCCATTACGGCCTGCAGAAATCGGGCCTGATCGCGAATTGTCGTTTGCATCGAACCGGCAGCGTCGGCGTTCTTCCATCGATGAGCGCCTACGGATCGTCCATATTCGTCGTAGCCGTTGGCGTAGTCGCTCTCGAAGCGGTCCTGCCAGACCATACTGGTTCGGGTCATGCCCAGCGGCTCGAACACTTGCTCCTGCATCAGCTCATCGAGCGGCTTTTTCGTGATGGTCTCAACCACAAACTGCAGCAGGTCGATACCTTCGCCCGAGTATGCAAACCGCGATCCCGGCTCGAAGTGGATCTTCAGTTTGTGGTCGTCCTCAAACGCTCGCCAGTTCGCAAAACCGGCGGTATGGCTCAGCAGCATGCGTGCGGTGATTCGCTTGTAACGCGCATCATCGGCCAGATCTGCGTACTTTGGATATTCCGGCAGCGGCTTCGGCAGGTATTGATAAACCGGCTTGTCGAGATCCAACTTCCCTTCGTCGACCAGATCCATCGCCAGGTAAGCGAAAGCCACTTTAGAAAACGACGCAGCGGACATCACGGAGTCGACTGTCAACCGCAGGTTCTTCTCTTTGTCGCGGAAACCATACGCCTTCAGCAATTCGAGCTTGCCATTGTGGAAGACCGCAATTCCAGCGCCAGTCACTTCCGCCGCTTTCATCAATCGCGCCATCGTCGCATCGATCTCCGCCACCGAGATCGTGCTGCCGTCCAGCCGCGTGACGGTTGATTGTTGTCCGACCGCGAGAGACGCCATGGCCATTGCGACCACACACCAGACAAATGTCTGTCTCATCACTTCTCCTCTGCACGCTTCGAAGGCGTACTCATGAGTTCAGGGCGCCATACTCCCTTAACACCGTTCAGCGCCTTTTGATGTACACTGCGGGTCTCGAATTTTCCTGCCTAGGAGGTCCTTTATGTCCGTAAAACCTATCCCTGAGGGATATCACACTCTGACACCATTCCTTACTGTTCGTGACGCGATGCGCGCCATCGAATTCTACAAGCAAGCGTTCGGTGCGCAGGAACGTGGCGTCGCCAAAGGCCCGGACGGCAAAGTCATGCATGCCGAGTTGAAGATTGGCGACTCCATCATTATGCTGAGCGACGAATGGCCTGAATTTGGAGCGCTTTCTCCGCTCAGCAGCGGCGGCGCGGGCATGGGACTACACATCTACGTTGATGGGGTCGATGCCGCGTTCGATCGGGCGGTGAAAGCCGGCGCCAGGGTTGACATGCCGGTCAGCGATCAGTTCTGGGGCGACCGCTACGGCAAGCTGACAGATCCATTTGGCCACAAGTGGTCGATCGCCACCCACACCAAGGACCTGTCGATGGATGAGATGAAGGTCGCGATGGACGAAGCCATGGCAAAGATGCAGCCCCCCGAGAAAAGAAGACCGCATAGCACTAGGATCGCCCATGTAGGGACAGCCGCGCCTGGGCCGGGGCTGTCCCGCCAGGGCTAAGCCCGCGGCCTCGACCACGCGCTAGCAAGCCAGCAGGACTCGCAGGTCTCGCAAGTTGTTCCCCGTAGGTCCGATCTCGATCGCGTCTCCAATCGCCTTGAACAGCGGGTAGGCGTCAAACTTCTGGAGCGCGGCGCGCACATCCAGACCACGAACTTGCGCTCGCTCGACAGTCGTGCCATCCACAACAGCACCGGCCGCGGGACTGTTCCCGTCCACTCCATCGGTGCCTGCGCTGAGCACTGTGATGTCCTCGCCGGCGATCTTGTCGGCGCACGCCAGGGCGAACTGTTGATTGCGCCCGCCTACTCCTCCATCGGTGACCTTCACCGTGACTTCCCCGCCGGAGATCAGACACACCGGTGAAAACTGCTTCCGCAATTCGCGCACTCGTTGTAGCAGGTAGTCGGCGGCTTTCGCGTAGTCCCAGTCGTCGCAGGAGTTGTCGACGTGGACGATGAAGCCAGCGCGTTCGGCCGCGGCGCCGGCCTCTTCGATGGCACTCTGATTGGAAAGCACGGGCCACCAGCGCGCTCGAACAAATGCGGGATCGTCTGACTTGGGCGTCTCATCTAGGGCGTGGCGCTCGAACAGTTCCCGGGTCGACTGGGGAAACTGCTTCAGCAGTTCGTACTTCTCGGCGATGCGGAAACAGTCGTCGACGCTGGTGGAATCGGGCATTGTCGGACCGGAGGCGAGCGCGTCGGGCGTTCTGTCGGGAACATCGGAGACGAGTAGAGATACCTGTTGTGATGGATACGCAGCTTGCGCGAGGCGTCCACCTTTCACGGCGGAAAGATGTTTACGCACGGCGTTGATCTCGGCGATGGGCGCGCCGGAATGGACTAACGTGCGATAGGTTGCGATGAGATCGCCTAGGGAGATCTCGTCGTCGATGGGCTTTTCGACGATCGACGAGCCTCCGCCGCTGAGCAGGAAGATCACGAGTGCCGAGGCGGGCTGCGCATCCAGCATGCGCAGGATGGCGCTCGCTGCCTGGATGGATTCAGCGTTCGGCGTGGGATGTCCGCCGCGAAAATAGCGGAAGCCATGAATCTGGGTCGCGGGCTCGACCGAACTGGCCACGATGCCTTCTTCGAGGGCTTCGACGCTCGAGAGCATTTCGAGAACGCCCTGATTGAAACGGAAATTGCGCAGGCCGCCGACCACGCGTCCGCCTTCGACCAGAAACGTGCCGTCGCGCGTCATGCCGGTGAGAACTTTTTCGTAGGGGTCCACTTCGCGGATATACCAGAGCCGGGTGACGAGGACGCCGCGATCCGTCGTCGCCACCATTTCGTCCACGGAGGTCTCGCCGCCCTCGAAGACGAGATTGAACGGGGCCTCGCCGTACTCGTTCGGAAGCGAGAAACCGTGGCCGGTGGGACGCGTTTTCATTTTCCGCGCTGTGGCGCGGGAATAGACGAGATTGCGCGGCACGCCGCGATCCACGAGCAAAACCTTCTGCCGCGGGACGCCTTCGCCATCGAACGGCGGCCCGCTTTGCAGCGGATGGTAAACGTCGTCGGTAAGCGTGATGTTCTCGCCCAAAACTTTCTTGCCCATGCGATTGTTGAAGCAAGAGCGTTTGTCGAGAATGGAAGTGCCCGCAAAATCGTAAAAAAGAAACCCGACGAGATCGAGTACGGCCGCGGGCTGCAGGATGACGGTCCACGGACCAGGAGCGGCTTCGCGCGGATTGCGAGTGGCCGCGGCCGTGCGGCTGGCGCGTTCGGCGAGCGCCATCGGGTCCACATCGCAGACATCGGGCGCGTTGGCTTTGGCCCAGCCGGAAGAATCGGATTCGAGCATGGTGACGGAGAATTCGGCGCGCGTCTGGCGATGAGCGGCGACGAGGCCGCGCGAATTCACGAGGAGCGACGCGGTGGCGCCGGTGGTGAAGATGCCCGCGGCGGTCTGCTTGCGGGCGGCGGCGAGCTTCGCGACTTTGACGACGGCGCGCGCGCGCTCATCCGGGCTGGCGCCGGCTGTGGCGGCGAAATACCGCGAAACCTTTGCGTACTTCTGCTTGCCCAGCATGGGCAGCACGTCGGGATTTTTGGACTGGCTCTTTGCGAGCGTCGCGGAGGCGGCGACGGCGCGGCGAAGCGATTCATCGTCGGTCTTGTTCGTGGTGGAGCGCGCCATGCGACCGTCGAACACGGTGCAGATGGAGACGGAGAGCGACTGCTCGGCGACGTTCTGGTGGATCGTGTTGTTGGCGAAGCGCGTCAGGGCGTCCACCGTGGCGGAGATGTCCACTTCGGTTTCGTCGGCGTCGGAGAAGCGGAGGATTTTTTCGGCGATGCGGCGCAGCTCGGAATCGGACGGCAGATGCACCGCGGCGACGGCGGGGCCGCGCTTCGTGCGAGCGGATTTGCGCGCGGGGCTCATGATTTGGCGAAGGCGGCGCCGAGTTTTATGCTGCGGAAGCGCGCAGGCGAGGCGCCGTGACCCGTGCCCATCGTCTGCATGGGCTGGCCCTTGCCGCAATTTGGCGTGCCCCAAAGTGTCCAGTGATCGCGGGAGCAGATGGCGTCGCAACTGTTCCAGAACTCTGTTGTGATGCCGCTGTAGCTGGGATTTTTCAGCATGCGCGTCTTCTTGCCGCCCTTGATCTCCCAGCCGATTTCCGTGGAGAACTGAAAATGATAGCGACGATCGTCGATGGACCAGGAGCGATTGGTCTCCATGAGGATGGCGTCGTCGGTATCGGCGATGAGATCGTCGTAGCGCCACGTGCTGGGGAGGAGGCTGATGTTCGTCATGCGAATGATGGGCAGGCGATTCCAACTCTCGGTACGCATCGTCCCGCCGGAGCGCGCAAGGCCGATGGCAGGCGCGGTCTCTCGGCTGGAGAGATAGCCGGTGAAGAGCCCGGCCTTGATGATGTCCGTGCACTGCGCGGGAACGCCTTCGTCGTCGTAACCGAAAGTGCCGAGGCCGGGACCGTGCTCGAGACGGGCGTCGGCGACGACGTTCACGATGTCCGACGCGTAGCGAAGCGTGCACAACTTATCGAGTGTGAGGAAACTCAGGCCGGCGAAATTGGCTTCCATGCCGAGGACGCGGTCAAGCTCGATGGGATGGCCGATTGATTCGTGAACCTGCAAGCCGAGCTGCGAGCTTTCGAGAATGATCGTCTTCGTGCCTTCGGGCGATTGCGGCGCGCCGTGCAAAGCGACGGCCTGCTCGGCGACGCGCGGGGCGTTGCCGACGAGATCGAACGACTCGACCATCTCGTAGCCTGCAAGCTGGTGTTGTCCGCCGAAACTATTGGGATACGAGCGCTTCTGAATTTCGCTACCTTGAAAACTCGTGGCGACGATGCCCGCCCCGGACTGCATCTTGATCTGCTGAATTTTGGAGCCGAGCGTCGAGGCGAACACCTCCTCGATGCGGCGAAAGGTCATCGAGGTCTCCGCGATGGTCACGCCCTTGACGCGCGACATCGCGCGATCCGCAGCGAGCAGGAGTTCGAGCTGGCGTTCGACCGGGATGCGGAACGGATCCTTGACGTAGGGATTCTGCCAGGTGTCCACGAAGGCCTGCTCGGGGACCATGACGACGTCCGCGAGTTTGGCGAGCGCGGAAGCTTTGGCGATGGCGACGGCTTCGGCGGCGCAGGCCTGAACGCCTTCGCGCGTGAGGCGATCGGTCGCGGCGAAGCCCCAGGAGCCGCGCACGAGAACGCGAATGCCGATGCCGAGCGATTCCGATTCGGCGAGCGTGCCGACCTGGCCGTTCTTCGTGGAGAGATCGCGCAAGCGAATGTCCATGACGCGCGCGTCGGCGTAGGAAGCGCCGCGGAGCTTGGCGGTTTCGATGGCGGAAGTGGCGAGGTCGAGCAAGGAAGCATTCTCCGGGATGCGCGGCCGGGGCGTCAAGCGATGTTGCGGGGAGACGCGCAGATTCTTGAGTTGATTTATGATTGTCGACAGGGGGCGCGCGATGGACGAAATCCGAATTCGAGCGGCGGAGCGAGGCGATTTGCCGAGGCTCACGGAAATCTACAACTACTACGTCGAGAACACGCCGATCACGTTCGACATCGAGCCGTACACGGCGGAGCGGCGCGGGAGTTGGTTCGAGCAATTCGGCAGCAAGGGCCGGCACCGGCTAGTGGTGGCGGAGGAGCGCGGCATCGTGCTGGGCTACGCGGGCACGACGAGGTTCCGGCCGAAGGCGGCCTACGACACGACCGTCGAGACGACCATCTATTGCGCGAAGGGCGCAGAGGGAAAAGGAATTGGCAGCAAGCTCTATGCCGCGCTGTTCGAGGCGATCGCCAGCGAAGACATTCGCCGTATCGTGGCCGGCTACACGCTGCCGAATGCGGCGTCCGCGGCGCTGCACCGGCGATTCGGATTCAGGCAGGTGGGCGTATTCAGCGAAAACGGGCGCAAATTCGGGAAATATTGGGACGTGGCGTGGAATGAAAGGCCACTGAAGATCGCAAGTTAAGCGAGCGTGTTTGCGCCGTTGACGGCGATTTTCTGGCCGGTGATGAAATTGGCAGCGTCGGAGGCGAGGAAGGCGACGGCTTCGGCAACGTCCTCGGGCACGCCCATGCGGCGCATGGGAACTTCGGCTGCGTACGCGTCCTTGGCGGCCTGGGGATCGTTGGCGTGGCGATCGGTGGGGATCCAGCCCGGCGCGACGAGATTCACGGTGATGCCCCACGGAGCGAGTTCGTTGGCCCAGGAGCGCGTCTGGCCAAGCTGCGCGCCCTTGGCAGAGACGTAGTTCGCAAATTCGGGCACGCCGCGGTCGAAAACTTCCGAGCCGATTTGAATGATGCGGCCGTAGCGGCGCTCCTTCATCGGTCCGACGACGGCCTTCACGAGCAGCAGCGGGCTCTTCACGAAAAATTCCAATTGATCGAGGCAGTCGCGCCACGTCATTTTTTCGATGGCGATGAAGGGCTGCGGGCCGGTGGCGTTGGGCACGAGAATGTCCACGGGACCGAAACGCGCGCGAACTTCGCCGACCAGGCGATTGACTTCGGCTTCGTCGCGGACGTCGGCGCGGAAGATCCCGGCCTCTCCTCCGGCGGCGCGAATGTCCTGCGCCACGCGTTCGGCCTTATCGGGGCTGGCGAGATAATTGACGGCGACTTTCGCGCCGCGCTTGCCGAGAGCATGCGCGATCGCGGCGCCGAGTCCGTGAGAGGAGCCGGTAACGAGAGCAACGCGGCCGGAAAGTTCAGACATGTCAGACGGAAGTATAGCTGAAACTTCGCGCGGAGGAGCCAAAGACGAAGCCCGCGCGCGGAATTCGGCGGCGGTTACGTGCCCTCGGACCAGGAGGCGAGGTACTGCTCCTGCTCCGGCGAAAGGCGATCGGCGTGGATGCCCATGGATTCGAGCTTGAGCTTGGCGATGTGGCGGTCAATCGCCTCGGGCACGGGATAGACCTTGCGCTCGAGCTCGGAAGCGTGCTTAACGAGATATTCGGCCGCCAGCGACTGGTTGGCGAAGCTCATGTCCATGACGGCGGCGGGATGCCCTTCGGCGCTCGTGAGATTGATAAGGCGGCCTTCGCCGAGGAGATAAATCCGGCGGCCGTCCTTCATGGCGAATTCCTCGACGAACGGGCGCGCGGGTCGCCGGGCGCTGGACAGTTTTTCGAGCGCCGGGATATCAATCTCGACGTTGAAGTGTCCGGAATTGGCGACGACCGCGCCGTCTTTCATGCGCTCGAAATGCTCCGCAGTAATCACGCTCTTGTTGCCGGTGACCGTGACGAAAATGTCACCGATCTTGGCGGCTTCGGACATCGGCATGACGCGGAACCCATCCATCACGGCTTCGAGCGCGCGGACGGGATTGACTTCGGTGACGATCACGTCGGCACCCAGCCCCTTGGCGCGCATGGCGACGCCGCGCCCGCACCAACCGTAGCCGGCGACGACGAATTTCAGGCCGGCGATCAGAAGATTCGTAGCGCGCAAGATGCCGTCAATCGTGGATTGCCCGGTGCCGTAGCGATTGTCGAAGAGATGCTTGGTCAGCGCATCGTTGACGGCGATGACCGGATACTTCAGCGTGCCGTCGTTGGCCATGGCGCGCAGGCGAATCACGCCCGTGGTGGTTTCCTCCGTGCCGCCAATAACTCCGGGGACGAGATCGGTGCGCTTGGTGACGAGCGTGGTGACGAGATCGGCGCCGTCGTCCATCGTGATTTGCGGGCGATGATCGATGGCGGCGTTGACGTGCGCATAGTACGTGGCGTTGTCCTCGCCCTTGATGGCGTAGGTCGGAATCGAATAGTCCTTCACGAGGCAGGCGGCGACTTCATCCTGCGTGGAGAGCGGATTGGACGCGCAGAGAACCACTTCGGCGCCGCCGTCACGCAGCGTGACCGCCAGATTCGCAGTCTCGCTGGTGACGTGCAAACACGCCGACAACCGCACGCCCTTGAGCGGCTGCTCCTTGATGAATCGCTTGCGGATCAATTGCAGGACCGGCATCTGCTGGTTCGCCCACTCCATCTTGCGTTTGCCGTGCTCGGCCAGGGCGAGATCTTTCACATCACCGGCCATTTGATTCGTTGAGGTCACGCGAATCCTCCCTAGAAGTACAACTAATAAGATTGGCTGCTGCCGTGGCGACAGCGTCCCCGCCAGCTGCGGCCGCCCGCGCGATTCCGGCTCGCCCCGCGCTGGTGCGCGCTATTTCCTGGCAACTTCCGCTGTGCCGCGCAGCCCAGCTTCCTTGCGAAGCTGTTCCGCCTTGTCCGTGCGTTCCCATGTGAATCCGGGTTCGGAGCGGCCAAAGTGGCCGTACGCGGCCGTGGGCCTGTAAATCGGGCGGCGCAAGTCGAGCGATTCGATAATTCCGCGCGGATTCAGTTTGAAGGTGGCGCGGATGAGATCGGTGATCTGCTCGTCAGGGATGATGCCGGTGCCGAACGTATCGGCCATGACGGAAACCGGCTCAGCGACGCCGATGGCATACGCGAACTGAACTTCCACCTTGCGCGCAACACCCGCGGCCACCAGATTCTTCGCCACGTAGCGCGCCATGTAGCAGGCGGAGCGATCGACCTTGGTCGGATCCTTGCCGGAGAGCGCGCCGCCGCCGTGACGGCTGTAGCCGCCGTAGGTGTCCACGATAATTTTGCGGCCGGTCAAGCCCGCGTCGCCCATCGGGCCGCCGACGACGAAACGCCCGGTCGGATTGATGTAAAACTTCGTGCGCTTGTCGATCAGGGATTCGGGAATGACGCGCTCGATGACTTCGCTCCGGACGGCTTCGTGCAGCTCCGCGTTGGAAACTTTGTCGCTGTGCTGGGAGGAGACCACCACGGCGTCCACGCGCAGCGGGCAGCCATCCACGTATTCCACGGTAACCTGCGATTTGCCGTCGGGGCGAAGGAAATTCACCTGGCCGCTCTTGCGAACTTCGGCGAGCCGGCGGACAAGCTTGTGGGCCAGCAAGATGGGCAAGGGCATAAGCTCGTCCGTTTCGTCGCAGGCAAAACCGAACATCAACCCCTGGTCGCCCGCACCGCCGGTGTCCACTCCCATGGCGATATCCGGCGACTGGCGCTTGATGGAAGAAATCACGGCGCAGGTTTCGGCATCGAAGCCGTACTTGGCGCGTGTATAGCCAACGTCGCGGACGACTCCGCGCGCGAGCTCGGAATAATCCAGCACGGCCGAGGTCGTGATTTCCCCGGCCAGCACCACCAGACCCGTGGTGACAAGCGTCTCGCACGCGACGCGGCCCATGGCGTCCTGCTCGAGGACCGCATCCAGGACGGCGTCTGAAATCTGATCGGCAATTTTGTCGGGATGGCCTTCGGTTACCGATTCCGAAGTAAACAGAAATGTCCGTTTCGATTGACTCAAAATCTTGCTCCTGTGAGAGGCTGCAGTGATCCGGCTCAACACAACGCGGCCGCGCGCGCACAATTCGTCGCAAACCACGCTAGCATGCGCGTAAAACCGTGTCAACGCATTGAATCGAAACGCGTTTGCGAGCTGTTGAATGGCGGCTTGAGAGGGTCAAAAGGGACGCCTTCCGCACCGGGGAACGCCTATTCCGCGCCGGATTCGGCGTCGTCCTTGCCGAGAGTGCCCTGCTTGCGCGAGATGAGGGTCGCGTGGATGAACGGGTCGAGGTCGCCGTCGAGGACGCGATCCACGTCGCCCACCTCGAATTTCGTGCGATGGTCCTTGATCAAGCGGTAGGGCTGCAACGTGTAGGTGCGGATCTGGCTGCCGAAACTGATGTCGAGCTTGGTTTCGTCGAGCTTGCGCGTATCGGCGCGGCGCTTTTCCAGTTCGAGTTCGTAGAGCTTCGAACGCAGCACCTTCATCGCCAAGTCGCGATTCTTGTGCTGGCTGCGCTCGTTCTGGCACTGGACCACGATTCCCGTCGGAATGTGCGTGAAGCGCACGGCGGTTTCGACTTTGTTGACGTTTTGTCCGCCATGCCCGCCAGCACGGAACGTATCGATGCGCAGATCCTCGGGTTTCACGACGACGTTAATGCGATCGTCAATTTCCGGAATCACGAACACCGACGCGAACGATGTGTGCCGCCGCGCGGCCTGGTCGAACGGCGAAATGCGAATCAGGCGATGCACGCCGCTTTCGGTGGCGAGCAGACCGTAGGCGTTTTCGCCCTCCACGCGGACCGTGGCGGACTTGATTCCCGCGGCCTCGCCCGGCGTCGAATCGATCACGGTCGCGCGGAATCCTTTGCGTTCCGCCCAGCGGAGATACATGCGCAGCAGCATCTCGGCCCAGTCCTGGGATTCGGTCCCTCCGGCCCCGGGCTTGATGGTGAGGATGGCGTTGCTGCGGTCGTTCTCGCCGGAGAGCAACGTGGTGGTTTCGAGCTCGCTGACGTACGTCTCCGCGGCGGTCATCTCGCGCCCGACTTCGGCGAGCAGGCCCTCGCGCGCGGCGGCGTTCGATTCTTCCTGCGCCAGGTGCAGATAGGCTTCGAGGTCGCCATCGAGCGCGATGAGTTTGCGCTCGGCGTTGACGCTTTCCTCTGCGGGCTTTCGCTCCTGGAGGGTTTTCTGCGCTTGCTCCTGGTTGTCCCAGAAATCGGGAGCGGCGATGCGGGCTTCGAGCTGGTCTAGGAGCTTTTGCTGCCTAGGAACGTCAAAGATAGCTCCGCACCCGCGCGATGCGCTCGCGGAGCTGGGCGAAACGGTGCTGCAAATCTTCGATGATCATTTCTTTCGATTCCTCCGCCCGCGCCGATTGCTCTTTCCGGCCGGCGAATCTTCGTGGGCCGCGCGATCCGCTTCCGCAGCGCCTTCAAATTCCGCCGGCACGCGCGGCGGCGGGTGCAACCATGCGTGAAGGAAATTCCACTCCACGGTCAGCAACGCGAGCAGCGAACCGATGACGCAAAACAAGGGCACCCACTCGCCGTGCCGGACGTAAAAAGTGGTGTCGCTGCGAAACGCGAACGGCGCGTCCAATTCGGCGCGAACGTCCGCGGGAAGCGCGGCAACGATTCTGCCATACGGGTCAACGGAAACCGTATAGCCGTTGTTCGTCGAGCGCAGCAACCAGCGGCGATTCTCGACGGCGCGTACGCGCGCGATTTCAACGCTTTGCGCCGGCGCAGCGTCGCGGCCGAACCAGCCGTCGTTCGAGATATTGACGAGCAGCTCCGCGCCGTTGGCGGTGAACTGCCGGACCTCGCCGGGGAACGCCGATTCGTAGCAGATGAAGACCGCGTACCGCCCACCCGGCAACTGGCCCACGCGGCGCTGCGTGCCGCTGCTGAAATCGCCGATGTCCACGGTGAGTTTGCCGGCGAAGGCAAGCCATCTGCGCCAGGGAACGTACTCGCCGAACGGAACCAGATGAATTTTATCATAGACGAAAACTTCGCGGCCCGCGGGGTCGAGCTGAATCGCGCTGTTGTACGGATCCATGCCGCCGGCGCGGTTCGGTTCCCAGTTCACGGCGCCGAAAATGAAATCGCCGGCCGCCTCGCGGGGGATGCGCATGGCGCGGAGCGCGAAAGGGCGCTCGAAAAGGCTGAACGGCGCGGGCGTCTCGGGCCAGATGATCGGGCCCGGCTCGAGCCGCGCGGCCGACACGCTAATATTTTCGAGCTGGTCCATTTCGCCGCTGTGCGTCTGCATCCAGTCCGCCGGATAACTCATGGCTTGCGGAAAATTCAGTTGGACCAGATGCGCGATGCGCGTGGGCTGAGCTTTCGGCACCCAGCGCGGCCCAATCCAAACGGCGAGAATAAGAACAGCGGTTACGGCCGCGGCGGAAATCGCGCCCCAGCGCCTCCGCGCGCCCTCGGAGGAAATCACCCAGAACAGCAGAGCGTTGTACGCCGCCACAAGCCACGAGAGACCGTAGATTCCGGTAATGGTGGTGATCTGAGCGAGGGCCAGATTGCGCGCCGCGGCGTAGCCCAGCAAATTCCAGGGAAAACCGATGTCCGGCAAATGTCCAAGGCCAAGCTCCATCGTGACCCACAGAAACGGCGCGACACACGCCGCTTTCCCCGGGCCCGTGCGTCCCCACAAACTGATTCCCATTGCGAAAAACATCTTGAAGAGCGCGCACGTGACGACCATCGTCGCCATCACGCCGGCAGCCTCAAGCGGCGGCAGCGGGCCGTACTGGTGCATGACGGTGTAAACCCAGGAGACCGAAATTCCGTAAAACGCGAGGCCGTAGAGAAGTCCGCAAAGCGCCGCGAACCGCAGGCTGGCTCCCCGCGACGCCAGCATCAGCGGCACGACCGCGATCCACGCGAGCACCGGGACGTTGTAGTTTGGGTAGGCGCAGGCCAATGCCGCGCCGGACACCACGGACAAAGTCAGACGCGCGCCGCGAGACAATTCCATACGAATGACATTGTAAACCGGCTCGCAACATCGCGCCCTGTTTTTGGTGGCAGGTCAGTTTCCGCCAGGCGCGTTAATCGGGACTGAGCCATTGGAATCACATGAGGGCGCTGGGACTTGCACTGGCGGCAAATGCGTTGTGTCGAGGTAAGCAGAAGCGTACGATGCGCGAGTCTGCGGGCCGATTCGGAAGTCCGATAGAATAGTGGCGCCTCGCTGACAATCGAGCTAGCGATGAAGGTCAACTCCAAAGCGCTGGCGATCTTCTTCCGCGACCAGGGCATTTACCTGTTCATCGCTCTCGTGGTCTGCGCGATTTTCTGGGCCGTGGGACAGCCCATCAATCCTTTCACGGTCATCTTGTACTCGCTGTGCCTCGGCAATTTCATTTCGCCTCCCATGCAATGGCTGCAGTTCCTGTACGAAAAGTCATCTCCCTATGACTGGCTGATTTTCCTGACCGTGCTGTGCGTCTTGATGGTGCCCGTTTACGCGCTGACGACCGCCATTGTCTGGTGGCTCGCCTGGCCTGGTCCGGAATCGCTTAGGCAGTTGATCGTCACCGGCTGGAAGCTGCCCTTCCTGATCACCGCCGTCTACGGCGTGACGAATTTTCTCTACAGCAAGACCCGGGCGCGGCTCGAGCGCCGCAACGTCGAGCTACAGCGCATGGTCCAGGTCGGCGCCGCGCGGCTGGAAATCCAGGACCAGGAATTGCAGCGGGCGCGGGAGATCCAGGAGTCGCTGCTGCCCAAGGAGATTCCCCAACTGCCGGGATTCGAGGTGGCCAGCGCTTGGCAGCCCGCGCGCGCGGTCGGCGGAGATTACTTCGACGTATTGAAGCTCGGCGAAAACCGGCTGGCCATTTGCATCGCCGACGTCTCCGGCAAAGGCGTTCCCGCCGCTCTGCTCATGGCCAACGTGCAGGCGAGCCTGCGCGCATCCGTTCGCGACCTGGATAGCCCTGCGCGCGTATGCAGCATCGTCAACGGCATGCTCTGCGAAAGCATCGCCGGCGACAAATTCGTGACGTTCTTCTGCGGCGTTTTGGATGCCGCCGCCCGGACCTTTCTCTACTGCAACGCCGGCCATCCGTACCCCATTCTGGTTTCCTCCGGCGCCGTGCGCACGCTGGACCAGGGCGGCGGAGTGCTGGGCGTCTTCCCCGCCTGGGAATATAAGGACTCGATCGTGGATGTGAGTTCCGGCGACAGGCTGCTGCTTTTTACCGACGGCATCACCGAGGCCGAGGGGCCGCAAGGCGAAGAATTCGGAATAGAAAGAGTCACGGCGTTCGCCGAAGCACATGCGGCGAATTCCGCCGCGAGGATGAATCAGCAACTGCTCGAACAGGTAACGGAGTTCTGCGGTGCACAATTCCGCGACGACGCTACCCTGCTCGTGGTGGCAGTGAAGTAGCCGCCGACACGGGCGGAACAAGATAGTTTACGGAACGCAAGAGACAGACCACGTGACTCGCGATTAGTCGGGTTGCCTTACTGGAAGCGGGACAATAGATTGAATCGCGTTCCATGTGAGGGAATCCCACGCGTTTCAAATGCAATGCGAGACATGATAGGTTTGGCTCATGAGATTTTGCCTGGGCCTGCTATGCTCGGCTTTTGCGCTGCTCTTGCCGATTCGCGCAGTAGCAGTCTGCAGTGATCCCCAACCCCGGCTCGTTTGTGCGGAGTACTTTGCTAGCCAACTTGTGGTCGAGGCCACGCTCGTTCACACCCGCGAGCTGCATGACAAGGACGATCCCGAAGGCATATCAGCTTTCATATTCACGCTGCATGTGAAACGGATCTTCCGCGGCACCGCAGCCGGAACAATAAGCGTGTACGAGGGGAACGACAGTGGCCGTGCAGCGTTCAATTGGGTTCCCGGGAGAGACTATCTGCTTTTCCTGTCCTACGAAGTGAGCGACAAATCGTGGGAGCTCGATGGTTGCGGCAATTCGAGCCCTCTCAGCAAAGCTGGCATGGCCTTGTCCGAAATCGCCGATATCAAGAAGGCACTCGGCGGCGGCGTCATTCATGGCGTGATCCGCGGCGAAACCTTATCTACCACAATCTCGGGGGTGCGCGTTGAAGCCCGAGGAACAGCAGGTCTTTACACCGCCACGACAAATGAAGAGGGTGAGTTCCAGCTAAACGTCCCCGCCGGCCGATATGTTGTTCGTGTCCCTGATGAGAGAGGGATTGCCTTCAGTACCTCCGATTTCAGCTACGAAGATCCTCGAAGCATCCGAATAGAACCAGGGGGTTGCGCCCAAATCCAACTCTATGCAGTCGAAGATGGGCTGACTCGGTAAGTTGGCAATGCGGGTCGCTTGCTTTTTCCGGGAAAGATTAACTCTCGAGAAGTCGCACCGGAAGACAACTTTTCCACCCGTACCAGGAAGAGGGCCAGGGTCGACTATCGCTTGACGATGGATTTGAATCCCGCAGCCTCGAGCTTGTCGCGGGCAATTGCGGCGGATTGCGCGTCGGCGTAAGGACCAACCTGCACGCGGTAATACTTGTCCGCGCCAGGCGAGAGGACAAACGCCGGGAACTTTTTTTGCTGAAGCGCTTGCGCCAGAGCCAGAGCGTCGCTCTCCTTCACCAACGCCGCGACCTGCAGCACGATGGCGCCCTTGGGAATCGCGGGAGTCGTTTTCGGCGCTGGAGATGCGCGTGGAGTTGCTTTGGGTTGCGCAGCGGGCGCGGAAGCTGCGGGCTTCGGCGGCTTTGGCGGCTTGGCCGGAGCCGGAGCTGAGGTCGCAGCCGGCGCCGGCACAAGATGATCGTTTGCGGGTTTGGGATCGGCGGAGTGGTAGAAGCTCCAGTCGGACGCGGGGGGCGTCGCCGGAGTCTTTCCCGGCGGGGCCGCGCGATCGGCTGGGCCATCCGCCGATTCCTGCGCGTGAGCCGTGGCAGCACGGAGCTGCGTATCGTACTGGCTGCGGCCGAGCAGATAGCCCAGCGTGAAAACGATGCCGAAGATTACCGTCAGCAGCAGGAACAGCCCAACGAGGTGCCGGCTTTCAAGCACCATATCGCCGCTCCCGCCTTTCTTGGCTCCCGCCATTCTCTATTTTGCCGGTCCCGGTCCACCCGCCAAGCTCTTGACCCAGGAGTTGATGATGTCGATGGGCAGCGGAAAAACAATCGTCGTGTTTTTCTCGACGCCGATCTCGGTCAAGGTCTGCAGGTACCGAAGTTGAATCGCAGAGTGCTGCGTCTCAAGCATGGCAGCGGCTTCGGCCAGTTTCCCGGAAGCCTGCAATTCGCCGTCGGCGTGGATGACTTTCGCGCGCCGTTCGCGCTCGGCCTCAGCCTGACGGGCGATCGCGCGCTGCATCTGCTCGGGAATGTCCACCTGCTTGACTTCAACCTTCGTTACCTTAATACCCCAAGGCTCGGTATCCTGGTCAAGGATCACCTGCAAACGGCTGTTAACCTTTTCGCGCTCGGCGAGGATCTCATCGAGCTCGAACTGGCCGACCACGCTGCGCAGCGTCGTCTGCGCTTTCTGCGACGTGGCGTAGAGATAGTTCTGCACCTGCGAAAGCGCGAGGTTGGCGTCCACCACGCGGAAATACGCGACGGCGTTCACTTTCACGGAAACGTTGTCGCGCGTGATGATGTCCTGCGGAGGAACGTCCAGCGTCTCGATTCGCAATGAGATCCGGTACAGCACTTCGATCGGCCAGAAGACCAGCCGCACTCCCGGCCCCTTCGCCTCGGGGAGCAACCGGCCCAGCCGCAAAACGACGCCCCGCTCCCATTCCTTGATGATGTAGATCGAGTTCCAAATCCAGATCAGAAAAATCACCACCACGACGACAGCACCGATCAAGCCGTAATCCATAGCATTCTCCTCAGCGGCCGGTTCCTTCCGGCCGTGGCCTCTTCCGCAGTGAACTCTGCTTGCTACTCCTCAAATCGTTTCGGGACTCGCCCCGTAACTTACGCCGCGGGGCGCACGTGAACGGTCAAGCCCTCGACGCGCGTGACGCGCACGCGCGTCCCAGCGGCGATCGCCTGCTCGGACACAGCGTGCCACAACTCTCCATGCAATCGCACCATGCCGGAAAATCCGGCCTTCGAGTCCGAGGCTGCCAGCGCCTCGGTCACTTCCGCTTCCCCGCCCACCAGTTGCTCGCGGCCCGTGGCGCGTTTCCAACGGCGCGACCGCAATACCAGCCGCATCAGAAAAATGATGATGACGGCAAACGGCAGCGTCACGCCCAGGGCGACGCCCAGGCTGACGCCCGCTCCCGTCAGCGGCGATCGAATCAGCATCAATGCTCCCAGCAGCATCGCGACGATACCGCCTACCGCCAGAACGCCGTGGCCCGCGAACTTAGCCTCCAGGATGAACAGCCCAAGGGCCAGAGCGATCAGCAGCAATCCCGCGAAGTTTACAGGAAGAATGTGCATCGCGAACAGGGCCAGCACCGCCGCGATCCCCCCGATCACGCCGGGCGCCACCATCCCCGGATGCGTGAACTCGGTGTAGATGCCGATCACGGCGACGATCAGCATGATGAAAAAGAAGTCCGGCTGAATCACGCGCGATAGGAACCGCTGTCGCGTGGACATGCCGACCGCGACAAGCTGCGCGTTCGCGAGCGTCAGCCGTTCGGTGTGACCGTCGAAGCGCGTAATGGTGCGGCCGTCGAGTTGCGCGAGCAGGTCCGCCGGCGACTTGGCGATCAGGTCCACGAGCTTGCCGTCGAGCGCCTCGGTTTCCGTGAAGGCCTTCGCGTCAGTCACCGCGGTTTCGGCCAGCGCGGAGTTGCGTCCGCGCTTGCTAGCGTAGCTGCGCAGGTACGCGGTGGCGTCGTTCAGGATTTTCTTTTTCATGGTTTCGTCCATGTTCACCGGCGTCCCGAACAGTTCCATCACCGGCGAGGCCGCGCCCGCGTGCGTTCCGGGCGCCATGGCAGCAACGTCCGCCGAAAGCAGAATGAAAAATCCGGCCGAGGCCCCGCGCGCGCCCGAAGGCGAAACGTACACGACAACGGGAACGGGAGAATCAAGAATGTGCCGGATGATGTCCATCATCGACTCCTCAAGCCCGCCCGGCGTGTCCATCGTAATCAGAATGAGGCTCGCGTGCATTCTCGCCGCCTGGCCGATGCCGTCGTCCAGATATTCGGCGAGAATGGGATCGACCTCATTGTCGATGCGCAGCACGACAACTTGGGGCGTGCCGCCGCTTCCCTGCTGCGCGCGCGCTCGCGTGGGCATGAGCATCGCCAGGGCCGCGGCGCTCAAGATAATAGCCAGGAGCATGGCGTGTTGCGCTCCGCTTGCTTCCTTCTTTCCGTGTGAGCTCATCGTAATTCTCCCATTCGCCTCTCAAGCTGACTGGCCTCGAACCGGGCTCGGCCGCGGCCGGACGCATCGCGTGCGCTTGCCGGCTCCGCCGAAGGCCGCAGCCAGGTGCGATCGAATCGTTCTGAAATCCTCATGCGCGCCACAAACGACGCCTGGTTGGGCGGGCTTCCTGCGCCGCCTGCGTTTGCCCTTTGTATTTCGTCCGCAGCGCTCCGTATGCCGGAATCCTGCGGCGTAAGTTGCGCGGCGCGCTGCAGCGAGGCAAGAGCTTCCGTCGCGCGGCCCGCGAGAAACTGAGCCAGGCCGAGATTGAACCAGAAATTCGCCGTGCTGGCTTCAACTTGCGCCGCTTTTTCGAATTGCGTGATGGCGTCCGTAAACCTTCCCAGCTCCGCCTGTGCAACGCCTAGATTATTGCGCGCTTCGGGCGAATCGGGCGGCATTTCGCTCCCGGGGCGCGGCTGCTGGAGGACGGCTTCAAATGCGGATTCCGCGCGCACCGGGTCATGCCCCAGAAGATGACATACGCCGGCGTCAAAGCCGGCTTCGGCGCCATGACGCCCGCCAGGAGGGACGCGGGAAAGCCAAACCAACACCGATTCGCAATCGTGCCTCCGGTAGAACGCGATACCCAACGCGAAGGCCGGGGCGTCCCAATCCGCTTCGAGCCGCGCGGCATCGCGCAGATCGGCGATGCGATCGTCCTCGTTCGAGTCTTCCAGGCCGCGGACATACTGCCGGACCGCGTCCAGGCGCGATGGCGGCCGCCCGGGAGCGAAAAAATCGGACGGCGGCGCGCCCGAGGGGCACGCTTCCGCCGAGATCGCGCACAGCAAAGCGCCGGAAATTTGCAACTGCGCGCTCAGGAGGTCCGGCAGCGCGGTCCTCGCGGAGAACGAGGCGGAAAGCGAAGGCGGCGCGAGTTGCAAGGCGCGGGCGGTCAGAGAAATCGTTTTGCCATCCGAGGTGAAACGGCCAAAGACGATCGCGTCGGCGTCCGCATCTTCGCCAAGCGTAATCATCGTGGCGCGGCTGAGATTTGCCGAGGCGGGGAGCCCCATGCGCTCGGACGCCTCCAGCCGGTCTTCTCGCGCGAGAACGAACCTGCGCGGGCCTTGCAGGCGCTCGATGGTCAGCTCCGCGAGTGCTTCGCAGAGCCAATCGAGATTCGGATTGCGGCTGCCGTTTTCATACGGGAAAACAAGAATGGTGCGGACGCGCGGCGCAACGATCGGAGCAGAATTTTGCGACGAGGGGGCCGCCGATTGCGGCGCGCCCGACGACAATGACCCGAAACACGCCAGCGACGCAGCCAGCGCTACCAGCACGGCGACCTGAAGACACCGCGGGGCCATCGGTGCGCCATTCTAACAGAAGCGCGGCAAACGCGCGGGCGGCCCGGCGCGAGCCTCAGCTACCCGGCGCTCCGGCAGGCCTGTTTGGTTGCGACGCCGCGCGTTGCAAGACCGCTTGGACGCCCGGGTCCGCAATGACCTTTGCGAACGAAGGATCCGTCTTGACCTTAGCGACGTCGGGATAACCTTCGTCCACCGCTTTAAGAAGATACTGGGCGCACACAGTGGCATCGCCGCGTTCGGCGAAAGTCTTCGCAAGGAGAAAATTAAACATTCCGTGGTCGGACACGGTGTGATCCTGCAGCACCGAGCCGCCTCGCCCGCCGGCCTCGAGAACGTTGGGGTCGAGCGCGAGGGCCCGGTTGAACGAATCCATCGCCTCCGGATATTGGCGGTCCGAGAAATACGCAAAGCCGAGATTGGCGTAGGCCGGCGCCAGGTTGTGATCGATTTGCAAAGCTTTCAGGTAAGCGCGCTCGGCCTTCCGGTATTTCTTTTCCTGATACCAGGTCGTGCCGAGATTGTTGACCGGATCGGCGAAGGTCGGGTCGTCCTTGGAGGCCCGCTGGTAGGCGCCGCGGGCCTTCGCCAGTTCGCTATTCTGCTGGTAGGCCACGCCCAACATGTTGGCGAATCGGGCATTGCCCGGCTGTTCGGCGACCAGCTTCTTGTAGGCCCGGATAGCCTCCACGTAGCGTTTTTCCGCGAGGAGTATCTGCGCACGCGCCTCGTCAATTTGCAGCGGCGTCTTCGGCGTAGTGTCAACAGCCGGCTGTTGCTGCGCGGTCGAGTCGGCGGCGGGAGTTTGCGGCGCTTGCGGAGCGTTTGAAGACCGCGCACGCGCCGTGAAGCTGCTGAGTGAGATCGTGAAGGCAACCGCCGTCCAAAGGACCAATTTCATGGCGATTCCCCTCCTCTAGAGATTTCAGGGCTGCGGATTGTCCGTACCCTGTTTCGGCGGGCTAGTATCTTTCCGATTCGAATTGTTACTGTTACCAAAGATACCAAAAATGCGCTGCAGCAGGGTCTTTTTCTTCGCCGCATCGGCTCCAGGCTGTTGCGGCGCGTTCGGCTCTCCAGCGCCGGAACTCGTGGTGGCATTGGGCTGCTGTGAACCGTTTCCGGAGGGAGGCGCCGGCACGTTGTTCGCACCGCCGAAGATGCGAGCGAGCCAGGCAGCCGAGGGCTCTTGCGCGAACATGCGCCCGCCGTGCTTGTAGCAGAATTCCGTCGGCTCGGTGCCGCGGACATAGACTTCATCGCGCGTGACCGGGCATTGCGGCGTGGCCAGCTGGAGCGTGTCCGGATCGATGGTCACCGTCATGACGCCGTCCGGAGGAACAAACGGCTGCATGTTGCGATACGCCGGAAGCGAGGCCGCGCGCTTCATGAATTCCGCCCAGATCGGGGCGGCGGAATTGCCGCCGGAAAGGCCGAGGTCGCGGTTGTCGTCAAAACCGACCCAGACGATGCACTCGAGGTTCGACGTGTAGCCCGCAAACCAGCCGTCGCGCGAAGTGCCGGTCTTGCCGGCGGCGGGGAGCGTGAACCCGCGCGCGCGCACGGGATAGCCCGTGCCGTGATTGATGACGTCCTCGAGAATATTCGTCACCAGATAGGCCACGCGCGGATCCATCGCCTGGTGCGTGCGCGGCTCATTGCGCTCGAGAACCGAGCGGTCGGCGTTGACGACGGTCCTCAGGAACATCGGCTCGGCCCGAATTCCGCCGTCGGCAAGAACCGTGTAACCCGCCGCGACTTCCATCGGCGTCATTTCGTACGCGCCCAGCGCCACGGCGGGAGTCGCCTGGATGTTCGGATCGAGACCCACCTGCCGCGCCATGCTGGCGACGTGATCGTAACCGATCATTTCGGCCACCTTCACCGTCGCGACGTTCAGTGAAAACGTCAGCGCCTCGCGCAGCGTCACCGTTCCGCGAAATTCTTCGCCGTAGTTGTTCGGCGTGTATTCCTTGCCGTCGAAATCGAACGTGGTCGGTTCATCCTCCACCGTCGTCGCCGGGGTAATGACCGGCTGAGTGCCGTCCACGCCGCTCTGAAACGCGGCCGCGTACACGAACGGCTTAAACGCCGAGCCAGGCTGGCGCCGCGCCAGCACGTGGTTGAGCTGGCTTTGCCCGTAGTCCCGCCCGCCGACGAGCGCCTTGATCTCACCCGTCCGCGGATCGATCACGATGATCGCGACCTGCGCCTCGGCGTTGTCGCCCTTCTTCCGCCACCGCGCGTATTTCTTGGCGAGCTCATCGTCCAAATTCTTGACCCCGATCTGGACCGCCTGCGTCGCCGCTTCCTGCAGATCCTGGTCGAGCGTCGTGTAAACGCGCAAACTCTCGGAGAGAAGGTCCGCCTCGGAGAAGTGATCAAGGAGGTGGTCCTTTACCATGTCCACGAAATACGGCGCGGAACTCCCCTCGATGCCTCCGCTGACCAGATGCAATGGCGTCTTCAGCGCGGTCTTCTCTTGGTCCGGCGTAATCATGCCGTTCTCGAGCATCTGCGCGAGCACGCGGTTGCGCGCCTCATCGGCGCGGTCGGGCCGGCGGTCGGCGGTCGAGTAGCGATTGGGCGCGCGGATGATTCCCGCGAGAAACGCCGCGTCGCCCAAAGTCAAATCGTGGATGTCCTTATTGAAATAGGCGTAGGAGCCTTCGGCGAAGCCGTGAATCGCGAAACTGCCGCGGTTGCCGAGATAAATCTCATTGGCGTACATCTCGAAAATCTGCTGTTTCGAGAAGCGCCGCTCCAATTCGAGCGCCACCATCGTCTCCGCGACTTTTCTCTTCCACGTCCGCTCCGTGGTAAAGAAAAAGCTGCGCGCCACCTGCATGTCGAGCGTGCTGGCTCCCTGCTCCACTTGGCCGTGCCGCAGGTCCGCCCAGGCGGCTCCCAGAATGCGCACCGGATCGAAGCCGGGGTGCTCGAAGAAGCGCTTGTCTTCGGCCGAAAGCAGGGCGTCCCGCAGCACTTTGGGGATGTCGTCGTAGCGCACCATGCGGCGCTTGGTGCGCGAACTGTCGAACAAATTGGTGAGAAACTCCGGCTCGATTTCCGCGTCGCTCACTTCCCGGTCCGAATCGAGCGCGCGAATGCGTTCGATCTTCGGCCCGTCGAAATTCACACGCAACGCGTTGTTGCCGTTGAAGTAGGAATCCTGCGAAGGGTGAATCTCGACCGTCTCGTTGTCGATCTTGTAGAGTCCGGGCGCGCCCTCGATTTCACTCTCGGTGTAGCCGGCGCGCTGCAGGCGGGCCGCCAACTCCCCCGAGGTCATGGACTCCCCGACCGAAATTTCCTCGGGAGCGGCGTAGATTCGCGCGGTGGTCTGGTCGACGCGGCCAGCCAGCCGCGCGTCAATCATGTGGCCGAAGTGAATCCAGTAGTAGCCGAAGACGCCGATCCCGGCCAGGATGGCCAGGAGGATCGCGCCCAAGATCGACAGCCCCGTCGAAAAACCCCGGTGAATCCGTATTCGCACCAAGACCTGACCTCATTCCGCCGCACTGTTCTCGCTGCTAAGTAGGATGCGACTTTCCCACAGCGGGAAAGTGTACACGTCCCACGCCGAAATATCTCCGTGCAATTCCGTGTCCGCGTTCGGCGTCGCGGGCTACCCGTTCATGTGTTCGGGCCGCGGAGGGCTGAGCACGGCTGCATCACCTTCAATTTCAAATACTTGGGGCGGTATCTGAGGAGGGCTGGAGACCGATCATGCGTCCCGCGGCCTGCGGGGAAGGCCGGGATGACGACTCAGATGGGGCTGCCGGTTGAGTCTGGATGAAAATGGAGTGTCCACTGGTAGACGCGCAGGTCCACCGTCACGGAGTACTCCACCGAAATCTCCACGCTATACCCCTTATGGACAACCTGAATCTCGTCGGCCGTTACCGGCAAGTCGTTATCCTGTGCGGCCTGCACGATTGTCTTTTTTAAATCGTCGTCGGTCTGGTGAGACACGGGGGCCATCCGCGCGGTAGTTTGAACGGAGTCCTCAAACTTATAGCTTGCGAACAGGACCGGCACGACCTTCACGCAGACGTAACCGAAGCTGAGTACGACGAGCAGCCAGATAATGAGTTTCAGCCTGCTGCCGCCCCGCTGTCCGCGCAAATTCACTGCCGCCCCGCTGGCGCAGGCACGTTGGCCCGGAATTGCGGGCAGAACGGCCTGCCGAGGTTGCGTTGGCCCACTCGAGCCCCTTAGCGGTTGACGCATGTCAAGGTGATGCTAGCACCGGCCCGAAGGCGTGTCGACACGAGCCGATGCCAAGTGATTCCACGCAGTTAACTCTGCGAGTCCCGGAGGGGACGGCACAAACCGGGCCACGATGGGGGCGGGCGGTCAGTAGGCGCGGCCGAAAATTGCGCGCTCACTGGCCGGTTTGCCGCAGAAGATGCAACTTCCTTTGCGGCCTTCCACGTCCAGCGGGATGCAGCGCATCGTGGCCTTAGTGATTTCCTTGATTTCTTCCTCGCACTTCGCGTCGCCGCACCAGAAGGCGCGCGCGAATCCCGTTTCAACCGCGATCTTGAACTGCTCGAAATCGCGTGGCTCGAGCGTGTGCGCCTCGCGGAAGGCCAGCGCGCGCTCGTGCAGCGATTTCTGAATCGCGCCGAGCGCTTCCGTCACCGCGGCCACGATTCCCGCCTGCGGCGCCGGAGACTTCCCTTCCCGGCCGGGCTTGTCGCGCCGCGCCAGCACCACGGTGCCCTTCGCCACGTCCTTCGGCCCAATTTCGATGCGCAGCGGCACGCCGCGCATCTCCCAATCGTTGAATTTGAAGCCGGGGCTGATGCCCTCGCGCTCGTCGGTCTTCACGCGCAGGCCCGCTTCGACCAGCGCCGCACGCACCTTCGCGGCTGCTTCGAGCGTCAGCGCGCGCTCGGCGTCCGTCTTCCAAATCGGCACGATCACCACCTGGAAGGGCGCCAGCTTCGGCGGCAGGACCAGCCCTTGATCGTCGCCGTGCACCATGATGATCGCCCCGATGAACCGCGTCGAAAGGCCCCACGAAGTCGTCCAGCAATATTGCAGCGCGCCTGCCTGATCGAGATAGCGGATCTCGAACGCTTTCGCGAAATTCTGCCCGAGGTTGTGCGACGTGCCCGCCTGCAGCGCCTTGCCGTCGCCCATCATCGCTTCGATCGAATACGTCTGGTCCGCGCCCGCAAATCGCTCGGATGCCGACTTCCGTCCCGGGGATCACCGGGACCGCCGCTTCATTCACCGCGAAGTCGGTGTAGATGTCGAGCATCTGTCGCGTTTCGTGCCTCGGCCTCCTCAAACGTGGCGTGCGCCGTGTGGCCCTCCTGCCAGAAAAATTCCAGCGTGCGCAGGAAGAGTTTCGTGCGCAGCTCCCAGCGCACCACGCTGTTCCACTGATTGATCAGCACCGGCAAATCGCGGTAGGACTGAATCCATTTCGCGTACGCGTGGCCGATGATCGTCTCCGAAGTCGGCCGGATCACCAGCGGCTCTTCGAGTTTTTCGCCGCCGCCGATGCGTCACCACGGCCAGCTCGGGCGAAAAACCCGCGACGTGCGATTTTTCCTTCTCGATGAAGCTCCTCGGAATCAGCAGCGGAAACGCCGCGTTCACGTGCCCGGTGGCCTTGAACCGGCGGTCGAGCGCCTGCTGAATGTTTTCCCACAGCGCCCAGCCGTACGGCCGCACGATCATGCAGCCGCGCACCGGCGCGTAGTCCGCCAGCTCGGCCTTCAGCACGAGCTGGTTGTACCACTCGTAGAAATCTTCCGCGCGCGTCGGCAATTTCTGTTCAGCCATTCGTTCTCCGCGATTCCTTTGCTCGATTTTCCCCTGAGGATAATTCGGGTTGAGAGCGCCCGCCCTCGGCCGCACGCCACAGAGCGTCACGCCCCGCATTCACCAAACTTCACAGCCTAATGGAGCCCACCAGTGCTGTCAACGCGCCCGAGCAGCCGTGCAAACGGCACTCACCGGCCTTTGGTCTTGCCCGCGCACCTGCTAGAATGCAGCTTACTTTAACCCGCATGACCGATTCCGAAACTAAGCCGCGCATCGCCGTCGGCGCCGATCACGCCGGCTACCATCTCAAAGAGACCCTGAGGAAATTCCTGCAGGGCGCGGGCTACAGCGTGGACGACGAGGGCACGTGGTCCGAGGAGTCGGTGGACTACCCCGATTTCGCCAAGAAAGTTGCGGATCGCGTCGCCAGAGGCGAGAATCAACTCGGCATCCTCGTGTGCGGCACGGGAATCGGCATGTCCATCGCCGCGAACAAAGTCGAAGGCATCCGGGCGGCGCTGGCACACGATGCGACGACGGCGCGCCTGGCGCGCGAACACAATGACGCCAACGTGCTCACGATGGGCGGGCGCGTTGTGAACGACGCGCAGGCCGTCGAGATCGTGCAAGATTTTCTGGGCGCGAGATTCCTCGGCGGACGCCACGAGCGCCGCGTCGAGAAAGTGAACGAGATGGACAAAGAACGAGAGTAGCCGCGCCAATCCTGCAAGAAACAGAAAGGAACCCACACGGATGAGCGAGATCGCACAGTCCACCGACCGAATGACTGCGACGCTTCACGAGGTGGACCCGCAAGTCGCGGAAATTCTGCGCGCGGAAGCCGAGCGCGAAGCCACCGGCCTCGAACTGATTCCCTCGGAGAATTTCGTCTCCGAGGCTGTACTCGAAGCGATGGGCTCGGTCCTCACCAATAAGTACGCGGAAGGCTCGGTCGGCAGGCGCTACTACGGCGGCTGCGAATTCGCCGACCAGGCCGAGCAGCTCGCGATCGATCGTGCCAAGCAACTCTTCGGCGCGGAGCACGCAAACGTCCAGCCGCATTCGGGCACGCAGGCCAACGTCGCCGTGTACATGGCCGCGCTCAAGCCGGGCGACACCGTGCTCGGCATGAATCTCGCCCACGGCGGCCACCTGACGCACGGCCATCCGCTGAATTTCAGCGGCATCATGTACAAGTTCGTTGCCTACGGGGTCCGCAAGGACACCGAAACGATCGATTACGACGAACTCGCGCGCCTCGCCGAAGAGCATCACCCGAAGATGGTCGTCGTCGGCGCGAGCGCGTATTCGCGCATCATTGATTTTGCGCGCATGGCGGAGATTGCGCGTTCGATCGGCGCGCTGCTCTTCGTAGACATGGCGCACATCGCGGGCCTCGTGGCCGCGGGCGTGCATCCCAGCCCGATTCCCCACGCCGACTACGTCAGCACCACCACGCACAAGACTCTGCGCGGCCCGCGCAGCGGCCTCATCCTCTGCAAGGAAGCGCGCGCGAAGGATGTCGATCGCATTCTCTTCCCCGGCACGCAGGGCGGCCCGCACATGCACATCATCGCCGCCAAGGCCGTCTGTTTCTCGAAGCGATGCAGCCCGAATTCCGCGGCTATCAGCAGCAAATCGTCAAGAACGCTCGCGCGCTCGCGGCCGCACTTGCCGCCCGCGGCTTCCGCATCGTCTCCGGCGGCACCGACAATCATCTTTTCCTTGTGGACCTTTACTCGCGCGGCATCAAGGGCAAGGATGCACAGCCCGCGCTCGATCGCGCCGGAATCACGGTCAACAAGAATGCGATCCCGTTCGATCCCACGCCGCCGATGGTGGCGGGCGGCATCCGCCTGGGCACTCCCGCGATCACGACGCGCGGGATGCGCGAGGCGGAGATGGCCCCCATCGCCGGATGGATTGCCGACGTGCTCACGCATCTCGGCGACGCCGAAGTCGAACGCCGCGTCCGCGCCGAAGTCGCCGCGCTCGCATCGCGGTTCCCGCTCTATACGCGCCGGTGGAAAGGGCCCGCGCGCTGAGTCGCGCTCTCTGATGCGCGTCGCGATCGATATACGTCGCGCCGGGGATTTCGGCTACGGCACCTACACGCGCAACATCCTTCACAACCTCGCGGAGATCGATCGCGACACCGACTATCTGCTCATCGGCCAGCGCCGCCACTTCGAGCTTTGCTCGCCACTGCCTGAAAATTTCGAGTTCCTCGAATACCTGCCCGCGCCCGGGTCGTTTCACACTCACTTCGCGCTGCCCTTCAAGATCCGCGGCCGCGTGGACTTGCTTCACATGCCCTGGTTTTACGCGCCGGCGATCGCCCCAACCAAAATGATCATCACCGTCCACGACCTCACCGAGTTGCTCCAGCCCGCGCGCGGCACCATGCCTCTCGTGCAGGCCGGCCGCCTTTTTTTCGCGCGCCGCGCCTTGCGCCACGCCGCGCGCATCATCACCGTCTCCCAGACTTCGCGGCGCGATCTCGCGCGCACTTTTGCCGTGGACGAGGGCAAAATCGAAGTTATTTACAATGCCGTGGACGACGGCTTCCGCACGCAGCCGCTCTCGCCCGACGCGGATCTCCTCCTCGAACGCCACGCGGTCAACGATCCCTACGTCCTTTACGCCGGCAGCATCAAGCAGCAAAAGAATCTCCCGCGCCTCATCGAGGCGTTTGCTGTCGCCAAGTCCGAGCTGCAATCCCATCCCGAATACGCGAATCTAAAGTTGCTGCTCATCGGCAACGCGCTCGCCGAACATTCCGATCTGCGCCGGGCCGTCGTCCGCTCGCGCATTCGCGGCGACGTTCGATTCCTGGGATTCGTGCCGCTGCCGGTGCTGCGCGTTTTTTATGCGCGCGCTCGGGCGTTTCTGTTTCCATCTCTCTATGAAGCGTTCGGCTTCCCGCCGCTGGAAGCCATGGCTCACGGCACGCCCGTGCTGGCCTCGAACATCTCTGCCATGCCGGAAGTGCTCGGCGAGGCCGCGCTGCGCGTGAATCCGGAGAACGTCTTCGAAATCGCGCGCGGAATCGTGCAAATCCTCACCGACGACGCACTCCGCCGCACTTTGGTCCGTCGCGGCTACGAGCAGGTCGAGCAGTATTCCTGGCGCCGCTCCGCCGAACAGGTCCACCAGGTCTATTACAACGTCCTCAACGGACGCCGTGGCGCGGCTCACTAGGTCTTGCACGGCTGGGAGCGCCGCTGCGCGCCTGCCCGCCGCGCAAGAGTGCGGGTCTTCTTCGTTTCAATCCGGAACGATTTCCAGTTCCGCAACCGCGCCGTCGCGAATCGCAAACGCCCGCACCGCCCGCCCTGCGTCCTCGCGCGGCGACACGATGAAGTAAGCTGCGTCGGGATAAAACGCCCGCCCGATGTCGCTCGCGGATGGAGAATTGCCGCCCGAGGGATGCGAATGGTAGATGCCGAGCATCTCGAGTCCCGCACCGCGAATCTCGCGCATCAGCCGAAACAATTCCTCCGGCGCGATTTCGTACTCGCTCTCCGGACGCCGGGCGGCGTTTCGCGCTGGTAAGAGCCGCGTGATCGCGGCGTCGCGTCCCGCCAGCAAGCCACAGCATTCCGCACCGCCGGCACTGCGCGTCTGCGCCAGCATCGCTGTTAGGACGTCCTTGCGAACTCTGACTCGCTCCTGCACGCGGCCAGTCTACACGAGAAAATTTCCAAGCAGCAGAAGCTGCGCGCGAAGACGGGGTTTCCACAAGATTCCGCGTCAACGCCCGCGTTTGAAACAGGGATGCGGGATCGTGTCGAATTCGCGGGCGGTCGAGAGGCGGGCTGAATACCAAATGAGTGGGACGTAGAATTCATAACCGACACGCCCAGGTGTCTCTTGCGGCAATTCGAGGCGCTAATTTCAGGCTGCCTGCAGGTTCGGGGGTAAGCTTACTGTTAACCGTCTCTTCGGAGGTGGTGCTGCGAGGTGGATTCCGATGCAGGTATTCGATCGCGTGGATTCTGCGAGTGCCGGGAAAAGAGAATTTCAACTTGCCATCCTCTCGCTCGTCAGCATTTTGGTTCTTGGCGCCGGTCTGGCCATCGTGATGTATCCGGATGTGACCGAGCATCCGGTTTATTTCAGCGCCACAACCACAAAGATTCTCTTCTTCAGCTTTTGCGGCCTGTGCCTCCTCCTGTTCGGGTATTTGCTCGACCGGCAGCTTGTGGTGCGGCGGCTTCGGCGAGAGGTTTCGAGCGCGCAATTACGATATTCCGAGCTCCACGTTCAGGCGAGTCAAGATCTGCTGAAAGCCCTTCCGGGGATGAGCCGATTTCAGGACCGGCTTTTGATGGAGTGCAAGCGATCGTCGAATAGCGGTGAAGGTCTCTCCGTCGTGGTCATCCGGCTGACCCCGGCCGCGGGCATCAAAGATCCAGCAGAGGTCACGGCCACGATCGGTGATGCGGCCATGGCTATCTCCCGGAAACTCAAGCCGGAGGACTCGCTGTACAATTTCCTGAAGGGCGCCTTCGGAATCATTCTTCATGGGATGAGCTCGCAGGACGCGCGTCTGGTGGCGGCGCGCATCTCGGACGGGTTGAGCGACGCCGCGGGCTCGGTCAATCGCTTTACCGCCGACATCAAACTTTTCAATTATCCACAGGACGCTGAAACGGCCTACGAACTAGAAACCGCTGTCACTACCCTCTTGCCGGATGAGTCTCCCGCCGCGCTGAGTGCCGAAGATGTTCACATGACCTTCGAGCGGTCAAAGTAGCCGCGTCGGCCACAGGCCCCGCCTTTGCGCCTGCCCGCCGGTAGGCAGGGCACGCGCAAAGATCGAACGCCCTCCAGACCATTCTTGATACGATGCCTTAGAACAGGAGTGTTGTGCCCGCGTTGGATTCACGGCCGATGGAAACTCCGGCCGCCCGCCCAATCCAATACGGATGATCCGTCCGCCGGCAGCGCCCATTGAGGAGAAGCGATGTCACAGAGAGTGTGTCCCGTATGGATCGGGTATCTCCTGGCGAGCCCGCTCAGAAAGCTCACGCAGAATCCTCGGACAATACTGGCGCCATACGTCAAAGAAGGAATGCAAGTCCTCGATTTTGGCAGCGCCATGGGCTTCTTCAGCATTCCTATGGCACAAATGGTTGGGTCGGCCGGAAAGGTAATCTGCGTGGACATGCAGGAAAAAATGTTGAGGAGGCTCGAGAAGCGCGCTCGGAGAGCGGGAGTGGCCGGCCGGATCGAGACTCGCCTCTGCGGACAGAACGAGCCCGCGCTGAAGACGCTTTCTGGGACGCTTGATTTCGCTTTGGTTTGGTACGTTGTCCACGAAGTCCCCGATCCCGCGGCCCTGTTTGCCGAACTTTTCTCCGCCATCAAGCCCTCGGCGAGGGTTCTTCTGGGGGAACCCACGGGACACGTCAGCAAAGAAGACTTTGCGAGCACACTTCTAGCGGCCCAGCAGCAAGGATTCACAGTGGCGGATGCGCCGCGAGTCTCGCGCACCTTCACCGCACTCCTCAACAAACAATCGGCGGCTTAGCACGCGCAGAAACGCTGCGGAGTGACTTGAGATCCCGAGAGTAAGAAACGCGAAACGCCCTGCCACCCGCCACGCGGGCGGAGACAAGCTCCGCCCCTACAGGGGACACTTCGCGATCGCGGTCAGGCTTTTTGCGGCGCGCGGCGGAGGAATGTGGGGACGTCGAGATCGTCGGCGGCAACGTCCTGCTGGTTGATGACCTCGTTCACGTTTTGGCGGACCTGGTCCACGACGTTGGGCCGCTCATCTCCCGCGGGCATGTGATCCGGACGCGACGCTCTCCACGTTTTCGGCATGTACGACGGGCGCTGGTGCTGCGAATGCCGCGCGGCTTCGCGGAATCCCGCGGCGATGACCGTGATCTTCACGGACTCCTTCATGGCGTCGTCCTGGACAGCGCCGAAGATGATGTTCGCGTTTTCGTGCGCAGCTTTCTGGATGATGGAGCTGGCTTCGTGGACTTCATGCAGCGTGAGGCTGGACGAGCCGGTGACGTTGATGAGAATTCCCTGCGCGCCCTGGATGGAATTGTCTTCGAGAAGCGGGCTATTGATGGCGCGATTCGCGGCGTCAATAGCGCGGTTCGAGCCGGAGGCGACGGCCGTGCCCATGACGGCGTAACCCTGGCCGTGCATGATCGTTTTCACGTCGGCGAAATCGCGATTGATGATGCCGGGGACGGTGATGATGTCGCTGATGCCCTGCACGGCCTGGCGCAGGATGTCGTCGGCGATGCGAAACGCCTCAAAGAAGCTGGTGCCGCGCTCGACGGTATCCATCAGCCGCTCGTTCGGAATCACGATGACGGTGTCCACGCAGCCGATGAGTTCCGCGAGCGCCTGCTCGGCCTGGACCATGCGCCGCTTGCCCTCGAACGCAAAGGGTTTTGTCACGACGGCGACGGTCAGCGCGCCGAGTTCGCTCGCGAGCGAAGCCACTACGGGCGCGGCGCCGCTGCCGGTGCCTCCGCCGAGGCCGGCGGTGAGGAAAATCATGTCCGCGCCTTCGAGGGCTTCGATAATCTTCTCGGTGTCTTCGAGGGCGGCTTTGCGGCCGATCTCGGGATTCGCGCCCGCGCCGAGTCCCTTGGTGAGCTTCGCGCCCAATTGCAATTTCACGGAGGCCTGCGAGAGCTTCAGCGCCTGCAGGTCCGTATTGGCCGCGATGAATTCGACGCCTTCCACCTTGGCGCGAATCATGCGGTTCACCGCGTTCGATCCGCCCCCGCCGACGCCGATCACTTTGATCCGCGCGCCCTGGTTGTGGTCGTCGCTGAACGACATCCGAATGCCCGTATCCTTTGCCGTCATGCTTTTCTCCCCCCGATGTCGCAGGACGCTTTTCCCACCGATCCCCTACGAGCCCGCGAACATGCTCTTGAATTTTCCCATCAGCGTTTGCTGCTGCGCGGGCGCTTGCCGCCGGGCGCGCGCCACGTACATCAGCAGTCCTACGCCGGTGGAGTATTCGGGCTGGGACAACTCTTCCGGCATACCTTCGATCCCGTGCGGCGCCGCCAGCCGCACCGGCAAACTGAATGCGCGCTCGGCCAGTTCGACGAGGCCTCGCAGACGCGCGCCTCCTCCCGAGAGCACGAGTCCCGCGGGAATCTGCGTATCGAGCCCGGCGCGGCGCAGGTTGTCGCTGACGAGCGCGAGCAATTCCTGGGCGCGCGGTTCGACGATCTCGTGCACCATACGCGAAAAAATCGTGCGCGGCGGACGATCGCCCACGCTGGCGATCTCGATGGCGTGGTCCTCGCCGTGTAATCCGCGCCACACGCAGGCCTGTTCGCGCTTCACTTTTTCGGCTTCAGGAATCGGCGTGCGCAGGCCGACGGCGAGATCGTTCGTGAAATGATCCCCGCCGACCGGGAGCGCGTCCGAATGCCGCACGACGCCGCCGGTGAAGACGATCAGCCCCGTCGTGCCGCCACCGATTTCGACGAGGCAGCAGCCGAGCTCGCGTTCGTCCTGGGTGAGGCACGCTTCGGCGGACGCCAGCGGTTCGAGCACCGTGTCGGCGACTTCCACGCCGGCGTGATTGGCGGCGATGACGACGTTCTGCATCGCCGTGGCGGAGCACGTCACCAGGTGCACGTCCGCTTCCAGGCGCTGCCCGACCATGCCCAGCGGATCGCGAATGTTGCTCTGGGCGTCGAGCAGAAATTCCTGCGGCAGGACGTGCAGCACGGCGCGATCTTCCGGCAGCGTCACGCCGCGCGCCGCGTCCACCGCGCGCTTCACGTCTTCGCGCTCGAACGTCGCGCGGGCGGTTGCCGAGCGTGATGCCGCCGCGCGAATTCACCCCGTGGATGTGGCTGCCGCCGATGCCGACCACGGCGCGCTCGGCGGGCACGCGGGCCTCGCTCTCCGCCGCTTCGAGCGCGCGGCGAATGGAGCTCGCCACGCCCTCGAGATTCACGATCAGGCCCTTGCGAATCCCCTTCGAGTCCGCCGCGCCCATCGAAAGAAAGCGAAGTCCCGCTTCATCCCACTCACAAATCAGCGCGCACGTTTTCGTGCTGCCGACATCGAGCGCCACCAGATGCTTGTCTTTTTTCGCCAAGCCGCCGCTCTCCCCTTGCAACTCCCCTGGCCCCAAACTCGCACTACAAAAATTCTGTTTACTTCACGCCCGCTTCGTCCGCGGGCATCGCGCGCGCCGAAGTCCCGCTTTCCGGATTCACCACCACCTGTCGCGCGAATCGCAAGTCCACCGAATCCACGCGTCCCGCGCTCTGGCGCCACTGGTCGATGTTTTCGGCCAGCAGGCGGTAGCGATTGCCGAAGTCGGAGTCGCCGAAATGCACCAGCACCGGCCCGTCCTCGTTCCCGATTCCGGTGAGTGTCGCGCGAACGTCTTGCTCGTCGGAAAGATCCGCTTCGCTGATGCGATCGGCCGCGTCCGAGCGCACGATTTCGATGTCCTTCATGAACTCGGCGAACATCTTCATGCGCAGCGCGCGGGCGTCCGCCGGGGTGGAATCCGAAATTCCGCTCACCACCGGGAAATGAAATTCCGCGGAAAGCGGGCGGTCGAGAATCACGCCGTTCGCGTCAATCAGCGCAAGGTCGTTCGGCAGGCGCAGGAATGCGATCGGCGTGCGCTCGACGAGTTCGACGCGAATGCGATTCGGCAAGTCGCGGTTGACCCACGCTTGCGCGACCCACGGCATCGCCGCCAATTCTTTGCGCCGGTCCTCTAGCGGCACGCGCAGCACGCTGCGGCCGAGATCGGGAGCGAAAGCCGCGGCCACGGTCGCGCTCGGGACGAAATGATTGCCCGCGACCTCGATCTGATCGAGGCTCGCGAGCCGCACGGTCGGCGAAAATAGGAAAAATCGAGCCGCCACGCCGAGGACGAAGACGCCCGCCAGCGTTACGGCGCCGCCCACGAGGACGCGGCGATAGATCGGCCAGGTTTTGCGGCCGAACTTGCGGCGCACCTCGACGGGTTTCTGCCGGCGAAGGTAGCGCGGCTCGTCGTCGTTCAGCGCTTCGGGCGGAAAATTGTCCGGCTCTTTGGCCATCACTTTTTCCACGCTCAATCGTTCCAAACCATGACCTCGTTCTCCAGGGTGACGCCGTAGGCCTTGCGCACGCGTTCGCGGACTTCCGCGATCAGCGCGAGCATGTCCGCGGCGGATGCATGTCCGGCGTTGACGAAGAAATTGGCGTGACGATCGCTCACGCGCGCATCCCCGACGTTCAGCCCCTTCAGGCCCAACTCGTCGATCATGCGGCCGGCGGAGGCGCCCGGCGGATTCTTGAAAATGCAGCCGGCGCTCTTCTGATTCAGCGGCTGGCTCGAACGCCGCTTCTCATTGCAGATGCGAATCCCTTGGAGAATTTCGAGGAACGGCTTGGAGGGGAGCTCCAATTTCACCGCCAGCATAATATCATCGGGCGCGAAGGAAGTGTGCCGATATTCAAAAGAAATCTCGGCGCCCCGGAGCGTCTCGATCTTGCCCGCGGCGGCGCGGAACACCTCCACTTCGCGAACGTAAGCGCCGATTTGGGTGCCGTAGGCGCCGGCGTTCATGCGCAACGCGCCGCCCACCGTTCCCGGCACGCCGATCAGCCCTTCCATGCCGCCGAGGTCGCGCTTGGCGCAGGTCGTGACCGTGCGGCCGAGATCGGCCGCGGCGTCAATCCAGGCGAAATTGCCCTCGATGCGGATGTCCGGGTCGCGCCGCGCGAGCTGCAGGACGATCCACGGCAATTCGCCGTCCGGAATCAGGAGATTGGTGCCGCCGCCGATAAAGCGATATGGGATCGCGGCGGCGCGCAACAGGCGGACGAGTTCCGGCAGCGACTCGTGCTTCCGAATGAGGAGCAGGTCCGTGTTGCCGCCGATTCCGAGCGAAGTGCGCTCGGCGAGCGACGCACCGGCGACGCGTTCGACCCCGAGAGCGGGCAATGCGGCGAGCAAATTGGCGTCAGTGAGCCGCATGGCCGCCGGTGTCCCGCGCTCCAATCAGCAACAGCAGTTCGCCCGCCGCGCGGCCGACGTTGCCCGCGCCAATCGTGAGAATCGCGTCGCCCGGACGCGCGCGCCGAAGCAGCGATTCGATCCCGTCCTGCAACGTGCCGCAGTGCACGGCATCCTTGTGTCCGGCGGCGCGAATCGCTTCGGCTAGGCCCTCGCTGGTGACGCCGGGAATGGGCGGCTCGCTCGCGGGGTAGATGTCGGTCAGAACGAGCAAATCGGCCTGATTGAACGCCTGGCAGAAATCGTTCCACAGAGCTTTCGTGCGCGTGTAGCGGTGCGGCTGGAACAGCACGAGCAGCCGGTCGTAGCCGCATCCGCGCGCCGCTTCGAGCGTGGCGCGAATCTCGGTGGGATGGTGGCCGTAATCGTCAATCAGCGTGACGCCCTGGACGGCGCCTTTGATCTCAAAGCGCCGCCCGACGCCGGTGAATTTCTCGAGGCCCTCCCGAATCAGATCGGGGGGAACGTCGAGGTGCAGCGCGACCGACGCGGCCGCCGCGGCGTTGCGAACGTTGTGAATCCCCGGCGGGCCGTTCAAGTGGAACCGGCCGAGATCGTCGCCGCGATAGGTCAAACGGAAATCACTTTCGAGCCCGAGAAGCTGCACGTCGCTCAGGACGACATCGGCCTGGCTCGAAGTGCCGTAGGTGATCACCGGCCGCTGCACGCGCGGGAGAATCGCCTGCACGTTCGGCTCGTCCAGGCAGAGCACGACGGCGCCGTAGAACGGCACGCGGTTGACGAACTGCACGAAGGCGTCCTGAATTTCCTCAAGCGAGGCGTAATGGTCCAGATGCTCGCGGTCGATGGTGGTGACGACGGCGACCACCGGCGTCAGCAGCAAGAACGAGCGGTCGCTCTCATCGGCTTCGACGACCATGTACTCGCCGCGGCCCAAGCGCGCCGTCGCGCCCACGTGATTGACGCGGCCGCCGACAACGAACGTGGGATCCAGTCCGGCGGCCGCGAGCACGGAAGCCGTCATCGAAGTCGTGGTGGTCTTGCCGTGCGCCCCGGCCACTGCGATTCCGTATTTCAGCCGCATCAGCTCGGCCAGCATCTCGGCGCGGGGAATCACGGGAATCTTCAGCCGCGCGGCTTCGAGCAGTTCGGGGTTATCGCGGCGAATCGCCGAACTGGCGACGACGACGTGCGCGCCCTGAACGTACTCCGCGCGGTGGCCTTCATGGAATTCGGCGCCGAGATTTTGCAGCCGTTCGGTGATCGCCGAAGCTTTCGCGTCCGAACCGGAAACCGTATAGCCGAGCGTGAGCAGGACTTCGGCGATTCCGCTCATGCCGATGCCGCCGATGCCGACCATGTGGATGCGCCGGAACTTGTGAAACGTTGTCATCATGTTTGCGCCGCCTGCTCGATCAAATTGACGATGTCGCGCACCGCATCCGGCCGCGCGAAGCCCTTCGCGCGCGCGGCAAGCTCCGCGAGGCGCGCGGGCTGGTCGAGAAGCGCAAAGATCTCCTGCGTGAGCCGTTCGGGGGAGAGCTGGGGCTCGGGAATCAGCCGCGCTGCGCCCGCACTCTCGAATTCCTGGGCGTTGCGCAACTGGTGGCTATCGGCGGCGGCGCCGAACGGGATGAAGATGGCGGCGCGTCCGGCGGCGGCGAGTTCCGCTGCGGTGATGGCTCCGGCGCGGCAAACGATCAAATCGGCCCGGGAAAATTGCTCCGCCATGTTGGCGATGAAGGGCAAGACCTCCGCTGCGATTTCGCGGCTCTCGTACGCCGCGCGTACCGAATTATAGTCGCGCTCGCCGGTCTGGTGAACGATGGAAATCTGATTTCTTCGCGCGGCGAGCCGGTCGAGCGAATCCACGACGGCGCGATTGATGCGCGAGGCGCCCTGGCTGCCGCCGGTGATGAGGAGGCGAAACGGCGGCGCGGGTTGCCGCACCGGCGCGCGGAAGAATTCCGCGCGCACCGGGCATCCGGTGAGAACCGCTTTGCGCCCGAGGCGCTCGGCCTGCGCGGGATAGGCCGTGGCGACCCGCGTGACCATGCTGGCGAGCACGCTGTTCGTGAAGCCTGGTTCGGCGTTTGGCTCGAAAATCACTGTCGGCAGATTTCGCCACACGGCCGCGAGCATTACCGGGCCGGCAGCGTAGCCGCCCACCCCGAAGACGGCGTCATACCGGCGACGGCGGAGAATTGCCGCCGAATCCCAAAGCCCCGCCGACAGAAGCGCAATATTCTTCAAGAGCGTCATGCCCCCAATTCCCTTCCATCCCGCCGAGCGGATTCTCTCGAGCGGGAGTCCCGCCGCTGGCACCAGTTTGTTCTCCAAACCTCGCGCCGTGCCCACAAAAGCGACGTTGCGGTTCTCGCCGCGCGACATCCACTCGCGCGCAACCGCGAGCGCCGGAAACACGTGCCCACCCGTACCGCCTCCTGCGATCAGTAGCTCCAAATCGTCTCACTCCGCGCCGCGCGATCAATCCGTCTGCTGGCTGATATTCAGGAGCACGCCGGTGGCCAGGAGCATCACCACCAGGCTCGATCCGCCATAACTGATGAACGGCAGCGGTATGCCCTTGGTCGGCATCATACCCAGCACCACGCCGAGATTGATCAGCGCCTGGCTCACCACCATGGCCGTGATGCCCACCGCGACGAACCGGCCGAAATCGTCTTGCGCCCGCAGGGCGGCGCGAATGCCGCGCCAGCCGTATACGGCGAAGAGCGCCAGCACGAACGCGGCGCCGAGAAAACCAAGCTCCTCGCAAATCACGGCAAAAATAAAATCGCTGCTTGCTTCCGGCAGATAGAAGAGCTTCTGTTTGCTCTCCATCAGGCCGACGCCGGTAAACCCGCCGGAGCCGACCGCGATGAGCGACTGCATCAATTGAAAGCCGTGCCCTTGCGGGTCGGCCGACGGATTCAGGAACGCAACCACGCGCTCGTACCGATACGATCGATCCAGAATCAGCGCACCGACCGCTGCCAAGCCGAAGACGCCGGCGGCGCCGACGTAAGTCCAGGAAAGGCCCGCGGCGAAGAGAATCGTGAACGCGATCAGGCAAATCGCCACCGCCGTGCCGAGATCGGGCTCGAACACGACCAGCGCCACCAGCAGAAGAACCGGCCCGAGCGCCGGCAAGAGCGTGTGGCGCCAATCGTTGACGCCGAAACTCTGCGGCCGGCGCCGCAATTCCAGAAACCACGCGAGAAAAAATATCACCACGAGCTTGGCCAGCTCGGACGGCTGAAGGCTCGCGGGCCCGAAACGAATCCAGCGATGCGTGGCGTGCGATCGGTCCAGAAAGAACACGCCCACCAGGAGAATCAGAGCGACGAACATGCCCGTGAAGAGGAACGACGGCTGGCGGAACTTGCGGTAATCGAGATTCATCAGGCCGAGCATGCCGGCAAGTCCTACGACCAGCCACAAAACTTGGCGCAGGAGGAAGTGATAGCTGCTGCCGAACTGCTCGCGAGCCGTCATCGCGGAGGAACTGAACACCATCACGGCGCCGATCAGGCAAAGCGCGACCGTCGCGAGGAAGAGCCAACGGTCGGTCTGGAGGCCGCGCGGCACGCTCACTCCTTCTTGGCCAGCGCGCCGCCGGAATGGCGTTCCTCTAGGCTGTGGACCAGCTGCTTGAAGACGCGGCCGCGATGCTCGTAATTCTCAAATTGGTCGAAACTTGAGCACGCGGGCGCCAGCAGGACCGTCTCGCCGGAATGCGCGCGCTCGAAGGCGACATCCACGGCACGATCGAGAGTGCCCGCGTGGACGACGGGCACGGCGCCGCGCAGTTCCGATTCGATTTTTTCCGCCGCGGCGCCGATAAGGAGGACCAGGTGCGCGCGTTCGCGCAGCGGTTTCCGCAAGACGCCGTAGTCGCTGCCCTTGTCTTTGCCGCCGAGGATCACGATCACGCCTCCGGGAAACGCGTCGAGGGCCTTGAGTGTGGCGTCCACGTTGGTGGCTTTCGAGTCGTTGTAATACGAAACGCCGGAAATCTCGGCGACGAACTCGATGCGGTGCTCGACGCCGGCGAAACTCCTCACGCCCGCGGCGATGGCGGGCGGCGGCGCGCCCACGAGAACGGCTGCGGAAACGGCGGCGAGCACGTTTTCGACGTTGTGATCGCCGCGCAGGCCGATGTCGCGGCGGCGCAGGAGAACGGTTTCGACGCCTTCGCGTCGAAATACGATCTCGTCGGCGCGGAGATACGCGCCGCTGGCGACGCGTTTCAACCGGCTGAACCAGAACAACTCCGCCTTCGATGGGGCGTACTGCGCGGCGCCGGGATCATCGGCATTTATGACCGCGGCGTCCTGCTCGGTTTGATTCTCGAACAAGCGCGCCTTCAAGCGGCTGTACGCTTCGAGAGAAGCGTGACGATCGAGATGATCGGGGGTGACATTCAGGAGTACGCCGACGTCGGGGCGAAACTCCTGAATGATTTCCAGTTGAAAGCTGCTGACTTCCACGACCGTGACGCTGGAATCGCTGGTTTCGGTGACGCGCGAAATCAGCGGCGTGCCGATATTGCCGGCGACAATGGTCGGAATGCCGGCGCCTTCGAGAATATGCCCGGTAAGCGCGGTCGTGGTGGTCTTGCCGTTCGATCCCGTGATGGCGACCATGCGGCCGCGCAGAAAACGTCCCGCCAGTTCGATTTCGCTCCAGACGGGGATTTGCTCGGCGCGCGCGGCCACGAGCTGCGGCAGGCTCTGGGGCACGCCGGGACTGGGAATGATCAAATCCTGATCGAGAAACCTGGCGGTGGTGTGTCCGCCGAATTCGAGGGAGCAGCCGGCCCCGCGAAGTTTCGCGGCGGCTTCCGCCATTTGCTCTTCGGCGCGCTCCTCGCTCGCCGTAACGCGCGCGCCCCGCTCCGCACAGAACAAGGCCGTCGCCATACCGGTGCGGGCCAAGCCCACCACCAAAACGCGCTTCCCCGACAATTCGATCCCAGGCCTCACTCACTCACCTCAATTTCAAAGTGGTCAACGAGAACAACGCGAAGACCATGGCCACGATCCAAAAGCGCACGATGATTTTCGATTCGCTCCAGCCCAACATCTCGAAATGATGGTGCAACGGCGCCATGCGAAAAACGCGTTTGCCGGTCAAGCGGAAGGACCCGACTTGCAAAACGACCGACAGCAATTCGAGCACGAACACCCCGCCGATCGAAAACAAGAGTATTTCCTGCTTGATCGCGACGGCGATCACGCCGATCGTGCCGCCGAGGGCGAGCGAGCCAACGTCTCCCATGAATATTTCGGCGGGATGCGCGTTGTACCAGAGAAAACCGAGCGACGCGCCGACCAGCGCGCCGCAAAACACGGTCAATTCGCCGACCTGCGGGAGATGCTGGATGTCGAGATAGGCCGAAAATCCGGCGTGGCTCGTAATGTACGTGAGGACCGTGAGCGCGCTTGCGGCCACGATGACGCAGCCGATCGCCAGACCGTCCAGACCATCGGTGAGGTTGACGGCGTTCGAGGAGCCGGCAATCACGAGCACGACAAACACAAGGAACGGCAAGTACGCGAAGACCGAAACCAGCCCGTGGCCGCGCAGATGGTCCACGACGAGATCGGGATGGAATTTCTTGATGAACGGCACGCTGAGCTGCGTGGAATAGGCTCCCTCCACCGTGAGGCGGAGCAGCGTGACGCCGACAATGAGGGCCACGATGACTTGCCAGAAGAATTTCAGCTTGCCGGTGAGGCCGAGATTTCTACGGCGAAGAATCTTCTGGTAGTCGTCCATGAAGCCGATTGCGCCGAAGCCCACGAGCGCGAACGTGGCGAGAAGAACGTAAGGATTCTCCAAGTCCGCCCAGAGAAGCACGGGAACGAACGTCGCGAGCACGATCAGCACGCCGCCCATGGTGGGCGTGCCGGCCTTTGACTGGTGGCTCTGCGGCCCTTCTTCGCGGATGAATTGCCCGATCTGCAGCTCGCGGAGCCGGCGAATGGCCCACGGCCCAAGAATGAGAGTGAGGAGCAGCGCCGTCAGGCTGGCCATCGCCGTGCGAACCGTGATGTAACGAAAAACATTCAGCGCGTGGAAGTGGCGCTCGAGCACGCGGTAAAACAGCCAGTAGAGCATGTCAGACGCGCTCCCCCGCCGCGGGACTCGCGGCCGGATTTGCCGCGGGCTCGGGCTCAACCGCGTAGCGGGCTGCGAGCGCTTCGACGATGCGCTCCATTTTCACGCCGCGCGAGCCTTTGACCAGCAGCACGTCGCCGGGCGCGACCAGCTCGGCGATCGCTTTCGCGGCATCCCCGGAATTCGCAAAAAATTCAGCGCGCGCGTCGGGCTGCCCGGCTTCGATGGCGCCGCGCACGAGCTGCGCGGCGTCCCCTTGCACTCCGATGATCCAATCGAGGTTTCCTCTGGCGCCGGAGCGGAGGCCGGCTTCGTGATGAAGTTCGGCCGAGCGTGAACCGAGTTCGAGCATTTCGCCGGCGATTAGAATCCGGCGGTGCGCCTCCGCGTGGCTCGCGAGCAAGCCGACCATCGCATCGAGCGCGAGTGGATTCGAGTTGTAGCTGTCGTTGATCACGGTGAAGCCCGCCGCGAAATGCACCACCTGCCCGCGCATCCCCGCCGGGCGCAGCCGGGGAAAAACATCAGCCGCCTCGGCGGCGCCGGCGCCCCAAACGCTCGCCGCTGCGAGCGCGGCCAGGGCGTTTTCGACGTTATGGCGTCCGCCAAGAGCCAGATCGAGGCGCGCGCTGCCGCCGGGAAAAACGAAATCGAACGACGTGCCGCGATCGCCGCGGTCCTCGATTGCGGCGGCGCGAAAATCGGCCGTGGGCGCAGCGCCGAACGTCACCACCCGGCCCGGCGCGACGCGCGCAAAGGCGGCGACGCGCGGGTCGTCCGCGTTCAAGACTGCCACGCTCTCCGCGCCCCGCAAGCCTTCGATCAATTCGCGCTTGGCGATCGCGATTTCGTCCACCGACGCGAAAAATTCCAAATGCACGGGCGCGACGCGCGTCACGACGCCAACGTCCGGCTCGGCGATCGCGGCGAGCCGGCGCAATTCTCCGGCGTGCGACATTCCCAGCTCGACCGCGGCCGCCTCGTGCGTTTCTTCCAGGCGCAGCAGCGTGAGCGGCAGGCCGAACTCATTGTTCAAGTTCCCTTCCGACTTCAAGACTGTGAACCGCGCCGCGAGCAATGCGGCCAGAATTTCCTTCGTGGTCGTCTTTCCGACCGAGCCCGTAATGCCCGCAAGTTTCCGGCCCCATCTACAGCGCACGGCGCGCGCGAGCCCCTGAAGCGCCGCCAACGTGTCGTCCACGGGGATGAGCCGGGCGCGGAGCTGCGCCGGGAATTCGGCCATGCGCTCGCGCGCCACGACCGCACCCAGAGCGCCGCTTTCCAGCGCGGCAGCCACAAAACTGTGTCCGTCGTGACGCGGTCCTTGTATCGCCACGAACAGCTCGCCGCGACCCACGGTGCGAGAATCAATCGAGACGCCGGCCAGCCGGGCCACGGGGTCGAGCCCGGCGGGCGGCGCAACATCCAGTGCGCCAGCCACTTCCCCAACCGTCCACCGCATAGTCTCCCCAGCGGGCTGATTTTCACCGGTTTCGAGTCACCTCGGTTGAACGCCCCGCCCCGGGCATTCCGCTACGGGGCCTCCGATTCCAGCTGCACGACGCGGGCCCCCGCGAACGAATCAGGAGCCATAGCCATTTTTGCGCAGCCATCGGCGCGCGAATTCGCGATCGTCGAAATCAATGGTGCGATCGCCCAAGACTTGATAGGTCTCGTGCCCTTTTCCCGCCAGTAGGACGATGTCGCCCGGGCGCGCCGCTTCGAGCGCGACGGCGATGGCGCGTTCGCGGTCCAGCTCGATCTGATATCTTGCGCCCTCCTGCGAAGACTGGCCGGGACGCTGCAAGCCGACGACAGCGTCGTTGATGATGCGCAGTGGGTCTTCGCTGCGCGGATTGTCGCTGGTGAGCACGACGAAATCACTGGCGCGGGCCGCGGCTTCGCCCATCAGCGGACGCTTGGCGCGATCGCGATCGCCGCCGCAGCCGAAAAGGGTGATGACGCGACCGGCAGAATCCAGCTCGCGCGCGGTCGCGAGAAGATTGCGCAGCGCGTCGTCCGTGTGCGCGTAATCCACGACGATCAGGAATGGCTGGCCGAGGTCAATGCGCTCGAATCGTCCGGGGACCGCCGCCAGTTGTGCGATGCCCGCTTCAATGGCGGGTATCTCAACGCCGAGACCGATCGCGGCGCCGATCGCGGCGAGAATGTTGTAAACGTTGATGCGGCCCACGAGGCGCGAATGAACGTTCACGCGGCCTACGGGCGTTTCGGCAACGAATTCGAGGCCGGACATCGCGAGCGAAAATTTGCGCGTCGAGATGTCGGCTGCGCGCAGACCGTAGGTCAGCGTGCGGCCCGCAAGCCCCGCCAATTGCTCGCCGTAAGCATCGTCGGCATTGATGACGCCCACTCCGGGCGCACCGTCGCCGGTGCCTTCGAAGAGGCGGCGCTTCGCGGCGAAATAGGCCTCGAAGGTCTTGTGATAATCGAGATGGTCGCGCGTGAGATTCGTGAAGACCGCGGCCGCGAACGAGCAGCCCCAGAGGCGATCCAGTGCGAGGGCGTGCGAGCTCGCCTCAAGCACGGCGTGCGTGCCGCCCTCGCGCACGACCTGGGCAAAATACGCCTGCAGGTCGAGCGATTCGGGCGTAGTCGTGGTCGCGGCGAACGTCGCGGAAGGCGTGCGGTACTGGATCGTGCCGAACAGCCCGGTCCGGCGGCCCGCCCCGCGCAGGATGGAATCGATCAGGTAGGCGGTAGTGGTCTTGCCGTTTGTGCCGGTGATGCCGGTCAATTTCAGCGCTTCGGCAGGACGCCCGAAAAAGTTGGCCGACGCGATGGCCAGCGCCTTGCGCGCTTCCACAACTTTGACCCACGCCACATGCGGCGGCAGCTTCGCAGGGGGCGGCTGCTCGCTGGCAATGGCCGCGGCTCCGCGCTCGAGCGCGCTCGCAACGAAGCGATTGCCGTCCAGTTTTTCGCCGTGGATGGCGAAGAACGCTCCGCCCGGGGCAACCTTTCGGCTGTCGTAGGCGAGCGCGGCGACTTCAAGCTCCGCGTCGTGAAGTTGACGCCTTAGCTCGACGCCTTGAAACAGGGCCCTGAGTCTCATTCCTGGCACAGCCAGTATAGGCCGATGCGAGGTGTCGCTCAATTCCACTGCGCACTTGGTACGAGCCATCATCGCGTCCTTCCGCCTCTGGTGTTCCGCGCGGCGCGTTGCGCCTGGCGTCGCGGCGAAGTTTTTGGCGGCGATTCAGCGCGGCCGAATTGCACGGTCACGCGCGATCCCGGACGCACATTCGCGCCGGGCGCCGGCGATTGCTGAAGTGCAATTCCGCTGCCAACCAGGACGGGTACCAGGCCCAATCGCTCGCATTGTTCGGTAACGACGCGGACCGTCTGGCCGGCGAGATTCGGCACCCCCACACCCTGAGCCTCATCCAGCTCGACCGTTTGCGGCGCCGCGCTCGGAGCCACGGAAACCTGCGGCGCGGGTGCGTCCGCAGGAGCGGCCGAATCGTCGATCTGGGCGGGATCGAAATCGCTCACGTCGGGAGCTGGCTGCTGCTGCGCGCGCCGCCGGCTTGCAGAGTTGCAACTTCGGCGCCACGGGAACGTCGTGCGGCACGTTTAAATATTCGAGCACCTGCTGCGCAACGCGCTGAAAGACGGGCGCCGCGACTTCGCCGCCTTCGTGCGGCCCGACGGGCGAATCCAGTTGCACGAACACGGCAATCGCGGGCGTATTCAGCGGCGCGAAACCCACGAACGAAGCGATGAGTTGCGAACTCGAGTAGTGCCCCGTCGCGGGATCGAATTTCTGCGCTGTGCCGGTCTTGCCCGCTGCGGTGTAGCCGTCGAGCCGCGCTTCGGTCCCCGTGCCGGTGAGCACGACTCCCTCCAGCATTTCGCGCATCGTCGCTGCCGTCGTCGCGCGCATGACGCGCCGTGGCGCCGGCTGCTCCGGCACCACGACCGCGTCTCCCCGGCGCAATGCTTTCACGACGTGCGGCCGCACAATCAGGCCGCCGTTGGCGATGGCGGACATCGCCGTGAGAATTTGCATGGGCGTAACGCCGATTTCCTGCCCCATCGAAATCGAGCCGACGGAAATGGGCGTCCAGTTCTCGAGACGCCGCAACATCCCGCGGCTCTCGCCGGGCAAATCCACGCCGGTCAACTGGCCGAAACCGTACGCGTTGATGTAGTCGTAAAGTTTCGGCGCGCCCAGCCGCAAACCGATCTTGATCGCGCCGACGTCGCTCGAGTACGCGAGAATTTGCGCGACGGTCAGATCGCCATACGCCTTGTGGTCGCGGATGCGGTGGCCCGCGATGTAAATTGCGCCGTTCTGGCAGTCCACGACCTCCTCCGGCCGCGTGATGCCCTGATCGATCGCGGCGGAAAGCGTAACGATCTTGAAGACCGACCCGGGCTCGTACAGCGCGCTGATCGCGCGGTCCATCCGCGCCTCGGGGGGACTTGAACCGGCGGCGTTGGGATTGAACGTCGGCCAATTCGCCACGGCAAGCAACTCGCCGTTGTTTGGGTCCTCTACGATGACGGTGCCGGAGACGGCATGCGTTTGCGCGATCGCCGCGTCGAGTTCGCGTTCGGCAATGTGCTGGATATTTTGGTCGAGTGTGAGAACGACGCTCTGGCCCGCTTGCGGCTGGCGATCGCTGCTGTCTAGGGCCTTGCGGTGCGCGTCGGCGAGAACGAATCTCCGCCCGCCTTCGCTGCGGATGCGGTCATCGAGCGAGTACTCGATTCCGCCCAGCCCCTTCTGATCCGTGTCCACGTAGCCGAGGACGCTGGCGGCGAGTTCGCGCTTGGGATAGAAGCGGGCGTCCTCCTTCTCGAAATAGATTCCCTTGAGATTCAGCTCTTCGATCCGCTCGACGGTCTGGGGCGAAAGCTTCCTGGCGATCCGCGCGTAGGTACGCGAAGAATCCAAATGCGCAAGGATGTCGTCGGAGGAGACGCCCAGTACGCCCGCGAGCAGGTGCGCGACCATTTGCGGGTCGGCGATCTCCGAAGGCACGGCGAAACAGGTGTCCACCGGCACGCTCATCGCCAGCGGACGGTCGTTGCGATCCGTGATATCCGCGCGGCGAGGACTCACTTCCACGATCAGGCGCTGCTGGTGCTCGGCGCGGTTGAGAAAGTCGCTGTAGCAGAACAGTTGCAGGTAGGCCAGCCGGACCAGCGCCGCCCCCATCCAGAGCGAGGCAATACAGGCCACCAAAAAGATTCGGCTGCGGGGACTGCGCAGATCCATTGGCTGTGACCGGGACTCCGCCTTACGAAGATTTCGGTCTCACGCCTCGCCTGCCGCAGGCAGGCACGGGACCGGCCCGCGAGAGCAAGACCGCCCGGTCCGGCGGAATTACTGCGCGGCAGCGGGGCTGGAGGTCCGCGCCTGAGCCATGACCGGTTCCATCGGCGGCTCGGTAGGCACGATTTCGCTTGACGCCGAGATCGTCAGACCGAGCTGGCGCCGCGCAATCAGATCGATACGCCCGGGATCGCGCAGGCTGGCCACCTCGAGCTTCAATTCCTGGTTGAGTTCCACCGCTTGGGAGTGCTCCTGCTTCAGCGATTCCAGCTGCGAGCGCATTTGAATGCACTCGAAGTGCTGCCACGCGTAGCACAGCGCCATCATCGCCAGTAAGGCGCCCACTCCCACCAGGCGAACGCATTCGCGCAAGCGATCCGGCGCCACCGTGCGAACCAACCGCGAATTATCGATCTGCTTCACTGTGTAGAACTCGGTCATGACATGGACTCCGCAGCAATCTTTTCGGCAACGCGCATCTTCGCGCTGCGCGCGCGCGGGTTCGCTGCAATCTCCGCCTCGGTGGGCTGGATCACCTTCTTGGTCAGCAGTCGAAACGCCGCTTCGCGAGCCAGTTGCTGGAAGCGCCGTTTCACCTGGCGGTCTTCCAGCGAGTGGTAACTAAGGACGGCCCATCGGCCGCCCGGAGAAAGCGTGGCAGGGGTCCGAGATAGAAACTGCTCGAGTTCCTCCATCTCCCGATTCACCGCAATCCGCAGCGCCAGAAACGTTTTTGTCGCGGGATGCAGTCTCTGCCTTCCCCCGTGCTTTCGGGCTCCTGCCACAACCGTTGCCAGATGTCCGGCGTCCCGAATGGGACGCGCCCGGACGATTGCCCTGGCGATTCTGCGTGAGTCGTGCTCTTCGCCGTAGCGATAGAGCAGGTCGGCCAGCTCGCGCTCGGCCGCACCGTTCACAATCTCGCTCGCGGTGATTTCCACGAGGTTGGCCTGCGCGGGCAGACTCTGATCGTTTCTCTGGTCCATTCGCATGTCGAGCGGGCCGCTCGAGCGAAACGAAAAACCGCGCGCCACTGAATCCAGTTGCATGCTCGAAACTCCCAGATCCGCGAGCACCCCGTCGGCCGGCCCGATGCCCAGCCGCGTCAGAACTTCATCGATGCTCGAAAAGTTCGCGTGCACCAAAGTCACCTGCCGCTCGAACTCTTTCAACCGCTCGCGCGCAATCTCAATCGCCTGCGCGTCCCGGTCCAGACCCACCAGCCGCCCTGCCCCATTCATGCGGCGCAGGAAGGCCAGCGCGTGCCCGCCCAGCCCGACCGTGGCGTCTACATACGTGCCGCCCGGCCGGATGGCCAGCCAGTGCGCGGCTTCTTCCGCCAGCACCGGCGTGTGCAACTCGTTCAAAACTAAATGCCCAGCGAATCCAGCGCCTTAAAATCGTCGTCGGTCAACGGATTCCGGTTCAGGTTCTCAGCGAAGCGGGTGTGGTTCCAAACGACCAGGTAATTGAGTTCCCCCAGCACGTCCACATCGCCCTTCATCTGCGCCGCTTCGCGCAACACGCCCGGAATCAAGATGCGCCCCTGGCCGTCGATCTCCACCACCTGGCCGTAATAGTTGGCCCGGTCGAGGAATCGCTGCTTCGAGCGGTTGTGCGTCGAGATCTTGGCGAGCTTTTGCTCGATGCCTTCCCAGAACTTCATCGGGTAGACCCTCGCGCTTTCGCCGTTTTCACTCGTCACGAAGAACCGCTTACCGCTCTTCTTCAGGAATTCCAGGAAGACGGACGGGATTTTGAGTCTGCCCTTGTCGTCCACCGTCGCCGGATAGTTTCCCCTGAGCATGAGCGTTTAAGAACGGCCTGAGCCTGGTTCCCTCTGCTGCCACTTTGTTTCACTTGCTCCCATATTTCCCCACATTTGGCCACGATTGTAGATAGGCGCGCGCAGTTGTCAAGCGGAATCCGCACTTTTTCAGATTATTTTTCAATTTTCTGTGGATATTGGGTCCACATCGGCACGTTCTCCGGCGGAGCACTACCGCTGGTGGCTCGCGGGGAGAAACAATCTACCGCTCGCGCGCCCGTTCCGGTCTGTGTTGGGGTGTATCGTAAGAGTAAAGAGAACGTACCGGGCCGTGGTTCGAGAGGCTATTGCTGCGGCGGCGCATCCACGCCGGCGCCGATCCGCAAGTGGGCCAGATCGCGGAGCATCTGCTGCTCGTCGGGACTCATTCCCTGCAGAAAATAGGGATCACTCAACCGGGCCTCGCGATCGGAGTCGCTGAGCCCGTTCAGCGCTCGCAGATGCCGCTGGATGACGGCCTTGCGTCCCGGCGGGAGCTGTTGCCAGCGCGGCAGAAGCGTATTGCGGACGTACTCCTGCTGCTCCGGAGTCATCTGCTCCCAGATTCTCTCGCGCTCCCGCATGGCCTGGCGTTGTTCGGGAGACAGGCTGTTCCATTTCGCGAGATTCTGGCGAATCTGCTGCTGGCGCCACGGCGGCAGACTCTGGAACTGCTGATTGTTGCGCAAGAAGCGCTCTTGCTGCTCGGGCGGCATGTCCTGCACGCGCTCGATCCATTTCGGCGGCAGACCCATCATGCCACGTTCGCCCGGAGTCGGGTTGGCGGGAACGCGCGGCTGGACCTCCTCCCGCGGCGTCTGGCGCTGCCCGGCGCGCTGCTGGCGCGGGGGCTGCGCTCCTGCGCGCGCCTGGACTGATAGCGAGCCCCCGAGCAGCAGGGCGAGCATGACAGCGAATTTGAATCGTCGATTCATGAGTCGAGTGGCCTGTATTCCCCGCTCACATGTCCGAAGGCGGCTGGGCCGACGGCTGCGACGCCCCGCCCGATCGCGTGGGCAGGTCGCTGAGCGCATCGAAGTTCGAGACCACGTCGTAGTTCTCGAGCACTTGTAGATCGTTGATCATCCGGAAATCGGCTTCGCCATTGAGTTGCGCCGCAGCTGCGGAAGTCGTGGCCGGACTTGGCGGCACTGGCCGCGACGCAATCCACACCGACAACACCAACAGCAGGGACACCGCGAAGGCCAGCCGCGGCGATGGAACTAGCCACGCCCAGCGGCCCCGCCGCGGCTCGGCGGCCGCCCGCGCCCGCACCGCGGCGTCGAATGACGGCGACGGCAGCATCTGCGGCAGTTCGTCCAGCAGATCCCACATCGCGCGGTATTCTTCGGCGCGCCGGCGGCAGGCGGAGCACGACGCCAAATGCGCTTCCACCTCGCGGCGCTCGGACGGATTCGCCTTCCCATCGAAGTAGACGATCCACTTTGCATCGATCTTCGTACAGTTCATAACGCCCTCACCTTCCCCACTTCCCCTAACGCCCCAGTTCCCCAGATTCACCGGCTGCTGCGGAATGACCGGCGAGCGGCGCAAGTTGCACGCGCAGACTTTCGTACGCGCGGAACAGCAGAGACTTCAGCGCGCTCTCCGAGCATTCCAAAATTCTTGCGATCTCATCGTAATCAAGTTCCTGATACTTGTGCAGCAAGACTGCGGCCCGCTGCTTTTCCGGCAACTGGGCAATCGCGCGCCGGATAAACGCCGCGCGGTCCCGTTGAATCAACTCATGCTCGACGCCGGGCCGCCGGTCGGCCACTTCCCACGGCGCGGCGGCGTCATCGCCGTGATCGGCCTGCTGGTCCATCGAAATCTCTTGTTGCCGGTGACGTCCGTCGCGCAGAGCGTTCAGTGCCAGGTTCGTGGCGATGCGGAACATCCAAGTGGTGAACTTCGCGCTGGGCGCGTACTCCAGGCGCGCGCGGTACACTCGCAGAAACACCTCTTGCGCCAGATCCTCGGCCGTCCCTCGATCGCGCACCATGCGATACAAGAAGTTGACCAGAGGTGTTCTGTACTTGCGGAGCAAAAGCTCAAAGGACGTTTCGTCCCCGGCCTTCACCTCCAGCATCAGTTGGACATCCGACCTGGCCATGGCCTCCACAGTGTATACAACCCGTGTAGAGTCAAAAAGTTGCAGGTTGAGCACGCGCGTTCCGTGGGGCCAAACGCGCCCTAAAAGATTTTAGCGACAGGCATCTGTGCGGGGGATTGGACGCGAAACCTTGAGACGGCCCCGTCGTATATTATTGTGGGGACAAGACTTAGCGTGAGCTCTCCCCCTTTTCAAGATTTCAAAGTCTCCCACTCATCCTATTGCGCATCGGCACTGCTCGAAGAGTCCTGCGCGTCTTTGCCTTGCTCAAAAGCAAGCGGCGTATTGCCGCGCCCCAGTACAGGTACGACCCTGAAACGACTGGACGGGCGCGGGCAATGGATTGCTGGCGATCGCTTTCCGCATTTCGCCGATGGCTTCCGCACAACGGCCTAGCGGCGATAGGTAGCTAATGGAAGTGAACAGGTCTACGTGGAAGATATGTGGCTGAGATAAGCGTACGCGCGTTCAGACCAGTTCACGCTCCTCATGAATTGCGGCGCGTGTCTCCACTCCGCCCCGCCACCTCGCCTGTTCGGTGGCGGCCATAAGACCTCTTAAGCTCAAGGTGCCGGCGGTGCCAAGCGCACGGTCAATGTTGTTCCTACGCCATTGGGAGCCGCCGTGTTGCTTGCTGTGCCGTCGAAGGTGAGCGTCCCAGACCATGCATCGTAAAAGCGAGTCACTCCGCCGACCGTGTCGGCATTAGGGCTACAACGGATCGTCCCTACATCCTGGCCGATACTCTGTTTGATGAAATTCAAGACGGCCGAATGCGATGTGGCTGGCGGGCTCACAGTCTCCTTGTCTTCCCCAAGAGCGAGCGCTGTCCTTTGGAATTGCAGGGTAGGGGAGCCCTGTCCTGCGCTCACGCGAGCCTGACAAAAGACGTTCCCTGTTCCAGTGAGAGCCATGGCGGAAATGCCTCCCGGCGAGTCAGCCACGAGCTTGACCTGAAGATTCCATGTGGGATCGACACTGGCAGTACTCGGGGCACTCGCAGTACTCGGAGTGACCGGAACGTTAATCCACGGGCCATTTCCATTCTGTGTTAGTACACTCCACGCAAACGTCGGCGCAGTGGGCTGACAGCCCACCAATAGTCCACAAACAACAGTCAGAACAACTCTTTGAGCATAGGTCATTTTGAGCCTCCCTGACTGCTTGCCCCAAGAGAAATTGGGTTCTCGCCAGCCCTTTATAGCAGAGGGTCCACGGATCCACAATGTAGAGCGCCCGGAGATTCTCTGAACTCCTGATGAAGATTCTTGGGAAGTCGCGATGGTCTCAACTATCTTCAGTGGGCGATAAATCGCGTAACCGGGCAAATGCCCATCGCTGACTGCAAACTGTGCTGCGCGAGGCAGGAGACCGGGTCCTGGGATAGTGATCGTCGAATCGCAAACTGGCCTACGATCGGGATTCTAGAGTCACGCACGGCTGTTTCGTCAGCCGCTGTGCCGGAAAAGAATCACGTCGCCTTCCTGCACGATGTACTCCTTCCCTTCCAGGCGCACGTGCCCCTTTTCTCTTGCTGCGGCGACGCTGCCCGCGGCCAGCAAGTCATCACAACGCACGACTTCGGCGCGGATGAACCCGCGCTCGATGTCGGTGTGAATCACACCCGCGGCTTTCTGAGCCGTCGTGCCGCGCCGGATGGTCCAAGCGCGCACTTCCGGGTCGCCCGCGGTGAAAAAAGAAGTCAGGCCGAGCAGCTCGTAGGTGGCATGGATCAGCCGGTCGAGACCGGATTCCTTGAGACCGTAAGCAGCGAGCAGCTCCGCGGCTTCGGCGCCTTCGAGTTCCGCCAGTTCGGCTTCGATCTTCCCGCAGACTGCGAGCGTCGCTGTGTTCTTGCGGCCGAGGAGCTGCGTCAGGCCATGCTTTTCAGCGACGGAATCCAGATCGGCAACTTCCGCGTCGCCGACATTTACGACGTACAGCATCGGGCGCTGCGAAAGAAACATGAATCCGGTCAGCATCTTCTGCTCGTCCGGCGTGGCTTCCAACTCGCGCAGCGGGTGTTCGCTTTCGATTGCCAGGCGGCAGCGCGTGAGCAACGCAAACTCGTGTTCGAGCACCGGCTCCTTTTTTTTCTTGATGTCTTTTTCGAGCCGGTCGAGCCGCCGCGTGATCTGGTCGAGATCCGAAAGCATCAGCTCGAGATCGAGTGAGATGGCGTCGCGCAGCGGATCGACCGCGCCGGCCGGGTGCGGCACGGCGGGATCGTCAAACCCGCGCAAAACGTGCGCCAGCGCCTCCACTTCCCGCAGCGGAGCCAGCACGGCGGAATCGCGCGCGCGGTCCTTCTGCATCCCGCCAACGTCCACATATTCGACGCTCGCATACGTGATCTTCTTCGGTTTGTAGAGTTCGGCCAGCCGCTCGATCCGCGGCTCCGGGACCCGCGCGACGCCCACGTGCGTCACGCCGTGCGCCGACTTCGCGTCCAGCTTCGCGCGCGTCAAAATTCGGAAGAGCGTGGTCTTGCCGACCAGGGGCAAGCCGATGATTCCTGTTTGCATGATGCAGCGATACTAGTGCCGTTCCAACTTCTTTGGCAAGTCAGCGACGGCTTCCACCCATTATTCATTCTGCTTCCCGCCCCTCAAATTCGCGGGAATGAGTTGGGGCGGTACTGGCACGGCGGCCACACCACATCGCGCTGGCGCCCCGATGCATGATACTTTTCCAACCCTGGAAAATGGAAAGGCGGTGCTGTTGCCATGCCGGATGAACCCAATCTCTCCTACGACATCCGCAAAGCCGTGCGCCACCTGCGCCGTGTGGACCCGAAAATGGGCGGCCTGATCGCGCGCATCGGCTCGTATAAATTCCGGCTCGCCGGGCACAAGAGCCCTTACGAAGCGCTGCTTCGGGCGATCTTTTACCAGCAGTTGCACGGCAAGGCCGCGGCGACGATTCTCCAGCGATTCAAAGATCGCTTCGGGGCGGGCCATTTGCCCACGCCGGAGCAGGCCGTGGCGGCTGACACGCGCGCGCTGCGCGCCGTCGGCCTCTCGCGCCAGAAGATCGCCGCGATTCGCGACCTGGCCGCAAAGACAATGGACGGCACCGTGCCGCCGCTCGCCGAAGTCGAGCGATTGCCGGACGACGAAATCATCAAGCGGCTGACGGCCGTCCGCGGCGTCGGCATCTGGACGGTGGAGATGTTGCTGATGTCGCAGCTCGGCAGGCCGGACGTGCTGGCGAGCTCCGACTACGGTCTATTGAAAGGATTTCAGATCGTTTATCGCAAGAGGCGCATGCCGAAGCCAAAGGAATTGCACGCATTCGGCGAACGCTGGCGGCCCTATCGCAGCGTTGCAAGCTGGTATCTCTGGCGCGCCGCGGACGCGGCAAAACAGTCGAAACCGAAGATTCCCAAGAAGGTCCGTTAGCGCAGCGCCAACGAAGCGCGCCGAACTATTCGGCAGCGCTGGCGGCCGCGGGCTCGGGTTTCGCCGCGCGGGCCGTGAGGTAGAGCGCGGCCACGCCCGCGATCACCACAATCCCTTCGACCCATACTGAAAAAGTGTGGAGGCGGTCGAAAGCCACTCGGATCGGGCTGCCCGGCGGCGTTGCAAAAATCGAGCCGGATTCCAGGCGGAGCATCTCCATCTTGGCGACCACGCGGAACTGCGAGACCGCCGTGAGCGCGATCATCAAGAAAACGAGAAGCGATGCGGGCCGGGCGAGTACGCCCGCGGATTTGCCGAGCAGCAGCGTCGCAACCAGATACACCAAGCCCAGCGCGATCCCCGCAATGTGGAGTCGCGAAAGGGAGTAGCCGATCATCGCGCTGGCTTCGTTCGGATTCGCAAGCGTGCGGAAAGCGCCGGGAGCGATGACGATGCTGAAATACAGGATGATGCCAACCCAGGTGCCTAACGTGAAAAACTGGAGTGAGCGCAGGGTCGAGGTCATGCTGGTTTTCCTTTAGAATGAATGTCGGGCACTTCTCGTCTCTCGGCCGCGCTCGAACGAGCGCTGTGTACGCGGCAGGCGCGGAAAGGGATCCATGGTGGGCGATCAAGGACTTGAACCTTGGACCTCTCCCGTGTGAGGGGAGCGCTCTAACCAACTGAGCTAATCGCCCTGCACTCCAGTATCTAACAGAAGCAACGGGGTTTCAACCGATGGCCACGGCTCTAGCGAACCAATTGGGGCTCTTGAAGCGCACGGTCGCGCGGGCGATCCGCGGCAAGGACAACGTCATCGAACTTTCGATCGTCGCGCTGCTCGCGCGCGGCCATCTGCTGATCGAAGATGTTCCGGGGGTGGGCAAGACCACGCTGGCGCAGGCGCTGGCCCGCTCCTTCCAATGCTCGTTTCAGCGCATTCAGTTCACTTCGGACCTGCTGCCTTCCGACGTCACCGGCATCAGCGTGTTCAATCCTGCGTCGCAAACGTTTGAGTTCAAGCCGGGTCCCATCTTCGCCAACATCGTGCTTGCCGACGAGATCAACCGCACGACGCCCAAGACGCAATCGGCGCTGCTCGAAGCGATGAACGAAGCGCAGGTCACCGTGGACAATCAAACGCATCGGCTGCCGCAGCCGTTTCTCGTTCTGGCCACGCAAAATCCCATCGAACATCACGGAACGTACCCGCTGCCCGAATCGCAGCTCGACCGCTTCCTCATGCGCATTCGCATGGGCTACCCTTCGCGCGAAAGCGAGCGCGACATCCTCCGTCGGCATCGCGGCTCCGACGGGCTCGACGCCATCGAGCCCGTCATGGACGCAGCCGAGGTCGCCGCCCTGCAGCACTCCGTCGAGCAGGTGCGCGTGGACGACAGCCTGGCCGACTACGCGATCGAACTCGCCGAGCGCACGCGCCGCTCCGAACAGCTGCTGCTCGGGGTGAGTCCTCGCGGCGTGCTGATGTTGCAACGCGCCGCGCAGGCGCGCGCGTTCCTCGATGGCCGCGACTTCTGCCTCCCCGACGATTTCAAGATGCTCGCGATTCCTGTCTTCTCGCACCGCCTCGTGCTCAACACGCGTTACGCCACCACGCAAAAAAAGTCCGAGCAGTCGGATGCGATTCTCCAGGATATTCTCGAATCCACGCGCGTCCCCCTCTGATGGCCTCCGCGCTCGCGCTTCGCTGGTGGCGCAGCCTGGATCGCCCGGGCTGGCGCAGTTTCGCCATCGCCATGTCCGCACTGGCGCTGGCGCTTCTGCTGGCGATTTATTCGGGTGTGGCGGCGCAGAGCGGAAGGTTGTGGCTGGCCGCGTGCGCGGCGCTTTCAGCGCTCGGACTTGCCGGCTGGGTCGCGTTCACGATCGTGCCCGTTCTCGCGCGGCGGACGCCGCTGCGCTGGCTCGCCTACCAGATTGATTATAAATTTACGCGCACGGGCGTGATCTACGTGGCCGGGGTCATGGTTCTCGCGCTGGCCGCGCTGAACACCGGCAATAATCTTCTCTTCATCGTGCTGGCCTGTCTGCTTGCGGGGATTCTCATCTCGGGCGTGGCGTCGCGCACGGTGCTTTCGGGCGTGGACGTGCACCTGAGTTTGCCCGAGCACATTTTTGCCGGGCAGCCCGTGATGGCCCTGGCCGAGTTGCGCAATCACAAGTTCTGGCTGCCGTCGTTTTCCCTTTCGATTGTGGGCGAGCAGCCCGCAAAACGAAAACAGCCGCGCGGCAAAAAGGAACAGAACGCCGCCGCACCTGCCGCCATCCTGACGCGGCCGGTCTTCTTTCCGTACGTTCCGCGGGCGCAATCGTGCGAGCAAAGCGTCGAGATGTCGTTCCCGCGCCGCGGCGTTTACAAACAGGAAGCGCTCGGTCTGCGCACCGGATTCCCTTTCGGCTTCCTGCAGAAAACGCGCCGCGTTTCGAGCGATCTGGAAATCATCGTTTATCCCTCGGTGAAGCCGACGGGAGAGTTCTACGAAATCCTGCCGCTGGTGAGCGGCGAACTGGAAAGCTACATGCGCGGACGCGGCCACGATCTCTACGCCATCCGGGACTACCGCCCCACCGACAGCGCCCGCCACGTCGATTGGAAAGCGACGGCGAAACGCAGTGCGCTGCAGGTTCGCGAATTTGCGCGCGAGGATGAGCGGCGGTTGCTCGTCGCGCTCGATCCGGAAATCGACCCGGCGCGCTTTTCGAGCCCGGCCGAGCTTCAGGAAAAATTCGAGAGAGCGGTCGGACTGTGCGCCAGCCTGGCCTGGCACTTCTATGAATACAATTCCGTCCTCGAATTTCACACGGTCGGCACGACGCTGCCCGCCGCTCCCGCCGGGGAAAACATCTACGACGCGCTCCGGGCCCTGGCGAGAGTGGAACCACTGGAGAGAACGTCCGGCCCGTCGTATCTCAGCGATTTGGGCCAGCGCACCGGAATCTTCAAGATCATCGTCACCTTCCAGCCTCGCGGCGCCATTCCTACAAGTCTCTGGACTTCCTCCTTCATTCTCTTCCAGTAGATTGCCGAGCGCGATCGCGGCCGCCTTTTCCCGCCGTAGGGGCGGAGCTTGTCTCCGCCCTTCTTCTCCCTCACCACCGCGCGCATCTCTGCAATAAATATGCGAGAATCCCGCGCGGCATGGCCGGGAAGCTCAAGGGCGCGCAGATTGCCACGTTTCGACGGAAGCTGCTCGCGTGGTATCGCAGCGCGAAGCGCGATCTGCCGTGGCGCCGCACGCGTGATCCCTATCGCATCTGGCTCGCGGAGATCATGCTGCAACAGACACGCGTCGCGGCAGTCGTCCCCCACTACGCGCGATTCCTCGATCGCTTCCCTACGGTCGAGGCGCTGGCGCAATCGCCGGTTGAAGACGTGCTGCGGCTCTGGTCGGGACTTGGCTATTACAGCCGCGCGCGGAATCTGCATCGGGCGGCACAGGAGATCGTCGCGCGGCATGCCGGTCAATTTCCTTGCGATCCATCGGCGGCCCTCGCGCTTCCCGGGATCGGCCGCTACACTGCGGCGGCGATCTTGAGCATCGCCTATGGCGAGCCGCACGCCGTGCTGGACGGCAACGTCGCGCGCGTGCTCGCCCGGCTCGATGCGATTCGCGGCGACCTCCGCGCGCCCGTTCGCTGGCGCGGCCTGGAAGCCCGCGCGCAGGAAATCCTCGCGCAGCGCACACCCGGCGATTGGAACCAGGCCATGATGGAACTGGGCGCCACCGTCTGCCTGCCCAAAGCGCCGCGATGCGACGCGTGCCCCGTGCGGCTCTGGTGCCGTGCCGCCGCGCTGGGAATCGCCGGCGAATTGCCCGCCGCGCGCGCGAAACCAAAGACGGTGCGCGTCACGCTGGCTGCGGCTGTATTCGTGGACCCTCGCCGCCGCACCCTGCTGCTGCAATCGAACGCGCGCGAAGCTGCCTTGTTTTCGCGGCTTTGGCAATTCCCCGCCGTCGAAGCCGATGGAGATCCGCGCACGGCTCTCGCCTCGCATCTGCAAAGCAGGTTCGGCTTGCGCGCTGCGGATTGCGTGCCGGCGGGCGTTTCGCGGCACAGCGTGACGTTCCGGCAGATTCGCCTCGCGGCGTTCGTGGTGCCAGTGAAGCGCCTGCCGCGCATTGCGGGAGCGCGGACGCCAAAGCTCGCGCAACTTCACCGCCTGCCGATCTCGAACGCCACGCGCAAGATCGCCGGGCAAGCTCTGAAGATGCTCTCGCAGCGCCCGCATTCGCACCGACCGTAATCAGTAGGCGCCCGCGCCCAAGCCGCGTTGCCCCCGGATGCTAAAATTCCTGTAGCACAATGTCACCGCCGCCCCAGCCTCCGGAAACGCGTCTCGCCGCACTGGACCGCTACTTCAAGCTATCGCTCTATCTGCTTCTCCTGACGAGCGTGCTGGCGCTGGTTTCCACCGGGAAATTGGATCTGATCGCTATCGTCGTGGCGCCGGCGGCTCTGCTCGTCAAAGGCTATCGCTGGTTGCACGGACACAAGCCGGAACTTTCGCCGCGCGCCGCCTCCTGGCTCGTCATCCTCTATTTTGGTTTCTTTCCCTTGGACCTCTGGTGGTTTTCACGCGGCTTCGCGAGCGGCGCGCAAAGTCCCGGGCTGTTCGCGGCTCTGCTCGCCACCGTGCACTTGATGCTGTTCGCGATGATGGTGCGCCTGTTCAGCGCCGCAACGACGCGCGACTATCTGTTTCTCGCCATGCTGGCTTTCGCGACGATCCTTGCGGCCGCCATCCTTACCGTGGACACCGCCTTTCTCGTGTTCTTCCTTGTTTTCATGATCCTCGCCATCTCCACGTTCATGGCGCTCGAGATGCGCAGCAGCGCGGAAGCCGCCTCGGCCGCGCCTCTCGAACCGGGGACGCAGGCGGCGCGCCGCTTGCGCACGGCGCTCGGCGCGACGGCGGGCGTCCTAGCCGTGGCCTCGCTGCTAACCGGCGCGGTGATTTTTTTCCTCCTCCCCCGATTTTCTGCGGGTTACCTCTCCAGCTACAACCTGCAACCGACGCTGATGTCCGGATTCTCCGACGACGTGGAGCTCGGCGAAATCGGCGAGATCAAGAAGAACAGCTCGATCGTCATGCGGATCCAAGTGGAGGGAGATGCGTCCGCTGCAGAGACGATGCACTGGCGCGGCGTCGTGCTCACGAACTTCGACGGCCGCCGGTGGTTCACCGACGAGCGCGAAATCAAGACGCTCACTCCGGGTGAGAACGGTTGGTTCTCATTGCCGCAAACCGAAGGAGAGACTCGGCGCCGCACGACGCGGCTGCTCTACTCCGTGCTGCTCGAGCCGATCGCAAGCAACTCGCTCTTCTATGCCGACGAGCCGACGGCCACGCGCGGCGGATTCACAGGGCAGGAGTCCGCGCTGTCCCTCCGGCGCAGCTATCTCGCCGTGGACGCGACCGGCTCGATCTTCAACCCATTCCACAATTACTCGCGGCTGAGCTACGAAGGCCTTTCGCTGATGCCGGCGAACACGCCGGCGGATTTGCGCGCCGCTTCGACCGATTATCCGGAATCAGTTCGCGGGAGGTATTTGCAATTGCCTCCGCTCGATCCGCGCATTCCCGCGCTCGCGCAGCAAATCACGGCGAATCTCTCCACGCCGTTCGACAAAGCCTCGGCCATCGCGGCATACCTGCGGACGCAGTACAGTTACACCCTCGATCTCTCGGGGACGCCGCCCACCGCCGACCCTTTGCCTTACTTTCTCTTCACGCGACGCGCCGGGCACTGCGAGTATTTCGCTTCCGCGATGACGGTGATGGCGCGCAGCCTCGGGATCCCGGCCCGCTACATCAACGGATTCCTCCCCGGCGAGTACAACGACGTTGGAGGCGACTACGTCATTCGCGCGAGCGACGCGCACAGCTGGGTGGAAGTCTATTTTCCCGGTTACGGCTGGATCACGTTCGATCCCACGCCGCCCGCGGTAGAAGGCCCAAAGAACTGGAGCGCGCGGCTCGGCGAGTACTGGGATTGGTTCCAATTGAACTGGAGCGAATGGGTCATCAACTACGACTTCGCGCATCAATTCCAGCTCGCGCAAAACGTCGAGCGGAACGTCGCGCACCTGGACCGAGAAAATGCGCGCGCGTTGGGATGCGGCGCACGACGCCGCGGTCGCGCGCATGTTGAATGCGCAGACGCGTTTGCTGCGCTGGCCTCACCACGTCGCGCTTGGAATCGCGCTGTTCGCAGGGCTTGCGGCTCTGATTCTGCTTGGGCCCGCGCGAAAGCATCTCCGCGTAGCCTGGCAGATGCGCGCCGGGCGCGGCGAGCTAAGCCCGCACCTCGCCACGCTGCACTACCAGAAAATGTTGCAGCTATTAGAGCGCCGCGGCCTGCGTAAAGCTCCCGCGCAGACGCCGCTCGAATTCGCGACTTCGATCGGCCCGCGCGAAATCGCCGCTCCCGTCGCGCAACTCACGGCGCTCTACCAGGCCGCGCGCTTCGGCAATCATGGCGCGCAAATCGAGCAGATGTCCCCGCTCCTGCGTTCCATCCGCGACGCCCTGCGCTCCGTCAAGCGCTCACCGAAATGAATTGGCGCGTATGGCTGCTGCTCTTGGCCGTGATGGCAACGGCCGTCCTCGTTATTCTCCACGCACCGATTCCTCAGGACGAGGCCTATCACAATTTTGCGGATCAGCGCACGCTGCTCGGAATCCCTAAATGCCTGGACGTAATATCGAATGTGCTGTTTCTCATCGTCGGCATTTTGGGAATGAGATTTGTCCTATCTGCCGGACCCGGCGGTCCCGCGTTCATTGATGCTCGCGAGCGATGGCCGTATTTCGTTTTCTTTCTGGCTGTCGCGCTGACAGCATTCGGCTCAGCCTGGTATCACCTCAAGCCGAATGACGCCACCCTCGTCTGGGACCGCATTCCCATGGCGATCGGCTTTATGACTCTGATAGCGGCGGTCGCCGCCGAGCGCATCAGCGTAAAGGTTGGCGTCAGCTTGGTTGCGCCGCTGGCCGCGTTGGGAGTGGCGAGCGTGGTTTATTGGAGCGTGACCCAATCGCGAGGCCATGGGGATTTGCGCGCGTATGCGCTGATGCAATTTGGCTCGCTGCTCGTTCTCATCCTGCTCCTTGTATTGTTTCCGCCGCGCTACACGCGCGGCGCTGATTTCATGATTTCGCTCGGAATCTACGGCCTCGCAAAGGTCTTCGAGGCGGCCGACCGGCCAATCTATTCTTCTCTAGGCGGAATCGTCAGCGGCCACACCCTCAAGCACGTCGCTGCGGCGATCTCGACCTGCTGGATCCTTCGCATGCTTCGCTTGCGTTCCCCCCTTGTCTCTTTTCGGAGGCCGGTCGGAGCAACGGAAGCACTTCCGTCTCAGCCCCCTCATTGACAACTCCGTGACCTCCGTGTAGCTTTGCGGCCAAGTTAGCGATTGGCTATTTGGCGGTGAGTGAGCTTGCTTGCCATCGAATACGTGTTGCGCAGGGAATTTCCGTGCCCCGGGGGAGTAACTCATGCCACGGCTCCGTCAGTTCTTCCACTCCATCGCAATATTCATCTGTCTGAGCTTCGCCCTGATCCTGGTCGCTTCAGTCGGAACCCATCCACTTTTCGCAGGAGATAGCTGGCTGCCCATTTCGCCGGAAGACCTCGCCCTCAAGGACAATCCCGCCAGCCCCGGCGCCGATGCCATGATCCTCTATCGAGAAGACACTCTCGACGCCAGCAAGGTGGTCCTACGAGGCGATGTGGACAGCGAGTACGTTCGCATCAAGATTTTTACGCAAGCCGGGACGAAGTACGGCGACGTGATTATTCCCTACTTCACTGGGCAGGATCCGCGAGAAACGCTCTATTCTAATGAGAGAAACGAAATCACTATTGTCGGTGTTCAAGGCCGCACAGTCCATCCAGACGGGAGCATCTCCGAGTTCTCCGGCAAGGTTCTCGAGAAAGAAGTTGAATCCGTGAATGGATACAAGGAAATGGCTGCCACGTTCAGCCTTCCGGACGTGCAGCCCGGCTCCATCATCGAGTACAAATACATAAAGGCTGGGCAGCCCAGGTGGATTCACAGCGAATACTGGGAAGTGTCGCAACCTATCTTCACGCGAGAGGCCCATTTCACCTACATCCCCTATCTCGACTATACCGGCTTTACCACTTCGTTCCGCTACGTGGGCATGCCTCCCGGCACGGCCGCCCCGAAGTGCGGCGTTGGGAATCAACAGTCCTGCTTGATGACTGTGACAAACATTCCGCCCATCATCGAAGAGCCTTTGATGCCCCCGCCTGGCGCCGTTAAGGCATATGTCGAATGGTATTACAAGCGCCTCGGCGATCCGACCAGCCTCACGGCCGAAGAGTTCTGGACCCGTGAGGGGAAGAAATGGGAGGGCGAATATCGAGCATTTCATCAACAACAAGGATGTCCTCAACGGCGAGGTCGCGAAAACTGTCGGTTCCGCCGATCCTCCCGAGACCAAACTCCGCAAACTCTATGCCCGCGTGCAGCAGATCCGAAACCTCAGCGAGGAAACGGGGCGCACGAAACGGGAAGCCGGCAGCGAGTCGCTGGAGAAAAATTCCAATGTGAAAGATGTCCTCAAGCACGGTTACGGCACGGCAGAAGACCTCAATTTTCTTTTCATCGGGCTGGCTCGAACGGCTGGTTTCCAGGCGGAAATTGCGCGCCTCGCACCTCGGGACAAGCTCTTCTTCTCCCCTACAATCAAGGACACGGATCAGCTGAGCGCATCCGCCGCCTGGGTTCACACCGACACGCAGGACTATTTCCTCGATCCCGGGACTCGCGCGTGTACCTTCGGGTTGCTCCCCTGGCCTGAGAGCGCAACTTCCGGCGTGCGTTCCGATCCCCGCGGCGGGCAAATGATCACGACGCCGATCCCACACGGCTCTGACGGGCTGACCGCGCGCCACGGAGATCTGCAGATCGATCCCGATGGCACGGTTCACGGCACGCTGCAAATTTCGTATTCAGGAGTGGAAGCAATCACGCGACGGGAGCGCGCTTTCCGCGAAGATGATGCGGGCCGCAAGAAAGAACTTGCAGATGAGATCCACGCTTTGCTGCCGGATGCCGCGTCATTCGACATCACGAGTATCTCCGGCTGGGACGCCAACGATCAGCCGCTCGTGGTTGAAGGCACTCTGCGAATTCCCGCGTTTGCCAGCGCGGTATCTCGACGACTGCTACTTCCCGCCGATTTTATCCGGACGCCGGAATCTTCTGAACTCGCCGGTCAGCAGCGCTTCAACCCGATCTACTTTCAATACCCCTATGAACAAATGGACGACCTCACATTTCATCTCCCCGCCGGTTACAAGGTGGAAGCGCTTCCGCAGGACCAGAAGACGGACCTGAAGGCCGTCGTCTATGAGATCTCATGCTCGCAGCAAAACGGCGCGGTCGAGGTCAAGCGGCACCTCGTGATGAACGGGCTCCTCTTCCCCAAAGCGAACTACGACACCATAAGGGGTTTCTTTGGGGTCGTGAAGTCAACCGATGCCGAAACGGTGGTCCTGGAAAATGGCCAGAGTGTACAGCCGCATTAGTCGGCCGCATTTCCTTTGCCTGTTCCTGGCTGCGGTCGCGCAGTTCGCGATCGTTTCTCCCGTGGCGCGCGCGGATTCTGCGCCGGATTGGCTCCACGCCGCAGCAGCCGAAAAGATCCCCGATTATCCTCACCCTGCGAATAGACCTCCCATCGCCGTGGTCTTACTCGATGAACAGCAAATCATCGTGAAAGGCAGCGGTGAGATTGAGACGCGCTATCGCGAGGCGCTTCGCATCCTCCGCCCTGAAGCCATCGCGGAGTGGAGCGATATTTCGATCCCCTTTGACAAGGAGACTAAGGTCTCCTATCTCCATTCCTGGACTATCACACCCGAGGGACGCGAACTCGCCACGAATGACAGGGACGTCGCTGAGGGTGGATACCTCTACGACATAATGTTCACTGACGAGCGATCCAAGTCGCTGAAGTTCCTCGAGGTCCGCGTCGGCAGCGTGATCGGATATGAATACGTTCAGCAATGGCGGCCGTATATGTTCGAGGACCGCTGGGAGTTTCAGAGGGAACTTCCGGTCCACACCTCGAGATTGATGCTGCAGGTACCCGCTGGTTGGGAATATAAGGCACAGTGGTTCAATCATACGGACGTTGTGCCGCAAGTCCCTGCGCCGAACCAGTTCGTTTGGGAAGTGCACGATCTCGCCCCCGTCGACGATGAGCCGGACATGCCACCCTGGACGACCGTCGCGGGCTGGATGGGGCTCAAGTTTTTCCCCCAGAATCCCGCTTTGCGCTCAAGAAGTGTCGGTTCCTGGAAGGACATTGGGTTGTGGTATTCCGATCTCACGAAATCGAGCCGTGCCCCCTCGCCGCAAATCCAGCAGGAAGTCACGCAGCTCACGGGGAACATACCCGATACCCTCGGCAAGATTCGTGCGCTCACGGACTACATGCGGCAGGTCCGTTATTTTGCGGTCGAGATCGGGATCGGGGGACTCAGGCCTCATTCTGCCCCGGAGGTCTTTGCGCATCAGTATGGCGACTGCAAGGACAAAGCTACTCTCCTGAGCGCCATGCTCCAATTGATCGGCGTGGATTCCTACTACACTCTCTTGGACAGCAAGCGCGGCTACGTTCTCGAGAATTATCCTTCACTAGCCGGCAATCACGTGATTCTTGCCATCCGCGTGCCAGACGGCGTCCCGGACACGCTGTTGTATGCAACTGTGAACGACCCGGGGCTTGGCCGCTTGCTCTTTTTCGATCCTACGAATCCGTACGTCGCTTTGGGGTACTTGCCCTGGTATTTGCAGGACGGCGTTGGACTCGTCGTCGGCCCCGACGGCGGCCATGCGGTCCGCTTGCCGCTCCTGGCATCTGCTACGAATCGACTTCTTCGCCAGGCGGAGTTCTCGCTCGATCCATCCGGCGCAATTGTGGGGGATGTTATGGAGATTCGGTGGGGCGTGCCCGCGTCGAACGAACGTGAGGCCTTCCTCGAGACCATGCCCGTCAAGCGCCAGAAGATCATCGAGGATTTCCTGGGCGGCTCGCTGGGTAATTTCACCCTCGTTAAAGCGACGGTGGGCGATCTCGATCAATACGACAAGAATCTAACGCTCACCTACCAGATCGTCGCGGGTGGCTACGCCAAGCTTGCAGGCGATTTACTGATCGTTCGCCCGCGCGTCATCGGCGAGGACCCCGCTGCGATTCTCCGCCTCCTCACGAAAGAACGGCGCCTCTACCCCATTCAACTCCAAGCGGCTACCCGCCAGGACGACGTGTTCGATATCAAACTTCCGCCCGGCTACGCGGTGGTTGAACTCCCTCCGCCCCTCACAGTCGAATGCCCCTATGCCAGCTACCGGAGCGAGGTTAGCTTCTCCGGCGGTACGCTCCATTTTCACCGTACGTACGAGGTGAAAAGCGTCACCGTTCCCATTGAGAAGTTAGGCGACTTCCAGGCTTTCCTGCGACAAATCTCCGCAGATGAGAGCGCAGAAGCCATCTTCCGCAAATCTACTCCCTGATACTTCCTCGCACGCTTTTCCGTTCTTCCCCCGCGAGCCGGGAGTCGTTGGGCTCGGCTAGGCGCTCGCCGAAATGATTTGGCGGAAGGATTTCCGCGGTGGGCGCGACAGCAATGTTCGACAAATAATCACCAGCGCCGTAGGCGCGGCAGAAGTTAGCCTGCCTGCCCTGGCCGCCGGCAGGCAGGGTAGGCAAGCGGCAGCCAGGCCCCGGGCGTAAGCCCGGGGTAAGCAGAACAACCGCGTCTGAGCCCCGTAGGGTGTGCGTGAAAACTAAAGAATTCTTTCAGGGGACGGCTTCACAGGGTGCTGAAACACACGGGACGTTGTCATTCTGAGGGCGGTTCTTGCCCGAGGAATCTGCTTCTTCCCTGTCTTGTGGTTCTCGCGCAGTCGCGTAGGGCGACCCAACCCCTGAACGTGTGGTCGCACCAATTCAATCGCTTCCATCTGCCGCCCGCTCCGAAACACATCGCGTCAGTATGCTAAGATAACTTCCTCGAGCGATCATTTTGCCCCGCGCCGTCATGCCGAAAGCCGGATTCATCAGCCTCGGATGCCCGAAGAACCTCGTGGATAGCGAGGTGATGATGGGCATTCTCGCGCGCAACGGCTACGAATTCACGCCGCGCGCCGAAGAAGCGGAAGTCCTCATCGTCAATACGTGCAGCTTCATCGAGCCCGCGCAAAAAGAATCCATCGACACGATTCTCGAAATGGCCGAATACAAGAAATTCGGCGCGGCGAAGCGATTGATCGTCGCGGGATGCCTCGTCGAGCGCTACCGCGAAGACATCCGCAAGCAAGTTCCCGAGGTGGACGCCGTCGTCGGCACGGGCGAAGTCGAGCGGATTCTCGAAGCCGTGCGCGGCGAATGGAATTCGAGCGCGCCCGCGGCCACGCCCGATTACCTTTACCACGACATGACGCCGCGCCTGCTGACCACGCCGCGCCACGCCGCGTACATGAAAGTCGCCGAGGGGTGCGATCATCCCTGCACGTTCTGCATCATCCCGCAACTGCGCGGAAAATTCCGCAGCCGCAGATTTGAATCCGTCGTCCGCGAAGCAGCTCAGCTCGCCGGCGCCGGCGTGCGCGAAGTGACTTTGATCGGCCAGGATACGACTTCCTACGGCGAAGATCTCGGCTTGCGCGACGGCCTGCCGCAACTCCTCGACCGGCTCGCGGAGGTCGAGGGCCTGCAGTGGGTGCGTTTCCTCTACGCGTATCCGAATCGCGTCAGCCAGAAACTTCTCGACACGATTGCCCGGCGGCCGCGGCTCGCCAAGTATTTCGACATGCCCCTGCAGCACGCCAGCCGCAGCGTTCTCGCCCGGATGAAGCGCGGAGGTTCCGGCGAATCGTTCCTGCAATTGCTCGAGCGAATCCGCCGCACGATCCCCGGCGTGGCGATTCGCACGTCGTTCATCGTCGGCTTCCCCGGCGAAACGGAATCAGACTTCCGCGAACTGTGCGATTTCGTGCGCGAAGCGAAATTCGATTGGATGGGCGTCTTCGCCTATTCGGACGTCGAGAATGCGGCGAGCCACCCGCTCGGCGAAAAAGTGCCCGCAAAGACGATCGTCCACCGGCGCGACCGTTTGATGGCGATCCAGAAAACGATTTCCGCGCGCAATTTGCGGAAATTCGTCGGCCAAAAGTTCGCGGCGCTGGTCGAAGGGCCTTCGCGCGAAAATGATTTGGTCTGGGAAGCGCGCCTGGAAACGATGGCGCCTGAAATCGACGGCAAGCTCTTCCTCAGCGACATCGAGACGCAGAGCGGCGCCGCGCGCCCCGGCGACATCGTCGAAGTTGAAATCATGCAATCCCACGACTACGATTTGGCCGGCCGCGTAACGCAAATTCTCGGCGCGCGAATCGAGAAACCGGCAACGCTTGCCCCCGAAGCGCCCGCGCGGCGAATCGGCACGGGCGCGGCGTTGCGCGTGCTCGCATAGGACATCGTCATGAAATTCAAATGTCCGATTTGCCGCAAGCCGACGGATTCCGAAGCGGATTGCGATTTCCCTTTCTGCAGCGACCGCTGCCGCTTGACAGACCTCGGCAACTGGGCCGCGGAAAAATACAAAGTCGCCGCAGAAACTAAGATGGACGAATCCGAACCTGAGAATGGCGGAACGCGTGAGTCCAACCCCAGCCACGACAGCGAATAGCGCGCCGCGCAAGCCGCGCTTCGCCCTCGCGATTGCGACCGCATTCGGCCTCGGCTATCTGCCGAAAGCGCCGGGCACCTTCGGATCGCTTGCCGCTATCCCTCTCTACTTGTCTGTCTACGGCTTTGTCTTCCTCGATTACTTTCCGACAGATTTCATCGCTGGCAGACGCGACCGCACCATGGACGTTCTCTCCGCCATCGCCTCGGCCGCTGTAGTATCACTCCTTCTCGCGACGGTGGGCGTGTGGGCCTCTGGGCGAGCGGCAATATTCTCCGGTCGAAAGGATCCGCAATTCGTCGTTATTGACGAAGTCTCCGGCCAGTACCTTGCGCTTCTTTTAGGAAGCCTATTGCCTCTCCACTCCGTCGCGATGCAGGCCCGGTGGCCAGATTATCCATTCGCAAGGGGATTCAGTGCCTTCGCCTTCTACTCGGTGGCCAACTGGAAATTCTTGCTCGCGGGCTTTATACTTTTTCGCGTCTTCGATATTTGGAAGCCGTTCCCCGCGCGGCAAGCCGAGTCCCTTCCCGGCGGCTGGGGCATCATGGCGGACGATTGGGTCGCCGCCGTCTATGCCGCGTTGGGACTTTGGCTGCTTCGAGCGCTGGGTCTTTAACCGCGCACAGGCCACCTTGGAAACAAACGGCATACCTCGAATCGAACGAATCGCTCCAACCGCAGCCATTCCCGGCGGCAACGTCACCATTCACGGCCACGGCTTCGGCGCGCACGGCGGCGTGCGGCCGCGTGTGCGCTTCGGCGAATGCGAAGGCGGCCTGCTCGTCGCCGGCGACAACTTTCTGATCGCGCGCGTCCCCGACGGCGTCGCGAGCGGTGCGGTGCGCGTCGCGACTTCGCGCGCCGAGAGCCAGCCGTTCTCGATGCACATCGGCGTGCAGATCGCCGACAATCTCCACCCCGTCGCCAATCCCGCCGTGGACGCCGAAGGCAACATCTACGTCACGTTCAGCGGACAACGCGGCCAGCGCGTCCCCGTGTCGCTCTATAAAATCACGCCGAACTACACCGTCAAGCCGTACGTCACGAAGCTGATGAACCCTACCGGTCTCGCGCTGGACCGCGAGGGCGTTCTCTACGTTTCCTGCCGCGACGACGGCACGATCTTTCGCGTCGGCCGCGACGGCCAACCCGAGCAATGGGCCGAAGGCATGGGCGTCGCGACCGGCCTCGCCTTCGACCGCGACGGCAATCTTTTCGTCGGCGATCGCAGCGGCACGATTTTCAAGATCAGTCCCAACAAGGAGATTTTCGTCTTCGCGACGCTCGAACCTTCGGTTGCCGCCTATCATCTCGCCTTCAGTCCCGCCGGCGATCTGTTCGTCACCGGGCCGACCACGTCGAGCTTCGATCGCGTCTTTCGCATCAGCCAGCAAGGCGCAATCACCACGTTTTATCGGGGTCTGGGGCGCCCGCAAGGGATGGCCTTCGACGGCGCGGGCAATCTCTACGTCACTGCGTCTCTCGCCGGACGGCGCGGCATCGTGCGCATCGCTCCGGACGGCCGCGCCGAGCTTGCGCTCGCGGGCAACGGGCTGGTCGGCCTCGCGCTGCCCGCCGGACGCCGTGCTGTGCTCGCCACCAGCGGCGCTGTCTACAGCCTCGATTGGGAAGTCGAGGGGCTGTCTCTGCCGTCCTAGCGCGCGATGAAAGCTGAAATCATTGCAGTTGGATCGGAGCTGCTGACCCCGGACCGCCTCGACACCAATTCCCTCTTTCTCACCGCGCAACTCAATCGCCTCGGCATCGAAGTGGCGCGCAAGACAGTCGTCAGCGACGATCTCGAAGACATTCGCGACGCCTTCCGCGAAGCGCTTGAACGCGCCGAGATCGTCATCTCGAGCGGCGGCCTTGGCCCGACCGAAGATGACCGCACGCGCGACGCCGTCTCACAACTGCTCGGCCGCCGCCTCGAATTGAATCCCGGCGTGTTGCGCGGAATTGAAGAGCGCTTCCGGCGATTTGGGCGCACCATGGCCGAAATCAACAAGCGGCAAGCGATGGTGCCCGAAGGCGCGACGATCCTCGAAAACGCGCGGGGCACCGCGCCCGGGCTGCTGCTCGAAGCGGGAGAACGTCTGGTGATCTTGTTGCCGGGCCCGCCGGGCGAATTGCGCACGATGTTCGAGGCCGAAGTGGAGAAGCATCTCGCCCGCCGCGCGCCGAACGTGCGCCTGCATCACCGCCAATTGCGCGTGGCGGCGATGCCGGAATCGGAAGTGGACCAGCGCATCGCGCCGATCTACACCGCGTACGCGGACGTGCAAACGACCGTGCTCGCCGCGCCCGGCGACATCGAAGTTCATTTCCGGATTTGGTCGGCGGACGCGCAAGCCGCGGAGAAACGCCTGGAGGAATTACTGCAGCGCGCCACGCTCGCCATCGGCGCGAGCGTCTATGCCACGCACGCGCAAACCCTCGAAGAGGTCGTCGGCCGCGAGCTGACCCTACGCCAGTTCACGCTTGCCACGGCCGAGAGCTGCACCGGAGGACTCGTCGCCGAGCGCATCACGCGCGTCGCCGGCAGCTCGATGTATTTTCTCGGCTGCGTCGTTTGCTACAGCAACGAATTGAAGACCGCGATGGTGGGCGTCCCCGCCGAGCTGATCGCCTCGCGCGGCGCCGTAAGTTCCGAAGTCGCCGTGGCGCTGGCCGAGGGGATTCGCCGCCGGACCGGCGCGACCTTTGGCGTGGGCGTCACGGGAATCGCGGGGCCTTCCGGCGGCTCGCCGGAGAAGCCGGTCGGCACCGTGCACGTTGCCGTCGCGGGTCCCGGCGGCGCGCGCGCGCGCGAGCTGCACCTCACGGGCGATCGCGAACGCGTTCGCTGGCAAGCCGCGCAAATTGCGCTCGACATCGTGCGCCGTCAAATGCAGGAAGAGCAATCGCCGGGCGGAAACGCAAAAGGCTGAACTCGTGCGGCTATTCGTCGCTCTCGACATCCCCGAAGACGTGCGGCGCGCGCTGGCCGCGTGGGTCGCCCGCTTCCGCGATTCCGTCCGCGGGCCGCGTTGGACGCGCCTCGAAGGATTGCACATGACGTTGAAATTCATCGGCGAAGCGCCCTCGGAGCGCGTGGGCGAAATTCGCACGGCGCTCGCCGCGATCCACAGGGGCGCTTCCATCGATTTGCGCTTTCGCGGCAGCGGCTTCTTCCCGAGCGAAAAGCACCCGCGCGTATTCTGGGCGGGAATCGAATCGGGGCCGGAGTTGCAGGAGTTGGCCGAATCTGTCGAACGGAAGCTCGTGCCTCTGGGCTTCCCTCGCGAAGCCCGAGCATTTCAACCGCATTTGACGCTCGCGCGATTTCCCTCCCTCGAAGGAATCGAGCGGCTCCGGGAAAAATTGGCGGCCGCGCCTCCCGCGGAATTCGGCGCATCGCGCGCGCGCGAGTTTCATCTCTACCAAAGTATTTTGAAACCGAACGGCGCGGAGTACACTCGTCTCGCATCGTTCGATTTCGCGGGAGGCAATTCGCGGTGAACGCGGCGGTCGCACTGGCGCCTTTCCTGTACGGCAAGCTATGGATTCTGACTGCGGCCTATCTCCTGGGTTCGATTCCCTTCGGACGATTGCTGCTCAAAGCCCGTAGGGGCATTCGCCTTCTCGGAAGCGGCAACGTCGACGCCGCCGAAGTCGCGCGCGAAGCCGGACTGCCGGCGGGCCTGGCCACAATGCTGCTGGACGCCGCGAAGGGCTACTTGTCGGTTTGGCTCGCGGCGCATTTCACGCAAGCCAACATCCGCTGGATGATTTTTGCCGCCATCTGCGTGATTCTCGGCGACATGTTTCCCATCTGGTTCGGATTTCGCGGTGGGCGGGGCGTCGCCACCGCCGCGGGAGCATTCCTCGGGATTTGCTGGACCGCGGTGGCGCTGGGATTCTCCGTTTGGCTCCTGGTTCTCTGGTTCTGGGGCTACGTTTCGCTTGCTTCGATTTCCGCGGCAGCGTCATTCTCCATGCTGATGTATCTGCTTTATGCGCCGCAGCACGCCCCGCCGTGGATCGTCTCCTACGGAACGCTGCTGGCAGCGGCGGTCGTGGTCCTGCGTCACAGGGCAAGTATTCAGCGCCTCCTCTCCGGAACCGAGACGCGCTTCGGCCCCGGCAAGCCAAAAAAGTAGAGTGGCTCGCCCGCCGGTCCGGCCCGGCTTCCTCGGAACGATCCGAAAGTGGACCGCGCGCGCCGCCGCACCGGCAAGTTTGCACTTCCGCTATCAGACTGGCCACGGAGCCTTCCCCGAGCCCCCGGCACCCCCTAGAATGGAATACGGTGCCGACCCGCCTATGAACCTGGAAGCGATCAAAGACGCCGTCTTCCGTCGCCCTCGCATTCTGTGGATGGTGCTGGGCGGAATGCTGCTCGTCAGCGTCCTTCCCCTGGGTCTCTACCACCGCCAGGTCCTGCAATTGAGCCAGGAGAAGCTGACCGACACCGAAAGCGTCCAACAGACTGAGATGACGCGCTCGGTCGCCGATGAACTCCAGCTCTTCAACTCGAACCTCTACCAGCAATTGATCAGCGAACGTCAGATTCTCGCCCTCACCGACCTCATCGGCTCGGTGAACGACCCCGTAAAGGCCCCGCAAGTGACGCGGCTGCTGGAGAACTTCGTCGCCAGCAATCCCGACATCCTTTATCTAACCGCCATCGGAAGAGATGCCCGGGGCGCCGGCGCCGGCAGCATCGCCGCGGATCGGGATCCGTTCGTCGGCATCGCGCTGGAACGGGCGTTCACGGCTTGCCAGCAATCCCTGCTTTTTCGCAGCGACCCGCTGGCGTTCGGGAATGAGAACCGGCCGGCGTTTGTCATGGCCGTTCCACTTCAGATGGGCGGCCAATACGCCGGAATGCTCGCCGCCGTCGTTTCTCTCGACGGCATTCTGCACCGCCTGCAAGAGGCGAGTGTGCGCGGCCGCGTGGTCTTCGTTGTGGATGAGGAGGGCCATATCGTGGCCCATCCGGACACGAGACTCTACGTCCCCGGCACCGATGCCAAGGCCGGCTCGGACATCGTCACCCAGGTGACCCTGCTGCCCAAGGAACTCCGCACGACCGAGACGCTGCGCCAATTCATGATGCAGGAAAACGGACGGCAAGTGCCGATGATCGGGACCTATAGCACGATCCCCGATCTCAACTGGGCCGTCATCGCCCAGCGCAGCCTCGTAGAGGCGCGCGAGGACGTCGGCGTGACCGAATTGAACGGGCAGGCGCTCAAGTTCGTCCTCGTCGTTGCTTTCGTGGCCCTGATCCTCGGATATTTTTTTGCCGTGGGGATCAGCACACCCATTCGCGCCCTGGCCGCTTCCACGCGCGCCATCAGCCGCGGCGAATTCCATCAGCGCACGCCCGTGCAAGGCGCGGCTGAAATCAGCGAATTGGCCGAAACCTTCAACGGCATGGCCTCCGACATCGAGCAGTACATCGAGCGCCTCAAGCAGGCCGCGCAGGAAACGCGCGAGCTGTTCCTCGGCAGTATCAGAATGCTTGCTGCCGCCATCGACGAAAAGGACCCCTACACGCGCGGCCATTCCGGGCGCGTGGCGAAGTATTCGGTCATCATCGGGCAGCATCTCGGGATGAACGAGGTCGAGCTCGATCGCTTGCGCATCGCGGCGTTGCTCCACGATGTCGGCAAGATCGGCGTAGACGATCGCGTATTGAAAAAGCCCGGCGCGCTGACCCCCGAAGAATATGAGTTGATGAAGCAGCATCCGAGCAAAGGCGCGAACATCATGCGCCCCGTCGCCCAATTGAAGGACATGCTCCCCGGCATCGAACTCCACCACGAGCGCGTGAACGGCAAAGGCTATCCTTACGGCTTGAAGGGGGAAGAGATCCCGCTCATGGCGCGCATTATCGCCATCGCCAACGTCCTCGACGCCATGACCACCGACCGCCCCTATCAGTCCGGCATGGATCTCGAGTTCGCTCTCACCAAGATCCGCTCGCTGGTGGGAGCCCACTTCGACGCCCGCGTGGTGGATGCCCTCGACGCCGCCGTGAGCAAGGGTGAGATTCGCCTAAAGGCCAAAGCCAGCCCCAGCCTGGTCGAAGTCTGACCCGCCTCCCTGACCCTGTACAAACACTGAGCCTGACACCCGCCTGCCGCAGCCACTCTTGCGTTCAGTCCGCAAAGCACGGCCGCGCGTCATCAGTTTCCGAGGTGGTGGCAATCCACTGGGAACTCGCTCTCAGCAATTCACAATCCCGCGTGTGGACCGTGCAGTGCGGTTGGCTGTTGAGAAGGATAAGTGATGCGATGGCCCCGGACACGTGCAAATGAAGTGAGCACGTGATCCTGGGAACGTTTCCCGCCGATAATATCGGCTACGCGAATACCGCGCACGACCAACGCGTCAGCGATGAGCGAACGGTGGCAACGCCATGGCACCGCTTCCGCGCACATCAACGCGCTCATTTTCTGCTTCGCTAACTTAATCAACCGCAGTAGCCCCGCCTCAAAATCCGCTGTCTGCATATAATCGGCGAACCCTCGAAAGGACGCATTGCGCCAGCCCATGTTCGGCGAATCGCGCCGCGCGCGGCGCAGGCCACCCAGCTTTCCCAAATGCACATAGCCGATCCTCGCGGAGCGCAGCTTTGCAGACAGTGTCTCTCGGTTGAACTGCGGATTGTGTCGTGAGCGAGGAATACTGCGCACGTCTATGACGCGCTTGATGCCGTGCGCGCGCAACAGCTCGAGAAAAACCACCCACGTGCGCGTGGAGTGCCCAACCGTGAATACGACGAGCATCTTGGACTAGGTTCCTTGGCGCGTCAGGAACGAAGCAAAAAGCTTTGTCTCAGCAATACCTACCGGAAACAGCAAGCAACCGACGATAAGCAAATCACGAGGTGCGGCGTGCCGAACCGCTTCAACGACGAGAATTATCGTGGCCAGGAGCAAAAGCACAAGAGAGATTCCCCGATGGAATCGGCGGAGTTCCGATTCGACCCAGGAATCCAGGCGGGTTTCGAGCTGGCGCCCATCATCCGAGTCGGTGCAATTCTCCTTGACGCGGCAAGCGATTGCACACGTCCGCCGGTGCGCGATAGAGCGCCATACGCCGTTCGGTAGTCCACGGCGGCGCGCATCAATAGCTCACCTTCCGGGCATTCCCACGAATCGGACCTGGGCAGATACGCAAACCCGGAGTTTCGGTAGCGCTCCGAACGATTATGAGAATGGCGCGCCACCAACTCCAGGACAAACGCCACCGCGACCAAAAAAATCGCATAGCTGGCGGCAAGAACGACCTCGACATGCACACCGGAAATCATGAATTGGATCTTTTCGTTTCCACAATCTCAGTAAACAACATGTCCCGTGGTTCTTCAAGCGTAGTCCGAGGTTTCATGCGGCGCACGCCGAGCCAGGAAAGGTAGACGATAGGCAGGGTCCCCCCAAGAATGAAAAGCGTATCCCCAGGCAGACGCAGCCATTCCAGCAAAGCGTTGCTATGATTTGAAAGGAACTTCAGCGACCGCGCGTCGAAATATCCGACGCTGACCGAGTGATAGAGTTGGAGGATGCCCAGCGGGAACAGCGTAGCAAATACCATCCAGGCGAGCCCGATGTTCAGCGACCAGAAACTGATCTTGGCCGCTCGGTCGCTCCAGCGGTTTTCGGGAACCATGTATCGCAAACAAAAAAGGGCCAATCCCACGGCCAGCATCCCGTAGACTCCCATCATTGCCGCGTGTGCGTGGTTCGCCGTCAGGGCGGTGCCGATCTCGTAATAGGAAACAATGGGAAGGTTAATCAAAAAACCGAAAATTCCCGCGCCAAGAAAATTCCAGAAGCCCACGGACGCAAGAAACATCACCGCCCAGAAATGGGGAAACGGCGTGCGCGAATTCGAACCCTGTTGTGCGCCAAGCTGGAGAAAACTCCACGCTTCGAGAGTTAGGAATGTCAGCGGGATTACCTCCGCCGCCGAAAAGAAGGCCCCTAGTGCCATATGAATGGACGGCTCGCCGGAGAAATAAACGTGGTGCATCGTCCCGACGACACCACCGGCGGAATAAAGCAGGATGTCCAGATAAATCACCTTCAGGGCTACTCGTTCATGCACGACGCCGAGGAGCACAAAAATATAGGCGACCATGATGGTCGTAAATAGTTCGAGAAAATCTTCCACCCACAAATGGACTACCCAGAAGCGCCAAAAATCCGTCGTCGTAAAAGCCGAGTCCGGCCGAGCGAGCAAGCCAACGGCATAGAAAGCGGGAATCGAAAGCGCCGAGAAGAAGAATAGCCACGGCATGTTCCCCACGTGTTCCGAGCCCAGCCGGCCACGAAGACCACGGAAAAGAATGATCACCCAGAAAACCAGGCCGACCGTAAGCAGGATTTGCCAGAAGCGCCCGAGGTCCAGGTACTCGAAGCCCTGGTTCCCAAACCAGGACCAGCCACGGCTGAATCCAACCGCTAATCCCTGCGTATTCGCCAGCCAGACTTCCGAAAACGACAACTGCCAAGGCGGCCAGAAGCCCGTAGGAAAGCCAGTTCTGGCGGCGCGGCTCTCGTCCGGTAATCATTGGAGCGAGGAAAATGCCCGCAGCAAGAAAAGATGTGGAAACCCAGAAAATCGCAAGCTGAAGATGCCAGGTGCGGGCGATATTAAAAGGCAGGATGCGCGCGAGATCGAAGCCGAAAAAGTTTGCGATTTCAGCGCGGTAATGTTGCGTCGCGCCTCCGAGGATCGCTTGCAGAACAAATAACACCGCCATCACCAGGAAGAACCAAGCGCAGGAACGCTGCGCGGGTGTCAAGGCCACTTCGTCAGGCGGACGGAACGAAACGCGCTGGTCTTCTCGACCGTGCCAGCCCAGGAAATTCCACCGGCCAAACGCCGCGAGCAAGAGACCGATGCCGCCCAGCAGAGCGATCAAAGAGAGGACACTCCAAACAATCGCGTCTGCCGTCGGATGATTCGCGACCAACGGCTCAGGAGGCCAGTTGTTCGTATAGGAGTAATCGAGATTCGGGCGCAAAGTCGAAGCCGCCCAGGCGGACCAACTGAAGAATGCAGTCAGTTGTCTGATCTGCTGAGGATCAGTGATGGAAGACGGCCGCAATCCATACTTGCTGGTGGGGGTTCCAAAGAAATCCGCATAGTAAGCATCGAGCTTCTGAAATGCCTCCGCCTGCGCCGCTGTATACGTGAGCACGCCCGTTGACGGCTGTCGTAGCGATTCGTTTTGAAGTCGGTAATCGTCTGCTGCTTGGCCGCTTCTGAGGACGAGCCGCCATAGTGATCGATGGCGATCAGGGCTGCACGATGGAGATAGTCCGCAGTGAAGTCGGGACCGAGATAGGCGCCATGTCCGAAGATCGAGCCGTATTCCATGAGCCCATTGCGGAGAAACACTTCCTGGCCGGCAATTACATCCGCCTCCCGTGAAGAGGACTTGCCCGTTCGGGATCGATAACCTGCGAAGGGATCGGCGGCTCGTCGGTGTAGGTGCGATATGCGAGGATGCCGAGAATGAGGAAGCCGCACAGGACCACGATCACAATCGCCTGAATCCATACCGTTTGAGATAAGCAGGCCGCGTCTTGCCGACTCATTCACGATGTTCTCCTCGCGTGACAGACTGCCGGAAGCACCAGCCTCTTACTACTTATGAAAGCGATTCGCAACGCTTCCCTGCCGTGCTTAGTCTTTGTCGGCGCCTTCGGGCCAAGCTATGGTCAGCAGAAAAGCGCTTTCCTCGGCTGCTTCTACATCGTGAGGCACACAATGATCCAAAGCGAGCAGGTGCCCGGCGGGGAGATCCACCACCCGCTCAGGCAGATGCAGCCGGATATGGCCGTTAAGCGTTTGCACCGAGATTCTGCCTGCCGCCGTGTGTTCATGCATGCGCGTATTGGCCCTCATGGCGATCAGCACAATGCGGAGATCTGGGTACTTCACAAGCGTCTTTGAACTCCGCCCCGTGGGCTGCAGCCACGATTCATCCCGGTGCAGTTGGTCGAGTTCGCTGGCCAAGTCAAATTGGAGCAGGAGCCGGCTCAGAGCTCCATCAAGAGACTCGTGCCCAACTCCGGAGCCTTGGGAGGTTCCCGTTCGTATCGTCGCCATGTGTCTTCCTCCGCCAGTCGTTCGGTGATCGGCACACTATATCGTGGCACGATATATTATTCAATGTATTCTCACCCCGAGGTCTTGAAACCCATTGCATGTGGTCGTGCACTCGATATTCCCGGCGAGCCCCGGAAGGCCACTTGCCCGCCGAAGCCTTGGCGGAGGCGGGGCACAAACCGGGATCCCCGGGCATAAGACGAGGCCACTCCTCCAGGTATAATCAGAGCGTCGGGAAATTCGCCGTCTGTGAATTGAGGAACCTCATGGAACACAATCTCCAGCACTCCATTTCCCTTCTCGCTCGCACTCCTGCCGCTCTCAATGCGCTTCTCCGTGATCTGCCCGATGAATGGACGCTCCGAAATGAGGGTGAGAATACTTGGAGCGCTTTCGATGTCGTCGGCCATCTGATCAACGCCGATCGCACGGACTGGATGCCGCGGGCGAGAATCATTTTGCAGTACGGCGAAACGCGCGCGTTTGACCCCTTTGATCGCTTGGCGCAAATGCGGGAAAGCCGGGGAAAATCGCTGGGACAATTGCTGGATGAGTTCGCGCGCGTTCGTTCCGATAGCCTGGACCAACTCCGTGCGCTGAAATTGCGGCAAGAGGATCTCGCTCTGCGCGGACGGCATCCGGGCCTCGGCACCGTCACTCTTTCGGAGCTGCTGGCCACATGGGCCGCCCACGACCTGAATCATCTTCATCAGATTTCAAGGGTCATGGCCCACCAATACCGCCAGGCCGTGGGTCCGTGGGGCAAATTCCTCGGAGTGCTCCATTGCGACGGCCACGGCGCCACCGGATGAAAGTTTCAGATTAGTGGGCAAAGCAGGTTCGCGCGAGCCCCGGAGGGGCACCTTGCCCGCCGAAGCCTTGGCGGAGGCAGGACACAAACCAGGACACCACGCAAAGCCCCGCAACCTGACCGCTCACGACCGCCGAGCTTGGCCCCCACCCGCCGCAGGCGCGGCTACACTTAATCAGCAAAGCACGGCGGCGCGTCATCAGTTTCCGAATTGCCGACAACACTCCCGGAATGGGCCGAGCTGACACGTCAGCCGCATTCCATGCCTGCGTCCGAACTGCATCATTTCGCTGCAGAGCAGGTGAAGTCTTGCAGCCAACGGGGATTCTTGCGCGGGAATACCTCCAGCACGTCGACTCGTGTTCCTACCGCGGGGTCATAGTTTGCGGTGAACTGAACTAGGAATTCGACCCGTCGAAAAGCTTGGCTGGAAAGGGGAATGGACCTCGACTTCTCTAGCCAGGCTGCATTTGCGGCCTCTGTTTTCTCGGAATGACCATCTATCAGATCCTGAGTTATTCCATTGCTCGAATAGGGTAGGTCCCGCGCAGCGAAATCAAGTTCCTTATCAAGGATTGGCGACAACTTGTGCGCATCCAGATAAATGATTCCTACTAGAAGCACGGCCTTGCCACCTTGAAATCCTGAGAAGAGTCCAACCAGAAGGATATTCTCAGTGTTGGTCTGAGCCAATTGCTCCACGCGCAGAGAGTCGGCCAAGTAAAATGACAAGTAGTGGCGCTTAGCGCGTGCTACCCAATCGTCCAAGGTCGCACTTAAGTCACCACGTTGTTCTGCGTACGCCTCGCGGGCGTCATAGCGGGAATTCCAGGGAGCAACGGGATCGTTTGGCTGATTCGGTACGTAGTCCTCGTTTCCCGTGACCGCAAAGGCCGCATGGCCGAGTGGAACAATCTTGCACTCGGTCTCATCGACAGACCTTGAGCCGATATCCAACTTTGTCCCACGCGTATCAGCAGCCAGGAGAATCCGTTCTGGACCAACCTGTACAACTATGGACGTGGCGCCCGCGGGCTTGCATAAGAGAAGCAAGAAGACAGCGCACCCGACGATTCGTGATCTCAGAGTTGGCCTCATGCACAGCCCCCCAGCCCCATCCCGCCTGCCGAGAACACGTCCTCATACGTGCGGCCCGTAGAGGGCCGTCGGTAGTGGGCAGCTACGGGCCTACCCACACTCCTTGGGCATTGAAGTTCGGGGATCCTTCTTCCCCAAACATTTGATGCGCTTGATCGCAGAGAGGTCGGATCGCCCCGTCGATGGCGTATAGGTCATCGACCTGCATAAACGGGAAGCGGTAGTCGCCCGCAGCCACCGCTGGCGTGTCTTTCTCACCGAAGTAATGCACCGCCGGATACAAACCCACCAAGGAATGCTGGGTTCGCAGCAACATGCCGAGCAGATATGGGCCACTTATCGCCGCGGCCTCGTAAACTACCCTCGCTCTCAGCACGAACGCACGCAGTTGAGTGTCAATCGCCGCGACAAAAAATCTCTGCTGAGCATCCCCACCGGCGCGGGGAGAGAGGGGCAATTGAATGCTAGAGCCCAGAAAACCATCGCGACGAAGTCTGACTGTGTACTCAAATCGGTTTTCTCGCCGCTCAAGGCCGCCGAATGTGTAAATCGGATTAACATATTCGGTTTGTTGTGCGCGGCTGAAGTTGCCGAGAGCCCGATGGACTTCTCCGGCCCTCACGTCTACCAGGAAATCGTCGAAAAAAACGGGAATAATTCCGATCATGAGGTACGGCTCAGACGTGGTTCGCTCAACCCCAAAGAACAGCCTTTCCAGCATTTCCTCAGCCTGTTCAAGCCGACTGGCTGTCCTCAAGACGAGCTCCTTAATCTCCCGGACCGCCATGTGGTAACGCTGTCGCTCGCGGCGAGATGGAAAGAAAATACGCCCCTTGAACCGCACGGAGTGGGGTTTATTGACGCTGTTCGGAACGCGTATCGCAAGCACTCGGCGTTCATCCCCAACGTCGATAGGCGCCGATTCGAGGGCCAAACGTTCTTCAATTGCCTCCATAACTCGCGCGTCGTAAGCGTTTAGCACCGCTTCCGGATTCGGCAAGTCCAGTCCAAGCACCGCGTCTGGATCAGGGGCTCCGGTCGGTTGGCCATGTCCATCGCGCCGCTCGGGGACGCCGATAAGCATGATGCCACCGGCCGCATTGGCGAACATACAAATGTCCAGCAGGAACTCCTGCCTTCCGCGATCGCCATCGTCATATAGCGCACCTTTATATTCGAGCTGCAGGTGCTCCGTAAGGCCGGATTCGATGAGTCTCCGAACGTCGTCCCCGTGAATGTCACGCAACGGTCTGCCTTCCCATAACATGTCTTCATTGTGAGGTCGCAGCTTGAGTTACCGCAAGTGCAGGAGCGAGAATTGTGGCTTGGCGAACGACGGCGCATTCGGACATCGATGCAAAATGCCTAAAGCACTGCGGTCTGACTCCCCGCGCGTAATCCGGGTTAGAATTACCATTCGGGCTCGGCAGCCCTCACACACTCATGCTCTCCCTTTTCGGAAAAGACAAAGACGAAGGTTCGCTTCTCGACCGGCTGAAGCAGTCGGTTGCGAAGACGCGCTCGCAATTGGCCGCGCGCGTCGAGGACATCTTCAGAGGCGAGAAGCGGATCGATCCCGCCGCTCTCGCGACTCTTGAGAACGCGCTCCTTGCCACCGATCTCGGCATGCGCACGACCCGCGAAGTGCTCGACGCCGTCCGCCAACAGCTCGAACGCAACGCGCTCCGTGACTCCGATGCCTTGAAGGCCGCGGTCAAGTCGCAGCTCCTCGCGATTCTGCGCGCCGCGCCTGCATCGAACAACGGCGCCGGCCCCGCCGCGCCCGGGGACGGCGAGCCGCAAGTGCTTTTCGTCGTCGGCGTCAACGGCACCGGAAAAACCACCACCATCGGCAAATTGGCCCACCGGCTGCACAAGCAGGGACAAAAGGTTGTCCTCGCCGCGGGGGACACCTTCCGCGCCGCCGCCACCGAGCAACTCAGCATCTGGGCGCAACGCACCGGCTCCGAGCTGATTCACCAGAAGCCGGGCGCCGATCCCGCCGCCGTCGTTTTCGACGCGCTTTCCGCGGCGCGCGCGCGCCACGCCGACGCCGTCATTGTGGACACCGCCGGCCGTCTGCACACAAAATCGAATCTCATGGCCGAACTCGAAAAGATGCGCCGCACCGCGGCGAAAATCATTCCCGGCGCGCCGCACGACATCCTGCTCGTAATGGACGCCACGACCGGCCAGAACGGCCTCGCCCAGGCGCGCGAATTCACCGCGACTGCCGGCATCACCGGAATCGTGCTCACCAAACTCGACGGCACCGCGAAGGGCGGAATCGTCGTCGCGATTGTGCGCGAGTTGGGTTTGCCCGTGCGCTTCGTCGGCACGGGTGAATCCGCCGACGATTTGGTTCCCTTCGACGCCGAAACGTTCGTCAATTCCCTTTTCGACTGATGATGATGCCCGCTCGCGAAGATTCCGGCGCTTGGACCTGGTTGACGCGCGCGATTGATCTCGCGCGCAGAGGCGAGGGCCACGCCAGCCCAAATCCAATGGTCGGCGCCGTGCTCCGTCACGCGGACCGGATCGTCGGCGAGGGAATTCACACGTACGCTGGTTTGCGCCACGCGGAAATCATCGCGCTCGAAATGGCGGGCAAGAACGCGCGCGGCGCCACGCTCTACGTCAATCTCGAACCCTGCTGCACCACTGGCCGCACCGGCCCGTGCACAAAGGCGATCATCGCGGCCGGAGTGCGGCGCGTGGTTGCTGCAATGGCCGATCCGAATCCCGCCGTCTCCGGCCGCGGCTTTCGCCAATTGCGCAGGGCAGGAATCAAGGTTGATGTCGCTGATCCGGACGGCCAGGCGCACAAATTGAACGAATCCTTCGCAAAGTGGATTCGCACCAGACAACCGTTCGTCACGCTGAAGACCGCGCTCACTCTTGATGGCCAGGCGGCGCTCCCGCGCGTTGGGCGCGCGCGCCGTCAGCCGTGGATCACGTCTGAACAGTCGCGCCACGAAGTCCATCTCATGCGCCACGCTTCGGACGCCATTCTCACCGGCATCGGCACCGTGCTCGCCGACGATCCCCTCCTCACCGACCGCTCCGGCCGCCCGCGCCGCCGCAAACTTTTGCGCGTCGTGCTCGACAGCAAACTTCGCCTGCCGCTGCGCTCGCACCTCGCGCGTTCGGCTGAACGCGACGTGCTCGTATTCACCGCGGCGCCCGCGAATTCTGCACGCGCCCGCCGCCTCCGCAACGTCGGAGTCGAAATCGTTCGTGTCGCTGCGCGCGGCGGCAAGCTCGATCTTCGCGCCGTGATGCGCGAGCTTGGCTGGCGCGAAATCTTGAGCGTCATCCTCGAATCCGGCCCAACTCTGAATCGCGCAGCGCTCGAAGCGGGAATTGTGGATAAGATAAGACTCTTCGTTGCGCCGCGGATTGCGGGCGCGCGCGCGAATCTGCCCGCGTTCGCGGGCTGGGGCATGACGAAGCCGCACGCACTGCACAATGCCACGTTCCAGACGTTTGGACCGGACATCTCGATTGAGGGATACTTGCGCGATGTTTACCGGAATCGTTGAAGCCGTCGGCCGGATCGAAGCAATCGAAAACGTGGAAGGGGGCGCGCGCCTCCGCGTTCACGCGGGAGCGCTCGCGGAGTCCTTGCACGTCGCGAGCAGCATCGCCGTCAACGGCTGCTGCCTGACCGTCGTCGCGCTCGATGGCCAGGTCTTCTCCGCCGATCTTTCCGGCGAAACGTTGCGCCGCACTTCGTTCGGTGAATCGAAAGCCGGCTCGCGCGTCAATCTCGAGCGCCCGCTGCGCGCCGGACAGGAATTGGGAGGCCATTTCGTGCAGGGCCACGTGGACGGCGTCGGCCGCGTCACGCGGCTTGATGCCGAGGGCGCGAACTGGTGGTTCGGCGTGAGCGTGCCTCCCGAACTTGCGCGCTACGTCGCGATGAAAGGTTCGATCGCGATTGACGGCATCAGCCTCACCGTCGCGGGCTGGCACGACGGCGTCGTCGAAACCGCCATCATCCCCTTCACCTACGCGCAGACGGACATCCAAGGCCTCGCCATCGGCGACCCCGTAAATCTCGAGTGCGATATTTTGGCGAAGTACGTCGAGCGAATGCTGCAGTCCGAGAGCGTGCCGACGGCCTCCCGCCTCACCATCGCAGGCCTGAAAGAGGAAGGTTTCTAGCCGCGCGCCTCACGCGCCTTCTGCCACGCGCCACGGAAATACAGTATCAACCCCAGCAAGATGAATCCCGCGGTCCCGCCGATGAGCTTCGCCTCGAACATCCACACGCTTCTTGCCTCGCCCGGCGGAATCATGGAAAGCGCGATCCCGCCCAGCACCACCAGAAAGCCCAGCGCCCCCGCGATCCACACGCCGGGTTTTCCGCCCGGAATCAGCACGATGTTTTCGTTGCGCGCCCGGTTCCCGCGATAGGCCAGCCGGATCACCGCCGCAAACATGTAGAGAAACGGAATGAAATACAGAATGACGGTCGCATCCACAAGAATCTGGTACGCGCCGTTCACCGTCTCATTCATTTGAATGAGCAGCAGAATGATTCCCGAAATCACCGCCTGCACCAGAATCGAGACCCACGGCGTCTTCCACTTCGGATGAATCCAGCTGAACGCCGCCGGCATGTAGCGGTCCACGCCCACCACGAACGGCACCCTCGCCACGCCCGCTACTGTCGAGCCCACGCCGCCCGCGTTGCCGAACGTCACCAGAATCGCCGCGATGATTCCGAACGCGCCGATCTTCAGCGTCGTGGACGCCACCGTCAACGCCTGAAACACGCCGCTTTTCGGGTCCACGCTCGCCGCCGGTAAAATCCCAAGCAGCGCGACGGTCCCGATCGTGTACATGAACGCGATCAGCACACCCGAACCCAGAATCGCCCGCGGAAACGTCCGCCGCGGATCGCGCACCTCCTCGCTCATCGCCGAACAGAGTTCGAGGCCCGTGAATGCAAACGCGATCTGCGGCCAAAAATTCACCGTCGCCCAATTCCACTTCGGCACGAGGCTCGCCCACGTAAAGTGCTCCGCTGCCCCTCCGTGCACGTGCCACAAATAGCCCGCCAGCCCCACCAGCATCAGCAACGGCACGTACGTCCCCACGCCGCCCGCGTTCTGCAGCCATTTGCCCACGTTCAATCCGATGATGTTGAGCAGGACCGCGACAGCAAGAATTGCGAACGAACACCAGAGAAGAAATGTACGGTTCTGCGCCAGGTGCGCCGCGCCGCTTCCCCCCACGTAGGCGGACATCGCCGCGCTCGCCATCAGCAGGCCGGGGAAATAAAAAAACGTGTACACCCAGTACGTCCATCCCGTCACGAAGCCGTGGAATTCGCCGAACGCCTCCTTGACCCACGCGTAGATCCCGCCTTCGTCCGGATACCGTGTGGACAGTTCGATGATCACCAGCGACGACGGCAAAAAGAAAAATATCGCCGACAGGACCCACAGGCTGATCGAGGATGTGCCGTTGTGCGCCGCGGCCGCAATCCAGCGCGGCCCCAGCACCGTCGCGATGTTGAAGAGCAGCACGTCCCAGAAACCCATGACGCGCCGCAACTGCGATTTCGGATCGGAGACCCCCGCTTGCCTCACAGCGTGACGTCCAGCGCGGGTATGAGGTTGTCTTGCAAACGAAAGTTCCGAAGGTAGGGATCCGTCGATGCTTCAAACTCGGCCCACGGCCCGAAAAACGACACGCGCCCTTCCTGCAAAAATACCAGCCTGTCCGCCAGCTTCTTCGCCAGGTGCGTGTCGTGCGTCACCACCACCGACGTCTTGTGAAACGCCTGCTTCAGCTTCAGGATCAGGTCGCTCGTGTGCGTGGCCATGATCGGATCCACCATCGTGGTCGGCTCGTCGTAGAGGATCGCTTCCGGATCCTCCGCCAGCGCGCGAGCGATCGCCACGGCCCGCTTCGTGCCCGTGCTGATTTCGGACGGCAGCTTGTCCGCGATTTGCGAAATTTCCAGCATCGCTGAGAGTTCCGCCACGCGCGCCGCGATTTCCTCCTCGGTCCAGCCTTCCCTGCTCTCCAGCGGAAACGCGATATTCTCCGCCACCGTCAGCGAATCGAACAGCGCCCCCGCTTGAAACACCATCGTCACCCGCCGCCGGAGCCCCGCGAGTTCCCGCTCTCCCCAATCGGTGATGTCGTCGCCCGCCACGCGGATTCGCCCGGAGTCGGGCTTCAAGAATCCCAGAATATGTTTCAGCGTGACCGATTTCCCCACGCCGCTTCGCCCCATAATCACGCACGTCTCGCCGCGCTCGACCTCGAAGCTCACGTCGTCGAGCACCTTGCGGTCATCGAACGATTTGCTGACATGGTCGAATTCGATGTACGCCTCGCTCATCGAACGCACCTGCCCCTACAGCCGACGGTCCCTTCAAACTTCATCGCGCCCCTATTCTTCCCAAGGCCCGCGGCAGAATCAAACGATTTTCTTCGGCTAGCGCGAATTCGGTGACTGGCAGCGTTCGGAGAATTCGGATCAATTCTTGATAATAAAGCACTCAAGTCTCTCCACCGCGCCTGTGGAATATAACCCGTTATTTTACAATATCTTAGGACAATCCCCTCGCGCAGACTCCCCGAGCCCTTCGCGATTCCCTCTTGACAAGCCCTCCTGCCCTGCATATATTAGCAGTCGTCCGGGAGGAGTGCTAACCACCCCGGACGCTCTCGTTGCGATAGATCCTCACCGCTCGAATGGAGGAATTAGAACGATGGCTGTCAACGTCACACCCCTGCACGACCGCGTTTTGGTCAAGCGGGTCGAAGAGAAGGAGTCCGTGAAGGGAGGCATCATCATTCCCGACTCGGCCAAGGAAAAACCGCAGGAAGGCGAAGTAATCGCTGTCGGCGCCGGGAAAATCGAAAAGGGCCAGCGCGTACCTCTCGATGTGAAGGCGGGCGACCGCATCCTGTTCGGCAAGTACAGTGGCTCTGAAATCCGCGTCGATGACGAAGAGTACCTGATTCTCCGCGAAGAAGAAATTCTCGCGAAGCTGACAGGCGCCGCCAAGGCCGCTTCGGGCCGCAAGTAACCTTTCCCTCGCGCGCATCTTCCGCCCCCGGCGGCGAGACCCTCGCGAGGCCTGTAGTCGGCAAGTCCAATCGAATTTCGCAAATCTTAGAGGAGGAAGAAGTTCATGGCGAAGCAAATCGTGACTGGCGAGAATTCCCGCCAGGCCATCCTTCGCGGCGTAAACGTCCTGGCCGATGCGGTGAAAATCACCCTGGGCCCCAAGGGACGTAACGCCGTGATCGAAAAGAAGTTCGGTTCCCCCGTCATCACCAAGGACGGCGTGACCGTTGCCAAGGAGATCGATCTCCAGGATCCGCTCGAGAACATGGGGGCGCAGATGGTTCGCGAGGTCGCCTCGAAGACCTCCGACGTGGCCGGCGACGGCACCACCACCGCCACCGTGCTCGCGCAAGCGATCTTCCGCGAGGGCGTCAAGACTGTCGCCGCCGGCGCCAGCCCCACCGCTCTCAAGCGCGGCATCGAGCGCGCCGTCGCGGTCGCCGTGGCCGAAATCCAAAAGCTCCATCGCGACGTCAAGGGCGAAATGATCGCCCAGGTAGGCACTATTTCCGCAAACAACGACCGCCAGATCGGCAACATCATCGCCGAAGCCATGAAGAAGGTCGGCAAGGACGGCGTCATCACCGTCGAGGAATCCAAGACGATGGAGACGACGCTCGAAGTGGTCGAGGGCATGCAGTTCGACCGCGGCTACCTCTCCCCTTACTTCATCACCGATCCGGAGCGCATGGAGTGCACCATCGAAGATGCGCGCATCCTCATCCACGAAAAGAAAATCAGCTCCATGAAGGATCTGCTTCCCCTTCTCGAGCAGATTGCCAAGATGGGCAAGCCGCTGTTGATCATCGCCGAGGACGTCGAGGGAGAAGCCCTCGCCACTCTGGTGGTCAATAAGCTCCGCGGCACCTTGCAGTGCGCCGCGGTCAAGGCTCCCGGCTTCGGCGATCGCCGCAAGGCCATGCTCGAAGACATCGCCACCCTCACGGGCGGCAAGGCCATCACCGAAGACCTCGGCATCAAGCTCGAAAACGTCAAGGTCGAGGACCTCGGCCGCGCCAAGAAGGTGACCATCGATAAGGACAACACCACCATCGTCGAGGGCGCGGGCAAGACCGCTGAGATCGAGGGACGCGTCAAACAGATTCGCGCGCAGGTCGAGGACACCACCTCCGACTACGACCGCGAAAAACTGCAAGAGCGACTCGCCAAGCTCGTCGGAGGCGTTGCCGTCATCAAAGTCGGCGCCGCAACCGAAGTCGAGCTCAAGGAGAAAAAGGCCCGCGTCGAAGACGCCATGCACGCCACACGCGCCGCAGTCGAGGAAGGCATCGTGGCGGGCGGCGGCGTCGCTTTGATCCGTTGCCTCGGCGCGCTGGACAAGTTGAAGCTCGAAGGCGATGAAGCCATCGGCGTCAACATCGTCAAGCGCGCGCTCGAGGAGCCCATGCGCCAGATCGCGCAGAATGCGGGCGCCGAGGGTGCCGTGATCGTCGGACGCGTCCGCGAATCGAAGGACCCCGATTTCGGTTACGATGCCGAGGCGGGCGAATTCACCGACCTAATCAAGGCCGGCGTGGTTGACCCCGCGAAGGTCACTCGCCTCGCCTTGCAGAACGCCGCTTCCATCGCCGCCTTGATGCTCACCACCGAAGCTCTGGTGGCCGAAATCAAGGAAGACGATAAGAAGGCCATGGGCGCCGGCGCCGGTATGGGCGGTGGCGGCGGCATGGGCGGCATGTACTAGTGCGGTTCCAACTTTTTCAGCCGAGTACTGGCGGGCTTCGATGCATCGTTCCGTTTAGCTCCCGCCCGTTGGAACTTCGCGGCAAATGAAGTTGGAACGGCACTAAACCAATTCCGTCGGCGGTTAAGGTTTCCATGTAGCGCCAGCCTTCAGGCTGGCACTCTTAGGTTCCCTCAGCAACCGCCAACGCAGCAACATCGCGGGGCGCTCGATTCTCTTTCCGAATCGAGCGCCCCGTTTCATTTCCCGCGAATTAGTTCCCCCGCACGGCCGGCCGGTCCTGAGCGGAGTCGAAGGGAGCTTGCCTGCCGCGCCGAAGCCATGCCTTGGGCGCGCACTATCCGACTCCAACAGGTCCATCACCTACTTTGACTTCTCTGTGTTTTCAGTAATTTGGGGAATCTGCTTTTCGCTCAAAGCTAACCCCAATGGCACGAAAAACATCGCGTTCTGGCACGCTTTTGGCACGGGGGGCTCACCTGCGCTGCGTCGATGCTTCCTCGTCGCGGCCTTTGAGGACGCGCGGCGTGTCAGATCGGGTGATCGAGCTTTAACCTCCAGTTCTTTACGTTTTCAAAGGTCTTCAGGTATCCGCCAGCGAGGATCAATTTCAGCATTTTTGTAAACAGGAACAGGGCGCACTCTCGCAAAACGTCCACAACCGTCGTTGGAGACGAATAAGAGGCGATCACTTTGGCTCTATCGTTTGTGAAGGCGCACTGCGCCAATAGACTCTTGGGAATCAATTGACCATGGGCAATCGCGCTGCGAAACGTGTACAGATCCTCGACCATCGCACCAACTTGATAATTAGGCTGGCCGCCTGGATCGCAACGCGGAAGAATGAATGCTTTTTCCCCAAAGACGTTCACGAGTCGGTCGCAAAACTGCTTGCGCGTCGCAGCCATCAACAAGGAATCTAAGCCACTAAGCCACAGGAATGTACTGATGTACGGATTCGTGGATTCCAACCCCAACGAAAAGAAGTAAAGCGGGTTTATCATTCGCGTCAGTCTAGCGTGAAACACGCGGTGAACGCCGCACGCCAGGGCACGAATCTCGCCTAGAGAGGTGTTCTCAAAGCCGCAGATCCTTCCCCAAGGGGTCGTCTTCATCATCGGACGACGAAAGACTGTGAAATGGTCTTCGTATCGAAGCAGGATCGGTGAGTCTTCACAGCCGACCGGAGCGGCGATCAAGACCGCGAGCCGCGTGTTATTTACTAGCTCCACGGCGCGCTGTTGCCGGAATGAGGACAACACTTCAACGTCCCGAAAGTTGAGGTTGAGCCAAGTAGGACACCGCTCTAGGTTTTCGATCTCTGGGCCGCTAAACGCCCACCGAAAGAATGCGTCGTCACGGCTGGGCAGCGAGGGGCGTGAAGCAACGCGGATGCCATGATACAAACGAGAAGGCACGGGAAATGGCCAGTGCCAGTGAGTGAGAGGCTGCCACGCGCTGTAGCCGATTGCGTTCGCCCGTTTCATGAACTCAGAGCCCTGCGCGCTTTCTCAAGGCTTGCACTTGTTCATCGGTATCGGCAAAAGGAAACCGGAGTGCAACATCTAAGCGGTCTATGATGCGGTCGTTTCCACTCGTGAGTGTGAACACGCGAATTGCGCTTCGCAGCGATTGCTCATAAGACTTCACGGCAAGGTTGAACGCGTAGCCGCATACGTGAATGAAAGTCAAGAACTGAACATTTGCGACGCCGGTGAGCCCTGGATGGGCGTACCAACTAATACGCGGATAGTCTTCGGCATAAATTTGGTCGAATGGTCCCTTGAGGAACGCGCATCTCTCAGACAGATTCATCCCAGACCAATGCGTAACCCTTTTCAGGCCTGGCCAAAGAGAGCTTTGCACAGCGGTGATCCGTCCGCTCTCATGATCAATGTACTGCTGGTAGATCGTCGTATCCGTCGTGACGCCAGGATTCGCATTCTTAAACGCGATGATCTTATTCGCGAGGCGCAGCTTTTCTACCTCCGCATGATGCGTTACCAAAGCCCAACTGTTCGGAACGACTTCGAGGAGTCTGGCTTCGACAGACAGTTCGAACAACGCTCGCGCGATCATCGCGATCGTCTGGACGTGTTTGGAGTGTTGGAGTAGAAGCAGAGTTTCCACGTTGCTCTGGGTGCGAATGTAGTTCGCGAGATGGCACTCCTCGACTGGCGTCTTCGAGAGAAGATTGTTGATTACGCAGCGGACTTCGATGTTATCGAAGCTGTGGAGGCTCTTGACCTGCGTATAGAAGCGGTCGGTGTTCGACGTAGCTTCTTTGATTGCAGGATCAGTTGCGGGAACACTGGCGGTCTCGGCCATGCTGATATTCTACTCGTCCTGCCTCAGATTGGGGGTTCACTCCAAGACGCGCCTGCTTTGCACCCCAAAACGGGAGCCTCTCCGGCGCGTTCTGGCAAATCCGTACTGGAGTTGAGTTGATTCTGACATGTCGTAAAAACTCACTGCTTTTCGATTGCCCGCCGAAGCCGGGTGCCCCGCCTTTGCGTAGTCTGCAAACGTGGGGATTTTTCGGAAGCTCCTCCTCTCCCCATTCGAAACAATTTCCACAGAAGTTAACACGCTTGTGTGTTGACATTGCCGATACTCCCTGCTACTCTGCTCCGTGTTGGTCGTTCCCCATCCCGGCTTGATTCCCGCTTCAATTCCTCGATCTCTGCCTTCTCGCATCCGGCTAAGGATGTCCGTTCCCTGGACTCCGGACGCCCTCGCGGAGCGAGTCCTGCCTGCCCCGGCCTTGCCGGGGAGCGAGCCCGCCTCGGAGCGAGTCGAACGGATCTCTATCCGTGTTCATCCGTGTGTACCCGTGGTTTCAAACTCCCTCGCGCCGCTCCCCAAACTTGCACCATTCTTGTGCAACCCTCGAAACTCATACACACGAAAGGACTTTAAGTCCTTTAGATTCAGCACTTACAAGCATTTTCTTATGACGTTGAAAACAAAGGACTTTAAACCCTTTAGAATCAGCAGATCCACGATTTTCGCCCGTAACCCTTTTGGATTCAGCAGATACATAAAAACATGGGGGGGAGGGGGGGTACCAAAATGTGTCAGGTATGCGCCCGGTCTGAAATGTCAGGGATCCCCCCGGCCGCACACAGAAATATGCCTCCGATTCTCCCCACTTCCATCGTCGAATGTTGCCTTTGGGGTCCCGCGCCCGGCCTCAACTTGCGCTCCTCCGCCGAATACGCTACAAACGAAGTCTCTCGACCCGGGCTTTTGGGTCATCGTCACTGGGGGAAAAGGGAATGTTCCAGGATAGCGTAGAACGGGCGCCTACCCGCGCGTGCGCGCCGCGGCGAGTCACTGCAATCTATCGAATTGTCGCGTGCGCGCTTGTCTTTCTCGGCGCGGCGTTCATCGTCTGGCAGACCGTCCTGGCCTACGACGATCAGCTCAAACAGCTCGCCGCGCAAATCGCCGATTCCATCTCGAAATCCGGCAAGAAGACGGTCGCGGTCGCGGATTTCACCGACCTTGATGGCAACGTGACGGAGCTCGGCCGCTTTCTTGCCGAGGAAACGTCTGCGGACCTTGCCGCGACCGCCGGCGCGGCGAAGGATTTCCAGGTCATTGACCGCACGCAGCTCAGGGCCACGCTCAAGCGGGCCGGCCTGGCGATGAACGGCGTCCTCGACCCGCAGACCGTCGGCAAGTTGGGCGATGCGGCGGGCGTGCAAGCCGTCGTCACGGCCACGCTCACGCCTTTCGCGGACCACATTCACCTCTCCGCGCGGATCCTCGACGAATCGAACTCCGCGATCCTCGCGACCTCATCCGTGGACATTCCGCGCTCGAAGGACCTGAACGATTTGATCGCCGAGGGCGGCTCCTCCGCGCCAATCGCACCGGCCGCGCCTGCCTCACCCGCCACTTCGTCCGCACCGGCCGCTTCTCCCACGCCTCCACCTGGAACGCCCGCCCCGCCTGCGGCAACCACAGCGCCTGCGGCGAGTTCCGCGCCTGCTTCTGCGCCCAGCACTGCGCCAGCGGCGTCTGCTCCTGCGCCCAGCACAGCGCCCGCGCCCGCGGCACCTGCGCCTCCTACCTCGGCCGCGCCTGCCGCACCTGCGGCCGCGACGCCACCGTCGGCTGCAACCTCAGCGCCTGCGCCCGCGGCTGCTCCTGCCCCAAATGCCGCGCCCGCCGCCGCGCCTCCGAAGCCGCCGGAGCACGGCGCTCCCAGACCCGCGCCACTCGTGCAACCGTCGCTCACCGGAATCGGCAGCGTCGCAACGGACTCTTACCGGGTGACGGTGAAATCGTTGCAGCGATACGCCGGCGGCAGCATCGGCGTCACTCTGGAATTTACAGGCCTCTCTCGCTTCACGTTTCAGCTCGCCATGGTGCGCAGCGGCACCTATCTTGCCGACGAATACGGCGTTCGCTGGGAAATGAGCCAAATTGACTCCGCCGGAATCTTCAACGTCAAGATGATGGGAGTCGGCGGCATCTGGCGCGGCGTGTCGCTCGCACCCGGTTCGACGATTCAGACGACGCTGGTCTTCACCCCGCCCGGCCAGCCGCGCGGCGAAGTATTTTCGTTGATGATGCTCGAATTTCGCCCCAGGCCGAATCGCCGCATCGAGATTCTCGAGATCAGATGACGCCTTTTGGCACGCGCCGCTGGATGGTTCAGCCGTTGCCGGGCCGCATGAGTTATGATTTCTCTTGCGCGTCGGCAATCATGGAACGGAGTTTAGGAAAATCGGAATGAGCGAAAATCACATCCCGTTTGCAACGGTCGAGGAAGCCCTTGAGGAGATTCGCCAGGGCCGCCAGATCGTGATCGTGGACGACAAGGACCGCGAGAACGAAGGCGATTTGGCGATGGCGGCGGAAAAGGTCACGCCGGAAGCCATCAACTTCATGGCGAAGTACGGCCGCGGCCTGGTTTGCCTGAGCCTCACTGAAGCGCGCTGCGAAGAATTGAACCTGCCGCCGATGTCGCCGGTCAATACCTCGAATTACGGCACGGCCTTTTGCGAATCCATCGACGCGCGGCGCGGCACGACGACCGGAATCAGCACCGCCGATCGCGCCACCACAATTCGCGCCGCCATCGATCCGGCCACACGACCCTCGGATTTGGCGCGGCCCGGCCACGTCTTCCCGCTGCGCGCGCGGCGCGGCGGCGTCCTCGTGCGCGCCGGGCAAACCGAGGCCTCGGTGGATTTGGCGCGCATCGCGGGCCTCTATCCCGGCGCGGTCATTTGCGAAATCATGAACGACGACGGCACGATGGCGCGCCTGCCGCAACTCGCCGGATTCTGCGGCGCGCACGGCCTGAAGCTCCTCACCATCGCCGACCTGATCCGCTATCGCATGCGGCACGAACGCTACGTCCGCCGCGTCGCCGAATCCGTCCTCCCGACGCGTTACGGCGATTTCCGGATGATCGTATATTCCTCGGAAGTCAACGGCGACCAGCACATCGCGCTCATTCGCGGCTTGTCTTCGGAAGCCGGCCTGCCCGCGGAAGCGCGGTTGGATGCGCAAACGAAAGCGCTCGATGCGCCGCCGCTGGTTCGCGTCCATGCGCATTGCCTTGCGGGAGACGTTTTTGCATCTTCCGCCTGCGATTGTTACGAACTGGTCCAGCGTTCGCTGGAAGCGATCGTGGCCGATGGCCGCGGCGTTTTCGTTTATCTCCACGTGGGCGCGCGCAGTTTGGGTGTTGAGCCCGCCGCGACCTCCGGCCAGTTGCCGGGCATTCTCTTTCATTCCCGCAATCAGCCCGCGCAGACCGCTCGCGCGGAGGCCGGGCCGGATTGTCAGCAGAGATTGCAGTATGAAAGCGGAATCGGCGCGCAGATCCTGATCGATCTGGGCCTCACTTCGATTCGCGTGCTCACGAATCACCCGCGGAAGGTTGTCGCCTTGGAAGGATACGGCCTGCGCATCGCCGAGCAGGTGCCGATTCCCGTCGCCGCTTCCCTTACGTCCCGCAGCCGCTCGTAAATTTCAGCCGGCGCGCGAAGCGATTCCCGGCGCGTGGAAGCGAAGCAGTGAAGACGATTTCGGAGGCGGCACGACAATCACGTACGGCCGAATCGCCTCCAGCTTCTTCTTGCTGATTCCGTGAATGGCGAGCAGATCTTCCACGCGGCGAAACGGCCCGCTCTTCTCGCGAAACGCCACAATCGCCGCCGCCGTGGTTGGTCCGATTCCCGGCAATTGCTGCAACTCGTCCGCGGTGGCTGTGTTCAGGTCGAGCGGCTTCGACGGCGGCTGCTTCGCGCCACTTGCGCTCGCCGCAAGCAGAGCGGCCGCAAAGGCAACAACGAGGAATTTGCCGGCCCCTTGACGCCGCATCTCAGCTTCCTTGCTTCCTTGCTTCCTTACTTCCTTGCTTCCTTACTCCATTACTTCCTTGCTTCCCTGTTTCCTTGTTCCCTTGCCTCGCGAGCCTTCTCGCTCAGATCCGATTGCCTTGCTGGTCGTAAACTTCCACGGGGCCGAACAGCGCCGCCTGATGTCCGATTTGTTCCCGGTCGCCGACGACGACGATTTGCATGTTGGCGGAGTCGAAGTACTGGCGCGCGGCTGCAAGCACATCGTCCGCGGTGAGCGCGCGAATCCGCTGCCGGTACATCTCGAGGTAGTCTTCGGGCAATCCTTCGAGCGTCACCGAGGCCAATTGGCCCGCCAGACCGTCTTGCGTCGCGAGGCCGAGCGAGAAGATGCCGGAAAGATAGTTGCGCGCGTCGGCCAGTTCGTCATCGCCCACCGGCAGCGCGCGAATCCGGTCCAGCTCGTAGAAGATCTCGGCCAGCGTCGCGGCGACCACGTCGTTGCGCACGGCCGCGGACACCGTGAAGTAACCGTGACGCCGCAGTGCGTGAACGCTGCTGCGCGGACTGTACGTGTAGCCTTTCTGCTCGCGGATGTTCATCACCAGCCGTGAGTTGAATGCGCCCCCATAGATGGAATTGGCGAGCGTGTAGCGCAGCCAGTCGGGATGGCGCCGCGTAATCGTGAGATTGCCGGCGACGACTTGCGCCTGCACTGCGCCGGGCATGTGAACCAAGGAAACGCCCCGCCCTCGCGGTTCCGGCAGCGGCGTATCAGGAGGAGCCGCGGGCTTCGTGCCGCTCCATCCGCCGAACACGCGCTCGACTTGCGCGAGCATCGCGCCGGGCAGGAAATCGCCCACCGCAATGAACAGCGCATCTTCCGGCCGGTAATTCTGCTGGTAGAATTCGACCAGTTGCTCGCGGCGAAACGCTTCCACCTGCGATTCCGCCGGCGAAACCGCCGCGTACGGATGCGCGCCAAACAGGACCTTGCGGATCCGCTCTCCGGCCAGGAAACCGGGAGTGCTGCGTTCGATGCGCACCCCTTCCAGCATCTGGCGGCGTTCGCGCTCGAATTCGGCTGAGGGAAACACGGCTTGTGTCGCGAGTTCCGCCACCAAACGCAACAGCTCCTCGGAGGAATCAACGAGGCCCGCGAACGAAATCACGCTCGTGTCCATCCCGGCGCCGGAAGAAAGATCCGCTCCCATGCGGCGCAAATCCTCTTCAATCTGGCGGCTCGTGCGCAGGGAGGTTCCCGTGCGCGCAACCGCGGAGGTGAGGCTGGCGAGGCCGGGCGTCGAAATCGCGGCGGAGGCGTTGCCGCTGCGGAAGAAAAGTTCTCCCGTGAACTTCGGGATCGTGTGGGATTCCACCAGCACGACTTCCAAACCATTCGGCAGGCGCGCGCGAGTCCTCTGCGGCCAAACCACCGGCCGCTCGGGACCGAGCGCGGGAACTTCAGAGCGAAAATCCGGCGCCACCGGGACCGCCATCACGCAGCTCCTTTCGCGGCCGGACTGTTCTTTTGCAGAGGTTGGCGCAGCACAACGGAGCGCTGCGACGGCGAAAGATATTTCTGCGCGACTTCCTGCACGCGCGCGGGAGCGACATCGAGGAAGCGTTCGAGGATCGTGTTGACCAAGCGGGGCTCGTTGTCGAACAAAGTGAAACAGGCCATGCAGTGCATCAGACCGTAGCGGGGAATGCTCCCTCCATGTCCGCCTTCGAGCATGGAATAGTAATCCGAGCGGAATTTCACTTTGAGCTGCGCGAGTTCCGCCTCTTCGATTCCCTGTTGCTTCACGCCGTCCAAGACCGCGTCGTAGGCGGCGATTGTTTCTTCCGCGGAGTGTTCCGGCTTGTGCATGATCCGCGTGACCATCAGCGTCGGTCCGTTGTAATCGAATAGATCGCCGACCGGGTAGTGCACGCCGCCTTCCGCATCCACCGCGATCTGCTCCTCGAGCACGAGTCTCCGATAGACGCGGCCCGCGCGGCCGCCGTGCAAGGCTTGATCGAGCATCGCGGCCGCGTACCAATCGTCCGTGAGGCGGCGTGGCGCCGGGTGTCCAAAGGCCACCGCGGGCAACGATCCGAACTTCTCCTCGACGGTTCCGCGGCGCTCGCCCGATTGCAGCGGCTCGCTCACATCCACGGGGGCCATCGCGGGCCCGGAGGGAATGTCCGCGAAGTAGCGCTCAGCGAGGCGGAATCCCTCTTCGGGTAGAACGTCGCCGAGCATCAGCAACACGGCGTTCGCGGGAGCGTAGTAGGTGCGGAAGAAAGATTGGACGTCATCGAGCGTGGCGGCGTCGAGGTCGGCGAAATCGCCGTAAAAATTGTGAGAGTTGGCCCAGTTGCGATAGGCGATGGGCGGGAGATCCAGCCACGGGAAGCCGCCATACGGTTGATTGAGGACATTGACGCGGACCTCTTCCTTGACGACGTCGCGCTGATTGCGGAGATTTTCGTCGTCCACTTTGAGCGCGCGCATACGGTCGGCCTCGAGCCAAAGCACGCGTTCGACGGCGTTCGAGGGGACGGACTCGTAGTAATTCGTCACGTCGTAGTGCGTGGAACCATTCAGCACGCCGCCTGAAGAATTGATAAGCTTGATGTGCACCATCTTCCCGGCATGCTCGGAGCCCTGAAACATCATGTGCTCAAACAAATGGGCGAACCCGCTGCGGCCGCGCGGCTCCAAACGAAAACCGATGTTGTAATACACGCCGACCGTCGCAACAGGCGCCGCGCGATCAGGCGCAATGACGACGCGAAGGCCGTTCGGCAACGTGGTGCTTTCAATGGGAATTTGAAAACTTTTCACCGAGTCTCTCCCCTGGTAGTTCCGATTTGTCGCCGCCCGCCGCCGCAAGAGCGCGCTCGACGATTCTGAGTGTGGCTCGCGGCTCGGCAGAGAGCAAGGACGCCACCAGGCGGCTCAGCGCCACGTACGCAGCGCCAAACTCACGCGGAAACTCACCGAGCGCGCGGACGTGGAGTTCGACGGTACCGAAGTCGCCGCGGCTGATCGGGCCGGTGCAGGCCGCTCGCGGCCCAAGACGCTTCGCATTCTCGAGCGTCTGCCGGGCCAGCGGCTCGAGAGCGCGCACGGCTTGGCGCCGCGTGAATCCCTCGGCCATCAGAATGCGCGTAGCCGCTTCGAAAGAGGCCAGGAAGAACGCCGCAACGAAAGCCCCCGCCGCGTGGTAGGCGGCTTTGCCTCGGGCCTTCACTTTCACCGGAATGCCGCCCAATTCCCGGCAGATTCTTCGCGCCATCCGCACGGCCGCAACGCTTCCTTCCATCACAAAAAAGCATCCTTCCAGGCGGGGGATCTCGCGGCCGCCGAAGGTCTGCAGCGGATGCAATGAGCCGGTCTCCGCCCCGCGCATCTTGAGCTTTTCCAGAGCGCCGGAGCCGACCGCGCCACTGGTGTGAAGAACGATCTTGCCGCGCCACTCTTCACAACCCATCTCGGCTAAATCAGCCGCGACTTTCGAGACAGCGTCATCCGGCGTCGCAATGAGCAGGACGTCCGCGGCAAGAATCTGCCGCGTCAGCCCGGCGTGCGCCTGGCCCTGGCCGATTGCCCGAACGGCGGCGCGAGCGCTGGATTCCCGGCGCGTCACAACGGGGCCCACGCGCCAGCCGATTTCGCGCAGCCGGCGGCCCAGCGCGCGTCCCACGCGTCCCGCGCCGACGATTCCCAGCGTCGGAATGCCGTGTGCTAAAATGGTGCGTCTCAAGATCGTTGCTCTCCGGGTTCCTAGCTCTTGCACAACTTCTGGATTCTCTATTTCGCCGGTCTCGCCGCTGTTTCCATCGCCGCAGGCCTCCGAGCATTCGTGGGGCTTCGAAACATTCCGCGACTCGCGAACGCGACGCCCCCTTCGGAAGGCGCCCTGCCTATGATTTCTGTGATTTTCGCTGCCCGGGACGAAGCTGAAAAATTGCCGGCGGCGCTAGCCAGCCTGCTTGAGTTGACCTATCCCCGGTACGAGGTCATCGCCGTCAACGACCGTTCGAGCGACGCAACCTCCGACATTCTCAACCAATTTGCCCGGACAAGCAATCGTCTCCGCGTGATTGACATCCACGAGCTGCCGGCGGGCTGGCTGGGCAAGACTCACGCGCTCGATGCCGGGGTGAAGGCGTCCTCGGGCGAGTGGCTGGTCTTCACCGACGCGGACGTTCACTTTGATCCGGATGTCTTGAGCCGCGCACTCGGGCTGGCCGAGGAACACCGATGGGATTATCTGACGCTGTTCTCGGGCGTGGACATGCGCGGCGTTTGGGAGACCGCTGCGATCAGTTATTTCACGCTGATTTTTCTGTTCGGGAATTCCGTTTGGAGCGTGAACGACCCCCGCTCGCCGAGCTACGTTGGAGTCGGCGCGTTCCAACTCGTGAGGCGAACGGCGTACGACGCCGCCGGGGGACACCGGCGGCTGGCGCTCGAAGTGATTGACGATATGAAGCTGGGAAAGATCATCAAAGTGGCCGGTTTTCGTTCCGGCGTCGCCGTGGGGATTGACGAGGTGCGGTTGCGATGGCACACGGGTCTCGGCAACGTCATTCGCGGAGTTACAAAGAATATGTTCGCCGCGATGCACTTCAACATTTTCTTCGCTTTGGCTGCCGCGCTGGGGCAGATCCTGGTGTGCATCGTTCCGTGGTTCGGCGTGATCTTTGCGACGGGGTGGGCGCGTCTATTCGCGGCGCTCGCCCTGGGAGCGCTGTTGACAATTCAGGGTGCCTCGCTTCGAGCGGCTCGGAAGTCGCCGCTATTTGCGATCACGCAGCCGGTCGGCGCGGCGCTCTTTGCCTGGATGATATTGCGGTCGGCGATCGTTACGCTTCGGCGGGGCGGCATCACTTGGCGCGGGACATTTTATCCGCTTGCGGAATTGAGGAAGGGCGCGGTGTGAGGGGGATATCGAGAGGGCGCAGCGAGGCCGGGGGGACCGCGGAGAAGGCGGCGAGAAGCGGCGAGAAAGACGGGCGGAGACAAGCTCCGCCCCTACACGGGGAAAAACCGTGCGCGCGGCGTACGGAAACGGACTAGCCGGCTTCTGGGGGAGGCGCGGCGGGCGGGGCGGGAGAGAAGAACGCGGAGATGTCGCGCTGCTTGAGATCGCGGACTTTGTCGCGCAGCGCGGCCGCGCGCTCGAACTCGAATTTCTTCGCGGCCTCGCGCATTTGCGTTTCGAGTTGCGCGATGGCCTGGTTCAACTGTTCTTCGGTGGTGATGTTTTCGTCCACGAGCGGCTGATCCGGAATCGTGACGTAATCGGCCTCGACGATCCGGGCGAGCTGCATGTCCACGCTCCTGACAATCGATTGCGGCGTGATGCCGTGCTCGGTGTTGTAGACGAGCTGCTTGGCGCGGCGGCGATTTGTCTCGTCGATCGCCTGGCGCATCGAACCGGTCATTCGGTCGGCGTAGAGGATGGCGCGGCCCTCGACGTGGCGCGCGCAGCGCCCGACGGTTTGGATCAGGGCCGTCGCGCTGCGAAGGTAACCTTCCTTATCGGCGTCGAGAATCGCCACCAGCGAAACCTCGGGCAGATCGAGGCCTTCGCGCAATAAATTGATGCCGATGAGAACGTCGAACTCCCCGCGGCGAAGATCGCGAAGAATGCGCACGCGCTCCAGCGTTTCGACTTCGGAGTGCAGGTAGCGGCACTTCACCCCAACCTCGATGAAATATTCCGAAAGATCCTCGGACATGCGCTTGGTGAGCGTGGTGACCAGCACGCGCTGATTGCGCGCGGCACGCACGCGAATTTCCTCCAGCAGGTCGTCCACCTGGCCTTTCACCGGCCGCACTTCGACTTCGGGATCGATGAGGCCCGTGGGGCGAATCACCTGTTCGACGACGATGCCGCCCGCGCGCGTCAGCTCGTATGGACCCGGCGTGGCGGAGACGTACACCACCTGATCGGTGCGATGCTCGAACTCCTCGAACGTCAGCGGGCGATTATCCAGCGCGGATGGCAGGCGGAAGCCGTAATCCACGAGCGTCTGCTTGCGCGAGCGGTCGCCGTGATACATGGCGTGAAGCTGCGGAATCGTCTGGTGAGACTCGTCCACGAACAGAAGATAATCCTGCGGCACGTAATCGAGGAGCGTGGGCGGCGCTTCGCCGGGCAATCGTCCCGAGAAATGGCGCGAATAGTTTTCGACGCCGTGGCAATAGCCGATGGTGCGCATCATCTCGATGTCGAACATCGTGCGCTGCCAGAGGCGCTGCGATTCGACGTATTTTCCCTGCTTGTCGAGCTCGCCTTTCCACCAATCGAGTTCCTCGAGAATCGTGACGATGGCGCGCTCGCGCTGCTCGGCGGGCATGACGTAGTGCGATTTCGGATAAATGGGCAGCCGCGCCAGAGTTTCCGTGCCGCGCAATTCGCCGGTCAGCGGATCCATCGCGCGCAGCGCGTCCACCTGGCTGCCCCATAGCTCGACGCGGTAGGCGATGTCCTCGTACGGCGGATAAATCTCGATCGTATCGCCGCGGACGCGAAACGTGCCGCGGCGCAACTCCTCGCTGCGTTCATACTGGATGTCCACGAGCTTGCGAAGCAGTCCTTCGCGCGAAATGCTCTGGCCGCGCTCGATCATGACGAGCATGCCGTAATAGGCTTCCGGCGAGCCCAGGCCGTAAATGCAGGAGACCGAGGCCACGATGATGACGTCGCGGCGCTCGAAGAGCGAGCGCGTGGCGCTCATGCGCAGCTTGTCCAGCTCGTCGTTGATCGTGGATTCCTTCTCGATGTACGTATTGGAAGCGGGGAGATAGGCTTCCGGCAAATAGTAATCGTAGTAGCTGACGAAATATTCGACGGCGTTCTGCGGAAAGAAATTCTTGAATTCGTGGTAGAGCTGCGCGGCGAGTGTCTTATTGTGCGCGAGAACGATCGCGGGGCGATTCGCGGCGGCGATGACCTTGGCCATCGTGAACGTCTTGCCCGAGCCGGTGACGCCGAGGAGGACCTGGTGCTTTTCGCCCGCATCCACGCCGCGCGTAAGCTGGTCGATCGCTTCCGGCTGGTCGCCGCGCGGTTCGTAATCGCTAATGAGCTTGAAATCCATGTCGTGGCCGCACAGCGGGTTCAAAGCTGCGCGGATAAACTATTCATTATAGCGCAAACAGTGGAGAGGGTTTGGGGGAGCAAAGGAAACGCGGGAAACGAAGCAGGCGGCGAGCGGATCGCACGTTGCCAGTCCGGCGATACCACTAGATTCTTCCCGCCACGGCGGGCAAGCACTACGCTGCGCGGGAAAGGCCGATTCAATCCGGCAGGAGTTGCAGAATCGTGCGGGTGCGGACGGTTCCATCGTAACGCAGAGAGTCCTCGTGCTCGGAGGTCAAAGTGACGTCCATCTTCTCGGTCCCTGTCTGGCTGACGCTGACGACCCAGCCATTGCGCAACGAAACGTAGCTCGTGCTTTCACCCGAGCCAGTCCATGTGCCCGTGGCCTTCACGCCGCGCGCGCGCAACGGATCGGATGCGCCGGGATGTTGCGACTTGGGAGACAGCAGGCCGAGGTGCGTCGCGATGACGGCGCATTGTTCTGCGCTGGGCGGCGCGGAGTTCTGCTGCGGCGAGGCGTCCGCGCGGGGGCAGGACGCGTTTCGCAGATAGGCGGCGGTGGTTCGCCAGACAAAGCCGGCAAGCGGAAGTCCACTGGCCGGCTGCTCGGCGGACCACTGCTGGCCGATCGCCAGGCCGGCGCGGCCCGGACTCCCGGCACCGCCGGGGCCGCTCGAGAGTTGCTCGATCCACTGCTTGGCGTCGTTCACTGCTTTCGGGTCATTCAAGAGGTCGCCGAGGCCCTGAACGCTCGTGACCTTGCCCTGCGCGTCGAGCACAAACTCGACGGCGCGGCCTTCGAGATGTTTGTATTGATCCAGCACAGCGTCCGTGGCGGGATCGTAGGAATCGGAGTGCGCGGTGGCGGTGGATTTTTCGTACGTCGTGCGAAGACGCATCGCCGCAGTCGAGCCCGCTTCGGCGGCGAGGACCTCAATGCGCAAGGTCGCGTCCCAGATAACAACGAGCCGGCTGGATGCGGCGGAGTCCTGCACCACGCCGGAGGATCCGCCTTCGGTCGTGGTCTCGACCTCGATCCTGTAGCGCAAGACCTGGCCGGGCGAGAATCTCGGATGGAGATCCACGCGCACGGCGGCCGCACGAGGATGCGGCGAGGGCTTCGGTCGGGGCGGCGGACTAGTTTGCGCCAGCAGCGCCGCGGCGCAGAGCGGAATGCAAACTATTGCAGGGAGTTTCATCGCAACTCACAATTTGGATTTCCACGGTCAAGCGCGAACCAAATTTCGGAGGCGCCGGCAAACCGCTGACGGGCTGGAGCGTCCAGGTAATCTCGCGCGTGGCGGAACGAGTGGCAGTGGTCAGACTTCCATCGTCGAGCGAAACCGTGCTCAGCGATTCGCTGTGAAATTTCGCAGCCGCGTCGCCTTCCGGCGGCTTCTCGGGACCTGAAGCGACAGTGGCGTCAATCTGCTGCACGACGTCAAGCCGCGCTTTCATGCGCGAATCCGACGCGGCAAACCACTGGCCACTTTCCCAGCCGCTCGCGTCAGACCAATCGGGCAAGGTGACCGAGCGCGGCTCCTGCCAGCGATCGTCCAGGCGAAGCGGCCGCGCGGGCAATGCCGCGTCCGGACGCAGCGCGTGCAGGAGCCAAGCTGTCAGGACGCGGGGCGTCTGCTCGCTCAGTTCGGGCGCGCCATCGGCGGAAATGTCCGTGGCCTGGCCGAAGCGCGATTCGCGATAGGAGAGCGTTTTCGGCGTCTCCCACTTGGCCAGTGCATTTTGCAAAGCTTGCTCCAGTCGCAAGGTCTCGGGGTCGTCGTTCGTCGCGGACGCGGACTTGGGCTGGGCCTCGAAATCATCCAGCTCTTCCACGATGGATGCTGAATCGGCGGAAAAGGAAGCCACGCGGACGCGCGCGGTCCAGAAAATGGCAGCGGAGGCCTCGCGCGCGAACGGCTTGACGTAAGCATTCGCGCCGAGCGTCACGGTCTCCTGGCCCTCCACGCGGCTGGTCACTTTGAGTTGGATACGAAATTCGGAGGGCGCGCCGGCGGTGAATCGGCGCTCGAGAGGCTGATCCTGCGCGAGCGGCGTGGCCGCGCACGCGAGGAAAACAGCAGCGCAGGAGATCGTTGCGAGTGTGCGCACGGGGTGATGGTATGCCGCGGGCGCAGTAATGTGCAACGCGCAACTGTGCCGTGAGCCGGCCATCGGGCATATCAAGAAACGAAAGCTAGGGCCGCTTGGATTTCAACCCCGCGCGCGGCGCCGGGCCGTTTGCGGAGGGTGCGGAAGTTTCCAGCGGGCCGACCTGCGGCTCGGCCAGCGTGCCGGAAAGACGATATCCGCGCGCGCCTCCCGAAATCATTTCGCCCGACGCTGATGCTTTCCGCGACGGCGCAACGCGAAAATCCATGACGCCGTTGAAATCCACGGTTCCGGTGACGAGCACGCCTTCTCCCGGCCGCCCGAGCTGAACCGGAGTTGCCGCCACCTTCCGCGAAGTAATTCGGAAGCGCGCTTCGGCCTCGGGATAGCGTGCATCCGTACCCGCGGGCGGGCTCGGGGAAGGCGAACCGAGGCCGAATCCGCGAAGCTCGGCGTTGCGCACCGAAAGGGAGCCTTCACCCGCGAGCGATGCGAGCAGCGCGTCGCGCCCAACGCCTTTTGCGCGCAGATTGACTTGTCCCGCAGCGACGCCCGCCAGCCGGCCGGTCAACGCCGGAACTGTTCCCGCAAGCGCCGTCAGGTTCACGCGTTGGAATTGGGCGTGCAGTTCGTAGGCCGGCCCGGACGCCAGAGCAGCGGTGAAATCGCCATGCACGTTCCCACCGAAGAAATTCGATTTTGCATGCGTCAATACTATTCTGCGCCCCACAATTTCCACTTCGGAGTCCAATTGAGTGAGCTGGAGCGAGCCGAGAGTGAATCGGCCGGCGCGAAGCCGCCCGCGCGCGTTCAAGGGCACCGGAGGCACCGGCTCTTCATTGGAATTGGGCGCAGCGCCAAAAAGCCGCGCAAGGAAACCGGGCCGCGCACGACTGCCGAGCCAGCGGTCGAGAGCGGCGGCATTCAAGTCGTCCGCGGTGAGATCGAACTGCCAGCCGCCTCCGGCGCCGCTGCGAGAAATTGTTCCGGTCCAAGAGGCGTCAAGTCCCTCGGCGGTGAGCAGGGTCAGCTTGCGGCCGGCGGGACTAAGCTCGTAGGTCGCTTTCGCAAAACGCAACGGCTGATTCAAGAACGCCAATTGCAGCCGGAGCGCGCGGGCATCGCCGGTGGCTTGCCAATTCGCCGCCGGGGGCGCGAGCGTTCCTTGCGCTTTCAAGTGCAAGGCGATGACTCCTTCGGCGGACCACATCGAGCTGGTCGGGTGACCTACCTCTCGCAGTAGCCAAAGCCAATCCTCGACACGGCCGGCCGAGCCGTCGAGCGCGGCGCGAAACGCCCAATGGTTCGGGCGCGCACGCGCGGGTCCGGCTGCGGCGTCACGCGCCGGCAGCCATCCTTCCGCCGGAGACTGGAGATCGAACTGAGCCTTCAACGGAGCCGGCGGCGGCGCGCCCGCATTCCCCGCAGGCGAAACGAATTGGAACGCCACCGGCCCGGACGAAAGCGCGCTCCGCGAGAGCGTTGATCCCCACGGCGACCATTGCAGCGTCCGCGACGCGGACCCCGCGGAGAGGCTCCCTCCTCCGCCCGACAGACTGCCGTTGACCAAGCGCAGCGGCCAGCCGTCGAGAGTCCCCGACGCGCGCACCGTGCCTCGCGCGACCAGATCATCCGCCACGCCCGCACGAAAGGCGCGATACCACGCCAGAAGATCGCTCATTCCAATCTCGGCGGACGCGACCTCGAGATGCGGATGCAGACCGTGCGTCCAGTCCAGCGCGGCGCTCCCATTCAAATGCGAACCTGGTGACACGACTTGGATGGCGGGAAAGGTGACACGCCGCTCCCCTTGCCGCCAGGATGCGCTGAAGGCGACGTTGACGGGGGGATCGCTCGTTCGCGACCTCAGGTCCCAGCGATGCGCACCCCCCACCCATGCGGTCCCCGATACATCCCATTGCGCGGGGGCGGGCGGGCCGACGGCTTGGGCGCCCGCGGCGGAGATTCCCTCAACGTGCGCGGTGAGCCTGGCAGCGAACGAGCCGCGCACGCCATGGTCATGCCCATCGATCAAACGCAAAGCATCTTCGAGGGTAGCGTCCCACCAAGACACCTCGAGCTGCGCAGGTTGCAGCCGCGATGTGGTGCCGCCAATCGAGCCGCTGACGCGCAGCATTCCGGTTTGGGGGCGCCCCACGCCTGCGTGCATCGGCTCCGCTTCGATATCGAGGCTCCAGCGGCCCGGCCCTTCCTGCTGGACGTAGCCGGTGACGTCCACGAGGGCAAACGGGCGAACGTCGTTTCCCTCTTTGAAGTTCACGCGGCCCGAGGCCACTTCAATGCGTGTCAAATGAAACGGCAGCCCTGGAGAAGAGGAGGCGCCGCGTTTTGGCGACGTTGCCGGAGGCAACCAGCCCTCGAGATTCCACCGGCCGTCGGGCTCGCGCACCAAATTGAGGCTGGGACGCGTAAAGGAGAGCGTGCCGAACTCAAACTTGCCGGAAAGCAGCTCGGACCAGCGCGGGCCGGCGGTCAATTTTTCGGCGCGAAGGAAATACTCATGGCCGAAGCGCGAATCCTCGGCGACGCTGACTCCCAAGACTTCAATGCGCGGCCCATCCAGGAGACTGAAGCCGAATCCATCGGCCTCCACCGGCCTACCGAAGCTGGATTGCAGGCGAGCGGTGAGGTAGCGGCGCGCGGCCCTGGTTTGCAGGAGGCGCGAAAACACTTCGCTGCCGCCGAAGAGCACGACGGCCACGAGCACAACCCAGCGCAACCAGCGTTTGCGTCGCATGGCGAAGATCGAGGGGAAGTCCGACAAATTGTGGCAAATCGCGAGGCGGAAGGAAAGCCACGAGGGGGCTCCTCCGGGACGAGAAACATGCCGCGGGAATATCCGGCGGAGCGGAGCGCTCAGTGCACGAGGTGAAACATCCGGCTGCCGCGCGTCAGCGAAGGCAGATGGATGATCGAGTAAAGCAGGTCCAGCAACCAGCCGCCCAGGCCGCGGTCGTCATATTCGTTTTCAGTGGATTTCATGGACCAGTAGATCACAATGGGGCGGCCGAGGATGGCGTCACGGTCCACGAATCCCCAGTAGCGGCTGTCCAGGCTGTCGTCGCGATTGTCTCCCATCGCAAAGTATTTTCCCGGCGGGATGACCAGCTCGCCGCCTCGAACGTAATTGAGTATCTGACCCGCCCACTCGGAGCGCATTTCTCCCCGCGGGAATCCATCGCTCGTCGGGGGAAAATTGTCCTGATAGAGATCATACGGCGCCATCGAATCGTGGACGGCGTACGGTTCGTCGAGCGGCGCGCCATTGACGTACACCTTCTGGTCAACGAGCTTCAGGCGATCGCCCGGCAGGCCGATGACGCGTTTCACGTAGTAGGGGTGGTCGTCGTAAGGAAACGGAAAGACGATGACGTCGCCGCGCCGAATCTCGCGATACGGAAGAAAATGGTCGTACCAGTGACCGCGCGCGCCGAAAATGAACTTGTTGACAAGCAGGTGATCCCCGACCAGCAGCGTCGGCTCCATGGAACGGGATGGAATCTTGAACGCCTGGACGACGAAGGTCGTTCCGAAGAGCGCCAGAATCACCGTCACCAGCAGCGACTCGATATACTCGCGTATCGTTGTATGCTTGTGCCCGGCGGAACTCTCCGCCTCGCCGCGCTCTGAGATTTCCGCCGCTTCGGCCATTCGCCTCCTGACTCCCCGGTCAAAATCTTACGGTCGCGGATCGCTCCGGTCAGCGCACGAGATGAAACATCCGGCTGCCGCGAGTGCGTGACGGCAAGTGGATCAGCACATCCAGCGTATCCTTCAGCCACGCGCCGAAGCTGGTGTCATCGTACTCGCCCTCGGTAGACTGCACCGACCAGTAGATCATGATGGGCCGGCCGACGATTGCGTCGCGGTCCACAAATCCCCAGTAGCGGCTGTCCAGGCTGTCGTTGCGATTGTCTCCCATTGCGAAATATTTCCCCGGCGGGATGACCAGCTCGCCGTTCTGAACGTATTGCAGGATCTGTGCGGCCCATTCGGGCCGCACCTGACCCGAGAGCCCCACGGAAGTGGTCGGAGGGAAGTCGTCCATGAACGGGTCATACACGGCCATGGGATCGTGCGCGGCGTACGGCTCGACGAGCGGCTTGCCGTTGATGTACACCTTTTGGTCCACGATCTTGAGGCGGTCGCCGGGAAGGCCGATGGCCCGCTTCACGTAGAAGGCGTGATCATCGAATGGGTACGGAAAAACGATGACGTCGCCGCGCCAGATATCGCGGTACGGAAGAAAGCGATCGTACCAATGGCCGCGCCCTCCGAAGATAAACTTATTCACGAGCACATGATCGCCGACCAGCAGGGCCGGCACCATGGACTCCGTCGGAATCTTGAACGCCTGCACGACGAAAGCCTGCGCGAACAAGGCGAGCACGATCGTGACGAGCAGCGATTCCACGTATTCGTGCAAACTCGTCCGCCGGTGCTCGACGGGCCGCTCCGCCCGCTTCTTCCCGCCTTCAGCCTGCTCCTTCACGATTTCCCCGATCTCACCCGGCGTTACTTGCCGTTCGCAGATCCCACGGCCGGCCCTGAATCCATCAGCTCGAGAATCGCCCGCGCGGCAGCCTGTTCAGCTTCCTTCTTATTGCTACCTGAGCCCGTGGCAATCACCTTCCCCGCTCGCACTTCGACGAGAAAAACCTTGCAATGGTCCGGCCCCGTCTCCTGCACGACGCGATAGATTGCAGCCGGCTGACCCCGGGCTTGGAGTCCTTCCTGCAAAGCCGATTTGAAATCCGAGCCGCCGCGCCGGTTGGCTTCGAGTTCGAGCGCCCCGGTCAGGAGAGACCGGCGCACGAATTCCGTGGCGGCCACAAGGCCGGAGTCGAGGTAGATGGCCGCGAGCACAGCCTCAAACGCATCCGCCAGCAGCGCCGGCTTCTCGACGTCCGCCCGTTTTCTCTTCGCCCCGGCCGAGGCGAAGGTGGCGTCCGAAATCGAGCTCGCGCGCGGCTCTGGCCAGCGACGCTTCGTTCACGAAGCGCGCCCGGCTCTTCGAGAGCTGGCCCTCCCGCCAGTCGGGAAACGCCCGGACCAGCTCCGCGCTGACGATCATTCCGAGCACCGCGTCGCCCAGGAATTCCAACTTCTCGTTGTCATCACCGGCCGCGTCCGAGGTGCGCTCGGAGGTGTGCGAGCGGTGAGTGAGGGCTTGCACGAGGTGGCGCCGGTCGTGGAAGCGGCAACCCAACGCCGCTTCCAGCCGATCCAACTCGTCGTCGCCGTGCAGAATGTCCTGATCCATCAGGGATGAAATCGCCCATCAATGGCTGGGTGCGGGTTGCTCCAAGGCGCGCTTCTTGGTGTCGTCAATCGCGGATTTGCACCTGTCCTGGATGCCCCCCGCAATGTCGGCGCACTTGCCGAGAGCCGCGAGCGCGTCGTCAAAGTGACTCGCGTATTCGTCGGCACGCCCGAGGATGTAGAAGTCCACCTGGTCGGGACTGTTGGCGAGCTGCACGGCCAGCGTCATCTCCGTGATCGCGTCAGGGTACCTCTGGCGCATGAAGTCCATAACGCCCAAGCCGCTGTGGCACATCCCGAGTTTGTCGTTCCGGGCGGCGTTGAAGGTGGCATCGTCCATGGCAGCGGGCTTTGCCATGGCTTCGATCAAAGTGATGGCGTGGTGCGCGTAGTTCTCGTACTTCGCGAATTTCTCCGCCGCGTCCGGCGCCTGGGGGTTGATGCGCCGCGCGCCAGCCCAAACCATCAGTGAGAGCGCATCGACCTCGTCCGGGTCATGGTCGATGGAGCTCTGGGCTGCCGCGAACATCTTGTCCTCTTCTCCTTGAGTCATGTAGGCGCCGGCCAGGACCGCGTAGACTACACCGGCGTACCTGCTGGTCGGATAATTCTTGACGAAGTCTTCCCCAAGCTGAATATGCTTTTGCGGGTCGCCCGCACGCGCGTCGTAAAACGCCTTGTAGTCGGTCTCCTCTTGGGGATTCGCCTGCGGCGCAGCTACGGGCAGGCTGGCCCCGGGTAATTGGCCCGAAGGGCCTGCCGGCTGCGCGCCCGGAAGTTGTCCCGAAGGCGGCGGCTGGCTCGAGGGCGCGCCCTGCCCACTCGAGCCGCCCTGCGAGGGCGGCTGGCTCGGGGCGCTTCCCTGGCCCCAGCCGGCCGTGGCAACAAAAAGTGCGAGTACGGTGAGGCCGCTCAGCTTAATCAATCTGCAACTCATCGATCGTTCTCCTTTGCGAAGTGAAAGCCCACGGCGTCACCGCTGGGCACATGATTTCGACGAAAAGAATTCAAATCAGGTTACCGGCTCCCGCCTCCGGGACCCGCATCGCGTTTGGGCGTCTGGTAACTCTGCGCGATTCCCCGCTGTGCAGCCGCACGGGCCGAGTCGGGGGCGCCTTCGACGGCGAGAGCATCCTTGTATTCGGCCACGGCCTGATCTCGATTCCCTGCTACATCATACAACCGCCCGAGATAAACGTGCGACCACGATAATGTTCCGGCATCGGGACGCGCAGGGCCGGGAGGCGCATTCGTGCCGGCCGCGACGACTTGCAGGAATAATTGCTCGGCGCGCTCAGCACGGCTCTGCAAGAGCGAGGCGATCGCCAGGCCGTATAAGGCGCGCGCGCAATCCGGCTGCCTCGCCAGCACGCGCTCGAACGCCGCCGCGGCTTCATCCGCGTGGCTCATCGCGATCTGCTGCTCGCCCGCGGCCAAATCCGGGTCTTCCGGAGGAGCGGACGTGACCGTGCTGGGTTCAGGGCTCTGGTTTTCGCTCGGGGCAAACTTCAAGGCGGCGTCGCGCTTCTCTTCGGCGGCGAGATCGATTCCGCGAATCAAATCCGGATAGTAGAGACTCATCGCCGGCTTATCCTTCTCAAATTTCGCGAGCTGCGCAACCAGCGGCCGAACAAGGACGAGACCGTCCTCGTCGGCGCGATCGAGCTCTGCATCCAGATCAGCCGCCGACAAATGCCGCATCCTCAAATCCACGGCATGCACCAGGCACTCGGAGAGGAATGAAGGAAAATCCGCGTGAAACTCCACCGGCAGGCGCGGGGCGCGAGCCGCGAAATTGAGCAGCGCGGAGTATCCATTCGCCGTGTCGAGATAACGATAGACCAGCGTATCCAACATGAAGTGCAGCAGCGCGTGGCGGATTTCATCCGTCGGCAATTCGCGGTTGGGATCGAACACGAATGCGTAGCGGTACGCGATCGTATGGAAGTTCGTCTTGCCGCCGATCAGAGGCTCGACGTATATCGTAAACGAGCGTGGGCTTTGGTTGCTCGGGAAATCGCGCAAATATCCAAAGGTCTGCTGCGTAAGCTGCGACACGGGCAGGGCAACCTTCGATGCGGCGTTCTGATACGAGGGCAACAGCTTCTGCCACATTTCCTCGATATGCGCTTCAGCGTAGAAACCGGAGAGCACCTCGCCAAACCCTTCCAGCGCCAGCGCATCGGGCGGAATTTCTTCCTGCCGGACGGCGATTTCAAATTTCGGCGCCGGCCCCACGATCAGCGCGTACGAAAGGAAGCGCGAGAGCGTCTCGCCGGAATCGTTCAGGGCGTGATCCTCATAGAAGTGGCGCAGGGCCGTTGTCTCCGGCCCCTTCAAGGCGCGCAGTTGCGCGGCGAGTTCCGTGCGCGCGGGATTCATCGTCTCGTTCGCATCAAAGCCGGAGGCGTAGAGCGCGCAAATCGTCGCGAAAAGCGGCTCGCTGATCTCCACGCTGACGGGCCCGCGAGCCGGTTCCTGCATTGCGGGGGGAGCCGGTTGAGCCGGTGGCCGCGCGGGCGATCGACGGGGAGTTTGCGCGAAGGCTGCAGAGCAGACGCACGCCAGGCAAACGACCAAAGCCCAAGGTCGCACCGCCGTCGTTGATTTCGCCCTGAAGGTGGGAATTTTCAATTTTACCGCCAGAAAGCGGCGGGGACTTTCGCTCCGACCTTGCCCGGCTTGCCTGCCATAATTTAGATGCGCACAGTGGCCCGCGTGTTGAAGTTCGTCTGCGAAAGCGAGCCCGCGCAATCCGTCACTCTACAGCCCGCGAACTGCCCAGTCAAGAAACGCGCGGCGGAGTTAAAGCGCGATATCCTGCGTGGGCGCACGCACATCCGGAGGACATGTCGCCGGCAGAAGTCCCATCTATGAAGGAGGCGCCCCGCAGGTCAAAGGCTGCGACACCCGCCAACTTAACCCTTACCATACCGCCACCGTATCTCTCCGCACTCGCACTGCACCAACACAGATCCCTCAGCATCCGCAAACCAGACATGCTTGCCACAGGATGTGCATCTCAAGACCTCAAGAGCTTTCTCGCAGGCGTCTATTAGCTTTGAAGCTTCTGGGCGGACCACATCAAACGTGTGGGACGCCCGGTTACCCCATGAAACCAAGAGTTGGTCGGCGCCCTTGAACGATTCGACCCCATCTTCATATGTCACGTGATTCGTGCCCTCCCGTTTCTGAAAGCACTTCATGCCATCCGTAACCAAGCGCTCAAGAAAGTCGTGCGCACCGCGCCTATCGTTCTTGTCGAATCGCAAGTACGGAAGTCTGATCTGCAGGCGCTCGGCCGCGGCCGCAAGTTCAACGTCCATGATTTTCCGCGCATCATTTCCCGCAGAGTCGGGACGCTCCGTTAGCTGGGCACGAGCATCATCGAAGGTGGCGGTTTTGTGGGACCAACGAATTCCAATCTCCGGGGTCTCGTATGGGAGAAGTACTTTGAATATCCACGGCCCATCGCTAAGTTGCTGGCGCAACTCAATGTACCAATCGCGGTCGTGAGTTAGGATGATGACCTGCCGCCCGCTAAACTCCTTATCCAAGAGTTCGACGATCATGCCGCGATGATTTCGGTCAAGGCTGATAACCACATCGTCTAGGATAACGGGCAGGTCGTTGCCAGCCTCGCGTTTTGCCATCGCAAGGAAGACACAGAGACCCAAGCTGTTCCTGTAACCCTCGGAAAGGGTAAGTCGTGGAGATTCCAGCTCCTTGCCATGGAATTTCAAGCCGATGTCGATAGCCTTATCCGCGTCCTTCGGGAGGTATAGGTGCACGTCTTCTATTGCTTCCCTCGGATGCAAAATCGACCACATCCCCTTGATATCATCAGAAATTTCAGCAATGACCGCATTGGAGTGGATTCTGATCTCTTGCCGTGTGTTCTGCTCTAGCCCAGTGAGCAGAGCAACTAAGGCCTCGGCGCGCGCCACGCGAGCGGCCTCGTCATTTCCCTGGATAATGGCCTTTGCCACGTCAACGACACGTTTGTCTCTTAAGAGCTGCTGCACATCGGGCGGGGCGTCGACCGAAGCCAAGGCGGCAGCTTCGACAAGTGGGAGTAGCTTCGTCTCAATCCCCTGCAGGTCCGTCTCGCCGCAGGCGGTGCGGAGCGTTTCCGCGTTGAGGCTGTCTAGATGCGTCAGACACTCACCCAGCGCACCCTCTCCAAGGCTGTCCCGCCATGCTTTCACATCGGGTTTATCGAGGTTGAAGCGGAGGGACTTGACGGCGTCACAAAGGCATCCCATCGCGACGCTGCGTGCGTTGAATGTTTCTCTGATTTCGCGAAGGCGCTCTAATTCGTCCGTAACATGTTTTCGGAACTCCGCGACCAGAATATATTTCCCGCAGGCTGGGCACTCCACCTCTCCGTGGGCAGCCAGCTTGCTCAACAAGACCTCGGTTGGCTGCAAAACCGCGAGCTTCTGGCCAATCAATGGATCAACTGCGCCAGCGAGCGTTGCGCTGGTACCACGAATGACATCTATGTGACCCTTGAATTGGATCTCAGCCGCCGCGCGAAGAACAAGGTGTCGCCTTTGGTCCGTCGAAAGTCGCGTAGTCCGTGTCTCAAGGGATGCCGCCAAATCCACGCAACGGGTCAAAGCGTCTTTCACTGAACTCTTGTCCGCACAGTATTTGCCGTACAACTCTTCAATTTTCTTGAGAATTTCCCCGTCTGTATCCTCGCCAAAGCTGCTCTTTCGCTTCACTTTGAGTTGACCCAGAGCTAACTTGCTCTGTTCAAGGGCCGACAAGCTCTCCACGTTCTTCACGAGTTGCCGAAGGTTCTCGGCTGCGACTTCCATCTGATGCAGGCCGAAGAGGGGAAGCAATGCCGAGTACTTGCCTCCTTTCGTATCGTGAATAAACGCGACCACTTCCTCCTGCCGAAGTACCGTTCGTCGGTAGTCCCACGCGCCCATCGAACCTGTGGTATTCGTCGATCCGTCGTCTCTGATTTCGGTTCTAACCTCTGAGTCATCGCTCAGCTTTATAGCTAGCTCAGTCTTCGCACCTGCGGGTTTGTGAGTGTTGGGAACTGCGTTCTTTAAATGCTTGCCGCTATACTCGTGCGCGAGGTGGCCAATCCTGCCGTCATTGAGTACATACTCAATGGCATCCACGAAACTTGATTTCCCAGAGGCGTTGTTTCCATACACGACCATCGATTTGCAATTCGGCTCCATCGCAACGGGGTCAGCGGCCCCTCGGAACCATTTCACAGTGACAGCTTTGAGCCTCATTGCTGCTCCTTCACCGAGGGTGATACGGGGACCATATCTTCGATCAGCCGCGTTGCGAAGCTTGCAAGCTCCATTGAGGGAATTGATCGTTCGCTGAACCTTCCCCTCAGAAGTGCCTCAAGTTGAGTCCACACACGTTCTGGCACATCGCGATTCTCCCGGCGCGCTTTCGCTATCGCTGCGGCGATCCAATCAGCTTCGCTAGTCATTGAGACACCCAACAGGTATTTGATTCGGAATCCATCGTCAGCATAGTCAAGGAAGAATGCTGGGAAAGCTGATGTTAGTAATGATCCATCCAGGGAGCCGGCCACTCAATCTCCCCCAACTAACACATTCGGTGAAAGGCCCACCTTGCGCGTTTCTTCTATTGGCGAACATTCGCACTGCAATCCTACCACTTCAGTACGTCGCCGCGGAGTGACTGGCTTGGCTTCTGAGGGTGCCCGGCCCTTCGCGTTGCAAGGGTCGAGAGCTTCTCCGTCTCGTGAGCAATGATTTGATTCGGAGGACAGGCGTGGAGGTCCGCATCTCACCGCGTTCAGCTGTTTCGTTTGCGGACGAAACGACCGAGGCTTAGCCGCGGACGTGGACTTCGCTGAAGCTCAGGACGACGTGGCCGTCCGTGGTGGGTCTGCCGAAGCTGAGTTCCGGCCGGAAGTGCGAAAACATCATGACCTGGTCGAGTTGCCGGCGCACGGATTCCGTGCTGGGGCCGGAGATAATTCGATAGCTCACGGCGTCGCCGTCCACGCCGACTGTGGCCTCCACCAAAAGCGGGTGGCCCACGCCGGTCGTACTGTCGCTGAGACCCGTAATCGGGAACGGCGCGAGCGATACCACGCGCGCCGGCTGAAGCAGATTCGACGGCGAATCGCCCACCACTGCTTCGAGTGGAACGCTCACTCCCAGAACCTGGATGACCACGGCGAAGACCACCAGTGCGACCACCAGGCCGCCGGTGACCGGCAAAGCCAGCGGCTCGAGAATATTCTTCAGCACGAGCTCGCCGCGATCGCGCCACCGGCGCATGCGGCCCGGGAGCCCGGCTTCTTCGCGGACTCGCGATACTGCGACACGAATGCGAACCGCCAAATCCGGCGGCGGCGAAACACGCTCCACGCGCGACATCACCGAGGAAAGTTCTTGATACCGCTCCATTTCCCGGCGGCAACCCGTGCACTCCGCGAGATGCTGTCCGATTTCGCCATGCTGGGCCGCGCTCTCCGGTCCCGGCAGCGCCCCGTCCAGATAGCCCGGCAAAAGTTCGCGAATTCTTCCGCACGTCATCGGACACCTCTCTCCGGCGAACCCAATTTCTCTCTGCGCTGCCAACTCGCCGATTCAACATCGCACGAACCTTGTTCGCCGCCACCGTCGAACGCGAAGCTGCCCATCGTCTGATGTCCCAACCCGGCCGCAGAGCCGCCAAAAGATCTCGATTCAGAATCCTTATGTTTCACCGCGTCATCCACCCGGACAGGCTTCTCGAACAGCGGCGCTAAAATCAATCGCAGCGCCTGGCGTCCGCGGAGGATCCGTGATTTCACGGTCCCCACCGAAACGTTGAGAACTTCGGCCACCTCTTCGTAGCCGAGACCTTCCAGATCGCGAAGGATGACGGCCCCGCGGAACACCGCGGGAACTTGCTGGAGAGCGGTGCGAACGATTTGCTGCACTTCTCCGGCGGCCAAACGATCGAGAGGCGATTCGCCCGGATCTTCGATTTGCAACAGTAGACCACGTTCGTCCTTGCCATCCAGAGAGGCTTGTTGCCGGTGGTGCCGCCACCACCATCGCCGCGCGTTCGAGGCCTCGCGCATCGCAATCCGGTAGAGCCACGTCTTCAGGGAACTGCCGCCGCGGAAACTCCCGATGCCGCGATACGCCTTGAGGAAGACTTCATGCGTGATGTCCGCGGCGTCTGCTGGATCCGCGATCATGCCGACCACCAGACTAAAAACCGGCCCGTGATAGTGCGTGACAAGCCAGTCGAACGCGGATTCGGAGCCGCCTTGCAGCTCCGCCACCAGCTCGGCCTCGCCTTGAGGCCAGGAGAGAACCTGTGCCAAGTCCGACACGCTTGCCGCCTTCTGCCCGCTGGCGTCGTGGCCGTACGTCGCGGGCCTAGCTGACTCGGCCGGCGCCGGGATCCCAGATCGCCTGCTACCTCGGGCGAGCGAACCCCAGCTCTCTACACTTAGTTAGACACCGGCGTGAACGGAAAAGTTTCCCAGTCGTTTGACATTCTCGCGCCATCCCGGGTTTCAGGCAATGGTACAAGTGAGCCCCTACCGCCCCGCGAAAGAGGCGGTGCGCAACCGTTACCACGGAGTACCAAAGTACTATAACCGGCCTCCTACGCTGTCTGCGAGACTACGTCTAGAGTTCGCTGCACAGGCAGCGCGGGACCAACAGCCTCAGTGCCCAATGCGAGTGGTCCCGGAGTGAACCAAGATCATGGCACCGCAGACGGTAGATTCCGAAGCTCCTCCCTTTGCGCAGCCAGGCAGAGCGCGCGACCTCGCGCATGCAAGCCCTGTCTGCATCGAAATACCCATAACGGTACAGGGCTCGCGCCAAAGTCCCAAGGGCGCGGCCGAAACTCCCGTTCCTCAGCCATTCGTCGAGGAAACGCGCACGGTTCTCGCGTTCGAGCAAGGCGCGGTGCTGCGAATGACCGAGACCACCGTCCCGGGCCAGATCCTTATCCTGAAGAATCTCCGCATGAACCGCGAGGCGGCTTGCCGTGTGGTGAATTACAAGGCTAGAGAAAATGTGAAGGGATACGTCGAGATTGAATTCCTCGAGCCCGCGCCTGGATTCTGGGGAATCGAATTCCCCGCCCCGCGTGCCGACCGCTCCACTTCCGCCGCTGAACAACTGAATCCTGCATCGCCGCGTCTCTCGGCGCCGCCCGCCGCGCCGCAATCGCCCAAGTCCACCGGAAAGTCGCAGAACAGTGGTGTTCCATTGCTGCCGGACCTGCTCTCCCCCGAGTCACAGAAAGGCCTCGTGAGCGCGCGTGAGGCTTCTCCGTCGTCGCTTTTTGGTTTTGAGCCGCCGAAGGCCACGCCTGCAGCACCCCCACCGGAAGTGGCCCCGCCACCGGCAATTGAAAAAGAGACCCGGCCTGCCGCCCAGCAGCGCCCCCGGCCGGAGGACCCTGCGTCCCTCACCGACTTGCTGGACAGCCTTACGCCGCTCGGTGAACAGGTTCTGCTTGGAAAAGGTCTGGGCCAGGGCACCGCGCACAGTTCTCTGCGAAAGACGCCGGTCCCGGGCGCAAGTTCCCTGTTCACCGGGGCCCCGGCTTCCGACAAGCCCGTCGAGAAGAAATCCCAGGACTTTTCGCTGCAAGTCTCCGCGGAATTGGTTCGAGCGGAGATTCAGGCGCAAACCGCATCTCACCCTTCGCGAGAGTTTGAGCGCCCATCGCCATCCGCCGAGCCGATCTTTTCCTCGCCCCCGAGGAAACACTCGAACGGCAGTTCTCGGCGGCCCGATATTCTCCGCGGGAGAACCCGAGCCAACGAGTTCACCCTCCAGCGGGCGAAAGACGCTGCCGATTGCTGTGGCGATCGCACTGTTGGTCGCCGGCGCGGGAGGCTTCGGCTACTATCGCTTGCATTCTCGTTTCCGCGCGCCTACGGCTCCCCTTGCGGCGGCCACCGCAACGCCTTCTGCTCAACCGGCGTCCTCGCCGCACGACGTCACTGCCCCCGTGGATACGACGGGCACGACTGCGTCGCAATCCGAGCCCAGTGCCACGGATCTTGCACCTGCGGCTGCTCCGACGGCCGCCCCCGCGGCGGGAACCGCGTCCGCCCCGGCACACGGCGCCCCAGTCCGTGTTGCGCCGGCTCCCTCGGCATCACAGACAACTTCCGCGCCGACGCCAGCCCCGGCTCCGGCCGCTCCTCAGCCTGCGCCGCGCAACCAGACGCCTGCGAACTTGAAGATGAATTCGCCGACGGTCACTTCCACATCCCGAGCGCCCACCGAGGAGGCGCCAAACGTGTCGGGGGACGTACCGGGCGCAAGTTCGAACGGGCAGTCGAACGGCGTGGGCGGGATCGTGCAATCCAATTCGCAAGCCGTTGCGCCACCGGCCCCGGCATCGGAGTACCGCCAGCCGGAGTTGATCAGCTCGGTGCCTCCGGTCTATCCCGAGTTGGCGCGAAGCCAGAATGTTCGAGGCAACGTCGTGGTTGACTTGCTCGTGGACGAAACAGGAAAGGTCGTCCAGACGCGCGTGGTTTCAGGCCCGGCTCTGCTGCGAGGAGCCGTGGTGGACGCACTCCGCAAGAGCAAGTACAGCCCTGCGACCCTCGACGGCAAAGCTACCAGCGCGCACGTCGTGGTCACGATCCACTTCAAATAGTAGTCCGGTTGGGGAGTGCTCCGACTGGAAACGCTTGCGCGGCTCGCTGTTGACAATCCTTTTGGTCGGTTTCGATAATTGGAGCGGGTGAGGCAAGCCTGCCTGCCCCGCCTGCCGGAAGGCAGGCGCAGAAGAGGTTCCGGAATGCCGTCCGATTCATCCAGCGTCGAGCAAGCCGTTTCTCGAACGCTTCGCGACAATTTGGAGCGCCTGCAGCGCACCGCGAAAGAATTGGACGAAGCTGTGTCCGATCTCGTGTCGGCGTGTGCCAGCAGCCGCCCCACGAACGCGTTGTCTCCGATGATCCGCGCCCAAACGGCCGCGGCTTCCCTCGTTTCGACCATGGATATTCTGTCGCGGTTCGTGACTTCATCGCTGCGACCGGGTCCGCACACGGTCGAACAGGAAGCACCCCGCGCGCTGGAGCAAGAAGCCGGCCGAGATTGCTGTGCCGGCTCCCGTTCCAGTCGCGGAAGAATCGCAAGCCATTCAGATGGCCGCGCCGGAACCAGTGGTAGAGTTAGAAGAGCGGCGGCCGCCGGAACCGATTGCAGTGGAGGAGATGCCGCCTGCTTTGGAATTGGCTGCGCCGAGCGCGCCTCCCCCGATGGTGCCGCCAGAGCCTGCGCGCATCGACGCAATGGCATCCGGCTTGCATGAGAATGTGAGGGAGCAACCGCCGGAGGTGGAGGCTGCTCCGCTCGAGCTGGTGGACGAGCCGGTTCCGCTGCCCGAATTCGCGGTTGAACCCGAGTCCGAACCAATGCCGCCGGAGGCCGCGTCGTTCGACCTTACGCTGCTTCCGTTGGAAGAGCAGGAGTTGCACCGCCGGGCCAATCGAGTTGCAAAAGTCTCGATGCAGGACATTAAACTGCTGAGGCCCGAGAACGTCGCGCTCGGGCGCGCGCATAAAGATCTTTGCTTACGACTGCGAGAGGATATTGAAAAGGCCTACAGGGAGTACGACCGGCGGTTCCAATCCATCCTCGGTCATCCGGTGGATTACTTCTATGACTGGATGGTGGAAATCCTCGGTGGTGGAGACCCCACGGCGCTCGGGGAGTATCCCTTCCCGACCGCGGTTGTGCGTCACTAGCAGATTCTATTTTCAGCTCATCGCCGTCTTCGGATTGACTGCGGCAATTTCCATTTCCGCGTTCGCTTCGCAGAATCCTCCGCCTGCCAAGCCCGCACCCCCTAAGACTCCATCCTCTCATCCGGCCCCGAAGCGCGCCACGCCCCCCGCGCCGCAGCCGCCCGAACAACAACTCGCGGCGCTCGCCCGCGCGCTCCACGACAAGCCTTCGTCCGCGGCTTACGCGAAACTGTCGCAGTTCGCGCGCGCTCACGCAAAGGATCTCCTGGGCAAGCGCGCGGCTTTGGCTCTCGGTTACTATGACTTGAACAACGGCCGCGCGCCGGACGCGGAATCGTGGTTCGCAAAGGCCGAAGGCGATCCCGTCCTCCGGGATTACGTGACCTACTGGCATTCCGAGGCGGACCGCGCCGCGGGCCAGCCCGCGAGAGCGCTCTCGCTGCTCCAGGGCCTGCTGAAGGACGATCCGGACATCGCCTTCTCCGATCAATTGATCGAATCGCTGGCGCAGGACGCCATCGCCGCCGGCCAGCCCCAGGCCGCGATTACCGCCCTCACTGCGTTCCCGAAGACCGCAAGCAAGCCACTATTGTTGCTGCTGCGCGCCCAAGCGGAAGAACAACTCGCGAAAGCGAACAAAGAAAAGCCGCTCGATGCCGCCCGCGACTACGCCACGGTTTTCTACCACTTCCCGCTGGACGAGGAAGCGGGGCTCGCGGGCGCGCGACTCACGCAACTCGAGTTCGCTCTCGGCGACCAATTTCCGACGCCGCCCATCGGCACGCAACTCGCGCGCGCCGAGGCTCTCTACTTGGCCAATCACTGGCGCGAAGCGCGCGACGCCTATCAGAGCCTTATCCCCAAGCTCACCGGCCAGCCGCTCGAACTCGGCAAGTTGCGCGTCGCGCAGTGCAATGCGCAGATCAACTCGAGAGCCGAAGTCCTTGCATCCTTGACGCTGACCGATCCCGATCTGGACGCCGAGCGCCTCTACTCGATTTCGCAATTGCGCCGTTCCGAGAAAATCGAAAGTGAAATGCTCGCCCTGACCGAGCAACTCTCTCTGCAGCACCCTGAGAGCCCGTGGACGGAACAGGCGCTCTTCGCGACCGGCAATTATTACTGGGTGAATCTCGATCGCGATCGCGCCGTTTCCTACTATCAACGCGTACTCGACGCCTTCCCCGCCGCCAAGGACGTCCTCGTCGCTAGCTGGCGCGTGGCCTGGACCGCGTACTTGGAGCGCAAGCCCGAAGCCGCAAAGTTGCTCGGAGACTTCGCGCAGCGATTCCCTTCCTCCACCTATCTGCCTGACGCGCTCTACTGGCTCGGCCGCTCGGAGGAGCGCGCTGGAAACCAGCCGCTGGCGCGGAGCCTCTACCTCGCGGACGCCGGCCGCTTCCCGCAGACCTTTTTCGGCCGGCTTGCCGCTACGCGGACGCGGCCCGCTCCCGACGGCATTGATGACGCTCCCGTTGAACCTCCGGCCTGGCTCACCGAGATTCCCCCGGCGCCCGCGCTCGTTTTGATCGATGCCCCGCTTCCTCCCGAAGCCGAACCTCGCGTCGAGCGCGCGCAAGCGCTGGAATCGATCGCCTTCGACGCTTCCGCAGAAGATGAATACCGCGCGGCCTACACCGCCACGCATGCGCCCGCGCTCTTGCTTGACGAAGCCAATGTAGCGATCACCGCCGGCCACTATGCGGCCGCGATGGTGGTCGGACGCCAATTGCTTCAGGGAGCGGAAACGCGCCAACTGGAAGATGCGCCGCTCGAAGCCTGGCGCGCGGCCTATCCGCTTCCGTTTGAAGACGGCATCCGACGCTACGCCGCGCAAAATCATCTGGACCCCATGCTCGTCGCCGGACAGGTTCGGCAGGAATCGGCGTTCGATCCGGAAGCGGTCTCGCGCGCCGGCGCCGTCGGCTTGCTGCAACTCGAGCCCAAGACGGCACGCAAGCTCGCGCGGAGCCTTCACATCGGCTACTCTCGCGCGCGGCTGCGCGATCCGGAGTACAATCTGCGGCTCGGCACGCTCTACCTGGCGGGCCTGATCGCGGCCTACGGCACTCCGGAAGCGGCCCTTGCCGCCTACGACGCCGGAGAAGACCGCGTAACGATGTGGACCGCGGGGCAGACGTATCAGGAGACGGCAGAGTTCGTCGAATCGATTCCGTTCACGGAAACGCGGGAGTACGTGCAGGTCGTGCTGCGCAACGCCGAGCTATACCGAAAAATCTATTCCGCGGCCCCGGCCCCGGAATCAGCGCGGGGGGAAACCAAGTGACCGCTTCGAACGCGCGGGGGACGGCAGCTTCTGAAGTCCACGCCGCCGCGCGCCACATGCTCTCGGCCAAGGCCGAGCGCTTCACCGAATCGGTCATCCGCGAGATGACGCGCCTGGCCATGAAGCACAACGCCGTGAATCTCTCGCAGGGATTCCCCGATTTCCCGGCGCCGGCGGAAATCAAGGAGGCGGCGCGCGCGGCCATCGCGGCCGACGATCAATCAGTACGCCATCACCTGGGGCGCGAAATCGCTGCGCGACGCCATCGCGCGAGAAATTCGAGCGCACGCAGGGCGTGCGCGTCGATCCCGAGCGCGAGATCACGGTCTGCTGCGGCTCGACCGAAGCGATGATGTCGGCGATGATGGCCATCATCAATCCGGGCGACGAGGTCGTCATCTTCGAGCCGTTCTACGAGAACTACGGGCCCGACGCGATTCTCTCCGGCGCCGCGCCGCGCTTCGTGCGGCTGCGCGCGCCGGACTGGAGCTTCGACCGCGACGAATTGGCCGCGCGCGTTCGGCCCGCGCACCAAAGCCATCATCGTCAACACGCCGAACAATCCCACGGGAAAAGTGTTCACGCGCGAGGAGCTGGAATTCATCCGCGATCTTTGCGCGAAGTGGAACGCCTTCGCGATCACCGACGAGATCTACGAGCACATCCTCTACGACGGCGCCGAACACATCTCGCTCGCCTCCCTCGACGGCATGCGCGAACGCACCATCACCATCAACGGCATGTCGAAGACCTACAGCGTCACCGGCTGGCGCGTGGGCTGGGCCATCGCCTCGCCCGAGGCCACCGAGCCGATCCGCAAGGTGCACGATTTTCTGACGGTCGGCGCCGCCGCGCCGCTGCAGGAGGCGGGCGCGGTGGCGCTCGATCTGCCCGACAGCTTACTACCAGCGCCTGGCCGCGCAACTACCGCGCCAGGCGCGACCGCATGCTCGGCATCCTCGAGCACGCGGGCTTCGGCTGCTTCAAGCCCGCGGCGCCTACTACATCATGACGGACATCTCGCGCTTCGGCTTCGCCGACGACGTGCGTTCGCGCGCTACTTGGTCGAAAAGATCGGCGTCGCCGTCGTGCCTGGCTCGAGCTTCTACAACGATCCCGCCGACGGCGCTCGCCAGGTGCGCTTCACATTCTGCAAGACGCGACGCGACGCTCGCCGCCGCCGCCGAGCGCCTCGCGCCGCCTGGCGCGTCGTAGAGCCGCGCAGGCCGCGGTGTGCTAGAATGCGCCGCTCGAAACCAGGAGAGGAACCGCATGGCCATGGAATTTGATTTGATCCCGCCGGATACCCGCGTGGAACCAACGGCAACGGCGCCGCCGTCGAAATTCAGCGCGAGCGCCACACGGACGTTCTTCTGCCTCATGCTCATCACCGATCAGATCGAGCAGGAATCCGTGGATGTTTCCATCTGGGGCTCAGCGGACGGCGAGAATTGGGGAACACATCCAATTCTCAAGCTGCCGCAGCGGTTCTATCGCGGCGAAACGCGCGCCGTGCTCGACCTGGCTCTCTCGTCCGGAAGTGAAATTCATCCGCGCGCACTGGGAACTGAATCGCTGGGGCCGCGTCGCTCCGATGCCGATGTTCGTCCTCGGACTTCACTTGTCCGAAATTCCTGCCATGCCCAACCGTCCGAATCCGGTCACAGTGTCCGCTTCCGGGTAAATAGTTGCCGCCCGATTGTCCGTTTAGTAGACTTCCGTCCGAAAATGGATATGGGGTAGAAGACAGACGGTCGGTTGCCCTGTGGTGGTTGTCTTCTACCCCAGCGAGTGGTCTGGACACTTAGACGCAGATGTCCCCTAAAATGTTTCCTGCCGCGAGCAAGATTTCTTAAAAAAGTTTCCTGCGGAGTCTCAAATCGTGAACGTTTTGTAACTCGAATTCGCGCCGGCCACATTCATCGAATTTTAATATTCACTCGCCAGTCCATTTTGGCCGCGTCAAATCTCCCACTACGCGCCGTCTGAGTGCGGACCAGTCCATTTTGGCCTGTTCATTCCTCGTTTCAGGCGAAACATCCTCTCAATTCCACCTACGCGCCCAATTCCGATTTCTGGCGATACGCCGGCAGGCTGACGCGCCAGCCCATCTTCGACTCAATCATCGATTTCAATGCCGCCGAGGCTTGCGGTTCACCGTGCGTCATGTAGGTCATCTTCGGCGGAGCGGGCATGCCGGAGAGCCAGCGAAGAAGTTCGCCGCGATCGGCATGCGCGGAGAATTGCCCGAGATTCTTCACTTCGGCGCGCACAGGAACGTCCTGGCCGTGTATGCGCAAAGTCTTCGCGCCTTCTTCGAGCGCGCGGCCCCGCGTGCCTTCGGCCTGGAAGCCTGCGAGCAGGACGGCGTTGCGCGGGTCGGGCAACCGCTGCGCGAGATGGTGAAGAACGCGGCCGCCGGTCGCCATGCCGCTCGCGGAGATAATAATGGCGGGCGTCTTGACGTCGTTGATCTGCTTGGATTGGTCCACTGTCCGCATGATGTGCAATGTGTGCGCGTCGAGCGGATTGCCGTGCGCCTCGTCCTGGATGAATTGCGCGTCGTGGTCTTCCTTGTGGCGAAGGTAGAGCTCGGTCGCGCTGATTCCCATCGGGCTATCCACATAAACGGGCAGCCTGGGAATGCGGTTCGCATCCTCGAGTTGGCGGCCGATATACATCAGCGTCTGCGTGCGTCCGATGGCAAACGCGGGAACAACGATCACGCCGCCGCGCTTCGCGACGCGATTGATAATGTCCACCAGCGACGCATTGTCCGGAGGTCCGCCGGATGGTCGCGATCGCCATAGGTGGATTCGCAGAGCAACACATCGCAGCGCGGCGGCGGCTCGGGGTCATTGAGGATCGGCTGCGATAGCGGCCCACGTCGCCCGAAAAGAGCACGACAGTGAGCGGCCATTCTCCGTCATCGTCAGCTCGATGCTGCAGGAGCCGACGAATATGTCCGGCATCGTGCGGCCGCACCTGAACTGCGGACTGATTGTGGTACGCCGCGCTACGCGGAATTTCGCACATCGCTTTCAGCACGGGAAACACGTCATCCTGCGTAAAGAGCGGAAGCGGCGGCTTGTGCTTGCTGTAACCTTACTTGTTCGCGTTCTCCGCGTCTTCTTCCATGAGGTGCGCTGCATCGGGCAGGAGCAGATTGCAAAGCTCGATGGTGGCGGCGTCGGCGAATATTTGTCCGCTGATAGCCGCCGCGCACCAGCCGCGGCAGCCAGCCCGTGTGGTCCAGATGAGCGTGCGTGAGTACGACCCAGTCGAACGTCGCGGGGTCTTCCGGCAGTGCGTCCCAGTTGCGCAGCCGCAATTCCTTTGGACCTTGAAACAGCCCGCAGTCCACGAGAAGCCGTTTGCCGCTCGCTTCGACTAAGATATTTCGAGCCCGTGACGGTTCCTGCTGCGCCGAGAAATGTGATGGTAGCCATAGGCGCGCATTGTAAACGAAAATGGGCCTCGTTGTTTGACCGCGCGCAAAGCGGGTGCTAAAGTTTTCTAGAACGTTGTGTTCGGTGGGGCCGTGGCGCAGTTGGGAGCGCGCCTCGATGGCATCGAGGAGGTCGTGGGTTCGAATCCCATCGGCTCCACCAGAATTTCGCGCAGCGAAATTCTGCCCTGAGCGAGCCCGGGCTTCTTGCGGGCGAGCCGAAGGGCATCATTTCTGACCATGGGGGCGACACGGTTTCGACGGAAGCTGTCGCGACCCGAAGGCATGCCGGGCGCCACCTGCCCGCAATCGGGTGGAAAACTAGAACTGCCAACACTGAGTTGGCTTTGGCTGCCTAGACAAACCTAGCGTAGCCCGTCTCCCCGAGCTTCGCCTGCGGGCTCGGTAAGAGGCGTCACACAGCAGGCTGGCCGGAGGACCTCGGTCCGTGGTGATCCGGCGAGATTCATCGGACTAGCCGGCTGCGCGTCTTGCGCGTTCCAAGCGCGGCCGGCGAAACAAATCGAATGCGATAAGCATGTAGTCTTCGGGCCGTAGCGCTTTTCGGACGGGGGTTCGACTCCCCCCGCCTCCACCATATCCGACCAGGATATGGTGTCCCGAGCAAGCCTCGGTTCTTGGGGCGCCCCGAGGGGCAAATTTCGCCAGGTGTTTCTGCAACTTCCTTTTCTGCTCTGCGCGGACGACTCCTTCCACACCGCGCCCCAAGTCGTGTTCCAGCTAGCCGGGAGCCAGGGCGCGCCAGCTAATTTGTCACGTTAAGGGTCAGGGGCACGGTTACGCTGTAATTGCCTGCCGTAATCGTGACGTGCACGATGTATGTATTCGGCGGAGTGTGAACAGTAAAAGTGTTTGGGACGCCGTTGCTGGCGCAACCATGGAGGCCGCTCAGCAGCAGCGTCAGCGCAATGACGAAGCCCGCAGCGTACGCGAGCCTCGGCCGCGCTCGTTTCTGCCGCGCCAGTTTAAGCGCCATCAGCGTTGCCAGAAGCAAGCCGAAACCGAATAGCGTCAGCGGTAAGGGTTGGCCCCACGGTCGGCGATCATCCCGCGGAGCACCCTGACCCGCGCCTCCCGGCACAATCGTGACGACCACCGTGTAGACCCCAAGCTTTCCCGACACCGGATTGGTCGTGGCGGTGCATGTCGCATTCGGGGGGCAACCGGTCACCACGCCGTTACTGTTAGGCGTAGCCAGGACAGTGGTTGCAAGGCAGGTCGAAAAGGTGAAGGTTACCACTGTTCCCTGAGCAGCTGTCTGAATTGAAGGCGGGGTCCCACAGCTTGTGATCTCAACGACGTCTTCCGTGACCGGCGTCGAGGTGCTCGCCTGTAGCCCAAGCGCGGTCGCGGTCGCGTCGGGGCTGTACGCCGCCGTCAGCGGCGTGCTGCCGGTTCCTAACTGTGAAATCGTCACCGCGCACGAGCCTGCGCCGGCGGCCAGCGCGACCGAGCAATTGTCCGTCGAAGGGCTGACGCCGTCCGCCACCTTGACGCTGCCCGTCGCGGTCGCAGTGCCCGATGCCGGCGCTACGTTAAAGTTCACCGTGACCGGGTTATCCACTAGCGCGAAGTTTGCGGGCAGAGCAAGACCTTGGTACGTCGAACTGGTCGCCATAATGGTCGTGGTTGTGGCAATCGGCGGCACGCGCATGACGGGGAGCGATACATTGGCGCTGCCCGGGCAGCCGTTCGCGTCGGTCACGGTGACGGTGAACGGGTAGGCTCCCGCCGAGCCCGTCGGCGGCGTGCCGGAGAGTACGCCGGTGCCGGCAATGATGGTCAACCACGACGGCGCGCCGCCAATCGCCCACCCATACGGCGAGGTGCCACCCACGGCAGAGAACTGCTGCATATAGGAACTGCCGACCGCTGCGCCGGGCAGCGTGCCGGACGGCGAAATCATAATCGTCCCGCAGGCTACGACCTTGACCGTATCCGTGACGTTGATCGGCTCGTTGTCGGCAACGTCTGGGAACGTCGGCGTGTCCGTCACCGTAATTGTCTCCATGACCATGACACTGGCGGGCGGTGGCGGAGAAGATGCCGTGGTGACTGTAACTTGCACCGCATTTGAATCGCTGCCCTCATAATTGCTGTCGCCGAGATAGCTGGCCTCGAACGTATACGGCGGAGCCTGAACGGCCAAATTCGGTACGGAGAAAGTTTGCGTCAAGGAACCTGAAGGGCCGGCCTTGGTTGTTCCCAGGCCCAAGAAAGTGGTTCCTTTGTAGAACGCGACACTACCGGTGGGAGCCACAGTGCCGCCGGGAATGGAAACGACGGCGGTCAGTGTGAGGGTCTGTCCTGCGTTAATGGAAGGCGCGCTCGGCGTCAGCACCGTAGTGGATTGCGCCAATGTAACTGTCAGCGGCGGCGCTGATACTGCTGAACTTGTGCTGTATCCACTGGCCCCGCCGTAGCTCGCTGTCAACGTGTACGACCCGGGAACCAGACCTGGGACCAGATAGATCGCTTGGCCCGACGAATTCAGGGGTACAGTCGCCAACATCCCATTTTTATCGGAAAAAACCACTGAGCCGCTGGTCACCGGGGCCCCGCTCGAAGTCACCGTAGCCGTCAGAGTGACCGGCGTCCCAAAGGAAATTAGGCTTCCTGGCGACAGAGCGAGCGCCGTAGCCGTGGGGTTGGGTTGTGGCGCCACCACGGTCGTCTCTCCCACATAGACCTGGGTCAGCGGATATCCTGAGCTGGTGTTAACGACGTTGAAAGTATCGAATTGGTTTGTGGCGTCCACCACATCAACGAGGGCGCCTTCCTCAACTTGCCCAGTAGTAGTGGGATGGATTACATAAAGGCCCGCCGTGCAGGGACTGGGAGCGTTGAAGCAGGTATCGTATTCATAGATCGCCGAGAGAGAGGAGTCGGCGGAATTCAAGTCACTCGAAGCTGATGTGAACGTGATCAGGCGGCCGTCTGCTGAAATGAACGGAAGGCCGCTGGTTCCGTTCCCCGCCTTGCCGTTGAGCTGAGACAAGAGCGTAGTCGTGTTATTTAGGGTGTCGCGCAAGTAAATCTGAGGCGCGGAAGACGTGGTTACACCGGTTTCCAAGCTCGTGTCGGAAGAAACGAACGCCACAAAGCGCCCGCCGCTCGAAACGGACGGGTTGGTGCCGCTCGCGACGTTCCCCGAATTATCCTTTGAAATCAAAATGGTTCCGGTGCAGCCGGACGCCCCGGAAGGGCAGGTGTCACGGAGGTAGACTTGTTCTGAGCCCGTCGGGATCGTCACCCCGCTCACGAGGTTCGTCGCAGTGGAAGCGAAGGCCACGTACCGGCCGTCGGCGCTGATCGAAGGCTCTTCGGCAGTATTGTTTGCAATGGTGTTCGGGTTCGTAGAATCTTGCGACACGAGCACCGTAGAACTCGTGCAGGGGCTGGGAGATTGCGCAGTGCAAACATTCGTCCAATAAATTTCGTTATAGGCGCTTGGGTTTCCCACGCCCAAGACCACGGACGGCGATGTCGTCTGATAGGCGAAGGCCAAGAATGCCGGGTTCGTGCTCATCGCATAAGGACCCGAAAAGGGCGTAATGCCCGAACTTAAGGGGCTCCCCGTGGAATCGACCGAGACCAAGCTCGTGCTCCCACCGCTCAGGTCGCGCAGGTAAAGTTGGATCGAGTTCGTGAAACTGATTCCCGCGAACTGGCAGGCGTCGGAGACAAATGCGACATACCTGCCAGTTGTGTCGATGGCCGGATATTGATCTCCTCGATAAGGCGAATAACCTGATGGGCCCGCGCCAGGGCCGCACGCGGCGCCGCCATTGGCCCCGGGGCCGCTCCCAGGTCCGTAGGCGACGAATGTGGTGCCCTGTTCGCAATTGGAGCCCTGGCCGAGGCATGTGTTGCGCAAGAACACTTCGCTGAACGACGAGCCGGGAGTCGATGAGACGAGCCTTTTCGGCACCATATTCGAGGGCCGCGCGCGGGATGGCGTCGTAGTCGGTTTCGTCGGGCTGGCCGAGGTTGGCTATATAGGCGTAAGGGATGGCGCCCCTCTGCTTCATCCAGTGCAGGGCGGCGGAGGTGTCGAGCCCGCCGGAGAAGGCGATGCCGACCTTCTGGCCGATGGGCAGGGATTCGAGTATTACGGACATGCGTGCGAGACCTGAAAGCAGCGATCAGTTAGCAGTGGACGGTGGTCAGTTAGTCCGTGCTCCTGCTCGCTGCTGACGTTAAATCCCAAACTCAACTTTCGGGCAATGAACTTCGAATAGAAGCGCATCTGTGCGCCCCTGCAGCTGTTCACTGTCCACTGTTCACTGTCCACTGTTCACTGTTCACTGTTCACTAAACGCCGCTACATTCGCCAATCCGCCGAGCAGCAGAAGCAGCAACGCCTTCTGCGCGTGCAACCGGTTCGCGGCCTGATCGAA
>CAWFUN010000004.1:0-512897 GCA_963819015.1 Terriglobia bacterium
AAGATGACGCGACGTTCGCGAGCGATGAGGCGTTCCAGCCGCCGCCGAGGGCTTTGATGAGGAGGACGGCGGCGGTCATGCGGCGCGCGCGAATCTCGACGGCGACGAGTTGGTCGGCGAGCGCACTGCTCTGCGCCGTGGTGACTTCGAGATAGGTTGTTACACCGCCCTTGTACCGATTGATGGAAAGATCGAGCGAGTGCTGTGCGGCGCTGACGGCGGCAGCCTGAGTCGCCGCTTCGTCCTCGAGGATGCGGAGCGCGACGAGATTGTCCTCGACTTCCTGGACGGCGGTGAGGACGGACTGGCGATAGTTTGCGACGGATTCGTTATAAGCCGCCCAGGCTTCGTCGGTCCCGGCGCGGCGCGCGCCGGCGTCAAAAATTGTTTCGAGCGCGCTTGCCCCAACCGACCAGAGGCTCGACGGGCCGTTGACAAGCGTCGTGATGACGGCGCTCTCGAAGCCGCCTCCGCCCGTGAGCGTAACGTTGGGGTAGTAAGCGGATTTCGCAACCCCAATTCCGGCGTTGGCGACCGCAACGCTTCGTTCGGCGGAGGCGATGTCCGGGCGGCGCTGGAGCAAATCGGAAGGCACGCCTTCGGGGATGGCCGGCGGCGCGACATCGAGAGGCGAAGCCGGAATGCTGAATTCCGAAGCGGGCCTGCCGATGAGCACGGCGATGGCGTGCTCGTATTGCGCGCGCGCGACGCGACGTCAATCGCCTGGCCGCGGGTGGTTTCGAGCTGCGTCTGCGCCTGCGCTACGTCCACTTCGGAAGCGACGCCGCCGCGATGGCGGTCTTCGGTGAGCGAGAGCGCTTCGGCATAAGCCTTGACGGTGGAGTCCAGGAGGATTTCTTCAGAATCGAGGCTGCGCAACTGGAAGTAATCCACAGCCAGTTCGGCGCGCAAACCGAGACCCACATTTTCCAGATCGGCGGCGCTGGCCTGCGCTCCTGCGCGCGCGGCTTCGACTTCGCGGCGAACGCGGCCCCAGAGATCGGGCTCGTAGGCAACATCGAAGGGAATCACGAAATCGTTGGAGGTGGTGCCGCCGCCCGCGCCGACGTTCGGCTTGTTCCTTGAGACGCGCGTGCGCGAAGCCGATGGGCCGACAGCGAGGGTCGGATAATACTGGGCGCGCTCGAGGCGAACGAGCGCGCGGGCTTCATCAAACCGGGCTTGCGCCGCCTTGAGCGATTGGTTCGAGACGCTGACCTGTTCCTCGAGCGCGTTGAGTTGCGCGTCGTTGAAGATTTCCCACCAGTTTCCGCGAAGCGTTGCGTCGGCGGGCTGAGCGGGATGCCAATTCTGGTCCTCCTTGTAATTCTGCGGAAGGTCCACGGTGGTGCGATGGTACTGAGGCCCCACGACGCAGCCGCCGGCGAAGAGCGCCGCAGCAAGCAGGACCGTTGCACCCAGCAGGCGGAGAATGCGAACGGGACGCGCGGCGATGAGGACCGCACGAATCATTGTGGCGGGGCCTGCGAGGGTTGGGACTGCGCGATGCGCACTTTCTGACCGGTGACGATCGAGTCCGGAGGATTCTCAATGATTTGCATTCCCTCGGTGAGACCGGAAAGGACTTCAACCTCGTTGCCGAAGTCGCGGCCGATCACAATCGGCACGAGCACGGCGCGATCTCCATTTTCGACGGCGACGACGCGCAAACCCTCGGAGCGGAACAGCAGCGCGCCGACCGGAAGCGTGAAAGTCGGGCTCGCGGAGGGCAACTTGAGATGAACCTCGGCGTACGCGCCGGGGAGAAGTTCGCCGGTGGGATTGTCCACGGAGATTTCGGCCAGCAATGTGCCCGATGTGGGATCGATGGCCTGAGCGGTGCTGACGAGAGTCCCGGGAAAACGGCGGCCGGGAAATTCGGGCAGAACTAAGTCGGCTTCAAGTCCCGGCTTCGCGTTCGGGGAATCGCCTTGCGGCACGCTGACGTACACGCGGAGGCGGCGCGTGGAAGCGATGTGGAAGAGCTCTTTCGCGGCGCCGCCGCTGGCGCCGGCGTCAATCAAATCGCCAATGTCCACCTTGCGCGCGGTGATGACGCCGTCGAAGGGCGCGTATATTTTCTGAAACGATTGAAGGTCTTCGAGCCGCTTGACGTTGGCCTGCGCGGACGCGACGGCCGCGCTCTTGGCTTCGTAATCGCCCGCGGCATTATCGGCGTCCTGCTTGGAAACCGAATCCGATTTCAGGAGATCCTGGTAGCGATTGGCCGTGATTTCGGCGAGATGGACATTGGCCTGGGCGGTGCCGAGATCGGCTTGCGCCTGCTGGAGTTGCTGGTCGATTTCCGGAGTATCAATCTCGGCGAGCAATTGCCCTTCCTTGACGTGCGCGCCGATATCCACGTACCACTTTTTCAAATAGCCGTTCGTGCGGGCGTAAATCGGGGCGTCCGTGTAGGCCTGAATGTTTGCCGGGAGAACGACCTCTTCCGCGGGAGCGGCGCGCCGCGGCACGACAACGGCGACATCCGGGACGGCCATGCGGATGGTTTCCTCGCGGACTTCAGCGCGCGTGCGAAGGCGCGGAATGATGCCCGCAATCACCACGGCCACAACAACCACCACAAACAAAATAACCGCAATCGGCCGGACGCGGCGCGGGCTGCTGTGCGCCGGAGGCTGCGGCTCGCGGTAACCGGAACTCCCGCTCTCACTCATATCGAAACAGGCTCCAATCTGTGATCCCAACCAGAAATCGAATTGCCGGCAAAATCACGGCTGCTCCGCTCTTCGAGATTCGATCCAGCCGTGAATCCAGCTGAAAACGACCGGGACGAACAACAAAGTCGACACGGTGGCGAACACCAGGCCGCCGATCACCGCACGGCCGAGCGGCGCATTCTGCTCGCCGCCGTCTCCCAGGCCCAGCGCCATCGGAAACATTCCGATAATCATGGCGAGGGCGGTCATCAAAACAGGGCGAAAGCGCGTGAAGCCCGCGACGGAAGCGGATTGTTCGGCGGTGTTGCCCTCGCGCAAGTGTTCCTTCGCGAAGCTGACAATCAAGATGCTGTTGGCCGTGGCCACGCCCATGCACATGATGGCTCCCGTGAGCGCGGGGACGCTCAGCGTAGTGCCCGTAATGAACAGGATCCAGACGATTCCCGCGAGCGCGGCGGGCAACGCGCAAATGATGATAAGCGGATCGAGCCAAGATTGGAAATTCACGACGATGAGCAGATAGACGAGCAGGATCGAGAAGACGAGGCCGCCCAGCAGACCGGCGTAGGATGAACGCATCGTCTGGATTTCGCCACGAACCAGAATCTGCGAGCCGCGCGGCAAATCTTTGCGGCTTTCGTCCACGATGCGCGTGATGTCGCCGGCGACGCCGCCGAGATCGCGCCCCTGCACACTGCCGTAAATATCAAGGACAGGCTGAACGTCGTAATGGGACACAGTCCCCTGCTCTTCGTTCAACCGAATCGTGCCGAAGCTCGCAAGGATCTGGGGAGGGCGCCCGGCCGGGGCCGAGATGGGAATGTTCTGGAGATCCTGCAGGGTGTTGTTGCGATACTGCGGCGTTTGCACCGCGACGTTGTAGCTCACGCCATTCTTGGGATCGAGCCAGAAGGACGGCGTGGTCTGGAAGCTGCCGCTGAGAGAGACAAGTAAATTCGTGGCAACGTCGCGCTGGGTCAGGCCGACCTCGTTCGTCTTCGTGCGGTCCACATCGATGTCCAATCGCGGCAAATCGAAAGGCTGGTGGATGTGCAGGTCCACGGTGCCGGGGATCTGGCGGACTTCGTCGAGCAAGCGTCCCGCGAAGAGGCGATTGGCATCGAGATCGTAGCCTTGCACCTGAATGTCGATCGGCGCGGGGAGGCCGAAGCTGAGAATCTGGCTCACCATGTCGGCGGGTTGAAAATAAAAAATGACGCCGGGGAACCGCTCGGCCAGCCCGAGGCGCAAATCGTGCACGTACTGAGCGGTCGGATGATGCTTCTCGTTCAGCACGACGAGGATATCGGCATCGGCCGAGCCGATCGGCGCGGAATTCGAGTAGGAAAGGTTGATCGTGCTGTAAGGCAAGCCGATATTGTCCACGATGCTATCGAGTTCGTTCGGGGGAATTTGCCCGCGAATCTGGTCTTCGATTTCGTCGCACAAGCGCGCGGTTTCCTCGATGCGCGTGCCCGTACGCGCGCGTACGTGAAGCTTGAATTGGCCGCTATCCACCGACGGAAAGAAATCCTGGCCGAGCCAGGGGAAAAGCGCGAACGATGCGATGCAAAAACCGAGGAAGGCGACCATGAAAACGCCCTTGTGCGCGATGGCCGTCTCGAGCCAGCCGTGATACCAATCGCGGAACCCCTCGAATCGCCGTTCGAACCCCTGCTGCCAGCGCACGAGAAAATTGGCGCGAGGCGCGGGCGCGGTGTGCTCCGTCTCCGCGAGTCCGCGAAGCAAGTACTTCGCCATCGTCGGCACGAGGGTCCGCGAGAGAAGGTAGGACGCGAGCATTGCGAAGACCACGGCTTCCGCCATGGGAACGAAGAGATAGCGCGCGACTCCCGTGAGAAAGAACATCGGCACGAAGACGATGCAGATGGCAAGCGTGGAGACAAACGCCGGGACAGCGATCTGCTGCGAGCCGTCGAGAATGGCGTGCTCGGTCTCCTTGCCCATGGCGAACTGGCGATGGATGTTTTCAATTGCGACGGTGGCGTCGTCCACGAGGATGCCGACGGCGAGGGCGAGGCCACCGAGGGTCATGATATTGATCGTCTCGCCCAGAGCGCTCATGCAGATGACGGAGACGAGAATCGAAAGCGGAATTGAGATCGCGATGATCACCGTGCTGCGCCAACTGCCCAGGAAAACGAGGATCATGATGGCCGTGAGGCAGGCGGCGATGATCGCCTCGCGCACGACACCCGAAATCGCGGCGCGGACAAAAAAGGACTGGTCCACAAGCGCGTGAGCGCGGAGAGACGGCGGGAGCCCCGCAAGGATCGCGGGCATGAGCGCTTTGATCTTCGAAATGATGTCGAGCGTGGAATTGTTGCCGTTCTTCAAGATGGTGAGGAGAACCGACCGCTGACCGTTGACGCGGACAACATTGGTCTGCGGGGGAAAGCCGTCGCGCACCTGGGCAACGTCGCGGATATAAATGGTGGTCCCATTGAGTGTCTTGATCGGCAGATCGTTCAGCCCGGCGACGGTTGGCGAGCTGCCGTTCATCGCGACGTCGTACTCGTAAAGGCCGATCTTCGAGGTGCCGGACGGGAGAATCAGGTTCTGCGCGTTGATCGCGTTGACAACGTCGGAAGGCGAAAGCCCTTTGGATTGCAGCGCTTGCGTATCGAGGTCCACCATGATCCCGCGCTGCTTGCCACCGTATGGGTACGGGATGGCCGCGCCGGGGACGGTCACGAGACGCGTGCGAATGAAATTCACTCCGAGATCAAAGAGTTGCTGCTCCGAGAGATTCTGCCCGGAAAGCGCGAGCTGCAAAATCGGGACGCTGGATGCCGTATAGGTGATGACAAGCGGCGGAGTCGTCCCCGGCGGCATCACCCTCAAGACCACTTGGGAAGCGGATGTCACCTGGGCGACCGCCGTAGCCACATTGACGCCGGGATGGAAGAAAATCTTCTCCACGGCGACCCCGTTCAGGCTCTGCGATTCGATGTGCTCGATGTTATCGACTGTGGTCGTCAGAATGCGCTCGTGAGGCGTGACAATGCGGTAGTTGACTTCCTGCGCGGAGAGGCCCGCGTAGTTCCAGAGGACGCTCACGACGGGAATGTCGATGTTGGGAAAGATGTCGGTCGGAGTGCGCAAGATAACGAGCGGACCCAAAATCAGGATCACCAGCGCCGCGACGATAAATGTGTATGGCCTGCGAAGAGCCAGGCGAACTATCCACATACGGGTCTCATGAGATCAGCGACTACGGCGGACTGCGTTTGCTCCGGTCCGGCACGCATCAGAATTTATGCTTAACGACAACGGGCTCGGCTGAAGCACTCGTGAAAAGCGAGTGCATTCCGCAGGCGTTTCAATCGATTCGACCGACAAGCGTCCCCAATTCATAGACGTGCCCAGGTTGTCCCCCGTTGCGCGACATCGCCGGCGAAGATCGTTCCGCAACGGGATGGCCCGGCGCCAGGCCTGAAACAACCTCAGGCTCGCGCTGCGCAACCGCTTCCATTATAGATGATTCCCATCGACAATTCGGCGTTGCGGACTCGATACCTCGTTCGACGGACAGGGATGCGCCGCAAGAAATAGTTCGGGGCTCGCGGTTTCAGAATTCAATCAGGGTACAGCTTCTGCGTGAGGCGGTTGAGCGCGTTCCCTCGGCTCCGCTCGGGACAGCCTCCGGTGTACTGCCTGGAGTCACTCGTCGCTCGTGAAGCAAGAAAATTCAAAAGCCCTACCTTTCGCGCCTGCCTGCCGGCAGGCGCGAAAGGTAGGGCACCCGTCAAGTCAAAGGCTGACACACCCGCCACGAGAATTCGACTACAGAGGCTCAGCCACCCGCCAACTCCCGGCCGGAAGCGCACAAGAATTCGGTCTGACTTATATTTGGGGGAGTCGGAACAATCAAGGATCTTTTTGGTCGCGAGAGAACGCTGGCTCTGGCCCGCGGCTGGAAGAACCTGGACAACGCACGCTAAACCAATGAATAGAAGGAAGAGCGGGGAGGAAGCCGAAATGTTTGGGGCACGGACGAGCAAAGGCCTTGGACTTGGCGGGCGCAAGCGTAAATTCTTGTCGCTTGCCTGGCCCATTTGACACCGGGAGGGAGAGTTTACTCTTTATGGCTGTTACTGTAAATAGCCCACCGCACTTGCTGGTTGAGATATCCGTTCATGAGGACTATCAACGTCATGCGCCTAGCTGCATCAGAACCAGCACCTCCCGCCCCCGCGTCTGGGAAGGGTCGGCCACCCCGAAGTTCAAAGGCTGCTCCACCCGCCCGTCAATTCAAAAGCTGGCCCACCTGCCGATCGAGATGGTCGGAGTGGAAGTAGGTGAGCGTGAACCGCTCGCGATCGAAGCCAGCAGCCCCAGCGCATCGTAGATCAGGCTGACAATGTTCGTCGCGACGATCAGACCCTTCGCCGAGGGTCTCGCACCGAAAATCAGGATCCCAGGGCGTGGCCCACCCGCCACCATAAAATTCAAAGTCAAAGTCCGGGCCACCCGCCCCTAGATTCGATAAAGCGATCCTCTTCTGGCATCCACTTGAGCACCCTTACGACCGAGCAGGGTTCGTCGGGTTTGAGTTGCTTGTCAGCAGGCCACGGGTCTTCCAACCTGAGTGCATAAGAGTAAGTATCACGATCTCCTACGAAGGTGATGTAATTACTGTCGATCCTTTGAAGGAGCTGTACACTCCCATCTCTTCTTAGTTGCCTTATATTTGCGGTTTCTCCTTGCGCTTCATATCCAATGTCGATTATCTCCGCCAAACCACCTCCCCCGAGGTCTCGCACAAGCACATAGGAAAGGTTAAAATTAATATTTGCTGCGAAATATGTACGGCGCGCGATATGTGCCCCAGGAGGTTGGTCGAATACGTAAAGGCCGTACCAGGCGTTCGGCGACCCTTCGACCTCCAAGCTCAAAGCCCAAGTCAGAACAACATGGGAACACGTCCCATCATTGGAAGTCACGCGAAATGCACGCGCCGGTAAGACACCCTTCGGCAATAGCCCTTGGAGCGGCAGTGTTCCGCTCTGGTTTATTCTCTGCCCAAGGTATTCCGAAACACGCAGTTCAGAAACACTATGATCGGGTCGTTCGAACCAAGTGTATGTCTTTATGTTGTCGTCCTTGTCGACTACCATCGCAATATGTGAGGTGATGTCTCTCCCCTTCAAAGGAAACGACGCTTGATCTACAATTTCATCAGGAATGGAGAGTTTGTTCCGGCTCTGCGCACTGGCAGAACGGACATTCCCATGTAGAAGAAGAGAGACAAAAAAAGAGCAAGAGCATACCCTGAAAAGGCGCTCTGCTAAAGCGGCACGCCGTGGCTAGTCCCCGAGGCATTTTACGAAGGCCTCTAGCATGGGAAGTTTGCTTTCGAAGGCGTCCTGATAATTTTGTCCTCGACCGAGCCGAGCCCCGCGAGGTCCCACGTGATAGGCCGCAAACGGCCGACCTTCGGTATTTCGGTCTTCGATCCACGAATAGTACCTGGCACCCGCTAGCATATTTGCGTTCAAAATTCGAATCATAGTCGCTTGGTAGGTTCCCCAGTTTATTCAGTTGGTTTCTGGCCGTATCGGTAACTTGCATTGGGCCCACGTCACCGGTCGTCGCCGCAGGTGTCCACATGTCACGGCCATTGAGCGGGGCCCGAGCTCTTCAGAGAGCTCTCTTGGTACCAAATATCGAGATCTGGTAGAGAGACACTCGCGTCTGCGGCACAGCCTTTGCTGAATTGTAGCTCTTCTTGGTCAGGTAATGACGATGTTCCAGTCTTTGGACGCCTTCGCACAAGGACCCCAAGGGATCCTGCGGGCCGGCGTTCCCGGTGGCGCCGTCCGTGAATCCTGCTGTCAGCCCCCCGAAGCCGCCGGACTCGGAGATTACGCCGCCGCCCGGGATGCCCCCCGAGGGCGGCTGTCCGTCCGACCGGGGAGAACGGCGGAGTTCCCATTTTGGTCCCATAGGGATTAACTGCGCCCCCGGTGAGGAAGGCCATCAAATATCGAAATAGGTTAGACAGCCAACTCCAAAATCCTTTCTGTCCGCTGGGGTCTGTGATGTCAATGGGGTCGTTCCGGAAGTAAGGATAGCGGTTCCACGACTGCGGGTCCTCGGGATTTCCGCCGACCGGGTCGGCCAAACAGAAGCGGCCCGCGCTGCTGTCATAGTACTCGCGATGGCGTAGTACAGCGCGCTCTGCGTGTCGTATTGGTAGGACGTGAACATGAACTCGTTCCCGTTCTGCGAATACCAACTCTCTCCGTACGGATACTGCCCCTGCTGGCCTACGACTTGGCCCGAGGCATTCGTGCTCGCCCGCCAACCGAGATGGTCCGAGTGGAAGTAGGTGAGCGTCGAGCCGCTCGTCACCGACGCCAGCAGCCCCGACCCCGGCACGCCGCCCGAATAAATGAACTTCCGCGACGGCTGATTCACCGCCGCGCCATTATCATACTCCGCGATGTCTCGCGAGCCGGAAAAGAGGTACGCAGTCCAGGTCGTGGGATTGAGTGCAATTCGGCAGGCACCGCTCGACTCGCGTGCCATGGCCATGTCCAGGTAGCTGACCCCAGAACCCGGCACGCTCGTCATCTGGTCCTCGCCGTCGTAAATGTACGTGGGGTAGCCCGGCGGACACGGCGAAGCGGTCTTTGACAGCAGGTTCCCGCTAGCGTCGAAGCACCAGCCGTCGGGCTGGTTGGTGAGCGCCCCGCCCTGAGCCGAGAACGAGAGCGAACTGGGCGGTCCGGAGCCTGCTGTGACCGAAGTGCGATCACCTCGGGCGTTGTAGCCATAGGTGGTGACGCTGCTCTGGGCATCGGTGATCGTGGCGATATAACCGGCCGTTGTGTATGTGAGCGTGGTGACGTTGCCCTGAACATCGGTGATTGCAGCGATTCAGTCTCGGTTCGCCGAAAACTCAGCGGGGATTGCCGATGAGGACGAACGGAGCCCAATAGTACGGGCTCGAGTAGGAGGCTTTCGGGTCGCGCAGCAGAGCGACTTGCGCGCGGCGCAACGCTTCGGACTTGGTCATGCCCGGCGTCGTCGTCCACAGGCGGTACAACTCCTGCATCAGGATGCCGGTGCTCTTGTCGTTCACGGCCCAGAGAGAAGCGAGGACGGCTTCGGCGCCTTTGTCGTGCGCCACGTTGCCCAAGCCGTCCACTTCGCGGCCGTCACCTTCGGCGCCGCCCATGGCGGTGTCGCAAGCGGAGAGGGTGAGCAATTTCGTCTGGCTGAAATCGAAGGAAGGATCGTCACGCATCTGGGCCAGAGTCAGATGGGAGCCTTGCGGATCGCTGCCACCGAGCAGGAGGAACGAGTTCGTCTCATTGCCGGGAGAAAAATAGAAATGGCTCGCAATGTGCACCAGGGGATGTACCTCTTCGAGCGCCTTCCTCATGTTGGCGACAGTGAAATTGTCGTCGAGCAAGACTTCTCCGGGCATCACGCCTTTCGGCGCAGCACCTTCCTGGATCACGCTTTGCAATTCGCCCGGCACCGAGGGCAGAGCCGGAAAGTCGCCATAGGCCCTCGAGACGCCCATGCCGAGGCCGAGCCAATCCTTCACGTCGGGCTTGTCGGTCAGGTCGGCGACGCTCGACGGCGTGAACACCGCCGTGCGGTACTTCTCCACCAGATAGTGTTCGCCGTCGTTCAGCGCGGCCATGGGAACGTAACGCAGGACATCGTCGAGCGACCAAAGCAGGGTCGTGGCCTTCGCGCCCTCGAGATCCTTCTCGACCGGACCGACGAGAATGGTATACAGGTCTTGCGCGCCGGGCAGCGGGTCGCCGTCCGAGGCTGACAGCTCCTGCCTGAAATCCAAGACTTTCTTTCGCAAGTCCGCGGACGTGATCGGATATTCCCGCGCCACGACCACCGTCGGCGTGACCACGATGACCTGATACTTGTCGTCGCCGACCAGCGTGTAAAGAGCGACCGTGCCCGAATCGAGTTGCCGCAAGACTTTCTGCATCCCGCTGGCGTTTTCCTGCAAGTTGCGAACGCTCTTTTGGGCCTGGCCGGTCGTCTTGAGCGACGTGTACATGCTATTCAGGAATGCTCTCCACTCCTGATTCGCGACTTCGAGTTGCGACGCAAGGTCGCTCAGATGCTGCTCCTCTTCCGGAGTGCGCGAGGGCTTCGCGTGCAGCAGTGCCCACTCGCCGCCGATGGCGGTCACGCGGTCGGAAATCTGCCGAAACTTCTTGTCGAGATCGGATTCACTGGTGGTCAGCGGGACGGGCGCCGTCAATGCGGCGGCTCCACGCGTATCGCGCCGGATGAAATCGAAGTACTCCTGGTCCTTCAGAAGGACGAGCACCTCTTCGGCCTCGTACAATCGCCCCTGGGCAATCAGCAAGCTGGCGACATCGCGGTAAGTGCCCTCGCGCGACTTCACGAAACTTTTTTGCGCTTCGGCCTCGAGACCCTTGATGTTGGAGCGGACTTCCTGAAATTGATTGATCGCCTGCTTGCCGAAGAAGATCGCCGTCTCCGGCTGCTTCGCATCCCGCCAGTAGTGCATCAGGGAGGTCAGGACATTCCCTTCGCCGATGGGATCATGGACTTCCTGCAGGAGTTCGAGCGAGCGCAGGAAATAATCGAGGGCCTTATCGTTGTTACCCTGCTTGAGGGAAACCTTGGCGATGTTGTTGAGAGTTCTCGCTTGACCGTCGCGATCTCCCACCTGGCGGCCGAGCTTCAAGGCGCGCTCGAAGAAATCGAGGGCTTTCTGCTGGTCGCCCAGTTTGGAGTAAATCCTTCCGATGTTGCTCAGGACAATCGCTTCGCCGGCCGGGTCCTTGACTTGCTGTTTGAGAGGAAGGGCCTGGTTGAAATATTCAAGGGCCTTTTGCTGCTGGTCCTTATCGTCGTAGACGGTGCCGATATTGCTGAGCGTGGCCGCTTCGCCGGAGAGGTCTCCCGCGGACTGCTCGAGCGGAAGAGACCGGTTGTAGAAGTCGAGGGCTTTGTCGTCTTGATCGAGATTGAGGTAGACGGTCCCGAGATCGTTCAGCGTAGTCGAAAGGCCGACGGGATCGCCCACATCTCTGCGGAGGGGCAACGACTTGTTGTAGTACTCAATGGCCTTTTGCTCTTCGCCCAAATCCTCGTAGACCAGCCCGAGGTCGGTGAGGATGCCCGCCTGACCGGACTTATCTCCAGTCCGAGTCGCCAAATCGATGGCCTTGTTGTAATTCTCTATGGCTTGGCGGCTGTCTCCGAGGCTGTAGTAGTGCCGGCCGATGTTGTCGATGAGAGTGCTTTCGAGCGCCAGATCCTGAATGGATTCGGCCAGCGCCAGTCCCTGGTTGTAATAATCGAGCGCCTTTTCCTTGTCACCCATACCGTCATACGCGAGCCCCAAATTGTTTAGCCCGGTTGCTTGGCCATTCTTGTCGCCGGTCTCCTGTTTGATCTTCAAAGCTTGTTGGTAATAGTCGATGGCCTTCTGCGGATCGCCTTGCGAGCTGTAATCGTAGCCGATGTTGCTGAGAATCGTGGCCTCACCGTTGCGGTCGCCGATCTGGCGCTTGATGGGCAGCGCTTGCATGTAGAAATCAAGGGCCTTTTTCTTGTCGCCCAGGTCGTCGTAGACCAACCCGATGTTATTGAGGACGGCCGCTTCGCCGGCGCGGTCGCCTACGGCTTGTTTGATGGGCAAGGCCCGCTGGTAATACGTCAGCGCGCCGCGGTTATCGCCCTGAGCGTAGTGAATCAGGCCGATATCGTTCAAATCCGTGGCCTCGTTGGCGCGGTTGCCGAGCTTGTCCCACAGAACGACCGCTTGCTCGTAAGAGTCCAGAGCGTGAGGCTTGTCGAGAAGGCTGTCGTAAAGGAGCGCGAGATTATCCAGATTGGAGGCTTCCCCTTCGGTCTCGCCGGAAGCGTGGTAGAGAGATTGAGCCGCCAAGTAATTTTTCAGCGCATCCTGGTTCTGACCCAAACCCGATTGCAAGTAGGCGGCGGCGCCGAGGGCCAGCGCCTCTTCGTATCCGTCGCCCAAGTCGTGCCAGAGCTTCGCGGCATCCAAGAATTCCTGAAGGGCGTGGCGATGCGCATCCTCTGGCTCTTGATTGGTCAGGATGGTGGCATCGGCCATATCCTTTTCGGCGGCGATGCGGGAAGTGTCCTGCGGAATGGGATTCCGGGGACGGGCGAACGTGAGACGGTAGAGACCCGCGGCCGCCTTGCTATCCATAGACACCACGTCGAGTCTGTAATTTCCTCCGGAGGTGGTTATGGTTGAGATCTTTTCCGGGCCGAACGTCGAGTTCAAGGTGTCCATCTTGGCGATCGGTTTGCCGTCGGGACCCGAGAGAACCAGAACCACGTCGATGCCAACCTGTTCGACTTCCACGTGGAAGAACTGGCCCTTCTTCAAATGAATCAAGAAACTTTGCGTCTCGCCGGGATTCAAAGACCGCTCCAGAGTTTGTTCGTGCTTGAGCTTGGTCGCATGAACCGGAGCGGCGGCGGGAGTAGCGGCGGGAGCGGCGGCGGGAGGTGGCGTACTCGTCTGGCGTCCCGCGGGCCGGGCGATTGGAGCGAACGCGCACAGAAATGAGAACGCCAGGATCACGCGGCCAGCTGCGCGCAGCGCGGATGCGTTTGCAGATCGTTCAATCGGCAGAGAAACGTTACGCGGGCAGGACTTTGTGGTTCCCGTTAAGATCTCGAGGGGGCGCATCAATTCGACCTCCCTGGTGGCTGTGCCTGATCCTAAGTGGGCATTATAGACCATAGACCGACAGGTTGGATGCGGCGGAAGCGGCCGGGGCTGTGCGGGAGAGCTACCCAGTGCGTGAAGGCGGGAAGCCTACAAGGGAGTAAGTTCGAGCGCGCCGCGGACTCGGGCGCAGTACACTAGGATCTGCGGTCAAGAGAATGTCATGCGCTGCGGAGTCCGAATCCGCAGTGAATTCACGCGGGTTGCACTTCACGCGCGTTCGAGCCGCGGCCCCAGGGAGGGATTCGTGAAACGGTTGACCTCGTTTGCGACGTGGACGCTTGCCGGCACATTGTCCGCGGCGGCACTCTTATACGGCGGAGACTATCTCGTCATTCGATTCAAAATGAGCCAACCGAAGTTCGGGAGCGCGTTCGGATCGGTGAGACTCCAGCCAATCTACGCCGTTGCCCAAAAGGACGGCAAATCAGAGCTGTATCTTGGCGACCCCGAAACGGACACCTGCGTCCATTCAATTTTCCCTCATTTCGGTTACGCGCCGTGCTGGTACCTGAATCGTAAGAAGAATGAAATGATCCCGATGATGATTCTGCCGCGCTAGGACCTCGCTCGCTCCACCACAGGTCGCCGGAACAGGTGATTCCAACAGAGTTGGCGACGAGGGCGCCGCCGCTGTCTGACGGTATTTGCAGCCGCAGCGGCCTAATTCCTTTCACATTAGCCAACCGGGGGCCAAATCAAGGCACATCTTGCTCCGGACGGAATATGGTGTAACCATATTTCCCCCGGAGCCATCTATTTCATGAAGGGTGAGGTCCAGGGCGCAGGATCGTTTTCCACTAGGTGAGATCGCGGGGACGCGAGAAGCTTGAAAGTTTCTTGACGCCAGTCGAGAATGAATTGCCCTTCCATCCGGCGCGGAGCGTGGGGCTTCTGGCGCCGGTCCAACTGACTGGAGCGAGCGGCGCTTGGACGCCCAAGTGGAAGAACAACGGGAGCCGTTTTATAGACGATTGCTCCGATGAGTCAGAAACGGGCCATGGGGACCGAGTCCCGAATGGATATTGGCGGCGCGAGCCAGAGACGCCGCCGGGAGACCGGCCCGGAACAAAATGCGAATCGTAAAGAAGTGAGGACTCTCCTTGCCTGAACAACATTCTGAACTGGACGCAGACACAGCCGGATCGCTGACGCGAGAGCGATCCTCGGCGAGCGGACACACGCATCGAAAGAGGTATTGGTGGATTTTGATCTTGGTGGTGGCCGTGATCGCGGGGTACTTGATTTATCGCTGGCACAGCGCGTCGGCGGCAGGAAAGGTCAAAGCGGCACCGCCTGTGCGCGGCGTTCCGATCATGGCCACGACGGCCCAGAAGGGCGACATCGGGGTTTATATCAACGCCATTGGCGCCGTCACGCCGGTCTACACGGTCACGGTGACAAGCCGGGTGCAGGGCCAGATCATGCAGGTGTACTACCAGGAAGGCCAGTTGGTTCACAAGGGAGATCCGCTGCTCGACATCGACCCGCGCCCCTACCAGGCGGCATTGACCCAAGTGGAGGGCCAACTCGCGCGCGATCAGGCCGTGCTGAATGAGGCGCGGATTGACCTGGATCGCTACCAGCAGGCGTACAGCCGCAACGCGATCGCGAAGCAGCAGATGGACGACCAGCAGCAGCTCGTCCTGCAAGATGACGGCACGGTGAAAAATGACGAGGGACAGCTTGCGAACGCGCGCGTGAATCTCGAATACTGCCACATCACTTCACCGATTGAGGGACGCGTCGGGCTGCGGCTGGTGGATCCGGGGAATATAGTGCAAGCGAACAGCTCGACGGCGCTGGTCGTCATCACCCAGCTTCAGCCGATTACGATGATATTCAGCGTCGCAGAAGATTATCTTCCGCAGATTCAGGCGCAATTGCGCCAGGGCCACCGGCTTGTGGTGGATGCTTTCAATCGCGATCAGACTCAAAAACTCGCCAGCGGCTACCTGCTTACACTCGACAACGTGATTGACCCCACCACCGGCACGTTGAAGCTGAAGGCTCTTTTCCCAAACACGGACAATGCCCTGTTCCCCAGCCAGTTTGTGAACGCGCGGTTGCTGGTGGAAACGGAAAAAGGAATCACGCTCATTCCCAGCGCGGCCATCCAGAGAAATGCGCAAGGGGCGTTCGTCTACGTCATCAATGCGGATCAAACCGCGTCCATGAAGCCCGTGACATCGGGCACGACGGACGGCACGTTTACGACGGACGGCGCGATGAGCCATGTGGAAGGCATCGATCCCGGCGTCGTCGTTGCCGTGAATGGCTTCGACAAACTGCAGGACGGCGCCAAGGTCAGCATCCAGAAGACGCCGGGCGGAGCCGGCACCGGAAGCAGTTCGAGTGGCGCGGGCGGAGCGACCTCCGGCTCGAGCGCCGCGACCCTTCCGTCTAGGCCGGGCGTTCCCAGCAACCCGAACCGAAGGCCTGGGGGACAATGAGTCCGTCTCGCGCATTCATCCTGCGGCCGGTCGCGACCTCACTTTTGATGGCGGCGATTTTGCTCGCGGGATTTGTGGCGTTTTCGCAGTTGCCGGTCTCCGCGCTGCCGGAAGTTGACTACCCGACAATCCAGGTTGTGACGTTTTATCCCGGGGCGAGTCCCGATGTCATGTCCTCCGCCGTGACGGCGCCGCTCGAGCGGCAGTTCGGCCAGGTCCCCGGCCTGAATCAGATGACCTCGACCAGTTCGGGCGGAAGCTCGATCATCGTTCTGCAATTCTCGCTCGATCTGAGCATTGACGTTGCGGAGCAAGAGGTTCAAGCCGCTATCAACGCGGCGCAGAGTTATCTGCCGTCCGATCTCCCGACGCCGCCGATCTACAGCAAGACGAACCCGGCGGACTTTCCGATTTTGACGCTTGCCCTGACGTCGAACACAATTTCGCTTCCCCAAGTCGAAGACCTTGCCGACACGCGGCTGGCGCAGAAGATCGCGCAGTTGCCCGGCGTAGGTCTGGTCACCATCGGCGGCGGGCAGAAGCCGGCGGTTCGCGTAAGAGTGAATCCGGTGGCGCTGTCCTCCTACGGGATCAACCTGGAAGACATTCGCACGGCGCTGCAGCAAACGAGCCTGGATCTGGCAAAAGGCAATTTCGACGGCCCGCAACAGGATTACCAGATCGCTTCAAACGACCAATTGCTGACCAGCAGCGATTTCAACAAGGTGATCGTCGCCTACCACAACGGTGCGCCCGTGCGACTGTCCGACGTCGCCCAGGTCGACGACGACGTTGAAAACACGCGGCAAGCGGCGTGGATGAACGAGACGCCCGCGGTCATCGTGAATATCCAGCGGCAGCCCGGGGCGAACATCATTCAGGTGGTCAATCGCATCAAGGCCCTGCTGCCGCTGTTGCAGCAAACCTTGCCTGCGGCCGTCAACCTGGCAGTGCTGACCGACCGAACGACGACGATTCGCGCTTCGGTGAACGACGTGTACTTTGAATTGATGCTGACCGTGGCGCTCGTCATCATGGTGATTTTTCTGTTCCTGCGCAGCATTTCGGCCACGATCATTCCGAGCGTTGCGGTTCCACTGTCGCTGGTGGGGACGTTCGGCGTGATGTACCTCGCCGGATACAGTCTGAACAACCTCACGCTGATGGCACTGACGATCTCCACCGGGTTCGTGGTGGACGACGCAATCGTGATGATCGAGAACATCGTCCGGTACATCGAGGAAGGCCTCCCGCCGCTCGAAGCGGCGCTGAAAGGCTCCGAGCAGATTGGATTTACGATCATTTCGCTGACGGTTTCGCTCATCGCCGTATTGATTCCACTCTTGTTCATGGGCGATGTGGTGGGGCGGTTGTTCCGCGAGTTCGCCATCACGCTGAGCGTCACGATCCTGGTTTCCGCCGTTGTCTCGCTGACACTGACGCCGATGATGTGCGCCCGGTTGTTGCGGCACAAGACGGCCGAGGAGCAATCTCGCTTCTTCAAGGCGTCCGAGCGCGGCTTCGAGCGCGTGATTGCGTTTTACGGCCGGACGCTTCAATGGGTTCTGAAACATAGGACTGGAACGCTGGTGGTGGCCGCGGGGACGCTCGTTCTGACCATCTTGCTGTACATTCTTGTCCCAAAGGGCTTCTTTCCCGTGCAGGATACGGGAATCATCCAGGGAATATCTCAAGCCGCGCAAACGATTTCGTTTCCGGCGATGTCCGAGAGGCAGCAAGCGCTGACGAGAATCATCCTGAAGGACCCTGCGGTGGATAACGTGTCTTCCTACATTGGAATTGACGGTACGAATACAACGCTCAATTCCGGACGGCTTCAAATCAATCTCAAGCCCCTCGATCAGCGCAAGATCAGCGCTTCCGACGTCATCCGCCGCCTGCAACCCGAATTGGACAAAGTGGACGGCATTACGCTCTACATGCAACCCGTTCAGGATTTGACTGTCGAAGATCGCGTCAGCCGCACGCAGTATCAGTACACGCTCGAAGACCCCGACGTGAACGAATTGAACTACTGGACGGCGAAGCTGATGACGAGACTGCAGCAACTGCCGGAGCTTCGCGACCTCGCCACCGATCAGCAGACCGGCGGCTTGTCCGCGACGCTCGTGATTGACCGGGAAACAGCATCTCGAATGGGAATCACGCCGCAGGCTATCGATGAAACGCTCTACGACGCCTTTGGCCAGCGGCAAATCTCGACGATGTACACGGACCTCAATCAGTACCACGTAATTCTCGAAGCTTTGCCGGATTTCCAGAAGAACCCCTCCAAACTTCAAGACATTTACGTGCGCTCCGCGCTGGCCCCATCCGCGACCACGACGGGCGCGACCGGAACAACTGGAACGGGGTCGGCTGCGGCAACCCTTATTACTGCGACGACGGCCGGCGGAGGCGGCGGATCGTCAAGTGCGGGCCCGAGGGCCTCGTCTTCCGCAGCTCCTAGTGGCGGTTCGGCAAATCCCGGGGCCGTGGCGGCGGTCAACAGCTCGGCAGTTCCGCTGAGCTCGTTCACGCATCTTGACTGGCAGGCCGCGCCGCTTTCGGTGAATCACCAGGGACAATTCCCGGTGGTCACGATCTCGTTCAACCTGGCGCCGAATGCTTCGTTGGGCAGCGCCACAGCGGCCCTCGAGAAGGCGCAAACTGACATCAAGATGCCGCTGAGCGTGCTGGCGGCGTTTCAAGGAACCGCCGCATCCTTCGAGGCATCGTTGACGAACGAGCCGATTCTGATTCTGGCGGCGTTGGTGACGGTGTACATCGTTCTGGGCGTCTTGTACGAAAGCTACATCCATCCGATAACGATCCTTTCGACGCTACCTTCGGCGGGGGTCGGGGCCATTCTGGCCCTGCTGATTTGCGGGTCCGAGCTGAGCGTTGTCGCGCTGATCGGAATCATCCTGCTGATCGGAATCGTGCAGAAGAACGGCATCATGATGATCGACTTCGCGCTCGATGCCGAGCGGAAAGACGGCAAGAAAGCCGAGGACGCGATCTACCAGGCCTGTCTGCTGCGGTTCCGGCCGATTCTGATGACGACGATGGCGGCGATGCTCGCCGGCTTACCCTTGGCTTTGGGGACGGGCATCGGCTCTGAGTTGCGCCGGCCATTGGGAATCGCCATGGTTGGCGGCCTGATCCTAAGCCAGATTCTCACGCTGTACACGACACCCGTCATCTACATCTTTTTCGACCGAATCGCTCACCGAGTCTCCGCACGCCGCGCGGGCGCGGCCAGCCCCGAAGCTGTCCCGGGAGATTAGGCATGAGTCTCTCGACCCCATTCATCCGGCGCCCCGTAGGCACAACCTTGCTGACCGCCGCAGTGGCGCTGGCGGGCGCGGTCGCGTTTCGCATCCTGCCGGTATCTCCCTTGCCCCAGGTTGACTTCCCCACGATCTCCGTGGGGGCGGCTCTGCCGGGAGCAAGCCCCGAGACGATGGCATCTTCGGTCGCTACCCCGCTGGAACGGCAATTGGGACGCATTGCCGGCGTCACGGAAATGACTTCCTCCAGCAATCTCGGCACGACGAGCATTACGCTCCAATTTGATTTGAGCCGGAACATTGACGGAGCCGCGCGCGACGTTCAGGCGGCGATCAATGCCGCCCGCAGTTATCTGCCAACCAACCTGCCGAGCAACCCCACTTACCGCAAGGTGAATCCCGCGGACTCACCGATCATGATTATGGCGCTCACCTCGAATGTGTACGACCGCGGAGCGCTCTACGACGCCGCATCCACGATCATGGTTCAGCGGCTATCGCAAATCCAGGGTGTGGGACAGGTGATCGCGGGAGGGAGTTCTTTGCCCGCGGTGCGCGTCGAAGTCAATCCGACGCAACTGAACAGCTACGGGCTGGGACTCTCGGACGTCAGCGCGATGTTGAGCCGGCAGAACGCGAATCTGCCGAAGGGGCAAATCGCCGACGATAAGACCACTGCCGACATAGCGACGAACGATCAGCTCATGAAGGCGGTGAATTACCAACCCTTGGTCGTGGGATATCACAACGGCGCGGCGGTCAAGCTCTCCGATGTCGCCGATGTCGTGGACTCGACCGAGAACGTTCGTGCGGCGGGTTTTGTGAACGGGCAGCCCGCGGTGCTTCTCATTGTCTTCCGGCAGCCCGGCGCCAATATCATCGACACGGTCGATCGCGTCGAGGCTGCCCTTCCCTCATTGAAAGCTTCGATCCCCGCCGCGATCAATGTTTCCGTCACGCTGGACCGCACATTGACGATTCGTGCGTCCGTACACGACGTGGAACGCTCGCTCACGATTTCCGTATGTCTGGTGATTCTCGTTGTATTCGTCTTCCTGCGAAATCCCCGAGCGACCTCGATCCCGAGCGTCGCCGTCCCCGTCTCCTTGATCGGCACATTCGGCATCATGTATTTGTGCCACTTCAGCATCGACAATTTATCGCTCATGGCCCTGACGATCTGTACGGGATTCGTCGTGGACGATGCGATCGTGGTCATCGAGAACGTCATGCGCCACTTCGAGAAGGGCATGCCGCCGATGCAAGCGGCCCTGCTGGGAGCCAAGGAGATCGGCTTTACGGTGCTGTCGATGAGCCTGTCGCTCGTGGCGGTTTTCATCCCGCTTCTTCTGATGGGCGGCGTCATTGGGAGGCTTTTCCGTGAATTCGCCGTCACGCTATCGGCAGCCATTCTCGTCTCGCTGGGAGTCTCGCTGACGACGACTCCGATGATGTGCTCGCGGCTGCTGAAGCAGGAACAAGCCGGACAGAAGCACAACTTGTTCTATCGCGCGAGCGACCGCGGGTTCCGCACCCTGCTGAGGACTTACGAGCGCACGCTGACCTGGGTGCTGCATCACGCTCCTCTCACGCTCGGCGTTTTATTTCTGACGATCGCCGTCAACTTTTATCTGTTCTTCATCGTCCCCAACGGGTATTTCCCCCTCCAAGACAACGGCACCATCGGCGGGGGGATGCAGGGCGCCCAGGATATTTCGTTTCAGGCGATGCAGGTGGCCACTTCTCGTTTCGTGCAATTGATCAAGACCGATCCTGCCGTGGAAAACGTGGTGGCGTTCACGGGAGGCCAAGGGGCCACCAACGGCGGATTTCTTTTCATGAGTTTGAAACCGCTCTCCGAGCGCAAGATCTCTTCGAGCCAGGTGGTTGATCGTTTGCGACCAAAGATGATGTCCGTGCCCGGCGTCACAGTCTTCATGAGCGCAGGCCAGGATTTGCAAATTGGCGGCCGAAGGAGCAACGCCCAATACCAGTACACTATACAAAGCGAGAACCTGGCGGACCTGGTCAAATGGGGACCGCAACTGTACCGTAAGTTGAAGACGCTGGGGGATCTCACCGACGTCAACACGGACCAGCAGAACAGTGGGCTGGAAGCCTCGCTGATCTACGATCGCGCCACGATGTCCCGCCTCGGCATCACACCGCAGTTGATGGATAGCTCCCTCTATCAGGCGTTCGGCCAGGCGCAAGTCTCGACGATGTACACGGGCGTGAATCAGTACCACGTGGTGATGGAAGTCCAGCCGAAGTATTTGCAGACGCCGGAAGGCTTGAACGAGGTTTACATTCGTGCGTCCCAGGGAAAGATCGTGCCTTTGAGCGCACTGGCGCATTTCGAGCCGACGACGGCGGCGCTGTCCGTGAACCACCAGGGCCAGTTCCCGTCGGTGACGGTGTCGTTCAACCTGGCGCCGGGGGTGTCACTGGGGCAAGCGTCCGATGAGATCACCACAACGGAACAACAGATGGGCATGCCGAGTACGATCCACGGGATGTTTTCGGGCGCGCTGCAAGCGTTTCAAGTTTCGAAGGCGACCATGCCGTACCTGATTCTGACGGCGCTCGCTGCGGTTTACATCGTGCTGGGCATTCTCTACGAAAGTTTGATTCACCCGATCACAATCCTTTCGACATTGCCCTCCGCCGGGGTCGGCGCCATGCTCGCCCTTCTTCTGTTCCACACGGAACTAACCGTCATCGCCGGCATCGGGATCATTCTATTGATCGGCATCGTGAAGAAAAACGCGATCATGATGATCGATTTCGCTCTGGTGGCCGAGCGAACTGAGGGCAAGAGTCCGGCCGATGCCATCTACGAGGCGTGCATTCTTCGATTCCGCCCCATCCTCATGACCACCATGGCGGCGATGTTCGGCGCTTTGCCGCTGGCGCTGGGAACCGGAACCGGATCGGAGCTGCGGCGTCCGCTGGGAATTACGATCATCGGCGGGCTGTTGCTGAGCCAGATGCTGACGCTCTACACGACGCCGGTGGTCTACCTTTACATGGACCGGCTGCGCGACTGGCTATTGCGTTGGCGCCGACGACGCGCCAGCGCATCGCCGCAGGAATCCCTCGGATGAGGTGTCGCAAGGTGAAGTTGAGATCTCAAGTTCCACTCGCATTTCTGCTGGCGGTGTTGCTGGCCGTGAATGGCTGCGACTTGGCGCCTAAGTATCACGTGCCGGCCGCACAGACTCCTCCTGCGTACAAAGAACTGACGCCGGCGGACCAGAAATTGACGGACGGCTGGCGCGTCGCCGAACCCAAGGACGACGCCCTTCATGGCCAATGGTGGGCGATCTTCAACGACCCGCAATTGAACCAACTCGAAGACAAGGTCAATGTTTCGAACCAGACGATCGCGGCCGCATTTGCGAATTACATGGCCGCGCGAGCGCTCGTCCGTGAGGCTCGCAGCCAGTATTTCCCCACCGTAACGACCGACCCCAGCATCACCGAGGAACATCAGGCCGCCACGGTCACGGCTTCCAGCAGGTCGAGCGGCGCGACGTTCACGAATTATTCGCTTCCGTTCAATGGGACCTGGGTGCCCGATCTTTGGGGCCGCGTGCGAAACACCGTCAGGGCCGCGAGTGCGGGCGCACAGGCCAGCGCAGGCGATTTGGAAAATGCGCGCCTGGCGGTCCAGGCGGAGCTCGCCGCGGATTATTTCGCGCTCCGCGGCCAAGATGCCCTGAAACAACTGCTGGATTCCACCGTTGTCGCCTACCAACAGTCTCTCGATCTAACAAAAGTTCTATACCAGACCGGAATCGCCTCCGACGAATCCGTCGCTCAAGCGGAAACTCAATTGAAAACTGTGGAAGCGCAGGACACGGCGCTCGGAATCCTCCGGGCCCAATACGAGCATGCGATTGCGACGCTGGTCGGGGAGCCGGCCACCACGTTTTCGCTGGCGGCCCTGCCGCTCACTGAGAGCCCTCCCGGCATCCCCATTGGAGTGCCTTCCCAGCTTCTCGAGCGACGTCCCGATATCGCGATCGCGGAGCGGCAAGTGGCCGCGGCGAACGCGCAAATCGGCGTCGTGCGCGCGGCTTATTACCCGGCCGTCACTCTGAGCGCCGCCGCCGGATTGCAGGCCACCTCGATTTCAGATTGGTTTACGTGGCCGAGCCGGTTCTGGTCGGTGGGGCCGGCGGTAGCGGAGACGATATTCGATGCCGGATTGCGCCGCGCTGCAGTCGAGCAATACCGCGCGACTTACGATGCCACGGTCGCGAATTACCGGGAAACCGTTCTGACCGCCTTTCAGCAGGTCGAGGACAATCTATCTACACTGCGGATCCTTTCGCAGGAGCGAATTCAGCAGGACGACGCCGTCTCGGCGGCGCAGCGAACTCTTGCGCTGGCAACCGATCGCTACAAGCTCGGGATCGATCCTTACCTCAACGTCATCACGGCACAAACAGCCCTCTTCACCAACCAACTCGCGGCGGTGAATATTCGCACGCAGCAGATGACCGCGAGCGTGCAGTTGATCGAAGCGCTCGGCGGGGGTTGGGACACGTCGCAACTGCCGACGCCGCAGCAAGTCATCTCGCGGAGTGCGCCCACTCCGGCCGCGACTCCGGCGCCGGCGAGCCCCGCGCCTCCGAATGGAAATGGACAGCCGCAGCCGTAAAAGAGTGCTTGCGATTATTTTTCCGGCATAACCTGCACCACTGTAAAACTCTTCAGCCTGTGCACCCATCGCGCTCCAATCTTGTCCCCGACCACGATGATCCGCAGCGGACCGACGTTTGCCGGAAAGGGCTGCCCATCCACGCGATCGGCAACCAAAACGACGGCGGCGCCGAAACTGGAATCGAGTTCGCCGAGAGAAAAAAGGACGTGATAATTGTCAGCCGCGTTGGCGACGACGCCGAGCGTCATGCCCTTGCCGTGCATGTCCATCCCGGTCGGCAGGCCTGCTTTTGCCAATAAGTCCTTCAGCGCAACGCCCTCGTAGACGCGCGGCTGCGGATCGTGCTCGCCTATCGCGGTGACTTTCGTTCGCGGCAAAGCATTCCAATCCGCCGGCGTAAGATGCAATTCCTGCTTCACCTGACCGGTCACCGAAAGCAGCTCCGCCGTATTTTCCGCCGGCGCCTGAGCCGCGGCTCCCGCAAGAACTCTATGGGGCGGCAGAAGAAGCAAAACTGCGGTGAACGCCTGAATCGAAATCAATATTCCAGTCCAACCCCGTGACTCCCGGCGGGCCATGCCGCCGATACTCCCTTTGTCGATTCGCATCTTCCCGGTGTCCCCTTTCCGATTCGCTGGCCATCTCATCGAATCATAGAGGTTGTGGCCTGCTTCCACAATCCACCGGCTTCGCCCGCTCACGGCGAATCTCGCCTTCGCCCGAATCTGCTTGGCCAGCGATCCCATCGAGATGTCGCGAACGCGGGCCCGGGCGCGTCCCTCGTGTGCCGGACGCGGTTATGATAGTCTCGCACTCGTTGCGACGGCGCGTTAGGTCATAGCGCGCTTCCCGAGTGGCCGTGCTGATTCTTGCCGTGGTCGTCCCTTCGCAGGTGAGCAGGCACGTCTGAAGGCGGCCGCCGCGCGATCGGCCGGCTTCCAGGGAAACATACAATGTCCGAACAAGAAAAACTGTTTCTCGGCGTGGATATCGGGGGCACAAAAGTCGCGGCGGGTCTTGTCACCGGCAGCGGCGAAATCATTTTCAAGATGCGCGCTCCGATGGAGGCCCACGGTTCCGCCGACGAAGGCTTCCATTCGGTTCGCAGTGCGATTGACGCCGTGCTCGCCGCAAAGCCCGGAGTCATGCTGGGCGGAGTCGGCATCACTTCGCCCGGGCCGCTCGATCCGCGCGCGGGAGTCGTACTCAACCCGCCAAATCTTCCCTGCTGGCGCGATTTCCCGCTAGTCGAAAAAATCCGCGCGGCGTACGGCGTGGACGCGCGCCTGGATAATGACGCCAAAGCCGCCGGCCTCGCCGAGGCCCTCTGGGGCGCGGGCCGCGGCTATCGCTGGGTATTCTACGCGACGTTGGGCACCGGCATCGGCACAGGAATTATTTTGGACGGGCGCATCTATCACGGCCGCACGGGCGCGGCGGCCGAGGGCGGCCACATGACGATCGATTTTCACGGCCCTCGCTGCGGCTGCGGGAAGTATGGCTGCATCGAAGCGTTCGCTTCGGGCCCCGCGATTGCCGCACGCGCTCGGGCTCGAATCGCGGCGGCAGGAGATCGCGGCGCGCAATTGCTTCAACTCGCCGGCGGCAGCGCCGAACAAATCCGGGCGGAGACTGTCGCCGCTGCGTGGCTGAAAGGCGACGCTTTGTCTTCGGAGATCCTGGCCGAAACGTTCGACCTGGTCGCCATCTGGCTTGGAAACATCGTGGACATTCTCGAACCGGACGTGATGATCTTCGGCGGCGGCGTTGGCGAACTTGCAAGCGAATGGTTCGCCTACATTCGTTCGAAGCTGCCGGCTTGGTCCATCAATCCCCGCTGTCAGGAAATCCCCCTCGTGCTCGCCCGCTACGGCGCCGATTCCGGCGTGCCCGGCGCCGCGGCACTCTGCATCACTTAGCCATCATCCGCCGGAAAGGCGCGGCCGGTTATTGCGGCATCGGAACGAATGCGTCCTTGCACGCGGAGCTGCCGCCCGCCGGAACGGTGTCGCGCCGCCTGGCCGCCGGTTCCAGAGACATCTGGTCTTGCGACGGACAACATGCGACTTTTTTCGCGCATCTGAGTTTAATGAGAGTGGGAAATGATGAATAGTACTTGCCGGGCGGCGGTTGGAATGCCCGGCGGGAGGTTGGATGCCATGAAACGGCTTCTTATGCTTGCGACGATCGCGCTCCTGGCGATCTTCGCCATCGCGCCTGCGGCCTCTGCGCAAAGACGCTTTGTGACCGTCCGCGGCGGATACTACGGCGGCTTCTATGGCCCGCATTTCTTCGGCTATTGGGGCCCCGGCCCCTGGGTATACGGCTACTGGGGAGCGCCGTACGGTTTCGGCTATCTTTCCCGGCCGAACTCCGGAGACGTTAAGATCGAAACGAAAATGAAGGATGCCTCGGTCTACCTGGACGGCGGCTTTATCGGCAAGACGGAAAAGGTGAAGAAGTTCTCGATTAAGGCGGGCCCGCACGACATCGAGTTGCGCGACCCCAGCGGCAAATCTTTCTACCAGGAACACATTCAAGTTCTGCCCGGCAGAACGGTCGAGATTCAACCCGATGCTTCATCGGGCAGCTGATCGTTGCAGGGTGGACGGACGACGAGGGTTCCCCGCCCTGCATTAATTGTAGTGGAGTGAAATTCAGAGGGCCGGGTGAAGCCTGCCCTCTGAGTAATGCCGCGGAGAATCCCCCCCCCGCAAAGCTCCCCAATCAGGAAGAGTCACCGACGCGGATGATGGCCTTAATGACGCCGTCGCGATAGTTGGCGACCATGTCAAACGCGTCTTGGGTCTTGGCGAGCGGAAAATGATGCGTGGCGAGTTGTTCCATGTCGACCTTGCCGGTCGCCAAGAGATCGATCGCGGGAAGCACGCAATGATTTTGGCGGCGGACGTTGCGGATCGTAAGCTCTTTGCGCCGCCATGTATGAATCGGCACGCTTACGCAGTCCGTCTCGGGAATTCCGACGATCAATAATGTTCCGCCGGGCTTGAGCAATTCGGCGGCTTGATTCAGCGATTCCTCTTGCCCCGCGCATTCAAAAACGAAATCCAGTCCCTGCGGGGCCAATTTGGCGATTTCCGCAACGGCGTTTACTTTGTGAGGATTCCCCGCCCATTCCGCGCCGCAGCGCCGCGCTGCGGCGAGCCGCTCCTCAATGGGCTCACTGCAATAAATCGAGTACTCGCCCGTGGCTCGAAGCGCGAGCAACACCGATAATCCAATCGGGCCGCAGCCGAGAATGCCGATCTGGGCGCCGTCTTGCGCGGCAGCCATGCGCTGCGAGTAGACCGCAATCGAAAGCGGTTCGACCAGCGCGGCCTGATCCGCCGTCATGGACTCCGGCAAGGGAAAGCAACATTGCGCAGGCATGACGAGATATTCCGCCAGGCCGCCGCTGAGTTCGCCGGGGCAGCCGAGGAAGCGCTGATTACGGCATGTGTGATGCCGTCCGCGCAAACACTGGTCACACTTGCCGCAGTGGATCGAAGGCTCGATGGCGACGCGCTGGCCCGCAACGAGGTCGTCCACCTCCGCGCCGACCTCCACGATCGTTCCACCGCACTCATGGCCGACCACGAACGGAAACTCGATGACGGCGGGACCGATGTGGCCCGTGGTGTAGTAGTGCATATCGGAGCCGCAAATGCCCACCGAATCCACGCGAACGAGGACGTCGTCCGGCTGAGTGAGCCGGGGATCCGGGGCCTCGGCCACAGCGATCTGCCGCAAACCTGTGAGGAACGCAGCCTTCATGTGTCTCCGATGTCCCGTCTCCCAAATCGGGAGGCGAGGTGGCGTGCAGAGAAGGGCCCTTGAAATCGAGAATGATACTACACTTGAGAGATTCCGAAGACGGGAGGTCTGCGGGCGCCCCAAGAGTGAGAACGGCAAGCAGAGGGCGGCCGAAAAGCAAATGCTCTATTGCACCGAAGCGCCGTAGCGTTGGCACAGTTCCAAGTTCACCCGATGGACGCCGAACAGCGTTCCACCGGCGGGTCCGCCGAGCCGGGAGTGCAAACCATGCCCTTCCCTTCCTGCTTCTATTGGGCTGAGCGATAAAAGAAACTTACGGCTTGGAACCACTCAAGCTTTGGAGCGCGGGATCGGAAGCGAGCAGTGAGGGAAATTCGCGGACGAACGAAATCATCTCTGGATGCCAAAACCTGTTGAAACCGAAGAAATACATCTCGTTGAGAGCCTGCTCAACCGGCCATTTTTGAATGCCCATACGGTACGTCGCGGCGAAAACGCCGGTGCGATCATCCCCATAGTGGCAATGCACGAAGACCGTTTCCTTTGAGTCCTCGCCAACTAGCGAAAGAAACAGCGCTACCTGATCGCCGGTGGGTGGGGAGAACTCACCGACAGGGATGCTGACAAAGTGAATGCCTAGCAATTCGGCTTCCTTTTGTTCCCGAACGCGTGTGGCGGAATCCTCACTGCGAAGATCAACGATTGTCGTAATACCCAACGCCTGCAGTTGTTCAAGGCCGCCAGGTTTCGGCTGGGCCCCACGGTACAGGTGCTCCGAAATCTTCCCCGCGTTGGGAACGCCCGTGATATGGATTTTCTCGCCGAAACCCGAGCGCATCGAGGACGCGGGAGGCTGCGGGGTCTGCGAAGTTTGGGCGTAGATGTCACGCGCTCCGAGGGCCGACGAAAGAAACAGACAAGTCAGTGCGAAGCGGCTCATGGTGATTAGATGCAAGAAATTTGCCATACGTCCGGGTGAAGAAGCACTGACGGTTGAGACGACGGGGTCGCCGCGCCCTTCGGACTTATGGCTGCGCTTCATGACCTTTTCTCTTCCCCTCCCTTAGCGTCCCGCGTCGAACCTATTTGCGCCGCGTTCCGCGCTGTCCGCTTGGTCGTTCAATCCATTGATAAATGGAAATCGCGCTGCCGCCGATCGAAATTACGATGACCGCGATCATCACGTGATCGAGCAAGGGGGATTCAGCCTGCTTGATGATCCACCGGCCGTAGTGAACCGCGAGCGCACCCTCGATCGCAAAGCGCACCAGTCTTCCCACGGCGACGTGGCTCAAGAGTTTGTATCGAGGATACCGAAACGCCGCCGCGGCGGCCACGATCGCCGTAAAAGGGAACGGCGGCGGCATGAGCGAGGCCACCACAAGTGTCCACCCTGCACGCCTTTCCACCAGCTTCCGAAGGTAGGCGAGATGTTTGCCCGACAGGACTTTCTTGAGCCCGCTCTGGCTCTTACGGCTGATCCAGTCCGTCGCAAAGCACCCGATCAGCGAGCCCGCCGTGGCCATCAACACGTAATAGATCACGCGCTCGTGATAACGCGCGGAGAGCGCCAGCACCAGCAAATCGTTGCCCATCGGCACGACAAGGGGCGACGAATCAAACGCGCCCAGCGCCAGCAGTCCCAATCCGCCGGCATGAAACAAAGCCCTGGCAATGCTGTGGATGATCGATCTCAAATCGTTTGTCCCCGCCGATTAGATGACGCCACCGGGCTCTGGGTCAAGAAGTCCCCGGATGGGTCCGCGCCATGCACGCCGCTTGTGCCACGGGGCTGTCCTGAGGTGGCCCGAAACTGTCCGAATGACTAGTTGAGGGGATTCACCAGGGATTCTATAGTAGCTAGGTGGATAATCCACTTTGCAGTGAAACTACTGGATGTGCGTTTTGAACGAGGGAAAAATCCGAGCACTTGTTGCGTTGACCGCTTTGTTCGCGCTGGCCCTTTTTGCCGCGGGATGCCCCGGGGTTGGGACTTCAAAGGCGCCCATTCAACCGCTGGCGATCACGACGTTGACACTGCCGCAACCGCTGCTTCTGCAAGCCTATTCGCAAAGCCTGCAGGCGACAGGAGGAGTGCCTCCGTACGCGTGGAGCGTAGCCTCTGGCGAATTGCCCGCCGGCCTGGGATTGAATGCGGCGACCGGCCAGGTTGCTGGAACGCCCACGCAACCGGGGCCGTCCGACGCAAGTATCGAAGTCACCGACAATAGTCCGGAGCCGGCGCAGGCAGCAATGAATTTGAGTCTAACGGTTCAGGGACCGGCTCTGGATTCCTATGGCGGGCGCACGGATCTTAAGTGCGCGCAGGCAACGGGTTGGTTTCACGCGGAAAAGATCGGCGCGCACTGGTGGTTCTGCACGCCGGCGGGAAACGCGTTCTTCGAGCAGGACGTCGAGGACGCCCTCTACAACAGCGACAGCACCGCACAGGCGGCGTTCACCGCCAAGTATGGCGGCAATACGCAGGCCTGGCTGGACGCCACCTTGCAACGCTTGCAATCCTGGGGCTTCAACACCGTCGGCGTGTATTCACACAATCAGCTTTGGCCGGTGCTCCACCGCGGATCGCTTTCGGTCAAGATGCCCTTCCTTCATTACGCGCGCCCTTCCTACTACTCAATGCGCAACGCCGCCGTGGATGGGGGCGGCGGGCAGATTGCAACGCTCTTACTGGAACCGGTCAAGGAGATCATGAACGCGCACAGTCCGTACTACTCCGGATATGTGCCGCCCGGCGGAATCGGAGACTACTTCGATCCCAAGATGCAAACGTGGCTGGACGGATTCTTGAAGCAAGACTATTCGATGAAGGCGATTCAAAACTCGCCGAATGAACCGTATCTGCTCGGAATGATGGCGGACGACACCGACGAGATGATGGGCTTTGAATCGGGCCCGGACTTCCCGACCATTCCCCCGGGGAAAAACAATTTCAATCTCTCTCTCATGATTCTCTGCGAATCACCGGCGCAAACGGCGAACGCAAACCTCGGCTTTGTGTACTCGGACACCGTAATGCACTCGAAGAAGGCGCTGCGCGACGCGCTGGCCGCGGAATACGGAACCATCGGGGCGCTCAATTCCGCGTGGGGCGCGAATTACACGACGTTCGATTCGTCGGGGACGCAAATCACGAACGAGTCCATGGGCACCGGAGACGGCAGCACGCTGACCTTCACGCACACGCTGGCGAATCTGCGTCCGAGCCCTTACTCCGTGCAGATTCTTGTGGGAGGCAATGCCGTCGCGGGCGACACGGGAAACAGCTCGCTCTACGGTCCCAAAGTCTCTGCCGGAAGCATCAACTACGCGACCGGCGTGCTGACCATCACGTTTGCGTCCGGGCAAGCTCCCGCCGCCGGGGCAATCCTTGCGGCGAATTACGTGCAGAACGGTTGGGGGGTCGGGACGGGGCTAATGGATGAGGACTTCAGGGCAGCTCATCAAGTTTGGCTGGGCGACACGTGGGACGGCCTCACTCCGGCGATCCCCGGGGCAAAGGTCGTGCAAATGGCGCCCGCGGTCAAGGCCGATCTGGATAATTTTCTGCAAGCGACGGCTGGCTGGTACTTTGGAATGTTTCGGACGGAAGTGAAGTTTGTCTTCCCCCACGCGCTGGTTTTTGGCCCCGGGCTCGGAACCTGGGATGGAGTGGCGCCCGCCCCAGTGCTCAAGGCGGCCGGACAATATCTGGAAGTGATCATCACGGGGGAAGCGACATCAGTCTATTCGCAGCAGGAACTGGACTTCATCGCGCAGAATGCCGGAGATAGGCCGCTGATCGCAGGCTCGTACCGAACGGCCAATGCGGATTCGCCGCTTTCGGCATTTCCCGGGCCGGCCGCGGGCAACTATGCATCGCAGCATGCGAAAGGGCAGGCGTACTACAACTCAGTGGCGGCTATTCTGGAATCGGCGAAGAATTCCAGCGGGACAATTCCCCACGCCGGCATGACCGTGTGGGCCTGGATGGACAATTGGGGAGAGCAGTCGAACTGGGGCCTCGTCTCACACCTTGATAACGCTTACGACGGCCACGAAGACACGCTGGCGCGCGTGGCGTGCTCCTCTCCGATTTCACAATTTTCTTGCGGCGGCGAATCTGGGAATTACGGAGACGTGCTGACGCTCACCAAGAACGCAAACGCGCTCTGGCTGGCCACCCACTAAGCCGATTTCACGCGCGATCCTTCTGAAGTACGACCGTCAGATCTCCCCACGCCCAGGAGATGAGCGGTAGCCGTGACATGCGGCGTGCGACGCGGTGGAGCAGCGACCCATCCGGGTTGAAACGATAGGTGGCGCAGGTAAGGAGTCGCAAGGAAAGCCCAGAACCTCGCAGAAACGAGCGAATGTCCTGCCGGGTGAAGTCCCAATGATACGTACAAGCGCGAACAAAAGTATTTTCGTGAAGCGTCTTGCGCAGCAACACGGAAGGAAAGTAAAGACCGAGCACGCAGGAGAGAATGTGGAGTGGGTTCGCGTTGCGAAGCCGCGTCGCGTTGGGCGAGTGGATCACGACTTTCCCAAAGGGCCGAAGAATGCGGCTGAACTCCCGGATGGCAAGGGCCGGATGCGGCAAATGCTCGAAAACTTCCGTGCACGCGATGAAATCCACACTCGCGCTCGGCAGCCCGGTGTATTCCGCCGTTCCTTGCGTGACGCCTGCCTCGCCGAACGTCCTGGCGCTCAGCTCGTGCAATAGACCTTCGGAGACATCCACGCCGATGTAATTCCGCGGCGCGCAAATTTCATACCGCCAGCATAATCTTCCGTCGCCGCAACCGACATCGGCGACCGCGCCTCCGGAATAGTGCCGCAAGAGTTCCTTGTAGCGGAGGTCCGTCCTCCACTGGGGATGTGTTGTGTGCCCTGCGGCATCTTCCCAATCGCTCATCGTGGGTTCCACGGCTCCGGCATCGCGAAAAGAACGGCTCACGGACGCCCAATCGGCCGCAGTGACGAGCCGTGGCTGACCTGCGTTGTAGCGCGCCAGGGTGCGCGCACGGCGAACGCAGAACACGACAAAATCCAACGCCAGCGTGCCGGCTGCGGTCGCGACGAGGAATTCGACACGAAAACCCAATGCGACAACCAAGACTAGAACGAATGCAACGGTCCAGCTCGGCGTGAGGAACCCGCGATCGATGCGGTTCCACTCCGCGATCGTGGCCCTAGCTTCTTCAGGCGTCTTGAGCGCGATGGTTCCTTGCTCGGAAAGCCCGCCGCAAGGGCTCGGTCCAGCACACAGGGTGTCTTGATTTGAGCGGATGGAGAACCTGCTTCTTGCGGAATCAGGAGTCCAGGACAGGCTTGATCAGGACGGCGAGGATGCAACTTCGGAAATTCGACATTTGCTCCAAGTCCAAGACGCGAAAAATAGCCTTCTCCACCCAAAGCAATGGGGGAATTCGTCGAAATTCCCAAGCCGAATGAACCATATGAACCACATCGACTGCCAGGCTCGCCGCACGCGCGGTCTTGGCGATTTCATTCTTTGTGTTCATGCGGTAGTAGGTCTTGAAAACGTCTCGTTCCTCTCGCAACTCAAGATAGTGGACAATGCGTTTCTTCAGTTTGTCCGGGAAGAAGGAGGCCGCAAAAACTTGATAATTCAGAAGATTCGGAGTCAGAAAGATGAATTTGCCTCCGGGACGCAGCACGCGGCCGACCTCGCACAATAATTCCAGCGGCCTTTCCACGTGTTCAACCACCATCTGAGCCGTCACAAGCGTGAACGAAGCATCGGGAAAGGGAAGATTGAGAAAATCTCCGACCACCTTTTCGTGCAGGTACGGGTTTCGCGACACATCATCGGCAACCCGATCGATCCCTACCAAGCGCCGGGCTCGCTGAGATAGTGCGTCTTGATCGGCCTTCCCATTGGGCAGCCATTCGCGCAGGATTTGCCGGCCGCATCCCAGGTCCAACCACTCTGTTTCGGGACTTACTTCCTTCAAGAGCATCAGCCGGTAACAGTCTTCCGCGATGGTTACGTTCCGGCCTCGCTCGCGCCGATTCGTGCGCGGCAGTTCCTTGCAAGGACTCCCAAGCGCGGAATGGGCAGGCTCGCTCACTGGAAGCGCTCCCGCCCGCACACTTCGCGAATGAAAGCATCGGTCTGCCGCGAACTCCGCGCGGGGTCTGACCTTTGCCGAAAGCCCGGAATATTCTTCTCGGCCCGATCCGCCATCGCGGTGTGACTTGCAAGCGATTCGACGATTGCGGTGGCCAGAGCGCGGGGATCTCGTGGCTGCACCAACTTCCCCGTTCCCTCGCACGCGATCAGATCCCGATTCCAACCCGTGTCTGTGGCAACAACGGGCTTTCCCAAGAGCATCGCCTCACAAACGACGAGTGGGCCGCCCTCCCAATGAGACGAGGAGACGAATAGATCCAGTGCGGCTAGAAAGCTCGCTGCGTCGGATTGAAACCCGCAAAGAAAAAAGTAATCTTGAAGGCCGAGCTCGGAGATCAGAGATTCAAGCGAGGATTGGAGCGGGCCTGAACCCGCAATGGCGAAGCGCACGCTCGGGCTTGAAGCGATGACAAGACGCGCGGCGCGAACGAAATCGTCGAACCCCTTCTGCGGCTGCAATTGGCCGACCGATCCGACGAGAAATCCGTCATCAGGCAAGAGTTTCGTTCGCCATGCGAGGGCAGACGAAGGGTCAGGCGCGGGCAACTCGACTCCGTCGCGACAAGTTCGCACGGAAACGGGAGCACCCAGGAACGAAGCTCGCGTTCCAGCGAATGATTCATGGTGACCACAAGATCGGCACAGCGAAGGAGCGCTCGATTCAAACTGCTTGGCGGCACAGGATTGCGAACATGGGCGAGAATCGGGGTCTTGGACCACTTCGCAGCCAAGAGCGTTGGCGCTTGATACGAAAACGTATTGTTGACGTGAACCACGTCGTAGTTTTCCCGCTGCAAGAGCGCGGCGATGGCCCTCACCGTCCTCAATACCATTGGAATCCGCGCGATTCTCCGCAGTTCGCTGAATCCACGCCCCACAAAAGTGCTCTCCCATCGCCTCCCCCTCATTCCCTGAGAGCCGAATCGAGAGGGTTGGGGCTCCCCTGGTGAAGCGGCGCATAGAACGAACATGTTTCTCACGAGGCCGGCGAGCGCCTTTGCGCCCGGCGTTGGATAATAGAAGAGGACATCGTGGATCGCGTGCCGCTTGTCGGCGTGCCGGAGATAGGTTTCCAGTATGCGAAGCGATCCGCCAAACGTTCCGCCGACCTCCACGTGCAGAACTTTCAAGGTTTTTCGCGCGCCCGGAGCACAGACAAGTGAAACAGGCGGACAGGCCGCTTCGGTCGAGGGTGTGCAATCGGGGTTCATATTGGATGCGTGTTGAAAGACGAATCGGCTGGGCGCGGAACGAAATATCGGAGCAACGCCACACATTCCGAGAAACCATGCCCGGCCAAGAGCAAGAACGCACCCATCGCCACGCACCAGCACACCAATGCGGCGGCAATATCGTGCGAGGGTCGGAACAATCGCAAGAACGCGGCGGCCACGGCGAGCGATGCAAAGGCAGCGTACTGCCGGTGGACTGAAATCTCGAACGGGACACTGCGTTTGCCGGCGAGGAAGAGCGACGCATTGGCCGCGAGCAAAGCTAGACCGTATGCCGTGACCGCTCCCAGTAAACTGAATCTTCGCCAAAGCATCGAAAACAACAAAATGTAGAGAGCGATTTGTGCGAGCCCCAGCCAGACGGCGCGCTGCTGCTTGGCGACGCTGGAGAGCAGCAGAGCTCCAACGGAGCCTGGGGCGGCCAGTCCGACAAAGAGCGCGCAAAGGATGAGGGCGGGGCCCAATTGGGCGTATTGCGAACCGAGAAGCGCGGTGAGCGGGCCGGCGAACAGGATCAAACCGATCGTGGTGGCGGCATTGACCAGGAACAGAATTCGCACTTGCAGGGCGAACACCTGCGCTGCCGCCGGAAAATTGTGGTCCGCCATCAGATTCGTAAGCGAAGGCAGGATCGGGTCGAGGAAGAAAGCTCCAATCCCTGTAATCAGGGAAGCGAGAGCGATCACTGCGACGTAACGTCCCAGGAGAGAAAGGCCGGCGCAGTTGAGGATCAGGACATAATCGAGACGATTGACAAAGAAAGAAAGCAAGCCCACCTGTTGGGTGGAAAACAGATAGCGCCAAAAACCTCGTGGGAAATGAATACGAAGGTGATGCATGCCGGGGCTCCATGCCGGCAATCTGGACAGGCGGGCAATCCCGATGAGTGCGGACAGCAAGGCGAGACCCAGGTAGGCACTCCAAATCACGGCCACGGAGTGCGCCGTCAATTCAGAGCGCCAGGCGAAATAGAAGACAGCCAAACAGATGAAGAAGCCGAACGTGACGATTCGCGCCGTGAGTTGAGCGGAGCGGATTTCCAAATTTCCTTTGAGGGCGGCAACCACGAGCGAAAGCAGGATGGCGATGGGCGAAAGGCACAACAAGAAAAGCTGCGAAGAGGGACTGGTTTGCCGTCCAAACAAGAAGCGCAAGTTGCCAGACCAAATGCCCGCCGCGGTCAGCCAGGGAACCGCGGCCAGGCAAATCAGCAGGAAATAGGACAACAAGTAGGAGAAACGGTCGCGCGGGGCAATTTCGGGAATGAACTTGATTGTGACTGTGTCGCCGCCCAGGTAGAGAAACGCGGTTCCGAAAGCAAGATAGACGGACAAAATACCGAATGTGCCGATCACTTCAGGGCCAGGCGCGCGCCAGAAGGACGCTCGTGCCGTAGCTGAATGGCGCCGCAAGAAACGAGAGCCAGACGGTCCAGCGCATGCCGGAAACAATGCGGCTCCGCGTCTCCGCCGGCACGGCCGAAAGCAAGGCTGCGGAATCCGCCGGAACAGCTGGGAATTCATTGCTGAGGAGTCCCATCGGGAGTTGTATTCTGAATGGCGCGGCTAGTTTCGTGCCACAGCAAGATCGACATTGCGGGGCGGATGCGCACGGAGACGGAGTGGACGGCGCAGAGCGGCTCGCAATAATGCCGGCGAACATAAAGACGCGGCCAGTGCCAACGCAAACCAGGTTGTCTTCTGGTATTCGGCGGAGATGAACAGTCCGGAGACTAGTAAAGCGACCAAACTCGCGGAGAGCGCCGCCGCCATGTGTTTTGCAAACCGAGAAGCATGGGGCGCTTTCCGCAATTTCCCCAGGCCTCGGAAATTGAAAACGAAGATGGAAAAGAACAGCAGGGCCGAGGGAATTCCCATTTCCGCCGCGATCTCGATAAACATGTTGTGTCCGATTGTGTCCACATCCAGCACCGGCGCTGCATAGGCGGGCATTTCTTCCTTAAAACGCCCGATTCCGACTCCGGTGAGTGGATGGGCTTCGATCATTCTTAATCCAGCGCGCCACGCTTCCAGATGCGCTGCTTCGGACATCTGCTCCGCTACCTCCGGGTTCATAAAGCGCCGCAGCGGAGAACTTGGCAGCAGAAAAGATGCAGGGACGACGAGAACGAACAAGAGGACGAGGATGCGGAGCCGACGGCGAGTGTGCCAAATGGAGTAGATCGAGGCGACTGCGAATCCCACGAATGCTCCGCGCGAGGCGCAGAGCGTAAGTGCGGGGCAAATGGCCAGCAAACACGCGGCGCAAAACACCCTTTGCCACAGGACACGGCTGGATGTCGCCAGATAGAGAGCGGGAAATACGGCGATCAGCGCCGCGCAGCTGAAGTAATTCGAATCGCCCGCTATCCAGCCCGGCCGGAATGAATTCCACCGCGCGTGCTCCGTTTGCCATTCGCGGAGGACGTAGAGCGAAGCGAATGCGTACGAGCCGATCGTCACCAGAACGACGCGGCGGAAACGAGGCATCGAATCGATCACCGCGAGGGTGATCAAGAAGAGCAGGAAGGAAGAGGTGTAGGAGACGAAGGGGCTGTTTCCAGGTCTTATGCTGCCTCCCGAACCCAGCGCGGAAAGGGTCGCCAAGAAATAGAATGGAAACAGCGCGCAAACCTGCGGCATCTCCAAGAATGCAGGGCCCTGCTTGTTTCGCAGAATATGAAAGGTTGCGTAGGAGAGTGAGGCCAAACCGAGACACTCGAAGACAGTCAAAGGCCCGACTCTGCCGCCCCAAATAGGATGTTGAGTCATGGGCAAGACCCAGATGAGCCAGAAATAAAAGATCATCGGCGTTAATTCACAACAGAGGAGCCCCGGCGGTACAACGCTCGCGGGAATCAGGAGCCTGCACCTCTGGAACGATCGCCATCGCGTCTTCCAGGGCCTTGCACAAAACCGGAAAACTATATTGTTCCTCAACTCGTTTTCGGGCGTTCAAGCCAAGCCGATTGCGAAGGCGCGCATCTCCCATCAATCTGACCACTTCCTGCGCAAACTCCAATGTATTGTCGGCCAGGACGATTTCCTCATTGTGGCGGAAGTCCAAGCCCTCCGCCCCGATGCGCGTAGATACGATCGCCTTCCCCATCGCGGCCGCCTCGAGAATCTTCAGGCGTGTACCGCTGCCGATTCTAAGCGGCACGACGCAGACGGCGGCGCCCGCCACTTCCGGACGGATGTCCTCTAGGGTTCGCGTGAAGCGGACATGCGGGGCGCGGGCGAGGCGGCGACGAAAGGCATGGCTTGGATTTCTTCCCGCGACGACAAACTCTATGCTGGGAATCCTTCGGCGAATTTCCGGGAGGATCGATCTAACAAAATGCTGCACGGCATCACGGTTCGGATACCAGTCCATTCCGCCTTGAAAGAGCGCCTTGAACGGTTCTTCCTGCGAGGCCGGAAAATAGCGATCCGTATCCAGCGCATTGGGGACGACACAGAACGGAGTGTGCGGACACAATGATTGCAGGATTCTGCGGTCCTGCTCGGAGCACGTCATGGCGAGTTTCGCACGTTCGCAGGCGCCGCGTTCCCATTCTCGGAGCTTCTTACTTTCATACCGCGCGTAGAGTCTTGCCAGGGGGTTCGGCGCATGGAGCAGGAAGCGCTGCCAGATCACGTGCTCCGCATTGTGATTGTCCAAGAACAGCGGCACGGGCAGCGGATCCGGAACGTTGATGAGCGGCTGCGTTTGCTCGCAAAACACCGCGTCAATGCGTCCCGAATCGAGCAATTCGCGGATGCGTTGCGCGGCTGACCTCGAGCGCATGGCCTCGACGGAATGCGGCTTGCGGCTGAACATATTTCTCGCGCGTGAAAGGTGGCCCCACAGGCCGGGAGGCGTCTCGGCGTTTCGCGGCATGGTGAATGCCTGCTCGCACAAACGATGCACGGATGAGCCATTCGCCTGGATTTCACGCGGCGAGGCAATTCCGAGATACACAATGCTGTGGCCATTCTCGGCGAGAGCGCGGAGCACAGCCCACGTTCTCATTCTTGAACCGTTGTTCGGCGGCGAGGGCCAGGTCGAAGACAGAAAGAGGATACGCATCTCTGAATGGAATGCCCGGCGATCGGCTGGAAGTGCCTGCCGATGGGATTAGGTGCGAGTTCCGGTCAGGAATTCTCGATAGTTGGATACGATTGCAGCGGCCAGCGCGTGCGCGCCGTTCGATTCACTCTTCCCTTCCCCCTGTTCGGCGACGGGCAACAAACGGCGCAAATCGCAAATGTCCGATCCTGCGTCCGTATGATTCGGAGTCCCGCTGGGAAGAGAGGATGCATGAAACAGTAGCTTGAATGCGGCTTCGTACACGCCGAAACGAGGTCCGGTTTCCCAGGAGAGTCGAAGCCACCGCATCCACTGGCGGCGACCCCTGCGCCATCCGCAAAGCCGAAAAACGCGAGCCCAACCCCGGAGATTTGTTTTCCGGGATTGCGAGCGTTTCCACGCGCGGAAGAGATCTTCATCCGCGATGGACTCCGGCGCGCCCGCGAGATGAATGAGTTCCCATCGCCAAAGCGAATGGGCGCACTGCACGGCCTCGCGCCAGGAAACATTGGGCCCTGCCTCAGATTCCTCGTGCTGAGCTAACTTCCAACGCGTGCAGTCGGCCACCAATTTCGCGAACGGCACGATCTCGACTGGATCGCGTCTGGTCCCGACGCGCTGGATCGCCAGACGAGTGAGGATTTCCGCCCGCCCGCGATAGGTGGGCGCGTAACATCCCAGGAACGCCAGAAGCGAGGCCGCCATATCGAGATAGAGCTTCACGAGTTTGTAGTGAAGCTTCGCGGAAATGGAATCTCTTCCGTTGAAGATTTCCGGCGTGCACTCGAGCAATTCCACGAGGCGATTGCAAAGCAATCGTGCGGCGTCCTCTCGCGAGAGGTCTGTCGCGGTGATTTCCGGAATCGACCGGAGAACATCCTCGACGCCCCAAATCACGCGGCCGCAATGCTTCAGTTCGTAGCTGAAGATATGCGGCGGAAGCCGGCGGAAATAATCCGGCGACACGGCGCTCAGATCGACCTTGCAGAGGATTCCTTGCCTCAAGAGATCTTCTTCTATCTCTTCTCGCAGCGAACGGATGCTTGCGGCCCTTGGCAGTGTTCGCCCTTTCTTCAGGACGACCATGAACTCCGCGTCGCCGAGAACTCTGTACTTGCGTGCGCTGCGGGCGAAAGTTGCTTCGTCCCGCGCAAGACTTCCGGTGAGCACAATCGCGTCGAGCCTGCTGCCGAACACATTTGTGCAGATTCGCCGCACACGGTTGCAGATGACGCTTCGCAAGACGGCAGGGCGCGAGCTGCTGTTTGCCGCTTCTGCCGGTGTTTCGGCGATTCGTGGTATGGCGATATTCAATTCTTTTCCAGAGGCAGCGAGTATCCGCCGGGGTCACGGAAATCGACGCCGTTCCTGATCGGGAACGCACCGGCGCAGGCCGGTGAGCCTGCGCCGGCGACAGCGAGATTCCATTCGCGCAAGTACAACTCTTGCGTCTTTTGAATCTGCTGTTCCTGGCTGAACCGCTTCGCCACCCATTCCCGGCCGGCGCGCGCCAATTGTCGCCCCAGCTCCGGATCGCGCAACAACCGAAGCAGCGCTCCAGCGAGTTCTTGTGAATCTCCGGGCGGAACGAGCAGTCCTGTCTTCTCGTGAACGACGACTTCCGGCGTGCCATCCACACATGTGGCCACGAGCGGACGCTGCGCAGCAAGGGATTCGATCGCCGCCAAAGGCAAGCCTTCGTACAGCGACGGCAAAATGCTGACGTCGCACATCGCCAGCCAATCATTGACGTTTGCTTGATGGCCCACGAAGCGTACGGCCCGATCTATTCCGAATTGCGCCGCCAATTGGGCCAACTCCCGGCGCAAGCTCCCTTCGCCCACGCAAACCAATTGAGCTTTGGGAAACTCCCGCAGGACGGCGCGAAATGCCTCGAGGCAGAACCGATGGCCTTTCTGAGATTCCAGCCGGCCGATGACGAGAAGCATCGGACCACCCTCGGATAGGCCGAATTTCCGCCTCATTTCCAACGGATCAGATGTCCCCGGAGAGAACTTCAGCAGGTCGCAGCCATTATGGATCACGCTGACTTTTCGCGCGGGCAAGCGCTTCTCCCCGGTCAGGTAGCGCGCGTTCGCTTCGGACACGGCGATGAAGCGATCCACAAACCGGCCGGCCATTCGGTCAACGACGCGAGTCTTCTTCAGCGCGCCCTGGCGCCACGCTTCCCGGACATGAGGCGTCTCGACGACGACGGGAACGCCGCACAACCAACCGATCGGCGATGCCGCCATGCTCGCGCTGAAGAGATGGGAATGGAGAATCGCAATTCGCAATTCGCGCACCAGCCGTGCGAAGCGAATGGCCGCCGCCGGTTGATGCGGCGCTTGGAAGGACATGCGAATCAGACGAACGTCGGCGGGCAGGTCCGCTGCAAGCGATTTCGCGCATTCGCCGGGGCAAACGAGGAGGAGACGAAAATAATTCCGGTCCAGGTTGCGCAGCAGAGTCAGAATGTGCTCCTCCGCACCGCCGCGCACAACACTGTTTGTGAAATGCATTACCGAAATCGGGAAACGTTTCATCTTGAGCCGGCTTGAGCGAAGCGCACGCCGAGTTGAGGTTGCGAATCCGGAATGTCGCCGATCCCTATCGCGCGTTGGAGCCAAGCATGAACATCTGCGATTGTGCGCATGGGAACCGATGGGGACCGATTGCTGAGAAAGATCGCATCGGAAAATGAATCCGCCGGGTCGTAACCGTGCATGCCGCGCGGCCGCCACGAGTTGCCATTGAAATTGCTTTGCGAGAAGAGCCATCCGGGACGAAGCAGGAAGATGAGTTCGCCATAGCGGCGATCGTCGAAGAACACGCCGAGCCGGCGGAGGTCATCGTCGGACAGAATGCGTCCGCACGACACACCGGTCAAGCAGCCGCTGATGGACGCTCTGGCACGCTCGTTAAAGAACCAGAACCTGGCCATCGTCGAGTCACACACGGCGAGATAGTCGCGCGGCATTTTGAGTTTGAGGCCGCCGATCCTTTGCGCGAGATCATAATGGCGCACGACCGGCGTCATGCCGTGATCGGAGACCACCGAAAGGATTGCTCCCGGGTCGGCGGCGCGCGCGGCCCCGAACACCCGGCTCAACTTTTCCTCATACCAGTGCAAGCGCTTCGTGACCTCTTCGCGCTCGGTGCAATGCATGTGAAGGAACGCATCCATTTCGCTCAGATACAAAAGAAAAAATGAAGCATCGCCGGATTCGACGTCGCTTGCCGCATGCTCGAGAATTTGCGCGTCCGGCATCTGCCGGTAGGAATAGACTCGATATGCGATACCTCGCGAAGAAAGTTGATCCAAAATCGAAGGCATGCAAGGAATGCCACCCGGCTCGAAGATGTTTCGCTTCTCCACATAATTGAACCGCGGCAGAATTTTGGGGCTCAGATTGCACTCGAAGAGCGGTCCCAGGCCGAGAACGCGCCGGCCCAGCTCCTTCACAACCTTTCGGAACACGCGGTTGTCCAGGAATGCGTCAGGCAAGAACCGCGCGGGCTTCAACCATCGAAAGGGAGACCCCTCGGGATCGTAATAGAAGAGATTCCAATGTCCGTGCTCCGCGGGTGGCCGTCCGGTCAATAGAGTCGGAATCGCCGCCGAGCTGTAGCCCAGCACCGTTTTGAGCGGCCGGCGATAGGGGAGAATTCGGCTCAGAAAATCACCGCCTTCGATGCACTTCCAACCCAGAGCGTCGATCAAAACAAGGACAACAATGGGTCGGCGAGATTCGCGCGCTTCGGCGTTCACGAAATCTCCTCGAATAGATCGCTCATCTCAGTTGCGAGTTGCGTTGTTACGCGGCGTTGGGTCGGCGGGTGGACTGCTTCCCGCAGGCCTTCATGGAATCGAGCGGACGATGCGCGGCCCCAGCCGGTTCGCTAGGGCGAGCGGCAGACGCCGCCAAATCTGGGTTGCCCAGTGAAAGCGAGGACTTTCCGGGCGAAGTTTGGGGAACCGGGATCCCGCCGAGAGCCAGTAGTACCAGTGCAGGGGTATCTCTTCGCAGCCCCAGAGCCGCTTGAATTCGTACGTACCGCTCCCCGGGGTGCAGCGTCCCAAATCGACTCGATGAAATCGATTCTCCGCCGCCCAGGCGAGCAGCGACCAGTAAAGGAACGTGCCTGAATACTTGCAGCCGGGAGCCCGCACCGTGGCGCACCACGGCCACTCGACCGTGCCCTTGTGCCAGGTGACGATTCCCGCCCCAACCGGGCGCCCAGCTTCCCAAACGGAAAGAATCGAGGCCCGGTTCGGAGCATAAAGAAAAAAGTTTTCAAACCACCTGCGCGGGTAGACGGGAGTGCCGTGGTTTCGCATGTTTTCCGCAAAGATGGGATAGAACACGTCCAGCGCTTCCGCTCCGCCCCACTCTGCACGTAGCCCGTGCTTTCGCGCGACGCGAATTTTGTTCCGCATCCTGCTGCTCAGGCGAGTCCATAGCTGCTCTGCAGCGGGCGGAAGCGCCACTTCCATCCTGACTTTGGGGGTCGCACAAGCCCAGGGCAAATCGCAGGGAGCGCCTTGACGCAATTCGACGTGGTTTGCGCGCAGGTCGCGCGCGAGTGCGGCGGCGGAGGAAATCAACGCGTGTCGCGCGCCCGGTGTGCTTGCCACAACTCCGCCATGGCTGAAGAAAGGCATGGACACCAGAAAATCGCCGAAGAGGCGGCTGCGCATCATCACGAGCGGCAGCACGCCCCGGATTTCGCCGTCGTCCGTGGCGGCCAGGCGATACGACTGGTGACCGAAGGTGTCTTCGATCGCCTGTCCCCACGCCCACTTGTGGTACTGAGAAGCCTCCGGTGCGGAATCCACGAAGGCGTCCCAGGAGCGGCGCTCTTGCCAGAATGAGATTCTCATCAATGCATTCGGGCAGCAGTGGCCTGTCGCAAGAAGAGCGGCCCTAGATCGTTCTCGATAAAGTTCTGGAAAGTGGTCGTATCCAGGGCTGCAAGCAATCGGCGAAGCTTCGACGCGGTCGTGTTCAGGTTCAAATATGTCCTGAACCTCCGCTGGAGGCTCATGGGCAATCGGGGCTGATCGGGGTCGATCTCACGAGGATGCAGATAAAAGACGACTGGGCGGCCCTCATTCAGAACGCGCGCGGCCATCGACTTAATCACCGGAAGCGGAAAGAATCGAAAGTAGCCACCGCCGAAGAAACAGAATCGCTTGCTCAGGAAATCCCGCACCGTAACGGGGAACTCGATAAACCAATCAGGCGAGCTGCGGATCAGGTAAGGCTCCTCGCGGGAATTCGGAATGCCTCCATTGCTGCGGCTTGCGGGAAAGATCGACGAATCATACTTGTAATCTGCCCGGATGAGCTGGTCGAAAAACCACGGCGTGTTCAGCGTGGCGGAGAATCCCGGCGCGCGGTAACCGAGGATGCGATGGCCGACCAAGTCCTCCAGAATCTGCTTCGAGAGCAAGACGTCCCGGTAGAATTCCTGTGGGGACATCTGGTATACGAGTTGATGACCAAATCCGTGAGAGGCGACTTCATGGCCCAGGCGTTCCGCTTCCTTCACCAAATGGGGATGCGTCTGCGCAATCCAACCCAGGAAGAAGCAGGTCACACTGACGTTGCTCTCGGCGAAAATGGCCAGCAACGCGAGAAAGTTCTTCTCTACGCGTGACGGCAATTCAGCCCAATGATGGATGTCAGGGGCGCCCGGGAGATCCAGCAGGTGAAACCAGTCTTCCACGTCCACCGAAAAGATGGATCTCATCGGCCAGACCCCGCATTTCTTAGGCCAGGCAAGACCGTCCACCGCAGCCGGAAACGTATTTGCATTCGCCGTCACATCAGGCCCTCTTGAAAGCGCCGCGCTCTCCCAACAACTGAAGCGCCGGCCACAGCAGGTTTCTAGAACGCCGATCAAGGCCGCTGAATGGGCGAGGAGGAAATAGAAGGGGACGGAAGCCATGCGGTTGTTGTTTCGCCCGGTTGCGTTGCGCCGCCAGCCAACGAGCGCCAGCCAATAGAAAGCTGCTTGCGGCAAGAGCAGACACGCGAAGAACAGCGAATGAGGTGCAAGGAAGACGTTGGAAACGGTCGCGAGAACAAACGGCACGAGCGCCAGCCAGCGCAACAGTTTGCGAGAAACAAATTGCCATGCACGGAGGCCGCGCAGAACGGCCCTGAGCCGCCAAACCGCCAAGAATCCCTGCGCGCAGATGCGCTGGCGGCGGCGGAACTCCTCGCGTGCGGAGGAAGTCGCTCGCTCGACCGAATATGCCGAGGGTTCATAGAGTGTCGCGTATCCCCTGGCTCCAATACGCAAAGGAAGCTCGAGATCATTGGCCAAATCGGGATCGAGCGGGGCGAAGAAATCGCGGCGAATGCAAAAGATCGAGCCGTCACAGGTGAGCACCGAGCCGATGCGGTCTTCCAGGGAGTTGAGCCAGGACTCATATCCCTGATAGAGGTTGCCTCCGCACGCCATGCCGCCGTCGGCGAAGGCGCGCTCGGGACGTTCGCAGCTCGTCACGCATCCGACTCTTGCATCGGCGAAGTGCCGCGTCATAGCGCGCAAGAAGTTCGGGGCAATGTGCGAATTTGCGTCGGTGAAGAACAGCAACTCGCCCGAGGCCAGTTCAGAAAGCATGTTCAGCGAGAGATTTTTTCCCAGGCGCCGGCGATTCGCGATCCAGCGCAGCTGTGGATCGGAGATCGATGACAGGACTTCCTCCGTGCGATCTTCGGATGCATCGGAAGCGATGAGCACTTCGAGCCGATCCGGAGGGTAATCCCAGGAAAGCGTCTCCGCCGTCTTCCAGGCAATGTCCCTCTCTTCATTGCGCGCCGAGATCAAGACCGAGACGAACGGCAGATATTCCTCGCCGCAACGAAATCGGACTTTGCGGATCGCGCCGAGCATCCACAGAATCAGCGGGTATCCACCGTAGACATACGCAAGCCAAGCGGCGCTGATCCAGAATATCGCCTTCATCAAAATGACCGTCTCGAAACCAAGGACGTTCTGCGACCTAGCGGGAGCCGCGGCCGAGAACCATCGTCTTGAGAGTTTGAAAAATAATCAGCAGGTCGAATCCCAAGGACATGTTCTTCAGATAGAAGAGATCGTAGGACAGCTTCTCTTCGTTATCTTTCAGGGTCGTGCAATACGGCCGGCGCACCTGCGCCCAACCCGTCGCGCCCGGCCGGACGGCCCATCGCTCCTTGTAGAAAGGGATTCGCTGGCTGAGCTCCGTCTCCTCTTCCAGCATGAAAGGCCGCGGGCCCACGAAATCCATGTCGCCGCGCAGAATGTTGTAGAGCTGAGGGAGTTCGTCGAGCCGCAGACGCCGGATCCATTTGCCCACACGCGTGAGGCGCTCGTCCTCCAGGCCAGCCGAGTCGAATCGCCCGCTCGGTGCGGAGTTGCCCTCTCCTCTGAGGTTCATCGAGCGGAATTTGAAAAGCTTGAACGTGCGGCCGCCCCTTCCAACGCGTTCCTGAACAAAGAGGACGGGCCTTCCGCAATCCAGCCAAATTAGAACCGCCACGAGGCCCATCAGCGGCAGAGCGAAGAAAGAGATCGTCAACGACACGAGCAAAGAGAAGATTCGTTTTCGGGTGAGCATCGTCTGCGAGACGCGGAAGCCCGGCGAAAATAGAAGCCGGCTCCCGAGAGACGTGAGCAAGGGAACCCGGCCCGTCGCCGACTCATAAAGAAATGTGGCGTCTTCGACCACCACACCGCGAGCTTTAAGGGCAAACAACGTCTCGAGGGGAAGGGCGCCACGGCGATCTCCCATCGTCACGAAGACGCGGCCAATTCTTTCTCTTGCGGCGATCTCTTCCAATTGGCCCACCTCCCCGATCGTGTTCAAGTGCTGCGCGAAGAGGGCCGGCTCCCCAACCGGGGAAACAATTCCGACGAGGTGCAATCCAAGCTCCGGGCGGTCCTCAATTTCCTTCACCAAGGGCAGCGCCAGCGGCCCGTCACCCAGCACGATCACTCTCTCCACGTGCCCCGGAGATTTGCTGAATGCAGAGAACAACTTCCTCCAGCCCGCCAGGCAGAATCCCAGGAGCACGACACCCGGCACGAATTGGCGGGCTTGAATCCGCAGGGAAGGCGAAAGGTAGTACAGGATCGCCAGAAGAATGGAGATCGTTCCGACCGCCTGCACGATCCGGCAAACAACTCCCGCCGTATCCTGGAAGAGTTGAAAATCATATAAATCGTAATAGTAGAAACAGAGCGGACAGAGCACACACACTATGAACAATCTGATTCCACCGCTTTCCTGACCGGGGACCAGAGCGCGTTCATTTCCGATGCGCACAGCGGCGGCCGCAGCCAAGGCAAGATACGCGACCCCGGCCTCCGTTAGACCGAGCAGGAGGGTACGTGCCGGGAGAGCTGTGTGCGAGATTCGAATCACTGGCGCTCTGGCGAGCTCCTTGGAAGAGGACAGACCAGGCTCACTTGTGAACCGTGCGATAGCGGCGGCGGAAGATCGTCCCGCCCACGAGAAGCGCCGCGCCAAATAGCAAGACCGTGGCCGGTTCCGGAACCGGCGCGGGTCCAGGATCCGGATCTTTACGGCGATCGCGATCACGGTCGCGGTCGCGATCACGGTCGCGGTCGCGATCTCGGTCGTGATCCCGATCTTTGTCGTGATCGTCCAACAGCACCCGGTCGAGGCCGCTGCTGTTCACAGGCCCTGGCCCGAATTGTTGGGACCAGAGCTCCGGAAATTGAGTTATGGCAGTACTCGCCGCCAGGACATTTGAGCTTGCACATACCTTCGGCCCTGCTTGGGCGCACATGAAAAGGGCGAAGACGAGAGTGCTAGCGCATCGTAGAAATGTCTTCTTCACGGCTACCTCCATCTGCTTCCGCGGCCACGCCAGCGGCCGCTAAAGCAACATGCTCCCAATCTCGCACTGCCTAATCGCCCAAGGGCGAACTCGCTAATTCGGCAGAAATCCGCTCAGTTGCTGATAGGCGCTTCGCGCGAAGTCCAGGGCGCGGCGTTCGGCGCTGGCGTCTCCGTCTGCGGCGGTGGTCCAAACCCGGATCATTGCGCCGTCGGCGCCTCTACTTCGCAGCGCGTCCGCAACCAACCAGAATTTTGCAAGATACTCGCTGGCAACGACGCGCCCGTGCGCTTGGTACCAATACAGAACCAGATCTCGGTTGTTCGGCTTCTCCACCAAGTACTCATTCACGAGCAGAGGGCGGCCATCCGCCCAACCGATCTGCACTAGCGCGGAACGCACGGGTTCCCAGCCAGCTCCGGGCAGGCAATTCCTGGGGGAATGCATGGCGTCTCCGAAGCGCTCGTCGCTGTAGAACCCGACGTAGAGTTCAACTGGCTGCGCGTCACCGCGATAGATGCGGTTGATATAGTCGTCCGCGCCGATTTCCTGCACTAGCTGCGCTGCGAATGGACGATCCTCGCCGCGCCAAGGGCCGATGACGGTGGGAAACTCCTTCAGCTGGTGATGTAAAGCTGCGGCGTGTTGGGGCTTCAGGCTGTGCAATGTGACAGCGCCCCCGGCGAGGATGAAACATACGATCGACAATCTTCTGGAGGCGATCAACTTGGCGAGTGCGGAGACAACCGCAAGGTACAACAGCGCAAGCCTTCGTCGGCGACCCAAGTCATGAAGAAAGCAAGCAGGAAGAAGCCCACTCCCAGCGCAAGATGGAACACCCCGGCATCCGCTTGCGGGCCCGCCGTGTGACACAAGAGGCCGGTCGCAACCAGGCGGAGGCCGTTGCACAAAATGGCGATCGGAAGAACCAGAATAATCAGGACGCATCGCTTCCAGAGAGCCGCCTGGGCAAAATGTCCGTAGGCCGTGACGGTGGCGAGCAAACAGAGCAGGGATCGAATCCCGCTGCACGATTCGAGCACTTCAAGACTGCAATTCGGCAAAATGAGAAGATTGCCTTCGCGAAGCGTGCGCACTCCGAGAACAGTCAAGCCATGGGTGCCGAGCCGTGACGCCAGAAGTTGCAGAGGAACAGTCAACTGGTAAAAGACGATTGCCGGCAGTGGGATCATGAAGACCAAGTAGGCGAGGGGGAAAGCGACGCTCCGGAGAACGCTCTTGCCGGACACAAAGACGATGATTCCGCAAAGCAAGATCAACAGTGAGATTCGTGTGGTGAATCGTTCCGCGCCCAGAGTTCCGGCGATCAGCAAACCCATGGCAAATAGAATGATGACAAACCCGAGCAGGCTTGGCCGCTGACACGCGGCTTTCCAACGTCCTCTCCCTTGCCAGAGAATCCACACCGAGAGCACGGGCACAAGAAAGCAGTAGCCGTAATCTGGATCGGTCCACCATTGCCGGACCAGTCCCGAGAGCGTCGGCGCGTATAGGAACAAGAGGAAGCCTGCCATCGCCAGCGCAGCGATATAGTTTCCCCAGGCTGGAAGGTCGATGGGAACGCCGCGGCGGCCGTTTAGCAGTGTTTCTCCCCTCACGATTCTCCCTGACTTGAATCAGAACCATAGCAGCGCTCGTAACTCCCACCTTCGAGCTCGGAGGCCTCGTTCAACACCACGCCGATGAGCTTCGGCTCGTCCAAGGTCGCCAAACTCTTCTTAAGCCCTTTCCTCGGAGTGACGCCCTCACGAACGACCAGGATCGTGCCGTCCAACAGCCTTGACCAAAGATTGACATCCACGACCGGTGACATCGGCGGCGAATCCACTACGACCCAATCGAATGGTTCCGAAATGCCCCGGAATGCTTGCGGGAACCGCTGGGAAGCCAAAATCTCCGAAGGCCGGTCACGCACCGTTCCGGCGGCGAGAACATAGAGACACGTGCCATGAATGCGGCGAATGTAACTTGCCAGATTCCTCCCGTGGCCCGGACACCAGTCCGCCAACCCGGGCAACCGGCGCAAACCGAAACTGGATGCGATCGCCGGCCGGTGCAGGTCGCCTTCGACCAACAGGGTCCTGCAACGCGCGTACATCGCAAATGTCAATGCCAGGTTCGCGGCAACCACAGTCTTGCCTTCTTCGACCCCGCTGCTGGTGACTTGCAATGAATGCAATTGCCTTTGCTTGCGCAGGTGGGTTAGCCGGTTGACGAGAGCGCGGAATTTATCCGCGCCCAGGCTGTTGCGCTCCGTCAGCGCCACCAGGCGCGACGTTTCAGGCGCGCTCGCCATCACCGCTTCCACGGCCGAGAATTCCTCGCCGCGATCCGCGCTCTCCGTGAACTGTCTCAGTGGTCCATAGGAGATGCTGCTGATTGATTCCAGCGGGGCGTGTTCACTCCTCGTTCTGCTCAAAGCTTCGTGGAGTCGGCTCATGGATCCCTCATCCCTTGTAGAGCGAACAGAGATTGCCGGCGATGACCAGAACAATCATTGCGGTCGCGCCAATGATCTCCATCCACGTTCTTGCTCGAAGAAGAGCACTCTCGCGAGACGTGCTCAAGCGGGGGATGCCCACGAGCAAGGGTGCGGGGACGATGCCGTCGAGTTCCTCTTCCTTTTGAATGCGGGCATCCGTCAGCTCGCGGAAAATCGCGAGACCGAGTCCGATGGCGAGCCCAATCACCAAGCCGGCGAGGCTGATTCGCAGGCGGTTCGGGGAGGTGGGCCGCTTCGGAAGGCTCGGGGGGTCGAGAATGCGCAACTGCTCCCCGCCCTGCTTTTCTTCGAGGTTCGCCGCCAGACGAGATTGCAACTGCTTTTGCACGAGGGAGTCGTAGTCTTTCTTGGACGCTTCGTATCCTGACGACAGTTCCTCCAGCTCCTGCTCAATTTCTGGCGCAAGGTTGAGCCGGCTTTGATAGACGGCAATCTGCGACTCGATCTCTCTCGCGCGTTGCTGGTCATTCTGAATCTCAAGCGCATTGGCCTTGAGCTGGCCCTGCGCCTCCATGACGGGGGGTGGCAAACGTAGATGCGGGCTCGCAGTCGCTGCAAGATCTCCGTCAACCGATGCGCGATCGCCTGCCGCGGAGGAACTCTCCTCTTCGCTCAAACGCTTCTTCAACTCTTCGGTTTTCGCGATTGCGGCCCGTGTCGCGGCGATGTCGGGATAGTCTTCCGTATAGTGGGAACGCAGGGTCTCCAGCTTGAGCCGCAGGGCCAGGAGTTCCCCGTCGAGCCATTGCAAACTCGGCGTGTTTGGCGATTCGCCATCGGCATCCATTTGCGCTGCGCGATACTCCTGCAGGAGCGAGTCGAGGTATAGCTTCTGCTGTCTCGCCGCGTCGAGCGCCCGCTGAATGCTTTGCAATTGAGTCTGCAGTCCGCCAAGGATCTGGACGTTGGCTTGCGTTTGACTGGGCAGTTGCCCGAGATGGCGCTCCTTGAACGCCGCGATCTTCGCTTCCGCAGTTGTTAATTGTTCCTGTGCACGAGCGACCTCGTCGTCCAGAAATGTGGAAGTGGCTTGGGAAGACTCGCGCCGCGCGGTAGCGTTTTCCGCTAAGAAGAGGGAGGTCACCTCCTCGTTCAGTTCTCGTGCGATTTCACTCGATCCGGCGTAACACACAATCCTGAAGGTTGTGTAGTTCCCCGGGCGGTCAGGAGATTCAATGGGTTCAATCTTGATGCTTTGGCGAACACGATCGACGGGATCTCCGGACTCGAAGAAACTTCTCCACCCACGCGTGGGTGGAGAGAGGCGGAACTGATCGCTCAACTCCCGTAGCCGAGGGCCGGTGAGAACCTCTTGCGTTGCGATCTGCAACCTGTCCTGCAAATTAAGTCTCGCGTCGGGCGTGACGTACTGTTCAGCCACTTTCTGCTGCTCCACTCCCAGTACGGACGCCGATTGATACTCAGCGGGCAAAAGCCAACTAATCGACCAAACTGCGGCCCAACAGAAGAAGAACGGCAGAAGAACCCACCAGCGCCGCCGTAGCAGGACGGCCCAATAGTCCTCCCAACTGCGGCCGGACGGTTCCTCGAATTCCTCACTCATGCTTTCTCTCGCCATCTTCCAAGGGAATAGAATCTGGGAAACGTTTCGCCGCCTTCGAGATCAAGCGGCAGTCTGTGCGGCCACTCGCTCTCTGCGCTTGCCGTGATTCCCCGGTGCGACTCGCTCATGCAGCGCTGCCCGCCGGTTTCCCGGAATACATCTGGGCGATCACACCGGCTCCAAATCGTAGCCTTCGACGCGGACCGACAGGGACCGGCACAGCAATTCCACCGACACGATCAAACTGCGATCGCGATTCTTCTCGACCAAGATTCCTTCGAGGCCGTCAAGGGAGCCTCCGCGAATCCGCACACGCATGCCAATTCGCAGGAAAGGATGGAGCCCGTATGGGACTTCTTCCGCAAGAATCCTCTGGATAGCCTCGACTTGCTCGTTCGGGATGCTGGTGCCCCACCCCTGGCCGCCCACAAAACCGAGTACGCCGGGCGTGCGTAGAATATGCTCGCGGATCTTTCGCTGCTGGGAGAGTCGTACAAACAGATAGCAGCTAAATAAGGGCACTTGGATGCATTTCCGGCGGTCGGTCCACTCGTGCACTTGATTCAGAAGCGGAAGGAACGTGGAGATTCGCTCCTGGATCAATTGGCCTGCAACGCGTTTCTCGTGGCGGGCGACGGTCTGGATCGCAAACCAGTTTGTTTCCTCGGCTGGCAAGACCTGCGCCGGTTCGACAATCAGCTGGAAACTTGTCACAGCTTCGCCCTCTCAGCCCCATTCTTCTTTCGGATACTCGGTGGACATCAATTCCAAAGCCTACGCATCTGGTCGCGACTCGAATGCCATCGCAATTTACAAGAAGAGCCTCATTCATCCACCAAGTCCGGCGAGTCGCCCGTACTCCTTCTTCAGCGCAACTTCGGACATCCACATTCTCGATATGCGTCTTCAGCGCGTCGCGCTTGCGGGGAATGACAGATGCGACGCCTCACCGGCAAAACCGCCTTCTCCACGCCCACCTCTTCCTCCATCGACGCGCAGCACGACCATCTTGCCCTTGATGAGTGCTTTGCCCCTGCCAGACGGCCGCGGCAGCAATATCTCAACTTGAAGCACGGCATTTAGCGGAGGACGCGCGGCGGAAAACACATACGCGCCCGAGGCGCTAATGTCACGCGTCATCCCTTCCCCGCGCAGTCGTGGCCCGTGCTTCCCACGCCATGCAAAACAAACAGGGGCCCTCACCGGGTAGCGCGTGGCTCTTCGGCGTTCCGTTGATGCCGTATTTATGCTTGAGTAAGCCATTTCGAATGCAAACTCACCGCTTGTACTTGATCACTCTTGTTCGCATTTTGCGGCGGAAGAATAAGAAGTCGCTCGAATTGCCGCAAGTGGCAGAAACTCTCACTCTTGCGGGACCAGCGGCCACAAGTGTGCGTCTCGATTCGATTGCGTTTATGTACTTCTACCGTAACTACTGCTGTGTTCAACAGTGTCGAGATATTCCTGACACTTCCGTAGGACATTCGTCTTAAGCTAGATGGAATAAAGTCCTCTGTGCTTAATTGAACACAAGGAATTCCCTGTGTTGCGGGGTGTGGAACTTCAATTTCGGTGATTACAACAGCACGCTCGGATCGGGGCACACGTTCGTTCTATCCGTCCGGTGTGAACGCGCATTTCGATGTCACGCAACCTTCCTGAATTTGCCGGTGATGACAGTGAGGATTATTCCAAGGCCGGCGATCCTGGCACCATTCCGCTGGAAACTCATGACCGCGAAATGGGCAAGAACTTTGACGTTGGTGCACCAGGCGACAAGCCACAAAAGGTAGATGCTATGCGGGGAGCCGAACGCGGGCCTTTATCACGTCTGCTTCAGGAGCGGGTATGGAGCCGGTTGGATGAGTGGAGTTGTACAGTACCAGCTCGACCCGCGTTGAAATTCCCAACTTGTCGAAGATGTGGTAGAGGTAGTTCCGGATCGCGTGATTTGTTACATGGAGCGACTCCGCAATCTCTCGATTTTTCAAACCCTCCGCCACCAGACGCACGACATCCTCTTCGCGTTGCGTCAACAGGTGCCTTCCATCCGGGCTGCTGAAACGCAGGGGATTCAGATGGGACACTGCTTCCACCAGATACTCCACTTCTTCATTGCCGGCCCAAATGTGACCTTGGTTCACGGCGCGAATGCACTTCGACAGTGTCTTCAGTGAGTGACTGCGATAAAAAAGCCCGCGTGCTCCCTTTTGAAAGGCATCGATCACGAGGCCGCGTTGGCAGTGGTCCAACAACATCACGGCGCGCGCATGGGGATGGATCTCGCGGAGTTTGAGAAGAATCTCGAAGCCCGCCCGAGGCCCGTCTGCCAACTCGACGCTGATCAGGGCCACTTGCGGCTTACACTTGGTCAGCTGGCGGCTTACGTCGGCTGAATCTCCGACGAGAGCGACAACATCGAAGTGATTGCGCCCCCGCCTGAGCGCGCCTGCGAGCAATTCACTTCCCATTTTGTCCGCGTTGACGATCAGAACGGACAACCGCTCCACGGTCGGGCTCACTATTCCTCTCCCTAATTCGCTCTCCAGACAGGGTGCTGGGCAGGATCGCTTAGCCGCGCGCTGCGCTCTTCGACCTTTGCGACCTCAACGCCGACATTACATATGGTTCGTCTGGCCCAAGTCGCCCCTGTTTGCCACGCAAGGAATACGATGAAGTGTCCCGTACGGGCTAAGAAACTCCTCCTGGCCCGCCCTTGATGAACCTAAAACTCAGTACTCTTGACCGGCTGCTAATTGTGGCGTCCAACTTTCTTCTCTTCTTTGGGACACCAACTTCATCCCCCAATCTCACGCTCCCAGGCCCGCCTCTGACAGAACTCTGCGGTGCTGGGTATTCATTAAGGCATAAATTGACGCATGGGGACCCTAGTAGTCCATGCACTTCGCCTTCCATACTTACCAATCAATAAGTTCATGAAAACAGACAGGTTGTCCGGGGTGCCAAGGGGCGCTGTGTCTAACTTACGGAGTTCGTCTCGCACTTATACGCAAACTCTTACACACGGCACTTGGGACGCCACAGGCGGAGGAAACAGGGCGGACTCTACGTTGGCGTTTACTATACGATATACTCTAACGATCGTCGCAGGACCTTGGGGGGGGCGACCTCACACGTGAAGCGCAGAGATTGTTTCTCCCTCGCCGGGACACATGAATCTCAGGTCTCTTCCGCCTGCGTCAGACCGCCGCGGGCCGGGTTGAGTTCTTAGTCTGTGCTGGCTTTACGCGCCCTGTTCACACGACAGCCCGGCCCGAGAAATTGGCATTGACGGCCGGTTCTGAGGTCAGATTGGTCACCGGAGGAAGAACCTACAGGCCACTACAGCCTGCAACTAGAGCCTGCCCGAGACTCAGGCCGCCGTCGCCGGCGGGAACTTCGGCGTGTGAGAAGACTTCGAAGCCGGATGCTTCCAACCGGCGCGTCAGATGTTCGAGCAGGAAAGCATTCTGGAAACTGCCGCCGCTCAAACAAACACGGCTCAAGGCCGATTGGTCTCGAGTGAGTTCCGCGGCGCGGGCAAAGGCCTCGACAACTCCGTTATGAAAGCGACGGCTGATGACAGGCACCGGCACGGGCGTTTGCAAGTCGCGTAGGAGGTTTCCAAAAAGAGGGCGCGTGTCGATTTCCCAGCACGCTTCGTTCGGGGGCAAGGAGCAGCGAATTTCCACGGGATATGCCGTTGCATCGCTGCACTCGCCCATAGCGGCTTCGAGTTCGATTGCGGCCTGGCCCTCGTAGTTGACGTTCTCGGCGAACGCCGACCAGGGCGGCGACTGCGTCGAATAGGCGTCCGCAACTCGAGGTCAAGGGCGAATTGATGTCTTCCTTCATCATCCGTTGCAGCGTGTGCACTTTGCCGCGATCGACCCAACGCGTAAATTCGATCGGCAACTCGCGGAAATTATCCCCAAAATGGGAAGCGAGATAGCTGACCGCCATTCGCCAAGGTTGTCGAATTGCGGCGGCGCCGCCGGGCATAGGCACGTATGCCAGGTGGGCGGCGCGCGTGAAGCCGGTGTACCCGGCGAGCAGCACTTCCCCTCCCCAAACACAGCCGTCCGTGCCGTAACCGGTTCCGTCCAGCGCGATGCCGATCACGCGGCCGTCGAGATGATTTTCGGCCATGCAACTCGCGATGTGCGCGTGATGGTGCTGCACGGCCACCGAGCGCAAACCGGTCTGGGCGAGCGCCCAGCGCGTGGAGAAATAATCGGGATGAAGGTCGTAGGCCAGGAGAGAGGGGCGGACTTCAAGAATCTCTTGCAAGTGCTCAACGGCTTCGCGGAAAAAGCGGAACGCTGCCGCGTTTTCGAGGTCGCCGATGTGCTGGCTGAGGAAGGCCTGTCGGCCCTTGAGGATGCAAACGGTGTTTTTCAACTCACCGCCGACGGCGAGCACGCCGGGAAATTCACGATGAAGAAAGACCGGGACCGGAACGTAGCCGCGGGAACGGCGAAGTTGACGAGTACGTCCAGCGACGCGGCGGACGACCGAATCGTCTGAGCGAAGCAGAATTACGCGATTGTGGACCAGAAATGCGTCGGCGATCCCGCCGAGGCGCGAGACCGCTTCACTGTTGGTGATGGCGATGGGCTCTTCGCTGAGGTTACCGCTCGTCATGACCAAGGCCGACAATTGCGATTTGCGGAGAAGCAGGTGATGCAACGGCGTGTAGGGGAGGAACAATCCGAGCGTGGATTGAAACGGCGCGACGCCATCCGCGATGAGATTCGACCGTTTGCACGGCAACAGCACAATGGGCCGGCGCGGGGAAGACAGAAGCTCGCGATCTTCGGCGGTGACCTCGCAGAAAAATTCCGCCGCAGCGGGATCCGGGACCATCACGGCGAACGGCTTGTCGACGCGGTTCTTGCGCTCGCGAAGCCGCTCGACCGCGGCGGCGCTGGTGGCATCCGCGGCAAGATGAAAGCCTCCGAGGCCCTTGACTGCGACGATGGAGCCGCCGCGCAGCCGTTCGGCTGCGTCCCCGACGGGATCCACGGAAGCGAGCGCCTGGCCGCCGGCATCCAGCAGTTCGACGCGAGGGCCGCAGTCCGGACAAGCGTTCGGCTGCGCGTGAAAGCGGCGATTGCCAGGGTCTTCGTATTCGGCGAGACACCGTGGGCACATCCGGAAAACGGACATCGAGGTTTGCGGGCGGTCGTAAGGAAGGCCGCGGATGATGGTGAATCGCGGGCCGCAATTCGTGCAGTTAATGAACGGATAGAGGTAGCGCCGGTCCGCGGGATCGAAGAGTTCACGCAGGCAATCGTCGCAGGTAGCGATATCCGGGAGAATCAAGGTGCGGACAGACTCGAACTTTTCGCTGGGCAGGATGGAGAACCCGGCAGCGCCGTCGCAGGCGATCTCGGTGACTTGCAAATCCGTGATGAGCGCGAGCGAGGGAGCGTTCGAGGGGAGCGCGTGCAAGAATTCAGCGATGCTCGCGTCCGGCCCTTGAACCTCGATCACGACTCCAGCCGCATCGTTGGCGATGTGGCCGCTCAGACGATGCTCGCCGGCGAGGCGGTACACGTAGGGCCGGAACCCGACGCCTTGCACGATCCCCGAGACGCGGATTCGTTTTCGAACCTGCATGGGAGGTTACGTCGCCGCGAGGGCCTGCCGGTGCGACCGCATGCGCCTTTCGACCCACTGCTGCCATTGAGGCAATCCCTCGCCGGTCAGGCAGGAGACCTCGATGATTTCGATGCCGGGATGCACTCGGCGCGCGTACTCTCGGGCTTTTTCGAGGTCGAAGGGCACGTACGGCAGCAAATCAATCTTGTTCAGCACCAGCAAATCGGAACGGAAAAACATCGAGGGGTATTTCAACGGCTTGTCTTCGCCTTCGGCAACGCTCAATACGACGACCTTGGCCGCTTCGCCGAGATCGTAGCTCGACGGGCAGACGAGATTGCCGACGTTCTCAATGAAGAGGAGATCGAGATCTTCGAGGCGCCAATCGGCGAGGGCCTTTTCAATCATGCGCGCTTCCAGGTGACAGGTACCGCCCGTCGTGATCTGCTTTACCGGGAAACCGAACCGGGCCAGCCGGACGGCGTCATTATCGGTTTGAATGTCTCCGGTGAGCACCGCGATGCGGCTCGGCGGCGCAACGGTCTCCAGGGTGCGCTCCAAGAGACTCGTCTTGCCCGCTCCGGGCGAACTGACCAGGTTGAGACAGAGAATCCCGTGTTCGGCGAGGCGTTGGCGGAGTTCCGCGGCAACGCGGTCGTTCTCCTTCAAGACTTTCTGCCCGAGGGGCACGCGATTCATGGCTCCTCCATCTCTACGAAAGCGAGCTCCAGTTCGTCGCCGCTGACGAACTGCGTCGACGACTCGCCGCATGTGGGGCAGGCCGATTCGTAATTGACGACGACGAATTCCCCGTTGCAGCGCGAGCATTTGTTGCGCTGCGGACGCCGCTCGATTTCCAGCGCGGCAGAGGCGAGTTCCGTATCCTTGACCAGCGCCTCAAAGCAGAACGTCAGCGCATCGGCGTCCACTCCGGCCAAGTCACCTAACCGCACTCCAATTCTGGAGACGCGCATGGCCGGGCGCAGGTGAGCCTCGGCGTTTACGGCGTCCACAACAAGCGTCGCGATCGAAAGTTCATGCATCGGATCAGCAGATGCGCGGCAGCTGATCGCCCGAGAGCATGTCCACGATCCGCGTCGTGCCGAGCGTCGTGCGCATCGTCACGAGGCCGGGATCGTCTCCGGTCACCGTGCCGATGATTTGCGACTGGCGGCCGAGAGGATGCCGCCGCATCGCTTCCAATACGATTTCGCCCGCGTCCGGCGCAACGATGGCGACAAGCTTCCCCTCGTTCGCGACGTAGAGGGGGTCGAGGCCCAGCATCTCGCACGCGCCACGCACCTCTTCACGCAACGGGATCGCGCGCTCATCGAGCGTCATCCCCACCCGCGAACTGGCCGCGATCTCATTCAGCGCGCTGGAAAGGCCGCCGCGCGTGGGATCGCGCATACAGCGAATTTCTCCGCACGATTCGAGCATCAGGGCCACCAAAGAGTGCAGCGCGGCGCTGTCGCTTTCGACGGGGCTCTCGAATTCGAGCCCCTCGCGCTGCGCGAGGATGGCGATTCCGTGCTCGCCGATCGAGCCGCTCAGGAGAATGCGGTCGCCGGGCCTGGCCTGGTTCGCAGAGAGGCGCACTCCCTCCGGAACGACGCCTATGCCGGAAGTATTGATGAACATGCCGTCGCAACCGCCCTTTTCGACGACTTTCGTGTCTCCGGTGATGACCTCCACGCCCGCTTCCTCGGCGGCGTCGCGAAGTGACTCGACGATGCGGCCAAGCATCTCAAAGGGCAATCCCTCTTCCAGAATGAACGCGGCGCTCAGGTACAGGGGCTTGGCCCCTCCCATCGCGAGATCGTTCACGGTTCCGTGGACGGCGAGTGAGCCGATATTTCCGCCCGGGAAGAAGAGCGGGTTCACGACGAAGGAATCGGTTGTGAAAGCGAGCCGCGAGCGGTTCACGCGGAAGATGGCTTGATCGTCGAGGCGCGATAACGTCGGATTGCCAAGGGCAGGCAGGAAGATCTTGTGGAGCAAATCGGCGCTGAGCGTTCCGCCGCTGCCGTGTCCGAGTACGACGCGTTTGTCCGCGGGAGCCGGCACGGGGCAGGTGAAGGAAGCGATCGTTTTGGTTTCGCTGGGCATAGCCGCCGCCGTCACACCAGTACCTTATGCCTGCGGTAGCGATAATAGGCGGCGCACGCGCCTTCGGCGCTCACCATCGGCGCACCCAGCGGATTCTCGGGCGTGCATCGCGCCGCGAACGCCGGGCAATCCATCGGCTTCTTCAATCCTCTCAGGACCAGCGCGCTGATGCATTCCGGCGATTCCTCGACGTGAAACTCGGCCATGCCGAAGGCCTTTTCGGCATCGTGCGCGGCAAATTCGGGACGGATGCGGAGTCCGCTCAGCGGGATCTCGCCGATGCCGCGCCACTTCTGATCCGCGACTTCGAATACGCGTTCCACCATCTGCTGGGCGGGGAGATTGCCGGAGCGCGAAACCGCGCGGACGTACTGGTTTTCCAGTTTGGCTTCTCCGCCTTCCAGTTGCTTCACGAGCATCAGAATCGCCTCGAGCAAATCCACCGGCTCGAAACCGCCGACGACGATCGGAACGTGGAACTCTCGAACCAAGTCCTCGTACTGCCGGCAGCCCATCACGGTGCAGACGTGGCCCGGCGCGATGAAGGCTTGAACGCGGTTGTCCGCCGATTGGAGCAAGAGCCGCACCGCGGGCGGCACAAGGACGTGCGATGCAAGCATGAAAAAGTTCGCAAGGCCCTCGCGATGCGCTTGCCATACTGCCATCGCGTTTGCGGGGGCGGTGGTTTCAAATCCGATGGCCAGGAAGACAATCTTGCGGTCCGGATTTGCGCGCGCAATCTTCAGCGCTTCGAGCGGTGAATAGGCCACGCGGACGTCCGCGCCGCGTGCTTTGGCGTTCAGGAGATCGGATCCGGAGCCGGGGACGCGAAGCATGTCGCCGTAGGAAACCAGAGTGACGTCCGGACGGCTGGCGAGTTGGATAGCGCGATCAATCGTCTCAATCGGGGTGACGCAAACGGGGCAGCCCGGCCCGTGGACGAGTTCGACTTCGGGTGGCAGCAGCTCGTCCAGGCCGTAACGCATGATCGTATGCGTCTGGCCGCCACATATTTCCATGAGCACCCAGTGCCGGGTGGCGCGCTCGCGAATTTCGGCAGCCAGGCTGCGGGCGATGCGATCGTCTCGGTATTCGTCGAGATATTTCAAGCCTCGCCCCCAACCGGGCCGTCGTCCGATGGCGGCAACTCGCCTTCGAGAACGCCCATGGCCTCGAGTGCTTCGAAAGTTCGCTCCGCCTCCTCGCGGTCGACCCGGCTGATCGCAAATCCCACGTGGACGACGACGTAGTCCCCGGGCTGCACCTCCGGCACAAAATCCAGGCATACGCTGCGCACGATTCCGCCGAACTCGACGCGGCCGGAACGCACCCCATTCTCTTCGGAGATATCCAGGACTTTACCGGGAATGGCCAGACACATGATGTTCTCCAGGGCCCCGTGGCGTATTCAATAGAAGGCTATACCCCCGTCGCAGAATGCACAAGCTGCCCGCCGAAAGGCCTTCTTTATGAAACATACGCCATTGGCCGGAACATAGATTCGACGTACGTCACATTCGATTGTGACGGATGTCACACGACGCTTCGAGGCCGGGTGATACTCTATACGCGTTGAAGCAATCCGGTTGGAGCCATTAAACATCGGGCCGGACTCAACAGGGCTGCGCCAGCCCCGAGCAGGAGGGGAGTGTGGCAACGTACACAGCAAATCCGCCTCTGCCGTCGGAGGACAAACGATGGCGGATCGTCAACGGCACGATGCGGCGCCACGGCTATTCGCGCAACGCGCTCATTGAGACGTTGCACACGGTGCAGCAATCGTTTGGTTATCTCGATGAAGAATCGCTGAAGTTTGTTGCCAGGTCGCTGCGCGTGCCGTTAAGCCAAGCGTTCGGCGTGGCCACGTTCTACCACTATTTCAGCCTGAAACCGCCGGGCGAGCACACCTGCCTGATCTGCACGGGGACGGCTTGCTACATCAAAGGCGCCGCACAACTGGTGGCGCGCGCGGAAAAATTCCTCGCGGTGAAATCAGGCGAGACGACGCCGGACGGCAAGGTCTCCTTGCTGACCGCGCGCTGCCTGGGGTCTTGCAGCCTGGCGCCGGTCGCCGTGCTCGACGGGGAATTGTCGGCCAACGAAAGCGGAGAAGACCTGCAGCAACAACTCGAGGGGTGGGTGTCGCATGCATCCTGAAGAATTGCGCCAGATTGCGGACGGTGTCCTGGAGGAGCGCGAGAAATCGAAGCGGCAAGTTCACGTATGCGTGGCCGCGGGTTGCCTCTCCTTGCACAGCGACAAACTGAAAGATGCGCTCCAGAAGGAAGCGGCGGATGCCGGTTCACCGTGCCAGGTGAAAGGGACGGGGTGCATGGGGCTGTGTTCTGCGGGCCCGCTCGTCGCGGTCGAACCGGATGGACTTCTTTACCAGCACGTTGGGACGCAGGATGCGCCCGCGCTGATTCGCGGATTGGGCGGGGAGCCTCTGCACGACCGCGTTTGTTCGCGCGAACAGCCGTTCTTTAAGCGGCAGGTGAACGTCGTTCTGGAGAATTCCGGGCGAATCGATCCTGAAAAGATCGAAGACTACATCGCCGCGGATGGCTATCAGGCGCTGCTGCGCACCCTGACCGAAATGAAGCCGTCGGATGTGATTCACGAATTGGCGCAGAGCGGGCTGCGAGGCCGCGGCGGGGCCGGTTATCCGACGGGCTTGAAATGGGAGACGGTCGCAAAGGCGGGGACGGGATCGAAATATCTCATCTGCAACGCGGATGAAGGCGATCCCGGCGCGTTCATGGATCGCAGCGTGCTCGAGAGCGACCCGCAGCGGGTGCTGGAAGGAATGATCATCGCGGCGTATGCCGTGGGAGCGAACCACGGCTACATCTACGTGCGCGCGGAATACCCGCTCGCGGTGAAACGCCTGGGCACTTCCCTTCGCGAAGCGCGGCGGATGGGATTCCTCGGGAACAATATTTGCGGGACGACATTCAGCTTCGACATCGAACTGCGCCTCGGTGCGGGCGCCTTCGTCTGCGGCGAAGAGACCGCGCTGATTGCATCGATCGAAGGGCGGCGAGGATCTCCACGCCCACGCCCGCCTTATCCGGCTCAGTCCGGCTTGTGGGATTTGCCGACCTTGATCAACAACGTCGAGACGTTCGCCAATGTGCCGCCGATCATCCGGAACGGCGGCGCCTGGTACGCGAAGATGGGCACGGCGAAGAGCAAGGGCACGAAAGTGTTCGCGCTCACCGGAAAGGTGAAGAACACGGGTCTCATCGAAGTGCCTATCGGCATGACTCTGCGGGAGATCATTTTCGACATTGGCGGCGGCGTGCCCGACGGCAGGAAGTTCAAGGCCGTGCAGACGGGCGGGCCTTCGGGTGGCTGCATTCCCGAGCAGTTCCTGGATATTCCCGTGGATTACGACTCGCTGGTGCAATTGGGCTCGATCATGGGATCGGGCGGGATGATCGTGATGGACGACACCTCGTGCATGGTGAACGTCGCGCGATACTTCATGGAATTCTGCATGACGGAATCGTGCGGAAAGTGCATTCCATGCCGCGCTGGAACCGCGCAGATGTACGAGCTGCTGACGCGAATCAGCCAGGGAATCGGGACGCATCGCGACCTGGATCTGCTGGTGGACTTGTGCGACATGGTCAAGTTCACGAGCTTGTGCGGGCTCGGCCAATCGGCCCCGAATCCCGCGCTGAGCACGCTGAAGTATTTCAAGGACGAGTACCTGCAGCACATCGAATCGCAGCGGTGCCCCGCCGGTGTTTGTGAGATCGGGGCAACCGCGGGGGTGGCGCTGTGAGCCCTGCCGCCGATGTAAAAACCCTGATCATCAATGGGACCGACATCAGCGCGCGCGCGGACCAGACAATCCTCGAGGCCGCGCTCGAGGACGATATCCGCATTCCGACGCTTTGCCATCTGGGCGGCCTCTCGGACGTCGGCGCGTGCCGGCTGTGCCTGGTCGAGGTGAAGGGAACCAGCCGTCTCCTGCCCGCCTGCGTGACGAAAGTCGCGGAGGGGATGGAAGTGACGACCGAAACGGAGCGCCTTGCAAAATACCGGCGAATGATCCTCGGACTGCTGTTTGCCGAGCGAAATCACGTCTGCTCGATCTGCGTGGCAAACGGCGCCTGCCAGCTGCAAAGCCTCGCGGAATCCCGGGGAATGACACACGTGGAGTTCCCTTACCGTTTCCCGCGCCTTTCGGTGGACGCGACGCACGAGCGCTTTTCAATTGACCACAATCGTTGCATCTTGTGCACGCGCTGTGTCCGCGTGTGCAAGTGAAATCGAGGGCGCGCACACGTGGGACGTCATGGGACGCGGCGTGCAATCGCTCATCATCAGTGATTTGAACCAACCGTGGGGCAACCTCGGAGACGTGCACGAGCTGCGGAAAGTGCGTGCAGGTGTGTCCGACGGGCGCGCTGTTCGACAAAGGGAAGGTCGGAACAAAGACGCCTAAGAATCCGGACTTCCTCCCCTACCTGAACATGATGCGGGATGGCCGCTCATGAGCAAGGTCAAGTTGGCTACCGTATGGCTGGACGGCTGCTCCGGGTGCCACATGTCCTTGCTGGATATGGACGAGCGCCTGGTCGAACTGAGCGCTCAGTTCGATCTTGTATACAGTCCACTGGTGGACTTCAAGACGTATCCCGAAGGCGTTGACGTGGCGCTGGTGGAAGGCGCGGTCAGCAGCGAAGAGGATTTGCACAAGATCCTGATGATTCGCGCGAAGACGAAGATACTGGTGTCTCTTGGCGATTGTGCGGTGACGGGAAACGTGCCGGCGATGCGAAATACCTGGTCAACGGACTCGATTTTCAAACGCGTCTATTGGGAGAATGCGACGGCGCAGCAGCAAATTCCGACCCAGGGCGTGCCAAAACTGCTCCCCCACGCGCGGCCCGTGCACGAGGTGGCGCAAGTGGATGTGTATGTTCCGGGCTGCCCCCCTTCCGCGGATACGATCCATGCGGTGCTTGTGGAATTGCTGGCCGGGCGGACCCCGGACGTTGCCAGCCTGACCCGTTTCGGCGTTTAGGAGACTCTAGTGGGACGAAAGATCATCATCGATCCGGTTACGCGGCTGGAAGGCCATGGCAAGATCACGCTGGTGACGGACGATCAGGGCGAGGTGCAGGAAGCTTATTTTCATGTGACGCAGCTGCGCGGATTCGAAAAGTTCTGCGAAGGGCGGCCCTTCTCCGAAATGCCGAATCTGATGGCGCGCGTTTGCGGGATTTGCCCGGTGAGCCACCTGATCGCATCCGCGAAAGCGTGCGACGCGCTCCTGGCCGTGCGCATTCCGCACATTGCGCGGCGGCTGCGGCAAGTGATGAATCTCGCTCAGGTGGTTCAGTCGCACGCGCTGAGCTTCTTCTATCTCTCCTCGCCGGATTTGTTGCTGGGCATGGACTCTGACCCTGCCCAACGGAACCTTTTCGGCGTGATGCAGGCGAATCCGGAATTGGGACGCGGCGGAGTGCGGTTGAGGCAGTTCGGCCAGCAGATCATCGAGTTGCTTGGCGGGAAGAGAGTTCATCCGGGCTGGGTTGTCCCGGGCGGCGTGAATGAGCCGCTTTCCGCGGAAAAGCGCGATCGCATCTTGAAAATGATTCCCGAAGCGCTCGCCACCACGCAGCACGCCATCGCCTGGTTCAAGCAGAATCTGGAAACCTATCGGAGGGAAATCCGCACGTTCGCGAATTTCCCGACGCTCTTCATGGGGCTGGTCGCGCCCGATGACCGCCTTGGATTTTACGAAGGCGACCTCCGCTTCACCGATGCCCGCGGGAAGATTGTTGCTGATAAGCTGGATCCCTCTCGATATTCGGAGTTCATCGGCGAATTGGTCGAGCCGTACACCTACATGAAGTTCCCCTATTACAAGCCGATGGGGTATCCGGACGGGATCTACCGGGTCGGGCCGCTGGCGCGGCTGAATATCGTGAATCGTTGCGGATCGGAGCTGGCCGATCAGGAATTTGCGGAGTTTCGCGCAACTCGAGCGCGGCGCCGTGCTCAGCTCATTCCACTACCATTACGCGCGGCTCATCGAAATGCTGTTCGCCGTCGAGAAGATCGAGCTGTTCCTGAACGAGCCGGACATCTTGAGCCCGCACGTGCGCGCGTCCGCATCGCTCAACGAGCTTGAGGGAGTCGGCGTCGCGGAGGCGCCGCGAGGCACCCTCATCCACCACTACCGGGTAAACGAAGAGGGGCTGATGACTTTCGCGAACCTGATCATCGCCACGGGCCACAACAACCTGGCGATGAACCGCGGAATTCTGCAAGCGGCTAAGCATTTTGTGCGCGGGACGAAACTCACCGAAGGCATGCTCAATCGCGTCGAGGCGGTTATCCGCTGCTTCGATCCGTGTTTGAGCTGCTCGACGCACGCAATCGGTCAAATGCCGTTGGTCGTGCGGTTGGTCGCCCCGGATGGGACGCAGCTCGACGAGATGCGAAGAAATTGATGGCGCGCACGCTCATCCTTGCCTGCGGGAATCCGCTCCGTGGCGATGACGCCGTCGGCTGGCATATTGCGGCGGCGCTCGAAGACGATCCCTCGTGGCCGGACATCGAGGTCGAAACCGCACACCAGCTCGGGCCGGAGATGGCGGAGCGAATCAGTCAGGTCGGAATCGTCATTTTTGTTGACGCGTCCGTGGCGCACGAGCCGGGCTCGATCCGGTTCGAGCGTGTTTTCCCCTCGCCGTCGTCCTCCGGCGCATTCACGCATGAACTCAATCCAGCGGCTTTGCTCGCACTCGCAGAAACCTTGTATGGGAGATCGCCCGCGCGTGCGTTCGCCTTAAACGTCGGGGCGGAGTCGTTGGAGTTGGACGAAGATCTGACCGAATCGGTGCGCGCTTCCGTTCCCGAAGCAGTCCATACGATTCTTGGCTACCTCGCTAGGCAAGTGTCCCTGCCAAAGCGCGCAACTCGGACCGCGATGGCCTGAGAAAGACCCAAGCCCGCACGGCGCGCTTGAGACGCAAGAATCGCGGCGCGCCCGGACCCGCCGCAGCAGTGCCTGCCCGCCGTGGCGGGCATGTGCGCCTGAAAAGTTCTTCTTGATCGCTCGAATAGAGCGGTGGAAGTCGCAAGATCCTTCACTGGTCCTGGAAGTATCGCGTGAGATCGATGTTGAAGCCTCCATCGAGTGGGATGACCGTGCCCGTCACATAATTGTCGGTCAAGAGGTAGAGCACCGCCGGCACAACCGCGCCGGGGTCCATGAACGCGGGCTTCAAATGCGTCTTGGCCTCGACATCGGCTCGGATTTGCGGAAACCGGTCGTAGAACTTGCGAGGCCCGGCCGTATTAGCGAAGCCCGGAGCGATGCCGTTCACCCGGATGTTTTGCGGGCCAAGGGTAGCAGCCAAACTTTGCATGACGGAGAGGCAAGCCAGCTTGGCGGCAGCATAAGCCAGAAGATCGTCCCGCACAGGACGCAGAGCGGTTTCCGATAGCGTGACGACGATGGCTCCGGAATCCGGGCGATGTCCCGTATCGTCGGGCGGAACGGAGGCATACCGGGGCGCCATCACCCGAGAGGCGGCCAGAGCCAACGTCGCGAAGGCGATAGGGAACAGCTCGAATTGGATGCGCATGGCTGTGGCCAGCTTTTCCAACGAAAGCTTTAACAAGGATTCCTCAAAACGAATGGCGAGACCCGCATTCACCACCACAAAATCCACTTTCCCGAGGCAGTCCAAACTCTGTGCGACAATCCTTTCGGAAGCTCCTCTCGCCGTAACGTCCTGGGTGAAGAATTGGGCTTTTCTGGGCGCGCCACGCTGCAATTCTGGGTAACCTGCCGCGGGAGCTTCGTCCACCGAAAAGACCGCCACATTCGCGCCCTGGCTGACCAAAGCGCGAACGATCGCAAACCCGAAGCCGCTTGTTCCCCCCGTCAATATCCCGGACTTCCCCGCCAACGATGATTGAAAACCGCTCATAGCCCTGCCATGACCTCTCGAAGAATGTTCTTGTAACCGCCCCGGGCAATTATCCTACTCTGAATCCGTTCAACAGGCGCACGCCTTTTGCGAGCTTTGCAAATCGTGTAGACTGCCTCCCTCGCCAGGGTGCATGATCCTAGTCCGCTCAGATTGGGTTGTTAGAGATGATCCTTTATCAAGAACAACAGGCGGGTACTGCGTTCGTCCCCGTGGTGTTCCCGTGCTAGGCAGGTTACCTGACAGGAGTCCTCTATGATGGGCCACACGCATTCCATACCCGGCCAGCCAGCCTCCAGCACAGAGATTGCGCGCCTCGAGCAACTGGCAGCGGAAATGCGCTTGCGGATCGTCCGCATGATGGGTCCCAACAAAATGCATCATTTCGGCGGCTCGCTTTCTGTGACGGACCTCGTGGCCGCCCTGTACCTCTATAAGATGAGCTACAACCCGCAAGACCCGCGCGATCCCGGGCGCGATCGCTTCCTCATGAGCAAAGGACACTCCGTGCCTGCCCAGTACGCGGCGTTAGCGATGGCGGGTTTCTTCCCTCTGGATGAGTTGGCTACGCTGAAGAAATTGGGCAGCCGGCTGCAGGGCCACCCGGCGATGCACTACACCCCCGGGCTGGAAGGGTGCACGGGATCTCTGGGACAGGGACTTTCATTTGCCAACGGCATGGCCATGGCCGCCCGGATCAACGGGCGGAAATACCGGGTGTATTGCCTGTTGGGAGACGGCGAGCTGCATGAGGGACAGGTGTGGGAAGCCGCGATGACCTCGTCCCGGTGTCGCCTGAGCAATCTGACGGCGATCGTCGACGCCAACCGTCTCAAGGCTATGGATGACGCCAGCGCGTGCTGCAAGGCGCTGGCACCCGTGGGCGACAGATGGTCCGGCTTTGGGTGGCACGTTAGGGATATCGATGGCCACAATATGGCCGAGATCTGCTCGGCGCTGGATTGGGCGTCCAGCCTTGAGGACCGGCCGGCAGTCATCGTGGCGCACACCGTGAAAGGAAAGGGAATTTCTTTCATCGAGAACCAGCCGGGTTTCCACAACTCGTCTTTGAATGACGAGCAATATGCCCGAGCCGTTGAGGAACTTGAGGCGAATCTCAAGACCAGATCGGAAGCACGGCCATGACGACCCGCACGGAAACCAGATTCGCTTACGGAGAGGCGTTGTTGGAGCTGGGCCAGCAGCGCAGCGATATCGTGGTGCTCGACGCGGACCTTTATAACTCCACGCGATCCGTTTTGTTCGGCAAGGCGTTTCCAACCCGGTTCTTCGACATCGGAATCGCCGAGCAGGATCTGATCAGTACGGCCGCTGGTTTGGCCGCCAGCGGATTTGTGCCGTATTGCAATTCCTTCGCGATTTTCTTGACGGGGCGCTGCTACGATCAGATTCGAACTCAGGTGGCCTACCCATCGCTCCCGGTCAAACTCGCGGGGTCGTCTGCCGGACTGACAGAGGGGCCGGATGGCGCGAGCCATCAGTCCCTGGAAGACATCACTCTGATGCGTGCTCTACCCAATATGACGGTGATCGTGCCGGCGGACGACGTGGAGACCAAGCAGGCCACCGCAGCCATTGCGGACTTCCCCGGGCCTGTCTATCTTCGGCTGGGACGCTATCCGGTCCCGACCGTGATGGGCCCCGGCTACAAGTTTAAGGTGGGGCAACTGCCACGCTTGAGGGACGGCGGCGAAGTTGTGATCTTTGCGACCGGGCACATGGTTTCCAAGTCTCTCGAAGCCAGTGAATTGCTGGACCAGGCGCACATCGCTGCCCGAGTCGTGAATGTCTCGACGATCAAGCCCATGAACGGCGCGGCGGTATTGAAGGAAGCCGAGGGAATGCGTCTGGCCTGCACCGTCGAAGAACATAGTGTGATCGGCGGCTTGGGCAGCGCGATTGCAGAGGTACTTGCCGCAGGGGCGAAAACCCGCCTGGTTCGATTGGGTGTGCAGGACATGTTTGGCGAATCGGGTCTTGCCGACGAGCTTCTGCAGAAGCACGGGCTTCAGCCCGAAGGCATTCGCGAAAGTATCTTGAAAGCACTGGCCACCGCCGGGCGCTGAGAGGACCGCAGGTTCATCATCCTGGAGAAATCCAATGGAAAAACAGCGGATTGGTTTTATTGGGTTGGGAATTATGGGACAGCACATGGCCGCACATTTGTTGAATGCCGGCTATCCCCTCGTCGTATACGACATCGTCCCCTCGGCCGCAGAACCTGTGGTGGCCAAGGGCGCGTCGCAGGCTTCCTCCTGCCGGGAGGTCGCGCAGCGCTCCGATGTGATCATCTCCATGGTGCCGGACTCCCCGGACGTCGAAAAGGTCGCCCTGGGCAAGGATGGGATCATCGAAGGTGCCCGTGCCCGTCAGATTTACGCCGACATGAGCACGATTTCCCCGCAAATGGCGATCCGCGTGGCCGAGACGCTCGCAGCCAAAGGAGTGCGCTGTCTCGATGCGCCGGTCAGTGGCGGGCAGGTGGGTGCGCAGAGCGCCGGGCTGTCCATCATGGTGGGTGGACCCCTCGACCTCTTTAATGAGGTGCTGCCCATTTTCCAGGTGATGGGAAAGGTGGTCACGCATTGCGGGAATAATGGCGCCGGGCAGATCGTCAAAGCATGCAATCAAGTTCAAGTGGCGCTGAATTTCGTGGGCATGGCCGAAGCACTGGTACTGGGCACGAGAGCAGGCGTGGAGCCCGCCGTCATCCTCAAGGTGCTGAGCGGCGGGTACGCGCAAACCCGGGTGATGGACGTGCGCGGACCTAAAATCATCGCCGGGGATTTCGCGCCCGGGTTCAAGAGCAAGTTTCACTATAAAGATTTGAACATCATCATGGCCACCGCGCGCGAACTGCACGTTTCGCTGCCGGCCACCGCGCTCGCTCACGAATTGTTCAGCGCGCTGCTTGCCAAGGGACGCGGCGATTTGGATCATTCTGCGGTGATTACGGTGCTCGAGGACTTGGCCGGAGTCAAAGCGCGAGCCAGGGAGTGTTAGCTTCCGGGTTGGAGCGCGACGCGCCGGGCGGCGGGTGCCCCCGCAGACCCTTTCGATGCCGGAGATGAAACCAAGATTGTCGGCTACTGGCTAAATGGAAAGACGCAAAGCGCACCTCGCGCCTCTGACCGCTCTTTGGGGATCGTTCCCTGCGCATCGCTTCCGAACGTGTGCCGAACATTTCCTGATGATTCGGCCTTCAAGGGCCGCGATTCTTCGTCGACGGGAAATCGATGCATCTCCTTATTCAAAATTGCGCTGTGACAAGTTAGACTGCCTGAACGTTTCTTATCATCTTTCTCGGAGGGCTCGAACATGCTCGTGCAGGACGCTCAACGCGAAGTACGTACTGTCTTCATCGGCGGCTTTTGGGGTCAACTTGTCTCGTCGGCGATCTGGCTGGCGTCTGCCGCTCTCGGAACTTGGGTTAGTCCACGTACGGCTATATTTACTATTGTGGTCGCCGGTTTCTTCATATTCCCGGCCACCCGAATGTTAGTGCGTTTAACCGGCGGGCCTACGTATCTCACGCGAGGCAACCCATTGTGGAATCTTGGGTGGCAGATCGCGTTTACGCTGCCGCTGTGCATGCTTCTGCTGGTTCCCGTAACCGAATTTCGTTTGAACTTGTTTTATCCCGCGCTCATGATCCTGCTGGGAGCGCACTATCTTCCTTTTACTTTTCTCTATGGCATGCGCATGTTCATTCCCTTGTGCGCGATCCTCGTCAGCAGCGGTGTTGTCATTGCCTTCCACTTTTCTGGGTCATTCAGTCTCGGTGGTTGGATTTGTGGCCTGGTACTGTTCGTTTTTGCCTGTATCGGTCGCGCTACAGTCCAACAGGAAGCGCGCGGTAGAGCATAGAAGATCGAATGGGCATCGAAGGAACTTGAAGTGAAACCACTCAAGAAGTGGCGCGCCCGGTGGGATTCGAACCCCCGACCTTCTGGTTCGTAGCCAGAGAAAATCAAAATCTAAGTGCTTTCTTTGGTGTCGCTTACGAATCGGAAACGCCTTTTTAGACCTTCCCAATTGTCCGTAGATTGTCCGTAACTCAGCGAGGACCTGGGTTGAGTAGCTACGACCAAGACCGATGGGATTTGCCTCCGGATTTCATTTTGGCGAGGCGCATCCGTTCGATTCCTTCATGTGCTTGATTCTTGCGGTCAGATCAAAGACGACGCGGATATTCAATTCAGCCAGCTGTAGTGCCCCGTCTAATTCAGACAGTCAGGGCCTCGCTTTTCAGTACTGTCCAGTCTTGGAGGGGGATCACTACAGGTGCGTAGACCACGGCAAACTATAGTCCACCCCATTCTCGCCCAGTGATGTGTATGCGGGCGCCGTTGACCCGCGCGATTATCTGTGACGGAAGGTTTTGGGACGCCGTACAACTTGCCAAGAGTTAATATTAACCGGCAAAGCAAATCACGTCCGCTCGGAGTGAGTGTTGTTTGGCATCTTCTAGATATTGCGTCCATTCGGTCGCAATCCCCTTTTGCGCCATGGCCAATTCAATCTTGCCCTCTCTTACCTGCTTGGCGAGGTAGTCTTCAACCGCATCCTTTTGTTTAAAGTACCGCTCGTCGAGGGAGACGCTTGGGGGTCCGGTCACAGGCCTACGCCGTCAACCAGATCCCTCCATCGAGAACGAGCGATGTTAGAATAACTTGCGTTGGTAATTCTTCAGAATGAATACATAGGAACATATTCATGGATGTCCTCGAGAAACTTTTCGAGCAACACTTTCGCTCACCGGTACTGCAGATGCAGTCGCTGCAGGGAGAGCTTGGTGGATCGGGGCGTAAAATTTTCCGGCTTGCGAACGATAAATACAGCGCGATTGGCATTCTGTATGATGTATATGAGGAGAATTCTGCATTTCTTGAGTTTTCCAGGCATTTTTGTAAACACGGCCTGCCCGTGCCCGAAATCTATGCCGATGCCTTGGACTTGGGTGCTTATCTCGAAGAGGACTTGGGAGACACGACCCTTTTTCAGTTTCTCTCGAAGAATCGTGTTGATGAAAGCGTTGCTCCCCAAGTAGTCGAAGCATATCGCAAGGTTGTGGCGGTGTTACCACGCTTTCAGGTCGAAGCTGGCAGGGATTTGAATTACAAATTCTGCTATCCGCGCGACAGCTTCGATCGCCAGTCTATTGCTTGGGATTTGAATTACTTCAAGTACTACTTTCTTAAGCTCGCCGGGATCCCCTTCAACGAACAAGCGCTAGAAGATGATTTCAGACAATTGGCAAGATTCTTGCTAGAGGCTGACCGCGGCTTCTTTCTCTATCGGGATTTCCAATCGCGCAATGTCATGTTGCGCGAGGGCCACCCCTTTTTCCTGGATTATCAGGGCGGCCGCAAGGGTGCGCTGCAATACGACATCGCTTCGCTCTTATATGATGCAAAGGCCGATCTGCCACCGGAACTGCGCCATCAATTACTCGATCTTTATCTTGAAAGACTATCTGGTTTCATGAAGCTTGAGCGCAGTGTGTTCATGCGGCATTACTATGCCTACGTTTACGTGCGAATCATGCAGGCGATGGGAGCCTATGGTTTTCGTGGCTTTTATGAGCGCAAACCTCATTTTCTGCAGAGCGTGCCGTACGCGCTGAAGAACGTCCGTTGGCTGCTTCACAATGTGACGCTCCCTGTCAAGTTACCAACTCTGATGGCCGCATTCAGGAGTATGCTGGCCTCTGAGAAATTACAACGAGTCGGTTCTGACTCAGAGAACCTCGTCGTTACGATCGTCAGTTTTTCATTCCACCAGAGCTTGCCGCACGACGACGCCGGACACGGCGGAGGGTTCGTTTTTGATGCTCGCAGTCTCCCAAACCCGGGCCGCGAGGAGCGGTTTATGAATCTCACAGGCAAAGACGCACCCGTGATCAACTATCTGATGCAGGAGGAGACCGTTCATCAGTTTCTTGCAAACGTCATGTCATTGGTGGACGCCAGCGTGAGCAGTTACCAGCGTCGCGGCTTCAAGAGTTTGATGGTGTCTTTCGGTTGCACTGGAGGAGAACATCGATCAGTGTATCTGGCAGAGCAATTAGCAAGACACCTGCGCGGGAAGGGCGGGCTGGAAGTGGTTGTGAGGCATAGTGAATTGGAGAAGCTAGGTAAATGAAAGCGATGATCTTGGCCGCGGGCCTAGGCACGCGCTTGCGGCCACTGACCGACAATCGCCCCAAGGCATTGGTGGAAGTCTCTGGGCGTACCCTGCTAGAGATCACACTTCGTCAATTATACGCATTCGGAATCCGCGATGTGATTATCAACGTGCATCACTTTGCCGATATGATTTTAGATTACCTCCAATCGAACGATAACTTTCACATGCGCATCGAAATTTCTCGTGAAAACGTCTTGCTCGATACTGGTGGCGGACTGAAAAGGGCCGGCTGGTTCTTTCTCGAAGATTCCCAAGGTTTGGATGAGCCGTTCATCTTGCACAATGTCGACGTAACAAGCACGATTGATCTCCGCCGCATGGTGCAATTTCATACTGAGAATCAGGCTCTTGCAACACTAATGGTACAAAACCGCGAGACTTCCCGATACCTTCTCTTTGACGAGCGACTTCAGCTCTGCGGCCGACGGCTTGGACGCGATCAGAAAGATGAATTGGTTCGATCTTCACAGCAGTTGCAGGCGCTGGCTTTTTCCGGCATCCACGTTATTTCGCCTCGTCTTCTTGCGAAAATGACTGAAGAAGGCATTTTTTCCATTATTAGCGCGTATCTCCATCTCGCCGCTCAAGGAGAACGAATCCTCGCCTTTCGCGCCGATGAATATGATTGGGTCGATTTCGGTAGGCTGGATAATGTGAGGCAGGCCGCACCGGACCTAAAGCAAAAGGCACTTCTCTAACACGCTCACGACATCCGTGCCATGAATCCCTTCAGGGCAGACCGAAGCTCGGCCAGCGCCGAGGCTGTGTCTCGCTAATACTCTGTCCGTTCTTGATTTCAACAACGTACGCGATTGTCATTCACAGGCAACGTGCGGTAGCGCCGAGCCATGTTACACACCACCGGTCTCTTGCTGGCCGCAATTGTTTACCTTTCCCCCTCGCGACGAAGTCTCTGGCTCGAAAATGTAGCTCTTCGGCAGCAACTCGCGGTCTATAGACGAAAACATCCGAGGCCTCGAATTAACCTGCTCGACAAATTGTTCAGGATGATGGCAAGACGGTTTTGGTCTGGCTGGAAGCAGGCCCTCATTGTCGTCAGTCCCGAGACTGTAGTCCGCTGGCATCGTTCTGGATTTGCACTGTACTGGCGGGCGATTTCAGGAGTACGTCGAGCGATTGGCAGAAAGAGGGCTTCCAAAGAGCTCCGACATTTGATCTTCCGCATGGTCGCGGAGGATCCCACGCGGGGCGCGCCGCGAAGCGTTCCCCTTCCAGTTGGCTCCGAAGTTCCTGATCTTCCACCGCGATTCCAAGTACGGCTTTGAAGTCGGCCTGGCCGTCCGCTCCTTGGGCGTTCGTCCGGTTCGGACATCCTTTGAAAGCCCCTGGCAGAACGGGATAGCAGAACGGTGGATCGAGAGTGCTCGCGGTGATTTGCTCGACCACGTCATCGCATTCAACGAAGTTCATTCGAAGCGTGTGCTTACAGACTGTGTTCGTTACTACCACGAGGACCGAACGCATCTGGGCCTAGGTAAGGAGACACCCGGCAAGAGGGCTTCCGCGATCCATCGCCGTCGCGTGCTCGCACTTCCAACGCTCGGTGGCTTGCATCACCGCTATGCCCGAGCGGCATAGCCACCCGACAAAGGCGCGAAGCCGCAGTCTCACCGTTGTCGGCAACGAGTGAAATGGTCCTGCACGCCCTGATCGCGCGCGATGACTGCTTACAGCGGGTCTAAAGCAAGGAAAATCCGACATCGCCTAAATTCCGATCCGCGATGCTGGGCAACTTCAGCGCGGATGGAATTTTGGCGAAGGACAGGCATGCAGACAGGAGGAGAATCTGACCGCTTCGAGTCGAACTATTTGTCCCACTCACAGAAGGCCTTTCGACATAATCTTTCAAGACCGAAAACACGGAAGTGGCGCGCCCGGAGGGATTCGAACCCCCGACCTTCTGGTTCGTAGCCAGACGCTCTATCCAGCTGAGCTACGGGCGCACCGAGTGAAGAAATTCTAGCATAGACTGCGCGCATGTCATCGGCTCGCCACGCAATCCCGCCCTTGCCCTGCCTATCCAATGCAATTCTCACTCTCGATCGGAATCGCACCGCTCGCGGCGGTCGAGGCTCAGGCGTGCGCGATCTTCTCTAGGCCGGTCCGGTTTGTCACGCTCAAGCTTGAACCATGCGTCTCGACCAGCCGTTTCCGCCGAAAACTCGCAAGCACGCGCGTGACGGTCTCGCGCGAGGCGCCGATTCTTTCTGCGATCTCTTCGTGCGTGAGAGTGAGTGTCGCTCGATGTGAGCCGCGGTCGCGTCCCGGCGCACGGTCATGTGCTTCCGCTGCTGCAGCCAAGTCGAGGATGAATCGCGCCAGCTTTTCCGCCGCAGAACTCGTAAGCCCGAGGTACCGGACTTCCTGGTAGGTCGCATGATAAATGTCGCTCAGAATCTCCGCGACTTTCAGCGCAGCCTCTCCGTGCGTTCGCAGGAACTCCAGAAACGCCTCCCGCGGAATGAAACTGGCCTGCGTCGACTCCAGCACCTCGGCGGTGGCCGCGTACGGCTTGCCGGAAATCGCGCTGGGAAGCCCGACGACTTCGCCGGGTTCAGAAATGCGCAGAATCAATGATTTCCCCGATGGGGAGCTCGCGGAAAGCTTCACCCTGCTGTTCCCCAGGACGAATACGCCGCGCGACTCTTCTCCCTCCGTAAATAGCACCGAACCTTTTTCATAAGTCGCCGACGATGAGATTTCCTGGAGGTCCTCGACGGCCCGCCGCGACAAATTGCTGAATACCCTGTCCTGAAGCAACGGGCGCGTCAGGCAATTCTCAACCGCCTGCAATCCGTAACGGGTTCGCATAGCCATGGCGCCTAATCATATTCCACTTCTGTGCGGGCCGCGCAATCGTGCGCATAGTTCCACCGCCAGGGTTCTCCGGCTTGGGCGGAAAGGCTTCCGCAGTCCGGCGTCTCGCGTCCCAGAAGCGTCGCTGCGCCTGTTCGTTGTTACAGAGTTTCAAAAGCGGACAGTTATATTCAAATGAGTGCTCCTGGAACAGCACTCAGGTGCGCCGTGCGGCGCTAACTCCTTACGCAGCAACATGTTGCGCAGTCGGCCCTTTGGTCGGCCGACTGCTTCTACCCACTCGGGAGAGATGAGCTATGGGAGTTGAATCTCTTACAGCTACGGTCTATCCGATAGAAATATCCGGCTGGAACGTCGACGGCGAATTCTTCGTTGAGCGAACCGAATTGCGCTGGAACGAAAAAGGCGAGAAGCGTGTTTCGATCCGCGAAGCGGTGCGCGACGGCTCCGTGGTGTTCGCGCGGCTGCTGCTGCAGAAGTCCGACAGCGTCACCGTTCCCATCGCCTACCTGGCGGAGTTGGTCCCGGACCAGCGCTCGCGTGGTGCTCTCGAAATGAAATTGGTTCCCTGTCATCCTCGTGTGAACGAATCGGGCCACGAGAACTCCCGCAAGACCCAGTTACCTGAGGTCAACGTTCATGAGAACCGGCTGGTGTGACAACTTGATGCTCGATCGCGCGGCCACCCTCGAAGAGATTCGCATGGCAGTCTTGTTCGAGTCAGACCCTGGAATGGCTCCGGGGAGCCAGTCCGTATACATCTGCGAAGGGGCACCGGGGACCGGTCAATATTCACGCACGCTCGGGTTCGATTTGGAACTCTACGATGAACTCAACACAATGCTTGACCTTCCGCTCAACTGAAGCAAGAACATCACGCGTCAGGGCGCCTGTAGAGCGAACCGGTGTCCGGTTCAAGAATGAAACAAGAATCTTGCCGGAGGGCGCCGAAATGGGACTGGTTGCCCCGCTGTTTCTTCCATCTGAGCACGCTTAGTTCTGGATTGGCAGGAAAGGGATGCACTCCACTCCTTCGCAGGTCGCCTCTAAACTCTGATGTTTCTTCGCTTTGGCGAACTCGCAACTCCCGGCCGCTGGAAGACTCTCTTCGGTTATCGGAACACTCCATCTCGCTGCCATTTTGGCATGCGCCGTGCCGTAGTTGCAGGGCATGAACACCACCACTGCAACAAGAGAACCGCCCGCGAAAGAACACTCTGTGCTCCCAACCCGTGATCTGGTGCCCGTATGCATCTTGGACGACGACACCTCCATGGTCGAGATGCTGAGCGCAAGCCTCGAGCGCCTTGGTTGCGAGGCGATCGGGACGACAGATCCATTGCGCGCTCTCGACATGATCAGCCAAGGGCGCTGCCGGGTCGTGCTCTGTGACTTGCGCATGCCCGCCATGGATGGCCTGACCTTTCTCAAGCAGGCCCTCGAACGCGACCCTGGCGTCTACGTGATCTTGATGACCGGCTTCTATTCGCTCGATTCCGCCATCGAAGCGATCAAGCGCGGCGCGTACGACTACCTCCCGAAGCCGATCGAGCGAGGGCGCCTGAAAAAAACCCTCGATGAAATAACGGATTCGTTTCGCCGCAGGCGCCGCATCCGCGAACTGGAGCAACAACTGCTCTCCGATCTCGAATTCCACGGAATCGTCGGAAAGAGCCCCGCCATGGTCGAGGTATTTGAGCTGGCTCGAAAGGTCGCGCGGCACTATACGAACGTTCTCCTGGTCGGCCCGACCGGTGTAGGCAAGGAACTCGTGGCGCACGCGCTGCATGTGATGAGTCCCGTTTCGCAGCAGCGCTTCGCTATCTGCAATTGCTCCGCGATTGTGGACTCACTGCTCGAAAGTCAGCTTTTCGGCCATATCCGTGGCTCCTTCACCGGCGCCACGGATACGCGCGCCGGCCTGTTCGAATACGCCAATGGGGGCACGGTCTTTCTCGATGAAATCAGCGAGACTTCGATCTCCATGCAGGCCAAGCTCCTTCGCGTGATCCAGAACCGCGAAATTCAACGGGTCGGCTCGCCCGAGGTGCGGCGCGTCAACATCAGACTGATTGCCGCCACGAATCGCGATCTGCGCGCCGAAGTCCTCGCGGGCCGCTTCCGCGAAGACCTGTACTATCGGCTGAGCACGATTCAGATTCGCATCCCCAGTCTGTCCGAGCGCCTCGAAGACGTGCCGTTGCTCATCCAATTCTTCCTCAAAAAATACAACGCAGCGTACAGCAAGCAGATCCGCGGGCTCACCCGCCGCGCCCAAACCGTGCTCCTGCAGCATCCCTGGCCCGGAAACGTCCGCGAGCTCGAAAACGTGATTTCGAGTGCGGCGCTCACGGCCGTCAATGAGTTTATTGACGTGGACGATCTGCCCGAGAATCTGCAGAAGCCCATGCTCGCTGTGGGACGTGCCGGCGACGCATGGCGCCCTGTTGCGCTCGAGGAGGTGCGGCGCCAGCACATCGAGCGCGTCCTGGACATGTGCGAGGGAAACCGTGTTCGCGCCTCGCAAATCCTGGGCATCGGCCGCACCAGTCTCTATCGCTTCTTGAAGCGCGTGCAGGGTCCGCAGAAGGCTGGCGAATCCGCTGCCTGAACGCCGGCCGCCGCTCCCGAACAGAAACGAATCGCGCGCAGGCGGACAGCGGATCGTGTACCGCGCGCGAACAGTGTTCCGACTTGCTGCACTGGTTCTCAGTGCTGGCCAGTCTAATGTCTTTGGTTTCAGCGCTCTACGACCCGCGTTTCTGGCACGGAGCGTGCTCCCTTTGCTTCTGACCCTGGGGGATTCTCATGAATGTTGTCACGGACTGGGAAACGCTGAGCCGGGAAGTTACGCGCGATCGCCGCAAGGGCAAACGTGTCAATCTGAGGTTCTCGATTGAAGTCTCTGGTTTCAATCGTCAGGGTGTGCTCTTTGCCGAGAACACGGAAACGACTGACATCAGCGAGTCCGGCTGCCGATTCGCTCTGAAGGAGCGGGTGGGCCGCGGTGATGTGGTCGCCATTAAGCTTCGGAATCGCCAAGGCGAAGACCGCGATGCGGCACACGCCGAATTGTTCCAAATCATATGGCGCGCGCAGGACGGCGAACTTTGGTTGGTGGGCGCGCTGAAGCTCCGCAACGACAAATTTTGGGAAGTGAGCTTTCCGCCGAAGGCACCGGCCGAGCCCCCAAGCTGACAACTTTGCATTCTTTTGCCTGCGCCTCGCGCTGTTGAGCACTCAGCAACTTCGTCAGGACACGCCTCCGCAGCCTTCGGAAGAACTGTAATTCCTTGCGAATTCATAGCGGCGACCCCGCATGCGGGGTCGCCATCTTGGTTTCTAACAGAAGAACGCAACGCGCAAAGCTACTGTCCGCCGCCGGTGTTGCCTTGAATTTCCGCCGACATTCTCGGCAGCTCGACGGTATTGTCCATGCGCACAAGCAGGGTGGTATTCGCGGGTAGTCGAACCTCTTTGCCCTTCTTGGACAAGACGTAAACCGCGGAGCCTGCGAGTCCGATCCCGAATCCACGGACGGCATGGCTGAACACGAAGCCCACCACGGTGCCGCCGCCCGTCCCGATCGCCGCGTCAAGGACGGTCCCGGTGATGTCGGGCTTCTCCCGGACGATTTCGCCCTCTTCGACCTTGATGTCTCGGCGCTTCTTGCCGAGCTCGCCTGCGTCCTCCGAGGGTTTCCGGATCGCCATGACGCTCATGCGAATCGGAACTTCGTGATCTCCGATTTGCATGGAGCGAAAGTTCAAGCTCATCGCCGCCTGCCCCCGAAACAATGCAAAGTGGCGGCTGTGGATGACTCCTCCCACCACGCCCGTGACGCGCGTTCCCGCGGGCAGCACCACTTGATCGCCGATGGACACCGGCTCGGCAACAACGGCAGTGAACGGATCTCCGCTCTTCGCCACCGACGTGGTCAGGCCGGTCTGCAAGGTCAAACGTACTTGCGTGCCTTGCAAAAGTTGATTGGTTTGGGAATGCAGCGGAATCGCCGCCAGCGTAAACAGCAACAATCCCGCCCCGAAGATTCGGGACGCAGCGCCTAACGACACAAATCGCTTCATCACTTTCCTCCTTGGCCGCGCGGTCCTGCCTGCCCTGCCTACCGGCAGGCAGCAGGCGGGCGCTGGGTGGACACGTGCGTGCCTTGGTGGCCGTGCCACCTGTGCCTCGTCACGTGAGGCGTTCCGCTGGCGCCGCGGAACCGGCCGTGCCCTGCGGGAGCCCAGCCGGTCAGGGTGTGGAGGAAATCACCCGGGGAAAGTGTACTTCTACTTGGCCTGCAAAGCGGGCGGCGATTCCTGCCGAGGTTCCAAAAAGCAATGTGCGCGCTCCCACGACTCCCAAACAGAATCCACGCCCCTTGCGTCAATCGCCCAGATCCGTCGCGCCCGAAGGCTCGATGCGGACGAGGTTGGAATTCTCCGGCGCCGGCGCGATGCCGGGCTCCCACCGAGTCGGCCGGAACACGCGCCGCCGCAACCGGTTCACAGCCAGACCGACGTTGACGGATCCTCCCACCATATGCCCAACCTTCAGTGGACCCGCAATCTTCACGTCGCGAATCCAGTGCAGACCGATGCTCGCCGCGCAACCGCACTGTGAGCAATCGGGCGAGCCCCCGAAGACGCATGGCTCGACGCGCGAGCGCAGGTCCGCCGAATAATTCGCCGACATCTTCGCGAAGAGGCAATCGTCCGGATTCGCCGGCGGCTTCAAAAACGCCCGCGCCAGCCCTTCGTTGAACAGCAGCTTGGGATATTGTTTTTGCAACGCGGGCAACTGCCGCCCAAGCGACTCGCGGTCCTCTTGCGTCAGTATCTCCGCGCTCTGTTCTCCAATCTGCGGTGTATAGACGCTCAACCAAATCCGGTTCACCTCCGGCCGCGCGCTCCAGAAGGATACGTACTCCCCAAGGTAACCGGGTCTCTCGAACATCGCTCGCGTGACCACCCAGTGGATGTTCACCTCGCAGCCCTTGATATTCTCCAGGATCTGCTCGTACGTCGCCGGCTTCCGCCTCTCGTCGTGGTGCTCCGGCAAACCGTCCACCGAAACCGCCACTCGGGAGCGCGGGATCTTCATCCACTCCGCAGGTATGGGGATTACCGCGCTGGTTACCACCATGCTGAAGACGCCCATCGCGCTCAGCGCAGGAAGAATTTGGCTTAACTCGCGATGACGAATGAGCGGCTCGCCGCCCACCAGCGAAACGTGAATCGGCTTGTGAAATCGCACCAGTCCAATCACGCCCTCGACGAGCGCGTCGCCATGAAAATCGCGCAGCTCCCGAAGCGTTGCACCGCCTCCCAGATGCTCCTCGCCATACGCGTAGCAACCGGGACACTTCAGCGGACATTCCCGCGTGATCTCGATCGAAAGCATCGGCACATGCCCGCGCAAAATGCCCCACCACGCGGACAGTACGTCGCTGGCGCGAACACTCGGGCTCACAGAGCGTGAAGACATTGTGAGTAATTGGATGCGCTGAACCGCTTGTAGGTTCGCTTAAAGAAGTAGTTTTGTCTACAGAACAATCGAAGGGTGCAAGTCAGGCGGGACTTGTCGCCCGCGTGAGGCAGCGCCGCAAGACGCGATTCGCCGCCCAAGGCGCGCGTCTCGCGCTTCAATCGAATTCCCGCTTCGGCGGCTTCTGCGCGTTTCCAACGCGCCCGGCCGCGATCTCCGCGACAGAATAATTTTCGCCGCGAACTGGTGCGCCCGCCAAACGCCGCAGCATCGTGAGTTGCCCCACGTGCGTCAACGCATCCGCAATCGGCCCTTGAAATAATCTTTCAAGCGATGCGCCGAGCGGCTCGTCCGACGCAAGATACGCGTCGAACGCCGCGAGCGCCGCAAAGAATCGCTCGACTTCCCTGTCCCATTCGAGCGGCGTCGAGTCGTGCCAAGTCTCTGCCCCGCGCGCGACCGAAAGCGCCCAATCGAACAGATCGCCCATGTGCGCAAGAATCTGCGCCGGCGTGCGCGTTGTCGCGCCCGCCGCGAACGCCGCAAATCCAGCCGGCGTGCCGCGAAGCGCTTTCCCTCCGCGATATGCCACCGTCGCGACGGTGTGACGCAACAATTCGCGTGCCGAATCTCTAGCAGGTGCCACGGGAAGCGCCTCCGATTGAAGTTCTGCGCCTTGGAGGTTGAACTAGATATCAGCGGGTGTCAACGGCGCACGCGCTTACTCGTACCGCAGCGCCACGATCGGATCGACACGCGACGCGCGGCGGGCTGGGATGTAGCTGGCGAAAACGGCCACGCCAGCCAGCAGCAGCGAGACACCGGCAAAGGTGAGCGCGTCCGTGGGCTGCACTCCGTAAAGCACGCCGGACAACATGCGCGTGACCGCGAAGGCGGCAGCCAATCCCAGGCCGAGGCCGATGAGAACAAGCCGCAAACCCTGCACGATGGTGATTCGGAGCACGTTGCCGGGTTTGGCGCCCAGCGCGATGCGAATGCCGATTTCATGCGTGCGCCGCTTCACCGAGTGAGAGATCAATCCGTAGAGGCCCAGAGTGGCTAGAAAAAGAGCAATCAGGCCCTGCGTTCCCGCAATCACTGTACCGAAACGCATCGGAGCCATGGCCATCGGACTGCCAGCGATCTGCTGCTCCATCGTACGAATGTTGTAGAGCGGGAGATCGGGATCCAACTGCGCGACGGCTTGCTGCACCGACAGAGTAAGCTGCGCGGGGTCCATTCTCGTCCGCGCGACGACGGTCACATTGCCCTCGTAATGCTGCGTCAACGGGTAGAAGACAAGCGGCCGATTCGTGTCTGTCACGGCCCAATAGCGCAGGTCGCCGACCTCGCCAACGACCTGAAGGTGGTCGCCCTGGAGCCTCAGGCGTTTCCCAACAGGATCGTCGTTCGGCCAAAGCAGTTGGGCCAGCACCCGGTTGATGATGACCACACGCGGCGCGGAAGCGTCGTCGCGTTCATTAAAATCGCGGCCGTCAACAATGCGCGTCCCCAAGGTTTGCAAAAAAGCATGATCGACGGCATAGCAAGCGACGTTCATGAACTTCTGGCTCTCCGTCGGGGTCTGACCCTCCGGCCAGATGCCGGCGCGCATACCTTTGCCCGTGTCGAATGGAACGGAATCCGCGAGGCTGGCGTCGCTCGCACCCGGCAAGGCGCGGACCTTTTCCAACAATTGCTCTTGAAAGCGGCGGCCCTGGTCATAGCTATACCGCTGCAGCCGGAGATCGACCGAGGCGAGGAAGAGGTGATCGGCGCGAAAACCGAGATTCACCTGCGACAGCTCTTGCACGCTGCGCAGCGCAAGTCCGGCGCAGATCAATACCACGCAGGAGACGGCCACCTGGCCGATCACCAACACGCTCCGCAAGCGATGGCGGTTACCCGCAATCGTCGGCACATTCTTCAGCAGCGGCAGAACGTCAAGGCGGGTCGCCTTCAGCGCAGGCAGAAGCCCCGCAAGGATGCCCGTGGCCAGCGACGCAACAAACGTGAAAACGAACAAACGCCAGTCCGTGCCGGTGTCGGATGGGGGTGCCATGTCGCCCGGCACGATCCCGCTGTAGAGAATGGGACTGAGAAGCACTGCCGCCATCGCGCCAATGACTCCGGCGGCCAAGGCGAGCAGCGTGCTTTCGGCCAGCAACTGGCGAAGCAGGCGCCAGCGCGTAGCGCCCAGAGCGCAGCGAATTGCCACCTCTCGTTCGCGATCGGCAGCGCGCGCGTAGAGCAGATTGGTCACATTCGCCACCGTGATGCCCAGCACCAGCAGGGCCAGGCCCATCAGGGCAAAGACAATCAGCGGTGTGTAATTGGCCACAAAGGGTGAGGGGCGGCTCATGGATTCGCGCAGAACGACGGTCTCTGCATTCAGCGGGTGCATCCCGGCATAGTCCTTGAGCAGGCGCGCCATGACAATCGTGGCGGCGGCTCGGGCTTGCTCCAGGCTTGCGCCGGATTGCAACCGGCCCATCATGAAGAACGCTGTGTCGCCGCGGTCGGAAACCAGATAGGCACGATCCGGGATCATCTGGGGCAGCATCGTAGCCGGCACAAATCCACTCAGAGCCGTGCCCCAGGAGGCGCCCACAAAGTCGGGCTGCGTGACGCCCACCACCGTGAGCGGCAGGCCGTTGAGTTTCACCGTTTGACCGATGATGCGCGGGTCGGCGGCAAAGCGGCTGTGCCAGGTGTCGTAGGTCAAAACGACGATCGGATCCGCGCCCACCGTACGGCCTTCATTGGGCAAAAAGAGCCGCCCCAACATGGGCTTCGCGCCCAGCACCGTAAAATAGTTGCCGCTGACCATGTGCACGTAAGTACGTTCTGTGGCCTCGCCGGACCGGCTCAGATGAGCAGGCGTCTCCATATAGGCCATCACGCCTGAAAACGTCTTCGCCATCTCCGGAACTTCGTGGCCGTCCCCTTCAGCCCAGCGCTGAAAGTCCAAGAAATCCTGATACGAAAACGGAAACATCATCTCCGACTGCGGAATTTTCTGGGCAATCACCACCAAGCGCCCAGGGTCTGCTGCTGGCAAGGGCCGCAGGAACAAGTCGTTGACGAAGAAGAAAATCGTGGCGTTGACGGTCAGCCCCAGCGCCAGCGTTAATATTGCAATGGCAGTGAAGCCGGGATTCTTGCGCAGCATCCGCGCACCGAAGCGCAGGTCCTGCCACAGCGTTTCGAGCCACACCCCCGCTCTCGCGCTTCTCACCTCTTCTTTCACCTGCTCGATTCCGCCCATCTCCATCCGCGCCGCCCGCCGCGCATCCTGCGCACTCATTCCTTGCCCGGCTTTTTCATCGCCAAGCATTTCCACATATGAACGCACCTCTGCATCGAGTTCTCGTTCATCCTCCTGCCGATGAATGAGCCCTCGAAAGAAATTCCACACGCGATTGAGCCAGCGCATGAGTTCTACCTCCTGCTACTCGTACCGCAGCGCCACGATCGGATCGACACGAGACGCGCGGCGGGCTGGGATGTAGCTGGCGAAAACGGCCACGCCGGCCAGCAACAGTGAGACGCCGCCAAATGTGAGCAGATCCGTGGCCTTGACACCGTATAGCACACCGGAGAGCACGCGGGTCACTGCGAAGGCGGCCGCCAATCCCAAGCCGAGGCCGATGAGAGCCAGCCGCAGACCCTGCTGGATAAGAATGCGGAGCACTTTGCCGTGCGTTGCGCCGAGCGCGATGCGAATGCCGATCTCATGGGTGCGCTGCCTGACGGAGTGAGAGATCAACGCGTAGAGGCCAAGGGTGGCGAGGAAGAGAGCAACGAGGCCCTGGCCGCCCGCGATGATGGTGCCCATGCGCATGGGAGCCATGGCCATCGGACTGCTAGCGATCTGCTGATCCATGGTGCGAATGTTGTAGACCGGCAGATCGGGGTCCAGTTGGGCGACGGCTTGCTTGACGGAGGCGGTGATTTGCAGCGGGTCCATTCCGGTGCGCACAACGATGGTGACGTTGTTCTGGAAATGCTGCGTCAGCGGGTAAAAGATCAGCGGCCGATTCGTATCGGTCATCGCATAGTAGCGCATCTCGCCGACCACTCCTACGACCTGCATTGCGTCTCCCTGTAGCACTAGGCGCTTCCCAACGGCATCGCCATTCGGCCACAACTGCTGGGCCAGCACTCGATTGATGATGACTACGCGCGGCGCGGCCTCTTCGTCGTGTGCGGTAAAATCGCGGCCCGCAACAACGCGCGTGCCCAGAGTTTGAAGATAGGCATGCTCGACAGACGTACAAGGAACCATCAGAAATTTCTGGCTCTCGGTTGGGGTTTGACCCTCGGGCCATACGCCGGCGCGCTGGCCGCTTCCACCATCGAAGGGCGGATGCGTGGCGAGGCTGGCGCTGGTGACGCCGGGCAGGGCGCGGAGCTTATCGAGCAACTGCGCTTGAAACCGCCGGCTGCGCTCATCGCTGTAGCGTTGCAACGAAGGATCGACCGAAGCGAGAAAAATGTGATCTGCACGAAAGCCGAGATTTACCTGCGCGAGCTTTTGCACACTGCGCGCCGCCAGTCCTGCGCAGATCAGCACTACGCACGAGAATGCCACCTGGGCAATCACCAACAAGCTGCGCAGCCGATGGGGGGTTCCAGCGATGGAAGGTGAGTTCTTCAGCAACGGCAAAATCTCCAGCCGGGTCGCCTTCAATGCGGGGAGCAGTCCCGTGAGGATGCCCGTGGCCAACGAGGCGGCAAAGGTGAAGACAAACAAGCGCCAGTCGGTTCCGGTGTCGGACGGGGGCGCAAAGTCGCCGGGAACGAACATGTTGCCGAGCAGGTGTGGAAGGGCGATGGCGGCCATTGCGCCGATGGCGCCGGCGGCGAGCGCCAGCAGCGTGCTCTCGGCCAGCAACTGCCGCAGCAGCCGCCAGCGCGTGGCGCCGAGAGCGCCGCGAATCGCCACCTCCCGCTCGCGGTCGGCGGCGCGCGCATAGAGCAGATTGGCCACATTCGCCACCGTGATTGCCAGCACCAGCAGCGCCAGGACCATCAGCGCGCCGGCAACCAGCGGCATGAAGTTGGCCACAAAGGGAGTAGGCCGGCACATCGATTCGTGCAGAACCACGGTGGCTTCGACCGGCGGGTGATATTGAGGATAATCCTTCAGAAGACGCGCCATCACAAGTGAGGTCGCGGCACGGGCTTGCGCAAGGCTGGCGCCCTGCTGCAAGCGGCCCATCATGAATACCGATAAGTAGCCTCGATTGGTGAAGACTTCGTTGCCCCCGGGATTCATCAGCGGCAGCATCGAAATCGGCACAAATCCGCTCAGAGCCGTGCCCCACGCCGCGCCCACGAACTTGGGTTGCGTCACGCCCACAACGGTAAACGGCAGGCCGTTGATCTTCACAAGTTGGCCGATGATATGCGGGTCGGCGGCAAAGCGGTTCTTCCATGTGTCGTAAGTAAGAACGATGATGGCATCCGCGCCTGAGATGCGGCCCTCATCGGGTAGAAAGAGCCGCCCCATCATTGGTTGCGCACCCAGCACCGTAAAGTAGTTCCCGCTGACCACATGCACATAGGTTCTTTCGGCGGCTTCGCCCGGGCGGCTCATCTGGACTGCCGATTCCAGATACGCCATGATTCCGGAGAAAGCCTTCGCCATCTCTGGAAAATCAGGGCTGCCTCCCTCGGCAGAGCGCTGAAAGTCCAAGAAGTCCGGATATGAAGAATAAAGCAGCATCGGCGACTGAGGTATCTTCTGGGTGATCATCACCAACTTTCCCGGGTCCGCTGCCGGCAAAGGCCGCAGAAACCAGTCGCTGATCATGAAGAACATGGTTGCGTTGACGGTCAGCCCCAGCGCCAGCGTTAATATTGCGATGGCACTAAAGCCGGGACTCTTGCGCAGCATGCGCGCGCCGAAGCGCACGTCTTGCCACAGCGTTTCGAGCCACACGCCCGCCCGCGCGCTTCTCACTTCTTCTTTCACTTGCTCGATCCCGCCCATCTCCATCCGCGCCGCCCGCTGCGCTTCCTGCTTGCTCATTCCCTGCCTCGCTTTCTCGTCCGCCAGCATCTCGGCATAGCCGCGCACCTCCGCGTCTAGCTCCCGCTCATCCGCCCACCGATGAACGAGCCCTCGAAAGAAATTCCACACCCGATTGAGCCAGCGCATCTCTCTTCCTCCTCAACTGACCGCGAGCACGCGCGCGACCGCGTTCGAGATGCGCGCCCAGCGCTGCGTTTCCGCGCCGAGGTGCCGCCGCCCCGCGCGCGTGATCTGGTAAAACTTCGCGCGGCGGTTGTTCTCCGATTCTCCCCACGAAGAAGAAAGCCAGCCTTCTTCTTCCATGCGGTGGAGGGCCGGAAAAAGCGAGCCCGGCTTCACCTGAAACGTTCCCCGCGTGACCTGCTCAATCCGCCGCGCGATCCCCAGGCCGTGGCGCGGCCCAAGCGCCAGCGCCTTCAGGATCAGCAGGTCCAGCGTTCCCTGCAGTAAATCCGTATTTTGTTCTCCCACGATGCTCTCCTATAGAACGTCAATATGTATACGCCTCGTTCCTATCGACTGTCAATAGGAATCTGCGCCCGCGGCCGGCCGGCCGGGCAGGCAGACGGAATCTTCCTCGCTCCCACTCGCTGTGCTAGACTCGCGTTGCGGATTGTGATTCCCGGACGATTCGGAAATCCCAAACTGCCGATGCGTGGAACTTCGGGCTCTGTGCAACCAGGCCCCGCAAACCCCGCCAGGCCCGGAAGGGAGCAACGGTAGCGGGATCACCTCGTGTGCCGCGGAGTACCCGAAGTTCCTCTCATCGTTTTTGCCGGGTCGCAGACAGCGTGCGGCGCGGGGTATGGGGCAAACTCAAATCGAATGAGCTACCAGGTCATCGCGCGAAAGTGGCGCCCGCAAACGTTCGCCGAGGTCGTGGGGCAGCAGCACGTCACCCGCACGCTCGGCAACGCAATCCAGACGAACCGCGTCGCGCACGCCTACATCTTCAGCGGCGCCCGCGGCGTGGGGAAAACCACGACCGCGCGCATCCTCGCGAAAGCTTTGAATTGCGCGAAAGGTCCCGCCGCCGAGCCGTGCAATGAATGCGACTCCTGCCGGGAAATCGCCGCGGGCACTTCGCTCAACGTCATCGAGATTGACGCCGCATCGAATCGCGGCATCGATCAGATCCGCGAGTTGCGCGAGATGGTGCGCTACGCGCCGGCGGCCTCGCGCTACAAAGTCGTCATTCTGGACGAAGCGCACATGCTCACCAGCGAAGCGTCGAACGCGCTGCTCAAGACGCTCGAGGAGCCGCCGGACCGAGTAATTTTCGTCATGGCCACGACGGAGCCGGACGAACTCGAGCCGACGATCCGCTCGCGCTCGCAACACTTCCACTTCCGCGCGCTGTCGTTTGCAGAGATCAGCGGCGCGCTTGCCCGCATCGCCGGCAAGGAATCGCTTACGGTTGAGCCGGGCGCGATCGGCGTGATGGCGCGCGCGGCCGAAGGCAGCCTGCGCGACGCGCTCTCGCTTCTGGAGCAGGCGCGCGCGTACGGCGGCGACGCCATCACCGACGCGCAGGTGCGCGAGATTCTCGGCGTCGTGCCGCAGGAAAAACTCGACGAACTCACTGCGGCGATCGAAGCGCAGTCGGCCGAACGGGTGTTGGAGCTCGTGCACAAGCTGCTCGCCGACGGACAGAATCTCGCCAGCTTCTGCCGCGAGGCCATCGGACACTTCCGCAATCTTCTCGTCGCGCGCGTCTGCGGCGCGGATTCCGAACTCATCGCTGCGCCGCCGGACGAACGCCCACGCGTTGCGAAGGCGGCGGCGAATTTCAGCGAAGAGGATTTGACGCGCCACTTCCAGATTCTCCTGGACACGCACGCAGATTTGCGCCGCCAGCCCGACCAGCATCTGCATCTCGAAATGGGCCTGCTGCGCATGATCAACGCGGGTCGGCTCGCCCCGCTCGAAGAACTGCTGGCGGAGCTGGGCGGCGTCGTTTCGACGCGTCCCGCGCGTGGCGCAGCCAATGCAGGCGCAGCCCCCTCTCCGAATGTAGGGGCGGAGCCTGCGCGCCGTGGCGGGCCCGTCTCCGCCGGTCCTCAGATCCCTGTGCGCGAGAAACCTGCCTCCGCCCACTCCGCCGCTCCGCCAGAAACTCCTCGCGGGGAAAGAATCGCGCCCGTATCTCCGGCATCAAGCGCATCCGCAAGCGCGCCCGAATCCTCCGCCGCCGATGGACCCATTGCGCGAACGCCGGCCGGACCTGTCGCGCAAATGGCGCAGATCGGCAGCGGGCTCGAAGCGGCGCAAGTGGACGCGATCAAGGCCGCGGCGTTCTCGCAGCAGAAATTTCTCGGCGAATTGATCGAGCACGCAAGCCGGTGGGAGCGCGACGGCGCCGAAGTGCGGCTGTTCTTCCCCACCGAGAGCCGCGCGCTCGCGGAGATGCTGCAATCGCGCGAGCCGATGGAGAAACTTCGCAACATCACGCAAAGCGTCTTCGGCCAAGGAGTGCGCGTCTGTGTTAAACTTGAAGTCGCGCCGGTGATGGCGACCGAAGTTCGTGCGGCAGCGGCTTCTCGTGAGTTGCGCGCGCGCTTCGAGCAGGACCCGATCGTACGCGCCATGCTGGAACGGTTTGGCGGCCAGATCTCCGACGTCAAACGCCACGGCGAGGACTAGAACATGGAAGTCAAGGCGATACAGCAACTGCTCTCCCAGTTCCGCCAAGTGCAGGAAAACCTGCAAAAGCAGGTCGAGTCCGTGCACGTGGAAACTTCCGCCGGCGGCGGTATGGTCGTCGTCAGAATGAACGGCCAGAAACAGGTCACAGACCTGCGCATCGAGCCCGAGGTTTTCAAGAGCAAAGACCAGGAGATGCTGCAGGACCTGATTCTCGCGGCGGTGAACGAAGCCGGACGCCGCGTGGACGAGGAACTTGCGAACCAGATGAAGAGTCTGACGGGCAGCATGCCGGGCCTCGCCGGATTGAAACTGCCGGGACTGTTCTGACCGGCGTGATCGCATCGAACTTTTTCACCTCGAGATACCGGGGCAAGCTCCCCCAATCCTTTCATGCCTGATTTCGCCGAACCCGTCTCGCAATTGATCGACCGGCTCAAGCGTCTTCCCGGCATCGGCCAGAAGACGGCGCAGCGCCTCGCGTTTTTTCTGTTGCGGTCGAGCCAGGAGGACGCGCTCGCCCTCGCCGACGCCATCCGCAACGCCAAAGAAAAAATCCGCTCGTGCACGATCTGCTACAACATCACGGATACCGATCCGTGCCTTTACTGCACCAGCGCAACGCGCAATCGCAAGACGATTTGCGTCGTCGAGGAACCGCACAACATCTCCGCGATCGAAAAAACGCGGCAATACAACGGCCTCTATCACGTCCTCGGCGGCGCACTCTCCCCGCTGCAGGGCGTCGGCCCGGACCAGCTCCACCTGAAGAGCCTCATCGAACGGCTCAAGGGCAACACGGTCGAGGAGATCATCATCGCCACGAATCCCACCGCCGAAGGCGAAGCCACCGCGATGTACCTCTCGAAATTGCTGAAGCCGCTAGGCGTCCGCGTAACCCGCATCGGAGTCGGAATTCCCGTCGGCGCCGATCTCGATTACGCCGACGAAATCACCATGCTCAAAGCCATGGAAGGCCGCCACGAACTATGACGCCCCTCAAATTCCTCGAGCTGAGTAATCAGAGTTTACAACGCACTTGCTTTAGCGGGGCCCAGCGTTAGGCTCAGAACAACCCGGAAAGCGTTCCGCCAATTCTTCCGAGACAGCTTTGCCGCGCGCATTCATGCTTGGAGCGTTGTACCAAATATCGGGGAAGATCCGATTCTCACCAGGGAGGATCAACGGGGGAGCATCGCAATGCGAGGCACAATCTTCACCGCGGCACGGAATTTTCACATCAATCCGCACATCAATCGGGTTCTGGATAACGATCCTATTCCATTGCGCGGGTGGAGTGCGCTCCATCTCTTCATGCTGTGACTCATTCTTTTTCCAATCCTCTTCGGTCAAGAAGTAGAACGCATCAATTCTCAGCACCCCACGCAAGGGTATGTCTCGGCGAGTCTTCTTCTTCAGGTTCGCGACGCGGATCGAAGGACCGAGACACTCGTGATCGTGAATGGCGGCCCCCGGTGCCAGAGGCTGCGCCTCCCAACTCACCAAATCCGATGCGCCGTAGATGTTTATCCACGTCAGACCCCTCCTTTCCTCTGAGTCCTCACTCACTTCGTGCGCTGAGGTCGAAATTTGAAGACCCATTTGTGGAATGTATATGGCCTGAGGCGACTGATTGGTTCGGTCCATACTCACATCTAGGCAGCCGTTCACCCGTCGCGGCGCCGCCGACAACTTAACCATTAGCGGCTTCGGTGCTTCTTTCTGAGCTCGCTCAGCCTCACTGCTGGCGAGAAATCTCCACGAAGCGAGCAAGAAGATCAAAAGGATGGCAACTCTCAGATGAAACAGACTCCGCCGATGGCCCAAAAGGTGCGCAGAATTTCTGATCGACGACTTTATTCTGCGATTGGCATCCATAACAGGTGGGTGGCAAACCCTTTCGAGTTCTTTCTATCGACCCAGATTCGCGGTTGAATCATACCACTCCAGCACGTCGCCGCCGGGTGACTGGGGGCGAAAGTATATTGGAGTCAAAGCGGCGTCGAGCCGCCGCACTCCATAGGGCGGGCACCTGCGGGGGGGCCGAGGCTGGCATGGAGGAGGGGAAACGTAGTAGATTCCCGCTAGCAAGGCGGTGTGCGTAGCGCCCAGCCCACCATTGCGCTTTTCCCGAGCGCTAGAATGCCTGGCAGGCACTGCGAACCGTCCGGGTTGACGGGGGGCGTATGGCGGGAATGGCCGAATACATGGGGCGGTACGATCACGAGCACAAGAATCCCTCGAATAGAGTCCTTCACGTGTTCGGAATTCCCATTATTTTTGCCGGCATCGTTTCGTTGATCCTTGTGCATTGGAAGTTGGGGCTGGGGCTTTTCCTCGGTGGGTGGGTGCTGCTCTTCCTGGGGCACAAGTTGGAAAGCAATCATCCCGCGTTCTTTCAAGGGGCGATCTATTTTCTCGTGGGCCCGATTTGGGTGGCGCGGGAGATTTTCGAGCATCTCCGGGGACGCGCAAAGGGCTCGGCTCGGCCGGTCTAAGGAATGTATAGGCGGCCTCTTTTAGCCAGCCGCAAAGCGTGGGTCCGCGCGAGGCGACACTGGTACGGAAGCGGGAAACGTAGTAAATTCTGGCCGCCGAGGGGGAGTGCCCGGTCCCCAGCCCACCCTTGGATCGTTAAACCTGCGATCAGTTTGCAAGGAGTAGCCAAGCGTGGATACTTCTCCCCACCGGGAACTCGAGCCACAAAAGCGGCGCAGCCTGCGCATCGTGCAAGCGGTTCCGCTGACGGTCACAGGCGTGGATGCGCTGGGGCGGCCGTTCCAGGAACGCACCTCGACGCTGGTCATCAACTGCCACGGCTGCCGCTACCAATCGAAACATTACGTCCTGAAGAACATGTGGGTCAGCTTCGAGGTGCCGCACCCAGAGGCGAGCCGCGAGCCGCGCAATTTCCGGGGACGCGTGACGTGGATCCAGCGTCCGCACACCGTGCGCGAACTTTTCCAGATTGCCGTCGAGCTGGAAAGTCCGGGCAACGTCTGGGGCATCGCGTTTCCTCCGTCCGATTGGTTCCCGATTCCCGAGGCGACGCCTGGGGAGATTCCCGCGCCCGCGCAAGCATCCGAGGGTGACTGGACCGTGCCGGCGATCGAGCCATCTTTGACTCCGAGGGAGTTACCGCCCGGCGAATCGCCGGCGCTGCAGGAAGCGCAATCGGAAGACAACGTGCGCGTGATGCCGGCGCCCGGCGGCCCCGGCAGCGTCGACCCTTCGGTGCTGATGGCGCGGCAGATGAGTCGTTTGCTGAACGAAGCGCGGCAGCAACTGCAAGAGGCGGTGAAGCAGAGTGCGACGCAAACGGTTGCGGCGGAAACGCGTCCCCTGATGCTGGCGTTGCAGAATCAACTGCAAGCCGCGGCCGAGAAAACGGTGCAGGCAACGATTTCGGCGCAACACGAAGAGATGCTCCGCGATTCGCGCGCCCGCCTCGAAGAAGCCAGGAAAGCGGAACTCGCATCGCTGGCGTCGAAGTGGGCCGAGGGCGCGGACGAGCGCGTGCGGGAGGCGAGCCAGCGGCTGGAAGCCGAACTCGGAAGCCTCGAAGAGTCTCGCCAGAGGGAATTCGACCGGCGAGTGAGGGAACGGCTCGAACAGGCGCTCGGAGAAGTCCAGCGGGCGAGCGGGGCATTCGCACTGGAGATTCACGCGGCCGAGTCACGCGTGGAAGAATCGCGGCAGTCGGCGCAAACCGCGGCATCGAGCGAGATCCGGCGCTGGCAGGAGATGGCGGAAAGCGCGGTGGCGGACGCGCGCGTCCGGATGGCGGACTTGGAACGCGCGACCTCGCAATTGAAGGAGCAAATGGCGTCCGTAATGGCGGAAGCGGAAACCGGCTGGCGCGGGCGGCTGGAGACGGATCTGGCGTCGGCGGCGGTCCGGTGGGATCTGCGCCTCGAAACGTCGATTGAGAACGCAGCGCGCGCGGCTGCGGACCGGCTGGCGCACAGTTCGGAGCCGGTCGCCCAGGAGATAGAGAAGCAGATCGCGCAGAGAATCGAGGAGCTGGGGCAACAACTCGCGCAAGTGGCCGCGGAAGCGGACGCGAGCCTAGCGCGGCTGAAAGAAGCGCTGGAGACGGAATCGTCCAAGGCGCAAACGGCGATCGGGGAGATGCGTGACGCCGCCGCGCGCGCCGAAGACCACGCCGCCGCGCTCGAAGCGCTGAAGAGAGCCTCAACCGAAGAGTTGGCGAGGCGTGGCGAGGCGCTGGTCGAGGCGAACAGTGCGGAAATGAACCGGCGAGCCGAGGGCGTCGCCGGCTCGATGGCTTCGCGGCTGGAATTTGCGCTGGAGACCGCGGCGCAGCAGTTGCTGCAACGGCTGGCTACGGAATTCGAGCAAAGGCTTTCGCCGGAACTCGATCGGGCGCGCGGCGCGATTGACGAGTTGCAGTCGCACTCGCAGGTTTTCGAGGATAGCTTGCAGACGCATCAGGACCAGCTGCGCGAGGCTGCGGAACTCTCGCTGCAGGAGGCGGTGGCGCGCACCAGTGAAGCGCTACACGGCCTGGAAGAGGAATTCCATCGCATCGGGCGGGAGTCGCAGGCCAAGTGGCTGGCGGAGATCGAGGCGAAGACGACGGACACGACGCATGCCGCTTTCGAGTCGATGTTCAAGACGGCCGATTGGTACGAAAAAAAGGTGCAGACGCAGATGCAGGCCTCAATGGAAAAGGGCCTGGAACAAGCGAGCGACGAGCTGCGAACAAAAGCCGGGGAAATATCGGGCGTGTTCGCTACGGAGCTGGATCGTTACAGCCGCAGCTACGTCGAGCACTCGAAGGATCAAATCGAGGAGCTCCTGCGCGAAGCGTCAGACCGCGTGCGCGATCAGGCGCAGCAGGCGGCGAACGAAGTTGCGGCCGGCTTCGGCAAACGCGCCGAGGAGATTGCGTCCAAGCAGGAAGAGGACTTTGCGGCAAACGTGCGCGTTGCGGCCGAGCAAACGGCGGCGCGAATCCAGGCGATGATGGGGGAGAGCCTGTCGCACTTGGATGCCGCGCAAGTGCTGGCAGAAACAAGATTCCGCGAGGGCCTGGCGGACCAGACCCGGAACAGCGTCGCCGCCGCGCGCACAGAACTCGATGCGCAGGCCACAACCCTGGCAGAATCCTGGAAGGCGGCGCGATTCGCGCAGGAAAAGCAAGGACGCCAGGACCTGGCGCGTCTCGGCGAGACGGCAATTGCAGAATACAAGCAACGCCTGGAAAACGCGTCGAACTCGTGGCTGGTGGCAGCGGTGTCGGATCTGACGAAGCAGTCGGGCGACCTGATCGAGCGCCTGGCAAACGAAGCGGAAGAGCGCGTGCGGGCTGCGTGCTCGAGCGTCTTCACCGAAATTGGCGACGCGCTGCGGCAGAGGTTGCTCGGGCCTTCCTCCGGGCCGAAACTGCCGGAAAAATCCTGACCCGACCCCCGGCGCGGCAGACCTAAACACAACAATCTGTATAATCTGACCTATGGCGAATCGTGCGTACGCGGTGTTGTGGCTGCCCGGCTCGGGCGAGGACGAACAACTCGCGCACTTCGAGCGGTATCTGCGGACCGTCCCCTTCGCCCGGACGCGGCAGGGATTTCAGTCACTCGTGATTCGGGCGCTCGGCCCAGGCGAGACGCCCGTCGCCTATCACGGCCTGCGGCCGAGTCCGGCCACTTCTCTCGAAGTGCTGGAACTGGCGCGCGAGCACGCGCACCCAGATACAGCGTTCGAAGTGGAAGCGTACTGGGATCTCTGGGTGCGCGACGCGGAGAGTGGTTTGTGGTCCGAGCAGCCGCAGAAGCTGGAAATCATTGCGCAGGGCCCCGACTACGATGAGGGCGCCGCGGCCGAAGCCGGCCACATCGTCGCAGACTTGGGCTTCGAACATCTTTTCACCGGGCACGCTCATTTGCTGGCCCCATCGGTCACTGCGGGGGCAAACGGCGCGAGCGGCGCTCGTCCGCAATCGAGCGAGCCGCGGCATCCGATGGAAGCGAAATTTCTGGCGGATATGTCGTGGCCGGAAACTTTGCGCGAGTACCGCGAAAAAACCTGCGAGAATATTCGCCGCTTGATGAACTGGATGCGCGCGGCTGAAACGGCGGTGCCCGCCGAGCGCAGCCGGCTATGGTCGGAGGGAGAAGAGAATTTTGAGGCGCGGCTGGACGAAATTCTTGCTGCTCGCTAGCGGGGCGGTGGTCCTCGTGGCAATCGCTCCTGCGAAGGCTCAGGATGACGATGCCGCGACACGAATCCCCCGGGCCAACGAAGTTACGCTGGTGGGGCTGCGTCCCGGACGCGACACCTTGGCGTTCGCCGAGCGGCGCCTCCGCACGAAGCCGGACGCGCAGTCGAGCGACGGAACGACGGAATGGCACGACCCTTGCACCGGGCGCGCGATCAAACTGGAAGTGGATGCCAAGGGCGTGATCCAAAGCGTGACGATTTCCGCGATCGCTTCGGACACCGGAAAATGTTCCGGTCATCACGACAGATTCATCAATGAGACGGACTGGCAAACGGGCCATGGGCTGCGGCTCGGCGACTCGCAAGATCGTGTGAGCGAATTGTACGGAGATGCCAATTCGGCCGGGCCTTCCGTGAAGGGGGAGCACGAGTTAGAATTGTTGTATTACGCGTTTGACTGGGCCGGCAGCGACGTACCGCAAGTGATGGAGATTCTCTGCGCGCGCGAATCGGGACGCGTCATGGAGATTACACTCGCGTATCCGAGCTTGTAGCGCGGCCTCAATTTGTTGCGACGAACGATCCGTAAATCTCTTGTCTTTCCCTGGGTGTGACCCTGAATGAGGCTTGGAGTGAATGTAACGGCCGAAGAGATAGCGCCGCTGCCGCGCCGCGCGGCGCGCGTGGCATCGTGTTTCTGGCTCTGCGCCGCGCTGCTCCCGGCCGTAGCGCTCCCGGCGGGTTGCCGGTCGAGCCAATCAGGCGGCGAAGAGGTGCCGGCGCAGACTGCTGCGGCTCCGACTCCGACCGTACCTGCTGAGTATACGGCGGGCGCGAAAAATTATCTGGGCCCGAGCGCGGAGGTATTGGTGTTCGGTGATTTGGCGCGCAACGGCGGCAATCAGATTCTCGTTGCCGATCCGATGCCGGGCGTCCAGGAGAGCTCTTCGCAGGGGATCAGCGTCGTGCGGGCGGTCATCCTGGACAAGCAAGGCGACAGTTGGAAGGAAATCTTCCGGTGCGACGAGTACCTCACGAATCAGAACGGCTTCCTGGCGGGAACCCCTACGAGTCCGGTCACCGGCTGGCGGATGGAGTACGAACAGGATTCCACGAGGGGGCTCGATTTGAAATTTGCGGAAGCCTTATCTAGCGCAAATCATTCTGCAACTTATCTCGTTCGCTGGAATCCAAAGGTAAAGCGGTACGAGTGTCTGGATAAGAAGGGTGAACGGTTCCTCGGTGAATTGCCTGACTTGGAGCCGGCTTATAGAGGTGTGCTGAAGTGAGCGCCGCCGCACAAACACTGAACGCCGCCTCGCCCACCGCCAACACGGCTTCCACCAAGCGTGTGCCCGGATGGAAACACCTCGCGCGCCTGCTGCCCTACCTGCGCCATCACACGGTCTCGATCGCATTGGGAATCGTCATGCAAGCGGGGATGGGGATAGCGGGGACAATTCTTCCCCTGGTCATCGGCATCGCGGTGGAATGCATTCAAGGCACGGCGCAGCCAATCGCACAACTCGGGCGGTTGGGAGTTTGGGTGCTAGGCCTTCTGCCCGCCTACCACCCGCGCGAGCGGCACGCGCTGATCCTGCTGTGCCTGGCGATGCTCCTCTGGGTGGCGATCAAGGGCTTCTTTTCGTTTTGGACGCGCTGGATTCTCATCGGCATCTCGCGCGACATTGAGTACGACCTGCGAAACGATTTACTGGCGCGGCTGGTGGAATTGGAGCCGGAATATTACGTGCGCAATCCCACGGGCGAACTGATGTCGCGCTGCACCAACGACCTCAACTCCGTGCGCATGGTGCTGGGGCCGGGAATCATGTACGCCGCGAACACCGTCGCGACGATGGTGCTCGCGCTCGTGCTGATGTTCTGGCTGTCGCCGCGGCTGAGCATTTGGGTGCTGACGCCGTTGCCGGTGGTGGCGGTCTCCGTCTGGTTTTTCGGCCGGGCGATTCATTCTCTGTACCAGAAAATTCAGGCGGCGCTGGCGACGCTCTCGGCGAAATCGCAGGAAAATCTCGCGGGCGTGCGCGTGGTGCGGGCGTACGCGCAGGAAGAGGCGGAGAAGCGCGGGTTCGACACGCCCAATCGCGAGTACATCCACTGGAATCTGCGAATGATTTACTACTGGAGCCTGTTCATGCCGATGCTCCAGACGCTGATCGGATTTTCCTTCCTGCTTGTGCTGTGGCGGGGCGGCCGGGAGGTCATGCTGGGCGTAATCTCGCTCGGAGAGTTGGTGGTCTTCTTCCTGTTCATGGTGCAGCTCATCTTTCCCATGATCGCGCTGGGGTTCGTCACGAATATCTGGCAGCGCGGCGCGGCTTCCATGGGACGGCTGAACCACATCCTCGAGGCGAAGCCGTCCATCAGTGACGCCGCGGCCAAGGCGGATTTGGCCGGCGAAGTCCGCGGCGCGATCGAAGTGCGCGATCTCACGTTCACCTATCCGACTTCGCGCACTGCGAAGAACGGCGACGGCGCGGGCGAGAGTGGCGGGCCGGTGCTGCAGAACATCACGCTTTCGATTCCCGCCGGCTCGACGCTTGCGATCGTCGGCCCGACCGGAAGCGGAAAGTCCACTCTGGCGGCGATGTTCGCGCGGTTGTGGGACGCTCCCCCCGGCAGCCTGTTTCTCGACGGGCGGCCGATTCGCGAATGGCCGCTGGCAAGACTGCGCAACGCGCTGGGATTCGTGCCGCAGGACACATTTCTATTCAGCGAAACGATTCGCGAGAATATCGCGCTGGGAGCCGGCGAATCCACCCCGGAGCAGATCGCCCGCGCCGCGGACATCGCGAGCATCGCGGCGGAGATCGTGGAATTCCCGAACGGCTACGAGACGCTGCTCGGCGAACGCGGCATCACGCTTTCCGGCGGGCAGAAGCAGCGTACGACGCTGGCGCGCGCAGTGATGCGCGATCCGAAAATCCTGATTCTCGACGACGCACTCTCCAGCGTGGACACGGAAACCGAAGAGCGCATCCTGCGACGGCTGCGGGATTTCATGCGCGGCCGCACCACGGTACTGATCTCGCATCGCTGCTCGACCGTGCGTGACGCCGATCAGATCGTGGTGCTGCACGCGGGACGCATCGTCGAGCGCGGGACGCACGACGAACTGGTGGCGCTGAACGGCTACTACGCGGATCTGTACCAAAAGCAGTTGCTCGAGGAAGAATTGGAACGCGCATGAGCGATTTCCGCGAAGAAGAGAAGATCGGGAAGGTTTACGACGCGCAACTCGCGTGGCGGCTGGTTAGCTACCTGAAGCCGTATCGCTGGAGCGTGATTGCGGCGCTGGCCTTGACGATCCTGGTGACGCCGTTCAGCCTGGCCGGGCCATATCTCTTTCATATTGGCGTGGACCGTTTCATCGATCCGACTGTATCCCACAAACTTTCGCTTCAGACGGGGATGCGCGGCCTCTCGTTAGTGACGCTCGCGTTTACCGCGTCGCTGCTGCTGGGCTTCGCCGTGCAGTATCTACAGATGCGGATCATGCAGAACGTGGGCCAGAAGACGCTCTACGACCTGCGGAATCAAATCTTCGCGCGCCTGCAAATTCTGCCGATGAGCTTCTACGATCGCACCCCGGTGGGGCGTCTGGTGACGCGGGTGACGACGGACGTGGACGCGCTGAATGACCTGTTCGCCTCGGGCATCGCAATGATGGTGAATGATGTGGTGCAGCTGGTGGGGATCGGCGCCGTGATGCTGTGGATGAATTACCGGCTGGCGCTGGTCACGTTCGCCGTGCTGCCGCTGATTCTCATCGCGACGATGATCTTCCGCACCAAGGTCCGCGATGCGAATCGCCGCATCCGCACCGCGATCGCGCGCATCAACTCGTTTCTTCAGGAGTACATCAGCGGGATGACCGTGGTGCAGCTCTTCAACCGAGAGAAACGGGGGCGCGAAGAGTTTGCCGAGTACAACCGGCGGCACATGGAGGCCTTCAAGGACACCATTCTGGCTTTCGCGCTCTACTATCCCGCCGTCGAACTTTTCAGCATTGCCGCGATCGCGATGGTCTTCTGGTACGGCGGCTTGCGCGCCCTCTCCGGAACGATTCAGGCCGGCGTGCTGATTGCTTTCATGCAGTACACACAACAGTTCTTCCGGCCGATTCAGGATCTGAGCGAAAAATTCAATATCCTGCAGTCGGCGATGGCCTCTTCGGAGCGCATTTTCAAATTGCTGGACGAGCCCGTGCCGCCGGTGACCCTCGCCGGGACGCGCCGCCTGCCGAATCCGCGCGGCGAGATCGAATTCCGCAACGTCTGGCACGCCTACACGGGCGGCGAAGATCCGGGCGACGAGAATTGGGTGCTGCGCGACGTTTCTTTCAAGATCGCTCCGAACCAGACGATTGCCATCGTCGGGCACACCGGCGCGGGCAAAACCACGCTGATCGGGTTGTTGTTGCGTTTCTACGAATTTCAGCGCGGCGCGATTCTTCTCGACGGCGTGGACATCCGCGAGTACAACATTCAGGAGCTGCGGCGCCAATTCGGAATCGTGCTCCAGGATCCGTTCTTGTTCAGCGGCACGCTCGAATCCAACGTGCGCCTCGGCACCCAGGGGATCGACCGCGGGCGCGTCGATGGCGCCCTGCGCGAAGTCGGCCTGGGACCGCTGGTGGATTCTCTGCCTCAGGGCGTGGAAACGATCGTGTCCGAACGGGGCGCGACGTTTTCCGTCGGCCAGCGGCAACTGGTCAGCTTCGCCCGCGCGCTGGCGCACGACCCGCGCTTCCTCATTCTCGACGAAGCAACGTCGAGCGTAGATACGAAGACGGAATTGATGATTCGCGAGGCGCTCGACCGATTGTTGCAGGGGCGCACGGCGCTGGTGGTGGCGCACCGGCTGAGCACGATCCAGCACGCGGACCGAATCCTCGTGTTTCACAAGGGCCGGCTGCGCGAACAGGGCTCTCATCAGGAGTTGCTCGCGTTGCGAGGAATTTATTTCCGGCTCTACCAACTGCAGTATAAGGATCAGGAGTTCTCCGCGCCCCCCGCGGGCCCCGGTCAAACAGATGTCCAATTCGGGGCCGCGCGCAGACCGGAGTCCCCCGAGTTCCCCGCGGAGGCTCTGCCGTCGGAGGGTTGAGGCGCCCCGCGCCGCGCCGACTCGCGATCGATGCCGCCAACACAAATCCTGATTTCAGCCGGTGAAGCCTCCGGCGACATGTATGCCGCGCGCTTGGCGGCCGAGCTGCAAAACCGCCTGCCGGTCCACCTGTTCGGGATGGGCGGGCCGCGCATGCGCGAAGCAGGAGTGGAGCTGATTGCGGAGTCTAAAGAAGTCGCGGTCTTCGGAATCCTGGAAGCGTGGGGCAAGATTCCAAAGCTGGTGCGAATCTTGAATCGGATTGTCTTCGAGGCACGGCAGCGCAAGCCCGCGCTCGCCATCCTCACTGATTTTCCCGGATTCCATTTGCACCTAGCGCGCAAACTCAAGCGCGCGAATACTCCGGTCGTTTACTTTGTTTGCCCGCAATTCTGGGCGTGGCGGCCGGGGCGCGCGAACCTGGTGCGCAAGCGATTCGTTCGGGGGCTGTGCATCTTCCCGTTCGAGGAGCGATGGTATCGGGAGCGGGGAGTCGCGGCGGATTTCATCGGTCACCCGCTCGTGGGCGAAGTGCGCGCCAGCGTTACGCGGGAGCAATTCGCCGCCGCCCACGGACTCGATCCGGCGCGGCCCATCGTCGCTCTGCTGCCCGGCAGCCGGCATAGCGAACTCGCGCAGCACATGCCCGTGATGATCGAAGCGTGCCCGGCCATAGCGCAGGGCCGCGGGGCGCAATTCGTACTGGCGGTCGCCCCGGATGTGCAGCCGGCGGACCTGGCGCGTTATCTGAAGCCAAATGTTCCGGTCACGCTGGTCACCGGAGCGACGTACGACGCGGTGGGCGCGGCCGACCTAGCGATTGTTTCGAGCGGCACCGCGACCGTCGAAACGGCGCTTCTGGGCACTCCGATGGTGGTCATCTACCGCGTCTCGGCGCTTACCTGGGCGGTGGCGCGTCGGCTGGTCCGGACGCCTATGATCGCCATGGTGAACCTGATCGCGCAGCGCCGCGTAGTGCCGGAACTGCTTCAATCCGACTTCACGCCCGAGCGCGTTGCCGCCGAGGCGGGGCAGCTGCTCGATTCGCCGGCTGCCCGCGAGCAGATGCGCAAGGACTTGGCCGAGGTGTGCGAGCGGCTCGGCCCGCCGGGGGCGATTGGCCGTGCGGCGGACATCATTCAGGGGATGCTCTCAAGTGGCGGGGCAACTCTTGAGGGGCAGTCTGGTATCCTAGTGAGATGAACGCGCGGACTCATTCGCGAGATACTGCTCAAGTTTCTATGCTCAAGCTGCCTGGCTCGCTACTGACGACGATCCTCCTCTGCGCCGCTACCGCGCTCGCGCAGGCCCCCGGAGCTCCCCAAGCTCCGCCGCCGCAGGAAGAGGAACTGTCCGGTTTCCGCGCCACCCACTACGATATTCGCGCTTCGTTGAACACAGACACCCAGGCCATCACGGCCGACGCCAAGGTAGACTTCGTGGCGAACGCGCCCTCACACGTCATTGAGGTCGAGCTCCACCCCAACTTAAAAGTGAGCGAATTGCGCAGCACGACGACCAAGATCTTGAGCTTCGACCGGGACGTCCAGAATCCGATGATTCTGCGCATCATGCTGGCGGATGCGGTCGTCACCGGTGGCAAAGTCTCCATCGAGTTTCAGTACGCTGGGCCGCTGGCGAACGACGAGAACAGCCCCGTGCGCGGCGTGACTCTGGCCTCCATCACCAGGACCGGAGCCTATCTGCTTCTGCCGGCGCGATGGTTTCCCCTGACGAATTTCCCTGCGAACCGCTACACGGCCGTATACAGCCTGGAAGTGCCGCAGGATTTCGCCGTCGCGGGCACCGGCGCGACTCCGCCGGGCCTCACCGTCATCCCCGGGAAAGGCGGCCTTCCCCAACGTATTCTGTACGTTTTCCACGCGGACCAGCCCGAGGCTTCGGGGACGTTCGTCGCCGGCGCTTTGCAATTGAATCCCACCAAGGTCGAAGGACTGAATATCGCCGTTTACACCGCGCCGGCTTCCGCCGCAACCGCGCAGGACTACGCGCAAACCGTTAGCCATATCGAAGATTTCTTCACCGACCAGTGGGGGCCCCTGCCGCAGCCGAATCTGACGGTCGCGCAACTCATGAATGGGAGTCTGCCGAGTTTTGCTGCGCCGGGATTGCTGCTCATCAGCCAGCGGCTGTGGACGCCGAAGCCCGACGACCACTTGCTGGCGAATCTGATTGCGTCGCAATGGTGGGGCGGCCAGGTGGCGCCCGAGACGCCCAGCGACGGTTGGATCACGGATGGCCTGGCACGTTATTCCGAAGCGCTTTACGTCGAGGACAACGCCAACAAGGATTCGATGAACCGCACGCTCGAGGAATTCGCCGTGGGAGCGTTGATGTTCGAGGATGCCGCGCCTGTCGCGGAAGCGGGACGCTTGCAGCCCTACACGGAGCAGTATCGCTCCGTCGTCGTCAACAAGGGAGCCATGGTGTTCCACATGCTCCGCGGCCAGATCGGCGACGACGCGTTTCACGCGTTGTTGAAGCAGTTCTACGCGAAGTACGCGGGCCACGCCGCCAGCGACGCCGACTTTGAAGACATGGCCGTCGCCGTCGGCGCCGCTCTGCCCGTTCCCGGAACGACAGGCAATGCCCCGGCGCTGATCATCGGCAATGGTCCGCGGACAAATACGGAGGCGAATGGGCCGCTCAACCTGCGGCCGTTCTTCGCGCAGTGGGTGCATTCCACGGGCGTGCCGGAATTCACGCTCGACTACGTGGTTTACCGGACGCAGAAGGGATTCAAGATCGTCGGCAAGGTCAAGCAGAACCTCGACTTCTTCCACATGCCGATGGAGCTCGAAGTGGAAACCGAAGGCAATCCCGAGTACAAAATGATCGAAGTCGCAGGAACATCCTCCAGCTTTGTGGTGGACACCTTCGGACGGCCGAAGCCGAACGGCGTGCGCCTCGATCCGCACGACTACATTCTGAAATCCAGTCCCGAACTTCGCATCCGGGCCATCATCGCGCGCGGCGAGGACCTCGCGCAGCAAGGCAAGTTCTACGACGCCGTGCGGCAATACCAACAGGCGCTCGACCAGCAAAAGACGAATGCCCTCGCCAATTTCCGCATGGGAGAGGCCTTCTTTTACGAGAAGAACTACGCCGCTTCCGCGCAGTCGTTCCGCGACTCGCTCAATGGCGACTACGAAGCCACGACGAAGTGGGTCGAGGTGTGGGCGCACATCTATCTCGGCAAAATCTACGATATCAGCGGTGAACGCAGCCGCGCCGTGAACGAGTACCAGAAGGCCAAGCAAACCGGCGACGATACCGGCGGAGCGCAGGCCGAAGCGCAACGCTACATCGCGAAGCCTTATGCAGAAACCGGCACCTCCGCCTCGAACTGAAACGGCAATTCCCTTTCGTCAGCTGAACCCGTGAATTCTCCTGCGTCGTTCCTCCGAACTTTCCGCCTACCAGGCTGCTGATGAAAGGTATTTTGCTGTCCTCCCGAGCCAACCTGCCGCCTGCCTGCCGGCAAGCTGGGCAGGCAGGCGCGGCGAGGGATCTGCCTTTCGCGAAACGACCAAGAAAGAAGCGGACTCCTCGGAATGACAGGAAAAGGGTCTTTCAGCTGTTTGCTAGAGCGGTAGCAGGCCGGTAAGTTGCGGATTCGCCACGCCCTTGTGCTGCACGAACACGCGAAAGACCGCCCCCAGACCTTCGGGATGGATCAGCGTCTTGAAGAGTAGCCGGGCGCGAATGCGATCCGTTTCACTCATTGCGGCGTCCTCGAGGTCCGCAAGCTGATTGGCTTGCGCCAGCGCAACTAAGAAATGTGACTGCGTCACGAGGCCCGTTGGTTCGAGTCCGGCGCGGCGCCCCGCCAGATCGAGCGCCGTAAAGTTCACGTGCGCTGTCAAATCCTGCTCACCCGGGGCATCGAACCAATTTTCGCCCGCGCGGTGCCGCTCGTACGCCAGCAGCGTGCCGCTCGCATGCCCTTCGCCGAAGAGTTCGGCTGCTTCGTGGCCGTAGTCCACCGTCAGCACGAATCCGCGCTCCAGCGCGCGCCCGGCCTCCTCGATCCAGCGGCTGGCGTCGAGTCCGGCCTCCGCCTGCTGCCCGTCCGCAAGCGTGATGGCCTGCTCCGAAAAATACGCGCCGATTTCGGGCGTCGAAAGAGGCCCCGGACGATCGATGAAGTTCTCCCCATCGAGCGCGACGTAGATCTCCCGTAGCGCGGCGTTGGCGGCCGCCACGCGGTGCACGGGAAGCGCGTCCAGCAGCTCATTTGAGAATACGCAGCCCGCCGTGATCCTTGCGGGCAGCCGTGCCGAAGACGCAAGTTTGCCGGCCGCAATGTGCGGCGCAAGCGCTCGCGCGTGCTCCGCTCGCCGCGCCGCGGAAAGTTCCAGCGCCGTATATTTAAGCGCCGCGTAGAAATCGCGCAGCTCTCGCGCGGCAAAATCGAGAATATGGGCCGCGAGCCGCCCCGCGCCGGCGCCCCCTTCCACGACGCGGAATTCGCGCGGAGCGCCCAGCCGGTGCCACATCTCGGCGAACTGGCGCGCGAGCAATCGTCCGAAGATCGGATGCACATCCACGCTGGTGTAGTAGTCGGCAAAGCGCCGCGCTTCGGGCTTGCTGTAGTAGCCGTGCTGTTCGTCGTAGAGACACGCGCGCATAAACTCCGCGAAGGTGATTGGCCCCTTCGCGCGGATGCGCTCTTTCAATGCGGCCGCGAGCGGCGTTGCGCGAGCAGCGCCCGGCATCAATCTTTCTCCTGCGGATTGCGGGTGAACATCTCGATGACAAAATCGTGCAGGCAGTCGTAAAGCTGTCGCTGAAGGTTCCAGGGAAACTGGGTCTGCTCGATTTCGCGCGGGCGAAGAAGAAAAATGTAGGTGTGGACCCGGGGAGATTCGGGACGAAAGCGGATGAGGACTTCGACGCCCTCCGCGGCTGGCCGCGCGTCGAAGATGAACAGCGGGTGCTCGTAGCGGGCCAGTTCCGCGCGCACTTTTTCGGCCAGATGGTTCACGGCGTTGCGCGCGGGCTCAGAGCGGCGCCGCCGCACCCTCTTCGCCGAATTCGCCGCGGGTCTTCATCGCCGCGAGCTCGCTCTCGAAAGCGCGCAATCCGCGGTCGTCAAACAAGACAAAGTGAACCGTCTCAAGTGAAGCGGCGCGGCGCAGGTGCTTTGCGACTTCTTGCAACATGATGGCGGCGCATTCGGAAAGAGGAAAACCGGCGATGCCCGTGCCCACCGCCGGGAACGCAATCGTGCGGAGGCTGCGCTCTTCGGCGATGCGCAACGCGTGAGCCGTCGAGCTACGCAATGCGCGCGCGGTCGTCTGGCCACCCAGCGCCATACTCGCCGCGTGAATCACGTGCCTCGACTTCAGTTTTCCGCCGCCGGTGATCGCCGCGCCGCCGATGGGAATCGAGCCGATCGCGTCGCATTCGCGCTGAATCGTATCGCCCCCCTTGCGGCGGATGGCGCCCGCAACGCCGCCGCCCAGTTGCAAATCGTTATTCGCGGCATTGACGATGGCGTCCACATCCATCTCGGTGATGTCGCCCAGCTGCAGAACGATTCTCTCTTCAAGTTTCATCGGCATCCCCATGATAGCAGACCGTTTGAATTCGGATTGACGCGCGCCGGTGGAAAAACGCCCCCGGGAGCGGGCTGGCCTAGCTGCTCTCGGCCGGCTCGGTGCGGACCGACCATTCCCACCCGATGCGCTCGGCGAATTCGCTGCACGCCGCAACGGCGGCGTCCAGCGTGTGTCGCAAGCGCACAAGTTCCAGCGCCGGTCGGCCATCGCGCTGCGCAATGCGCAGGCCGATGCAAAGCTCCGGCCGGTACGTGATCGCGCCCAGTTCGGCGATGGAAATTGAATTTGCGTTCGTGGCGCAAACTGCGCCGGGAATCGCGAACTTGTCGAGCAACGTGAAAATCTCGAGCTTCAATTCCATTTCGTCCGTAGTGAAATCGAGAATGAGACCGGCGCCTTCCCGGCAAGCGTCCTCGACCGTGCGCGCCGCGCGGAGCCGCAAAAGCGTCTGCTCCGGTGAAGGCGGGCCAGGATCCCGGCGCGCGTGTTCCTCGACTGCGCTGCGCACAGCGGCGAGCGCATCCTGCAGGAAGCCGGCGCGGAAATCTTCGAGGACAACGTCGAAGCCGCCCAGTAGTGCGGCCGCGGCGAACTCACGGTCTTCCGTGCCCGCTCCCAAGATTGCGATCGTATCCAGCTTCCTCATGATTTCTATTCCAAACGGGTTTTCGGTCGGCCCAGCCACGCTCTGCGGGGCGAAACAATGTGCGGCCGGGCGCAGCAACTGCCGGTCGCAATGGCCGTTCGAGAGATCTTTGCGCGCTGGGCGCGTGCGGGAAGGCTCAGTCCGGCAAACCGTTCATGAGTTCGGCGAGTTGGCGGAAATAGCGCAGCTTCGGCCCCCGGCCCGTGGCGTTCTGGCCGCTCGTGGAGGGGAGAACAAACACCTTGGCGCCGTAGATCGTTTCCTTCTGCAAACCAAGTTTGCAGGCGCGCTGCGCGAATTTTTCGTAAACGATCTTTCCATTGAAGGCCACGATGCGCGGCGAGAATTGGTCGAGCTTCTGCCCGAGCAGCACGCGTCCTTCGGCAAATTCCTGGCGCTCGAGTTCTTCGATTCCGCGCGTGGGCCGCTTGACCATATCCGTTATGCCGATGCCGAATTCGATGAGCCGTTTGTCGTCGCGACATTCGAGCGGTTCCGGCACCACTCCCGATTCGTACAGCAGCGGCCAGAACATATTTCCCCGGCCCGCGTAGTAGTGGCCCACGCGCGCCGATTGCTCGCCGGGATTCGATCCCACGATGACGAGTTTCATCCCTTTCCGCAAGTAGTCGGGCAGAGTCCGCATGACTGTTTCAGGGCCGCTGGCGAATGACCTTTGGATTGCCAGTCTACCCGATTCGCGGCGGGCAGGTGAATGCCTGCGTGTTGCGAATGTAGCAACTCGATAACGCGCTCCGGCCGCGCCCGATGAGGATGCGCCCGGATTGTCGACGATGCAAAGAGTGTACGCATGGGAGATCGCTGCCCCCTCGCGCGCCAAGAGCAAATTTCTGCATCGCCTCGCACTGGAAGGCATCAAATGTTACAGTCGTAGCGACGGTCTGGGCATTTGACGTGAACGCGCCTAATGCGAAACCCGCTGCCTCACTGATTGCACGCGACGACGAAAGCGCACTGGTGTCCGCCGCGAAGGCTGGAGATGTGTCCGCTTTCACGGAACTGGTGACGCGCTACGAACGCAAGATCTACCGCCTGACCTTGAACATCACGCAGAATCGCGAAGATGCCGAAGACGCCATGCAGGACGCCTTCCTGAAGTCCTACCAGCACCTGGATGGGTTCGAGGGCGGCTCGCGCTTCTACACCTGGCTCGTGCGCATCGCCGTGAACGAAGCGCTGATGAAGCTGCGCAAGCGCCGGCCCAACCAGTTTTCTCTCGACGAGCCGGTCACCACCGACGAAGAAACATTCCCGCGCGAAATCCAGGACTGGGGCCCTTCGCCCGAGCAGAAATTCGCGCGCGTCGAGCTCAACGAAATTCTGAATGGCGCGGTCACGGAACTCGACCCGGCCTACCGCATCGCGTTCCTGCTGCGCAACGTCGAAGAACTTTCCACCGAGGAGACGGCGAAGATGCTCGGCATATCGGTCCCCGCGGTGAAATCCCGATTGCTGCGCGCCCGGTTGAAGCTTCGTCAGAAACTGAATCCTTACTTTCGGAGCACAACGTCGTGAACTGCCGCGGAGTTATTGAAGAGCTTTCGACTTATTTCGACGACGCCCTTGATCCCCAAGTCGCCGCCGATCTCGAGCGTCACTTGCACGGGTGCAAGAAATGCCGCGTGATCGTGGACACCACGCGCAAGACGATCGAGATCTATTGCAACGCCGAGCCCGTGCCCCTGCCCGAGGACGTCCGGCAGCGATTGCACAATGCCCTGCGCGAGCGTCTGGGGCACAAGGCCAGCTGAGCGCGCCGCGGAATCACTCGCTTCGCTCCCATAAAGGCGTCTGCACCCCGCGCTTTTCCGCGATGGCCCTCTCGTACACCCGGGCCGCAACCGCAACATCCCACGCCGCGATTCCAACAGACTTGAAAAGCGTGATCTCGTTCGCGCTCGTGCGACCCGCCGCGCGCCCTGCGACGATTCCGGCCAATTCGTGCACGGCTCCCCATTGCGCCAAGTCGCCCGCGAACGCCTGAATCAAATCGCCCGCTTCGAGCTTCGCCTGCTCCACCGATTCCACCGCAATGAGCGCGGCGCGCCGCACCGCATCGTCGTCAATCTCGCGCTTGTGGGCCCAGTTCGCGCCCATGGCATTCAGGTGCGCGCCTTCGGCCAGCCACTTCCCTTCCAGCACCGGCCGCGAAGCGCTTGTTGCCGTCACGACGATGTCCGCGCCGCGCACAGCCCTTTCGGCCGATTCGACGGCCTCGACGGCCAGCCCCAGCTTTGCGCTCATTTCGCGCGCGAATTCGCTCCGGCGCTCGGGGTCGCGTCCGTACGCGCGAACGCGTTCGATTCGGCGCACCGCGGCGATCGCTTCCAGTTGCGTGCGCGCCTGGTAGCCGGTGCCGATCATGCCGAGCGTTCGCGCTTCAGGCCTCGAGAGATACTTCGTGCCGATGCCGCTCACCGCGCCCGTGCGAAGCTGGCCCAGGGCATCCGCTTCGATGAGCGCGAGCAACCGGCTTGTTTCCGCGCTGTACAGCAGCACTAGAAACCGCGCAGGCCCGCGGCCCGTCGTGTACAGTTTGGCTCCGAAGTAACCACCCGCGCGATCCGCGGCGGCCATTGAATGCAGAAAGGCGCGCTCGGCGAATTCGATGCGGCGCCGCGGCTCGACGGCAACGTCGCCATTCGCCTGGCGCACGAAGCACTCTTCCACGGCTTCGAGCGCGAGCTTCATCGGAAGCAGCGCGCGCACGTCTTCTTCCGTCAGGAGCAAAGCCACGGGGGTGACCTCATAGGTGGATGTGAATTCTGAGAACGCGGCGCGCCTGCGCGTCGAGCAGAAGCAGATCGCCGGAATGAAAATCGTATGCGAGCGCCGCCGCGCGAAAATCGGGCGTCAGGTGCGCAGCCTGCAGCAGGGCCGGATCGAGCGGAATCTCTCTTCCGTCAAGCGACCACACTCGCAGCGGAGAGGCGGCGTCGCCCGCGACGAAAATATTCCTTGCGGAGACCGCAACCGCGGCCACACTGAATTGCGGGTGCGTTCCCCTGCCAAGGCCCGTGGCGGACGGCGCCTCTCCGAACGCCGCGACGAATACGCCATCCGGCGAAAACTTCTGTACGCGCGCGCCACCCGCGTCGGCAACGAACACGGAACCGTCGCGCCCCACCGCCGCCCCGGACGGCGCCATAAACTCGCCGTTTGCCGCGCCGCATTTGCCCCAGGCGCGCTTGAATCTGCCTCGCCAATTGAACGATTCCACGCGGCACGCCACGCGGTCCACAACGTAGAAATTACCATCGTCGCCCACGGCGATTCCGGCGGCCTCGTGAAACGCCACTCCCGGCCCGCCATGCGTCGCGCGCAGAAAATCCCCTTCCGGCCAATAGACCAGCACGCGGCTCTCAACGCTCGCGTATATTCCGCCGCCGCGATCCACGGCGATTCCTCCGGGGCTCTTCAGCGCAGCAGATGAGAAGGAAAGCAGCGGCCCGCCTTTCGGCGTGAATTTGTTGATGGAATGGGTGGCGGCGTCGGCGATGTAAACGTCACCAAAACCATCCGCGGCAATGCCGACCGGCGATTCGAGCTGGCCGGGATTGGTGCCGCGCGTTCCCCAAGCGTCCGCGAATTCGAGCGCCGGCAACTGGGGCGCAGGGGCGGGATCCGCATGACGCTCGCAACCGGGAAAGAAGCACGCGCCGAAGAGCAAAACAGCTGCGCCTATCGTGCGCCGCGCGCTCGAGAATGAAGACCTAGAATTGTGGATGGCTGCCATGGACCCGGGCGCGCTTCTCATCGTTCCGGCAAGCACTTAATGATGCCGCGGCGGTGCCGAGGCCTTTTCGCCTTCGACCACCCGGCGGACAACGGTCTGATGCATGACGTAATTGCGTTCGCCGCTGGAGTTCATCTCGGCAAAGTGAAACTCCGGGCCGGCCGGCGTCTGCGACACGCGGATCGGCAATTTGCCGCACAGATTACTCTCGACGTATGCCGTCTCGTATTGATTGCGCCTTTCGTCCCACGTGTACACGCGCAGCAGTGTGAAATCGCACGCCTGGCCTTCGGGTCCGCGCGTGCCGGCGACGACGTATTGCGGCATCTCGGCGAAATTGCTCAGCACGCGATTCAACTCGACCCACGCGACAACGCGGAGGTCCGACGAGAGAGCGTAGTCATGCACCGGCCCCGGCGTATCGAGTTCGATGAAGCGCGCAAGCACCCACCCCGCAACGTCGGTGGGCGCTGCGGATTGCGTCGTCCCGCCGGGCCCTGAATTCGCGGCGACGCCAGTCTGGCCGGATATTTCCTGAGGGGAGAAAGAGGGCATCACGAGCAGCCAATCTTCAAGTTTGGATTGCTGATCGCCGGTGGCGGAGGGAGTTTCCGCGGAGGGAGCTGCCCCCGTTTGCGCCGGCGCTTCGGCAACGGCCCGTGCCAACACGACGACCGGAACGTCGCGGCCGAGTTGAAAAATATGAGCCGCATCGCGCCCCGGCAAGGCATGTAGATTGGTAACCGTCTTCGTGTGTCCGGCGGCCTGCACCGGCATCGTCTTCGCCTGCTGGAGCAGGCTCACCGATTGCTGCCACAGCGCGGGTTCCATCAAGTCAGCGGAATCCATCCACCCTGTCGTCCCGGAAGCGGTGCGCACTTCCGAAACCGGACCATTTCGCGCCATCACCGTGACGTGGTCGCCGTAATGCACGACGCCTGCCGGCTCGCGCACCTCCGCCGTGCTGCTCCACAGCGTGACCGCTTTCTCCGAAACATAGGCTTCGCCGATGCTGCGGGGCCCGCGCGAATGAAACCCGATATATGTCGCGGCAATCGCCACCATCACGGCCGGCACAAACCATCGATTGCGCGACGCCCAGCCCGGCATCAGCCGCCTCCCCGCGTAGCAACATCCCTGCGCGCCGCGATCCCGCGATCACCAGGGACTCTCGCAGCGCCCGCCCAATGCGGCTTCCCGCAATTCCCTTCAGACAAAGTTCCTCCCCGTGTGCATTCATCATCTTATCACCGTCGGCGCCGGGGACATGCGGCATGGGGCCGCTGCGCCGTTCTTTGCGCTCTGATACAATGCGCGGGTTCCACGCGGAGGAGTCATGCGGGCGCTCGAAAAGCTTAACCCGTTGTCGTTGCTGGTGCTGCGCGTTGCGCTGGGAGTCGTTTTCATGTTTCACGGCTACCCAAAAATTCTCGGCGACCCCAAATCCTGGGTCGTCGCGTTCGGACACATGGGCTTTCCGACCTATTTCGCCTATATCTCGGGAGTGCTCGAATTCTTCGGCGGAATTCTGCTGGTGCTCGGGCTGTTTACTCGCGCGACGGCTTTGCTGCTCGCAATCGAGATGGGAGTCGCTCTGGTGAAGGTGCACATTCCGCAATCGGGGCTCCACTTCAGCTCGATCGGCAAGTACGAGCTTCCGCTGGCGCTTTGTGGCGGCGCGTTCGCGCTGGCGACGGTGGGCGCGGGACTAATCTCCGTGGACAACTTCACGTTTGAAGGCGCGCGAAAAGCGCCGAAGAAAAACAAATCCTGACCTTCGCGCAGCGCAAGCGCCCCCAGCCTGGCGCTGTGTGTCCTAACCCACACCTCTAAGTGAGTGATTGGCGACAGCCACGCAAACGCTTTTCCTCTCTCCGCGCACCCTGTCCTAGACTGGAAGACAGCGTATCGCTGCTTAGAGAGGAATCCGCGGAGTGTCCTTCTTGGGAGCATCAAGCGTCTTTCTGTCTCTTTTCAGCAACGTCATTTCCCTGCCGTTCTGGGCAGGGATCGGCATCCTTGCAGGGGTGTACCTTTTCGTGCAGGGCTTCCGGATGCTGCGATTCAAGAGGCTCGTGCTCAACACTCCCTCCTCGAAAGTGCGCAGCGCCTCGATGGGCTTGGTCGAATTGAGCGGCGTGGCGAACGGCCCGACGACGATTCCCGCTGGAATTACCGGAGAAGCGTGTTTTTACTATCGCGCGGTCGCGTCGCAAGTGAAGCAATCGGGGAGCCGGCGCGAATGGCAAACCGTGGCCGACGAACGGCTTTTCATTCCGTTCTTCCTCCAGGACACCACGGGCGAGATGCTCGTGAATTCACAGGGCGCGGAACTGGATCTCCACTGCAATTTCAAAGATGAATTTGGCTCGTCCTTCTTCAGCAGCCGCGACATCATGCCCGAGAACGTCGCCAAATTCCTCGCGCGTTACGGCATTGTGCCCTCCACAGAGGTGCGGCTGGAGGAATGGTGCATCAAACCGTGCGATCCGGTGTTTGTGCTGGGGACGCTCGGCAAGCGGACGGTGAACGTGCATTGGTCGGCGTTGCCGCATGCGCCCGGTACGCGACTCTCGTTTTCCTTCGGCTCCGCGTCATCCGGCCGAATCCAAAACAAACTGGTAAACTCAATCAATTTCATCCCCGGAATCAACTTTCAACTTTCATTGAACAAAGGGCCGGCAAGCGCCACGCCTGTTGCGCAATCGCTGCCGGCCACGCCGGCTCCAGTACCCGAGGCCGCGACTGCCGTCTGGAAATCAGTTTCGTGGGAAGAAGGCACGCAGGCGCGCGCGGACCTGGCCGCTGCCGCTGAGCGGGGCACCGCCTCGACCGCAGCGCCGCCCGCCGACGCCCCGGATGCAAACACGCAAGCCGATTTGCAAAGCAATGTAGCACCGCAAGCGGGCGTCGCGCTGGATGCGAGCGCGCCGCCAGATTTCCCCGCGGACGCGGCGCAGAATTCGCAATTCGACATGGCGTCTCCGGTGGAGATCGGCAAAGGCGCGGAGGGGCAGCCGTTCTTCATCTCGTATCGAAGCCAGCGCGAAGTGGCGCGATCATTCGCGTGGAAATCGGCGCTGTGCATTTGGGGCGGCCCGATTCTGACTTTAGCCAGTCTTTATTTCTTGTCGGTTTATTTCAACTTGATGTAATCGCGAAACGAGGGAGAGCTCATGAGCATGCTACCGTGGCTGGTCGTTCTGTTCGTCGTGGGCGGTGCGATCGCCTACATCGTGACGCTTTACAACGGTCTGGTGAGCGTCAAGAACAACGTGGACAAGGCCTGGGCAAATATTGACGTGCTGCTGAAACAGCGCCACGACGAGCTGCCCAACCTGCTCGAAGTCTGCAAAGGCTATATGAAGTACGAGGGCGACACGTTTCAGCGCGTCACCGAGGCGCGGTCGCGTTACGCCCAGGCGGCGACCGTGGATCAAAAAGCGCAGGCGGGCGCGGAGATGACCTCGGCGCTCGGCCGCTTGCTCGCGACGGCGGAGAATTATCCGGAGCTGAAGGCCAACGAGGACTTCATGCACCTTCAGTCGCGCATTACGGAACTCGAAAACGAAATCGCCGACCGGCGCGAGTTCTACAACGACGCGGTGAATATCTACAACACGCGGATTCAGGAGATGCCGGATGCAATCCTGGCAGGCAGCATGAACCTGCGGACCCGGCAGATGTATCAGGTCGCGGAAGCGGACAAAGCGCCCGTGGCGATCTCCTTCGCGGACGTCTCGCACTGAGCCGCGGCGAAGACCTCGCCTCGCCGGGCGTTGAACGGATGCCCGGGCGGAGTGCTCAGCTGGCGGGAGAAGGCCCCGGCTCCGGGGCCACGACCGGCATCGGCTCCGGCTTCGGCGCGGGCAGTGGAGCGATCGGCATGACGATCCAGGCGATGAAATAGAACACCGTGCCGATCACCATGCCGCTGAAGACCGTCACCAGCACCCAGACCAGCCGCACGATCGTAGGGTCCACGTCGAAATACTCGCCGAAACCTCCGCAAACGCCGCCGAGCCGCGAATTCGTGGCCGAGCGCATCAGAAGCCTGCGCGATACCGGCTGCGTGTGCGGCGTCACGACCGGCTGCTGGCGCGTCCCGCAGAAGTAGCAGAAATTGGAATAGTTCGCGATCTCTTTTTGGCAACTCGGGCAGACCATCGCTCCCTCCTCACCTCTCAACCCCCATTCTATGTACGCGCGGACGACAAGGAAAGTTCCCTGCGGCGGGACAAAGCCGCGTTCGATGCACGCTCAAAAACGCGCAGCGGCCAGGGAAGACTGTCTGTCCAACGGCGCCGGCGGACCGGCCGTCAGGGGGCCTTGCTGGCTTGACCTCCAACCAGCTTCTTGAATTCAGGGTCGTCATGCAGAATTCTCAGGTCGGGATCTTGCGTGCACCAATCGGCATGGGAATAGCCCGCTTCGACGGATCGCCGGAACGCGTCCAAGGCCTCCGCCTTCATCTGCAACAGTCCGTAAGTACAGGCAGCGTTGTAGAGAATGTTCGCGTCGGAGGGGCGCATGGCCACGGCAATCTTGACATGCATCGCGGCGCCTCCAGCGTCGCCTGTGATGGCCAAATCCGCCGCCAAGAGAATTCTGGCCCGAACGTCATCCGGGAAATGTTGGAGCTGGTCTTGGAGCACTTCCATCTCCCGCCGGCGCAACCGCTCCGCGTCCGCCATGCGTCCAAGCCGTTCGAGCGAATTGATGAGGGGAACCAGAGCGTTATAGTCGCTGCTGACGGTTTCCAGGGCGCTTTCCGCGAGTCTGGCGGCTTCCTCGTATCGACCGGAAGAGAAATAGGCCCTTCCGAGCACGTCATGCGCGCCCTCGCACTCCGCCCGCTGCGCAATCGCCCGTAGCGCCAACTGGATGGCGTTATCGTAGTGTTGCTGCGCGTAGAATATGCGCGCTCGTGCGGCGAGAACTTCGGGTAAATCCGGCGCAAGCGTTTCCGCCTTGGCACACGCTTCCATCCCCTTCTCGACGTACTCCGGGCTCTGGCTGCGGAATTCATGCATCCCGCCCCAGACGTGCGCGATTCCCACGTAGGCCAGCGCGAAATTCGGGTCCAGCTTCACCGCCTCTTGGTACATGGCCAGCGCGTACTCGAACTGTTTCTGGCGCAGGTAATTCCGGCCGCGCAGGTAAAAATCATACGCCTGCGGGTTTTCCGTGGGCTTGCGCGCGATGGTCTTTTCTTCCTGCGGCGTGAGCGTGATGCGCAGCGCCTGCGCGATGCTCCGCGCGATCTCCTCCTGGATGGCGAACACGTCTTCCAGTTGCCGGTCGTAACGCTCGGCCCAGACCGAATGCTTCTTCGAAGCTTCCACCAACTGCGCCGTGATCCGCACGCGGTTTCCGGCGCGGCGAATGGAACCTTCCAGCACGTAGGCAGCGCCAAGTTGCTGGCCCACCTGCAGCGCCGTCACCGGCATGTCGCGAAATGCGAGCATCTCGGAGCGCGGGAAGATTTCCAGTTGAGCGATCTTCGATAGCTCCGTGACGATGTCTTCCGTAATCCCGTCGCGAAAGTATTCGTCCTCCTTCACGCCGCTCTGATTTTCAAAATAGAGCACCGCAACGGATTTCTGCCGGGAGGCAACCAGTTGCGGCCCGGAACCAGAAGCGCTTTTCTCCGCAGCCACGCGGAGGCTCGATTCGATGTCCCGCTTGATGCGCTTCAAATCGGCGCGGAGTTCGGCCGCGGTCTGATAGCGCAGATCGGAATCCTTCTCGAGCGCCTTCGCGAAGACATTTTCCATGGCCGCGGGTAAACGGGAGTTCGATTTCGTCGGCGGAGGCGGCGCGGAATTCAGAATTCCGTTGAAGATGACCGCCGCGGTTGCGCCGGGGAACGGAACCGTCCCGGTCGCCATCTCATACAACACGACGCCGAGCGAAAATAAATCCGAGCGCGCATCCAACTCTTCTCCCCGCGCCTGCTCCGGCGACATGTACGCCACCGTGCCCATCGAGCTGCCCGGGCTCGTCAATTGCTCGAACGGCACATGGGTCAGCGTGCGCATCGATCCGCCGCTCGACGATTCCGCGGCTTGCGGGACGCCGGCCGCCAGCTTTGCCAGACCAAAATCCAGAATCTTCGCCTGTCCGCGCTCCACGAGAAAAATATTCGCGGGCTTGATGTCCCGGTGCACGATCCCTTTCGCGTGCGCCGCGTCGAGCCCGGTCGCGATCTGAATGCCGATCTCCAACAGCTCCGCCACTTCGATCGGCTTCCCGCCAATGCGGTGCTTCAGCGTCTGCCCCTCGAGCAGCTCCATGGCGATGAACGGCCGCCCCTCGAATTCGCCGATGTCGTAAATCGTGCAGATGTTCGGATGATTCAGCGACGACGCGGCCCGCGCCTCGCGCCGGAATCGCTCGATGGCCTGGGCATCCTGGGAAATGTCGTCGGGAAGAAACTTCAGCGCAACGCTGCGGCCGAGGCGTGTGTCTTTCGCTTTGTAGACGACGCCCATCCCGCCGCCGCCCAGTTTTTCGAGGACGCTGTAGTGGGAAATCGTGCTGCCGACCATGGAGGGAGTATCCGGCACAGGGCGTGCATTTTACGCTAGCCCCCCTGCGCAGGCAATCGAGCAGGCAATCGCGCGAACTAGTAGGAGAGGAGGTCGCGTGCAGCAGCTACTAAATCAGCGGCTTGGGGCAAAATCTCTTCTTCAAGCTTAGGATGGTAGGCGCAAAAAGTGTCCATGGCGGCGACGCGGCGGACGGGGGCGTCGAGGTCGCCGAACAATTCATCGGCGATGCGCGCGGCGATTTCGGCGCCGTAGCCCCAACTGCGCATGTCTTCGTAGGCCACGATCACGCGGCTCGTTTTTCGGACGCTCGCGGCGATGGCATCCCAGTCATAAGGAGAAAGCGAGCGCAAATCCACGATCTCGGCGGAGACGCCTTCGCGTTCGAGTTGCAAGGCGGCGACTTCGGCGCGATGGACCACGGCGCCGTAAGTGATGATGCTGATGTCCGCGCCTTCGCGCACAAGGCGCGCCTTGCCGAACGGAATCGTGAAGTCCGGGCCGGGATACGGCGAGCGATTGTAGGGTTGGCGGTAAAGATGCTTGTGCTCGAGGAAGAGCACGGGGTCGTCCGCTCGCAGAGCCGTGCGAAGCAGGCCGCAGAGATCGAGGGCCGTCGCAGGCATCACGACGCGCAGACCCGGCAAATGCGTGAAGGCCACTTCACCGGACTGGCTGTGATAGATGGCGCCGCCGGTGAGATAGCCGCCGATGGCGGCGCGAATCACGGCGGGCGCTTTGAAGTGCCCGGCGGAGCGCCATCGGAACACACACAATTCGTCGCGGAACTGCATCATCGCCGGCCAGATGTAATCGAAGAATTGGATCTCGGCGACGGGCTTCAGCCCGCGCAACGCCATGCCGAGCGCCCGGCCCACGATGTTCGCTTCCGCCAGCTGCGTATTGTGGACGCGTCCGCCACCAAATCGCCGCTGCAATCCCGAGGTCGCTTTGAAGACGCCGCCCTTGCCTTTGACCTTGCCGAGGTTCTCTTCATTGCCGCAATCGGCAACGTCTTCCCCAAAAACGACGATGCGGTCGTCGCGCGACATTTCGTCCGCAAGCGTGGCCGAGACCATTTCCACCATCGTCTTTGGATGGCCCGTGAAGTTCGGCTCGGTGGCGAAACGCGACGACGTGGGATCCACGTCCGGTGAATACTGCGCGAAGAGGATGGAATCGACATGCGGCGGCGCGGCGGCCAGCGCGCGGTCGGACGCAGCGCGAATTTCCCTCTCCACGCCCGCTTCCAGCGCCTCGATTTCCTTTTCGACCGCGATGCCTTCCCGCACGAGGAAAAGACCGAATTTCGGGATCGGATCGCGGTGCGCTTCCTCTTCGCGCTCGTCGCCGGTCTTGTAGAGTTTGTCGTCGTCCGAAAGCGAGTGGGCATACGGCCGCGTGACGTGCGCGTGCACCAGCGCAGGCCCCTTGCGCTCGCGGCAGTACGCGGTGGCGCGGCTGATCACTTCATAACTTTCCAGCGGCTCGGTGCCGTCGCATTCCTGGACGAGCAGCGCGGGGAAATTTTCCACCAGGCGGGAGATGCTGCCGCCCGCCGTCTGCCGCGCGACCGGCTCTGAAATGGCGTAGCCGTTATCTTCAATGAGGAAGATCACGGGGAGCTTCTTCAGGCAGGCCGTGTTGAGCGATTCAAAGAATTCACCTTCGCTCGTGCTTCCCTCGCCGCCGGAAACCAGCACGACTTCATCGGGCTGGTGGCGCACGTCCTCGCCGAGCGGCGCGCGGCGCGCTAGTTCGAGCGCGCGCGGATAGCGCTCGTAGTAAAGCGTGGCTTCCGCGACTCCGATCGCCTGCAGGAATTGCGTTCCCACGGCCGAGGAGCGCGTCACGATATTCAACTTGTGATCGCCCCAATGCGACGGCATCTGGCGGCCGCCGGAACTCGGGTCGTCCTGGGCGCCGACGGCCTGAAGCATCATGTCGTAGGGAGTGACGCCGAGCATCAGGCTCAACGCGCGGTCGCGGTAATACAGCAGGCACCAATCGTAGCCTGCGCGCAGAGCCAGGCCGGCAGCGACGTTGACCGCCTCATGTCCGGCGCTGCTGATCTGGAAGAAAGTTCGATTCTGCCGCTTGAGTTGGATCTCGCGATCGTCGAGGCGACGCGAGAGGTACATCGTACGATAAATCCGGATTAGATCTTCGCGGCGGAGGCCGCGGTAGCGAGCAGCGTCATATTCGAGGAGCCTAGTGCGCGCCTGAACGGCCATGAACGGCGCACCTCACGAGTGTGTGACAAATGACCCGACTGGAGCGCTGCACATTATAGCGGAACATCGCCGCGGGACGAATGGGACTTTGTCCAACCTGTCTATGACAGGATGGCCCGCTGTTCACCCGGGCCACTCTCGTCGGGGCGGCCTGCCCGGCCCGTTTCCGGCCCCTGCAGGCCCGGTGGGGGATGGGCAGGATGCCTCGTGGGGAAAACTCGCGATTATTTTTGAGTCTGCGGATCGAACACGTTGCGGCTCGGCGCCGCCGACGCGCCGGCGGCCGTGATCCGCGCTTCAAACAATCCCTCGGTTGGCGAAGCGGCGAGCAACTCGGCGCCTGAACCGTGCGGACGCACGATCGGGCTTCCGGCGCTCTCCGGCGGCTCCTCCAAGCGCGTCCACGTACGGCCGGCATCGCTCGATGCGTACAATCCTGCGTGCGTCGTGACGACAACGGTGTTGGCGGCGAAAATCATGTCTTCGATCGAAAACTCGGGTAGCGGGGATTGGCGCCAGGAAACGCCGTCATCGCGGGATACAAAGAAGCCGCGATCGCTCGCAAGCAGTACGGCGTCGCCCGTGACGCCGAGGTGCGCGCCCTGACGCGCTTCCACCGGCAGCGGATGTTGCACCCACGAATTGCCGCCGTCGCCCGAATACTGCAGCGCGTGCGCGGTGGCGGCCCAGACGCTCGAGCCTTGAATGAACACAGCGCGAACCGGGACCCCGCCCGGAGTCGAAAGCGGCGCAACGTTCCAGCTTCGGCCCGCGTCATGCGAAACGTACAGACCGGCTTCCGTAGCCGCGAACCAAGCGCCGGGGGAGAAGACGACTTCGTTCACAACCGCGTGCAACGGAACGAGGGAGCGAACAAGCGCCGGCTTCGCGACCGGCGCAGTCTGTTGCGCGCGTCCTGAAGTTGAATGCGCGCCTGCCGTGTGCGCTTGTGTTGCGGAGTGGTGAGCTGTCAGCGCGACCGCGGGCTTCTCCACAACTTCATTCTCGACAACCCAGGCATTCTGGCTGTCGTCGTAGCGGAGCAGGCCGCCCGGAGCGGGTGCGGCGAGCCAACCATTCGGCGAAGCAAACACGCGGCGCGGTGGCCCATAGGCAAGCCCTGCCGAGAGCGGCTTCCAGGTGCGCCCGCCGTCGCGGGTCTCGAGCACGGGTTCGATCGCATTCGTGAGGACGACGAGCACGCGCTCGGGATGCTGCGGATCGGTGGCGAGATCGGCGATGCGGCGATGCGAGAAGCCGTCGTTCGAGGCGCGGTACGTTGCGCCGCCGTCTTCGCTGACTTCAATTCCGAGCCGTTCGGTGCCGAGGATCAGCCGGGAAGAATTTACGGGATCGATCACGATCGAGAGAATGCTCCACGAATCGGAGGTAACCAGGCGCCATGCGACGCCGTCGTCGGTCGTCTTCCATAGGCCGGTTGTCGTGGCGGCGTACAGGGTCAGCGGGTTGACTGGATCTTGAACCAGGTGCACGGTGCGGCGGGATTCTTTCGGGATGCCCTTGAACTTCACCCACGTATCGCCGCCATTGTGGCTCGAGTAGATGCCGGAGCAGGCGCTGGCGAAGACGTGCTGCGAATCGCGGGAATCCACGCTCAGGCTCATCACATCGGAATCGCCCACCATCCCGTTGTGAATCGGAGCCCAGTTGCGGCCGCCGTCGGTGGTCTTCCAGGGCAGATGAAACGTGCCCGCGTAGATCGTGTCGGGATTGTGAGGATCGATCGCGAGCGAATCGAAATTGCGCAGATCGTCGCGATGCTCGAGGGAGATGCGCTCCCAGGAACGGCCTGCATCGCGCGAGCGGTAAACGCCGTCGATCGTGCCGACGATGAGAATGTCGGGATCCGAAGGCGCCTGCGCCAAAGCACGCACATCTTCACCCGCGAGGCCGAGAATCTGCCACGTGGTGCCGCTATCTGAGCTGCGCCAGACGCCGCCGCCATCGGAATTGAGGGTCCAACTGCTGGCGTAGAGCGTCTTAGAGGAGCGGGGATCGACAAGGATGGTCGTCACCACGTCGTCATGGTGAGCGCCGATCCGGCCTGCCAGTGTCCAGTGCTGGCCGCCATCCTGCGACCGAAAGACGTGGCCGTCGGCGCTGCCAATGTAGAGCGCCTGCGTGCCGCCGGGAGCCGAGCCCAGGGATTCGACGTCACCGCCTGGCGGCCCGACCGCCTTCCAGTCCTGAGCCGCAACCGGAAGCGAAGCCGCAGCCGCGAATACCAGGATTCCTAAACACGAGACCGACTTGCGCATCGCCATGCCTCCCGAGCACACGAGTCCCTACAAGGCAAGCCTACCGGGAGTGGATGGAAACGGATGCTGGACGAGCGTTCAGTCGAAGGACAGGGGCAGAACCTGTACAGATTTGGTGCGTAGGGGTGCGTAATCTTGCGCAGAAGGGTGTACCATTTTCGCGGACTAGGACCAATTCGGAACACTCGCCGAGCCTAGCGCTGCTCCCACTCCGTTGAAAACAAACAGGTTAGCTAATCACTCGTGACAACAAAGGCTGGCACTCCAAATGCAATGACTGAATGCGGGGAATGTTGAGACAGGAGGCCGAATGCTATCGGCCATACTTGCGGGACTTTCGATCTGGCTCGGCGTGTCGGTGGTAGTAGGCCATGCGGTAGGAGCCCTGATCCACCACGAAGAGCGCCTGAGGTTGGAGAGTTTGAGCCGCGCCCGGGTGTAGGCCCTTCCTGCAGCGCTAACCGCCCAGGGGAGCGTTGGCGCCGCGGCTGTATCGGCGGACTTCGGTCAGCTCGTCGAAGCGTTTTGAGATCGCATCGAAATCGGCTTCGCCTTGCCGAACGATTCTGGGCTGGGCGTCCTTGAACGGCGTCTCGGTGGGGATGCGCTCAAGCCAGCGGTGATGCGAGAGCTTCTCGTGGTCGGAAAAATCCAGTCGAACCAGCAGTTGAATCCTCTCCGCCTCGGCCTTCTCCCCCTGCTCTGCTTTATCTGCCTTCTCCCCCTTCTTTGATTTCTTCGCGCCCTCTGTTTCGCCCGTTGCTTCGCCCTTTGCGTCGACTCCTCCGGGCGGGCTGCTCCGCTCAAACTTCATTAGTAGTTTTCGGTCCAGGCGAAACGCCTGCTTCCAACCTTCCAGCCGTTGGCGCGCCTGCTGCGCCAATTCTTCGTCCGTGCCGAAATCAAAGACCAGAAAGGAATGAGCCATGACTCTGATATAGCGGTCTCGACGCGCATCTGTCAAGGCAAGCCGGCGGCTCCGTTCGGGAGCAATTCCTTGGGATGTCCCCAAATCGGATTTGCGGACGTTCTATCCACCAGGGCGCGGACGGCCTTCGCAATTCCCGCCCGCCGGCGAGTGATCGTTCTCAGGAAAGGTGGCCAATGCGCGACGCGCTATTCATATCTCAGCGCGACCATCGGATCGACGCGGGTCGCCCGGCGCGCGGGAATGTAGCAGGCGAGTAGAGCGACAGCGATGAGAAGAAGGGCGACACCCGCAAACGTCACAGGATCTGTCGGCCTCACGCCGTAAAGCAGTCCCGCCATCAAGTGCGACACGATCAGCGCACAAACAAGCCCAACCGCAGCACCAGCAATGGCCAGCCCTAATCCTTGACGCAGAAGCATGCGCAGGATGTTCCGGCTTTGCGCCCCCAGCGCCAGCCGAATCCCAATCTCATGCGTCCGCTCGCTTACGATGTAAGAAATTACTCCGTATATCCCAAGCCCGGCAAGCAGCAACGCGGTCAGAGCGAACAAACCAACCATATTCATCGAGAATCGCCTCACGGAGAGAGACGCGGACACCGCTTCATCGAGCGTTTGCGCCCCGAAAACAGGGAGTTCCGGGTTGACGGCCTGTACCTGCTCGCGCAGCTCGACTGGAATCGCAGCAGTGTCCAGCCGCCCACTCGCAAATATCGCCAGCTCTTTGGCCCCCCTCTGATACAAACTCAGATACATTTGGGGAGCGCTCGGGTCCTCCAGCGATTCTGTTCGAGCATCCGCGACCACGCCGACCACAGTGTTCCAGGATAGAGAAGAACGGTCCGTTGGGATTGGCAGTTTGAGGCGCTTGCCAACCGGATTTTCATTCGGCCAGTACGTCCGAGCGAACGCCTCGTTGATTACCACCACCGGAGCCGCCTTTTCGTCGTCCAATTCGCCGAAGAAGCGGCCACGCAGCAGCGACATGCCCACCAAGTGAAAATATTCTGGCGTAACGACGGAAGTGTCAGCCAGGGGAGCTTGGTTGCTGGGAGTCTCGCGGCCTTCGAAGATCAGCGGGAATGGACTTAGATGGGCTCGACCATGAGCTAATGGAATAGCCGCTAGATCACCGACGGCTGCTTCTTCGACCCCCGGCAGCGTCCTGCCACGACGAAGCACTTCGCGTATGAACGGTGTTTCCTGAGCGGGGGTCCCGTAGATGTCAGTCGCGGGATCATTTGGAATGGGCAGCCACGTGCGAACCACCATGACATTCTGCGGATTGAATCCCAGGCGTACATTCAGCAAATCCCAGAAACTGCGCAGCAGAAGACCCGCAGCAATCATCAGCACCAAAGACAGCGCAAATTCTGTTACCACCAGCACGCGGCGCGTGCGCGCCTGTTCCCCGGAGCCTGTCGAGCCGCGCCCTTCCTGTTTGAGCGCATGCGTCAAATCCGCGCGTCCGGCATACCACGCGGGAGCCAAGCCGAAAATCACGCCAGCAACGAGAGAAGCGACGAGAGCGAAAAGCAAAACGCTCCAATTGATCGATAGCTCATTGAGCCGCGGCAGGCTGTCTGGCACGATTTGCAACAGTAGCCCCTTCGTGCAGAAGAGAATGGCTAAACCGGCTATTCCGCCGACCAGCGAAAGAAGCAAGCCTTCGATTAGCAACTGCCGCACCAGCCGCTTCCGCGCGGCCCCAAGCGCTTGGCGAATGGCCATTTCACGACCTCTCGCGCTGGCCCGCGCGAGCAGCAGATTCGCCACGTTCACGCAGCTGATCAGCAGCACCAATCCGACCGCCCCGAGCAGCAGAATCAACGACTGCCGAACATTCCCGACCACGGTCTCCTTGAGCGGCACTAACCGCACTCTCCATGCGCTCTGGAGCGGATAATCTTCCGGGAATTGTTTCTGCAAAGATTCGACCAGCGCGTCTACGCGGCTTTGCGCCTGCGCAATCGTCAGTCCCGGTGTGATTCGCGCGATTGCTCCTCCCCTCGCCCCCCGCCTGTTGCGCTGTGGGGGAGGGGCAGGCGGGCCGGCAAAACCCGTCGCGGCCCAGACTTCGATGTTCCTTTGCTCGGTTGTTCGCCCTGGATCGTGATAACCGGCTGGCATGACGCCGATCACGGTATACAAGTCATTGTCAAGCCGCAAACTTTTGCCCAGAATCCCCGGATCGGCCGCGAAAGCCCGCTTCCACAACCCGTCGCTGATGAGAACTTCGAGAGTAAATCCAGGCGTCTGATCCTCGGGATTGAACGTGCGGCCCAGCTCCGGCTTCACTCCCAGCAGCGCGAAATAATTCGGCGCCACAGCGGAGAAGCGAGCTCGCGTGGGCTGAGAGGAGCCCGTAAGATTCACGGACCCATACGCTGTTCGCGAAACATATTCGAAAATGCCGGAACGCTGAAGATCGTGCCACTCCGGCACCGACATTCCTACGTCCTGCGCGCCCACGCCGGGAAGATCATCCACAACCCGCACGAGCTGCTCCGGTTGCGGGTACGGTAGCGGATGCAACAACGTGGCATCCACGATGCTGAAAATCGCCGTCGTCGCTCCAATGCCTAAGGCCATCGTGAGGACGGTGATAGCGGTGAAGCCGGGGGACTTGCGCAGCATCCGCAGGCCGAAGCGAATGTCCTGCACGAGTTGCTCCAGCCAGATGACGCTCCAGACCTCGCGCGTCTCTTCCTTAACCCGCAGCACGTTGCCGAACTTGCGCAAGGCCGCATAGCGCGCCTCTTCGGGCGTCATGCCGCGCTCGATACCGTCCTGCGTCTCCCTTTCGATGTGGTCGCGTATATCCTGGTCGAGCTCCTCGAGCATGCGTTTGCGGCGTCTCATGATTCGCCCTTCTGCTCCGCCGGCCGGAGAATCCGCGCGATCGCTCCCGCCAGCTTGTCCCACTTGCTTGTCTCGACCATGAGTTGCCGCCGGCCCTTGGCTGTCAGCCGGTAGAACTTGGCCCTGCGGTTGTTTTCGGAGACGCCCTCTTCGACTGAAATCCAACGCCGCTGGATCAGCCGGTGCAGCGCCGGATACAGCGAGCCCTGCTCCACCTGCAAGACGCTGTCGGACGTGAATTCAATCGCCTTGGCGATGGCGTGGCCGTGCACCGGTCCCAGCCGCAGCGTGCGAAGAATCAGCAGGTCGAGAGTGCCCTGCAGCAGTTCGATGCGTTCGCGTTTCTCTTTGGTAGACATTCTAGGTGAGGATACGGAACTTCCAGTAGAATGTCAAGGGGAGATGGCGCGACGATCACCGATGGGCCGAATTCTCTGCCCGAGTGAGAGCCATGAAGGCGGTGATTATGACCCTAGAGAACCGCTGAGTCTCTTCTGCCAAGGCATCGTGGCCGATAGTATCTTATTCTTATTGCTCCGTTCAAAATTCAGCGATAATCACGCCGGGCTCAGTGTATTGAAGGGGGAATAAAGATGCGAATTATTTCAAAACTGCTCATCGCTCTTCTTCTCTGTGCGCCCCCACTCTTAGCAGAGAAGAACAAACCGCTTTCCGATTCGGAGTTGGCAGAGATCACAGCTCGCGGACGGTTTCTTGCCGGGTATGACAACGCCTCGTGGCACGCCACCGACGCTGTGCTGGCGTTCAAACCCGAAAATGGGATTCTAAGAAGCTATGTGGCCAGGAAGACAGAGGCGGGCTGGGTTGTGGATTTTGGCGGATTCAACGAGACGGGAGATGCCTTCATGATTGTGTATGAAGCAACCCAGGGAGCCAGCCCTCAGCAATTTACAGTAAGAACCTACGATCCCCCGCTGAAGGACACTGGATACTTCTATCTCGCCGCAAAAGCCATCGTCGTCTCGTTGCATGATTTTCATAGAGAGAACCGTCCTTACAACACTTACGTTCTCCCGTTGGATTCAGGGCAGATGTATGTCTACATCGTGCCCGCGCAGACTGTGGACGGTGTGTTTCCACTGGGCGGCGATGTGCGTTACTTGGTTTCCGCCGATGGCTCTAAAATCATCGAAGTGCGACGGCTCCATGCCACAATTATAGAGTTCACAAATTCCGCCCCAGGGGGACACCAGCAGGTAGCTGGCTTTCACACGCACGTTTTGACCGACGTTCCGGAAGACACCGACGTCTTCTATGTTCTGCGCAGAAAACCTCCTCTCCCGGAATACATCGGAACCAAGAGCCACACGTACGAGGTCGATACGGACGGAACAATTAAGTGCGTGAAGTAAATGTCGTGAGGCCTCCATCCGGATCCATTGACGGGACGGCGGGACGCAAGTAATCTAAGAAAGTCAGGGGTCCATGACAATTGAAGCGCCCGATTGCCATCCTTGCGGTACTCGTCGTATTTGCCGCCGCCATACTGCCTGAACTGAGTGCGGGTCAACCGCAGGGGAATCTCCCCGCCTGCTGCCGGCAAAATGGCAAACACATGTGCATGGCGATGCGGAGCCGCCGGCTGGGCGCCCGGAACGCTCCGGACACACCTGAACTTGCCGCCTTTTGCCCGTTCTGGGGACCAACCCGGCAAATCGCAGTTACACAGCGGCCGGTGCCGAACCTGTTTCGGTCTACAGCGTTTTCCCCTCTTCAGCGGCAGGCCGGCGCATTCGCCTTCGCGCGTACCACCGTTTCTCCCGCGCCATCCCGCAGCATTTCGCAGCGCGGCCCTCCTTCGCTTTCCTAGCCATCGGCTAACCTGAATCGCGGCTCGCATCAAGACAATCGGTCGCCGGCGGGATTGTGGATGTTACTGAATGCCCGCCCGAGCGATCTCGATCCCGGCAAACGCCGCCACGTCGCGGTCGCCGGGTGTCACGAGCGGAGAGACTGAGAAGGACCAAGAGAGATGAGAATCATGAGCGCAAGAAAAGCATTCATCGGGATTTGGGTTGCATTCGCCGTGCTGGCGCTCGGCGGATGCGGAATGACGCCCAAGCATTACAAATTGGTCGGTACGGTCATGTCCAAAAGCGTCGAAGACGGCCAGATCGTCGTGGACCATCAGGAGATCCCCGGATTCATGATGGCGATGACGATGCCTTACGCCGTGCACGACGCTGCGGGCCTGCAGAATGTTCAGCCGGGGGACAAGATCACGGCGGACGTGGTCGTGGAGGCGAGCAATCACTACTGGCTCGAGCACATCGTCATCACGGATTCAAGCGGGCGCGCCGAGGCGGCGGCCAATGCGCCGCACGAGCTGCAGGTTGGCGATCCTGCCCCTCCCGTGCCCTTTGTGAATCAGGACGGCAAACCGCTGCAATTGACCGATCTCAAGGGCAAAGCGGTGCTGCTGACGTTCATTTATACGCGGTGCCCGAATCCCGATTTTTGTCCGTGGATCAGCGGACATTTTGCGGCTGTGGAGAATGAACTGGCTAAGTCGCCGGCCGATTACGCCCGCACGCACCTGCTGAGCATCACGCTCGATCCGGCGTACGACACGCCGGCCGTGCTTCGGAAATACGGCCTCGCGTACTTGAACAACAATGCCGCGGCGTTTGCGCACTGGGAATTCGTAGCGACATCGCCGGGCGACTTGAAACCGCTCGCTACGGTATTCGGACTCGAGTATTCGGAACAGGACAATCAAATCGCGCACAGCATGAACACGATCCTGGTGGGCGCCGATGGAAAAGTCGTGAAGATGTGGCCGGGCAACGATTGGAAAATCTTGGACGTGGTGGCGGCGATGCGGCAGGCCGAAATCTCGCGGTAGATCATCTAGGAGGAAAGAAACCATGAATCGGTATCGCGCTCTTCTCGCGGCAGTGCTCGTAGTAACTCTCGGGTTGGCGATAGGACGGCTGTCGGCGCAGGGCAACAGCAATGACACCGTGAAACACTACGTGCTCACGGGCACGGTGCAATCCATCGACGTGAAGAATCACCAGGTTGTCGTGGACGGCGACGATGTGCCCGGTTACATGGACGCCATGTCGATGCCTTACAGCGTGCCGGACGAGAAGGCGCTGAAGGCGCTGGCCGTGGGCGACAAGATTCGTGCCGATTTGATCGTGAAGGGTGATGACGCGCATCTGGAAAACATCAAAGTGACGGCGCATGCGAAGAGCAAGTAGGCAAAGCTGTCAGCGAGGTCTGGCGCTGGGCATCGTTGTGGCGGCGATGTGGTTGGGTGGCTGCTCCAGATTCGGCCATCGTGCGCCGGGAGAGTTGACTCAGCAGGAGATGCAGGGCAAGCAGCTCTATGGCTCTTACTGCATCGAGTGCCACGAAGCGAATGATATCCCGCTCCCGGCCAAACCGCCGAAGCTCGACGGGCTTTTTCATAAGCCGACGCTTCCGAGCGGCGCGCCCGCGACCGACGATCAGGTGCGCAAAACCATTATGGGAGGTCGCGGGGTGATGCCGCCGTTCGAGGCGGCGTTGAAAAGCGACGACATCGACGCGATCGTCGCTTATCTGCATACGCGATAAAGAAAGCCGCCAGGGCCTGCCGTAAGTGCGGCCGGGGCAAGGCCGGCGGCCCGGGAAAATAGATGACAAAACGAACTAATTTCTTCGCGCTCCTGATACTTCTGTGCGCCGCCGTCGCGGGATTGCGCGCCGAGATCTTCGGCACGGTGCGCGGGATCGTGCACGATCCGCAGCACCGGCCGATTCCAAATGCGAAAGTCGAGTTGAAATCCTCAACTTCGAGTTGGACGCAGACAACGCAAACGAATCAGGACGGCGAATTCAAGTTCAACCCCGTGCCGCTCGGGGAATATGAAGTCACCGTGAGCAAAGATGGATTCGCAACAGCGAAAGAGAGCCTCTCGCTCGCTTCGGGCACTTCGCCCATCCTGCATTTTCCGCTGAGCCTCGCTGCGGTCGGCCAAACGGCCACCGTCGTGGGCCAGCCCGCCTCGCTGAGCGTGGACAACATGACCCCGATGAGTCTGGTGGACCGCACGGAGATCGCACACACGCCGGGGGCGGATCAAACCAACAATCTCGCCATGATCACCGATTACGTGCCCGCGGCTTACATGACGCACGACATGCTGCACATCCGCGGCGGACACCAGGTCACCTGGCTGGTGGATGGCGTGCCGATTCCAAATGCCAATATCGCGAGCAGCCTTGGTCCGCAAATCGATCCGCGGGACATCGATTCCCTGGAAACGCAACGCGGGAGCTACGACGCGGAATATGGCGACCGCACGTACGGGATCTTCAACGTCGTGCCGCGGACCGGCTTTAGCGAGAACTCTCAAGCGGAACTCGTCACCACCGCGGGAAATTTCTTTCAGACCGACGACCAGCTTAGTTTCGGCAGCCACACAGATCGCTTCGCTTACTATGCGAGCGTAAATGCCAATCGCAGCGACCTCGGTCTCGAGACGCCGGTGGGGCCGGATCTCCACGACACGGACAACGGCGCCGGCGGGTTTGCGTCCTTCATCTTCAATGCGGACCCGAAGGACCAACTCCGGCTCGTCGCGCAATTGCGCCGCGACTACTACCAGGTTCCGAACACGCAAGCGCAAGAAGCGGCCTGTACCGGAGCGGAAATCGAAGAGGACGCCTCCTGCTTCGACCGCGACGCTGAAAGTGAAACCGACGGCTTCGTGAATTTCACCTGGGTCCGCACGTTCAACGCAAATACGGTGCTGACGGTTTCGCCTTTCTATCATCACAACAGCGCCAACTATCGCAGTTCGCCGAACGATTTTCCGAATGCAGCGACCGAAGGCGCATCCACGAATTACGCCGGCGGCCAGGTGACGCTGAGCGCCATCGCGGCTCGAAACAACATCGAGGGCGGCGTCTATGCCTACGGCGAGCACGAAGATCAGCTGTTCGGCCTAATCTTCAACGACGGCAGCTCCGGCAATTTCTCTGACCCAATATCCATTGCCGGGGATGTGGAGGCGGTCTTTCTCAACGACAAGCTCAGCGTGACCTCCTGGCTGACGCTGATCGGCGGCATCCGGCAAACGCATTTTTCCGGCGGCGTTACTGAGAATGCCACGAGCCCCCGCTTCGGAGTCGTGTTGAAAGTTCCGAAGCTGAATTGGGTGTTTCGCGCTTTCTATGGCCACTACTATCAGGAACCGCCGCTGGTTTCTATTTCAGGGCCGCTTCTCAAGTTCGCTATGGCTAACAATCTGGCCCCAATTCCATTGCACGGCGAACGCGACGAAGAGCACCAGTTCGGCGTGACGATTCCCTTCCGCGGATGGAACCTCGACGCCGATAACTTCCAGACCCGCGCCAAAAATTTCTTCGACCACAACAGCATCGGCAATTCAAGTATCTTTATTCCCATTACGCTGGACGGCGCGCTCATTCGGACTTGGGAACTCACGCTGCGTTCGCCCCGCATGTGGAACCGCGGCCAGTTCCACCTCGCTTACTCGAACCAGATTGCGCAGGGCCGCGGCGCGATCACGGGCGGTCTGACGGATTTCTCCCCGCCGGGCGGCTACTTCCCCCTCGATCACGACCAGAGAAACACGTTCAACACCGGCTTCGAACTGAACTTGCCTTGGAGGGCCTACGCCTCCACGAATGTGTACTACGGCTCGGGTTTCGTGAATGGGGATGCGAGCGATCCCACCGTGGTTCCTCCCGTAATCGTCTATCTGCCTGCGCACACGACGTTCGATGTCTCGTTCGGAAAGGATTTCGGCGAGGACCTGACCGTGTCAGGCACGGTCCTGAACGTCGCGAATCGCCACCTGCTGATTGACAACAGCCTCACCTTCGGCGGCACGCACTACAACAATCCACGCGAGATGTATCTCGAAGTCCGCTACCGCTTCCACTACAAGCACTGAGCGCTTCCGCGCCCGCGCGCCACGCCGGCGGCCGGCGCTCACATCCTGGATCACTGGCCGCGCCCACTGCGAAAGCCGCGGATGAAAAGGTCTTGCTACGCCCCGCGCCGCATGGTAGCGTGAGCGAATAAAAAGCGAACTACGCGGAGGCGAATTATGGCCGAATCCTTGGCGGTGCGCGCGGCGCGAACCAGTTCTTTGGCGCGCGTAGAAGAGATCGTAGCCCATCTGGCCGCGCGCGACCGCACAGGCGAAGTGCTCACGGCGGTGCGCCACATCCCGGCGCGCGAAGCCCAGTATGCCCCGATGCCCGAATGGGTGCGGCCGGAGCTGATTGCGGCGTACGCGGCGAAGGGCGTCGCGCAACTCTACACGCACCAGGCCGCGGCGGCGCAAGCCGTGCGCGAAGGGCGAAACGCCGTCATTGTGACTCCCACCGCATCGGGGAAGACGATTTGCTACAACTTGCCCGTGCTGAACGCGGTGCTGGAAAATCCCGATACGCGCGCCCTGTATCTCTTTCCCACCAAGGCGCTGGCGCAGGACCAGCTCGCGGAATTGCAGGACCTTGCGGCGCGGCTCGACGACTGCTTCGGCGTGTTCACCTACGACGGCGATACGCCGACCGACGCCCGCCGCGCGATCCGCGAGCGCGGCCACATCGTGCTCAGCAATCCCGACATGCTGCACACCGGCATCCTGCCGCACCACACGCGCTGGACGCGCCTGTTCGAGAACTTGCGCTATGTCGTGCTCGACGAGCTGCACACGTATCGCGGCGTGTTCGGCAGTCATCTCGCCAACGTGTTGCGGCGTCTCCGGCGCATCGCGGAGTTCTACGGCTCGCACACTCAATTCGTTTGTTCGTCGGCGACGATTGCGAATCCGCGAGAACTCGCCGAGCGGTTGACCGAGGCTCCGTTCGAGGCGATCGAGGAAAATGGCGCGCCGTCTGCGGCGAAATGTTTCGTCTTCTACAATCCGCCGGTCGTAAACCGCAATCTCGGGATTCGCCGGAGTTACATCAATGAGACCTCGCGCGTGGCGCAGGAATTCCTTAAGCGCGATCTGCAAACGCATCGTCTTCGCGAATAGCCGGTTGCACACCGAAGTGCTGCTCACGTACCTGCAGCAGGCGCATCCCGCTGCCATCGGGCAGCCGCAGCCGATTCGCGGCTATCGCGGCGGCTATCTGCCCGGCGAGCGCCGGGAAATCGAGCGCGGTTTGCGCGACGGCCGGATTCGCGGCGTCGTTTCCACGAACGCGCTCGAACTTGGAATCGACATCGGCTCGCTCGATGCAGCCGTGATGGCCGGTTATCCAGGCACGATTGCCTCCACCTGGCAACGCACCGGACGCGCCGGGCGGCGCGCAGGCAGTTCGTGCGCGGTTCTGGTGGCGTCTTCGGCGCCGCTCGATCAATTCATCGTGAAGCATCCGGACTATTTTTTCGGCCGGGCGCCCGAACACGCCTACGTTCAGCCGGACAACCTCGAGATTCTGGTGAATCACCTGAAATGCGCCGCGTTCGAGCTGCCGCTCTCGCCGGAAGAGCGCTTCGGCGGCGTGGAGTTGCCGGCCGCTATGCGAACGCCTCGCGCAGGCGGGCTTTCTGCACCGTGCGGGGAGGCACTGGCACTGGATCCAGGAGGCTTATCCGGCCGACGCCGTCAGCCTGCGCGCCGTGACTTCGGACAATTTCGTGATCGTGGATATCACCGAGGAGCCGGAAGTCATCGGCGAGGTGGATTTCTCGAGCGCGCTGACCGCCGTGCATCCGAAGGCGATCTACTTGCACCAGGGGCAGCAGTACCACGTCGAGCGTCTGGATTTCGATGAGCGAAAGGCATACGTCAAGCGCGTGGACGTGGACTATTACACGGACGCGATTCGCTACACGCAAGTCCGCGTCCTCGAATCCGTGCGCGAAGAGCGGATTGTCGAAGATGCGACAGGCGCGGACCGCCAGGCCACCCGCTCGCATGGCGACGTGCAGGTTCGTTCGCAGGTGATCGGCTTCAAGAAAATAAAATTCTTCACGAACGAAAACGTCGGCGCGGGAAATCTCGAGTTGCCAGAAAACGAAATGCACACGACTTCGTTCTGGCTGACCCTTGAGCGGCCGCTCGTCGAATCGCTTCCCTTCTCCATCAGCGAGCGGCAGAGCGGCATGTTCGGCCTGTTGTACGCGCTCGAATCGATTGCCACGCTGCTCTTGATGTGCGATGGGCGCGACCTCGGCACCGCCATCGGCGAGCGCCCGCCTTCGCCCGGCCTCGATCTCCCGGCCGACGAGGCGATCCCGCTGGAAGAGGCCGCCGCGATGGAAAAGGAATTCTTCGAGCCGAACCTTTATCTCTACGACGCCTATCCCGGCGGCATAGGATTCTCCGAGCCGCTGTTCCGCGCTTGCGGCCTGTTGCTCTCCCGCACGCGCGCGCTCATCGAGAGTTGCGATTGCGAAAACGGCTGCCCTTCCTGCGTGGGCCCCGCGGGCGAGCGCAGCGAACGCGCCAAAGAAGCCGCGCTCGCGATCCTGAGCAGGCTGGGCGCGTGAGGATTCGCTGGTGACCCATTCACTCGACGAACGACTGGCGCGGCTCGCGGCTCTGCGGCCCGCCCCTGCGAGCGCCCGGAGCCGCGCCCACGGCGAAGAAGAACGCGACGCTGCATCGCAGCTCCCGGCCGAAGCCGCAGGTCTGGCCAATTTGCTCGGCGCGCAGATCGAACGCAACCGCTACGGCGATCACCTCGTCCTTCGGCAATGGCATTCTTCGCCCGAAGCCTGCGAGCCGAACGCAAAGGCGCTGGAGCTCCTCTTGCCCGCCAAGAGTCCCGTGAAAGTCGCGGCGGAAAGCGCGAGGGAAAATTCCGCGCGCACCGCAAGCGACCCAGGCAAGTGGCTGTTCCTCGATACGGAGACCACGGGGCTCGCCGGCGGCACAGGCACCTATGCATTTCTGGTCGGCCTAGCCTGGTGGGACGCGGGCGGGTTGCAAATCGAGCAGTTCTTCATGCGCGACTTTAGCGAAGAGCATGCCGTCCTGCTCGCGGTTGCCGAGCGTGTGGCCGAGCGAAGCGTGCTCGTCACGTACAACGGCAAGAGTTTCGATTGGCCGCTGCTCGAAACGCGCTATCGCATGACGCGCGCGATTCGTCCGCCCGTCCTCGCCGCGCATCTGGATTTGCTTCATCCCGCGCGGCAATTGTGGAAGCTGCGCCTGAATTCCGTGCGGCTCACCGATCTCGAACGTCACGTCCTCTCGCAGGATTCTCCGCTCGCATGGTCCCGTAGGGACGATCTCGATTCTTCGCTCATCCCGCAGATGTACTTCGACTACTTGCGCGGCAGCTCGCCCCATCCCCTCGCGGGAGTCTTCCGCCACAATCAAATGGATCTGCGCGCGCTGGCGACTCTCGCGGGCCGCATCTTGGCGCTCCTCGGAGATACGGCTGCGCCCGCCGCGCCAAACTCTCCCGAGCAGGCGATCGATCTCTACGGGCTCTCCCGCTTGCTCGGCCGCCGCGGTGAAATTTCCCGCGCGCGCGCCGCCTGCGAAGGCGCAATCGCGGGCGAGCTTCCGCTCGGTTTCGCGCGCATGGCCCAGCGCGAATTGGCCCAGATGGCCAAACGCCAGCGCGACTATGGACGAGCCACCGAGTTGTGGCGGCAGTTGGCGCGTTCTCGCAGCGCGAAAACCCCCGAAGTGGCAATCGAAGCCTACGAGCAGCTAGCCATCTACTACGAGCATCACGCTCGCGATCCCCTCCGCGCCGCCCATCTCGCGCAGGCCGCGATGCATGAACTTCGCGCCGCCTCGGCCGCAAACCCCGCCGCGCACCCCGATCTCGCCCACTCCCGACGCATCCAGACGCGCCTCGAACATCGCCTCGCCCGCCTTGCACGAAAAGTCAGAACAGCAGATTGATCCGAGCCCCGGGGGAACCAAACCAGCCGGAATACCGCCTAGGACCCGCACGAATTAACGCGACGTGTATTCGCTGCGGGCGCGAGCTAGTTACGAGGAGGCCCGGGCCGAATTCCGCGGATGAAGACGGGTTGCGGCACATCCGGATTGGCGGTCCAGCCGATGGCATGCGTGATGCGATCGAAGACGACGCGATCCGTTCCCTCAACGTCCAAACATTCGCTTGCGACGCAGCGAAAGAAGACGTTTCCGTCCGGCGTGTCGAAGGAGTAGAAATTCGGGCCGCGAAGCGGGTTCGTGCGCGTCGCGTCCTTCAACTCGAGCAGCTCGCTGTACGCGCCGAAGTAGCGGTCCGCGTCGGCCTCGTTGTCCAGATCCAGGAGAAAAACGAGGAGGATTTGTTTGGTACTCTGATTTTCAAGAATGGCATAGCGGTCTCCCGCCCAAGCCGGCGCGAGGGCGTGGGCGCGTTCTTTGCCCAGGAACGTCAACAGAACCTCTTGGACGCCGAACTCGCCCATCAGATTCTCATCGAGCTTCTTCCATTCGGCAGGCAGCATGGTGGAAAGATCCGGCAGCGTGACGGCCACGGGTTGAACGTGTTTAAAATACAAGTCCGGGTGCATGATCTGCTGCGTCGAAGCCGGGGGATTCGCAAACACCTGGTCGAAATCCGTCCATCCGCGGGTGGCCTTTAGGAAATACTGGCTGAAGTGCAGCCCCGCGGCGTAAGGAAAAAGCAGCTCGTCGCGAATAATGACGGGAGCTTTCGCCAACTCCGGGGCCTTGTCCACGTCGCCGAGGAAGATGGAGGGATCGATGTCCCCCATGTCGCGAACTCCCTTGTGCTGATCGCGAAGCAGATAGTCGATCATCGAGGCTGTGGCGGCGCCTTCCAGCACGGCGTCGCGCGCCAGTTCGGCGTCGTCGTTCGGCTTGGCGGCCTCGCGCCAGGAATCGATGTGGTAGTGCTGGTCCTGCAAGGCGTGCGTGAGTTCGTGGGCCATGACCATGCGAAGCTCGGCGGGCTCGGCCCGGTCGGAAATGTAAAATTCTTGTTGGTCGGGATCGTAGAGGCCGACGATCTGCTCGGTCAGGATGTCGTTCAATGATTGCTCGAGCGGATAGCCCTTCGGGATCAGACCGAATTTCTCCAGCGCCTTCTGGTCGGCGTAGTTCTTCGCCTCGTCGCGATCCTTCTTTTCCTCCGCTACCAGGTACTGGCGGATCTGCTCGCGTGTCCGCACACTTTTCTTTATGGGATGCAGGATGGGCAGCGAGAGCAGGCTGCTCATCGTCGCCAGAACCTCGTCTGCGGCCTGAAGCGATTCGGCGCCGGAATTGGCGGTTGGGCCCGCACCGGAGGGAGCGGGCGCCTGCCCCTGCTGCGCCACCGCCGGAATCGCAAGAAGGACAAGGGCGAAGCACGTGAACCTTCGGCCAAGCACGGCGGAAATGTCCATCCCGGTCCTCCAGCTTCCCTTCGCGCGTGCGGCTTTCCCGTGTCTCGTCACCATCCCACTGTAATACACCGTCGCGCCCCCACAAAGCTCCGCATCGGGGATGAGCGCGGGCCGATCCAACTGTGTTCCGGATTCGTAACAGAATCGTCATCTGCTATAATGACAACGCTTCCCAGCGGCGACCCCCGGGGAAATCCGATGAATCCTGGATTCTACCTTCGACAGGTGCGCGAACAGCTGGGTCTGACGTATCGCGATGTGGAACGAGCCAGCTACGATCTGGCGTCCCAGCGCGGACAGCCGGAGTTCGTCATTCATCTGAGCCGCCTCGCGGACATCGAAAACCGCAACGTCACTCCCAGCCTTTATAAGGTCTATGCACTGGCCGCAATCTATCACCTCGACCCAAGGGAGCTCTGCAAGCGATACGACGTTCCGATGGAAAATCACTTTGCCGACGGCTCTCATCTCGCAGCGCCCAACACGCACCTGGCTGCGCCCCCTGCGTCCGCGCGCGTCCCGTTGCGATTCGATCCTTCCTTCGACCCGCACCGGACGGAGTTTCTTTCCAGAATGGTGGAACGCTGGGGAGAGCTTGAGGCTGCGCTGCTCGACAGAGAGGGCAGATTCCGCTACGGATACGTAGGGCTGGACGACCACATGATGGAACCCCTTTTGCGCCCAGGCAGCCTGGTCTTATTGGATCCCGGGCTGCAACACGTGCGCAATTCCGGGTGGGGCAACGAGTACGAGCGACCCATCTATTTCATTGACGTTCGAGACGGTTATCGCTGTTGCTGGTGCCTGAAAGATGGGAACGAACTCATCTTGCAAACGCACCCGCTTTCGCCAAGCAGGCCGGAAGTGAAGCGCTTCCCTCAGGAAGCGGAAGTTGTGGGCCAGGTGGTCGGCGTGGTTATGCGGCTGTCCGCCAGGTGAGGATCGTCTCGGAAAGAATCTCCAGCAGCGCCCGGAGATTGGAGACGAACAAATCCGATAGATAAGTTGGTAACTTTTCAGGCAGCAGCTCGTCGTAGTCGGCCCGCGCCTTCCACCGCTCCAACGCTGCGGCGATCCCGCCCTCCAGGCCGGAGAGAGAGAGTCGCAAGTCCCATTCCTGCTGCTCGAGCGGCGTCTCCAGAATCCGAACAAACAACTCCTCATGACAATGGCCCAGCGCTGATTGCACCGAGTCCCGCCCGTACAGCAACTCAAGGCCGTCGTGCCGGTAGCTGCCGTTGAGAGGGTCGCGAAGAGAACTCGTGTAGAACAAACGGCCGTAATCATTGGGAATCGCGGCAAGCGACCGTCCCGTGAAATCCTCGATCACCCTCTTGCTTTGTTGAAATCGTTCTAGAGATTCCATTTCCCGCTCTGTTCCGCTTTCTGAACTCTTTTGGCCGAGATGCTCAGTCTCTCTCGCGCTCTGCGAGACTCCCGCGCCAGGAGGATCACCCATGAAAAAACTGGCAACCGTTCTGTTTGCGCTTCTGCTCGCAGGAGGCATTCTAATCCCTGTTACCACTTATGTCCACCACTCATCGAGTAACAAGGTCGCGGAGTATCCGATCCCGCCGGGACCGCCCCACGCGGCGGCTTGAACGAAGTCTGGGGTACCCCTGCTCGGAAACGATGAGTGAATGGGCGGGCAGAGATACGGTACCGCGAATTAACTGTGATAAGCTGAGTTCCATCAACCGATGGGACTCAGCTTATCCTCGTACGCGCTTTGGATTCTTTCGACCGTACTGGAGCTTACACTGTGTCTGCTGATGCTTTGGCGCGGCCTCCACAGACGGTTGCCTTACTTTTTTGCGTATGTGCTGATCCAGTTTCTCACCGGCTGCTTGGGTTGGGTGCTCAATCGCGAGTTTGACTTCTGGTCGTTGACGTTCTACTACGTTGGGTGGACACTCGGCGCAATCGTGATGGTCGCCGGGTGGTTAGTCACAGCCGAGTTGTGCTATCGCGGGCTCCAAGCCTATCGGGGCATTTGGGCGATGACTTGGAGACTCCTGCTGGTGTTGTCTGCGCTTTTCCTTCTTCACGCCACTTATGACGCATCCAAAGAAACCCACCGAATTGGGGCTCTCAACCTCATACTGCAGCGGGACCTGGCACTGGCTTCCGCTGTAATTCTATTGGTAATCCTGATCATTGGACGCCGGTACGCTTCTCAACTGGATGGGATTGAGCAGCAGGTTGCTCTTGGTCTGTGCGTGTATTTCATCACAATTATTCTCTCAAACTCTTTCCTCATTCGATGGTACGCAGCTATTGGCCCGCATTCGGCGGCCATCCTCCCCTTCGGAACTCCTGGAAGCCTTGTGGAATGGGGCTCGATTCGTCGTCTTGAATACAGTTCTCGCGGTGTGGTGTTTCGCGTTGCGGAAACCATTGCCCGCCCCGAAGCCGGAACCGACCCTGCTTCCGCCTGAAACTTATGGGGAGCTTTCTCCGGCGATCAATTATCGTCTCCGCGCATTGAACGCGCGTCTAATGGACATACTCAAACTTAGGAGCCCCGCTCCAGGCGCCGATCCCGGAATCACAAAAGCATTCGGTTGATTGTCCTCGGAGTTCGGTCCTCTCTTACCCCACTGCCCCGCGACGAATGGAACGCGCCAGAAGGCGTGACGCCGGAATGGGAGCGGGAGAATCCTCTTGAGCACACGTGGTATGCTGAAGCCGATTCAGCGATGGGACTCAGCATTTCTTCGTCTGTGCTTTGGGTGCTTTCGCTGGTTTTGGACATAACGCTGTGCGTGCTGATTTTGTGGCGCGGGAGCAAACAAACGATTGCCTCTGTTTTCGGCATACTGCTTATCAGTTCTTGAGCGGGATGCGTAGCTTGGGTGCGTTTCCCGCGAATTCGGGTATTGGTCTTCCGCTAATTATATTACTTTCCTGGGCAACACCGGAACGCTCCTGATGCGGAGTGGCTCGTTACTGCAGAACTCTGTTACCGTGGATTTCGGGTCTATCGGGCATCTGGGCAATGGCGTGGCGATTGCTTTTGGCGTTTTCGCAATTCTTTTCTAGTGCACGCAGCCTACAGTGCGCTGAGGGAACATGAACACAGGATCGGGTCGTCGTATTCTCACGCTCCATCGGGATCTGGCATTGGCTTCCGCGGCTATCCTGGTCGCAATACTGCTTATTGCGCGGCACTATCAACTGGAGTTCGGCCCGCTGGAGCGCGGGATTGCCATTGGACTCTGCGCGTACTTCATTACTGTCGTTCTTTCCAATTCATTGCTGATCCAGTGGTACGTGACCCACTGGCCCGCATTCAACGGCCATGCTCCTTCACGAGCGACTCTGGAAGCCTGGTGGAATGGGGCGCAATTAGCCGTGTTTGACACCGCGCTATTTGCATGGTGTTTCCCATTGCGCAAACCATTGCCCGCCCCGAAGCCGCAGCCGACCCTGCTTCCGCCCGAAACTTACGGGGAGCTTTCTCCGGCAATCAATTATCGTCTGCGCGCATTGAACGCGCGTCTGATCGATTTGCTCAAGGCTTGAGTCAGTCTGGATTGGCGAGCGGGTTGTTTTCTCGCGGTTAAGACACTTGTACTGTGAAGTACATTATGATACTGTTGAAGTTACGAAGGATTGTGAGTGGGCTAATAAACTTGGTATTTCTCGGCTGATTTCGCGTGGCCTTGGACTTTTAGCGTGCAAGCCCATGTCCTCGACGCAACTGATGCCGATCCGGCGCCCCCACCGGCATCAGGATGGATTGTCACAAAAGACGAGTTTTCGCTCGTGCGCTTGCGGTGGACTCCTAGTGAAATGCGTTAGCCAATGAATCAGACGCTCCTTTTCGTACCGATCGGGTTGGGACTGCTTGCGCTGTTGCTGTGGCTCGCTCTTGGGCGGAGTCGCCAGCGTCGCGAATTGGGCGAAGCGCCCGGTCTCGCGCTCGAAGAGTTGACGCCGCGCCATGCCCTCTACATCTCCCACATTCAAAACGCGCTTTCCGCCGTAGATCTTGACTACCTGGAGGGCCGCGTCTCCGCCAAGACGATGCGAAGAGTGAGAATGGAGAGGCGCCGCGTGGCACGAGAATTCCTTGTTGGGCTGGGCGACGATTATCGCCGCCTGGACAGGCTGGCTCGCGTCGTGGCTGCGCTCTCGCCCAAAGTGGAATACAAACAGGAATTCGGACGCTTCTGGCTCGGCCTGCGCTTTCGGGCGCTTTACGCACTCGTATGGGTACGGTTATCGCTCGGTTTCGCGCCCCTCGCGCCTTTTGTCCATCTTGCCGGCTTAGTGGGCAGTCTGTCCGCGCGTCTCGAGGCCGCGATGAACGCTCTGGCCGAGAGATCGATCGCCAGAGACGGCGTTGGCGTTTAAAGTCCCCCCGAAATTCTCCTCTCACCTGGTTTGATTTGCACCCAGTAGCAGAATCAGCACCAACTTGGGCCAATCGTCTGAAGCGGCGGCGAGGGCACAGGAGCGTACCGTATAATCGAACCTGCGGGTGGTGAACGTGTCCAAGAAGAAAATTCTTGTCGTGGACGACGAGGAAGCGATCCGGGAGGTTGTCTCGACGCTGCTCCAGGCGCAGGGATACGATTGCTCGACGGCCACGGACGGGCGCGTAGCGCAAGCCTATCTCGAGCAGAATTCTCCCGATCTGGTGCTGACCGACATGGTCATGCCCGAGATGGACGGCATCCGTCTGCTGGAATGGCTGCGCCACCATGACGCGGACGTGCCCGTCATCATCGTCACCGCCATGCACGACATTGCCACGGCCCTCGAAGCCATCCGCCGGGGCGCCTACGACTACATCTTGAAGCCCTTTGAGAAAGACCAGCTTTTCTTGAGCGTGCGGCGCGCGTTGCAGCACCGGCAACTCGTGTTGGAAAACCGCAACTACCAGCGAAATCTCGAGAAACTTGTCGAGGACAGGACGGGGCAGCTGAAAGGCGCCCTCGAACAGCTCGAGCGCTCCTACGACGATACGCTCGAGGCTCTTGGCGGCGCACTCGACCTGAAAGATGCCGAGACGGAAGGTCACTGCAAGCGCGTCACGGCATTCACGATTGCCATCGCCAAAGCCATGAAAGTGGACTCACAGCAATTGCCGGTCATCGCCCGCGCGGCCTTTCTTCACGACATCGGCAAAATGGCCATTCCGGACAACATTTTGCGAAAGCCTGGGCCGCTCGACGAAGCGGAAAAAAAAGTTATGCGGAAACACTGCGAGATCGGTCATAACATGGTCACCCGCATTCCGTTTCTCCGTGAAGCCGCGGAAATCGTGCTGTCCCACCAGGAGTACTACGACGGAACCGGCTATCCCCGCGGTTTGAAGCACGAAGAGATCCCGCTCGGGGCGCGGATTTTCGCGGTTGCGGACGCATTGGACGCCATGATCTCGGACCGGCCCTATCGCAAGGCGCTAACGATCTCCTACGCGCGCGTGGAAATCAGTCGCTGCTCGGGGACGCAGTTCGACCCCAAGGTCGTTGAGGTCTTCCTATCGTTGCCTGATTCTCTTTGGCTCTCTTTAAAGGAAAATATCGGCACGCCGTACCGCCTCTCGCATATCAAGGCGATCTGAATCGGAGTGCCGCGCACAAGTTCCAGACGCGATTCTGCACTTGCGATTGCCGCAAGTCGCGCCTTGCCAATCATTTTCCGAACGGCTAGTATCCGCAGTTGAGGAATTTCACTCGATGGCCCTTGTACCCATCAAGACTGCTTCCACCACCGGATACTGCGACTGCATCCACGGCTGCTACGAACTGGCCAGCCTTCGCGACGAAGACACAGGAAAGGGTTATTGTCCCAGGTGCGCCAAGGAGCACCTGGCCATGAACCAAGGGATCGGAATTCCGAATCCCGCGCCGTCGAAGATCGAGCCGAGCGCGGGTCCTCCGCCGGCGCACCCGCAAATCCCTCAAGCGACTGATCCTCCCGGCCAGCGCCACTGAACCTTCTAGCCGCGCTGGCGCATCCATTCAAATGGAGACAATGGTTTCTTACCCTGAGTCCTTGCGATTCGATTCGGGGCGCGCGGCTGCGTGCCACGGTATAATGCTCTCCCGGGAAGTTTCGGGTACTCGGATGGATTCTCAAAGCAATTACGAGGTTTTCCTCGACGGCGCATGTCCCTTTTGCCAGTGGACTCGCGCGCATGTGGAACCCTTCGACACGAGGCGCCGCATTGAATTCCTCGACTACAACGATCCCGCCGTCGCGGCCCGGGCGCCATTCCCGCGCGAGTCGCTGGACCGCGAGATGCACGTGCGGACTCCCGGCGGCGTGTGGCTCAGCGGATACGCGGCATGGATCGCGTTATTGCGAGTGATGCCGAAGTTGAGTTGGCTCGGCTGGCTTCTGGGCCTGCCGCCGGTTCGCTGGTTAGGTCCGGGCTTTTACCGCTGGGCAGCGCGAAACCGCTACCATTTCCCGGGATCGCCTCCGCGCTGCGAATCCGATCGGTGCGCACCGGCTCGACCGGGAACGAGCTGAGATGGCGGATCGTCTCGGCAATCGCAGATGACTTTTCAACCCCTCCAACCGAGCGAGTCCATACCCCTACTGGACCTTCGCGCGCAGTACGCATCGATTGCGCATGAAATTCGCGCTGCGATCGAAGCGCCTCTGGCATCGCAACATTGGATTCTTGGCGCGGAGGGAGCGGCGCTCGAACGGGAACTCGCGCAGCTCTCGGGCGCGCGATCCGGCGTCGGGGTAGCGTCGGGCACGGATGCCTTGATGTTGTCTCTGCGCGCGGCGGGTGTGGCTGCGGGCGACGATGTCGCCGTCCCGGCCTTCACCTTCATCGCGACGGCCAGCGCGGTGAGCGCACTTGGCGCCCGGCCCGTGCTGGTGGATATCGAGCCTGCGACGTTTGCAATCGATCCCGCGCGGATCGAACCTCGCCTGACTCCGCAGACCAAAGCCATCATCGCTGTTCATCTGTTCGGCCACGCAGCGGACATGGACCCAATCCTCGAGATTGGAAAACGCCGCGGCATCCCGGTCATCGAAGACAACGCGCAATCGATCGGCGCTGCGTATCGAGGCCGGAAAACCGGCTCCATGGGGGCGTTTGGGTGTCTGAGCTTCTACCCCACCAAGAATCTTGGCGGCTATGGCGACGGCGGAATGATCCTCACCAGTTCGGAAAGCGATGCGGACCGCCTGCGGCGCTTGCGCAATCATGGCCAGGAAGGCCGCTATTCGAGCAGCGAGTGCGGATGGAACAGCCGCCTGGACGAAATCCAAGCCGCGATTTTGCGCGTGAAGTTGCGCCATTTGGCTGCGTGGACGGCGGCGCGTCGCAAGCACGCGCGACACTATGGCGAGCTGCTGCGGGACCTACGAGGGATACGCGCGCCGCAGGAGCGGCAAGATTGCGATCACGCTTATTCCGTGTACACGATTCGAGTGGAGGGCGGCGCGGAAAGGCGCGACAAAATTCAGCACCGTCTTGCCGCCCGGCAAATCAGCACCATGATTTACTATCCGCTTCCCCTGCACCTGCATCCGGCGTATGCGGCGCTGGGCGTGAAGCGCGGCGAATTGCCGGAGTCGGAACGCGCGGCGGATGAGGTTCTCTCGCTTCCGATGTTCCCGGAACTGACGGATGACCAGATCACGCGCGTGGCTGCGGCGCTCGCCGAAGCTGCGCGGAAATAAGATTCCGCGAAACTGGCGGGAATGCCGGATCTAGAGCTTCAGACAGGCTCAGCTGCCGCCCGGCGGACGAACATGAACAAGATGGAAAGAAACAGGACCAGAGCCGGAATCAGAACCGCAAGAATACCCACGTGAAGGGCGCGAATCGCGCCCGAGCCCGCGGCCGAAACAGTCGTGTAGCACAGCGCGCAACCTTGGGCCGCTGCCGGCTGCGCCAGGACCAGTGTCGCGGCCCCCGCCAAGAACGTCATTCCGAGAATTGAAGCTCGTCTCTTCATTTACCGAACATCTCGCGACTTTCCCGCATCCCCCACCTAGTGCATCAAACGCATTTGCAGCAACCGGTTGCTGTCCGGGAAGAAGAAGATGATGATCATCATGATGCAAAACAGCATGGCGGGGACAAGCCAAAGGACCAGACTGAACTTCTCGAACTTCAAGTGCATGAAATACGACATGATCAGGCCCGCCTTCAGCACGGAGAGGGCCACCAGGAGGCCCAGCATCTGCGCGGGATGGAGCCGCATGTACTCGAGGTAGGCCAGGAAGACTTCGACCCCCGTGAGGAGGAGCAGCCCAACCCAGACTGTGGTGAATAGGCCGGGACTCCCGGCCTGGTGCGCTTCGGACGCGTGCGATTCGCTCGACATTATTTTTTCCCTCGCCGCCTAGATCTTCGGCGAACGGACATCAAGTACACCATCGGAAACACGAACATCCAGACCAAGTCCACAAAGTGCCAGTACAGTCCGCTGACTTCCACGTCCTCGGCGAAAAGTTGCCGCGTCCGAAGCCCGTGGCGATGATCCCGAGATAAATCACGCCGATCGAAACGTGCAGTCATGTGCAGTCCGGTGACGCCGAAGAAGACGGCGCCGAAGAGCGGCACGTCCCCAAGGATTGTGAGCGGCGTCAGCCCTCGCCGAATAAGGTGGAACCACTCGCGCATGTGCAGAGCAACGAACCGCAGCCGACCAACATCGTGGCGAGAATCCAGCGCACCGCTGAGCGCGATCCTTGCGCTGCGCCGCCACCACCGCCATCACCATCGTCAAGCTGCTGGCGAGCAGCACGATGGTCATCACCGTGGCAAAAATGATTGACGGATTGAACGGAAATGGCCGCGGCCAGTCCGGGTTGCTGAGCCGCGCGTACGTATAGGCAAGCAGCAGCGCGGAAAAAGTCAGCGAGTCCGACACAATAAACAGCCACATGCCGAGCTTCTTCGAGCCCATCGCGAATGGCGAGGCGCCGCCCGACCAGGCGGCGACGCGCTTGCTGTCTCGACATTCGTTTCGTGCACAGATCACCGTCCCAACGTAGAGAAGTAGCAACAGGAACACCCACAACCCGTCCATAAAATGCCAGTAAATCGCGGCCACTTCCGCGGCAATCGCTTGCGTAATTCGCGAACGCTGCCAGGCTCGAAACGCCACATGAACAGCAATGCGAAAATTCCGCCGAGCAGATGCAGCCCGTGCGCCGCCGTAAAAACATAAAAGAAACTGCTGCTCGGATTCGTGTCAAGTAAACGCCCGCCGCGCGAACTGGTTCCAGGCGACGAATTGTCCGCCGAGAAACGCAGTCCGAGGACGGATGCGTCAGCGCCCACAATTGCGGAACGCGCTCATCCCGCTCGCGTTGCCGCCGCGCGATTCATCGTCAAGCTGCTCACGAGCAGGATGACTGTGTTCAACCAGAGAACGCGCGGCAATGCGAATGCCTGCCAGTCGGTCCCAGTGCCCTTGCGCACGATGTAGGAACTGGTCAGCGCCATGAAAAACATCATGATCGCCGCGAGCAGCCAAGTGATGCCGGTAATGTACGCGCGCCGCGGAATACTTCGCCCGCCGCCGCGTCCGTTCCGTCACCGCCGCCGGCATGGCAGCGTCCGTGCCCGCCGCCGAGGCCGGCTCGTAATCAAGTCGAGTTCTTGCAGTGATTGCGGGCGCCACAATCCCTCTTTTCTGATGCGCTTTGAAACTTTCTCCGGTTCCAGGTTCTGCAGAATATAGTCTGCGGTATGCCCTGCCACGCCGAATTCGTAGGGCCCGCGATAGACCGCGGGTGCTTTCCGCCAAATTGTCGAACGGCGGCGGCGATGAAATGGTCCATTCCAGCGTCGTCGCATTCCACGGATTGACTTCCGGCTTTCTTGCCCCAATTCAGGCTGTAGAGGAAATTGCACAGGAAAACAAGCTGGCCCGCGATCGTGATAATCGCCGCAATTGTGATGAACACATGAACGGGTTGAAGTTTCGCCAGATAACCCACGCCCGTCATATCGGAATAGCGGCGCTCATGGCCTGCGATGCCCAGGAAATGCATCGGCATGAAGATGGCAATACACGCCGACAAAAGTCAGCCAGAAGTGGAAATTGCCGAGGCCCTCGTTGAGCATCCGGCCAAACATCTTGGGATACCAGAAATACATCGCCCCAAAGATCCCGAAGATCGCAGCGACTCCCATGATCAGGTGAAAGTGAGCGACCACGAAATAAGTGTCGTGCAAGTAGAGGTCCAGCGACGGCTGCGCCAGGAAAAGCCCCGAAAGTCCTCCGGTCACGAACAGCGAAACAAAGCCCAACGCAAACAGCATCGCGGTCTTAAACTGGATTCGCCCGCCCCATAGAGTTCCCAGCCAGTTGAACGTCTTGATGGCTGAGGGCACGCCGATGGCCATCGTCAGCAGCGAGAATGCGAACGCGGAATACGGGCTCATGCCGCTCACAAACATGTGGTGTCCCCAAACGCAGAAACCCAGGAATCCAATCCCGCAAATGGCGATCACCATCGCCTTGTAACCAAAAACCGGTTTGCGCGCGAACGTGGAGAGCAGGTGCGACGCCACGCCCATGCCGGGCAGGATCGCGATGTAAACCTCAGGGTGCCCGAAGAACCAGAACAGGTGCTGCCACAGCAGAGGCGAACCGCCCTTGTGAGAAATCAGAACTTGATCGGTGAAGACGAGTCCGCTCGGAATGAAGAAGCTTGTTCCCGCCGTCCGGTCCAAGAGCAGGAGCACGCAAGCGGCGAGGAGCACGCCGAACGCGAGCAACCCGAGTATGGCCGTGACCAGCCACGCCCAAACAGTGAGCGGCAACCGCAACAACGACATGCCCTTCGCGCGCAGATCCACCGTGGTCGTAATGAAGTTCAGCGCACCCATCAACGATGCCGCGCAGAAGATCGCAACGCCGATGACCCAAAGTGTTTGCCCGGCCCCCTGTCCCGGCCCGGCCTGTTCACCGACCGCGCTCAGCGGCGGGTAGGCCGTCCAACCCGAAATCGGAGCGCCCTCCGGAACGAAAAACGCAGAGGCCATCACCGCCAAAGAGAGGAAGGTCGTCCAGAATGAAAGCATGTTCAGGGTCGGGAACGCCATGTCCTCGGCGCCGATTTGAATGGGCAGGAAATAATTTCCAAATCCGGATTGCGGCGCCGTGGTCAGAACCATGAAAACCATGATCGAGCCGTGCATGGTGACCAGCGCGAGGTACTGCTCCGGCGTCATCAATCCGCCGCTGAAGAACGGCAGCTTAAGGGCCGGCCAGGCCAGGTGAATGCGCATCAACAGGGACAGCGCCATCCCCAGGAAAACGGAAAACAGCGCCAGCAACAAGTACTGAATTCCGATTACCTTGTGATCCAGGCTGAAGATGTATTTCCGGATAAAGCCCGTGGGGGCGGCATGCACGTGCCCGCCTCCCACCGCGTCTGTCACCATCCACTCGCTCCTTGCCCGGAAAGGGCATCTGGCAAAGTCACTGGTTGGCCTCTTCCTGCTGCTGCATCCACTTCTCAAAATCCGGTTCGGACAAGACCTTGACCGTCGCGCGCATCTTGTAATGGCCAAGACCGCAAAGCTGGCCGCAGGCGAGTTCATACGTGCCGGGATCGTCTGCCCTGAAATGGAGGTGGATTTCCATCCCCGGGACCGCGTCTTGCTTGAGTCGCAGCTCCCGGACGTAGAAGCCGTGCGTCACGTCGAGGGACTTCAGCGTGAGATCCACTTCCCTGCCCGCGGGAATCGCGAGCTCGCCGGGAGACACAATGTCGTCTTTGCCGTCGGGATCCGCTGGGTCGATTCCGACCGGGTTTCCCGTCGAAGCGCTGACCAGCTCCGGCTTAGTCCGGCCGAGTCTTCCGTCAGGCCCGGCATAGCGGAAATTCCAGGCAAACTGCTGCGCGGTCACCTCGATGGGAAGCGCTCCCGGCGACGCGCCGATGAAGTGGACCTCGGCCCAGGCTCTTTCGGCGTAGATTCCCAAGCCGAGAAACAAGACCAACGTCGCGAGAGTCCAAAGAATCTCCATGCCGGTGTGACCCTCAAAATAGCGCGCGGGCTTCCCTTGTTCGCGGAAGCGATAGATAGCGAGCGCCAGGCCGAGTTGCGCCGCGACGAAGACGACACCCGTGATTATGAGCGTACGGAAAAATTGGGCATCAAACTCGTGCCCCTCGACCGTGATGGCCGGCGGAAACCACCACCATTTCGCGACGAAGATGTAGACCGTAATTGCCGTGAAGAGCAGAAGGAAAACGGCGAGTGCCAGCGCAACAACAGTCGAACCATGTTCCGGGCTTTTTCTACTCATTATCCTCCGCTCCGAAAAGCCGAAGGCCGGGGCGCGAAAATCATCATGAGTTTTCCGGCGACAGCCCGGTCCAAAAATCAGAGGACGGTATCATATACATCCGGCGATGAAATTCAAGTAACTTCGCTCGAATCCGCCAGGCGCTGCAGCCCCCCGATCGCGGGCGTTTTCTTCTGCTTACGCGCAAAGCTTGCGGAACGCCCGATGCGAGCCGTGGCGGGCGATTTGCTCTAAAGGACACAACCCGATTGGACGCCTTGCCAGACGCCGGGGCCGGATACTATGCTTGTTATACCCCTTCTGTTCTACTTTGCCGGAGCCGCGCGCGAGCCGCTGGTCCTAAGCCGCCGCGATGACAGGCTCGGCTTGCGTCTGGACGCCAACGAGAAGACCAATGAGAAGGGGACCCACCCAGCAGGCCGTCAACGAATCCCAACGGTATATTGCGGGCGTCGACGGAATTCGACTACGCCCTTCCCTGCCCTCGCCAATTGCAGCGGGCGGACTCATTCTCTTGTGCACAGCGGCCTTCGTCCTTGCCGTCCGGTTGGTCGCACCGCTGCGGTTGCCTTGGCGAGTCGAGGTGATCTACGGAGCCCTCTTTGCCGTGGCCGCCACGATTCCCACCTACTTCTTGCTTGGGCGGTTTCGAAAGCTGCTTACGTGGCATGGACAAACGAGTGGAGCGCTGGCGCAGGAACGCACTCTTCTCCACACTTTGATCGACAACCTGCCGGACCGCATCTACGTAAAGGACGCCGAGAGCAAATTCACAGTCGCCAACAATGCCTTAGCTCAATTCATGGGAGCCAACTCACCGGCCGAACTGCTCGGGAAGACTGACTTCGAATATTTTCCGAAGGAGCTCGCGGCCGCGTTTCGGAAGGATGAGCAGGACATCATGCGTTCCGGCCAGCCAGTGAACCAAAAGGAGGAAACCTCTCTCGACTCCACGGGCCATGAAAGGTGGTGGCTCACTACGAAAGTGCCGCTTCGCGATGCGCGCGGCCGTATTGTGGGGATCATGGGAATCGGGCGCGATATCACCGCTCGAAAAAAGGTGAAATGGGAAGAGAAGCGCGCGGACGACGCTACGGAGGCGGCAACCAAGGCGGAGCGTGCCCTAGCCGACGAACGGAACCTGCTCCGGACACTCATTGACAACATCCCCGACCACGTCTATCTGAAAGACAGGGAGAGCCGCTACCTCCTTTGCAACCAGGCGATGGCACAACGGTTTGGCGTTCCCTCGCAGGAGGAAGTAATCGGCCGGACAGATCATGACTTCTTCCCCAAAGAAGTCGCGGATGGGTTTCTCTCCGATGAACGGGAAGTGCTCCGTTCCGGGCAGCCCCTGCTCGAGCATGAAGAAACGCGCGTTGACGATTCCGGAAACCAGCGCTGGACGCTGACGGCCAAAGTGCCGTTGCGAAACAAGGACGGGCAAGTGATCGGGCTGGTCGGAATCGGCCGCGACATCACCGCCAGCAAACAGGCGCAGGTGGAAATGAAGAACGCACAGCAGGCTGCCGAGGCCGCCAGTCGCGCCAAAAGTGAATTCGTGGCCAACATGAGTCATGAAATCCGCACGCCTCTCAATGGAATCATCGGGATGACCGAGTTGACGCTGGAGACCGAACTCACTCAGGAGCAACGCGAAAACCTCGATGCTGTGAAATTGTCCGCGGACGCTCTGCTGACCGTGGTGAATGACATCCTGGACTTCTCCAAGATCGAGGCGGGCAAACTGGACCTCGATGACATCGAATTCGATCTAACCGAGGTGTTGGAAGAGTCCGTGCGCACCATGGCCTTGCGCGCGGATCTGAAGAAGCTGGAGTTGCTTTGCCACATAGATCCGGACATCCCCCGTATTATGAAGGGCGATCCAGCTCGCTTGCGTCAAATCGTGCTGAACCTGCTCGGCAACGCAATCAAGTTCACCGAACGAGGCGAAGTGGAATTGCGCGTCGAGAAAGAGGCGATCCACGACCTCGATGCCATCCTCCATTTTCGGGTGCGGGACACGGGGATCGGCATCGTCGCTGATAAGCAGAGGTTGATCTTCGATGCCTTCTCTCAAGCGGACGGCTCCACGACACGAAAATATGGCGGTACCGGGCTTGGCCTCACGATTTCACGGCGTCTCGTCAAGCTGATGGGCGGAGACATCTGGATAGAGAGCGAAGTTGGGCGCGGCAGCACATTCCACTTCACTGCGCGGTTCCGCCTCGGCCAAAACCATTCCGAAGCGCTTGCGCCGCTCGCCGACCATCTGCACGGCGTGAAAGTGCTTGTCGTTGACGACAATGCAACCAACCGGAAGATTCTGAATGCCACGCTCGCGCGCTGGGGCATGAGCGTCTCCACGGCTGCTTCGGGCGAAGCAGCGCTGAAATTGATAGCCGACGGCCGCGCTGCCGGTGAGGCCATTCCTCTCGTGCTCACCGACCTGCACATGCCGGGGATAGACGGCTTCGCCCTCGTCGAACGGATCCGAGAACTTCAGGACGGGCCCAAAGCGGCCCTGATGATGCTTAGCTCAGGCGGCCAGCGCGGAGATGCAGCCCGCTGCCGTAGACTTGGCATCGCCGCCTACCTCACCAAACCAATCCGCCAGGATGAGTTGCGCAAGGCGATCCAAAACGTGCTGGATCCAAAAGGCAGCGTAGCAGACAGCGCGCTCATCACCCGGCACTCGATCCGCGAAGAAAGCGAACCGCTTGGCCGCCTCCGAGTGCTGCTCGCCGAAGACAACCCGATCAACCAGAGACTTGTGATGCGCATGCTCGAAAAGCGCGGCCACTTCGTGACTCTTGCCGCGAATGGACGTGAAGCAGTCCAGGCTCTCGCGCGGGAACCATTCGATCTGGTGCTCATGGACGTCCAGATGCCGGAAATGGACGGCTTCGAAGCGACGGCAGCGATTCGCTCGAGCGAACGGGGCGGCACGCGACGCCAGCCGATCTTCGCGCTCACCGCGCACGCCATGAAAGGGGTTGAGGAGCGCTGCATCGCCGCGGGGATGGACGGCTACCTTACTAAACCCCTGGGCGCGAAGGAATTGGATCGCGTCCTGGATTCGCAACTCGAGCTTCGCTGGTAAATCCTCACAATCACCGCGAATCGAACCGTGTCTTGTCCGCCCATCCGGCGATTCGCCTCCCTTTAATGGGGAAACTGCTCCGCCCCGCGCGGGAGCTACGCTTACCCCACCGACGCTTTGTTGACATCCCTCCCGTTCTGCCGGCGCGTGTTGTCATTCCGACGACCGAGCAGCCCGATTTCCGCGCCTTGCTCTCGGCCTTGCGCGGAAATCGGGCGCCGTGGCGAGGAAGGAGGAATCTCGGCGCCGGAACGGCGGAAACATCCCGGCCAATCACTCACTCCGGCTGAAGCTTCGACTCGTCTGGTAGTGTTGTTGCACTTCTGAAGATTTGGTGCGGAAGGTGGGATTCGAACCCACACGCCTTACGGCGCCACCCCCTCAAGATGGTGCGTCTGCCAGTTCCGCCACTTCCGCAGTGTGGAATCGTTCGAGGTAAATTCTAGTCGCGCTCGTTCCCGGCAGCAAGCCCCGCAGAAACTCGCGTTCGTCGCGACGCGCTCAGTGTTGCTTCGGCGGCGTTTGATTCGGCGACTGGGCGGGCGTCTGTGCCGGTGCCGGCACCACCGGTGGAGCAGTTTGCGCTCCTGGAGCAGGGGGTATCGTGGGAGCCGGGAACGGCAAAGGCGTCGAAGCCGGCGCAGGCGCGGTAGTCTTCTGCACGGGCTTCGAGAACTGTTCGAGCAAGGAATTGCCCGCAGTCCTTCCGGCTCCGCTGCTGATGTGAATCGTGAGCGCCGTCGAAGTCAGCATGAACATCACCGCGCTCCACGTGGTCGCCTTGGAGAGAAACGTTGCGGCGCCTCGCGGCCCGAATGCGGTCTGGCTGCCCGCGCCGCCGAACGCGCCCGCCAAGTCCGCCGCTTCGCCGCTCTGCAGCAGCACGACGATCATCAATGTGAAGCAGACGATGATGTGGAGGATGATCAATACCGCGTAGACGCGCCATCCCACCCAAAGCAGGCCGGCGCCCACCAGAAACGAAATCGCCCACTTCACTTCCCTCGGCATTCCCTGCTCTCCCCGAAAATTCCCGTCCTAGAAATTCACGATGGACGCAAACGACTTCGCGTCCAAACTCGCCCCGCCCACCAGCGCGCCGTCCAGATCGACTTGCGCCATCAACCCGCGTATGTTGTCCGGTTTGACGCTCCCTCCGTACAGGATCCGCAAACCCGCCGCGCGCTCAGGTCCGAATAAATTCGCAGACACTTGCCGCAGGAATTTATGCGCTTCGGAAGCCAGCTCAGGCGTCGCGGTGCGGCCCGTGCCGATGGCCCACACGGGCTCGTAGGCTAAAATGATACGCGAGAACTGTTCGTCGGTCAACGAAACCACGCCGCCGCGAAGCTGGCGCTCGAGAATCGTGTTGATTTCTCCCGCCTCACGCTCGCGCAGTGATTCTCCGACGCACAAGATGGGCCTCAGGCCCGCCGCCAGCGCCGCTTTCACTTTCTTGTTCGCCGATTCGTCCGTCTCGCCGAAAAACTGGCGCCGCTCCGAATGCCCGATGATCACGCCCTTGCAGCCTGCTTCCACCAGCATCCCGGCCGAGACCTCGCCCGTATACGCGCCTTCGTTCTGCCAATGCATGTCCTGGGCCGCGACTTGGATGTTCGTGCCGCGCGCCGCCTCGACCGCCGCGCCCAGCGCAGTAAACGTCGGGGCGATGACGATTTCGCAGTGTTCCGATTTCGCCACCAGCGGAACGAACGCTTCAAAGAATGCGCGCGCCTCCGCTTGCGTCTTGTACATCTTCCAGTTGCCTGCAATTACAGGTTTTCGCGCCATGTCTTCCTCAACGATCCGTCAACGCTTCCACGCCCGGCAGCTTGCGCCCGCCGAGAAATTCCAGCGACGCTCCGCCCCCGGTCGAAATATGCGAAATCTTGTCCGCGACGCCGGCTTGATGCACCGCCGCGACCGAATCTCCCCCGCCGATGATCGAGGTCGCCCCCGCGGATGTCGCCTGCGCCACGGCGCTCGCCACCGCGACCGTGCCTTTCGCAAACGCCGGAAACTCGAACACGCCCATCGGCCCGTTCCACACAATCGTCTTGGCCGAAAGAAGTTCGTCCGTGAAGCGAGCTACGGTTTCCGGACCAATATCGAGCCCCATCCAGCCGTCCGGCGTGCGCGCAATCGCCACGACCCGCGTTTCGGTGTCCGCCTTAAACTCGGCTCCGATCACGTGGTCTACCGGAAGCACGAGCCGGAAGTTGCGCTGCCTCGCATCGGAGATCAGCCGCTTCGCCAAATCAAGCTTGTCCGCTTCGACCAGCGAATTCCCCACCGGCAAACCCTGCGCCTTCAGAAACGTGTACGCCATCCCGCCGCCGATCAGCATGGCGTCCGCGATGCGCATCAGGTTCTCCACCACCTCGATCTTGTCCGAAACCTTCGCGCCGCCGAGCACCGCCACAAACGGCCGTTCGGGATTCGAGATCGCCTTGCCCAAAAAGTTCAGTTCGCGTTCCATCAGCAATCCCGCCGCTGATTTCTGCACGAATTTCGTAATTCCGACCACCGAAGCGTGCGCGCGGTGCGCCGAACCGAACGCATCGAGCACGAAAAGTCCGTCGCAGAGCGCCGCAAGTTGCCGCGAGAATCCTTCGTCGTTCGCTTCCTCTTCCTTGTGGTAGCGCACGTTCTCGAGCAGCAAAACCTCTCCGTTCTTCATCGCCCGGCTTTTCTCCTCCGCCGCGGCCCCTACGCAATCCTCGGCAAACGCCACCGGCTTCCCGAGCAACCCGGCGAGATGCGCGGCCACCGGCCGCAGACTGTATTTCGGATCGGGTTTCCCTTTCGGACGCCCGAGGTGCGAGGCAAGCACCACCCTCGCGCCCTTCGTTATCGCCAGTTGCAACGTCGGAAGCGTCTCGCGAATGCGCGTGTCGTCTCCCACTTTCCCGCCCTCCAGCGGCACGTTGAAGTCCACGCGAATGAATACTCGTTTCCCCGATAGTTCCAGATCGCGAATGGATAATTTGCTCATGATGTGTGGATGCGCTTGTGCGCCCTTTCCCCCAGGGAGCGCGAGAGCCTGGTAGGATTTCGGCCAAGATCGCGGGCCCCGCGCCATCGGCGGGGGCCCGCGCAAGATGCAACCGCTAAAACCTCGCCGCGAGGAACTTGATGAGATCGCGGACCCTGCACGAATAACCCCACTCGTTGTCGTACCACGCGAGCACCTGCACGCAATTCCCCGCCACGACGCGCGTGAAGCCGGCGTCCACGATCGAGGAATTCGGGTTGCCGCGGAAATCCACCGAAACCAGATCTTCGGTCGAGTAGGCGAGTATGCCCTTCATCGGGCCGTCCGCCGCGCTCTTCAGCGCCGCGTTGACCGTTTCCTTTGTCGCGGGCTTGGCGGTCGTTACCGTCAAATCCACAACGCTCACGTTGGGCGTCGGCACGCGCATCGCGTAGCCGTCCAATTTCCCTTTTAGCTCCGGGATGACGAGCTGCAACGCCTTCGCCGCTCCCGTTGAGGTGGGAATCATCGAAAGCGCCGCGGCGCGCGCCCGGCGAAGATCCTTGTGCGGCAGGTCGAGCAGCTTCTGGTCGTTCGTGTAGGAGTGGATCGTGGTCATCGTGCCGTGCACGATACCGAAAGTGTCTTGCAGCACTTTCGCCACGGGCGCCAGGCAATTCGTCGTGCACGAAGCATTCGAGATCACGTTGTGCTTCGCCGGATCGTACGCCTTGTCGTTCACGCCCAGCACGATCGTCAGATCTTCCTCCGTCGCCGGCGCGGAGATGATCACCTTCTTCACCGTCCCGCGCAGGTGCTTCCTCGCCTCCGAGCCTTTCGTGAAAAGCCCCGTGGACTCGACGACAATCTCCGCCCCGACCGACGACCAGTCCAGTTCCGCCGGATCCTTCACTTTGAAAACCTTAAAGCTCTTCCCGCCCACGGAAATGGAACTGTCCGTGTGCGTCACTTCCTGCGAAAGATTGCCGAGGATGGAGTCGTACTTCAGCAAATAAGCCAGCGTCTTCGGGTCCGTGATGTCGTTCACGGCCACGAATTCAATCTCCGGATTGCCGAGTGACGCGCGCACGACATTGCGTCCGATGCGGCCGAATCCGTTGATGCCTACCTTAATGGGCATTTTTCCTCCAGAAAGTTGTTCAGTTGAATTCTCGCGGGGCGGTGCGGCCCATGTGCAAGAAGCAACCTACAATGCTATTGCCCCGCCGTCAAAATGTCAAAGGGTGATGCCGGCTGCTGGAACTATCTCACTGGGGCGAAACTGCCATCCCGCCCGGGAACTCCTCCACTTTTACGACCAGTTCCCCCTCGAACGTAACGAAGACCGTCTTCGCCGGCGGCGCGCCGTAGATCCAATCTTCTCTCTCCGTGCCATCCGGCTGCGTCTCCCGGACTTTCTGCTGCGGTTTGCCCACCGCCGCGATCACTTCGTCGCGGCTCATCCCTACAATCGCGCGCTTTTCCGCAATCGCCTTCTTCATCTCGGGCGGCAGCGTGTCCACCCATTGGACCGCCGCGGAGCGCTGCTGTCTGAAGTCCAGCATTGCGGCCAGGTCGGCCTTCAGTTCGTCGGGAGTCATGTCCGGCAGCGGGCCGTCGAAATCCAGGTAGAGCGTCGCGCCGGGCGAATTCCGCATCGACGCATCCGTGTCTTGCGTGGTACCCACCGTCGGTACCACTCCGCCGACTTCCAACTGCACGTGATTTCTCCAACCCGAACCCTTGTGGGCGCCGCCATTGATATCGACGACGACTTGCTTGGCACGAAACGTCAGCTTCGTGATCTGCACTTTGTCGCCCGGATTCGCCGCGGAACCGTTGGACCCGATCGCCATCCGCAGAGCGTTCTGATCGAGCGGCGAGCCCACTTTCAAATGAAATCCTTTTCGGCCGGCGGGCAACGGCGTCACGACCTTCGCAAACTCGCCGTCCACGTAGCGCACCAGAGCCAGCTCGGAATAAGGCTGCAGCGTGTCGGCCTTCTTCGGCGGAGTTTGTCCCTGATCGGGGGGTTCCGGCATTGCCGGCAGCGGAGACAAATTGGCGCTCGCGGGAATCTCAACCGCATGGGTGGGGGACATTGGCCGCAATGGCAATGCCTGTTTCACGTCACCTGCGAAGAGGATCGCGACCGAGACGGCCATCAAGGAAAATCGGAACATAACTCAACCCAATCTCTGCATTTTACGCCGCTTCCGGCCTAATGGCTAGGGAGGGATTGTGCTCGCGGAAAGCCCCGGAGGCGCGTCTCAGATGAAGCTCGAGAGTCGCCGCCAGAATCGCTTGAACGTCAGCTCTTTACACCTGGCCCCTCCGCAGCCTGCTTTTCCGCTTCGACTCGATCGTGCGCGAGTTGCGGCTCGAAGCACCTTCGGCACCGCGCCTCGTACATCCCTCCCGCGCCGACCACGATCAACTCCTCCGAAGCGACGAGCCGCTGCGTATACACCGCGGGGTTCCCGCATCGCACGCAGATTGCGAGGAGTTTCGTGATCTCCTCCGAATGCGCCAGCAAGCGCGGCATCGGCTCGAACGGACGCCCGAGGTAGTCCATGTCGAGGCCCGTCACGATCACGCGCTTGCCGAGGTCCGCAAGCTGGCCGCACACGCCGAGAATCGGCTCGCCCAGAAACTGCGCCTCATCGATCCCCACCACCTCGGTGCGTCCTTCCACCTTCGCAAGCACGTCCGCGGCGCTCTCCACGAGTTCCGAGCGAATCCCCAGCCCCGAGTGCGATTTGATTTCCTTGTCTGAGTAGCGCCGATCGATCTGCGGTTTGAAAATCTGCACGCGCTGCCGGGCGTATTCAGCGCGCTTGAGCCGGCGAATCAGCTCCTCGCTCTTGCCCGAAAACATCGGGCCAACGATCACCTCGATCCATCCCATGTTGCCTTTGACGATGTCCACGTCACGCCTCCGCCTGCGGCGGCAGTGCCGTTCCAGGCTGTCACCGCGCATTTCAGAGCGCCAGGAGGCAGTATTCTGCCCTTGGCAATCAGAGTTGGAACGGCAGTAGCCTACCACAGCCCACTGTGGAAATTTGGCCGCGCTCCGCCCTCACCTGCGCTCGTAAATCGCTCGATTGAAAAACGGCGCAAACGCATTGATCACGCCGATTCGAAACGCGTCCTGTCTGGTGATGAGATTATCCGTCAGAATCCCCCACGCGCCCTGCGCGTCGCGAATCCCCGCGCCTCCAGCGAAGGCGTCGATCGCCCTGCTCAGCTCGACGCCGCCCTCCAGTACTTCCGCTGCGAGAGATTCCGGCAGCAGCACTCCTCCGGATTGGCCGAACGCGCCGCGGCCCGTGCTGCTTTCGAGCACGTACGCCCAGCTCTCGAGGAACACATGCCGCCCCCCGCCTTCCGCGGCCCCCTTCAAGCGACGTCCAATCCGCCCTCGAGCCCCACGCAGAATTTCCAGTCGCGCCCTTCCGCGCGCGCGATTTGATGCAGCGTTTCCGCGCGATTGCGAGCGCCCGCCATCAACTCTTCGCGGCTCCTCGGCGTGTGCCCCACTCCCGAAGGAACTTCTCGTCCGGTGATTTCAAATTCCGCGCCCGCCGGCACGAGACGCCCGTTGATTTCTCCGAGCGCGGCGCGCACCGCATCCAGTTTGGGGCGGCGCGTGCTCGCCACTGCCACTACGAGCTTCGCCATCCGGCTCAATCCTTCCAGAGCGGCGCCTGTTTTTCGCGGCCGTATCGTTCGAGGAGAAATTTCTTCAGCGCATCCACGGTGGGAAACACCTGGTCGGCGCAAGCCAGCATCCACCCGCTGATCTGTTCCGTCGTCAGGTCGGTCACCAGATAGACCGGAATCCCCTGCCGGTAGGCGAATGTCAATTCCGCCGCGGTCCCTCCGCTTGCTGTGGCCGCATCCGCTCCGGCCAGGTGACAAATCAAGTAGTCGGCTTTGTTCTCGATCTGGTCCAAATCAAACTGGATGATTTTTCGCACGGTCCGGCGGAAGCGTTCGGTGTCGGCCGACTTCCACTCGCGAAAATTGGCCGATTCTTCGTCGGTGAGATTCTTCTTTTCGTCCACGGCGGGGTCGTAGACGCGGTGGCCGAGCTGCTCGCGCAGAAACGGGGCAAGCTTCCGGCGCCACATTTTGCCGCCATCAGAGGAGAATTCGATGGGACCGCAGAGATATGCCAGCATCGGAGCCTGCGACGCTGCCTAGGCTTGTTCGGGATCAGTCCTACTGGAGCGGCCGAGGGGACTCGAACCCCCGCCTACAGCTTGGCAAGCTGTCGTACTACCCCTATACTACGGCCGCCCAGACGATTCCACTTATAGCACGGCACTGCGTGACCGGCAACTCTCGGCGTCAACGCGCGCGGAGAACAAGCAATCAGCCCTTTCCCCGCGTTCACCACTCACGCATCCCAAGCATCGCCTTCTCAGATCTGTGATGCCCCCGTCAACGCGTGTTTCGGCGTTCGCGCGTGCCACTCCCGCGTGATGGCCGCCGCTCTCGGCGTGCCGGGCCCCGCTTCTGGCTGTTAGTCGACTTGCACTACGCGCGCGGTCTTCACCATCGGCGATCGCTTCTGCCGGTTTGCGAAGCGCGCGGCCTTATCGCGATCCGTATAAACGCGTGCGAACTTCTCGCCGTCCGTATAGAAGACCGTCGCCTGCCAATGAAGATGTTTCCGGCGCTTGTCGCGTCCGAACTTCGGCTTGCTCGTTCGTTTCCTGGGTTTCAAGTGTTTCTCCGAGAAGAACTTATATAACTTCTCAAACTATCTCAGCTTGAAGCCCTGAGGCGCAAGTATTTTGCGCCCCAATAAGTCTGCGTTCATTATGGTATCAGATAATAAGACAGATGGACTGACTAACGCGCTTTTCGTTCCGCGAGCCGTCCCGCCCGGCGCAGAAATTTCGATGCCATCCCAGGATCGCATGGACCCTTGCCACTCAGCGTGATCGCCCATCCAAAAGCTGAATCGTTGGTGGGCTCGGCAAGCCCAGGGACCGTCCCCCCAGCGAGATTGACATTGCTCTCGCTGCGCGGGCCGTACAGACCCCACAACGAATTCGCCATGGGAATCGTGTTGCTGAAACCGAAAATATGTACGCGGCCCTTCAGAAACGAACCGAGCGGAATGCGAAACTCCTGCAGGAACGGCGTATTGCAGTAACTAACACCCGCGAAGTGAAAATCCGGCGTTGCGCTCCATCCGAGCGACGCTGGCGCCTCGGCCGCCATCGGATCCGGCCGGGAAAACTGCATCCCCGGCGCATTCCAATCGTTTGGCGTGGAGACACGAAGCTCGGAGACTAGCAGCGGTTGCCCAGGCATGGAATGAGTTTGCGCGGCCGCAGGCCCGACGACGGCAAGCGAAGCTGCGAGGGCCCACGCTAACCGCGTCGGTAGCCATGTAGATCGCGAATTTACGCCGGCCGCGCTCATGTAAGTTAAGTTACGCTTCCGCCTGTGGGCCTTCTATTGACCGCATGTACAGTTCTAGGACAGTGGCCGAGTGGCTTCATCGTCAATTGGACGGATCATTGGCTGCCAGCGTTGCCCGATGCCCCTAACACATTGAATTCACACATGTTACCTGTGGCGGTCTTCAGCCGCTCCCGGAGCCTGGCATCCTTCCGGCCCCGGAATCATCTAATGAGTGTGCGCAGAAGTGGGTAAGTGCTTCAGGTGCGGGCCGCTGGCTCGCCTTCCTTCGGTCCAGTCAGTTCCCCCGTCGGAACATAGAAACAGATCGGAAGATGCGAACCTTTTCGCGTTCTGTGCGTATTACAGTGTAGGAGCAAGCGAGTGGGGAAAGTGAGGGAGAATCAAAGTGTTTGGCAATCTAAGGCAGCCGCAAGTGCAAGACCTGCGCGAACATCCAGCGGAGGTCGTGGAAGAGTTGCGTCAATTGCTCGCTTCTGACGCCCCCGCTCATCCGGATCCGCAACGCCCGGACTTCTTTGAAATCGAAGGCAAGTCCCTCATCTATTTTGTTTACATTTTGCCCGGCAGCCGAAACGTCGTCTTGCTGGCCACGTGGTCGCGTGAAGAACATCCCTACGCTGCGCGCCTGCGCCGCACCGCCTCTGACTCGTCGTCAATCGAGGCTGAACCGCTCCCCTGTTGAACGCATAGTTTCGCGGGTGCTCAAGCGCCCGCGGGCGGCGGACGCCCCAAGCGCCGGCGTCGCACCTGACTCATTTCTCCGTTCACTAAGATGGTTATTCTGAGGGCCGGCTTTCTCGGCCCGAGGAATCTCTCTGCCGGCCTTATTTCGCAGGCCCCGGGCGGCCCGGCCTTTGGATTTTTCTTGACGGCGCGCGGGAACCGGCCGGCGAAAAAGCCGATGCTATTCCTCGCGCAGGGCTTGCATCGGATCCACCTTGGACGCTCGCACCGCGGGCACATAGCAAGCCAGCACAGCCGCTCCCAGGAGTATGGCCGCAACCGCGCTAAATGCCCTGAGGTCGATTGTGCCGACATCGTAAGCGATGCTCTGCATCACCCGGCCCACAAACAGCGCACCGCCAACCCCAAGCACCAAACCGATGGCGGCGAGGGTCATTCCCTCACGAAGTATCAATGCGACGACGCGGCCTTGGCCTGCGCCGAGGGCCATGCGCAATCCTATTTCATGCGTTCTCTGCGCCACGGCAAACGACATCACGCCGTAAATTCCCACTGCCGCAAGCAGCAGTGCCATCCCGGCAAAGCCTCCAAACAGAAGCGCCGCCAAACGGTCCCCGGCCATGGATTCGTCCAGCACTTGATCCATCGTCTTGACCTGAGCGAGGGGCAGATTCGGATTCATGGTTAGGATGATATCCGAAATGCTCTTACTCAGCGTCGCTGGCTCGACGGAGCCGCGCACGGCGATGGAGGCCTGCGGCCAGGGGCTCTGCCAGAAGGGCACGTCAATCTCGGGAAAGCCCTCTCCCCTCGGACCGCCATTGTGCACGTTATGGTATACGCCGACGATTTGCCACTCGATCGGAGGACCCAGCTTGGGAACGCCCGGAATCAACTGCTCGACGAGTATGCGCTGTGTCAACGGATCGCTGCCGGGAAAATAACGCTTCGCGAATGTCTCATTCACCACCGCCACGGGAGCGCCGTCGGCCAAATCCTGATCCGTGATTGGGCGTCCCTGGTCCATGTGGATGCCAAATGCCTGAAAGTATCCCGGAGTCACCATATTGAAACCGGCGCCTGGGCGCTTCGAGGGATCGTCAACCGTTTTTCCGACAATTTGAAAGGGCATGCCGAATCCCGTCCCCTGCAGCGGCATGCCTGTGGACGCGGAGGACGCCGATACCCCGGGCAAAGCGTTGATTCTTTCCAGCAGTTGGCGATAGAAGGCATTAACCTGCTCGGAGCCGGTAAGCTGGCCCTCTGGAACCGGAAGCTGGAACGTCAGCAGATGGTCGGTGCGAAAGCCAAGCTCCACGTGCTCGACGTTCCACAAACTGTGAAGCGCGATTCCGCCGCCCGCCAGCAGGGTTAGCGCCAGCGCGAATTCGGCAACAACCAGGCTGCGGCGTAACCCGTGCCGGCCGGCGCCTGCCGAGGATCGGCCGCCGCCCTCCTTTAGCACCTCGTTTAGATTCAGCCGCGACGCATGCCACGCCGGAACGCAACCAAACAGCACACCCGCCAGTACAGTGGCCGCGAAAGTGAACAGCAGCACCGGCGCGTTCAGCCGCACATCTGCTTCGTAGGGGAGAGCGAAGGGCGGCATCATCGCCATGATTATTTTCAGTAGCGCCCAGGCCAGCCCGATGCCTAGAACTCCTCCGATGGAGGCCAGGACAAGGCTCTCGGCCAGAAACTGGCGGAATATCTGCCAGCGTGTTGCGCCGACGGACGCCCGCACAGCCACTTCCTTCCGGCGCGTGGTCGCTCGAGCAAGCATCAAATTCGCCACATTGACGCACGCAATCAGCAGGACGAATCCCACCGCGCCCATAAGTAGCCAGAGAGCCACAATAAGGTTACGGCCCAAGAAATCGTTCTTGAGCGGCTCGACGCTGGCGCCCCAGCCGTGATCCGATTTCGGGTAAACCGCCGCGATGTGCTGTGTCACCGCATCCATATCCGCGTTCGCCTGCGCAATGGTCACTCCCGGTTTCAGGCGCCCAAGGACATAAAGCCAATGAAAATCGTGATTGATTTGCTCGGGTTTGAATGCCAGCGGCACGGACAGCTTCTCCCGCCCGCGGTCGGCGACGCCGGGGAGGAAGACGCCGACGATCGTGTAAGGCTCGCCGTTGATTGGGACCGTCCGGCCGATGATCGTGCGGTCCCCGCTGAAACGATCCATCCACAAACTGTAGGTGAGAATGGCGACGTGGTCCTTGCCAACCTCGCCCTCCTCAGGCAGAAAATCCCGTCCCAAGTAAAGCGATCCTCTAAACATCGTGGTGAAGCCTGGCGTGATCTCGGTTGCGGCCAATTGTTCCGGCCGGCTCGCGGTCCCCAGGTTCACACTGGTGCTTCTCCATGCCCCCAAGCTCTGAAAAGCGGTGCTCTCGCTCTTCCAGTCCAGGTAGTCGCCGGCGGCAACCACGTTCCGATTGCCTTGTATTTTCGACCACACCATCACGAGTTGATCGGGATGGGGATACGTCATGGGCGCAAGCAGAGTGGCGTAAACGATGCTGTAAATCGAGGTGTTCGCGCCAATGCCCAACGCAAGCGCCAGAACGGCGACCGAGGTAAACCCCGGATTCTTCAGCAGCAACCGGAAACCAAAGCGAATGTCACGCCAAAGGTTGTTCACGCCGAACTCCTTATGCTCCGCAAGCAAAATCGATTCCAGTTGGCCCGATCACACTCCGCACGCAACGCCCCACAATGTAACGCCGCCAAGCAGGCAAAAGTTCCCTCAAACCGCAGGCCGCGCAGTCTGTATGAACCGTTCTCTAGGAGTTTGCGGAACAACTCAGAAGGTTGTCATTCCGAGGTCCCGCCGTGCGGGACCGAGGAATCTCTCTGCCGATTCTGCTCCGCTGGGATTGTCAACCGTACTCCCAGGTCTGCCCGGACTTCACCCGCTTCGCCGGGCGGCGGGTCTGCTTCTGAAATCTCAAATTTCAAATTTGCAGTTTCTGGCTGTGCCGGGCGGCGGATGCAGGTGGATGCCCCAAACACCGAACGTCGCGCATGGTTCATTCTCCCGTTCACTAAGATGGTCATTCCGAGGGCCGTGTTTGCCCGAGGAATCTCTCTGCCGATTCTGCTCCGCCGGGCTAGTCAACCGTAGTCCCGAGCCTGCCCGCCGCTCGCGGAGAACGCTCGTGGTGAACCGTGGCGGGCCTGCCTCTGAAATCTCAAATGGCTCCGTTGACATCCCCTCTCGCTCCACCTCGCTCCACCTCGCACCCATTGTCATTCCGACGACCGAGCAGCTCGATTTTCGCGCTTGGCTCTCCGTTTGCGCGGAAATCGAGCGCCGTGGCGAGGGAGGAGGAATCTCGGCGCCGGAACGGCGGAAACCTCGGTCCCATCCCGAGGCGTCGTGTGCATGATGTCAACAGAGCCATCTCAAATCTGCAATTTCCGGCTGTGCCGGGCCTGCGTCCCGTGGCTGGAGGAATCTCTCCGCCGATTTACTTCCCCTCCGCGGGCGCTCCCGTCCACATATGCTGCGCGATGAGCCACTTCCCGTCCGCTTGACGCTTCAGCACGAGAAGATAGTACCCAACGTAGTTGACCTTAGCGCCTGCCGGCGTGGACCCCATCGCCGTCTTGAAAGTGATCGTCTCCGTGTAATCCCCGCTGTCGTAAGCCAGATCCCCGGACGACTCCGATCCTAAGCTGTGCAATTGGATCGTCGCAGTCGAAGCGTCAAGCCACTTTTGAAAGAGAGCGCGAATCGCCGTCTGCCCCGCGACGCGCCCGCCCTCGCCCGTGAAAAACACCGCGTCCGGCGTGTAAAGCGCAAGCGTCTCCTCAAGATGTCCCGCGCTCCATTGCTTTGCCCATTCCTGCCCGGCCGCGACCGCCGCACCAGCCCCGCCGTCGGCAGCAGAACTCCTCCCCGCCGCCAACCGATCACCATTAGCCGAAACCGCAAACACGCCGGCAGGCGCGCCAGCGCTCACCGCTCCGATCGCCACCGCCACAATACCCATCGCCGCAATCGCCAGCCAACTCCGATTTAAAATTGTCATGCCTCTCCCTCCCAAGATTTCGCCCGATCTACGCGCTCCCCATGCCCTGGTGAATCGGTCCACAATCACTGAGGAGTATACCGAGGGTGCCCCACACGTCGGTCCTACGTGTGGGGGTTTTCCATCATCATCGCCCTCTTTTCGAACCTGCCTACCGGCAGGCAGGCGGGGTCCGGTGGCCTTCAACTCGGAATTTCCGCGCTCAGCCTTTGGGTTTGAACCCGCCTTGTCGGGAGACCTGACTGCTCATCATAGCGTCGGCTTGGTTGACTCAAGCACGAACTGCTCTCTGTCCTTACTCCAATCGTAAACCTTAATGACTGTCCTGCACGGATCATTTGCGTGTGTTCCCCCTCGCTGACGATCCGTTGTGAAGACTGTGTAGCCAAGGCTCACAGTTGCGTCCCCCGTAACCAAGACTTCATCATCATCGAAGCCCTGCAAAGTTCGCACCGTACCATCTCTTGCCAACTTTCGTATGGTCGCGGTTTGACCCGTCCCGCCGTCCGACCCGACATCGATGATCTCCGTAGAACCGTCTCCGCTGAGATCCCGTACCAGGAATTGGTCCAACGACATTTCGATCATTTCTTCACTGTAAACGATATGGGCGCCCTGATCTGCCCCCCAGCTCCGCGCACAGGATCATACGACACTCGAATCGCCTGGCTGCATGACTTTTACCTCCGGCAGTGATGCAAATGGCGGCTCGCAGGGAGCCGTAGGCGACCGGAGAGCCGCAATTTGCTGCGCGAACGCCGCCGGCGTCCGGTACCCCAGACTGCTGTGCGGCCGCTCTTCGTTGTACTCCTTCCTCCACGCCGCGATCTTCCGCCGCGCCTCGAACAGGTTCGCGAACCAACTCGCGTTCAAACACTCGTCTCGCAACTTCCCGTGAAAACTCTCCACGTGCGCATTCTGCACCGGCTTGCCCGGCTCGATGTGCACCAACTCGATCTTCCGCTCCAAACACCACGCCAGAAAATGCCGCGACGTGAACTCCGGCCCGTTGTCCGAGCGAATCGCTTGCGGCGCGCCGCGCTCGGCGATGATCCCCTCCAACACTCGCGTCACGCGACGGCTTCCCATGCTCGTGTCCACTTCCAGCGCCAGACATTCTCGCGTGTACGGATCCACCACGCTCAGCGCCCGGAACTTCCGCCCACTCTCCGCCGCATCGTGCACGAAATCCAGCGCCCATTCCTGATTCGCCCCGCTCAGCGCCGGCCGCGGCGATCCCTCCCGCCGCAACCGTTTGCGCGCCTTGCGCCGAATCATCAACCCCGCCTCCCGGTACACGCGATAGACCCGCTTGTGATTCACGTGCTCTCCCGTCTGATCCAATACGATCTGCAATCGCCGGTATCCCCAACGCGGCTTCTCCCGCGCCGCTTCCAACAAGCGTTCGCGCAACGGCTCATCGTTCCTCCGGCTCGCATACCGATAGCTGGACTCCCCCAGCACCATCAGCCCGCAGACCCGCCGCTGGCTCACCAGGTAGTGCCCGTAGAGCCAACGCGCTTCTTCGCGCCGGTCTACGAGCTCCACCCGTTTTTTTCAATCACCGCTTTCAGCATCTCCTTGTCCAGACTCAGATCGGCCACTAGCTTCTTCAGCCGCCCGTTCTCATCCTCCAGCTGCCGCAGTCGCTGCGCTTCGCTCACGCTCATCCCGCCGAACTTCGCCTTCCACGCGTAGATCGTGTGCTTCGACACGCCCAGTTCGCGGCCCACGTCCGCCGCCGTCCGCCCCGCCTCCATCTGCTTCAACGCCCCAATCATCTCCACTTCGCTGAATTTCCTCTTTGACATCGTTCCCCTCCCGACGCAGAAATGCGTCACTCGCAGCGGCGGAAAATCATATACACTTCTGCGCGGATTTAGGGGAGCAGGTCAGCCCTTCGTTCCCTCAGGCTCGGCCAGCACATACAGGTCGTAAAACGCGTGCAAACTCTCTCGGTCAAGTTGCCATGCGACAATGACATGGAAAACAGTTCCCCCGTATGTGGTCCTCACCGCAATCGTAGCGGCGCGGCCTTTCGGTAACAATCCCGCAAGAGACAGATCCCCACTTTTTGGGACTGATTCCCCCAGATAATCCTCTACCTTCGGAGGAGAAACAACGGCATCCCCTTTAGCATCCCAGCGGTAGGTTCCGACGTGATCATCGGAATTCACCGTGATGGCTTCAACCCCGACCTCGCCATTTCGGTCCGGGTCAGACGAAACTTCATCAATGACCCGGCCAGGCAGATTACGAGGCGCTTGAGGGACTTGGGCTCTCCCATAGGTTGCAAAAAACGAGCACCCGAGGACGACCCAGAGGAGTCCTGTTGTGATCGACGGTGACCGCATCATAAGCTCCGAGGCGAACAGCCTCACTTGCCTTCTAAACAATTCATGGAATTGGCGCACGGCCCAGTCCTTCCACACGATTCGTGTCTTGCATTCCGCATCCACGGATGATACCACCGGCAAATTTCACCACGGAGTAACGAGGGCCGACCGGAGGGTGGCCCGGCCTTTGAATTTGACTTTGAGGGTTCTATAAAAGGTGATGTCAAGAAAAAACACCTCTTCCCTCATCCAAGGGGATGTTTTTCTTGCATCAAGCCCCTGTACATTCGTGCGACTGCCGTTCGCCGGAGCGTTTCTCCGCCCCCTCAAAGACGCGAGATCCAAGTTCGTTCACTCTGCGTTCGTTCCGTCCGGGCCTGAGGCCTTCGCAAGCAGCGTGGTGTCAACCATGGTTCTATCTGAGACTCGTGGCCTATAGCTTTGTTGGGTTGTCCGAGGGAGCATACGGTGCCCCGTGAGACTCGCGTGGCCTATCCCGCAAATGGATACTTACCCTCGAACCCGAGCGCTCAGTGACCGACGGACCGCAGAGTCATTCCTCTCGCGTCCCGAGGACGCCGCGCGCTCAAGCTGCTTGTGACTTCAGGTGTTCCGCGTCGAACGTTTCTCCTTTCTTCCAAATGCACAAGGTGATCGCGGCGATCTTGCGCGCCAGAGTCAGCCGCGCCATCGCCGGCACCATCCCCTTGCCGAGCAATCCTTCGTAGAATGTTCGGAACGGCCCTTCGCGCGCGCTGGCCGCGATGGCTGCTCCCTTAAACAGGTTCTTTAGTTCGTGATTGTGGTTCCGGTTCAATCCGCGGATGAACACCGGCTTGTTCCTGCGCACCAGTTGTCCGCCCTGGAAGCGGTAATCGGCGCTGCTGCGCGTCTCCAGCGCCAGCCCGCAGTAGGCCCAGAACTGCCGCTTGGTTCGGAAGCGATGCGGCGTTTGCACTTTTCCGACGAGCAGAGCCGCGCGGATCGGACCCAGAAACGGAATTGTCTGCAGCCGCTTGACCGCTTCCTGCTTGTGGCTCTCGTCGATCAACTCCTGGCGCGCTTCGCGACGCAACCCCCGCAAGGCATCCAGTTCCTGATAGAGCCGTTCGGCGCGCCGACGCAAACCGTTTTCGCTGAGCTGCGCCAGCCACTCGTCGCGGCGTCGCTGCCCGTACAGTTTTTTGCCCGCGCTGGCGATGGCCTGCCCGCGATAGATCGCCTTGAGCCGTCCTTTCACTCGCGTGCTGTCTTCGGTCAGCGCACTATAGCTGCGTCCGAGTTGCTGGAGGATCCGCAGACTGTTCTCGCCGTGATAGACCGGCGAAAGCAATCCCGCGCGCAACAACTCCGCCAGCTTGCGCGCGTCGATCGTGTCGCTCTTGTTGCCCGACTTCAATAGCGCGTTCTTCCGCGGATTACACACCACCATGCGCGCCACCTGCCGAACCAGCAGATCGTAAAGCCAGGCCGAGTGTGTTCCCTCTTCAATGGTGAGATGAATGGTTCCGCGCAGTCCGTGGAGAAAATCCAGAATCGCGTTGGCCCGCGTGGCCAGCACCGATTGCATCACCAACTGGCCCTCGCCATCCAGCACCGCCACAGAAATCGTCTCCGTGTGGACATCCAAACCAACGTACTTCACACTATTCATAGGGTGTTCCTTTCGTCAGGCTTCGGCTGATGCTCATCACAACAACCGCAGCCTACTCCGAAAGGGGCGCCCTTTTATAATGCGTGCCCCATCTTTGCGCGCAGCGCAAAGGTGGGGCTTTTCGCCGCCACAGTTTGCTTCTCGCCCCTACCTTCGAACCTACTTGCCTGCCTGCAGTCAGGCTGTGCAAATCATTTCGAATACTCCTTTTATAGTTGACAATACAGTACCCATCTGCTACCCTATTCCGTGTTGGTCGCTCCCAATCCCGGCCTGATTCCCACTTCAATTCCTCGATCTCTGTCTTTCTCCATCCGTGTTCATCCGTGTCCATCCGTGGTTCCTCGCATCCGGCCAAGGATGTGCGCGGTTTGCATCCCGGATGCCTTTGCGGGGCGAGTCCCGAGCGAGCCCTACAATGGGCGAGCCGAGGGGCCCCCCGCGCCCCCCAAACTTGCACCATTTTTGTGCAGCCCCCGAAACTCATACACACGAAAGGACTTTAAGTCCTTTAGATTCAGCACTTGCGAGCAGTTTCTTATGATGTTGAAAAAAAGGACTTTAAACCCTTTAGAATCAGCAGATCCACGATTTTCGCCCGTAACCCTTTTGGATTCAGCACTTACATAAGAACATGGGGGGTAGGGGGGGGAGTACCTTTCCTGCCAACACCCATTCATCCTCGCTCCGCCGCTTCGCGCATCAACTCCCACAGCGCTGCCACGTCCTTACGCTCCGTCGGCTCCGCTCCGATGGAGACGCGCACCATCCACTTGCCGTCCAGCAACGCCGGAGTCAGGTACGCCTTCCCCGACCGATTCACCCGCTCGCACCAGGCCAGCGTGTGCCGGTCGAGCGCCTCGGGCATCACGCCGGGCGGCTCGTGCCGCACGCACACGGTTTGCAGCCGCACCGGCGCGAGCACTCGCCAGTTCGGCGCGGCAATCACGCGCTCGCCAAACCACTGCGCGTTTTCCAGATCGCGCCGGATGCGCGCCTGCAATCCGGCCACCCCTTCGTTCCGGATCAGACACCACAATTTCAGCGCGCGAAAACGCCGCCCGAGCGGAATTCCCCAGTCGCGGAAGTTCTTCACCTTCTCATCCACGGCCGAACGCAGGTAGCTCGGATTCGTGGAAAACACGCGCACCAGATGCTGGGGATCGCGAACGTAGAACAGAGAACAATCAAACGCGGCGCCGAGCCATTTGTGCGGGTTCAGATCGAGCGAGTCCGCCTGCTCGATTCCGCTCCAGAGACGCCGCATCTCCGGCAGAATCATCGCCGATCCCGCCATCGCCGCGTCCACGTGCAGCCACAATCCGTGCCGCTGGGCGATTTCCGCGATCGCGCCGATGGGATCGAACGCCGTCGTGGCCGTCGTGCCGGTCGTGGCAACCACCGCGCACGGCCGCGCGCCCCGGCCCAAATCCAGACGCACCATCTCATCGAGAGCGTCCGCGCGCATTGCGAATTCCGCGTCGTGCGGCACCACTCGAATGTTTCGCCGCCCGAATCCCCCCAGCAGCGCCGCTTTCTCTACGGAGCTATGACTTTGCGCCGTGACGTAAATCGTGAGCGGCTTCTCCTCCTCCTGCAGCCCGCCCGCTGCGAGCCCGTACTTGGTCGTCCGCTCGCGCGCCTCGATCAGAGCCACCAGCGTGCCCGTCGAAGCGGCGTCTTGAATCACGCCACTCCACTCCGCCGAGAGGCCCACCATCTGCCGCACCCAGTCGGTCGTCACCTCTTCGAGTTCGGTCAACGCCGGACTCGATTGCCAGGAAAGCCCCAGCACTCCCAGGCCGCTGCTGAGATAATCTCCGAGCACGCTCGCCAGATCGGAATTCGCCGGGAAGTAACCGAAGAAGCGCGGATGCTGCCAGTGCGAGAGGCCGGGCAAGAGAATGTTTTCGAGATCGGCGAAAATCGCGTCGAACGATTCGGGCGCGTCCGGCGGCTCCGGCGGAAGCTGCCTTTTGATTTCGCCCGGAGCCGTGCCCGCCATGACGGGACGCGATGCGATTCCGGCGCGATAGTCCGCGACCCAATCGACCAGTTGGTGGCCTATTTTGCGAAATTCATCTGGTGTCATCATGTGTGTCACCCGCGCGTGCGCAAGATAGGTATGATAGTCAGCTAGGCAGTGTGCGCCCGGAGCGGCCGCACGCGCAAGGCCGTGTCACGCATCGCGGCATAGCTCTGGCCCGATTGAGTCTTGGGAATGCGCGGCAGGAAGGGGACGGCGGGAAACGATGGCTTCGCGAATTCTGGTTACGGGTGGGGCCGGCTACATCGGCAGCGTCGTCGCCGATCTGCTCGTGCGGCAGGGCCACCGCGTCACGATTCTGGACAATCTATCGCACGGCCACGCGCAGGCCGTGCCGCCGGGCGCGGAATTGTTCGGCGTCGAGCTGAGCCATCGTGCGAGTCTCGAAGCCCTGTTCGCCCGGGGCCAGTTCGATGCCGTGATTCATTTCGCCGCGCTCATCGAGGCCGGCGAATCCATGCGCGCTCCCGAACTCTACTTCCGCAACAACACCGCGAGCACGCTGACTTTGTTTGAGAGCATGCTTGCCCACAACGTGAAGAAATTCGTATTCTCTTCCACGGCTGCGCTCTACGGAGATCCCGAGCGCACGCCCATCGAGGAAGACGCGCCGCTCCATCCCACCAACGCCTACGGCGAATCGAAACTTCTGGTGGAGCGCATGCTGGACTGGTTCCGTGGCGTCCACGGGTTCCGCTATGCAAGTCTCCGCTACTTCAACGTCGCCGGCGCATGGGAAGGCCGTGGAGAAGATCATCGCCCCGAAACGCACCTGATTCCCCGAGTCCTACAAGTGGCGCTGGGCAAGCAAGCATCCATCTCCATTTTCGGCGGCGACTATCCCACTCCCGACGGCACCTGTATCCGCGATTACATCCACATCTACGATCTCGCGCAGGCTCACTTGCTCGCGCTCGATGCGCTCGAGCACCGCGACCCGTTGATCTACAACCTCGGCAATGGAAAAGGTTTCAGCGTGCGCGAGGTGATCGAGACGGCCCGGCGCGTGACCGGCCACGACGTCCCGGCCGAAATTCAGCCGCGGCGCCCTGGGGATCCCGCGGTTCTCGTCGCCAGTTCCGCGAAGATTCACCGCGAACTGAATTGGACTCCGAAGTTCGCGACTCTGGATTCCATTGTCGCAAGCGCGTGGGAATGGCATAAAGCTCACCCGCAAGGGTATGTGTAAACGAGGTGAAAGCGGTGGCGGGCAAACTCAGGCGTCGCGCATCGCCGCGAAAACGGGCGTCCCCGCGACGGGAAGCTCGATGACAACGCTCGCGCCGTAGGGATGTCTGTTGGCCACGGCAATGTCGCCGCCGTGCTCCCGTGCGATGCCGTAACAAATGCTCAGGCCCAGGCCGGTGCCCTTGCCCACGGGCTTGGTGGTGTAGAACGGATCGAACGCGCGGTCGACATCCTGGAATCCCGGCCCGCTGTCCTCGAATCGGATGGTCACGCGATCGTCCATGCGAAACGCCCGGATCGTGATGGTGCGGCGCGCGCTCTCTTCGACCGCGTCAATCGCGTTGTTCAGGACGTTCAGCAAGATTTGCTTCAATTCGTCTTCGCCGATGGCAACCTGTCCCGCGGCGTCCTCGATCTTCATGTCCACTTCGATGCCGAACTTTCGCAGGTGATATTCGCGCAACTGAATCACGTCATGCAGCGCAAGGCTCAAGTCCGCGCTGCCCAGATCGGAATTTCCCCGGCGGCCGAATCGTAGCAGCCCGTCCACGATGCGCTTCATCCGCCGCGCTTCCACGCAAAGCTTCTCGAGCCGCTTCCGCGCCGTTCCCTCCTCGACCTCATCCACGAGCAGCTCGCCGTAGCCGAGAACGCCCGTGAGTGGATTGTTCAACTCGTGCGCCACTCCCCCGACGAGCTGGCCCAGCGCCGCCAGCTTCTCCGACCGCACCAATTCCCGGTGCAACCGTTGGTTCTCGAGCGTCACCGCCAAGTCTGTGGCCAGCATCGCCAGCTCGCCCAGCTCGGTGGACTCGTGACCCTCCGCCTCCCCTTGCTTCGAGAGCCAGAGTCCCCCGACGTGTGCTCCCCGCCGCGATACCAGCGGAATCATGATCTGCCGGGAGCCGCCTGCGCGCGTTTCAGTCTCTTCGCTCGCGGCTCGCAATAGGAACGCGTTGTTCCCCAGCGGTTCCCCCGACGCGCATGCTTGCTTGATTCCCTCGATCTGCCGCCGTTCGAGTCCGCTCCGCAGCGCTTCCATTTCCGCCGCTCGCACACCGCTCGAGCCCGCCAGCGTGAGCGACCGATCATCTCCAAGCAGGAACAGAGCCGCGCTGCGGAAGCTCCCGCCTCCCGTAATCGCCTCGGTGATCTCCTTGCCCATGCTAGCCACGTCTCGTCCGTCGAGCAGCCGCGAAGTGACCAGCGAAAGACGGTGCAGCAGGAGATTCTCGCCACGCTCCTGAGCCCGTGCTTCCTCGACGAGCCGGGATTGGTCCTCCAACAAAGTAAGCACCATCCCGATCGCTACGAAGAACTTGGGCACATTCCACAGCTCAGGGTTGACCTGAAGGTTCGGATAGAACCGCGCCATCAACTCTCCGGCAGGGAAAACCGCGCCCCAGGCAAGAAAGCCCCCCGCGACGGCCACGACGCCCGGCGACCAGCGTCGCGCCAGTCTCCAGAACAGGACGCCGCTGATCCCGAACGTGAACGTCAGGATGGCGGCCAGGCCGATGACCGGATCGCCATGCCACTGATCGCGAACCGCCCAAATCCCGGATGAAAGTACAAGCGCGGCCAGCGAAACACCGAGCGGCGATTTCCATCCGATCTCCCGCGCCACGAAGACCGCGCCCGCAGCGGCCAGAATCGCCAGTGCCGCCACCTCGAACCCGCGCACGTGCCAATCGAACGTCACCGCGACCGCATGGAAAGCCGTCGGGACTATCAGGGTCGACAGGACCAGCGCGCGCCGCCAACGATCCAGGATCTTCCGGCTCATCGATACGACGAACACAATTCCCGAAAGTTCCAGAGCGCCAAGATCGATCGATTCGACAACGTTCTCGGTGAATCCCGTGTGAGTCTCAAACACCTGAATCAGAAAATGGGTAAAGATGAGCGCCCACGCGTACGTCCAGAGGCGGACGCGCGAGGCCGCAGAATGCTTCCGCAGCGCAAGGAAGATCCCCACCAAGACGGCAAGGGTCAGGATCGTCGGCAGTTTGTCTAGGAATGTGACCAAGGCTTCCCCCAGAACCCTTCCAAGTTAGCCGCTCGGTCCGCGGGCAAGCAATAGGTCGGAGGTACCACAAGGATAGGAAGATTGGCGCCCGGGGGACGCCCATCCTGCCGAAACTGCACGCTTTACGGCGTAGGGCAGCGGAAATCGCGCGAATTGTGGCACGCCGTAGGCGCAGACGTTCAGCTACGATCCCTTCGGCAACATCAATAAGTCCGGCAGCCCGTACAGCTTCCAGCCCACGTATTCCCCCACAACGAATCGAATTGTGTCTCTCCCTGGAGATTTCACACTAACCTACGACGCCTTTGGGCGTGTTACCACCACGAATTTCCCCTCGACCTACTCCGAAACCTACGCCTACGACGCGGACAACAACCTCACCAGCAAGACCGACCGCAACGGCCACACCATCCAGTACACCTACGACGCACTCAACCGCCTGACGCAGAAGGCCTATCCCGATTCCACGGCCGTGAATTACACCTACGATCTCGATAGCCGCCTGACGCAAGTGACCGATCCCACCGGCACGTATCAATTCACGTTCGACAACATGGGGCGGCTCGTCGGCACGACCACGACCTACAGTTTCCTGCCCGCCAGCCCGTTCACGAATGCTTACACCTACGACGCCGCGTCGAATCGCACCGGCTTCACCGCGCCCGACGGAAGCACGAACGCCTACACCTACGACACGTTGAACCGGCTGGCGAATCTGAACAACAGCTGGGCGGGGCAATTCAATTTCACCTACGACGCCCTGAGCCGCCGCACGCAGATGACGCGGCCCAACAATGTGGCCACGAACTACACCTACGACACGCTCTCGCGCCTGCTCTCCGTGCTTCACCAAGTGGGGTCGAGTACCATTGACGGGGCCGTGTACACGTTGGATGCTGCGGGGAACCGCACCGCGAAGGCGGACCGGTTGGCGGGCGTGACGTTCAACTATGGCTACGATCCGATTTACGAGCTGACTCAAGTGACCCAAGCCGCGAACACGACCGAGAGCTACGGCTACGATCCGGTGGGCAACCGCACCGCGTCGCTGGGAGTTTCTTCTTACACGACAAATGCGTCGAACGAGATGACGGCGACGCCGAACGCGATCTACACCTACGACAACAACGGCAGCACGCTGACGAAAACGACCACGACGGGAACGACAAGCTACACCTGGGACTTCGAGAATCGGCTGACGAGCGTGACGCTGCCGAATTCGGGCGGGACAGTCAGCTTCAAGTACGATCCGTTCGGGCGACGCACCTACAAGTCCTCCTCCAGCGGAACCAGCATCTTCGCCTACGACGGAGCCAATCTGGTGGAGACAGTGAACGGGTCAGGAAGCGAGGTGGCCGGTTACGCGCAGGACCTGAACGTGGATGCGCCTCTCGCCATGCAAAGCGGCGGCGCAACTGGCTACTACGAAGCCGACGGTCTCGGCTCAATTACTTCACTGACTCTCTCAAACGGTTCGGTCGCCCAGAGTTATACCTACGATTCGTTTGGAAACACGACGAACTCGTCGGGCTCGCTGACTACTTTCTTCCGCTACACCGCCCGCGAGTTCGATTCAGAGACGGGCCTCTACTTCTACCGCGCCAGATATGCCGACCTAGAATCCGGCAGGTTCCTCAGTGAAGACCCGCGTGGCTTTCGTGCAGGCACAGATTTCTATACTGAGGTTCTGAATAATCCCGTCGACAACACAGATCCCTTCGGCCTGGAACCCGAAGGGTGTAACAATTGTAAAGGGAAGCCAATCCAAGGCTTGGCGGTCGGAAAGAGCTGCTGTGCTGCAGAACCAGGCATGTCGAGTTCGGCCCCGGACCCGTATTACCCTTGGGAGGGTTATGCGGGAGTAAACGCCGGAATGATGTTCAAGCACGGCGGAAATGGCGCTTGGGGACAGATCGTGCGGTCTTGTTTACTCTGTATGTATCGTCACGGCGCGACTGCAAATCAGGCGCATTGGTATTGCTATTTCAATGCGAATGACCGCACATCATACGGACAAACAGCTAGTGGTTGGGGGACCGCGATTGTGGCTGCCACTGGAACTGAACTGAATCAAGTTATCGACCTTTTTAGTAGCGGATACGCGGGCGGTGGACAAGTCCAAGATTGGGGGCCGTGGGCACAACTCTTTGGAGGGGCGAAGTGGTGAAAACTCCTCTTTCTAGTCTCTGGACTTTCCTGGCTGTCGCCGTCACTGGCGCGTGCACTGGCGCTGGCATTGGGGCGATTACTGCCCACTTCATGACGATTCGGCTAGAGCGAGAATATCAGATGGCGATGGCCGAAACAGGCGCTACGGTGGGATTCGCGTTGGGTCTCTTGCTAGGTTGTGTCGCATATTACGCCGTCTTCCGTGGCCACATCAATTTCCCAACATTCTGCACGATCGTCACTCTAACAGCCGTCTCGTCGGCTTCCTCTGCCCTTTTACTCCACTTTCTAACAGATACAGGAGGATGGCTCGGCTTGCCGATTGGTGTTGTGACCTTTGTGGTGACCAGTTTGAAACTTCGAATTTCAGGTGGCCCACAATTAGAAGACAAGGGAGATAACTGAAGATTCTATGTTATTCCGTAAGATAGCTTTTGTGAAACTGGTGAGCGAGGAGGAGGTCAGCGGTGTATGGAGGCGGGCCACACGGATACAGACTTGGGTCGAGATAACTGCCAGTCGAGAACAAACCGCTTGGGTTCTCCCACAGAGATACTGAGGTGTCCTTCACCAAAATGCAAAGCGGCCACGAATGGAGTGCGTCATCGGCTGTAGATAATCTTGTAGCTGAGAAAGCCTCCAACTTCAACAAAGTTCAACAGAGTTCAACAAGCGGGCCGCAAATGTTTCAACAGCAATCACTTAGAATCAACAAGAATCCATAGAGTTCAACAAGTGCTGGCACCTGGTTCGGGACCAGGGGGTCGGAGGTTCAAATCCTCTCGCCCCGACCAATTTTCTCCAGTGAAAATACTCAACGGCCCCACCCTTTCGCTGCGCGAAAGGATGGGCCACCCCCCGGCTCGTAAAGCCAACACCAGTCACCCCGCGGCGACTTGCTAAAGTGGTATCATTGCGCCGTGAATATCCGTCTAGGAACAAAACGCGAAAGGGCCTGCCACCCGCCCACCAAGACGGCAAGGGTCAGGATCGTCGGCAGTTTGTCTAGGAATGTGACCAAGGCTTCCCCCAGAACCCTTCCAACTTAGCCGCTCGGTCCGCGGGCAAGCAATAGGTCGGAGGTACCACAAGGATAGGAAGATTGGCGCCCGGGGGACGCCCATCCTGCCGAAACTGCACGCTTTACGGCGTAGGGCAGCGGAAATCGCGCGAATTGTGGCACGCCGTAGGCGCAGACGTTCAGCTACGATCCCTTCGGCAACATCAATAAGTCCGGCAGCCCGTACAGCTTCCAGCCCACGTATTCCCCCACAACGAATCGAATTGTGTCTCTCCCTGGAGATTTCACACTAACCTACGACGCCTTTGGGCGTGTTACCACCACGAATTTCCCGTCTACTCATTCCGAAACCTACGCCTACGACGCGGACAACAATCTCACCAGCAAGACCGACCGCAACGGCCACACCATCCAGTACACCTACGACGCGCTCAACCGCCTGACGCAGAAGGCCTATCCCGATTCCACGGCGGTGAACTACACCTACGATCTCGGTAGCCGCCTGACGCAAGTGACCGACCCCACCGGCACGTATCAGTTCACGTTCGACAACATGGGGCGGCTGGTGGGCACGACGACCACGTATTCGTTCCTGACGGGCACGCCGTTCACGAACGCGTACACCTACGACGCGGCCTCGAACCGCACCGGCTTCACCGCGCCGGACGGCAGCACGAACGCCTACACCTACGACACGTTGAACCGGCTCTCGAATCTGTGATCTGCCCCCCAGCTCCGCGCACAGGATCATACGACACTCGAATCGCCTGGCTGCATGACTTTTACCTCCGGCAGTGATGCAAATGGCGGCTCGCAGGGAGCCGTAGGCGACCGGAGAGCCGCAATTTGCTGCGCGAACGCCGCCGGCGTCCGGTACCCCAGACTGCTGTGCGGCCGCTCTTCGTTGTACTCCTTCCTCCACGCCGCGATCTTCCGCCGCGCCTCGAACAGGTTCGCGAACCAACTCGCGTTCAAACACTCGTCTCGCAACTTCCCGTGAAAACTCTCCACGTGCGCATTCTGCACCGGCTTGCCCGGCTCGATGTGCACCAACTCGATCTTCCGCTCCAAACACCACGCCAGAAAATGCCGCGACGTGAACTCCGGCCCGTTGTCCGAGCGAATCGCTTGCGGCGCGCCGCGCTCGGCGATGATCCCCTCCAACACTCGCGTCACGCGACGGCTTCCCATGCTCGTGTCCACTTCCAGCGCCAGACATTCTCGCGTGTACGGATCCACCACGCTCAGCGCCCGGAACTTCCGCCCACTCTCCGCCGCATCGTGCACGAAATCCAGCGCCCATTCCTGATTCGCCCCGCTCAGCGCCTGCCGCGGCGAACCCTCCCGCCGCAACCGTTTGCGCGCCTTGCGCCGAATCATCAACCCCGCCTCCCGGTACACGCGATAGACCCGCTTGTGATTCACGTGCTCTCCCGTCTGATCCAATACGATCTGCAATCGCCGGTATCCCCAACGCGGCTTCTCCCGCGCCGCTTCCAACAAGCGTTCGCGCAACGGCTCATCGTTCCTCCGGCTCGCATACCGATAGCTGGACTCCCCCAGCACCATCAGCCCGCAGACCCGCCGCTGGCTCACCAGGTAGTGCCCGTAGAGCCAACGCGCTTCTTCGCGCCGGTCTACGAGCTCCACCCGTTTTTTTCAATCACCGCTTTCAGCATCTCCTTGTCCAGACTCAGATCGGCCACTAGCTTCTTCAGCCGCCCGTTCTCATCCTCCAGCTGCCGCAGTCGCTGCGCTTCGCTCACGCTCATCCCGCCGAACTTCGCCTTCCACGCGTAGATCGTGTGCTTCGACACGCCCAGTTCGCGGCCCACGTCCGCCGCCGTCCGCCCCGCCTCCATCTGCTTCAACGCCCCAATCATCTCCACTTCGCTGAATTTCCTCTTTGACATCGTTCCCCTCCCGACGCAGAAATGCGTCACTCGCAGCGGCGGAAAATCATATACACTTCTGCGCGGATTTAGGGGAGCAGGTCAGACGTAGGCGACCAAGTCAGCGTCGCCGCCGGCCTTCAGTACCATCGTATTGACGCCGGACGTCACAGTAATCTTTTCGGGATTTGCCCCAGCTGTTGCACTCAAGAAATCAAGAGTCGCTTGCTTGATTTGGCTGCCTTCGTACGCGTCGGCCACCAAGTACACGTTTTGGGTGTGATGTTTGAACACGCATCGTTCCAGCACCCCAACTTTTGGTTTCTGATAGCAAGCGAGCAGTTTCCACACCGCGCTCCGCAGAAAGAATGTCTTCACGCCATAGGCAGCGCCCCAGTACAAGTTGTGGTCAGGATCTTCTCCGTTTCCCAGCTGCGCCGGGACATGAACAATTCCTTGGTTTTGATTGTCTGCCAGGGCCACAAATACGTGAATCGTTCGAGCCGGGGCCTGAGCGAAGCTCGGAGAAACTACGATGCAGAAAAACAGAACGGCTGCGGCAACTGGAAGACACTTGCGCAACCCAGGCTCCTGGACTATACGCGGTGGAATCCGGGAGACGGAAACCGAAGGACAAGCCGGAGGACAGACGGAACGTTTTCTGATACATATCTGTTGCGGCTCGTTTGGTTCGCAGATTTTCGCATTTTCAGAAAAAGGGGGAACTTCCCGTCTGGAACGTGTGAAGAAATTGATCCAGGGGATTTCGCAGGTGATCCAAAATGTATCCCAACATCGCAAACGACGCTTATATGCCTTCTCAACGATAGACCTTTGAATGCCGATTCCGCCGAAATCGTGAATTCGAATTTCTTCACACGTTCCTGTCCCCGTCCGCTCCCCGACTGGGTTCCTCTTGTCCGCAATGTCAGTATGCAGGGACTTTCCTCAGCGCAGCCAGTGTGTCGTCCGCGTTCTTCCGAATCGCCGGATCCGTGGTCTTTTCGCGCATTAAGCTTACGTAGAGAATGGCCGTGGGAAGGCCAATCATGACAGACGACGGCTCTTCCTTGAATTTCCAGGCAGGCCGTTTATCGGTGAGGACAAGGTCGTCTATTTCCTCGAAGCCGAGAGTGCGATCCGCGGTGAAACGTAGCGACGAGTCAATCGTCCCAACGGCACTGGTGGTAAACACATCCACCTGAGCGGTCGCACGAAGGTCCGGCGCGGGTAGGTCGGCAGGCTTAATGACCGGCACTGCTCCGCCGCCGACTCCGTAGTCGCCGACGACAGTTATCTTCCTCACTCGTGGCGGCGGAATGGGGTGCAAAAAGAAAGAGGCCGCGGCTGCCCAGCCTTCGTCAGTCAGGCGCCCACCTTCGGTTTCATATTGGTAGTAATGTTCGACGAACTGAAGAAGTGCACCTACCCTCTCTCTCTGAAGCAGTTCTCCCGAGTTGCCAGATTGTTGGCTCGAGGTCCGCGCAGTGACAACGAATTCGCCCAATAAGGCTAGAATCAAAGCCAAAAACAGCGGGATTATCGATCTTCGATTCATTGTGGTGTGAACCCCGTTGGAGGTAGCTTGTGGTGCCGGGCTCCCACCTGCACCATATACATAGGAAGGCTCGCCGGGGGTTTGTCCGTCCGATTATAGTACTGATCGTTGTCCGCGTCTGTCTGGCTAAAGTACATCGGAACAAGGAAAGCATACACGCCGTGCTGGATGTTATTCGCAACGAGCTGGGCGATTGAGGTCTGCGTGTTCGAGTAGTAATCGGGTACGTCCACACCGGCCCAGCAGCCGTTGATCCACAAGGACGTATTGTTTGAAAGTATGTTTCCCAGTTGTCCGTTCGGGAGGGTGAAGGCACTCCGGACCTGAGAAAGCAGGCTGACAGTTTTGCTGTCAACATTAGGACGCGGAATGAAGGAATCAGGCGGATTTTGTCCAACGGCAAGGATCGATATCTGGCCGACGACGACACCGTTGATTTTGACTGTGAAGGGCCCGCTGTGTCCGAAGTAGGCCACGATCCCGGTGATCTGACCGTTCAGCCCCTCCGCTTGCATGTGTCCGGTAAGGGCTAAGGTCATGTCGTCTGCGGAGGAAATTCGGCAAGCAATCACATTGTCCCCCAAAGAGTTGAGATCGTTGGCTTTCTGCTGCGCCGCTAAGTCAAAAAGAGTACCACTATTGTGCACTCCCAATCCTCTATCGCCGACAAGGATAAGGTCGGTGGGGCCAACCCCTGGCAACGTTGTGCAACTCGGTGAGCCATACTCGGGGGAATTTAGACTCGTAATCGGTACGCTTGGCGGGTCGGCGTCAGAGGTGTCAGTTTGTTCGTCGCATGGGCATAGAGGCACACCAAGCCCGTGCGCGGAGGTATCTCCCAACGGCGTTGCCCAGAAGCTTGCGGGGTCGGGTAGGGCCGGCAGTGTAAGTGCCGCAGGCGGGTGGCTGACCCTTTGAAGTTGAATTTTCGGACAGTGTAGCCGTTGCAGTTGCCTTTACGGGTGCCCGCCCCTTCGCGGTTTCTCGAAGGGTCGGTCTTTCTTTTTCCGTCCTTTCCTGTACTCCGAATCTGTCGTCGTTCTCTCCGCGTCTCTCTACCTATCTCACCGGATCGATCCGAATCAATCCAAGTTTCATTTTCGAGTAAAACGAAAAACTACTCCACGGCCAATCCTTTGGATGCGCTACCAGTCCGCGCTTCACAGGATTCATGTGCATGTATTCGAGTTTTTCAATCCTCTTCTTGAGACTCCACACGTTGAAGTCGAAGAACCGCCGTTGCCAGAAACGCGGCAGCAAGCGTTCCTCACCCTGCAAGGCCAATTTCAGTTGTCCCGCCGGAACTCTCTTCCTCCGCCGCAGTCGCCGCGAAACGCGCTGTTTCAGAACTTGCATCACAGTCGAAGGTGTTCCCTTGGCCGGTTCGCCGATGAGCAAATGGACATGCTCGGACATCACGACGTATCCGACCAGCGTAAATCCGTAGCGGTCGCGCACCTCATCCAGAATCTGAACGAAAGTCTTCCTCGCCCTGACTGACCCCAGCAGCGGCAGCCTGCGGTAACAACTGAAAGTGATGAAATGGAGATCTCCATGCCCATAAACGCGAATCAAATCTTTGGTCATGAGAACGAAAAACCTCCGACCCTTCAAAACGCGAAGGGTTGATTGGATGAGAACGAAGGCGCTGTCAAGGCACACTTTTCCCGTGCAGTGTTTTTCGCGCCGCGTCGTTGCCAGAGGTTGGAGCCTGCCTGTCTTGGCTGCCGGCAGGCAGGTGGCGGGAAGATGGTAGGGCTTCTGAGAGCTTCCTTTCCCGTTCTGTTGGCAGGCGCCCGCGCGGACTTCTCGAAAAGTATTAGTCGCTGAATAAGATGTTGGCTATTTTGTTGAACCGGCCTCGTGTTTGTGAAGGGCCCACTCCGAATGGAAAACGCCCTCGCGGTCCGTGCGCTTGTAAGTGTGCGCGCCGAAATAATCGCGCTGCGCCTGGGTGAGGTTTGCGGGCAAGCGTTCGCTGCGATAGGCATCGAAATACGCGAGGGAAGCGCCCATCGCGAGAACGGGGATGCCCATCCCGACGGCCGTTTGCACGGCGAAACGCCATGCTTCCTGGCGGCTCTCGACGGCATCGCGGAACGCGCCATCGAGGAGGAGATTCGTGAGGCCGGGATTGCGCTGGAACGCGGCCGTGATATCGCCGAGCAGCGTGGCGCGAATGATGCAGCCCGCGCGCCAGATCTTGGCGATATTGCCGGGCTGAAGCTCGTACTTATAGTCGTCCGATGCAATGCGCATGAGCGCGAGCCCTTGCGCGTAGGAAGTGATCTTGCTTGCGTAAAGCGCATGCTCCACGGCCTTGATGAGTTTGTCGCGATCGCCTTTGTAAGAAGGCGTGGGGCCATGCAGTACTTTGCTGGCCGCGACGCGCTCCGACTTCAGCGAGGAAAGAATGCGGCTTTCGACGGCGGAATTGATCGTCGGAATCGGAGCGCCAACGTCGAGCGAGTTCTGGCTGGTCCACTTTCCGGTTCCCTTTTGCGCCGCCTGGTCCACCACCATGTCCAGCAGCGGCTTGCCAGTCAGATCGTCGATCTTTGCGAAGATTTCGGAGGTGATCTGGATGAGATACGATTTCAATTCGCGCTGGTTCCACTCGGTGAAAATTTTGTGGAGTTCGCTTGCGGAAAGGCCGAGGCCGCGGCTCAGGATGTCGTAGCACTCGGCGATCAACTGCATATCGCCGTACTCGATGCCGTTGTGCACCATCTTGACGTAGTGGCCGGCGCCGCGCGGGCCCATGTAATCCACGCACGGCGCGCCGTCTTCCGCTTTCGCGGAAATGGCGCGCAGAATCGAAGCAACCGCTTCCCAGGCTTCGCGCTGGCCGCCCGGCATGATGGAAGGTCCCCAGAGCGCGCCTTCTTCTCCTCCGGAAACGCCGGTTCCGACGTAGAGAAATCCCTCCGATTCCAATTGTAGGTTCCGGCGATCGGTGTCGGAAAACAGGGAGTTGCCGCCGTCCATGAGGATGTCGCCCTTTTCGAGAAAGGGCTTCAAGTGAGCGATCACATCGTCCACAGGCGGGCCGGCCGGAACCATCAAGAGGATGCGGCGCGGTTTTTCGAGCGCCTGCATCAGCGCCGTGGGCGATTCGACGCCGAGGACGTTTTTCCCTTTGGCCGGGCCGTCCAAGAACGATTTCAGTTTGGCGAAGTCGCGCCGGTACACGGCAACCGGAAATCCATTGCGCTCCATATTGAGGGCGAGGTTGCCGCCCATGACGCCGACGCCGACCACACCGATGTGATATTTCATCTTCCTGTTTCCTCCTACCGGGAGGCGGCCGCCACGGGCTGCTTCAACCGGTACAAAATTTCGCCGGCGCGGGGAATCACGACGATGCCCTCGCGCTCGCGGCCTTGCCATTCTTCCATCCTGACGGATGCCGGATCCCGATAGCCGAGGTTGATGCGGCGGCAACGCTCTGCCGTGATGCGGGTGGCAAGCGTCACATTGATTCTCGGCGTTTCGATGCCGGTCGCAGCATCGTACGTGCCCAAACCCTTGACGTGCGTCGAGTGCGCAAGCACGCCGCCGGGATAATTCTTAAAACGGTCCCACTGCTTCATGAAGTAGTCGCGACAATGATAGCCCACTTCCTCGATGGTTTTCCCGTGGGTGTGGCTGACTTCCGAGATGTGCGGAGCGTAAATGACAATCTCGCCCCCATCGGCAACCGCAGGCTCCATCTTGTACATTCCCTTTCCGGCCGTCCAAAGATCGTCGTAGAGCTCGGGCATGACGGAAAGGACGCGCTGGAAAGGCTGGTCCACGTAGCGAATGTGAATCTGGGCGGAAAGTTGCGAGGCCGCTTGCCAGGCCTCCTCGGGCGAACCGTAGTACAGGCCCGACAATCCCGCGTGCGTGACCACGAGCGCAAAACACGACCTGGGCCTCGGCACGAGCGCGGTGCCACGATCAATGACCGCGCGCACGGGAGTGTAGCCCGAGCCGATCACGGCGTAATTGGTGATGACCGCGCCAAGCCAATGCGTGAAGTTGATGATCTCGGCCCCGGCGATTCCCGGGAAAAAATACTTATTGCCGCCGGAGAAGCCCACGACCTCGTGCGGAAATACGGGCCCGCAAATCAAGATGTGATCGTAGTCGAGGATGAGTCTGTTGAGCGTGACGGGAACATCGGCGGAGAGCAGGCCGCCGGTGATTTTCGATATTTCGCTTGCGGGAATGGTGCCGAGCAGGACGAACGTTTCCGGGTTGTCCCAGCGGTGATTGAAGACGTGCGTTTCGCCGACCATTCCATTCACGACCGGCCGGCCAACGAGCTTGCTCAGGTGGGCGTCGTCCATAGGGGCGTGGGTGCCGAGCGCGACGAGATAGTCCACGGCCTTCGCGCGCGGCCGGAGGAGTTCCTGTAAATGATCGAACATCTGCGGCATCGGCATGGTGCGCGTGCCGTCGGGAATGATAACGAGGACGCGCTTGCCGTCGAGCCGGTCCGAGGCCAGCGCCTCCGCGACGACGGCGCGCGCTTCCTCACGGCTCAGAAATTTATCCGCAGAGCCTTTTCCGATGACCATTGTGTTTGCCGGGAGCTGGCCTCGCCCCGGAGGGCGCAGCGCCGCAACCTGCGGGCGTCCTCACAATTTCCAGGGCGGCGCCGCAGGCAGAAGCTCTCGAAATCCGCGATCAAGCCCGCCTCGTACGCGCCGGCGAATTCGCCGGCGGTAAATTTGTGGATGCCTTCCTTGTAGAAGCGCTCCCAGGAGGCTTCTTCGTGGCCCGGATTGACGGGGAAAAACAGGGCGTTGTTGGCGCGGCCGGCCTCGAAATCGCCCGGGGCATCTCCAATCATGAGAAGGTGGCCGGGCTTGTATTTTCCACCGGCCGCCATTTTGAGATGTTGCTTTTTCGTTCCTAATTCCTGCCCGGCGATGGCGCGCGCGAATCTATCGATGCCGTGTTCGGTCCATTCGCGCAGCAAGGCTTCCCCGGGCGTCTGCGACACGACGACGACATCCGCTTTGGTCTGGAGCAGCTCGAGCGACTCGCGCACAAATGGGAATGGCGGAAGATCGTGGACAATGTCCGCGACGGCCCTATTGATGGCGAGGCTCCAGTTCATGGCATTGTCCAGTTCGGGATCGGGATGCTCGGCCATGTAGGCTTTAAGACCGTCCTTGCTGAGCGGCTTTCCGGAGGCGATGAATTCGCGCAGCCGGGGCGCTTGCGGAATCGGGCAGCGGCGCGCGATCACTTCAGGACGCGCGCGCAGAAAATCAAACACGGAAATCAGGGCGGGCCATCGGTTCGTGCCGCGCCATTTCGAGTAGAGATTGACGAACTCGTAGGTTTCGCGCGCGTATTTGGAGACGGGCTGGAGATTCCAGTACTTGATCGTCTGGGGGCAGAAACACTCCTTGTGTTTGATCTCCATGCTGTCGAAGGCGCAGCCGTCCGAATCGATACCCACAAAATACTCGTGCTGGGGAACGAGCTCGGCCAAATTGGGCGCAGGCGATGCGCTTGCGGTCACGAACTTTGCTCCTGGGCCGCCGGGGGCTTCCACGCCGGCGCTCGCGATAAAGTACGGGGCGAAACGCAGCCGCTAAACCCCGCTGAATGCGCTGAAGCCGCCATCCACCGGAACAACCACGCCGGTCACAAACTCCGCCGCCGGAGAGATCAACCATAGCACAGCGCCGAGCAAATCCTCCGGTTGACCGAAGCGAGCCATGGGGGTATGCGCGATGATGGCCTTGCCGCGGGCGGTGAGCTCGCCGGATTCCCCGTCTGTGAGCAGGAAGCGATTCTGTTCCGTCAAAAAGAACCCCGGAGCAATGGCATTGACGCGAATTCGGCGTGAGTATTCCTGCGCCAGATGCACCGCGAGCCACTGGGTGAAATTGTTGATGGCGGCTTTCGCGGCGGAGTACGCGGGAATGCGGGTGAGCGGGCGGAACGCGTTCATCGAAGAGACATTCAGAATCACGCCGCTGCCCTGTTCCGCCATTATCCTTCCGAAGATCTGGCTGGGGAGAATCGTGCCGAGGAGATTGAGGTCGAGCACCCAGCGCAACGCGTCCGCGGGCAAATCGAAGAACCGCTGCTGCGGGTTGGTGGTGGCTTGCGGCTTGTTGCCGCCGGCGGCGTTGATCAGGATGTCCACCCCGCCGAATCGCGAGCGGACCTGAGCCGAAGCTTGGTTCAGGGCGCCGGCGTTGAGGACGTCGCAAACAATGAATTCCGTGCTCGACGCGTGCGGGGCCAGGCGCTCGCGCAGCTGCCTGCCGGAATTGGGATTGGAATGCAGGATGGCGAGATTCGCTCCGCAATCCGCTAGGACGCAGGCGATTTCGCGGCCGAGGACGCCTGTTCCGCCCGTGATGACGACGGTTTGCCCGTTGAAATCGTATCCGGCTCTCAGCTTCTCCAAGTCGAGCGAACGCGGCTTGGAACCATCAGCGGCCGTAGCATCAGCTGCATCGCGCGTGGATTTCGGCACCCCTGCCTCCGTGAATCGTTTGGCTTCACTTGCGGAGCGAAGCGGAAGAATAGCGCGTTGACACGTTACAGGAAACACGAAATGATGTGTTTGTCAAACAAAACGTGGCGGCGTGTCGAGTGAATTATTTTAAACTATAATCCGAGCGTGCGGCCGGCCCGCAGCCGGACGATTCTCTGAGGAGTGGGACAATGATGACTCCGACCTCGGACGCGAAGCCATCGCGAGAGACCCTGCAACTCGGCAAGTATTCGTTCGGTCTCGGCGATCGCTTCGCGCACCAGGGGAAAGCGCAACTGCAAGCGTGTGTGATGGCGGCGCAGCAGGGACTGGAAGTCACTCCGGTCTGGAACAAATCGAACCGCGAACACGTGATCGTCGGTTCGGAACCGGGCAGCGTCCTGGCAGAGGCCGAGGCGGCCGTACGCGAATTGAAGTGGAAGCGGCCGTTTCACATCGACGCGGACCACATCACGCTGGAAACCGTGGATCGCTTCGTGCCGTCGAGCGACTTCTACACGATTGAACGTCGCTTCCGCGATCGGCAAGCCCGCCTCTCGCGAATCGGTGGAAACGCTTTTGAGCCGCCATCCCGAGCTGTTGCAAAAGACCGGGGTGGCGGGTATCGCGCGCCCGCTGCAGATGGACCGCGAGACGGCGGCGCAAGTGGCATCCAAGTATCTCTTCGCCGTGCAGCAGGCGGGCCGCATCTACCGTCACATCGAAACCGCGAAAGGCAAAGGGCGGTTCATCCCCGAAGTCTCCATGGATGAAACCGACAGCCCGCAGACTCCGGGCGAATTGCTCTTGATTCTCGCGGCGATTTCCGACGAGGGGATTCCCATGCAGACCATCGCGCCGAAATTCACCGGGCGGTTCAACAAGGGCGTGGATTATGCGGGCGATCTCGCGCAATTCGAGACGGAATTTCGAAGCGATGTGGCCGTAATCGCTCACGCTGTGCTCGCCTACAGACTGCCCGTGAATTTGAAATTGAGCGTGCATTCCGGAAGCGACAAATTCTCGATTTACGCCGCGATTCGCCGGACCCTGCGCCACACCGGCGCGGGCGTACACGTGAAGACCGCGGGAACGACGTGGCTCGAAGAAGTGATTGGTCTGGCGGAGGCGGGAGGCGAGGGGCTCGCGCTGGCGAAAGAGATTTACGCGGAGGCATACGCGCACCGCGAGGAACTCTGCGCGCCGTATTCCGCCGTGATCGACATCGACCCGGCGAAACTGCCGAGTCCGGAGACGGTGAGGGGCTGGAATTCGGAGCGGTTCACGAAGGCGCTCCGGCACGACCAGAGTTGCCGGGAGTACAACCCGAGCTTGCGGCAATTGATTCACGTCGGGTACAAAGTGGCCGCGAAGATGGGCAAGCGTTATCTCGACATGCTCGACGCGTGCGAGGATTCGATTTCGCGCAATGTGGTCACCAACCTCTACGAGCGGCACGTGAAGCCGATCTTCTTGGCGGAGTGATCTTCCGTGCAGAGGGATTGAGCCGAACTCCGCGGCCGCCGCCTACCAGTTCTCCATTGTGCCGTCGAGCTTGCGGGTCACCGGTAGATACGCCCGGCGGTAGGGGAATTTCGCAGCAAGACTCTCATCGAGGTCCACACCCAAACCCGGTTTTTCGCCGGGATGCGCCATTCCGTCCGAGAACGTGTAGGCGTGGGGGAAAACGCGATCGGTATCCTCACTGTGGCGCATGAATTCCTGCAGACCGAAATTGTGGACGCTCAAGTCGAAGTGCAACAGGGCCGCCATCGAGACCGGGCTCATGTCCGTGGCGCCGTGGCATCCGGTGCGGACCTGATAGAGATCGGCGAAATTCGCGATCCTGCGAAGATGCGTGAGGCCGCCGGCGTGAACGACCGTGGCGCGAATATAGTCAATCAACTGTTCTTGGATTAGAAGCTGGCAATCGTAGATGGAATTGAAGACTTCGCCGACGGCGATGGGAGTCGTCGTGTGGGCGCGGATGAGGCGAAAGCCCTCCTGGAGTTCCGCGGAAACGGGATCTTCGAGCCAGACGAGATGATAGGGTTCGAGAGATTTCCCGAGGCGCGCCGCCTCGATGGGAGTGAGGCGATGATGCGCGTCGTGCAGGAGAAGGACGTCCTCGCCGAATTCCTTGCGGAGCCGCGCGAATAATTGCGGGAATAAAATTCAAATAGCGTTCCGTGCTCCAGCGGCCTTCTTCGGGAAGGCCTTCGGTGGCAGGCTCGTACTGCATCTTGCCCCTGCCGACGCCATACGCGCCGGCGAGGCCGGGGACGCCGGATTGCGCGCGAATGGCCTTGTAGCCGAGCTTCTGATAGGCGGCCACGGCCGCGAGCGTCTCCTCGATGTCTCGGCCGTTCGCGTGGCCATAGACTGTGACGCCTTCGCGCGAGGCGCCGCCGAGCAGCTGGTAAACCGGCACGCCGAGGCTCTTGCCGAGGATGTCCCAGAGCGCAACGTCCACGGCGGCGATCGCGGCCATCGTGACGGGCCCGCGCCGCCAATACGCACCTTTGTAGAGGTATTGCCAGGTATCTTCAATGCGGCGGGCGTCGCGGCCGATCAGCAGCGGGCAGACGTGATCGCGGAGGTAACTGACAACGGCCATCTCGCGGCCGTTGAGAGTGGCGTCGCCGAGACCGCACAGGCCGTCTTCGGTTACAATTTTAAGCGTGACGAAGTTTCTTCCCGGACTGCAGACAATGACGTTCGCATCGATGATTTTCATGATGGACTCTCGTAATGAGTTCTTGCGCGCCGCGCATCGCGGCGCAGGTTTTTAATAGGAGAAGAAATGGGCCACCCGAAGCTTGACCTGACCAACAAAAACGCCGTCGTCATCGGGGGAACTTCCGGCATCGGGCTGGCGCTTGCGCGAGGGCTCGCGGAAGCGGGAGCCAACGTCGTGCCGACGGGCCGGAGAATTCGCGAGGCGACCGCAGCGGCGGCGGAGGTGGAGGCGCTGGGGCGCAAGTCGCTGGCTGTGGCGAGCAACGTCACGAGACCGGAGAGCCTCGAAACAATGTTCCGGTCCGTGGTGAGCGCGTTCGGCAGCGTGGAAATTCTGGTGAACTGCGCGGGCATCACGCAGCGCAAGCCGAGCCTGGACGTCACCGAGGAGGAATGGGCGCGGATCCTGGATACGAATCTCAACGGCACGTTCCGGGCGTGCAAAGTTTTTGGCCGGCACATGATAGAGAGAGGATACGGCAGGATCATCAACATTGCGTCACTGACATCGTTCGTCGGATTTTACGAAGTGGCGGCGTACGCGGCCAGCAAGGGCGCCGTGGCTTCCCTGACGAAATCGCTGGCCATCGAATGGGCACCATATGGCGTCTGCGTGAATGCCATCGCTCCGGGTGTCTTCCGCACATCACTGAACGCGGTGTTGCTGGACGGGACCGATCGCGGCCCCGAACTGCTGTTGCGCACTCCCATGAAGCGCTTCGGGCGCCTCGACGAACTCGTCGGAGCCGCCGTCTTCCTGGCATCGGACGCGGCGAGCTTCGTCTCCGGACTTGTGATGGCCGTGGACGGCGGCTTCCTCGCCAGCGGCGTCAATCAATAGCCGGGCCATCGCCGCGCGCGAAGCGGCTTACGCCCGAGCGTTTTGGCCGCGAGCTTTGCTTCACAATCTCCACAAATTTTCGCGCGGCCTCGGTGATGATTTCCGGTTTGCCCGCCCGGAGCGCCGCAGTTTGCACGAGTTCTCCGCCGACGCCCAGCGCCTCCGACCCGGCCAGGATGAACTCCGCGGCAGTTTTCGAGATGTCACGCCGCCGGTGGGGATCAGCGGAATTTGCGGCAGCGGGCCTTTGAGCGCCTTGATGTATTTCGGCCCGCCGACATTTCCGCACGGAAACACTTTCACGAAATCAGCGCCGGCATTCCACGCGGCGATGATTTCCGTGGGAGAGAGCGCGCCGGGCATGACCAGCACGCCTTCCTTCTGCGCCAGCTCGATCGTCTTCAGATCGAGACCGGGGCTGACGATGAATTGCGCGCCGGCATCAAGGCAGCGGCGCGGCGCTCTCGGCGTCCAGCACGGTCCCGGCGCCGACCAATACGTCCGGCTCGCGGGATTTTGAGAAGCTCGCGAATGATCTCCACGGCGCCGGGGACGGTCATGGTGATCTCGACGACGCGAATGCCGCCTTTGCAAACGGCCTCGACGGCGTCCAGCGCCTCGCGCGGCGAAGAAGCGCGCACCACGGGAACGATGCCAATTTCGGTGATGCGCCTTCTGACTTCGTCTTTCAACATGCGAGCGAAATTCTCCATCCCGGCGCGCCGGGGCTCGTCAGCGGGCGATGCGCGCGCCGCCGCCTTTCATCACCTGTTGCACTTCCTTGAGCGTGGCCATGGTCGTGTCGCCCGGAGTGGTCATGGCGAGCGCGCCGTGGGCAGCGCCGCATTCCACCGCCCACTGCGGATCCTTGCCGCTGCAGAAAGCCGTAGATCAGTCCCGCGGCGAAGGAATCGCCGCCGCCGACGCGGTCATAAATTTCCAGATTTTCGCGGCGCGGCGCTTCGTAGAAATTGCCGTCGGCATAGCAGATGGCGCCCCAGTCGTTGTTCGTGGCCGTTTTGGCCTTGCGCAAGGTGGTGGCGACAACCTTGAACGGGAAATCCTTCACGACGTTGCGGATCATCGATCTTGAAGCCCTCGACATCGAGCTTGGTCAGGTTTTCGTCCACGCCGGGAACCTCGTAGCCGAGCGCGGCGGAGAAATCTTCTTCGTTGCCGAGCACGACATCGACGAAGGGCGCGATGCGGCGATTGACCTCCATCGCGCGTTTCTTGCCGCCGATGGCCGACCAGAGCGACTCGCGATAATTCAAGATCGTAGGACGTGATCGTGCCGTGGCGCCGCGCGGATTGCATGGCTTCGATCGCAACGTCGGGCGTCGATGTCCGAGAGAGCGCAGAAGATTCCGCCGGTATGAAACCAACGCACGCCGAGCTTGCCGAAAATGTGGTCCCAGTCGATGTCGCCGGGCTTGAGCTGCGACGCCGCGGTGTGGCCGCGGTCGGAGCAGCCGAGCGGCCGGCGCGGACGCCGAAGCCGCGCTCGGTGAAATTCAGGCCGTTGCGCACGGTGCGGCCGACGCCATCGAAGGGAACCCAGCGGACCAGCGATTGGTCCACGCCGCCCTGGTAGAGCAGATCCTGCAGCAGCCGGCCGACGGGATTGTCCGCGAACGCGGTGACGACGGCCGTATCGAGGCCGAAGCAGCGCTTCAGACCACGCGCGACGTTGTATTCGCCGCCGCCTTCGCAAACCTCGAAAGATGCGCGTTGTCCAGATGCGCTTATCGCCGGGATCGAAGCGCAGCATGATCTCGCCCAGCGCCAGCATGTCCCAGCGGCATTCCTGCTTCGACTTGATTTTTAATGCCATCTCTCACCTCATTTTGTTCTTGGTGGCCGTTTCGCCGGCGAGCGGGGCGGCAGACGCAGGAATCGGATTACGGACACGGAACATTATGCTTGAGCTCCATGGCCCAAGGAAACCCGTTCCAACCGAGGCGCAAGGAGCTGGACGAACAGCAACGCGACGAGGTAGGCCGAGCAAGCAATGACGAACACCGACAGATAGCTGTGCGTCCAGGCAATGATGTGGCCCGCCGCCCGCTGCAGGAGCGCTCCACCCAGCGCGCCCGCCATGCCGCCGATGCCGACGACGCTCGCGATGGATGTCTTGGGAAACAAGTCCGAAGGCAGCGTGAAGAGATTCGCAGAGAAGCCCTGATGAGCGGCGGTGGCCAAACCGATCAAGCCAACGACGACCCACATCCGGTGAGAAAACGGCGCGCAGATCACCGGCATGACGGCCAGAGCGCATACCAGCATGGAGACTTTACGAGCAAAATTCGGCGAGCGGCCCCGGCGCAGAAGGTAGTCGGGCAACCAGCCCGCCGCGACACTTCCTACGATGGAAAGGCCGTAGATTGTCACCACGGGCGCCGCACTCTGCATCAGGTTGAGATGAAATGTGCCTTGCATGTATCGCGGAACCCAAAAGATCCAAAACCACCAGATCGCGTCGGTGAAGAATTTCCCCAGCGAGAACGCCCAGGTCTGCTTCACGGGCAAGAGGCGAAGCCACGGCACGCGGGCCGTCGTATCCTCGCGGTCTCCCAGTATCCAGCGCAGCTCCGAAGCTGAAACGCGGGTGTGCTCCTCGGGCTTGGCGTAGAGCCAGAGCCACAACGCCAGCCAAACAAAACCCAAAGCGCCCGTACAGACAAACGCCGCCCGCCAGCCCACGCGCAGCGTCAGGAAGGTGGCCACCAGCGGAACCAAAAGGGTTCCGATGCCGGCGCCGGAGTTGAAAATCCCCGCGGCCAGCGCGCGTTCCGCCCTCGGAAACCATTCCGCCACGGTCTTGATACAGACGGGAAAGTTGGTCGCCTCACACACGCCCACTAAGGTCATGGCGATCGCAAGGCCGCGCACGGAATGCGCAGCGCCGGGCAGCATCGCGGCGACGCTCCAAAGCGTGATCGCCAGAGCGAAGGAAAGCTTGGTGCCCAACTTATCCGTGATGGCGCCGGCGACCAGCAACCCAAAGGCGTAGGCGAACTGAAAATCGGACATGACATTCCCGTACTGAACGCTATCCAGCCCGGGAATGATCTGCTTCCCGTTTGCGGTGCCCTCCAGATACTTTTCCAGGTAGCCGAGGATGCTGCGGTCGAGATAAGCGAGCACGGTGGCGGAGAAAAGCAGAGCGCAAATTATCCAGCGAAAATTGCCGCCTGCACTCTTGCCGTCCGCCGCAGTTTTTGTGGAAGAAACAGGAGGTACGACGCTCATGTCTTCATCGGCCATATGTAATTCATCGCGTCCTTTGCAAGTCTACAATTCCTGGGCGCCGTACACTACCGCGAATGCCGCGCGGGCGGAAGCGCGCAAGCGGCTCAGGCCGCGGTCGGACCGATCGCGACGGCAAAGTAGGTGGCCGGTGTGTCTCCGACATTCTTAGCCGCATGATCCTCGTTGGAAGCGACGAAACCCACCCCGCCTGCGCCCACCCGGTAACTCTTGCCGTTCACCATCAGCTCGATGGTGCCCTCGCGCACGAGCAACATTTCGCTGTGGAGATGGTGGTGCGGCGGATGCGGCGTACCGCCAACGATGAGCGTCGTCTCGTGGACCTCTACCGACTCGCCTGTAGCGAGCTTTCCCTTGAAAATCGCCCGGGCCGTGGAGACACCGTCGGCGGAAGTTTTCGGCACAAGAGAGTCCCACGGGAAAGCGCCAGACTGAATCAGCGTGGCGGGCGCAGCGGGCGCGGCCGCTCCCGGAGCCGTCCCCTGCGCTGCGGCCGATGCGTGGATGGCCAGCGCTCCGGGGACCAGTGCCGCGGGGATCAACGTGCAAAGATCGCGTCTGGTGAATTGCATGAGAGCCTCCTTAGAGCCGCGCGCGCGGAGCCCGCAACACGCGGCGCGTTACCGAACCTTGACCTCTTCTCCCCGCACGTCCGCGCCGCTGCCGAGCTCGAGGCCGAGAAAGTCGCGGACGTTGCCGAAACAAATGTTCCGAATCATAGGCCCGACGAGCGAATCGTCATTGGGAATTTCGCCGTTATCGATATCGCGTCCGAGGAGATTGCAAATCACCCGGCGGAAATACTCGTGCCGCGGGAAGGACATGAACGATCGCGAATCCGTGAGCATGCCGACAAAGCGCGAAAACAAGCCCACGTTCGAGAGCGCGTTCACCTGCCACTCGATCGCTTCCTTCTGATCGAGAAACCACCAGCCGCTGCCGAACTGCATCTTGCCCGCGATCTGACCGTCCTGGAAATTGCCCAGCGCCGTGGCGACCGCGTAATTGTCGGCGGGATTCAAGTTGTACACGATCATCTTGGGCAGGGACTGTTCCTGATCGAGTTGTCAAGATAGGCGCAGAGAGCGCTGGCCTGGCTGCCAATCGGCGATGGAATCGAAGCCGGTGTCCGGCCCCAACTCGCGCACCCGCCGCGTATTCGCGTTGCGCAGCGCGCCAAGATGAAGTTGCTTGGTCCATCCCCTGCGCGCGTCCAATTGGCCGAAGAAGAGCATGAGGTACGATGCGAACTTCTGGTGCTCTTCCGCACTCGCGGCGCGGCCGTTGCGCGCCTTCTCGAAAATTGCCGCGGCCGCCTGTTCGGTGCGGGAAATCGGCGAAGCACATGATTGAGCCCGTGGTCGGAAAGGCGGCCGCCCATCGAATGGAAGAACTCGTGGCGGCGATCCAGCGCGTGGAGGAAGTCCTTAAGCGAGGCGATGTGGACGTTGCTGGCTTTGCCGAGCCGGTCGGTCCAGGCGTTGAACAGCTCGGGCGCGTCCACGCGGAGGGCCTTATCGGGCCGGAACGCAGGATAGACGCGAAACGCCTTTTCGTTCGCGGCGAGGGTCTTGTGATGGGCGAGGTCGTCGCAGGGATCGTCGGTGGTGCAGAGTGCGAGCACGCGGAAGCGGCGGAGAATCCGGCGCGCGGTCAGGCCGCCGCCGTTCAGAATCGCATTGGCGCGGTCCCAGATGGAGCGGGCGGTTGCTGCCGTCGAGCAACTCGTCGATGCCGAAATAGCGCTTCAGCTCGAGGTGCGTCCAGTGATAGAGCGGATTGCGAAGCGTGTGAGGAACCGTCCGGGCCCAAGCCTGGAATTTCTCGAAGGGCGTCGCGTCGCCCGTGCAGAAGCGTTCGTCAACGCCATTGGCGCGCATGGCACGCCACTTGTAATGATCGCCTTCGAGCCAGATTTCAAATAGATTGTGAAACTGGCGGTCGCTGGCGATCTCGGCGGACGAGAGATGATTGTGATAGTCAAGGATGGGCTCGTCCTCGGCGAAGTCGTGGTAAAGCCTGCGGGCGGTCTTCGCGCTCAGCAGGAAATCTTCGTGGACAAATCCCATCGAGCCCTCCCGGGAAAAATCCAACCGGCTTGATTCCGCCTCATTGTACCGCCGCGCCGGAATAACGTGGCGCGCAGCGGACGCCGGCACGGGCGCCGCCTACAACTTGAAGACACGTTCCATCAAGAGCCACTTTTCGCCCGGCTTGGCTTGCTGCAGCGGAGATTGAAACTTCCACATCAGCTTCTCCCACTCCTGAACTTTCGGGTTCGACGCGTCCGCCTTTGCTTTAGCGTCGAAGGAAAACCGGTCGCTGGCTTCCATGATCATGAACATCCGCGTGCCAAGCAGATAGATTTCCATGTCCTCGATGCCGGAATCCTTGATGCTCTTTATGATTTCCGGCCAAACGCGTTCATGGTGCTTCTTGTATTCCGCAATGAGTCGCGGATCATCCTTCAGTTCCAACGTCAGACAGTATCTCTTGCTCATGATCCCCCTTGCCGGTTGAGCGCCCCCGGAGCCGTTCCTCGCAGGATTCTCGCGGGCAACAGGCCGCGGCAATCGAATAAACTAACGCCGGGGAAGACTTGGCGCAACATCTGTCCTTTATTCGTTTTGCGCTTTCGTTCGCTCCGATTTAATGCCATAGAAGCGCTCGGCGTTGCCGCCGAAGAGCTTGTCCTCCGCGGACTGCGGCCGGCCGCGAACGTAATCCTCGATCAACCCTTTCACTCGACGATACGAGCCCGCGAGCAGGCAGACCGGCCAATCCGACCCGAACATTAAGCGATCGGGTCCAAACACCTCAAATGCGACATCCAAATAGGGGTGAAAATCCTCCGGGCGCCAGTCCTTCCAGTTCCCTTCCGTAATCAAACCGGACACCTTGCAATAGACGTTCGGCGCAGCTCCCAGCGCGCGCATTTGCCGCGACCACGAAGCGATTTCCCTCTCTTTGACCAAAGGTTTCGCCATGTGGTCCACGACAAACGGCTGTTCCGGAAATTTCCGAACGAACTCGACGGCGGCGGGTAATTGCTTCGGATAAATGAGCACTTCGTAGATGAAATCGAATTCCCTGAGGCACGCGATTCCGCGCAAGAAATCGTCGCGCAAGAGAAACCGGTCGTCGGGCTCGCCCTGCACGATATGCCGGATTCCGCGCAGCTTCGGGAACTGCGAGAAACGGCGCAAGCGTTCGCGGATGTCCGGAGCGGTCAGATTCACCCAGCCGACAACGCCGGCAATCTGCGGATGCATTTTGGCCAGGTCCAGGAGAAAGCACGTCTCTTCCTCGGACTGATCGGCCTGGACGGCAATCGTGGCTTCCATCTGATTCGCGGCCAGTACAGGAGCCAGATCTTCCGGCATGAAATCGCGGCGCAGGGCGCTCATCTCCTCCGTGATCCAGGCATCGCGGAGCAGATTGAACTTCCAGAAGTGCTGGTGTGCGTCAATTCTCATCGAATCTTGGCAAGCTTCCTCGCGCAGGCCAGGCTCAGAGCGATACTCCTCTTTTCCAAGGAATGAAATCGTCCTGGCCGCGCAACTCGGCGCTTGTGTGAACTTCCCCGCTCGCCACCTTCAAGAGGTAGTGGAGGAGCGCCTCGCCTGTTTGTTCGATCGTGCTATCGCCGGAAACAATCGGGCCAGGCGTCAAAATCAATGATGTCGCCCATCCGTTCTGCCAGCGGTGTGTTGGACGAGATTTTGACTACGGGAGCGATGGGATTCCCCGCCGGCGTGCCTAACCCGGTCGTGAAGAGCACGACGTTCGAACCGGCGCCGACCTGGGCGGACACGCACTCGATGTCACCGCCCGGCGTGCACAGCAGATTTAGCCCGGGCTCGCTCGAGTACTCGGGATAATCGAGAACGGCGCAGACCGGCGAAGTGCCGCCTTTCCTGGCGGCGCCCGCGGACTTCATCGCGTCGGTGATCAAACCGTCGGCGATGTTGCCGGGGGAAGGATTCATTTCGAAACCGGCCTGGACGGCCTTCGCGCGCGCGGCATAATCACGCATGAGATGAACGAACCGGCCGGCGACTTCTTTTCGCACCGAACGGTCGATCAATTCCTGCTCGACGCCGCAGAGCTCCGGAAACTCGGCAAGAATCGTTCGCCCGCCAAGCGCGGCCACCAGATCGGAAAGATGGCCGATCGCCGGATTGGCGGAGATCCCGGAAAAGCCGTCCGAGCCGCCACACTTGAGCGCAACAACCAATTTGGAAATCGGCGCCGGCGCGCGGCGAATTTTGTCCGCCTCGATCATGCCCAGGAACGTCCTCTGAATCGCCTTGCCCAGCATGGCCGCTTCCGAGGGACTGCTCTGCTGCTCGAAAATAAGAACGGGCTTCCCGGGCTTCGGCGACCGCCGCTCGATTTCCTCGCGCAAGATCGAAACTTGCGCGTTTTGGCAGCCGAGGCTCAGGACCGTGGCGCCCGCCACATTCGGGTGGTGAATGTAGCCGGCAATCAAGCCGCAGAGATTCCGCGCATCTTCGCGAGTGCCGCCGCAGCCCAGCGGGTGAACTAGAAACTTAATCCCATCCACGTTGGCAAATACTTTTTGCCGATTGCCTTGCGATCCGGCTTCCGTGAACGCGTGCCGCTGAATCTCATCCGCCCGGCCTTCGCGGTGGAAGTTCACCAAATCCGCGACGTAGCGCCGGTAGACTTGCGGCTGCGCAAATCCCAACTCTTCCTCGAACGCATCTTTCAGTACGCCCAAATTGCGGTTCTCGCAGAAGACCAGCGGCGCGACCAGCCAGTAATTTCGCGTCCCCACCTCGCCGCCGGAACGGTGATAGCCGAGAAATAATTTCTGCCGCCAGTGCGTAACGTCCGGTGATTGCCAGCCGGTGGGACCCGCGTATTCGTGATACTCGGCGGCATCGTGGCGGAGATTGTGGACGGTGATGGCTTCGCCGCGGTGGATCGGCGCGAACGCGCGTCCAACCATCACGCTGTACATGTGAACCGGCTCGCCCGGAGCGAACTCTTTGGCCGCGAATTTGTGCTTTGCCGCGACGTCGGTCGCAAGCACGTGCGTCCGGCCATTGACCTGGAGCGTCTCGCCTTTTTTCAAATCCGTCAGGGCGATGACAACGTCGTCTCTCGGATCGAGTTGCAACGCTCTTGACTGCACGGCAAATCCCCGGTGTCTCCTGCGCGGCGTACTCAGCCGCAGCGGTTTATCGCCGCGTCGGCTGCGCCGTCCACAAAATCAAGTTCCTTGGCGTCGCTGGGAACGCGATTCAATTGCAGAGTGATGTCTTTATTCTCCGCGCCCTGAGCCGAAGCGGCGCGCGCGCTCGGAATCGGGCGGCTGGGAACCGCGAGCAAAGGTTCGGCCAGCACACCCGCCGCAGGAACCGCGGCTGCGCCAACAGCCAAATCTTGGATGAACTTGCGTCGAGGCGTGAAATCAGCAGACAACATTGGGGCCTCCGGTCAAATCGGATCGGCGAATTGGCGGAAACCCCCCGCCGGATAGCGCCCAGCCGAAGTGGCGAGCGGACGGAAACTGCGCCGAGGACTCCCCAATCAATGTCCGGGGGTTGAATGGCATTCGATTCCGGGGGACAATCGTCGCGGATTGGGGGCGGGCGCTCACCACAAACAGAGTCGCTCTGCGCGGGGATTGTACCAGAACCCGGCGTGGGGAGTCTTCTGCGGCGGGGCAACCAGGAATCGGACTGCAGACAAGTTCCCGATCGCCGGATCGCGCGGCCAACGCTTGTAACGTGCCATGCATCTGTAACGTCTTCGGGGTATATTTGCGGGTTTGGAGAGCAATCCGCTGCGAGGTGTGTTCGCGCATACTGCCCGCGGGGAGCCGGACTCATACGCAACTTGCTTTGCCACCAATATCTTGCATCGGATAAGATGTCTCACCACTTTCGGACGGGAAGGGGCAGATGAACTTGGGATACCGGGTCAGTGAGTTTTTCGCGCGTCATGGCAGGCCGGTCCATAAACTAGTCCTATTCGGAATCCTGTGTTGGGTGAGCGCGACCTCCCAGCCGGCGCTGGCGCAACGGGTCGCCGTTCCGGCGCTGCCAACAGGTTCGTCCCCCGTCGCGGTCGCGGTCAATCCGGTGACCAATCGGATTTACGTGGGGAATCTGAATCAGAACACCGTCACCGTAATTGATGGCGCGACGAACAACACCACCACGATCTCCTCCGTGGCCGCTCCCAGCGCTGTGGCAGTAAACCCCGTGACGAATCAGATTTACGTCGCGAATCAGGGCTCCACGACAATCACGGTGATTGACGGCGCCACAAACGCCACGAGCACGATTACGGTCGGGCAGTCCCCGGTGGCGATTGCAGTAGATGCCGCCACCAACGTGATTTACGTCGCCAGCGCGAGCCAGACCAGCAACAACGTTGCGGTGATCAACGGTGCGACCAACACCGTGTCAGCGACAGTCTCGGTGGGAACCACCCCCGCAGCAATCGCGGCGAATCCTGTCACGAACATGATTTACGTGGCGAACCAGGGCAGCAACAGCGTCACCGTGATCAATGGCGCGACCAACACGGCGTCGGCGACGGTCACGGTGGGAGCGACACCCGCGGCCATCGCCGTGAATCCCGTCACGGATACGATCTACGTCGCCAATCAAGACAGCACGGTCACCGTGATCAACGGCTCGACCAACGCCACCTCGAGCGTCGCGTCCGGAGCGGTTTCCCGGGCGATCGCGGTGAACCCCGTCACGAACACGATCTACGTAGCCAATCAGAGCAGCGGCACAGTCACCGTAATCAACGGCGCGACGAACACGGCTTCGGCGACGGTCACCCTCACGCCGCCGGCCGTGCAGCCTGTGGTTCTCGCGATCGATCCGGTCTCCAATCGAATTTACGTTGCTGACTTCAGTTTCACCAGTGGAATGGTGACCGTCATTGACGGCGGGACGAATGCCGCCATCAACCTCGCCGTCGGCTCCGACCCTTCCGATCTGGCCGTCAATCCTGTGACGAACAAGGTCTACGTCGGGAATGTGGGCAGCGGCAACGTGAGCGTAATTGATGGCGCGACGGACGGCACTACGACTGTTGGCGCGGCGGGCTTTCAATCCGCCGTGGGCGTGAATCCCGCGAGCAATTTCTTCTATGTGACCGATGTAAATGCCAACGCCGTCACCGCGATCAACGGCGCGACAAATGGCATCACGAATATCCCGGCCGGCACCAGTCCGGACGCGCTGGCGGTGAATCCGGCCACCGACACGATCTACGTTGCGAATGAGAATGGGACGATCCCGAATGAGACCGGCAACACGGTCAGTGTGATCAACGGCGCCACGAATACCGTTTCGGCGACAGTGCTGGTCGGAACCAAGCCCGTTGCGATCGCGGAGAACGTGCTGACGAACAAGATTTACGTCGCCAACGCTGCAAGCAACAATGTGACCGTAATTGACGGGGTGACCAACGGCACGACCACCATCCCTGTGGGAACCGAACCCTCCGCCGTGGCTGTGGATTTAGTGACAGACAAGATCTACGTAGCGAACGAACTACAGAACACGCTGACCGTTATTGACGGCGCGACGAACAATACTACCCTTGTCGGCACGGGCCCATCTCCGCGGGCCATCGCGGTGAATAGCGTCACGAATAAAATCTATGTCGCCGATTACAGCGGCGCAAGCATCACCGTTGTTGACGGTGTGACCAGCAGCACTTCGACGGTCGCAGTCGGAAATCAGCCGGTCGCCCTCGCGGTGGACGAGAACGTCGAATAAGATTTACGTCGCGAATCAGGGCAGCAACACGGTGTCGGTGATTGACGGGGCGACGAATCAAGTGACGGCGACCTTTCCCGTGGGCACTCCGCCGATGGGAGCTCCCCCCACCGCCATAGCGTTCAACGGCGTTACGAACAAGGTTTACGTCGCGAATTCAGACGGCACCGTGACGGTCATCGACGGATCGGCGAACAGCGCCTCCACGATCACGGTCGGCTTCTCTCCTGACGCCGTGGCCGTGAATCGCGCAACGAATGAGATTGCCGTCGCAAGCGGCAACAGCAGCAGCATCACGCTGATTACCGAACAGAATGTCCAGACGATTCCGCTGTCCACGACGATCACGCCCCTGCCGGGCAATCAGCTTATAGGAACGGCGCCGCCTCCCGCGTCCACGTTCAAGTTCACGACGAGTTCCACATACGCTCCCAATGCACCGCCGGTCGAGGCTGTCTTTTTCAGGCTCGACACCTGGCGCGGACCGTGGGTCTCCGCTTCCGTCAGCGGTAATACGTTTACCTGCCCGTCCGCTACCTGTCAGTTCCCAGCCCCCCTTACCGTCGGGCCACACATCCTGTTCGCCTATGCGGGAGACGCGCAGGTGGCGCCAGCAAACGGGTTAAGCAGCCCTGTGATTGGCAACATCACGACCTATTACTTCCGTGTCGTTCCGGTGCAGACCGTGACAACTCTCACCTCGGGCCCTACGTCGCCACAGGAGTCGCCACAACCGCCGTCCGCCGGAGCGAGCATCTTGTTCACGGCGACCGTGACGACGAACGGCACACAAACTCCGACGGGAACGGTGACCTTCGTGGACGGCTCGACGACTATAGGCGCAGGCGCTCTCGCTTGTGTGGAAGTGAATAACTCCTGCTCTACTGTTGCCACGGCCACATTTTCGATCTCGACTTTGGCTCCTGGTCCGCACTCGATCACCGCTGTTTACAGCGGCGATGCGAACAGCGGCGCCAGTGTTTCCAGCGCGCTATCTCAGGCCGTGGGGGCACAAGGCACCACGACTCTGCTTGGCGCGAACCCCAACCCCGGCTTTCAGGGTGGCACGATTACGTTTACGGCGACCGTCAGCGGCGCCATAGCCGGCACACCGACCGGACCAGTCAATTTCCTGAACGGAACTACTGTGATGAATGCGAACCCAGTAGCCTTGAACAAATCGGGCGTGGCGACATATGTGGACACGTCTGTCTCCCAGACACAGGGGACTTACTCGATCACGGCCGTTTATTTGGGCGACTCGCTGAACATGACCAGCACCTCATCCGTGCTCAGCGTTACGGTCGGCGCACCGAGTTTCGTCCTCTCCGCCACTCCGTCGACAGTTACCCTCACTGCGGGCTCAACGGCTTCTTACATCGTCAGCGTAGCGCCCGAGGGGAATTTCACGACTGCGGTGACTCTCACGTGCCCAAGCATCGCGAGTGCCGATAGCAACGTCGGGCTGCCGGCCTCAGCCACTTGCGCGTTTAACCCGGCCACGGTCACCCCCGGCACGGCGACTTTAACATCGACGTGCACGATCGTGACGTCCTCGACTGCCGGCCTGTTTGTGACTCCGGCCTCCCGAATACGCCGGACTCGGCCGGTCTATGTTCTCGGAGGATGGCTCACCGGACTTGCTCTTCTTACGGCTCTGATGGTGGATACGCTGCGGAAACGGAGACTCGGAATCTTCCAACGGTATGCGATGGGCGTTCTACTGATGGTCGCGCTCGGATTGACGCTGTCCTCGTGCGGCAATCCCACATCAACCGCGCCGGCGACCACGGCGACAACAGGAACTTTCTCACTCACGTTCACTGGAACTGCGGGGAGCACGACCAGCACCACTACAGTCAGCATCGTAATCAACGCGGCCCAATAGAGCACACGGTTTAATTCAAGTTCCCGCCGTCCTGCGCAAGGTCTCTCAGGGGCGCAGCTTGACCGGGCCGAGCCTCTTATCCGGCCCTCCAGACCTGCGGAATCAACGATCAAGGTAGTGCGTTTCGCTCATTTCGCGGAGGCGCGCCGCCGCGCTCTCCGGCGTCAGGTCGCGCTGAGGCGTGCCGAGCAACTCGTAGCCGACCATGAACTTCTGCACGGTCGCAGAGCGGAGCAGAGGCGGAAGGTAATGGGCGTGAAGATGAAAGTCGGCGTGCGTCTCGCCATCGGTCGGGCGCTGGTGAAAACCCATCGAATAGGGGAAGGCCGTCTCGAAAAGATTGTCGAAGCGAATTGTGAGGCGCCGCATCAGTTCGGCGAGTTGATTTCGTTCGAGATCACCTAGTTGCGCCAGGTCCTGGACGTGCCGCCGGCTCAGGATCATGGATTCGAACGGCCACACGGCCCAATACGGCACGAGCGCGACAAAACCGTCGTTCGCGCAGACAATCCTTTCATTGCGCGCAAGTTCCATCTCAAGGTAACGGCATAGCAAACACGAGGCATGCCGCCGGCGGTATTCGCGGAACGATTGTGTTTCGCGCGCTGGGATGTTCGGCAATTCGGCGTTGGCCCAGATCTGGCAATGCGGGTGCGGATTGCTCGCGCCCATCAGCGCGCCGCGATTCTCGAACATCTGGACGTGGCGTATCGCAGGCCGCGCGCCCAGTTCGAGATATTGCTCCGCCCAAACGTCAACTACGCGCCGGGTTTCCTCAACGCCCATGCGCGGAATCGTCAGATCGTGGCGCGGCGTGAAGCAGACGACGCGGCAGATCCCGGGCTCACTCCGGGCCACGAGCAATGCTTCCTCGTCGATCGCGCGGGCGGGCGCGTCGGGAAGCAGCGCGGGAAAATCGTTGTCAAAGACAAATGTGGATTTGTAGTCCGGATTGCGGACGCCTCCCGCCCGGGCGTTGCCGGGGCAAAGGTAGCAGCTTGGGTCGAAGGTGAGTTGCGGCGCCGCCGCGGCCTTTTCGACTTTTCCCAGCCACGGCCGTTTCTCGCGATGCGGCGAGACGAGCACCCATTCCCGTATCAAAGGATTGAAACGGCGGTGGGGTGTTTCGTCAAATGGACTTGGATTCATCCGGCCACTCGCTCTTCGGAGCCGCGCTCAGGCGACCCGGCCCGCGCCCTCCGCTGGTTCGCAAATCTGGATGTCGGGCCGTATCCGGCAGGCTTCCTCGTACCGTGCCATCATGCGCGCCCGAAACGCCTCCGCGTGTGCAGCTTCCACAAGATTGATGGTGCAACCGCCAAAGCCGCCGCCGGTCATGCGCGCCCCGTAAACGCCGGGCTGGCCCTCTGCAAGTTCCACCATGCGATCCAGTTCCGGCGAACTGACCTCAAACAAATCGCGAAGACTGGCGTGGGATTCCGCCATTCGCCGCCCAAACGCCGGGAGGTCGCCCGAGCGAAGCGCTTTCACCGCGTCCAGGACGCGGTCGTCCTCCGCAACCACGTGCAGAGCACGGCGATAGACGACGTCGGGCATGTCCTCGCGATGTTGTCGAATCTGATCGAGGGTGGCGTCGCGCAGCGCGCGAATGCCGGGATAGAACTGGCATAGCGACCGGACCGCCGCCTCGCATTCGGAGCGCCGTTTGTTGTACTCGCCGGAAGAATGCGCGTGCTTGACCATGGTGTTGCAGATGACAAGCCGGACGGAATCGGGAATCGGCTCAAGCTCGTAATCGAGCGTGCGGCAATCGAGAAAGATCGCTTTGCCCGAGCGTCCGTGGGCGGAAGTAAATTGATCCATAATGCCGCACCTGGCGCCAACGAATTCGTTCTCCGCCTGCTGCGCGAGCCGCGCCAATTCGCTTGGCAGGACCGGCACGCCCGTGAAGTCAAGCAAAGCATAGCCGGTCGCCACCTCGATTGCAGCCGAGGAGCTGACTCCCGCTCCCATGGGAACTTCTCCGTGAATGAGCAGGTTTGCCCCGCGCGGCGGGAAACCGGCCTTCTGCAGGACGGAGACGACTCCGAACGGGTAGTCGCTCCAATTTCGCGCGGGCCGCGGAGCGCCGCGGGCAGGGTCGTATTCGACCGTTTCCGCAAAGTTCTCGGAGTCGATCACAATTTTGCCGTCGGCGCGCGGCCCGATGGCGACCCAGCAATAGAAGCCAATCGCCGCCGGCATCACGAAGCCGTCGTTGAAATCGGTGAATTCTCCGATGAGGTTTACGCGGCCTGGCGCGCAATAGACCTGCGCGTCGGTGCCAAATTTGTTGCGAAAGCGAACTTGCAGATCTTGCCAACCCGCCATTCTTCACCCGTCCATCTCAGGCGCACTCGCGGCGCGCAACGCAAATTCTCCGCGCCGTGTGAGCTGCGATGCGCGTTCCTTCCACGGTTTGACTCACTCACACTCGCGGCCCGGTCTTCACGGACGCGTGCAGCGGCATACGCCTCCCGGCGAGACTACCTGACGGCCGAGTCGCGCGGCAAGGAATATCATCCAAGAAGTAGGCCCAAGGGGACCAGTATGTGACATCGGTCACCTAGGATGATGACGACGCGCACTGTTTGTCTCCGCAAAGTGGCCGTACTATGACCTTTGAGTTGTGAATGCGTTCGACAAATCGCCGCACGATCGTGAGGGATACGTATGAATCTCTATGAAGTTACACTTCACGGCACGGAAAGCATTTACCTGCTGGCGTCAACAAAGTATCGCGCCTTAGAGCTGGTGGGAGACTACTTTGCCGACGCAGGTCAGCCGGACATGCTGCCGAAAGGCAAGTTCGTAGTGCGCCAGCTCGATTTGAGCGAAGAACAAATACTCCGCCCGGAAAGATGCCGAGCCTGCCCTCTGAATGAATAGGTCTTCTCGGGACTGGACCTCGGCGCAGACCCGAAGCGGACTCAATCGACGGCAGTGTCCGGACAGATGAAGATCGCAGCATCCGCTGCCGGCCTCGAACCCGCCAGTGCAACGATTACAACCGGCTCGTAGAGGTGGAATGCCGTCCGGTCGGCCCCACCGCCCAATCGTGCTTGGATACCAGTGCGCCCGGGTTGTATCCTCAGACCCATGGCGCGACCTCGCGACACGTCTCCAACGCTCGGCCTGTTCTTGGGCCTGATTATTACGCTCGCGGCCGTAGTGGCTTATTCCTGGTACATCACCGTCCAAATCTCTGGCCTGAAGAAACTGCAAACCGATTTGACGGAACGGGACCGGAAAGACTCACTTCAGCTGCTTCGCGCTCAGAATGATTTGAATTCTCTGGGACTCAGCATGCGCGACATGCTGGACAACGATGAGCCCTATCCGATCACGGCTTGGTCGGCGCAATTCCGGCGGATTCGTACCGATCTCAATGACGCACTGCAGCGCGAGGAAAGTCTCGCCGTCGCGCGCCGCACTCCGGAGCAAAGGGAATATCTTGCAATGTCGCTCGCGCAATTCTGGGATTCCGTGGACCGCACGTTCACGTTAGCCCAACAGGGCAAGGACCGCGATGCGAGAGACCAAATCCGGATTACGCTGCAAGCGCGGCAGGCGGCTCTGAGTACGACCGTGGCTCGTTTGCTCGTCGAGAACAACGAAAGCGAAGAACAGGCTGCGCTGCAAATCGCGCAAATCTATGCAAAGGTGCAGCGCCAGGTGTATTGGTTTCTCACCGCGACGCTGGCGGCCATCCTGCTTACAAGCCTGTATCTGATTTATTCGAACCGGCGGTTGTTTGCGCAACTTGCCGCGCTCTCCGAACAACGCAGCGAGCTTGCTCATAAATTGATAGCGACGCAAGAATCCACGCTGCGCCACGTCTCCCGGGAATTGCATGACGAGTTCGGCCAAATCCTCACCGCAGTCGGCTTGATGCTGGGCCGCGCGGAGCGCCACGCTCCCGAAGGCTCGCCGATCCGCACAGAATTGCGGGAGGTCAGCGAAATCGCGCAGGAGACGCTGGACCGCGTTCGCAGTCTTTCGCAAACGCTGCATCCGGTGATGCTCGAGCAATCGGGGTTCGAGAACACCATCGATTGGTACATCGCGACCGTGGAGAAACAGGCGGGAATCTCCATCAAGTACGAAAAATCGGGCACACCATTTCCCGTGCCCAGTGGCGCGGGTATTCATATCTATCGCATACTGCAAGAGGCTTTGAACAATGTCGTGCGCCATTCGGGGGCTCACGAGGCCTGGGTGCGACTACGATTTCTTCCGGCCGAATTGCAGCTTGAAGTGGAAGATCATGGAAAGGGTTTTCTGGCGGGGGCTCCAAGCAAAGGAATCGGCTTGGTGGCGATCCGCGAGCGCACGGAACTCCTTGCCGGGACGATTGAGTTTGTGCATCCCCCGGAAGGGGGAACGGTGGTGCGCTTGAGCGTGCCGAGAGACGGACCGGATTCGGATGGCGAAAGCGAATAAAATCTCGGTCTTGCTGGTTGACGATCACAACCTCGTTCGCCGCGGTTTCCGACGTATGCTCGAAGATGAAGCGGACATCGAGGTGATCGGAGAAGCGGCTGACGGCAAAGAGGCGATTCGACTGGCCAAGCAGCTGCGGCCGCTGGTGATCGTGATGGATTGCGCGTTGCCGGAGATGAACGGGCTGGTGGCAACGCGGCGAATCCTTGCGGATTCGCCGTCGACCGCAATTCTCATGCTGAGCATGCATTCGGAGGATACGCTGGTGCGCCAGGCGCTCGATGCGGGCGCGCGGGGATACGTCCTGAAGAACGCGATTGACCTCGATTTGGCAACCGCGATCCGCCGCGCGGCCGCGGGCGAAACCGTGCTCGAGCCGGGACTCGCTCGCGCGGCAACGTTGAAAGGCGAGAAACCCGCGGGGCTCACCGCTCGCGAACTTGAGATTTTGCAACTGATCGTTGACGGCAAGTCGAACAAGAAAATCGCGGAAGATCTCGACTTGAGTGCGAACACGATCGCCGTCCATCGGGCGAACATCATGAACTCTCTGGGAATTCACAAGACGGCGGAATTGGTGGCTTACGCGATCCGGAACGGCCTGGTGAATATTCCGTGAATCGCAGGTCATTTCTCCTGGGACTTGCGGGTTTCGCCTCCGCTTCGGGCTTGCGATTGACCGGCTACGGATCCGAAGAGGCCCGCGCGGCAACTCCGCCAGCGAATTCCGGCCCGGGATTCCGCCTGACGGACGTCACGGGGGCGGCCGGGATCCAGTTTCGTCACAACAGCGGCGCATTCGGCGGCAAATTCCTCCCGGAAACAATGGGCTCGGGGTGCGCTTTCCTCGATTACGACGCGGACGGCTGGCAAGACATCCTGCTCATCAATGGCATGGACTGGCCCGGCCACAAACAGGGCCACGCAGCACGCTCCGGCTGTACCGCAACAATCGAAACGGCAGCTTCACGGACGTCACTCGCCAAGCCGGCTTGGAAATTGAGATGTACGGAATGGGAGTTGCGGTCGGCGACTACAACAACGACGGCTTCCCGGACATTTTGATCACCTGCGTCGGGCAGAACCGTCTGTTCAAGAATACCGGCAAGGGCGCGTTTGTGGACGTAACTCGGGCGAGTGGGCTCACGGGAAAGCAGGGTTTCAGCACTTCGGCCCTGTGGTTCGATTACGACCGGGATGGACTTCTCGACCTAGTTGTTTGCAATTACGTGCGATGGTCGCCGGCGCAGGACGTATTCTGCAGTTTGGACGGAGTACACAAGTCGTACTGCACTCCGGAAGCGTATCGCGGCGAGACCTGCTGGCTCTATCACAATCGGGGTGACGGATCGTTCGAGGACGTCACCGCTGCCAGTGGCATCTTCGACAGCAGCTCGAAATCGCTCGGCGTGGCGATGTTCGATTACGATCAGGACGGGTGGCTCGACCTGCTCGTCGCCAATGACACGCAGCCGAACAAGCTCTACCGCAATCGGCGCAACGGCACATTCGAGGATATTGCCGTCCAGGCCGGACTCGCATTCAGCAGCGAGGGAAAAGCACGCGCGGGAATGGGTGTGGATACCGCGGACTTCGACAATTCGGGACGCCCGGGCGTGGCGATCACCAATTTCGACGATGAGATGATCGGGCTCTATCGCCCCATTGGCGGCGGGGCCTATCAGGACGTCGCGCAGACGGCGGGCGTGGGCCTCGCCTCTATGAACACGCTCGGATTCGGCTGCTTATTTCTCGACGCGGATCTTGACGGCTCCCTGGATTTGGCCATCGCCAACGGACACATTGATGAAACCGTGCGAAACATTCGCGGAAACGTCGGCTACGCGCAAGCACCGCAACTGTTCCTGAACGACGGACGGGGAAATTTTCACGACGTTGCCTCCGCGGTCGGCGATGATTTCGGCCGGCCGAGGGTAGGCCGCGGATTGTCCTACGGCGATTTCGATCGCGACGGCGATTTGGACATCTTGATGACGACCAATAACGGGCCGGCTTTTCTCTTCCGCAACGACAACGCAACCGGAAACAAGAGCGTCCGATTTCATCTCGTGGGCACGAAATCGAATCGCGACGCGATCGGAGCCGTGGTTCAAATTTACCAAGCAGGTTTGGTTCAATCGCGAATGGTCAAGACCGGCTCGAGCTACCTTTCGCAGTCGGAACTGCCCATCACGTTCGGCTTAGGGCGGCGGGAGGCGATCGATCGAGCCGTGATCGAGTGGCCCAGCGGAAGGACGGAGGAATTCACGAATCTCCGGGGCGGCCAATCGTACGATTGCGTTGAGGCCAAGGGAATCACGCCGGCCCACCTGTGAGAATCGCCCGCATGCTGGGCCGAGGCGCAGCTCCCGCCTCGAAACATTTCTGACGCCCTTTCCCTCTCCGTTCGGATAAACTTCAGCGAGCCTGAGGGCGCGCGCGCCATCGAGACCTTGCTGACAATTCCGACCACATTGCGCATGGCGGGCCACTGCGTGTTCGTCGCGCTGCTGGCTGGAACGCTCTGCCTCTTCGCGCAAACGGCTCCTCCAAAGGAGCACGCGCAGACGGTGCAACCCCCAGCCGTCCATTTCGAGGACATTTCGGGCCGGACCGGACTGACGGCGCTCAACGTCTATGGCGGAGACGCACACAAGGAATTCATCATCGAGCAGACGGGCAACGGCGCAGTTATCTTCGATTACGACAACGATGGCTGGCCGGACATTTTTCTGCCCAACGGCTCGACCGTTGAGGGATTCCCACCGGGCCAGGCGCCGACCGACCACCTGTACCACAACAACCACGACGGCACATTTACCAACGTCACCGTCAAGGCGGGTCTGGCGCACACCGGTTGGGGACAGGGCGCGTGCGTGGGCGACTACGACAACGACGGATATCTGGATCTGGTCGTGACGTATTGGGGGCAAACCCTTCTGTACCGCAACAACGGCGATGGAACCTTCACCGACGTGACGGAAAAAGCCGGGCTGAAAACCTCCGGCAGTCCGTGGAGCACCGGGTGCAGCTTCATCGATTACGACCGCGACGGCACAGTGGATCTTTTTCTCGCACGCTATGTGGATTTCAGTTATGCGACGGCTCCGCATCCCGGGCAGGGATTGACATGCACGTGGAAGGGGATAGATGTATCGTGCGGCCCGCGCGGTCTGAAACCAGGCGTGAATGTGCTTTACCACAACAATGGTGACGGCACGTTTACCGATGTTTCGGACAAAGCGCATATCACGCCGGCTTCGGAATGCTTCGGTTTCACGTCGCTCACCGCTGATTTCGATCAGGACGGATGGCCCGATATCTACGTCGCATGCGATGCCACGGCCAATTTGCTCTACCACAACAATCAGGACGGGACGTTTACCGAAATGGGCAAACAAACGGGTGTGGCGTACAACGAAGACGGCCTGGTGCAATCCGGGATGGGATTGACCGCCGGAGATTACACGCACGACGGGCAGCAGGACGTCGTACAAACAAATTTCTCCGATGACTCGCCGACGGTTTACTTCAACCGCGGCCAGATGAATTTCGACGACGTTACGTACACTGCAGGCTTGGCCAAGATTCGGAATTGGCTCGGCTGGGGAGTGCAATTCTACGACTTCGACAACAGCGGCTGGCCGGGAATCCTGATTGTCAACGGCCACGTGTATCCCGAAGTGGACGGGAAAGGCCTGGGAACCAGTTACCGGCAGCCGCGGGTTCTGTATTACAACTTGCGCGACGGAACGTTCGCCAACATCACGGCGGATGCAGGGCCGGCGCTCAGCGAAATGCACTCCGGCCGGGGGCTGGCTCTGGGCGATCTCTTCAACGACGGCCACTTAGAAGCGCTCGTGAACAACATGAATGAGAAGGCGTCGCTCTATTACAACACCAAGCCCGTCGGGAATTTCATCAGCCTGCAGCTGATCGGCGTCAAGTCGAACCGCGCGGCGATCGGGGCCGTCGTCACGCTGGAATCGGGAGACAGCCGGTACGCGCAGGAGGTACGCAGCGGAGGCGGATTCGTATCGCAAAGCGACCTGCGGTTGCATTTCGGCTTGGGCAAGGCCGCAACAGCGGAAAAGATTGTGATTCGCTGGCCGAGCGGGCTAGTGGAGACGTTACAGAATCTCCCTGCAAATCGCTTCTACGTGGTGCGGGAAGGAAGCGGGATTGATGCGAGCAAGACTCGCGGGACGAGCAGCACGCCGGCCAATATCGCCGCACCAAACTGATATTCACCGCGCTTGCTTGACTCGAAGCTGCTGCTGGCGATGCAAATGAGGTAGAATTCCCCCGAAAGTCAGCGAATTCCGTCCACAAGGAGAACCCCATGAATACGCGCCACACGCTTGTACGGTTCGCGACATTGCTGCTCGTCGCTGCCGCCATTTCCTTCGCGCAATCCGCAACTCTCACCGCGGCCCCGCCGCAAACCAAGGATACGATTCTGAGCACGACGGACATCACAGCCCGTCTCTTTCCCACCACCGTCTTCTTCCACGGACAGACCGCGACATCCCAAATGGATAACGCCGGCGGCGTGCGCTGTGCCGATGGCCTGCTGGTTCTCGCGGCACTGGTGGACAATTCCGGTTACGCCTCGCAAATTCGAATGAAGTATCAAGGCTATCTCATTACAGAGGTTCAGATCGAAATCAGCGGCCAAACGCTCAAGCCCGGCGCGTATGGCTTCGGCTTTCTCGAAAACAACAAGTTTGTGGTGATGGATCTCGGCGCGAACGACCTATTGCAGGCCACCTCGACGCGCGACGCCGATATCCGGCGTCCCATGCCGCTGCAAATCGTCGCGGCGTCTGATGCGGGCGGCTATCGCCTCTATCACGGCCGCGATTACATCGAATTCCGCCGCCAGGGACACTGAGAAGAAACTGGGCAGTGTGCACCCTGGATTTTAGAGCCTGACTGGGTTGCCGGCTAAGAACGCCGCGGCCCGGATGGGGAGAGGTGTACTATGCGCTTGGTTTCGGCGGACGCCGGAAACCGCCGCACGCCTCCTCTATTCTGGCGGCTACGGCAAGGACCGCCTCTTCCTCCCAAGGGCGCCCGACGATTTGCACTCCGATCGGCATCCCGTCCGGTGATTGACTGACGGGCACAACGGCGGCTGGATTTCCCAGCAGGTTGAACCACTGCGAATACGCCATGGCCTTGAGGTATCCGATCGTTTGCCCTTGAACGCTCCATGCTCGTTCGCCGTGGCGAAACGCCGGAATGGCGCAGACGGGGCAGATGAGAATCGGAAACTCCTCCATCTTCGTCAGGAATTTCGCCCGGAGAGTATCGCGTCCGACAAGCGCAGCGAGCAACTCGACTGCACCGAGGGGCGGTTCCTCCGCCACCCACGCACGAAACTCCTTGAGAATCGGACTCAGGTCAGCGTCGCGGCCGGCCAGCAGCGGAGCGAAAGCCAATTGTCCCGCCCGGCCGAATAAGTTCCACCACAACCTCCAAACTTGATCGAGATTCTCGGGCCGCCATTCTTCCACGCGGAATCCTTGTTGGCGGAGGGCTTCTGCGGCGTTGCGAACAGCGGCAACCGTTTCGGGAGTCACGGGGACTGAATCGGCCGATTCAAAATATCCGATACGGAGTTTGCGGATTTCCCGATCGCTCCACGTTCGCAGCGTGACCGGCGCCGCACACGGGTCGCCTGGGTCGGCTCCGGCAATGACTTGGAAGAGTCTTTCCACGTCGCGCACGGTTCGGGCCATGGGACCAACGACCCCGAGTTGTGCGAAAGGGCCGGCCGATCCGGGAAAATGACCCGTCGAAGGGACACGGCCGGGTGTCGGTTTGAGGCCGCAGATTCCGCTGTAGTGGGCAGGGACTCGGATCGAGCCGCCTCCATCGCTCCCAACTCCCCCCGCTGAGCATCCTGCGGCGATGGCTGCGGCTTCACCGCCACTGGAGCCTCCGGGCGTTCGGTCGAGATCCCATGGACTGTTCGTCCTGCCGTAGAGCAAATTGTCCGTCTCATAAGCCATCAGGAATTCGGGGACATTCGTGTTTCCCAGAATGATTGCGCCCGCAGCGCGAAGTCTGGCGACGAGGGGCGCGTCCGTGGCGGGACGATTTCCCTGGCGTATGCGGCTGCCGCATTCGCAGGGGAATCCGGCGACATCAAAGGAGCTCTTGATCGTGATGGGCACGCCATGCAGCGCGCCAGCCGGCTTCCTCTTGCGAGCGCGCGGCGCGATCTCTGCCGTTCGAGCCTCCCGCCGTGCCTGGTCGAACGCGAAATGAACGAACGCGTTGAGATGAGGATCCATTTGCTCAATTCGAGCAAAGTGCGCTTCGACCAATTCCGCAGGAGATACCTTCCTCGCGCGAACGAGGCTCGCCATTTCGACCAGAGAGCTGTACACGATCTCGTTCAAACCTGCCCCCGATCCCATCACGACTTCGGATCGGAATCTTAACATGCCGGCCGATCGTGGCTGTTCCGGAACATCCCGGTTTCGAGCGAAACGTTGAAGCAGCGCGCTCCGCGCGGCCCGGTTGCGCTCTAATGGTTTTGTAGTATTGTGCCGGTTCTTGCGCCGTGATTTAATTCCCTCGTTTTGCTACCCAATTCGGCGGTCGCTTGGCCTCGCTGCTGACTTGAGTAGTAAGACTCGCACCCGTACCGAGACTCCAGCCAGGGGGGGAGTAAGCCACTCCGCAGGCTGATCCCCCTGGCTCCTAACCCGAAAAGAGAAATCCCACTCGCGCCCTGCTGGCAGCGCTCTTCTTACCGGCAGCGTAGCCCCTTGCGTGGCCATCGGCGAGGGTGCCGTATTTTGGAGCCGTGGTCCTGCACCTCGCCGGCGGCGGGACAGTTGTCCGCGGTGCCCTGACGAAAATTATCTATGAGATGACTTCATTTATGGCCGGTATCCGACCGGCGGCGAGCCCAATGCTCGCCCATCTCGGCACGCAAGCGGACATAATTCAAAAGCACTATTGCCTCCCCGCCCTAGATGTGGAGAATGCCGCCTCGACTCACTGGCTTCAAATTCCCAGTTCCAGGTGGAGAGCGCCCCTTGAAAGTAGATCTGTCGAGCAGGAGTCTTGCAAGAACTTGGCCACGCAGATTCGGTCCAATCCGGCCCCCTAAGAGATTTGGAGTACTCATCCTTCTCGGCGGGGCGATTCTTCTAATCTCGTGCGGAAAATTGTACGCACAGCAAACGCAGCAACCCAGCCAGCATCCCGCTTCAAAAGAGCAGAGCACCCCTGCCAAGAAGCACAAGATTGGTCCGGTGGACATTTCCATTAATTGGCGCGCCCGGGTGGAGGGATGGGATTGGTTTGGAGCCACATCGGGGAACAGCAATTACGCTCTGGGAGATTCCCTGCTCCGCATCGGCCTCGGCCAACAATTGACGCACTTCGACTGGCAACTGGAAGTTGCACAGCCCACGATTCTAGGCTTGCCAGACAATGCCGTGGATCCAGCGCCACAAGGGCAACTCGGCCTGGGCGGGACCTATTACGCAGCCAACGGCAACACCAGCAACAATGCCAACGCGTTCGTGAAGCAAGCCTTCGTTCAATTCAAGGCTTCGGCGGCGGGCAGTCCGAAACTCGGACGTTTTGAATTCTTCGACGGCACGGAAGTGAAGCCCAAGGACCCCGCGCTCGCCATGCTCGTGATGACCCGGCTGGCGCATCGTCTGATCTCGAATTTCGGCTTTGCGGCGGTCCAGCGCACCTTCGACGGCGCGCAGCTTTCCTGGAACGAGGGCTCGAATAACTTCACCTTTTTTGCCGCACGCCCAACGCGCGGCGTCTTCCAGGTGGACGGCGAGGGAGAACTCGACGTCGATGTGTATTACGGAGCGTACAACCGGTCGTTCACGACGGCTCACTCCGCGGGCCAGTTTCGCCTCTTTAGCGTGGGCTACGTCGATCACCGCACCATCGTGCTCAAGACCGACAATCGCACGTCCTCGGCTCGTGCGGCCGACCACGGCAAGATTGAAATTGCCACCATCGGCGCCGATTATGCCCACGTCTTCCACACTTCCTCCGCGGGAGCGTTTGACTTGCTCGGTTGGGGCGCGATTCAAAAGGGCTCTTGGGGGACTCTCGCGCAGAGCGCCGATGCATTCGTCGGCGAGGCTGGGTGGCAGCCGCCCACTCATGTTCTCAAACCATGGCTGAGCGCGGGCTATTCGTACGGCAGCGGCGATGGCAACCCCAATGACTCGACCCACGGCACGTTTTTTCAGGCGCTGACCACACCGCGCCTCTACGCTCGGTTCCCCTTCTACAATATGATGAACAACGAAGACTTCTACGGCACGCTGGACCTGCACCCCGATGCGAAGCTCACCTTGCGAAGCGAAGTCCACGCGCTTCGTTTAGCCGATGCTGCGGATCTCTGGTACCTGGGTGGCGGAGCGTTTCAGCGGTCGACGTTCGGGTACACAGGCCGTCCCAGCAACGGCAATCGCAGCCTCGCCAACGTCTGGGACCTCAGCGCGGATTATCAATTCACGCACTCCTTTAGCACGACCCTGTACTACGCTCACGCATGGGGCAAAGGCGTGGTCAGGGCAATTTACCCTCAAGATCCGGATGGGCAATTGATCTACCTGGAGACGAACTTTCGTTTTTGAGGGTTAGCGCTTTCGTTCGATCGGAATGCGGCGGGAAAGCCGACTTCGGTCCGAAAATAAGATGGATGGCGTCGATAGTACAAATCCATTATTGACCACCCGCCCCGTCTTATGTGAAGTATCCCGCACTTTGGCGGGGAAAATCCGCCTTGTGACGGACACTGCACCAGGAGAGGAATCTTGAGACGCGCCCTGAACTACCTTGTTGTCGCCCTCGCTTGCACCGCGGTCATCCTCTACGCGTGGCCAGCTCCGACGATTCTCTATGAGAGCATCGTGGCTCTGCACCTTTTCCTGGGGGTCGTGCTTCTACTCCTGGCGCTTCCTTCGCTCGTGCGCCTTGTGCGCGAGGGTTCGGCTGGCCAACGCATCGGCTGGATCGTTCTGCTGATTGGTGGAGCAGCGGGAGCGGTGGTGATCTACACCGGCGCGCGTCGGCAGGAATGGCCAATCCTGTACTCTCACATCGTGGCCAGTATTCTCGGCTGCGTGTTACTTTTCGCTGCGTTCGCCGGACGCCGTGGCTGGCTCGGCGCGGGCGCGATCCGAACCACTCTGCGGGTGGCGCTCTCGCTGGCCGTGTTCGCGGGAATTGCGGGCGCAGCCTGGTGGGTGCGCACGGTGCCGTGGCGGCGCGCCTACGTCATCCACAATCCCGAAATCGCGCCTGCCAGCATGGACGGCGAAGGCGACGGTCCCAACGGCCCGTTCTTTCCGAGTTCGGGACAGACGGCAACGGGGAAAACTGTCACGCAGGACTTTTTCATGGACTCGGAGTCTTGCAAGCGTTGCCACGCGGATATTTACCAGCAGTGGGAAAGCTCAATGCACCATTTTTCCTCATTCAACAACCAGTGGTACCGGCAGTCGATCGTATACATGCAGGACACTATCGGAGTGCAGTCCTCGAAGTGGTGTGCGGGATGCCACGATGCGGCACTCTTTTTCCCGGGGAATTTCAACACGCCGATCGCGCCCCGCGTGCAGACGGCCCCGGCGCAGGCTGGAATTGGCTGCATGGTGTGTCACTCGTTTGCGAGAATCAAGAGCACGATGGGCAACGGCGATTACGTGCTGAAATATCCGGAGCTGAGCGAATTGGTGGCGACCAAGAATCCCTTCCTCCGCCGCATCATCGATTTCATGATCGAGGAAGATCCAGAGCCGCATCGCCGCACCTTCCTGAAGCCGTTCATGCGCACGCAAACGGCGGACTATTGTTCGGTGTGTCACAAGGTACACCTCGACGTGCCCGTCAATCACTACCGCTGGACGCGCGGCTTCAACGATTACGACAACTGGCAGGCCAGCGGCGTCTCGGGCTTCGGCGCCCGGTCGTTCTACTATCCGCCCAAGTCGCAAAACTGCGCCGATTGTCATATGCCGGCGGTCGCGTCGCAGGATGCGGGGAATATCGGCGGATTCGTCCATTCGCACCGTTTCGTAGCCGCGAATACGGCGGTGCCATTCGCGAACGGAGATAAAACGCAGCTTGCGGACGAGGAGGCGTTCCTCCAATCCGGCCTGGTGCGCGTGGACATCTTTGCGATCTCGCCGGACCGGCCCACTTCCAAGAATCAAGTGAACCCGGCCGCCCCGCAGCCGCAGTTCCAGACCGAGTTTGCCGTGGGCGAAGAAGCGGAAACTCCAGCGCCCTCGGGTGCGGCTGAAATGCCCGCGCCCTTGCCGGTGACCGCGCCTCTGAACCGTGTGAATCCGGCGGTGCGGGCGGATGACACGGTGCGCGTGGACGTTGTTGTCCGCACGCTCAAGGTCGGACACTTCTTCCCCGGTGGAACTGTGGATGCGTTCGATTGCTGGCTGTCGCTAAAAGCGACTGACGACAAAGGCCGCGTGCTTTTTTGGAGCGGCTACGTGCAAGACGATGGCAAAGGCCCCGTGGATCCCGGCGCCGAGTTTTACCGCGCACTGCTGATCGATGGGCACGGAAATCCGATCACGCGCCGGAACGCTTGGGCCGCTCGCGCCACAGTGTACGCGCACCTGATCCCACCGGGCGCGGCAGACACGGTTCACTATCGTTTGCATATCCCGAAAGATGAGACCGGCCACATTCATCTTCAGGCGCAACTGAACTACCGCAAGTTCATGTGGGTTAATACGCAGTTTGCGTTTGCGGGAGTGCTGCACAACGAAACGCCGGGCGATGTCGCTCCAGGCTACGACGACCGGCCGGTCACCTACGACGGAAGCACGGCCGACGTGTCCGGACGATTGAAGGAGATTCCAAATCTGCCGATTGTCACCATGGCCCGCGACGCCGTGGATCTGACGGTCCTCCCGGCAAACGCTGCCCTGCCGAAGGCTACGGTTGAGTTCGAGGCGAAGGAATGGCAGCGGTGGAATGATTACGGGATCGGATTGCTGCTGCAAGGCGATTTGAAAGGCGCCGAAGCGGCTTTTGAGGAAATCACGAGAATGGCCCCAACAAACCCCGATGGCTGGGTGAACGTCGGCCGAGCGCGCGTGCTGGAGGGCAACAACGCCGCCGCGGAGCAAGCGCTCGACCGCGCGCTGGCGATTAGCCCGAACCTGGCGCGGGCGCACTATTTTTATGCGCGCGCCCTGCGAACGGAAGGCAAATATGATGAGGCCATGACGCATCTGCGCGTGGTGCTGGCGCAATATCCGTACGATCGCGTCGTACACGATGATGTCGGCCGAATTCTCTTTCTCGAACGCCGCTATACCGAAGCAATTCAGGAATTCCAAGCCACACTTTCGATTGACCCCGAAGACCTGGAAGCCAACTACAATTTAATGCTGTGCTATACGGGGTTGGGACAAACGCAAACCGCGGGAGAATTCGAGAAGCGATACTTGCGCTTCAAGGCGGACGAATCCTCACAAACGCTTACTGGTCCGTATTTGCGGACTCATCCCGAGGACAATCTCGAGCGGCAACTCATCCACGAACACACGTCCACCTTCGGCCAGGCTCCCCCGAAAAAGAAATATGAAGCGGCAGCCAACCCAGGGAGCGGCGCAAACTGATGAGACGAGCCAGAGCCTGGAAATGCGCAGCAGTGTGCGGCGCGGTGATCCTCATGGCCGGAATCAGCTCGGCCCTGGGTGGCTCGGTCGCGGCCGCCCCCGGACAGATCCATTTTGAAGAAGTCACGCGAGCCGCGGGGATTCATTTCGTCCATAACAATGGAAGCTTCGGCCAAAAATGGATGCCGGAAACAATGGGCTCCGGCGTGGCCTTCATGGATTACGACAATGACGGCTGGCAGGACGTTCTGATTGTAAATGGATCCGATTGGCCGGGCCACATCCGGCACCACACCACGCTGGCGCTCTACCACAACAATCATGACGGCACGTTCACCGATGTCACCGCCAAGGCCGGCCTCAACGTCGAGATGTACGGGATGGGCGTGGCGATCGGTGACTACAACAACGACGGCTACGACGACATCTTCGTCACCGCGCTCGGGCAGAATCACCTTTTCCGGAACAACGGCAATGGCACGTTCACGGACGTGACAAAACAAGCCGGACTTTGGGGCCCGAACGAATTCAGCATGGGCGCTGCGTGGGTGGATTATGACCGCGACGGTTATCTCGACCTCGTCGTTGCGAACTACGTGCAGTGGTCGCCCGCAAGCGACATCTACTGCACGATGGATGGAAAGACGAAATCGTACTGCACGCCGGAGTCCTACAAGGGCACTTCCCTCCGGCTGTGGCACAACCGCGGCGACGGCATCTTCGAAGATGTCACTGCAAAGGCAGGTCTGTTTGATCCGACGTCGAAGAGCCTGGGCGTGGCGATCGTGGACGCGAATCAAGACGGCTGGCCGGACATCCTCGTTAGCAACGATACGCAGCCGAATAAGCTGTACATGAACAACAAGGACGGCACATTCACGGAGAAGGGCGTCGCGGCGGGGATTGCTTTTAGTGAAGATGGCATTGCCCGCGCCGGAATGGGCGTGGACACGGCGGATTACGATCGCTCCGGCTTTCCCAGCGTAATCGTCACGAACTTCGCGAACCAGATGGTTTCGCTCTTCCACAATGAACGCAACGGCCTGTTCGTGGACGAAGCGCCGCAATCCGAAGTCGGACGCAACACGCTGCTCACGCTGGGATTCGGCTGTTTCTTTTTCGACTACGATCTGGATGGCTGGCCCGACATCTACGTCGCCGACGGCCACATCGACGACTCGATCGAGCACGTGCAATCGCGCGTGCGCTACGCGGAGCCGCCGCACCTATTTCGCAACCTGGGAAACGGTAAGTTCGAGGAGGTTTCGAATGAAGTGGGTGCGGCCTTTGCCGCCCCGGTGGTCGCCCGCGGAGCGGCCTACGGCGACATCTACAATAATGGCGCGCTGGATGTGCTGGTCTCCACGAATGGCGGTCCCGTCCACCTCTTCCGGAATACAGGCAGCGACGAACAACAGCCTGCGGATCAAACTCATAGGAACTCGATCGAATCGCGACGGCATCGGAACGGTTGTGCGAGTCGCTGCCGGCGTTGACATTCAATCCAAGACGCTCTCCAGTGGCTCCAGCTATCTCTCCTCGAGCGAGCTCGTCCTCACTTTCGGCCTCGGATCGCATGAAAAGGCTGACACGATCGATCTCTACTGGCCCAGCGGCCAGACCGATCACCTCACGGGCATGGAGGCGAATCAAATCGTAACAATCAAAGAGAGCCAGGGCGTTGTATCCTCTAGGGAACTCACGAAACGACACTAGGAGTCCGTGAGCCAGTCCGCCTGGGGGAAGCTATGAATCGTTTGAAGCAGGTCGTCGCGCAGGCCGTTTTGATTGCCTGCGCTTTTCTTTGCGTGGGCTGGCAAGCCGCAACGGAATCGGCCGCGGGACAACAGGCGGCGCCCGGCGCATCTGCTGCGCAACTCGGAGCGCTTCGGGAAAACAACTTTGGCGTTTCGTTGATGAACCGCCAGCAATTCGACGACGCGCTTGCAAAATTCCGGGCGGCCTGCGCTCAGGGACCCAAGACCGGGATTGCTTGCGTGAACGTGGGCATTGCCCTCTTCAGCTTGCAGCACTACGACGAAGCGCGCAAGGCGCTTACCGAAATCGTCGGCCTCGATCCTGGGAACGCGCGAGCTTGGTTCAACCTTGGCCTGTTGGACAAAGCCGTCGGCGATATGGATGCGGCTCTCGCCGATTTCGAGCACGTCACGACAATCGATACGAACGACGCCGATTCGCAATATTTTCTCGGACTTCTCTATTCGCAGGAAAGACACTACGACAAGGCGATCGCCGCGTTTCACGCCGCGCTCGAGCGGAACCCGTTCCACGTCTCGGCGGAATTTGGGCTGGCCCAGGCGGAGCAGAGGTCGGGCGACCTCGCGAGTGCGAAAGAGCATCTCGCGAACTTCCAGCGCTTGACCGCCGAAAAGCTCGGCGGGCCGATCGGCTCCTCATACGGCGAGCAGGGCAATTATTCCCTTGTTGCTTCGATGACGCCCGCGCCGGAACCGGTGCCTCCCGAGATCCCCGTCCATTTTGTGGATGTCAGTTTGACTGCCGGCCTTCCTGCGCCCGCAACCGGCAATTCGCCGGCAACAACGCCTTCTCTTGCGAATTTCCTCGGCAGCGGCGCATGCATCCTCGACTATGACGGCGACGGCAGGCCGGACATTTTCTTCGTCAATGCGGACGGAAACGGCGATGCGGCGCTCTATCACAATGCCGGAGACGGGAAATTTGTGGATGTAACGCGCGCGGCGGGACTGAATCTTCACGGTGTGGGTACCGGCTGCGCCGTCGGCGACTATGACAATGACGGCAAACCGGACCTCGCTGTGGGAATGAACGGCCGCGTCCTGCTTTTTCACAATGAAGGCAACGGCACTTTTAAGGATGTGACCGAGAAGGTTGGGATCAAGACGGAAGGCCTTTCGTTGGGGATGACGTTCGTGGACTACGATCACGACGGCGATCTGGATCTCTACGTCACGCGATTCAACGATTTCCCTTTCGCCGGTCCCTCGCGACCGTTTGCGTTTCCGGCAGACGCCGCTGCGCCGGGCAACGTTCTCTGGCGTAACAACGGCAACGGCACATTCACGGATTGGACCAGCCAGACGGCTCTCGGCGGCAACGGGCCATCGGTCGGAGCGATCGCTAGCGACGTGAACGACGACCGCGCGATCGATCTCGTCGTCACCGGTTGGCAAAAATCACCGATTGTGCTGCTGAACCCGCGCGAAGGCAAATTCACAGCGACGACTCCTTGGGCGTCGGAGATGCCCGCACCAACCGCGGGAGCCGTCGCGCTCGACTTCAATAAGGACGGGTGGATGGATCTGGCGTTCACCCACTGGGGAGCGCCGGGCCTGAGTTTGTGGCGAAACGTCGGCGGAAAGTCGTTCGAGCGGGTCAAATTGCCCGAGCTCGGCTGGCGGCGCGGTTGGGGTGTGGCCGCGCTCGACTACGACAACGACGGGTGGGTGGACCTCGTGGCCGTCGGAGAGGACGAATCGGGCGCGGGACGTATCGCGCTCCTGCGCAACGAGGGCCCGGCGGGCTTTCGGGACGTCACACGCGAAGTCGGCTTGGATAAAGTCGTTCTCCACAATCCACGCAGCGTGATCGCGTTCGATTACGATGGCGACGGCGCCGTCGATCTTCTCATTTCCCAAAATCACCTCCCTCCTGTGCTCCTCCGAAATGTCGGAGCCAGCCGCAACAATTGGCTGCAAGTCGCGCTGAAAGGCGATCACGACAATCTGACCGGAATCGGAACAAAGGTGGAGATTTTCGCCGGAGCGCTCCAGCAGAAATGGGAAGTTCCGGGGGCATCCGGATATTTGGGACAGGGTTCAGCCGAAATTCATGCCGGCTTCGGTGACGAGCACAGTGCCGACATCGTCCGGCTGCTCTGGCCAACGGGCATTCTTCAGGACGAGTTGGAAATCGCCGCCGGAAAGCGGACGCCCATCACGGAGATTGACCGCCGCGGAAGTTCATGCCCCATTGTGTTCGTTTGGAACGGCAAGAAATTTGAATTCCTCGCCGATATGATCGGCCCCGGCATCGTCGGCCATTGGATTGCGCCGGACCAGCGCGATACTCCCAACCCGGAGGAATACTTCAAGGTTGCGGGTTCGCAAGTGAGTCCGCAGGCCGGCCACATTCTATTTCGCATGCTTGAACCGATGGAGGAGCTGGACTACCTGGATCGGGTGCGCTTGCTCGCCATTGACCATCCCGCGGGCATCGAAGTGTATCCAAACGCGCGTTTCGCAAGTAATCCGCCGTTCCCGGAATTCAAAGTGATCGCAAGTCTCGGCGCGCATCCTCCCTTGGGCGCATGGGACGACCGGGGCCACGACGTCCTGCCGCTGCTTCTCAAACGCGATGGCAAGTACGTTGCGGACCTGCCGAATGCCCCGTACCAGGGCTTCACAGGAATGCACACGCTCAAACTCGATTTGGGCCCGTGGGACGCATCCCGCCCGCTGCGGCTTCTGATGGATGGGTTCACGGACTACTTCTCGGCGAATTCGCTGTACGCCGCCTGGCAAGCCGGGATTCAGCCGGTCCCGCCCTATGTGGAAGCGGAAGATTCGTCGGGCAAATGGGTGCGCGTGGTGAACGACATGGGATTTCCCGCCGGTCTGGCGCGCACCATGGTGGCGGATCTGACGGGGAAACTCCCGCCGGGAACTCGCTTTATCCGGATCACGACGAACCTGAGAGTCTATTGGGATCGAATCAGGATCGATAATTCAGCGCCCGATTTGCCTTTCCGTATTACAGAGGCCCCATTGGCTGCCGCAAATCTGCGATTCCGGGGTTATCCCCGCGTCGTCGAAGGCTATCCGCTGAACAACATCAGTTATGTTTATGAAGACGTGAGCCCGACCGGGCCCTACGCCCGGCAAATCGGCAACTACACGCGCTACGGAGACGTCACGGACCTGGTGCGCTCGACCAACGATGAGTACGCAATCTTTGGTTCGGGTGATGAAGTCGCTGTAGATTTCGACGCCACACGCCTGCCGGAATTGCCGGCCGGGTGGACGCGCGACTATTTCTTTTACGCGGATGGCTTTGCCAAGGACATGGACTTCTACGCGAAGTATGGAGACACGGTCGCGCCGCTTCCCTTCCATACACTCGTTCCCTATCCTTATCACGCCGGGATTGCTTACCCGGAGGACGATGAGCACCTGAAGTATCAGCTCCAATACAACACGCGCGGCATAGCAGGCCCGGCGAGCCAGAGCTTCAGGTTCAACTTTCCGGTGAGATCACACCTTCCTCCTTCGCAGAAAGGAGGATCGCAATGAAGATCACGCAGATCACGGATGCCGTGGATGCGGGGCGCAACGCGACGTACAGTTACGATGCGCTGAACCGCTTGACGCAGGCGTTCACTGTGGGCTCGACGAATTATCCCAAGTGGGACTTGACGTGGGGCTACGATCGCTACGGGAATCGCTGGAATCAAACCGTGCAGAATGACACTTCGCCGAATTTGCAGCCGCCGCCGCCATCGAACTCGGTGAGCTTCGGCACGAACGGGCTGGACAGCTCCACCACAAACCAGATTACGTCCCCCCCCGGCTACGCCTACGACCTGAACGGCAACTCCGGTTTCAGGAGTCCGGTGGACTCCACCGGAGTCCCGACACCGGACATGACCAACGACGGTCTGAACACGATCACCTACGACGCGGAGAATCGAGTCGTGAGCAGCACGAACGGCACGACGCCGGGTACCGGCGCGTATGTGTACGACGCGCTTTTTGCGTCCCGGATGAGTTTGCGGGACGGCAACGGCCTGCGCGTGAAGAAATGCTTGCCGAATTGCACGAACCCGACGACCACGACGGTGTACATCTATTCCGGTCATCAAGTGATCGCCGCGTACGACAATGGCGCGGCGGTCGGTTCGCCTTCGCGCGAATATATCCTGGCCGGCGGAACGCGCATCGCCAAGATCGCAAGCGGCGCGACGGTCTACTACCATCGCGACCTAGTCTCGACGCGCGTGACCACCGACGCCAACGGCAGCGTCGTCAGCCAGCAGGGGCACTACCCCTTCGGCGAAAACTGGTACCAGAGCGGCGCGACGCCCAACTCGACGCCGCCAAACCCGCTCCCCACGGATCAGCAGTTCACCACCTATCAGCGGGACACCGAGAGCGGCAACGACTACGCCCTCGCGCGCGAGTTCGTCAGCCGACTGGGTCGCTTCTCCTCGCCCGACCCGCTCGCCGGCGACCCCTCAAATCCCCAGTCGCTCAACCGCTACGCCTACGCAGCGAACGACCCCATCGATCTCCTTGACCCGGAAGGCGAGTATGTTTGCGTCACGGGGTGTGGGGTGGCGGGGAAGGACGCGTTGTGGGACGAGTTTAGCGCGCTAGACTTCATGACCATCCAGACGGGCTGGCACGTTAATTTTGACACTAGCTGGTATTGCATCGCTTACGATGATTGTAAACCACTGACGATCTCGCCCGTTTACGGCAATGTATCGTTGGTGCCTGGTTTGCTGGCCATGATCGACGGCGCCCCCGGCGACCCAGGCAGCGGCGTCAACTTCGCGCAATTGGCGACGAATGCCCTAAACGCGCTGGCCAATCCGAAATGCGCGGCCCTTTTTGGGGGTTACTTGAAGGCAGTAAGCGCACTCTTCAACAGTACATACGACGTCTACAGTCCGGGCATGTCAGCTCCCGCAAATGTCCCTGCGGGTGATTTCGCCGGCATGGTTAAGTTGGTTGAGTCAACTGCGGCCGCAGTCACGTATTACAACCCCCAAAGCACGACTCCGGGAGGTAACATCCTTTTCAGCCAGTACTTTGGAAATTTTAACCCGGGATTTGCGTCGCCGACGAGTCCTGGCACCGGCCAGCAGACTCAGATGACATTTTTCTTGCACGAACTGGAGCATGCTGCGCTGCTAAGCCAATCTCCCGATACGAATCTGGCTTCCAACTACGCGGCCATCAACACCAATTGCCAGCCCCTCCAGCAACCGCTCCAACAAATCCCAACTATAAGCGCGCCCCTTACTGGGACGCTGACCGCTCCGTGAAATCGGTGGATACAGGTCGAAAGTGCAGCGCATGGGCTTGTGGGCTAGCTTTGTTGTTCGTTTGTGTCGGGTTACCCGCATCGCAACCAACTTCCGGCGACGATGATCCCGTCGAATTCCAGGTCCTGAGTGATAAGGAAGTCTATGCACCGGGGGACCCGATAGTAGTCAGGGACTTTGTCACAAATACGGACGACACAGCCATATACGTCAGTCGATATTTCCAAGGCACAAGCGGGTCGTTTGGTTTCGCCGACGTGAAGATTGTCGACAACCGGGGCCGTGACGTCAGAAGCTGGGGTCTTGCAAGTGATGCGATGCCATGGAGCGACAGCGACGTTCTACGGATCGTCTCAAACCAAAAAGAGTGGGTCGCGATAGATCCTCATGAAGTCTACGGCGGAGAAATGACGTTTAAGCTTCCAGCCAGGAAGGGTACGTACCGAGTCATTGCCGAGTTGTACCCGCCGAATTTCACCGAAAAGCAGTTCGAGATCCTTTCGGAAAATCACATCAGAGTTTTGCGGAGCACGCACGCGGCACCGGTCGTGACGATAAGAGTCGAATAGGCTGATTGGCGGGTGGCGAAGCCGGGGGCCCCACTTTTCGCGCCGCGCGCGAAACATGGGGGTTTTGACTTTTCCTGCGTCACCATCGACGACGAACTCAAGATGGTAACCTGCTCTCGGGCTCCGCGCACGGGGTCATACAACACTCGAACCGTGCCTGCCGGCAGGCAGGTCGCCTGACTGCATCGCATCTGCCTCCGCCAGTGGCCGGCTAGAGACCGACGAACTTCCCTTTCTAGGTCATAGAAAATGCCCCTCTGATGGTAGAGTTCCGCGCTGCTCTCAGGGGCAGAGCAGATGCGAATCCGAATATGGTTGAATTCCTTCAACTGGTTCTGCTGTTGCTGGCCATTGCCGTTTCCTTGGCCGCGGCTAGATCCGGGCACGACGCCCGGCCCTCTGGCCTCGTGGCCTTGGTTCGGCGATTTGCCGCGAAGCAAGGTCTCGTCGTGACGGCGATTGGGTGTACGACGTTCCTGGGTTGCTTGGGAGTGGCGGCTTATTTGCACGAGCCCGTGCCGCGCATCCCAGACGAATTCAGCTATCTCTTGCTGGGCGATACACTTGCATCCGGCCGTGTCGCGAATCCGGCTCCGCCTTTGCCGGAGTTCTTTGACACCCTCCATGTCTTGGTCCGGCCGGTTTACGTCTCGAAGTATTTTCCCGCCAAAGGCGTGTTTCTGGCTCTAGGAGAAAAGCTCACCGGCCACTCCGCGGTCGGTGTCTGGATAAGCTCGGCGCTGGCGTGCGCGGCGGTTTGCTGGATGTTGCAAGACTCGTCTCCAATCCGCGGTCGAGCAGCACAAAGCACGAATCACTGCCGGGCATCGGGAAGGGACAAGAATGACTGCTGAGGCAGGATTGCAGGATGCGCCCTTCAAGCTTTCCGTTATGCGCTGTGCCGTTCCTTTTTGGCAGAAAGGCGAATCGCAATGAAGATCACGTTCGTTGGACGATTGTTGCTGGCGGGCTCTCTCGCGGTGCTGCTGGCGCCGGTTGCAATGCGCGCTCAGCAGGTGGCCGCGACGCCGCCGATGGGCTGGAACAGCTGGAACCACTTCAACAACAAGATCGACGACGCAACCGTGCGCGCGCAAGCCGACGCGATGGTGTCGAGCGGCATGCGCGATGCGGGCTACGTCTACATCAACATTGACGACACGTGGGAGGGAGACCGCGACGCGCAGGGCGTCATCCACTCCAACAGCAAGTTCCCGGACATGAAAGCCCTCGCGGATTACGTGCACAGCAAAGGGCTGAAGATCGGAATTTATTCCAGCCCTGGCGCGAAGACGTGCGCGGGTTTCGAGGGCAGTCTCAATCATGAGGACCAGGACGCCCAAACTTACGCGCAATGGGGATTCGACTATTTGAAATACGATCTTTGCAGTTTCGGCGAAGTAATGAAGACGGCCGCTTCCCCCGAACAGGCCCATCAGATGATCGTGGATGCCTATAACAAGATGCGCGACGCGATCAAGAAAACGGGCCGACCGATGGTCTACAGCTTTTGCCAGTACGGTGTTGATGCCGTATGGCAATGGGGCCCGGCTTCCGGCGCGAACCTCTGGCGGACCACCGGCGATATTTCCGACCGCTACTCTCGCATGGAGACAATCGGCTTCGGACAAGCGGGCCTCGCAAGATTTGCAGGCCCGGGCCACTGGAACGATCCGGATATGCTCGAAGTCGGCAACGGCGGAATGAAGGCCGACGAATACCGGATGCACATGAGTCTCTGGGCGATTCTCGCCGCACCGTTGCTCTCCGGGAACGATCTCTCCGCGATGACGCCGGAAACCATCGCAATCCTGACGAACCGCGACGTGCTCGCGGTCGATCAGGATCCCGCCGGCAAGCAGGGCGACCGCGTCTGGGCCGAGGGGCCGATGGAGATCTGGTCCAAACCGATGGCGGACGGATCGCAGGCCGTCGGCATGTTCAACCGGCATCAGGGCCCCATGACGTTCTCCGTGGACTTCGCGAAGCTCGGCTTCAAGGGCAAAGTGAAAGTGCGCGATCTATGGGCCGGCAAGGATCTCGGCACGATGAACGGCTCCTACCGCGCAACCCTTCCCGGGCACAGCGTCATTCTGTTGCGCGTCTGGGCTCAGTAGAGAAGGCCTCACGCGCCTCGAAATCTCTCAACGAAGTAGCCCGCCCGGCTCGCACTTCACTCTTTTGCGGGGGGGACGCACTTCCCAAATGATTTCCTTGCGCGAATAAAGTTGAAGCCGCTCGCATCATTTGTGTCAGAATTCGCTGCTCATGGATTTGATCGAGCAGTTCGAAAACGCCGCGCGCGACGCCGCTGCAACGGTTGAACGGCTTTCACGCTCTTCAAAAAGAATCGCCGCCGCTGTCGGGCGGGTCGCGCCCGGCGCACAGCGAATCGCAGTCGCCGAGCCTCATGGCTTGCCCGCTGAACTATTCGAGGCCTGCCGCCGATTGCCGGGCGTTTTCACCGGCCGCAGCAAGAAGGAATGGAGCGCCGCCGAGGTCGGAATCACCGAAGCATTCGCCGGCGTGGCGCGCACTGGCTCGATCTGCGTTTCCGTGGACCAGGGTGACACCGGCTACGCCAGCCTTCTCGCCCGCACGCACATCGCGGTTCTAGCCTCCGAAGACATCGTCGAGCGCCCTTTGGATCTCTTCCGCCCGGACCGGCTGAGCGGCAAGGGCCTGCGCGCCAACTACGTTTTCGTGACCGGGCCAAGCGCGACAGCCGATATGGGCCCGCTCGTGCGCGGCGTTCACGGACCGCATCATTTGCACATTCTCGTTCTGGTCTAGATAATGGCTGCTCCGCCGACACCCGCACTGGACAGCCCTCGCGCGATTGCAAATAAGAGCCGAAAATCCGCGCTGCTGGCGGCGATTCGCATGGCGCTGCGCGTCGAAGGCCCGGCCGTTCGCCGGAACGTCCAGTCCCTCAACCGCAATCGCTACATCGCCACGGCCGCAATTCCCGACTACGAGGCGCTCAAGGACCGCGCCCGCGCAATCAAAGAGCGCGCCCTCGCGAAACAGGATGAGCTGATTGCGACGCTTGAAGCCAGCATCACACGCAATGGCGGCCACTTCTATTTCGCTCCGACCGCCGCGGATGCCGCGCGCTACACCGCCGACGTGTGCAAGCGCCGCGGCGTACGGCTGGTGGTCAAGGCCAAGAGCATGACCACGGAGGAAATCGGGCTCAATCACGTGCTGGAGGAGGACGGCATCGAGATCGCCGAGACCGATCTCGCAGAGTTCATTCTCCAGGTGGCCGATGAACAGCCATCACACATCGTCGGCCCGGCGCTTCATTACAGCCGCGAGCGCATCACGGAACTGTTCAGACGAAATTTCCACACTGATCTCCCGCTCGATACCGGAGAGGAACTCACCAAATTCGCTCGCGAGAAACTGCGCGAGAAATTCCTCGAAGCCGATGCGGGAATTTCCGGCGCTAACTTCGTCGCCGCCGATTCCGGCACGCTCGTGCTCGTCGAAAGCGAGGGCAATATCCGCATGACGACGCTCGTGCCGCCGCTGCACATCGCCATCACCGGCGTCGAGAAGATCATTCCCTCGCGCGAAGATCTCGGCCCCTTCATCGAATTGCTGGCCGCCAGCGGCACCGGCCAGCCCATGACGTCCTACACCAGCATCATCAGCCCGCCGCTAGGAAATGCGCGCGTCATTACAGATGGATCACCGTCCGAGCGGGAGTTTCACCTCGTCATCGTGGACAACGGCCGCTCGAAGATGCGCCGCGACCCCGTGCTCCAGGAAGCTCTCTACTGCATCCGCTGCGGCGCGTGTTCCAATTGCTGCGCCAATTTTCAGGCCGTCGGCGGCCACGCCTTCGGCGGCGAAACGTATTCCGGCGGCATCGGCGGCTCCTGGGAAGCGGGCACGCGCGACATCGCCCGCGCGCGTTTCAGCGACCTGTGCACGGGCTGCTCGCGTTGCGTTACACAGTGCCCCGTGCGCATCGACATTCCCTGGCTGAATACTGTTTTGAGGCAACGAATCAGCCGGCACGATTCCTCCGCCGCATCGCGCGCAATGAAGCAGGTGCTCGCCGGCGTTCCCGCGGAGGACGCAGGAGCATCGCTGCAGAAACTCTTCTTCGGCCGCTACGATATTGCCGGCAAATGGGGCTCGCGGCTGGGCTGGCTCGCGAATGGAATGAGCCGCCTCTCCGTGACGCGCCGCCTGCTGGAAAACCTTGTCGGCCTGGATCACCGCCGCAATCTTCCGCCGTTCGCCAGCCCGACCTTCGTCCACGCCGCCAAGAAGCGGACGCCGCGCGGCGGCTCGGCAAAGGCGGGAGCAGCGCGTCACAAAGCGGTCTTCTTTGCGGACATATTCACCAACTACGGCTCCTCTTCGCGCGGCCTCGCCGCTCTCGGCGTGCTCGATGCGATCGGCGTGGACATCGTCGTCAGCGAGGCCCTTGCCGACGGACGTGCCGCGCTTTCGCAAGGAATGATCGCCACTGCCGCCAGACATGCGCGCCGCACGGCTGCAAGACTCGCTCCATTCCTGGCCGAGGGGCGCGACATCGTCGTCGTCGAGCCGAGCGTGCTCGCGATGTTCCGCCTCGACTATCGCCATTTGCTCCCGGGCGAGGACGGTCGCAAGCTCTTCGAGTCGCTTCGCGCGCGCAGCTTCGACGCGGCGGAATACGTTTGGAAGTGCATTTTGGAGGACGGTCTCGACGCAGCCGCGATTTTTCCCGCGGCGCGTTCGCCGCGCGGCACGCGCCTCTTCTACCATAGCCATTGCCAGCAGAAAACCATCGGCAGCGCTACGCCAACTGAGGCGTTGCTGCGCGCCGCGGGCTTCGACGTTGTCACTTCGGAGGCTGAATGCTGCGGCATGGCGGGAAGTTTCGGTTACAAAAAGGAGTATTACGATTTGAGTTTGGCGGTCGGCCGCGACCTGTTCGACCAGGTTCAACTCGCCGAGGCGCAAGGGGAGCGCCGCGTGATCGTCGCGACCGGCACGTCCTGCCAGGAGCAGTTGCAGGCCGGGATGCAGCGCGAAATCGTGCATCCGATGGAGCTATTGTTTGAAGTGCTTCAGCCGGTGGGCGCCGTGCAGGCCTGACGTTTGGTTTCGCGTCCGGCACCGTGAGAGCAAAATAACGGAGGTGAGAGGATGGCCGTGAGACTTTACAAACTTAAGCGAGGCGCCGTCGTCGAATCGGAGGGCCTCTTCTTCGAGCTTCGCGAGGAGAATTGGGACGATCTGCTGAATCGCGAAGATCTAGCCGCATTCCTCGCGCGCCGGATCAAGCTGCTTTCGCCCGTGCGAAAATCCCCTCTCGATCGGGCGGACCTCCTGCCACCCATTGGAAACCAGGAGGTCTGGGCCGCCGGCGTCACTTACTATCGCAGTCGAACGGCGCGGATGAGCGAAGCGAAAAGCGCGGGAGGCGGTGACTTCTACGATCGTGTCTATGCCGCCGAGCGCCCGGAGCTCTTCTTCAAAGCCAGTCCCCATCGCGTCGCCGGACACGGACAGACTGTCCGCATCCGCCGCGATTCGCAATGGAACGTTCCCGAGCCGGAGCTGGCCCTTGCCGTCACTTCAAAAGGAACAATTGTCGGTTACACAATCGGAAACGACATGAGTTCCCGCGACATCGAAGGGGAAAATCCGCTGTACTTGCCGCAGGCCAAGGTTTACGCGCAGAGTTGCGGGCTGGGTCCGGGAATCCTCGTTTCCGACGAGCCCCTTCCTCCCTCCACCGAAATCAAACTCGAAATTCTTCGCAATGCAAACTCCGCGTTCAGCGGCCTCACGGCGCTCGCACAATTGAAGCGAGACCCGGCCATCCTGGTCGAGTATCTTTTCCGGGACAACGAGTTCCCCTTCGGCTGCTTTTTGCTCACAGGCACGGGAATCGTTCCCCCCGATTCCTTCACGCTTCAGACGAATGACGAAATCCGCATCTCGATCGATCAAATCGGGACGCTGGTCAACACGGTGCGGTGACGCCGGGCGGCGGGCTTGACATTCTGATCATCAGATTGTCATTCCAATAAAATAAAGAGTAGGCGCGCGTGCAAACAGAAGAGGGGCGGGCAGTCAAGGCCCCTACCCGCAAGAATACAGACTACGGAAGAGGAATATCCCTGCAGACAGGACTTGGTTGAGTTTTCACTTCCGAGAGGAAGCCATTGCAATACTGTTCGAGAATCGCCCCTTGAATGCGCTCCCTGTCCCCGGCCGGCCACATATCGTGGACAGTTTTCCACGCTTGGTCCGGCCGTCCGGAATAGAGGTAATCCGTCACAATCATGAGCACCCGTCGCTCGGTCTCCTCATGATCGAAATGTTCGTTCTCCGGTTCATTCGGGTCGAATTCGGCAGGATTCGAGTGAAGGAAACTGTCTAGACTTGAGGCATTCATCCCAGCACGCAGCTCGCGGATCTCTTTGTCGTAGACTTCCAGGTACTCGGCACCCACATCCACAAACTTATCGCCCTCCAAACGGAGGATGACGAGGGGAAATGGAGATTCGGGATGCATCAATCGGTCAAATTCATCGAATCCCCCGTCGCGAACTAGTATTTCGACACGCCCATCTCGCCCAAGATCCTCAAACGTCGCGGTGTCTCGGTTCTCAAAATCTCGGATCAATCCAGGATTTCGGCCCAGCGAAACAATGTTGTAGGTCCAACAACAGTGTGCCCCGCCTGAGAAATCCTCCAAGACTGCGTCCGGTTGGCCATCGCCATTCACGTCTTTTCCCGTGATCGGGTCTATGCTTACTCCCCAGTCCTCCTCCTGATAAACGATTTCACCTTTGGGTGACCGGATCGTGGCTTCACATGGCCCCTCAAGTGAGCTAGGGTTCCGCTTGATTTCTATCGTATAGCCGTCAACCTGGAGCGTTCCTCCGCCATTCGTTCCGTCCCTGTAGCAATAGTACCGCCCCGGCCCTTCCGGCTCTTTCCCGAAGCCAGGCATACCCATCGACACCAGCAGACCGAACGCCAGAACCGCCGTTCCGCGAAGGCCAAATCGTGCAGACATTCTCACGGACAATGCCCCATACGCTGACCGAGACTGCGCTTTCCCATGCATCCCAAGTGCCAAACTGGGCCAAATCCCAACTTCACTTCACGCGCGGTCTGTCATCGTTAGGCGAGCGGCCGACCTCGCCCTAGGGGCGCCATTCGCCGGTGAGGGCTTTGTACTGCGCCGCCGTCAGTGGAACGACGGATAGTCTGCCCAGGAGGACGAGCGGTGAGTCGGCAAAGAGCTTGTTGCTCTTGATTTGCGCGAGCGGAGCGGGCTTCGCAATCGGTTTTCCCACTTTGATTTTCACTCTCGGATTCTTCGGATCGGCCGCGTCCACGGAGAGGACCGAAGCGATTCCGACCGCGCATTTCCGATTTCCTGTCTCGTAGATGACCAGTTTCGTGCCGGGAGTCATTCCTCGAAGGTGCTTCACCGCGGTAGGATTCGACACGCCGTCCCAAACGGTGGTCCCGTCGCGCTGCAGATCGGCGAAGGAGTATTCGGAGGGCTCGGTCTTGAGCAGATAGTATTGGGGCACGTTCTCCGCCCGCTGCAGAGGGAAACCGCGAGATTCTTCGCCCGCTGCGGCGGGCTCAGAATGACAGAATTTGTGATCCATGTCACCCGGCGAGAGGGTCCGGCTGCGTCGCCGCGCGACGCACCGGAAGAACCCTTCCATTCACCGGTGAAGAGATTTGGCCCGAGCCAATCCTATTAAAATCATCTCACGCTTCCTTTAAAGGCTTGATAGAATCCGCCACGTACTAACGGTTCAACCGCCCTTGAATCCAGGGAACCATTCCGCGCGCCGCTTCCCGGAATTTCGCCCGCATTCTTCCTGTAGAAATGCCGTCGATTTGAGGAGATAAGTCATGCCTCATCGCTATTCGCGCCGGGATTTCATCGTCACCTTGGGAACGGTAGTCGCGTCTTCCAGTTTGCCGGCCCTGGCGGGCGGGCAGTTCCCGGCAATCTTTGGTGCAGAACGCCTCTATCCGCCGATGGACTTGTCTTATTTCAACCGGTGGATCACGCCGGCAGCGGCCGAAATCCGGTTTGGTTACGCCGCCATCACTTGGGGCGGAAACGATCGCCAGGCCATCGAGGATGTGGCCGCGGTCGGATTCCCGGCCATTCAGTTGCGTTCGAATGTGCTGGAGGAGTTCAAAGACAATGCCGTGGGCACGGTTCGGGATCTGCTCGCTCAGCACAAGATCAAAATGGTCGCGTTATCCAGCGGCGACCTCGACGTGGACAAACCCGAAGCCGATCAGTTCGATTTGCATACGGCGCATGCGAAGTTTGTCCACAACGTCGGTGGGCTTTACCTGCAAGTGACCTCGGAACGTCCTAAGAACCGGACGATCACCTCCGGGGATTACAGCAAGTTCGGCCGCATGCTGACCGAACTCGGCAAGCGCACGGCGGACGAAGGGGTTTCGCTTGGATTTCACAATCATATGGGCTCTCTCGGACAGGGCCCGGGCGAGGTGGACAAGATCTTCGACGCTGTGGATATGCGTTATGCGAAGCTGGAGCTGGATATCGCCCACTACTATCAAGGCGGCGGCGATCCCGTGAAGGCCGTAAACGATTACCGCGACCGTCTTCTTTTCCTCCATCTCAAAGACGTCGTCGAAGTGCCACCCGGCGTGCGCGGCGGTAACACGTACAAGTGGGTCGAGCTGGGCCGCGGGCTGGTGGACGTGCCGGGCGTCGTGGCCGCGTTGCGGAAGATCAATTTTCGCGGCTGGGCCGTGATCGAGCTGGATTCCGTGCCGGACGCGGGGGACACCCCGAAGACCTGCGCCGAAATCAACAAGAGATACGTCGAAGAAAAGCTGGGGTGCACGATATGAACTCGCCGTTCCACGTTTCGGTCATCAGCGACGAGATTACGCAGGACTTCGGCCGGGCGTGCGAGATCGTCTCGCAGGAATTCGGCCTGAACTACATCGAGATTCGCACGCTCTGGAACAAGAATGTGATGGCTCTAGACGCGAAGGAGATTGACGGCGCTCGCAAGCTGCTGGAACGCTACAAGCTGCGCGTCACGGACATCGCCAGCCCGGTTTTCAAAGTGGACTGGCCCGGCGCGCCGCGCTCGCAATACAGCCCGCAGCGGCGCGACGCCTACGCCGCCGATTTCACTTTCGAGCAGCAGGATGAAGTCATCGAGCGCGCGATCGAACTTGCACGCGCTTTCCAGACCGACCGCATCCGCGGCTTCGATTTTTGGCGCCTCGACGATCAATCGCCTTATCGCGTGGACATCGACGCCAAACTGGCCGATGGCGCCGCAAAGATCGCCAAGGCGAACATGATCTTCCTGCTGGAAAACGAACCCGATTGCAACACAGCCACCGGGGCCGAAGCCGCGCGCACCTTGCACGGCGTCACGGCTTCGAATCTCATGCTCAACTGGGATCCCGGCAACGCCGCCATGCTCGGAGAAATGCCGTTCCCGGACGCCTATGCCGGTTTGCCCAAACATCGCATCGGCCACTGCCACGTCAAAGACACGCAGAAGAAAACGGATGGCTCAGGTTTCGAGTGGGCCCTGATGGGCAAGGGAGTGGTCGACTGGGTCGGTCAATTTCGCGCGCTGAAACACGATGGATATCGCTACGCCGTCAGCCTGGAAACGCACTGGCACGGGGGCGGAACACCCGAGCAGTCCACACGCCTGTGCTGGGCGGTGATGAAAGAGGACCTCCGCAAAGCCGGGGCATTATCATAAACAAGATTTCATGCCCGATCGAGGAATGCGGTGATGCCCGGCGAGAACGAGCCAGTGACGAGGGTGTGAGAGGCGGGACCGTGCGGTTCCCCGCCGGGATGTATGCTTCTTGCTCGGTCCATCTGATGAGCAACACTTGAGAGGCGGATTTCAGGAGGCACGTCATGACGACAGGTAAAACTTCTCGCCGGGACTTTCTCAAAGTGGCGGGCGCCGGCCTCGCGACCACGACACTGGCCTCCACCGCCACGAGCTACGCGCGCATCGTCGGCGCGAACGATCGCGTCGGCGTGGGCATCGTCGGCTTCTCGGATCGGTTCCGAAGCTCCCTGATGCCATCGTTCCACAAGGTTTCCGGCGACCTGAATTTTGAGTTCGTCGGCGTCTCCGACATCTGGAGCATGCGGCGCGATCAGGCGCAGGCGGCGGTGCTGAAGCTGACCGGCAATCCGATCTTCGCCGCGCGCAACAACGAGGAGCTTTACGCCCACAGCGAAGTGGACGCGGTTATCGTCGCCACGGCCGATTTCCAGCACGCCTTTCATGGCGCCGAGGCCGTGCGCGCCGGGCGCGACGCCTACGTCGAAAAGCCTATAGCGCACACGATGTCGGATGCGCGCACCTTCCGCAAGGCCGTGCACGACAGCAAGCAGATCGTCGCCGTCGGCACGCAGCGCCGCAGCTCGCCGACCTACCAAAGTGCATGCGATTTCGTGCAGTCGGGCAAATTCGGCGACATCGTCTGCGTCGAGATGACCTGGAACGTCAACCAGCCCGGCCGCTGGCGCCGCCCCTCGGTCGTGCCGCTGCTCCGCGAGCAAGACACCGACTGGAAGCGCTACTACGGCGCTTCCTTCGACATGGATCGCGCCCCGGAGGATTTCGATGCGCGGAAGTATCTCGAGTTCCGGCTCTTTTGGCCGTACTCGTCGGGAATTCCCGATCAGTGGCTGGTCCACCAGATTGACACCGTTCACTGGTTCACCGGCCTGCCGCGTCCGCGCAGCGTCGTCGCAAATGGCGGCATTTACCTCTGGAAAGACGGCCGCCGGAATTGGGACACGATGACCGCCGTGTTCGATTACGGCCCGCTCGACGACAAGACGAAAGGCTTCCAAGTCATCTATTCTTCGCGGATGACGAACTCTGCCGGCAACGTCAAGGAGATTTACCGCTCGAACGGCGGCACGCTCGACCTCGTCAAGAACGAAATCACACCCGAAGGCGGCCTCACCGAAAAATTCGCCAAAGAGATGAATATGCAGCCCAACCTGCTGCCGACCGTGAGCCTGACGCAGCCGTCGGCCGAGACGAGCACCGGCGCCGATACCGGCGCGGACGATATGACCGTCGCGAACGTCCGCAACTGGATGGAGTGCGTCCGCAGCCGCAAGACGCCCAACGCGAGCATTGACGCGGGCTACAGCCACTCGATCGCGCTGTGCATGAACGTCGCCGCGATCCAGACCGGCAAGCGCATCACGTTCGACGACGCCAAGCAAGATGTCGTGGTAGGAGCCTGACCGCCCATGCGACTCCTTACCGGAAACCTCTGGGTGGGCGTTCTCGCGGGCGCGGCGTTGCTCGTCGCGTCCAGTGCTCCCGCGCAACCCCCGGACGAGGGTGGCGTGCAAATCGTGCCCAACGAAGCCGCGCACCGCGTGGACATCCTGATCGCTGGAAAACCGTTCACCTCCTACATCTATCCGGACACGATCAAGAAGCCCGTGCTCTTTCCGCTGCGCACCGCGCGCGGCACGATCATCACACGCGGGTTTCCGCCGGGACCCGGCGAGCGCGCCGACCACCCGCATCACGTCGGGCTGTGGTTCAACTACAGCGACGTAAACGGCTTCGACTTCTGGAATAACTCCGACGCCATCAAGCCCGAGCAGCGGCCCAAGATGGGCACGATCTTCCAGCGCAGAATCGTCAACCGCGTTCCCGGAGACAACATGGGCTCGCTGATGACGCAGATGGACTGGGTCGCCGCAAACGGCGCCGGCGCAACGGTCATCAAACAGGACGCGTGGTACACGTTTCGCGGCGGGGCCGATTTCCGCATCGTGGATCTCTTCACGACGCTCACGGCGCAGGACGACCCCGTGGTGTTCCGCGACAACAAAGACGGCCTGCTCGGCTTGCGCGTGCGGCGTGAACTTGAATTGCCGACCGCGCAAGGCGGCGCGTTCACCGACGCGAACGGCAACGTGACCCATGTGGACAAAATGGACAACATGGGCGTCAACGGCAACTACCTCACCAGCGAAGGCAAAACCGGCGAGGCCGCGTGGGGCACGCGCGGCCGCTGGTGCGCGCTCGAAGGCAAAATCGGCGACGAGCCGGTGACGATCGTCATCTTCGACTACCCGAAAAACCCGGGCTTCCCCACCTACTGGCACGCGCGCGATTACGGACTTTTCGCCGCGAACCCCTTCGGTGTGAAGGATTTCACCAACGGCAAAGAGCAGATGAATTTCACGCTTCCGCCGCACCAGAACGTAACTTTCCACTATCGGATCCTGATTCTCTCCAAAATCGCCACCGCCGACGAAATCGAGAAAGAGTACAAGCGATTTGTCGCGGCGTATCCTTGATCCGGCGCCCGGACGAAATAGCGCGGAAGAAGCTTTCACCACGGAGCACGCAGAGAACACAGAGGAAACGCAGAGAAATGAAGATGCGAATCGGAATCGTTGGCGGCGGAAACATCTCCGAAACGCACGCGCGTGCCGCGCGTGCGATTCCCGGCGTGGAGATCGCCGCCCTTTGCGGAGGTAACAAAGAAAAGGTCGAACGGCTCTGCCGCGAACACGGCGGAACTCCCTACACCGATTTCGAGAAATTCCTGGCGCACAAGCCGATGGAAATGGTCGCGCTCGGCAGCCCTTCGGGAATGCACGCCGAACAAGGCATCGCGGCCGCGCGGCACGGCCTGCACGTCCTGACCGAAAAGCCGATGGACATTACGATCGCGCAGGCGGACGCGCTCATCGCCGCGACCGACAAGGCCGGAGTCAAGCTCGGCGTCTTCCATCAGGACCGCTTCAAGCCGGACCTGCGTCGCGTGAAAGATCTGCTCGACGGCGGAATACTCGGCAAACCGATTCTCGCTGAGGCGCGCGTGAAGTGGTACCGGCCGCCGGAGTATTACGCCGACTCGAAATGGCGCGGAACGACGGCGCTCGACGGCGGCGGCGCGTTGATGAACCAAGGCGTGCACACGGTGGACTTGTTGCTGTGGCTCTGGGGCGACGTCGTGGCGGTGCAGGCGAAGATGGCAAGCTCGCTGCACAAAATCGAATCGGAAGACACCCTCGTCGCGCTGCTGGAATTTGCCAACGGCGCGCTCGGGACGCTCATCGCAACGACTTCCATCTTTCCCGGCTACCCGCGACGCGTGGAATTGAGCGGCTCGGAGGGAACGCTCGCCATCGAACAGGATTTGCTCGTGCGCGCCGATCTCCACAAGCCCGATCCCAGCCTCATCCGCAACGAAGCGGGTGACCAGAATCCAAGCGCGGCTTCGCCGACCGTGAGCGATATTCGCGGTCACAAGGCCGCGCTCGAAGATTTTCTGCGCGCCATCGAGACGAACGGGCAACCCGCCTGCAAGGGCCGCGAAGGCCGGCGCAGCGTCGCGCTGGTCGAAGCAATCTACGAGGCGGCGCGTTCCGGCACGCGCGTCAGCGTGTCGCGATAGAGGCGGCCTCCATCCTGAAGTCCCTCGTTTCTGCCCCGTATATATATGTCTGGGCTGGGTTTAGCAGCATATCCATGAGCAGGGGTTGCTGATCGGAATCTCCTTGGGCTTTCAGGCGGAGAAAGCCACGGCAGGTGGGTTAGCGACGGGTTAGGCCAGGCCGCTGACGCCGGCGGAGGCCCCGAGAAACATCTCAATGAACCAGAGGAGAAAGAAAGAGATAAGCGCAAAGAACATGACGACGATCCATCGCGGGGAGCCTTTCACGACGGCCACAAGCGCGAAGAAAAACGCGGCCGCCAGGACCGCAAGCCACTCGTTCACCCACCGAAAGAAAAAGGGTGGCAAGCTCCGGACGAATAACAAACCAAAAACGATCCACACCACAAGCGTGCAAACTAAACTGGTGTAACCGAGTATCTTTGCCTGGGTTTTGCGGTCCATCACGGGTTCCCTGCTGCGACATTGATAGCTTTTTTCGCGCGCAGGCGCAATGCCACGGGTCAGGATTGGTGCGGAAAAAGTGTGAAAGGAGATCCACAGTCAAGAGTGACTGTGCCACCAGATCCCACAGTCAGGAGTGACTGCGTAGCTGGAGTGTGTTACTAGCTGTGGTGGAGGAGCGTTGGAAGAGGATGAGCTACTACGAGCGCGACCTGCCGCATTGGCATCCGGAGGGGAAGACGATCTTTCTTACCTGGCGGCTGTATGGTTCCCTTCCTCGGCGGGACGTCCGTCGCAGCCTGGCGGGATTGCAGCAGAGCGCGGGAAAGCGGTTCGCCATCGCCGACCGTTATCTGGACACTGCGACGGGTGGTCCGCGGTGGTTGTGCGAGCCGAAAGTCGCCGAATGCGTGCGAGATGTGGTGCTACGCGGCGCTGATATGAGGCAGTACGTCTTACACGCTTACGTGCTCATGCCGAATCACGTTCACATTCTGCTCGACCCGATTGTGGATATGCCGCGTATCGTAAGAGGGATCAAAGGGATTTCCTCCCGGGATGCAAATCGGGTGCTGGGGCGAGTCGGAAAGCCATTCTGGCAAGACGAATCCTTCGACCACTGGATTCGGAGTCCGGCAGAATTTGAGAAAGTTCGGGGATACATCGAACGCAATCCGGTCAAGGCGGGTCTTGCTGCGAAACCTGAGGATTAGCGGTGGTCGAGTGCGCACCGGTAGTGTGAGAACTGTTCCAGGCATGGGTTTTGTGGCACAGTCACTCCTGACTGTGCGGGTTTGGTGCGTGTCGGCGTCTCCCTCCGGGCTTTCAGCCTGCAACCAGACTGGCTGCCCCCATCTCCGATCGCTTTGCTACGAACCCCTGCGCCTCGCCTAGGCCATAGCATCTCGGGAAGCTTTGCGAGGCGGCCAAGAACCCAGGTGAGACCGATGGCCCTGGCGATCCCTCCCCCGAGGGCACTCTCGTATCGCCGCCAGCCCCGGGCCGGGTCTCGCAGCCGTCACAACCAGCGGTGATGCATGTCACAGCCGTTGGGCCCGCGGGCTGCGAAACTTACTCGGGAAACAGTCAGGGAGAAGCCAGACGCCATGCTCGCCGGGGGGTAAGAGGCGAATTTCGACCCCCTTCCGCTAAAGGGCATGGCTCCCAGGCTCCGGTCACAGAGCATGTTACTTAGGAGTTGTGGCCGCGCGCGAGGAGGATCCCCATGGCCCGAAGCACCGCGGTATTGGACGGGAACGAAGCTGCCGCCTCCGTCGGTTACCGCCTGAACGAGGTAATTGCGATCTATCCGATCACCCCATCTTCCCCGATGGGCGAGTGGGCGGACCAGTGGAAATACGAAGGGCGAAAGAACATCTGGGGGCTCGTGCCGAACATCGTCGAGATGCAAAGCGAGGGAGGAGCCGCGGGCGCCCTACACGGAGCGCTCCAAGCCGGCGCTCTTGCCACGACGTTTACGGCCTCGCAAGGGCTGCTCTTGATGATTCCCAACATGTACAAGATTGCGGGCGAATTGACCCCGGCCGTGATCCACGTGGCGGCGCGGACGCTGGCGACGCACGCGCTTTCGATCTTCGGCGATCACAGCGACGTCATGGCCACGCGCGCCACCGGATTCGCGATGCTTTCCTCGAATTCGGTGCAAGAGGCGATGGACCTGGCCTTGATCGCGCACGCCGCTTCGCTCGAGTCACGAATTCCCTTCGTGCACTTCTTCGACGGATTCCGCACCTCCCACGAAGTCGCCACGATCGAACTCCTTTCGGACGATGACCTCCACTTCATGATTTACGACGAACTTGTGCGGCAGCACCGGGACCGCGCGCTGAACCCTGAGCGTCCCGTCCTGCGCGGCTCGGCGCAGAATCCCGACGTGTTCTTTCAAGCGCGTGAAGCCGGAAACTCTTTCTATAACGGATGTCCCGCGATCGTGCAGGACGTGATGAATCGTTTTGCGGAGCGCACGGGGCGCACGTACCACCTCTTCGACTATGTGGGTGCGCCGGACGCGGAGCGCGTGGTTATCTTGATGGGATCCGCGGCGGGAGCCGCGGAGGAAACAATCGAGTCGTTGCAAGCCAAGGGGGAAAAAGTCGGGCTGCTCAAAGTCCGGTTGTTCCGGCCATTCGCGGTCGACGCGTTCCTGGCGGCGCTGCCTTCCACCGTGCGCGCCATCGCCTTGCTCGATCGCACGAAAGAACCCGGCGCGCCCGGCGAACCGCTTTACATGGACGCTCTGGCCGCATTCGGCGAGGCGCAGGCGGCCGCAGAAGTGGGACGCACGCCGTCTCAATTCGCGAAGTGGCCGCGCATCGTCGGCGGGCGATATGGACTCTCCTCCAAGGAGTTCACCCCGGCGATGGTCAAGGCCGTCTTCGACGAGCTGAAACACAAGGATCCGCGCAATCATTTCACGGTCGGCATCAACGACAACGTCACATTTACCAGTCTGAAGTTCGATCCCGAATTTACGACGGAGACCCCGCGCACCACTCGTGCGATCTTCTACGGCCTCGGGTCGGACGGCACCGTCGGCGCGAACAAGAACTCGATCAAGATCATCGGGGAAGAAACCGAGTCCTACGCGCAAGGCTATTTCGTATACGATTCCAAAAAGGCGGGCACCGTGACGGTGTCTCACCTGCGCTTCGGGCCGGACCCCATCCGCTCGTCGTACTTGATTCGCAAGGCCAATTTCATCGGCTGCCACCAGTTCCAATTTCTCGAACGCGTGGACGTTCTCGAGGCAGCCGAGCCGGGCGCCGTCTTCTTCTTGAATTCGCCCTACGGCCCCAACGAGGTCTGGGATCACCTCCCACTTCACACGCAGGAACAGATAATCTCCAAGCGGCTGAAGTTCTATGTCGTGGACGGTTACACCGTCGCCCGCGAATCCGGGATGGGCTCTCGCGTCAACACGATCATGCAGACGTGCTTTTTCGCGATCAGCGGCGTGATGCCGCGCGAGGAAGCCATCGCCGCGATCAAATCGGCGATCCAGAAGACCTACGGCAAGCGCGGCGATGCCGTCGTGCAAAAGAACTTCGCGGCCGTGGACGCCACTCTGGCGCATCTGCACGAGGTTCGCGTGCCGGAGCGGGCAACGAGCACGTTCGACATGCTGCCGCCGGTGCCGGTGCAGGCGCCCAAGTTCGTGCAACAGGTGCTCGGGCCCATCATCGCGGGCCATGGAGACAACCTGCCGGTCAGTGCGTTTCCGCCGGGGGGAACCTTTCCGCTGGGCACGGCAAAATGGGAAAAGCGCAATATCGCCCTCGAAATCCCCGTGTGGGATGAAGACCTGTGCATTCAATGCGGCAAGTGCATCCTGGTGTGCCCGCACAGCGTGATTCGCGCGAAAATCTACGATTCCTCGCTGCTGGCGAAGGCACCGGCGACTTTCAAATCCTCCAAGCCGCGCTGGCGTGAATTTGAAACGCTCAAATACACGCTCCAAATCGCACCGGAAGATTGTACGGGCTGCCATCTGTGCGTCGAAGCGTGCCCGGCCAAGAGCAAGAGCGAGTCGAAACACAAAGCCATCAATATGGCGCCGCAGCCGCCTTTGCGCGCGAGCGAGCGCGAGAACTGGGAATTCTTCGCCGCATTGCCGGAATTCGACCGCGGCAAACTTTCTCACACGCAGGTGAAAAACGTCCAATTGCTGGAGCCGCTGTTTGAATTCTCGGGCGCCTGCGCGGGCTGCGGCGAAACACCGTATCTGAAACTGCTCACGCAGCTCTTCGGCGACCGCGCGCTGATCGCCAACGCCACGGGTTGCTCGTCGATCTACGGCGGAAATCTCCCGACGACGCCTTACACGACAAATGCGGCGGGACACGGGCCGGCGTGGTCGAATTCGCTGTTCGAGGACAACGCCGAATTCGGTTTGGGCATGCGGCTGGCTCTGGATCGGCAGGCCGAGTTCGCGCGCATTCTGGTCGCGCGCCTCGCGCCCGCAATCGGCGAGGTGCTGGCTGGTGAAATCCTCAAGGCCGATCAGTCCAGCGAGAACGGCATCTTCGCCCAGCGCGAACGGGTCGTTGAACTCAAGCGCCAACTCCTCAAGATGAAGACGCTCGAAGCCCGGGACCTCCACGCCCTTGCAGATTCATTGGTGAGAAAGAGCGTCTGGCTCGTCGGCGGCGATGGCTGGGCCTACGACATCGGCTTCGGGGGACTGGATCACGTCCTCAGCTCGAACGCGAACGTAAACGTGCTCGTGCTGGACACGGAAGTCTACTCCAACACCGGCGGGCAAATGTCCAAGGCGACGCCGCGCGGCGCCGTGGCGAAGTTTGCGGCCTCGGGGAAATTTACCGGCAAGAAGGACCTCGCGATGGAAGCCATCAGCTACGGCTATGTATACGTCGCGCGGGTCGCGATGGGCGGCAACGATACGCAAACCGTCAAGGCGTTCCAGGAAGCCGAGTCGTACAACGGGCCGTCGCTCATCCTGGCGTACAGCCACTGCATCGCGCATGGCTACGACATGGCCTTCGGCCTCAAGCAGCAGAAGGCGGCGGTCCTATCCGGCTACTGGCCGCTGCTGCGTTACGACCCGCGCCTGCGCGATCAGGGCAAGAACCCCTTCCAGCTCGACTCGAAGGCGCCCAGCATTGCGCTGAAGGACTACGTCTATCAGGAAGCGCGCTACTCGATGCTCGTACGCAGCGACCCGGACACGGCTCGCGAGTTGCTGCGCCTGGCGCAGGACGACGTTCGAACGCCACTGGCGCGTCTACGAAAACCGCGCCACAATGCACGGCCGCGCGGACAACCCGGTAGTGGTTCCGGCGGCGGCGGAGAGCGGCGCATCGGGAAAGAGCGGCCAGAAAGCGGAGGAATAAAATGGATTTCTCAACCCGCTACCTCGGACTCGACCTGCAGAATCCTATTGTCGCCTCCGCTTCGCCCATGTGCGAATCCATCCCGAACTTGCGCGCACTCGAAGACCAGGGAATTGCCGCAGTCGTACTGCCGTCGCTCTTCGAGGAACAACTCACTCTCGAAGCGAACGCGCTGGATTCCGATCTTTCGCGGGGAACGGAAAGTTTCGGCGAGGCGCTCAGCTATCTCCCTGATTTGAGCGGCTACAACCTCGGCCCACAGGGCTACCTTGAGCTGATTCACAAGGCAAAACGGGCGATTTCTGTTCCCGTCATCGCGAGCCTCAACGGCACATCGCGGGCCGGCTGGATCCGATTCGCGCGCGAAGTACAGCAGGCTGGGGCGGACGCGCTCGAATTGAATCTCTATTCCATCGTCACCGATCCGGGACGTACCGCCGCGCAAGTGGAAAGCAGCTATGGCGATCTCGTTCGCGAGGTCAAGAAATCATTGTTCATTCCGGTCGCGGTCAAGATTTCGTCCTTCCTGACCGCGCCCGCAAACTTCGCCAGGCAAATGGACACGGCGGGGGCCGACGGTTTGGTCCTGTTCAACCGTTTCTATCAACCGGATTTCGATATCGCGGAATGTGAAGTCGTGCCGCGACTGGCGCTCAGCCAATCACAAGAGCTTCTGCTGCGCTTGCACTGGGTGGCCATCCTCTCCGGACAAGTCCGAGCGGACCTCGCGGTCACCGGAGGCGTGCACACCGCGGAGGACGTCATCAAGTGCATGATGGCTGGAAGCCGAGTCGCGATGATGACGTCGGCGCTGCTGCGGAATGGCATCGCCCACGTCGCGAGGGTGCTGGAAGATCTCGCTCGGTGGGTGGACGAACATGAGTACGAATCTCTCGGCCAGATGTATGGCAGCATGAGCCGCCGATCCTCTCCGGACCCTGCCGCGTTCGACCGAGGAAACTACATGAAGGTGCTCAGCTCCTACGTCCTTCGTGAAGACGCTCAGAAGTCTTGAGAGTCTGCCGGCGCGCGTTGCTCTGGCCGGTGGGTAGTTTCGCCAGGCCACCCGCGGAGCAGCTTTTCAAATCTGAACTCTTCTCTTCCCTCTGGCTTTTCGTTTCTGCGTGAAGATTTGGCCTGTTTCCCCGTCCCGCGGGTGACAAGAATCACTTGCGTTCGTGATACTCATCACAGTAGTCCCATCCGGGAACACCTATACTACGGGTAACAAGGAGTCGGCCATGATTAAGGATGAGCGGGACCTCCTGGACGTCCTGAAATTCGAACTCGAATTCTTGAACAAAGGAGGTTACGGCCGTTCGCCCCGCGAACCTTGGAGAGCACGATTCATTTTCGAAGATTCACCCACCTGCATGAATTACGACTCCAAAGACCATCCCGATCCCTGCGACGCATGTGTTTTGATGAAAATGGTACCGAGCGAGTGCCGCGCAGGAGAAATCCCGTGCCGGTATATCCCGCTCAACGCCGAAGGCGAAACGCTGGATTCACTCTATCGCTGCGGTGACCAAAACGAAATCGAAGAGGTCTTTGGGAATTGGCTCAGGGTGACGATCGAGAAGCTGGAGGCGGAGCGGAAGACGCATCGCGACAACCTGATCGGAGTGTCTGTTTCCGGTGCCAGCGAAAGCAAGGGAGAACCACTCTTCCATGGCCAGCATCCCAAGTGCGCCAACCCAGGTTGCCCGACGGCATTCCATTGGCTCGGCGGAGGCAAGTTCTTCCGTTTTCGACCCGACCCGGCGGCCTCGCGTGCGAAGGGCCAAGTCTCCTCACCCGAAGCGCAGGGCGTGAAACACTACTGGCTCTGCGAGCGATGCTCGCACATGTTCTTCCTCGCATACGATGAGAGCCAAGGGGTCGTCCTGAAGTTTCTCCGGCCGGAAACCTCTTCCGAGAAACCACCCCAGCAATTGACTCCCGCGCACTGAGAACTCCCTCGAGGTTGAACGCAGGAGGCAGCGGGTTGTCCTGATCCGTGTACGAACAAGCGCAAATCAATCCGGAAAATGGGCGAAACCGCATATTCTCGGCGCATATATTGGAGCCCCTCGCGCGTTCAAGCGCGGTCAGAGTCCAGGAAATGCGCGTAGAAAGCAGCGCCCAAGTCATCAAACTGGGGTTTGCAGGCGATCGCGTCTACTTGATCGCCGGAGGCAACACGTCCTTGAGGTTGAGCGTAGCGAACAGAATGGCCGGATCCGCCGTCGGCGTCACGCTGAATCCGAGGTTGCGGACCAGCGTCTGCATTTCGATGTTTTCCTGAAGCATATCCGCATGCAGGGACTCCAGACGCTCGTCGCGAGCAATCTGGATCAACCGGCTCAAGAGCTCGGATCCAAGCCCGCGCCGCTGATATTGATCGCGCACGAGGAGCGCGATCTCAGCGGCATTCGTTCCGTGCAGCTTGGTCATGCGGCCCACCGCCAGGATTTCGTGTTGACCCGATTCCGGAACCGTTCGATCGGCAAGCAGAGCGATCGCGCGGTCGTAATCGAGAAAACACATTCGAGTCAGGCGTTCGTGCGCGACGCGCTGCCCGAGCTTAGCGGCGTGGAAGTAGCGCATGTAAACGCTTCGTTCGGAGAGCGCTTCGTGAAACTTGACCATCAGCGGTTCGTCTTCGGGCCGCATCGGACGAATCGTTACGTTCGTTCCATCCTTCATCTTCCATCCGGAGATGTATCGCACCGGATAGGGCCGGATCGCAGGCTTCGGGAGATCGGAGTCGGCGACGCTGGCCGGATGCAGAACGAAACGCGCGTCCAGCGCGATGATCTGCTCCGGCGCCGCGACGACAGGATTGATATCCGCTTCTTTGATCGCCGGGTTTTCGATGATGAGCCGGCTGAACCGCACCAGGAGCCCTTCCAGGGCTACGAGATCCACGGGTTTCTTTCCACGAACACCGAGCAACGCTTTGAAAATCCGCGTCTGCTCCATCAGTCGCTGAGCCAGCGTGGTATTCAGCGGCGGAAGCGCCAGCGCGCTATCCCGGTACACTTCGACCAACTCTCCTCCGGACCCAAAAACCAAGACGGGCCCAAATTGCGGATCTGTGGTGCTTCCGATGATCAATTCATAGCCTGCGACTTTGGCCATCCGTTGGACCGTCACTCCCAGAAAATTCCCCGCGCCCGCGCGTTCCGCGACGGTCTCCTCAATGGAGCGATACGCCTCTCGGACGGCCTGCGCTCCCGTCAGATTCAACTTCACGCCCCCAACGTCGGTCTTGTGCGTGATCGTCTCGGAATGCAGTTTCAAGACAACCGGAAAGCCGATTTCCCCCGCCACCTTGGCGGCTTCGTCTTCGCTTCGGGCGATTCTCGTTTCAACGGTCGGAATGCCGTAGGCTGTAAGCAGCAGTTTCGATTCATATTCCGTCAGCAAAGTCCGGCCGCGGCCGCGTGCGCCCGCAAGAAGGGCCTGTGACTGCTGACGAGCCACATTCGCGTCTTGCAGGTTGTCGGCAAGCACGGGCGTTTCGTACAGGCCGCGAAGGTTATAGGTGTAGCGCCACATGAAATCGAATGCGCGAGCAGCGGTATCGGGATAGGCAAACGTGGGAATGCCTGCCGCGTTGAGAATGTTTTCGCCCGGCAAGGCCACCGGGCCTCCCATCCAACTCGCCAAAAACGGTTTTCCGTGGGTGTGTCCCAGTGTCTTCATTCGCCTGGCGATTTCCGCTTGATCGGTCATCCCCTGCGGCGTGACGATGGCCAGAAGTCCGTCGCTGTTTGGATCCGCGAAGGCAATTTGCGCCGCGCGTTCGTATCGGTCCGCGTCGGCATCGCCGAGGACGTCGATCGGGTTGCCATGGCTCCAGTGCGGGGGGAGCAGCTGGTTCAAGGCCTCAAGTGATTCCGGGGAGAGCGATGCCAGTTCACCGCCGTTCGCGATGAGCGTATCGGTGGCGAGCACGGCGGGGCCGCCCGCGTTCGTCAAGAGCGTGAGCCTCGGTCCGCGTGGACGCGGCTGCTTGCTCAGCACCTCGGCCATGTAGAACAGATCCGAGATCGCGTTGACCCGCAGCACGCCCGCGCGTCGGAACGCTGCATCGAGGACATCATCGCTGCCGGTGAGAGCGCCCGTATGGGAAGCGGCTGCTTTGGATGCAGCTTCCGAGCGCCCTGCTTTCAGAACGATTACCGGCTTCGTGAGCGCGACCTCGCGCGCTGCGGAAAGAAACGATCGAGCATCTCCAATGGACTCCATGTAGATGAGAATGCTCTTGGTGTTCGGGTCGTCTCCGAAGTAATCGATCAAATCGCCCCAGCCGACATCCACCATCGAACCGGTTGACACAAAGCCGCTGAAACCCACCTGCTCTTGGATGCTCCAGCCTAGAACTGCTGTGAGCAACGCGCCGCTCTGGCTGAGAAATGCGACGTTGCCGGGCAGTGCGATCGTCTGCGCGAAGGTCGCATTCAGCCCCACCAGCGGGTTCATCACGCCCAAACAGTTCGGGCCGATCACGCGCAGCTTGCTGCCACGCAACTGTTCCTGTATCTGGCGCTCGAGGGCTTGCCCTTCGGCCCCGCGCTCGCGGAAGCCGGCAGAAATGACCACTGCGGCCTTCACGCCCACGGCAACGCACTCTGCGATGATGCCGGGAACCGTTGGTGCCGGCGTCACGATGACGGCTAGGTCGACTGCGTCCGGAACCTTGCTGATGGAGGGATAGGCGCGAAGGCCGAGAACCTCAGGGCGTTGCGAGTTAACCGGATACACCTTGCCTTCAAGCGACGGAACACTAAGATTCGTGAGGACGGTACGGCCCACGCTGTTTTCGCGCTCGGTGGCCCCAACAACGGCCACGCTGCGCGGGTGGAACGCAGAGTCCAGGGGCCGGGGCTCAGATCGCAATAGGTCGTGCGACGGATCGTGCAACCTCTTGACATCGTTGACTAGAGCCACTCCACTACTATCATTAAGATCCGGCCGGGACTCTACCATTTCCAAATTCCTCCTCTTTCAATCACCCTCGAACCGTCAAAACCGGGCACTTGGCGTGGGCCACGACCTTGTGCGCCACGGCCCGCTCCAGGTGCGTCGCCGCGCCCAAGCGGTCAGCGGCCTCACGCACGCCCAGCACAATGAGGTCAGCGTCGCGTTGTCTTGCTGCTTCCAGAATTCGGGCGCTGGGCTCTCCGAACTCGACGACCGCCTCCGGGCGGCACCAAAGCTCCGCATCCTTGGGAACAATTTCGTGGAGTTCGTACATGAGGTTGGCCACCGAGGTCACATTTCGCCGATTTACCGGCTCGTGGTCGCGTTCATGGACCACATGCAAGAGAATGAGGCGAGCCTCAGTCTCTTGCGCGAGAGAAATGGCATAGGGCGCGCCAGCCAGAGACTCTGGAGTGAAATCGGTGGCAAAGAGCACTCGGTGGAAGTGAGCCGCGTTGTGAACGCCCTTGCGGGCCCACGGGCCGATGGTCAGAACCGGAACTGGCGAGCGCCGGAAGATTTCCTCCGCCACCGACCCCAGCAGCAATTTCTGCGCGCCTGTGCGGCCATGGGTGCCGAGGACCAAGAGCTGGGCACGGGTATCGGCGATTGCCTGTTCGAGCGCCGGCCATATGCCAATTCCTCGCACCACGCTCACCTCGTGGGGCATACCCACGAGCTGCGATTCGACGCGTTGCATCTCCGCCTCGGCGATTTCCTCCTGCGCCTCGATTGCTACGCCAGCCGTCTCCGGCTCCGCATACACATAGGACTCCGGCTTCAAGACGTGCAGCGCATGAATCGTCGCGCCAAACTCGCGCCCGATGGCAAGTGCGAACGGCAGCGCCGCCTGAGAGGCTTCCGAGAAATCCGTGAGAAAAAGGATGTTTTTCAAGGCGATGCGAGCGCCAGTGCCAGCGGGACTCATGGGGGCACCTCCAGCTCATTTACAATGCATCCGAGGCCGCTGTGCCAGCAGTGACCAATCTCACTCCTCGTTGTGATACATATCACAGGGATTAGGGCCGGTGACGCGTGGACGAGGCCCAGCGATGGGCGCTGTCCTTCGAAGCGGCCTAAACCCCGAACAAATCGTCTATCAGTGGGTCGCCGGAGCTGTGCGCTCCTGCCCTAACAGCCGGCTGGTGAGCCGGGCAATTTGCGCGTCTTCCAGGCTTGGTAGGACACAAACGCGTGCACGACTCGAAGTGGCGCTAATCGTCTGAAGGTCACTGAGGTTCTTTTGTGAGTCGAGGGAGATGCCGAGCCATTCGAGCCCGCTGCAAATTTGCTCTCGAACGGTTGCGTCGTGTTCGCCGATGCCTCCTGTGAATACCAGGAGATCCAGTCCGCCCAGTATCGCGACGAATGCACCGATCGCTTTCTTCGCCGATCGGCAAAAAATCTCAATCGCAACTTGCGCGCGTGGATTGTCTGCGGACTCATGCAGTTTCCGCATGTCCCCGGAGATGCCGGAAATCCCGAAAAGCCCCGATTCGGAATCGAGCAGCTTCTCGAGCTTATCCAGGTTGCTTCCCACCGTCCGGAGCATATACAGGAACACGCCGGGATCGAGGTCACCGGAGCGGGTGCCCATCACGATTCCGCCGGTTGGCGTGAGCCCCATCGTTGTGTCAATCGAGGCGCCGTGGGCGATTGCCGTAATGCTTGCGCCGCTTCCTAAATGGGCAATGATGACACGCGCTGGAACGTCTGCGCCCAGCGTGTGCAACACGGATTCGCACGAGAGACCATGAAAACCGTAGCGCCGCACTCCCGCCTCCCAGAACTCATGCGGCAATGCAAAGCGCGCTGCGGATTCCGGCAGGGTTCGATGGAATGCCGTATCAAAGCAGGCAAACTGCGGCGTTTCGGGGAAGTGCTGCTGCACTTGTCGGATCATGCTCAACGCGGGAGGGAGATGCAGCGGCGCGAACGAAACCGCGGCTTCCAACGTAGTGAGAACCTCCGGCGTGATCTTCTGGTGTTCGCAAAGCTTGGGGCCTCCGTGCACGATACGGTGCCCGACCGCAGCCGGCGCGGGAAACGGAAGGTGCTCCAGCGCTTTGACAACGGCGCGAACCGCCTCCTGCTGCCCGGCAACGATTTGGCGGTCTTCCTTGAGCGTTCTCGCCATTTGCATCGCGAATCCAGAAGCTTCCCGCCCCCGAACCGATCCCCTCGACTGCGCCCGAGCAGAGCGGATGGACGTCATCGCCCTGCGCGGTGAACAGACCGAACTTGAGCGATGACGATCCGCTATTCAGCGCAAGAATAACGGCCTGGGTCATGGTTGGATCAGCTCAGCGTCCATTTCCAATTTCGCACCTCGGGCAAATCCTCGCCGTATTCGGAGACATACAACTTGTGGCGCTGCATGATCTCCGTGAAGCGTTGCACGGCGCTGATCGGCGAGCGGCTTCAGGCGCGGCACGCGCGTTACGACATCCAGCGCCAACTGGAAGCGGTCCAGCCGGTTGAGCACGGTCATGTCGAACGGCGTGGTTGTCGTCCCTTCCTCGACGTACCCGCGGACGTGGATATTGAAGTGATTGCGGCGCCGGTACGTGAGCCGGTGGATCAGCGTCGGATAGCCGTGAAACGCGAAGATCACGGGTTTGTCCACCGTGAACAAGGCATCGAAGTCTTCATCCGCGAGTCCGTGCGGATGCTCGGAAATGGGTTGCAAGGCCATCAAGTCGACGACGTTCACCACGCGAATGCGCAAGTCCGGAATCTGTTCCCGCAATATGGAGACGGCGGCAAGCGTCTCGAGCGTGGGAACGTCGCCCGCACAGGCCATGACGACGTTCGGATTTCCGTCGTCAGTGCCGGCCCATTCCCATATCCCAAGCCCCGTCGTGCAATGGCGGACAGCCGATTCGATGTCCAGCCAATTGGGCGCGGGCTGTTTACCCGCAATGATCAGGTTGACGTACTGCCTGCTGCGCAAACAATGGTCCGCCACCGAAAGCAAGGTATTTGTGTCCGGCGGCAGATAGATGCGGACGACGTTGGCTTTCTTGTTCGCAACATGGTCGATGAAACCAGGGTCCTGATGGGAGAACCCGTTGTGATCTTGGCGCCACACGTGAGAAGTAAGAAGGTAGTTGAGCGACGCGATCGGCTTACGCCAGGGAATGTCCCGTGTAGTCTTCAGCCATTTGGCGTGCTGGTTGAACATGGCATCGATGATATGGATAAAGGCTTCGTAGCAGGAAAACCAGCCGTGCCGCCCGGTGAGCAAGTAGCCTTCGAGCCAGCCCTCGCACATGTGCTCGCTGAGAACTTCCATCACGCGGCCGTCAAGGGAAAGGTCTTCGTCCGTGGGTAGAGTTGTGGCGTCCCAGGCTTTTCCGGTTACTTGATACAGCGCCTCCAAGCGGTTTGACGCGGTCTCGTCGGGCCCGAAGACGCGGAAGTTCTGCTTGTCGAGGTTGAACTTCATGACGTCCCGCAAATAACTCCCGAGAATGCGCGTGGCCTCGGAGTCTGGGCTGCCGTGCTTCTTCACTTCCACCGCGTAATCGCGGAACGCCGGAAGGCGCAGAGGTTCGAGCAGCAAACCGCCGTTGGCGTGCGGGTTCATGCCCATTCGCCGCTGCCCTTTGGGGGCCAGCGCGGCGAGTTCGGATTTGAATTTGCCGTTCTCGTCAAACAGCTCTTCCGGCCGGTAGCTCTTCATCCACTCCTCAAGGATCTTGAGATGCTCCGGCTTCTCGCGTAACTCCGCAAACGGCACTTGGTGCGCCCGCCAGGTGCCTTCGACCGGTTTCCCATCCACTACTTTCGGCCCGGTCCAGCCTTTGGGAGTGCGAAGGATCAGCATGGGCCAGCGAGGCCGCTCCGTGTCGCCCTCCTCGCGCGCGCGCTTCTGAATGGCATGAATCTCGGCAACCATCGCATCCAGAGTGGCCGCCATCTTCTGGTGCATCTCGAATGGTTCATGGCCTTCGACGTAGTGGGGCTCGTAACCGTATCCGTGAAATAGAGACTCGAGTTCATTCTGCGAAATGCGCGCCAGCACGGTGGGATTCGCGATCTTGTAGCCGTTCAGGTGCAGGATCGGCAGCACTGCTCCGTCCTTTGCAGCATTCAAGAATTTATTCGAGTGCCAGCTTGCGGCGCAGGGCCCCGTCTCGGCTTCCCCGTCTCCGACGATGCAGGCCACGATGAGGCCGGGATTGTCGAAAGCGGCGCCGTACGCGTGCAATAGCGAATACCCGAGCTCACCGCCCTCGTGGATCGATCCGGGAGTTTCGGGCGCGACATGACTTGGCACGCCATACGGCCACGAGAATTGCCGGAAGAGCCGCTTCATGCCGTCGCGGTTCTGCTCGATGGCGGGATAAATTTCAGAGTAGGATCCTTCCAGATAGGAGTGAGCCAGGATTCCCGGACCGCCGTGTCCCGGTCCGATGATGTAAATCATGTTGAGGTCTTGTTCGGCGATCAGCCGGTTCAGATGGGTGTAAATGAAATTCAGACCGCTCGTCGTTCCCCAATGCCCGAGCAGCCGAGGCTTGATGTCGTCGAGGGTCACCGGCTGTTCCAGCAACGGATTCTCTTTGAGGTAGATCTGACCCACCGACAAATAGTTCGCGGCGCGCCAGTAGGCGTGCATTTTCTCGAGTTGCTCTCGACTCAATGGGCCATTCATCGGGATCCCCCTCGAAGCTTAGATTCGTCTTCCGCCCGGGCTGGAATACGCCTGGAACCCACAAGGATACGCCATGCGAGGGGCTCTTGCTGCGGCAGACTTCTGGAGCGGCAGAGGCGGCTTGCTCCCGCCGGTGCGGACAAGCGAATCCTCAGATGGCCCGCTTGCGTGAACCGGGATGAACTGTGGCGGAGGTCAACTTGACTGACAGCCGCGAGCGTCGCGCGTCTTCCGGCAACGCCCGCGGCCGATGCAGCTCGAAATTCCCTGCCTGGAACTGGTTCCGGAGGAACTGGGTGTACACGGCGCGCGGCCTTTATTCCCATCGAGGGGGCGCCATCGTGCCGGTACGTCGCGGTGTTTTGCAGCGGTGGTATTCTCTGCTCGATGGGCGCAGTCAAGAGGAAGGAACAAACGGTGGCGCGGGCCACCCGTCGGAATCACAATTGAAGAAGGAGAATCCTATGAGAAAGATTGCCGGGCTGATCGTTGCCATCCTGCTTTTGGCTGGAGTCTGCATCGCAGCAAATGGTTCCGGAAAAATCAACAGCATCTCCGACTATGTCCCCGAAACTGCCTGGCTGCCTGCGGGGTATCACATAACGCTCAACCCGCACAATCCACCCAATGGTCAGGATTATTTCATCACTCAGGAGAATGTGGGTCGTGATGGTTGGAAGAAAGGGGATGACGTGACCTTCATTGACCCGGATGCGAACCACCCCTGCCCGTCGAAGGATACAGACACAGTCCTAATCAATACGACAAGAAACCAGTGGGTCTGCGCCATAGCTGCGGGTTCATTCTAGGAAAGGTCTGTGGCGTCACATCGTGGGAGATGCGGAATGGCGCACGTCGCTGAGACGCACCCGCCGCAGCAAGCAAGGTGTTCCCTCCCCCTTAGCTAATGATGCCGAAGGATCGCCACACGTGCGCGAGAAGCGACGCCCACCCGCTCCTGTATCCGCCAGAGTGACAGAACTCGCGCCTCTTGAGAGTGTCAATAACTTATTGAAAGTTGTGGTGAGCCGCGCAGGACTCGAACCTGCAACCCGCTGATTAAGAGACCGTCCAGAGACGACTAAGACAGAGGGCGATGCTCTGCTATCGTGTTGATTTTCCGCGCCAGTGCAGGCGATTCTCACTCTCGCCTCTTTGCTTCCATTTGCGATTGTTTCCGATAGAGGGTGGGCACAAAATAGGGCACACTGTTGTCAGACCAAAAGGAAGGACACCCAGACGCGCTGAGATCGTCGCGCCACGCGCCCCGGATTGCGAGCGCGGGGTACTCCTGGCAGCGTCCGCAATCGCCTGAGTGCGGAGTGAAATTCAGCGCAGCCGCTCGATGAGTCTCGCTGGCCGGACGTTCAAGGCGCGGGCCAGTTTCACGATGTTTAGCAAGCTGACGTTCCGTTCGCCGCGCTCAACTCCCCCGACATAGTTTCGATGCAAGTCTGACAGCTCCGCGAGTTTCTCTTGTGACAATCGGCGCGCTTGCCGCAGTTCGCGGACTGTCTTTCCGAAAGTTGAGCGAGGGTCAACGGCGGCCACCCCGCCATCATTCGGCCTTGAACACGATGAGTCTACACACGATGAGTGTGATAGGCTTGTGAGTTGGGCCACGATTCCATTGGGGAGGTGCCCATGAGCCAGCTTCAAAGGATTTTGCTTGCCGTTGTTGTCCTCGTGTTCGCCGCCAGCTTGTTTTCTCTGGCGGCAACGCCAGCACAAGAGAGCGAAAGCGATTGCAAACAGGACTGCGCTCAAAAATACAAAGACTGCGTTGACGAAAATGTGCGCGGTGAGCAAGAGTGCAAAGACGACCGGGACCAGTGTGAAAAGGATTGCGCGGATAACTTAGGGAGGTGCAGAAAAGATTGCTCTGACAACGCCCGCGACTGCGCCGATAGCTGTGCTAGAGAACACTCAACCGATCCTCAGATACTACAGGAGTGTCTCGACAACTGTGCGACTATCCGAGAGAATTGCGAAAAGGATTGCTCGGGAGAGTCGTCTACGTTGAGATTAGCAGGGAGCGCCGCCTGCCGAAAATAGATGGCCCTTCGGTCGGGTTTTAGGCCGCGTGCTCACTCCTCATCGTAACGGGGTAATTTTGCGTTGGTCAAAATTATTTGAATCGCTCCGGCCTCCCCGTCCCCGCCATGCGCTACTCGCTGAATCGGCTTACCTTCGATCCGGTCCGCGATGGGTTCCCACTCCTTTGCTTTTCCAGACTTCTGCGCTTGGCGGATGATCCGTTTCACTAGAAGCTCACAGGCTCTTGGCGTCAGGGCTTTCCGCAAGGCTTCAGTGATGGGCAAGTTCTTCGGGCGACCACCTGGGTTTGGGCTCGGCCCGCCTTTCCTCCAGCGATGCTCTACCGGGGGCATGATACCTCCCCTGCCTGCGCCTGTTTTTCGCGTGTTCTCACGCCTTCTATTACTAGCTATCTTCGGTTTCATCGTCTGCTCCTGCGGTTTACTCTAAAGTTTTCAGGAGAGCGTCGCGCTTCATTCGCAGCGCCACGGCGATCACAGCCTCTTAAACCATCTCCCAAGACACGGGCTCGACCTGGCCCGGCTCGAACCAAGCGCATTTATCCGCGTCGCGGTCGAGTAGCACGGTTGCGCGGTCCTTGAACACCTGCACCAGCACCCCCGCGCCTTCCGGTGTGCGGACCTTGCGACCGATGAAGGGGAATAGCTTCACGTGCGGCTGGCCGCCAAACTTCCGCTCCGCGTCCAAGCTCTCACGCGGCCAGCAGGGGCCGCTCCCATCGCGCTTTCTCAGAAGCAGGAGCACTTCCTGCTTGTGCGCTCGCAGCTCATCGAGCAAGTGCGCGGCGTCTTCCGGCAGACGTACGCGGATGCGCTCGCCGTTCACCGTCAACTCTCCGCCCGCGCCCTCGATGCGCTCGACTACGTTTTCAGCGACGCTCATACCTCAGCCTCAACGACTCGCTTCTTCCGTGTCCGGGGGCTTGTAACCGCCACACTGACACCCGAAGATGGGGGTTTTTCATCGTCACATTCGTCACGTCTGTCACACCCCGGCGGCGTCTGTGACGCTTGTGACGAAGGATTCCCCGTGTTGTCGGTTATGGTGATGAGCCGCTTTCCAGTTCCCGGCTCGCGGTCAAATGCGACGTGGATTCCGGCGCATCGCAAGTTTGGCACGAGCCGCCGGAGATTGTTGGACAATGCCCGGCCGGAGGCGGGCCAGCTTCTTGAGTGTCGCGTGCGCTCATCCGCCAGCCCTTCCAACTCCCTTAGAAGCGTCGTGGCCGTTCCCGTCCAGGGCAGGGCCAATTTCCGCAGCGCATCCACAACGGATGTTTCAAGTGGCAGGTCATTGGCCGCGCGGCGATTCTCGGAGTACGCAGCGAGAAATGCGCCACGCTCCCAGCCGAGAGATGACTCCGCTGCCGTCACCCAAACCGCAAAGTCGGCCATGCGCGGAAGCGTTCCCAGCTTCACGGACTCAACATTTGCACGGGCGGCGCTCGCGGCGTCCACCAATGCGCCCAGGATGCGCGGGCGCGCGACCTCGAAAGCGGCCCAGAAAGATTTTTCATCCCCGCGTTGTTCGTCCGGGATGCGCGGCAAATAGACAATGAGCGAACGATCAAGCAGGTCGCCCCGAGTCGCCAACTCTTCGATTCCATTCAGGACTACGGGCCTCTTCGCCTGGAAAATTCTTTCCTCATCATCGGTGTAGAGTGTTCGAGTGCTGAATCCGCCCCCTGCGCTCAGACGGCAGAGGCAGTCAGAGAGCCAGGGCGTTAGCGACGAGATGTTATCGAAGGAAACCATCCACGAATTATTGGCGGCGATCATCAAGTCGCGCGGATCTCCCGGTGCGCTCCGCACCGGCGCAAGATTCGGGTCACTCAACGCGCGCAGTACCTTCGCCGCGGTGGTCTTGGCCGAACCTTGTTCCCCATGCAAAACCAGGGCCGGATACGGTCCTTGCGGATGAAGTGTTCCGAGAAGAAATCCGACTACCAACCGAAAGTCAGACTCGTTGGCAATGTTGAGAAAGGGACGCAGCTCGCCGATTTCCCCTCCGCGCTCCGGCGTTGGCAGCGGCAGCATCCCATGCGAGCGCACAAAACATACGGGGCAGTCTTTCGACTCAATGACGCGCCAGCCCTTGCAGGAAATTTCCAAGACTTGCCAGTGCTCGTTCGCCAAGTCGAGATAGATTCTTCCGTCCCCTTCACCAACGCGCAAAAAAACCCCGCACTCTTCGGATTGAAACCGCGCGTACCCTTCAAGCGTGGCGATGGCGCTTGCCAACGCTTCTCCGCTGGCCGCGCGATTCTTCTGCTCAAAATAGATACGGCCAAGCCAGCCGCGAAAACTTCTTCCTTTCAAGGGATACGTTTCCTGGTGATCCTCGACCGCGATTGTTGCGAAGCAGCTTTCGCCGAAATGAAAAAGCTCCGCGCCCGCCCGCGCCAGCTTCACCAGCGAGGTCGCAACCGAGTCGCTCGCGTCACCGGCCATTGCGCCGCTCCCGCGCCGGGATCGAACCCTCAGCGATAATCCGGTCAATTTCGCTCGCGGGCACGCGCACCGCACGCGCGCCAACACGAACTCGGCCAATTTTTCTGCCCAGCAACCACGCGCGGATTGTGCTGGGCTTCACCGCGAGCAACTCGGCCGCTTCCTCCACTCTCAGCAAGCGATCCGTGGAATTGTTTTGCATCGCTCTCTCCAGTCAATAATTTGCACAGCGAGAGCTAGGCTATACTGAGGCGTGCCAGGATTTCGCGGGACCTGGGCAAAAATCGTGGTGACTATGTCCCGCTTTTGGGGGGAGTGGAGTGTTGTGTCTACGCAGGGCGTCGTTTTCTGTAGGCTCTCTTGCGTAGACTGTCGCCCTCAATGGGGGGAAGACCGGCCATTGGGTAAATGACGCGAAGAATGGAGGCGACTTTTTCCAGGTACTTATGCCCGGTCCGATGCTGTATGTATTCCAGGAGGTCCGCTTCCGCCCAGTGTTGGCCGACCCGCTGCATCCGTTGCACCCCGCGCCAGTAAAGCTCGTCCCTCGCTTTGCCGCCCAAGTTCCGCGCGTACATTTCTAAAGTGCGAGGAAGACTCTCAAAGGCTTTTCTTGCTTCCTTGAAGGCGCGCCGCCTCGGACGCAGAAGCCATACGCCTTTCTCCCGGCCGGGCTCTCTACGGATGTCTTTGTCTTCAAAGGCCATTGTGCAGGGATACCCCGCGTACCAATACTCCTCGGCGTTCAGTTTGCCAATGGACTCCGCGATCTCCCGGATGCGCTTCTCATGCTTTAGAAGCTCTTTCGGCCCCGAAACTCCCGGTGGAAGAACGGACGGAGTCACCTCACCCTTTCCCTTCAACGCCGTAAGCGCGAAGTAGGCAATGAGCCCTTCTTTCGTGCACTCCATTTTCCGCGCTAAGAAGTCAAGCGCCTCGCACGCCCCCCCTTGCCCCTTATCCGCCTGCACAGCGTCGAGACACTCCCTGGCGAATCGCCTCACGCGCCGCCGCCTTGCCTCGAATGCCTTTTCGCCGAAGACCGCTTTGTTTCGCATAACTGCCTCCCGCGCAGCATCCCGGATGCGCCAGCTTTTCGGGAGCGACCCTAGCCGCCCTCCGATTCTATCACTTTGGGCTTGACAAGTAAACCTAAACTGCTTAGGATATAGAGCATGAGAAAGAACGAAATTCGGCAGTTTACGAGTTGGCTTGGAAAGCGCAGCTATGCGGCTCGCTTGGAGCGCCTGGGAATCAAGCGCATCCGAGAGATTGCGCGCGAGAACGGCAAGAAAGGCGGCAGGCCGCCGAAGAAAGAGAGGGGCAACCAATGAGGGCGTGGGTTATTGAGATCGGACATTTCCTGCTGGCAGCGGGCGTGGGGGTGCTACTGACTGCCGTACTACGCTCGACTTTCGCTTTGGAAAGAATAGAGAAGCTCCTTTCGCAAATTCTCCAGGAGATGCAAAGGAGTCGGCAATGAGTCTCTACAAGCGCGGGGGCGTGTGGTGGTACAAGTTCCGATTCGCGGGGCAGATGATCCGCGAGTCCGCAAAGAGCGAGAGCAAGACCATTGCGAAGGACGCGGAGCGCGTCCGGCGACGTGAGCTAGAGGAAAGCTGGAATCAGATTAAGCGCCGCAAACTCCCGCCCCTTTTTTCCATTGCCGCGACTGATTGGCTCAAGACGCGCACCAGCATCGCGCCCTCCACGCTCCGCAGCTACAATCTCGCCATCTCCCATTTGACCGCAGACTTTGGCAAGCATTTGCTTTGCGATCTCTCGGCCGAAGACTTGGCGGCCTACCAGACGCGCCGGAAGCGGGACGGCGTGAGCAATCGCACCGTGAATCTTGAAGTAGGCGTGCTGCGAAGTATTCTGCGGCGCTATCGGATGTGGGAAGCCATCGCCGCCGATGTGGATTTTCTCAAGGAAAGCCCTTCGCCGGGCCGCGCACTCACACAGGACGAAGAAACGCGGCTTCTCTCTGCGGCCTCGAAGAGCCGTTGCCGGAGCCTCTACCCTGTCGTAATGCTGGCGCTCAATACGGGGATGCGCGCGAGCGAGATTCGCGGCCTCACGTGGGCGCAAGTGGACTTTCTCGGTAGCTCTTTGGCGGTAGGCAAATCCAAAACCGCAGCAGGCACCGGGCGCATCATCCCCCTAAACCCCCGCGCCGCCGCCGTGCTGACTCACTGGCGGGCGCAATTCCCCGATGCGCAGCCGGAGCACTACGTCTTCCCTCACGAGAATTACGGGCTTGCTGGAAACGACCGCCAGCCGTGCGCATGGGCGATTGAGCCTACGGAGCCGATGCACCGCTGGAAAGTCGGCTGGGAAAGCGCACGGAAGGCCGCTTGCGTGTCCTGCCGCTTCCACGATCTCCGGCACACGTTCATTTCGCGGCTGGCCGAGTCTCAGGCTTCGGACTCGACGGTCATGGCCCTAGCCGGGCACGTCTCACGCGCGATGATGGAGCGGTACTCGCACATCCGCATGGAAGCGAAACGGCGCGCGGTGGACGGCCTCAGCGGGACCGATTTTGACTCAGGTGTGGCACAAAATTGGGCACAGTTTCTTGTTTCGGAGAAATCCGAAGAGGCCAACTTGTTGAAAATAAGTGGTGAGCCGCGCAGGACTCGAACCTGCAACCCGCTGATTAAGAGTCAGCTGCTCTACCATTGAGCTAGCGGCCCACAATCTCTTCATCATATCACGACGACGGCGGAGCCCAAGGCGCGGGGCAAGTGCGATTCGCCTCCACCGCGGCAGCTTTCAAATACGCGAATAATGGCTTGAGAAGAGAGAGAGGGAGAGAAAAAACCACGAAATCAACGGAGGAGGATGCGAACAGCAATTCCTGACTGGCCATCGTCGCGGCGTTCGATGCGCAGAACTTCGCCAACCCACTCCTTCAAGATGGGATCGCCGTCCCGGTAGCCCAGGATGAGATGAACGTGCATTCCGACGTGGTAGTGATGCTGATCCGAAACGAAGTAGAGGCCGCTCTTGGAAACGTTCATCGTACGGCAGAGGTCGATCTCATCGGCATCGGTTACCGCACGGACGCGAATCGGCTGCTCAATCTTGCCCCGATGTTCGCTGCGGATACCATGATTCGTCGAGGTAACCATTGGATTGCGCCGAGCGCTCGCGGCGCTCCTTCCATCAAATTGCCTTCGAGGCATGAGGGGGTGACTTCAGACTAGAGCAAGCGCGGCGGAGTCGTCCAGAAGCAGAGAGACACAGCGAGGCGGAAACGCCAACAATTAGGGTGCAAAGGCAACGAAATCGCCGCGTTTCAAGTTGGAACATCAATCCCGGAGTTGTGCGGCAATGTTGCGCGCGACCTGGCGAGCACGTTCGATATCGCCGGGATCGAGCGAAATCGCAGCCACGCGGGGATGTCCGCCGCCGCCATAGGTTTCCGCCAGCGACGCCAAATTCTTCTCGACGGCGCGGGTATTCCAGGGATTCGAGCCAAGAGAAATTTTCGCGCGCGTAGGCGACGCGCTCACGCCGACGGAGTAGATGGCCTCGCGGTGAAGCAGATAGGGGATGAATTTGTTGTAGCCCTCGAAATCGAGGTCGCTCACGTCGAAAAAGATCACGCCGCCGCGGCACTCCGAGCGTTCGCGCAGTATCTCGATCGACCATCTGTGGCGCTCGAGCAAAGGGCCGAGTTGCTCCGCCACGATCGGCAGGCGCACGATTTCCGCCAAAGGCCTGACGGCCATTTCCGGAATGAGCCGCGCCGGCAGTTCGGAATCGTGAGTGGCTTCGATCACCAGGGCTAATTGCGTCGCGGGCTCGCGCATTTCGACGGCAGATTCAGGCGTCGGATACTGCGCCCCGTCGATGATGTCTCCCCAATGAACCAGTTCGGAGAGCGGCGAAGCATCGAAACCAAATTTCTTGCCGGCGATGTCGGCAATCAGTTTCGTGCAGGATTTGTACGCGGGATCGTAGAACTTATGGCCCGAAGCGTCGTGTCGGAAGTTCTCGGCGTCGGCGGGAGTGAGGAACGCGCTCTGGTGATGGTCGAACCACCAGGTGACGCGCGGCGAGCTTGAGTACTTGAAGTCAACGATGGCGTTCTCATCGCCGTCGAAGGTGTCGTCGTCGAACAGACTCGACGCGCGGTGCACCATGCCGGTGAAGTGAAATTCAGAGTTCGGTTGGACGCGCGACTGATAGAAGCGCAGAAAGACCGCCGACGACGCCGCGCCGTCAAAGCAATGGTTGTGAAAACAGAGCCGAACTTTCACCGGACCCGGCACGCACCCTCCTTGCCTTCTGAGGCCTCGAGAGCAAAGCCTATGAAGATGGACGGGACACCGAAGATTGTCAAGTAGCTAAACGAGCACCGGGAAATGCGGGCGGGCATTCGCCTTCGCCGAGGCTACGGCGAGGCACGGGATTACGTGGCCCGCCAAAAACGGTGCGCTCAATGGGCGCTTGGGAGAGCGGGTCTGCCTGGCGCGAGTTGCGAGAGTACCATCGAGCAATGAATTTCGTATCTGCGAGGGGTTCTTGATAAACTTTGCCGGGGAATCTGCAGAAGTGGCTAGTGGCGAGCGGGAAATCGGAAAATGAGGTGAGAGTTGATTCGGAGTTGCCTCGGAAGACGGCCGGAGATTGCGGCGTCGGCGTACATTGACCCGGCGGCGATCGTGATTGGGGACGTCACGATCGGCGAGGTTTCCAGCGTCTGGCCGGGAGTGGTGATTCGCGGCGACGTGAACCACATCCGCATCGGCGCGCGGACAAATATTCAGGACGGCTCGGTGCTGCACGTGATGCGCGACAAGTACCCGCTCGAAATCGGCGACAGCGTGACCGTGGGGCACGGGGCCGTCCTGCACGGCTGCACGATTGAATCGCGCGTGCTGATCGGGATGGGCGCGATCATCCTGAACGGCGCACGAATCGGGACCGGCTCGATTATCGGCGCGGGAACGCTGGTGCTCGAAGGAACGGATGTGCCACCAGGCAGCCTCTTCATGGGGCATCCGGGGCAATTCCGGCGCCCGCTGACGGCGAAAGATTTGCAAGGCATTGACGCGTACGCCGCACGCTACGCCGAGTACGCCGAAACGTACAAGGCAGAAGTGGCGAGCGAGGAAGAACCCAACCTGTGAAATTCCAAGCGATCAAGGGAGTGCGCGACATTCTCCCGCCGGACCCGACGTTGTGGAATCGCGTCGAACAGACCGCGCGAGCGGTGTTTGAATCATTCGGCTTCGGTGAGATTCGGTTGCCGATCTTTGAGCCAACAGAACTGTTTGCGCGTTCAGTGGGGGCTGACACCGATATCGTCTCCAAAGAGATGTTCTCCTTCGACGAGCAAGGAGGTGGCGCACTGCTTCACGCTCGGGAATGCGTGAGGAACTTCGTAACCCAGGCGGAGATAGATCGGAGTGCTGCTGATGTGTTTCGCAATTTTGTCGATGGCTTTGTCAACCGCCGCGCCGAAGCGATTGCGCAGGGCCTACTTGAGATTGATGAAGACGCGGCGGGGTTTTTCAAGTACTTCCAGTCAGGCGTGGACTACCTCGACTCTCTGAGGAAATCGAGCCAATGGAACAACGAAGAAATTCTCAGAATAATTGACCTTCTCCGACATACGGCGGCGTACGTGAAGATAGGCGAGAGCCTCAGCTTGCGGCCCGAAGCGACGGCGAGCGTTTGCCGCGCGTACATCGAGCATGGGATGCACACGCTGCCCGGCGATGTGAAGCTCTATTACATCGGGCCGATGTTCCGGCGGGAGCGTCCGCAGAAGGGCCGCCATAGACAGTTCTATCAGATCGGCGCGGAGGTGCTGGGCGCGTCGGACAATCCGCGGATCGACGCCGACGTGCTCGAGATGCTGTCCATGTTTCTTGAGCGATTGGAACTGAAGGGCGCGAAGCTGTATCTCAATTCCATCGGATGCAAAGAGTGCCGCCCCGCGTACGTCGAGAAGCTGCGTGAGGCGTTGCGCAAGGTAAAAGATCAGCTCGGCGCGGACAGCCAGCGGCGCATCGAGACGAATCCATTGCGCGTGTTGGACTCGAAGCTGCCGGAAGAGCAGCACATCATCGAAACGCTGCCGCACATCTCCGATCATTTGTGCGCCGAGTGCCGCGAACACTTCGCGCATTTGCAGGAGCAATTGAAACTGCGCGGCATCGCGTATGAATTGAACTGGCGGCTCGTGCGCGGGCTCGACTATTACATGCGCACGACGTTCGAGATTACGGCGCCGGGGCTCGGTTCGCAGGACGCGATCTGCGGAGGCGGGCGGTACGATGGGCTCGTCGAACTGCTGGGCGGCCCGCCGACCAAGGGAATCGGATTTGCAATCGGGACCGACCGGCTGATTCTTTCGCTGCAGGGGGAAAAGCAGCGCCAAGCCGCCGCACTCCAAAGGGAGAGCGGGCTCGATGTGTTTCTTGTTTGGTTCGGCGCAGCGGCGTATCCGGCGGCGGCGAAACTGGCGCACCGGCTGCGCTCGGAGGGTTTGCGCGTAGAATTACCTGCGGACGAGATGAAATTCAAGAAATCGCTCAGCCTCGCGGACAGGCTGGGCGCGCGCCACGCTGTGATCATCGGTGAAGACGAGTTGGCGTCAGGCTCGTTCAGCGTAAAGAAGCTGGCGGATGGCACGCAGCAGAAATTGAAGGAAGAGGAATTGATGGAGTATTTGCGCCTGCCTGCGGGCAGGCATGACGCGAATCGCGTGTGACAGGCTAGCGAGGAAGCAGCGGGATTATTCCTCGCCCGCCCGCCGGAGAAAAGCGGGCGCAGACGAGCTCCGCCCCTACAGGGGAAACGGCAAAGGCGGATTGCGGCGGAGGCCGCGAGCAGGACGAAGGGGACCATGACACTGGACGCGTTGGGAGATTGGCAGCGAACGAAGTATTGCGGTGATTTGCGCGCGTCGGATGCGGAGCGCGAGGTCACGCTGGCGGGATGGGTGCACCGGCGGCGCGACCTGGGCAATTTGATTTTTCTCGATGTGCGCGACCGCGCGGGTATCGCGCAAGTCGTCTTCAACAAGGAGCTGAATGCAGCGGCGCACGCGCGCGCGGATGAAGTGCGGCCGGAGTACGTCGTGGCGGTGCGCGGACGAGTGGTGCCGCGGCAGAAACCGAATCCGGAATTGCCGTCGGGCGAAGTGGAAGTGATCGGCGCGGAGCTGCGCTTGCTGAACGCGGCGAAGACGCCGCCGTTTCAAATCGAAGACGAAGTGAACGCGGGGGAAGAGACGCGGCTTCGCTACCGCTATCTGGATTTGCGGCGTTCGCGGCCGAAGCGGAACCTCGCGCTGCGCCACAAAGTGGTGCTCGAGATCCGCCGCGCGCTCGACGAGCTGGGCTTTCTCGAAATCGAGACGCCGATGCTGACGCGCTCGACGCCGGAGGGCGCACGCGATTATCTTGTGCCGAGCCGCGTGCATCACGGGCAATTCTACGCGCTGCCGCAATCTCCGCAGATCTTCAAGCAAATCCTGATGATCGGAGGGCTCGACCGCTACTTCCAGATCGTACGCTGTTTCCGCGACGAGGATTTGCGCGCAGACCGGCAGCCGGAATTCACGCAACTCGATCTGGAGATGTCGTTCCCGACGCAGGACGCCATTTTCGGCGTGATCGAACGCGTAATGGAGCGAGCGTGCGCCGCGGCGGGAATCGTGGCGAAGGGACCCTTCCCGCGAATGGAATATCGCGAGGCGATCGCGCGATACGGTTCGGACAAGCCGGACGTGCGATTCGGCATGGAGTTGCACGACGTCACGGCGCACTTCGCGGCGAACCGCGAGACGCTGCGCATCCACGGAAACGTGCGGGCGATTGCGGCGCCGGGCGCGGCGGCGTTTTCGCGCAAGCAACTCGATGAGTTAACGGAGCGGGCAAAGGCGGCCGGTGCGGCGGGCGTGTTCGCGATGAAGGTGACGGCGGAGGGCGTGGCCTCATCGCTCGAAAAGATGCTCGGCGCCGAAGCGCTTCGCAAGATCGCGGGCGCGACAGGTGCGAAGCCGGGCGATTTGGTGATTGCCGTGGCGGCCAAAGAGCAGATTCCCGGGACGGACGCGGCGGCGCTGGTGGCGGGGCAAGTGCGGCTCTTCTTGGCCGAGAAATTGAATCTTGTGCCGAAGGACGTATGGAAGTTTCTTTGGATCACGGGATTCGCGCTGTTCGAGTGGAGCGATTCGGAGAAGTGCGTTGTGAGCGCCCAGCATCCGTTCACCGGAATCGTCGAAGAGGATTTGCCGAAGCTGGAGGATCCGTCGGACGAAGTGCGGCTCTCGATGCGATCGAAGGGATACGATCTGGTGCTGAACGGCGTGGAGCTGGGCTCGGGGAGCATCCGAAATCACCTGGAGGAGATTCAAGCGCGCGTATTTCGCGCGCTGGGTCTGAGCGAGGAACAGCAGCGCGGACGCTTCGGATTTTTTCTCGATGCGCTGACCTACGGCACGCCGCCGCACGGTGGCATCGCGCTGGGCCTCGATCGCGTGGTGGCTTTGCTGGCCGGCGAAAGGTCGATACGCGAAGTGATCGCGTTTGCAAAGACCACCGCGGCGCAGGACTTGATGGCCGACGCGCCTTCCACAGTGGACAAGACGCAACTGGATGAGCTAGGGATAGAGTTGAAGGAGCCCAAGAAGTAGCCGCACGCGATGAGCCGGATACGCATATTGCCGGAGAATGTGGCGAACAAAATCGCCGCGGGAGAAGTTGTCGAACGGCCGGCGTCCGTTGTGAAGGAGCTCCTCGAGAACGCGCTGGACGCGGGGGCGCACACGGTGCGCGTCGAAACTGAGGCGGGCGGGCGGCGGATGATCCGCGTGAGCGACGACGGTTGCGGCATGGCGCACGACGACGCCCTGCTTGCGTTCGAGCGGCACGCGACCTCGAAGCTGCGCACGGCGGACGACCTGCTCTCGATCGAGACGCTCGGATTCCGCGGCGAAGCGCTGCCTTCGATCGCGGCGGTCTCACGGCTTCTGCTCGAAACGCGCGCCGCGGAGGAAGAAGAAGGCACGCGCATCGAATTCGCGGGCGGCAAACTGGTGGGCGTGAAACCCGCGGGTTTGCCCGCGGGCACCACGGTGAGCGTCGCGGATTTGTTCTACTGCGTGCCGGCGCGGCGAAAGTTTCTGAAGTCGGACACGACCGAGCTCGGCCACATCGCTTCGCTCGTGACGCACTACGCCCTGGCCAATCCCGACAAGCATTTCGTGCTGAAGTCGCCGACGCAGGACATCGTGGATGCGGCGCCGGCGGCGAATCTAACGGATCGCGTGTATCAATTGTTCGGGCGGCAGGCGCTCGATGAACTCGTGGAGATTCCGCCGGTGCAGGCGCCTATGCGCGCGGCCATCATGGAGCCGGAAATCGAGGCCGAAGAGCACGCGGCGCAATTGGGGGCGAGCGGATTTGTCTCTCGGCCGGAAGTACAGCGCGCAAACCGGAACAGCATCTATATTTTCGTGAACCGCGGCTCGTGCGCGACCGGTTGATCCTGCACGCGATCCACGAGGCGTATCGCAACATCGTTCCGCAAAATGTCTTCCCCGCCGTGCTGCTGTTTCTGGAATTGCCGAGCGACGAGGTGGACGTCAACGTTCATCCCGCGAAGATCGAGGTGCGCTTCCGGCATCCGCAATTCGTCCACGATTTCGCGCGTGACGCGATTCGCCAGGCGCTAACGCGGGCGCGGCCCATCCCGAGTTTCGTCTCCGCCGCGGCAGTGGGCCTGGCCGCGGGCTCGGCGCAACAGGGCGCGCCGGTCATCTCCGGCGATTCGAACGCAGGAGGATTGTCGTGCGCCGTGATTCCCCCCATGATGCCGTTCGGCGGCGGCGCGACTGCGGAAGAGTTCGCGCTCACCACGGCGCCCGCTCAGCCGGAAGCGCAGCGATTCCAGTTCGAGCCCGGCGCGACGGACGGCCCCGCGCCCAACGCCACGTCCGATGCGCCGGCGCCAACCTTCGCCGAACGATTCCGCGACCTTGCGACGCAGCAAGCCGAAGCGCCGGCGAGCGCCTCGAGCCTGCTGGATTTGAAGCCGCTTGGGCAGGTGAACGCGAGCTTCATCGTCGCGGTAAACGGCGAAGGCCTTTGGCTGATCGATCAGCACGTCGCCCATGAGCGAATTCTTTTCGAGCAGCACCTGCAGGCGCGCCGCGCGGGGCAGCTCACCGGCCAGCGCGTCCTCGTGCCGATCGTGGCGGAGCTTTCGCCGCGCCAACTCGTGACATTCGAGCGCATCGCCGAAGAGCTTTCGGCGAACGGATTCGAAGTGTCGCCGATGGGGCTGCGCAGCGTCGCGATCCAGGCGACGCCGGCGGGGATTGCCAGCGCGGACGCGGAAAAATTACTGCTCGAAATCCTGGACGGGATCGAGCGCGAAAACTCCGCAATTTCGATCGACACGCTCCAGGCAAAGATTGCGGCCTCGACTTCCTGTCGCGCGGCGATCAAAGTGAACATGCCGCTCGACCAGAAGAAAATGGAATGGCTGCTCGACGAGCTCGCCAGGACCGACGCGCCGATGAGTTGCCCGCACGGCCGGCCGGTCGTCCTGCGCTATTCGTTGCGCGAGATCGAGCGCGCGTTCAAGCGTATCTGAGGCCGCCCGAGAGGGCGCGCGAAACATCCCGGTGGAAAGACTGATTATTGCGATTGACGGGCCGGTCGGCTCGGGAAAAAGCACTGTGGCGCGCCGCGTGGCGGAGCTGCTGGGCTACGCGTATCTCGATAGCGGCGCGATGTATCGCGCCGTGGCGTGGAAGGCGATGCGCGACGGCGTGCCGCTCGACGCGCCGGAGCGCCTCGAACGCATGGCGCAGGCCGCGCGCATCGATCTCGATCGGGGACCGGAGGGCATGCGCGTGCGCGTGGATGGCGAAGACGTGACCCCGGCCATTCGCACGCCCGCGATTGCGCTGGGCGCATCGAAAGTGGCCCTGCTTCCGGGCGTACGGCGCGTGCTGGTGGCGCAGCAGCAACGCGCGGGCGCGCAGGGCGGAGTCGTGATGGAAGGCCGCGACATCGGGTCGGTTGTGTTCCCGGGTGCCGGGCTGAAGATCTTCCTCGTCGCATCGCCTGAAGTGCGCGCGCGCAGACGGTGGCTCGAGCACCAGCAAAAGGGCGACGCCGTGAGCCTGGAGCAAACGCTCGAAGAAGTTCACGACCGCGACCGCCGCGACTCGCAGCGCGCCGCCTCCCCGCTGGTTCGCGCAGCGGACGCCGTGCTGGTGGACAATACCGCGATGGATGCCGAAGAAACAGCGCGCCTGATCGTTTTGCTGGCGGAAGCGCGGATGGAATCCGGCGCGGCGCGCGGCACATCCTGAGATTTTCCCGGAGGTAAACTCGTGACTCGCCATTTTGTCTTTTTTCTTTTTTCCGCTTTTCTTCTCGCAGTGCCGCTAACTGCAGCGCCGCAGGAGAGAACCGCAGCTCCCGCCGAGACAGGATCGCCCCGGCTGCGCCATTTCCTCGAACAGGATTGGAACTACTGGATAAAGGAATATCCGGAGTTTGCAACGTCCATCGGCGCGCCGGGGTACAACAACCGCTGGGCGGACCTTTCGCCCGAGGCGATGGCGCGGCGCGAAGCGCATTTGCGCGCCTCGCTGCACGAGCTTGAGAGCATACCGCGAGATCCGCTGAACGCCGAAGATCGCTTGAACTACGACCTCTATCGCCGGCTCCTTCAAACCGCCATCGAAGGCTTGCGCTTCCACAACGATCCGTTCCCCTTCGGCTCCGTCTCGATCCCGAGCCTGCTGCGTCCGATCAATCAAGTGGAAGGCGTGCAGCAGACCGTCGCCCAGATCATCGCGCTGATGCCCGCCGAACACGCGAGCGACTACGAGGACATTGTGGCGCGGCTCCGCGGCGTGCCGCGGCTGATGGATGACACGATCGCGGAAATGCAGGACGGAATGCGCGAGCACAGCATGCCGCCGAAAGTGACGCTGCGCGATGTCCCGAAGCAGGTGACGGATCAAATTTTCGACGATCCCGACAGGAGCCCGCTGCTCGCGGCGTTCCAGAAATTCCCCGAGGGAATTCCCGCGCAAGAGCAGTCGCGCCTTCACGACGAAGCGCGCGCGGCGTACCGCGAGAGTTTCGTGCCCGCGTTCCAGAAGCTGCGCGATTTCCTGGTGAATACCTACATTCCGCAGTGCGCCGAAAGCGTCGCCATGAGCGATCTGCCCGATGGCGCGGCCAACTACGCGTACAACGTGCGCTGGCATACGACCACGAATCTCACGCCGCAGCAAATTCACCAGATCGGCCTCGACGAAGTGAAGCGCCTCCGCGCCGAGATGGACAGCGTAATGGCGCAGACCGGCTTCCACGGAACGCTGCAGCAGTTCAGCCAATTCCTGCACAGCGATCCGCGTTTCTTCTTCTCAAGCGCCGGCGAAATGTTGATGTACTACCGCGACCTCACCAAGCGCATCGACCCGCAATTACCGCTCATCATCGGCAAGCTGCCGCGCCTGACCTACGGCGTGAAGGAGGTTCCCGCGGCAATCGCGCCGTCGCAGTTCATGGCGTACTACCAGCCTGGCGCGTCGCCGGTCGGGCGCCCCGGCTGGTTCATGGTGAATACGTACGATCTGCCGCAGCGGCCGAAATGGGAGTCCGAATCGCTGACGCTGCACGAGTCCGTCCCCGGCCATCACTTGCAGCTTTCCCTCGCGCAGGAAATGCAGGGGATACCGGAGTTCCGCAAGCAGCTGGGTTATACGGCGTACATGGAAGGCTGGGCGCTGTACTGCGAAACCATGGGCGAGGAACTCGGCCTCTACACGGACCCGTACATGAAATTCGGCCAGATCAACGACGAGATGTGGCGCGCGATTCGCCTCGTGGTGGACACCGGGATTCATTCCATGGGATGGACGCGCGAGCAGGCTCTTCAGTATTTCCGCGATAATTCCGCCGTGCCCGAGCGCAACGTCGTCGTGGAAGTGGATCGCTACATCGTCTGGCCGGGCCAGGCGCTCGGCTACAAGATCGGCCAGATGGAGATTCGCCGTCTGCGCAACGAAGCGGAAAGCGCGCTCGGCGAGCGTTTCGACGAGCGCGCGTTTCACGACACGATCCTTGGCGAAGGCGCGTTGCCTATGGACGTGCTCGAGCAGCAGGTTCACGCGTGGATTGCGTCCGAGAAAGCGCGCACGAATGCCCCGGCGGCGCATGAAGCCGCGCCTAGAAATCCTTGAATTGAAAATTAAGCTGTAGAAAAGCCGGACGGCGGGCTCAGGCCGGGCTGGACATGGACGCGAGGAATTCGGCGTTCGACTTAGTCTTGGACAGCCGGCCCAGCAGCAGTTCCATCGCTTCCACGGGAGAGAGCGGGTTCAGCACCTTCCGTAGCACCCACACGCGGTTCAACTCGTCCGGCGGCATCAGCAGCTCTTCCTTACGCGTTCCGGAGCGGTTGATGTCGATTGCCGGAAAGATGCGCTTGTCCACCAGGCGGCGATCGAGATTGATTTCCATGTTGCCGGTGCCCTTGAACTCTTCGAAGATGACGTCGTCCATGCGGCTGCCGGTATCGATCAGCGCGGTGGCGATGATGGTGAGCGAGCCGGTCTCTTCGATATTGCGCGCCGCCGCGAAGAAGCGCCGCGGCCGCTGCAGCGCGTTGGCGTCGATACCGCCGGAAAGCACTTTGCCCGAAGGCGGCGTGACGGCGTTATAGGCGCGCGAGAGTCGCGTGATCGAGTCAAGCAGGATGACGACATCGCGCTTGTGCTCCACCAGCCGCTTCGCCTTCTCGAGCACCATCTCGGCGACCTGAATGTGCCGCTGCGGCGGCTCGTCGAACGTCGAGCTGATGACTTCGCCCTTTACGGTGCGCTGCATGTCCGTGACTTCCTCGGGCCGCTCGTCGATCAACAGCACGATCAGCGCAACCTCAGGATGATTGGTGCTGACCGAGTTCGCGATGTTCTGCAGCATCATCGTCTTGCCGGTGCGCGGGGGCGCGACGATCAATCCGCGCTGCCCTTTGCCGACCGGGCAGAGCAGATCGAGCACTCGTCCCGTGAGATTCTCCTTCGAGGTTTCCATCTTCAGCCGGCCCGCCGGGTAGAGCGGCGTCAGGTTGTCGAAGAAGATCTTGTTGCGCGCGACTTCGGGATCCTCGAAGTTGACGGCTTCCACTTTGATCAGCGCGAAGTAGCGCTCGCCGTCCTTCGGAGGACGCACCTGCCCGGAGACGGTGTCGCCGGTGCGCAGGTCGAACTTGCGAATCTGCGACGGCGAGACGTAGATGTCGTCCGGGCCCGGCAGGTAGTTGTACTCGGGCGCGCGGAGGAACCCGAAACCGTCCGGCAGGCATTCCAGCACGCCCTCGGAGAAGATCAATCCGTTCTTCTCCGTTTGTGCGCGGAGAATCTGGAATATCAACTCCTGCTTGCGCATGCCGCTGGCGCCCTGGATCTGCAGGTCCTTGGCAATCTTCGCCAGATCGGTGATGTTCTTCTCTTTCAGTTCTGCAAGGCTAATACTCATCGTTTTGCTTTCCTTACGTTAGACCTCGAATTCAGGCCGGAGTAGCGATTTCGGAGGATTCCGGGCAGGCGATGCCGCTTCCAGCCACGGTCCAAACGTGAAATCGAATTCTTGCGCCCCGAGAAGGGCGCAAAGTCCAATGCGTCCCGGAACACTTCACCCTGATTTGATTCCGGGAGGGAGAGCGGAGTGCTCTCCTTTAATTTGTCAATTCCTGATCGCTCTCGGCTTCCGCGCGGAAGTCGGCCGCCACTTCAGGCACCGGCCCCGGCGCAGCCGTTTGGACGGGATGCTCGAGGGCAAACTGCAAGACCTCGTCCATCGTCTCGACGAAGCGAAGCGTGAGGTTCGCCTGAACCTCCGCTGGAATTTCCGCCAAATCCTTTTCGTTGTCTTTCGGAAGAATCACGGTGCGCATGCCCACGCGATGCGCGGCGAGCAGCTTTTCCTTCACGCCGCCGATGGGCAGGACCTTGCCCCGCAGCGTAATCTCCCCGGTCATGGCCACGTCGCAGCGCACGGGGATGCGCGTCAGCGCGCTCACGATGGTCGTCGCGATCGTAATGCCGGCCGAAGGTCCGTCTTTCGGGATCGCCCCTTCGGGGACGTGCACGTGAATGTCGACGTGCCGGTAGAAATCGCGCGGCAGGCCGAACAGCGCCGTTCGCGAGCGCACGTAGCTCATGGCCGCTTGCGCGGATTCCTGCATGACGTCGCCCAGCTTGCCCGTGAGCGTCAATCGCCCCTTGCCTTCCATCAGCGTGGATTCGGTCGAGAGCACCTGGCCGCCGACTTCGGTCCAGGCCAGGCCCGTCGCCAGGCCAATCTCGTTCTTCTTCTCCGCCCAGATTTCGCGGAACTTGATCACGCCGAGGAATTCGCCAACGTTCGCCGGCGTGATCTCCACGTGGATCCCGCGGCCCTCTTTCACCACCCGGCGCGAATTCTTGCGGCAGATGTTGGCGATCTCGCGCTCGAGGTTGCGCACGCCCGCTTCATGCGTGTAATGGCGGATGATGGCGGTCAGCGCTTCGTCGGAGAAAATGATGTTTTCTTCGGACAAACCCGTCAGCTCGCGCTGCTTTTTCACCAGGAAACGCTTCGCGATCTGCATCTTCTCGTTCTCGGTATAACCCGGGATGCGGAGAACTTCCATGCGGTCCTGCAGCGGCTGCGGGATCGTGTGCAGGACGTTGGCCGTGCAGATGAACATCACCTTGGAGAGATCGTATTCGACGTCGAGGTAGTGATCGGTGAAGGCGTGATTCAACTCCGGGTCCAGCACCTCCATCAGCGCCGCCGAAGGATCGCCCCGAAAATCGGTGGACATCTTGTCCACTTCGTCCAGCACGAAGATCGGGTTCACCGTGCCCGCCTTCTTCATCAGCTGGATGATCTGGCCCGGCAGCGCTCCGATGTAGGTGCGCCGATGGCCGCGGATTTCCGCTTCATCACGCACGCCGCCGAGCGAGACGCGCACGAACTTGCGCCCCGTCGCCCGGCCGATGGACATCGCCAGCGAAGTTTTTCCCACGCCGGGCGGCCCGACAAAACACAAGATCGACCCGCGCGGGTTCTTCACCAGTTGGCGCACCGCAAGGTACTCGAGGATGCGCTCCTTCACCTTCTCGAGCCCGTAGTGATCTTCTTCCAGGATGCGCTCGGCGACCGCGATGTCCCGGATCTCTTTGGACTTCTTCTTCCACGGCACGGCGATCAGCCAGTCGATGTAATTCCGGCTGACGGTGGATTCCGCCGACATCGGCGGCATCATTTCCAGCCGCTTGAGTTCCTGAATCGCCTTTTCGTGCGTGTCCTTGGGCATGCCCGCGGTGTCGATTTTCTTCTTCAGCTCTTCGAGCTCGTTCTTTTCGCCGCGGCCCAATTCCTTGTGGATGGCTTTCAATTTCTCGTTCAGGTAGTACTCTTTTTGCGCGCGCTCCATCTGGCGCTTCACGCGCGTATTGATGTTGCGCTCGACGTTCAGCTTCTCGATTTCGCCGTCGAGGATGTCGGCCACGCGATTCAGCCGCTCGAGCGGATCGAAGCACTCAAGCAATTCCTGCTTCTCTTCGACGGGGATCTGCAGGTTGGAGGCGACGCTGTCGGACAGCTTCGCGGCGTCGTCGGCGCGCACGGCCGCGATCATCGAATCGTAATTCAAGTTCTGCGAGAGCTTGACGTACTGCTCGAACAGGCCGGTGACCCGCGTGACGGCCTGCTCCACTTGCGGCGACGGCTCGGCGCGGTTCGGGATCGCGCGCACCGAGGCGCGGAAGAAGCCTTCTTCGCTCGTTACCTGCGCGACCTTCCCGCGCTCCACTCCTTCGACCAGAACCTTGATGTTGCCGTCGGCGAGCTTCACGCTCTGGACGATGTTGGCGATGGTTCCGACCGTGTAGATCTCCTCGGGCTTGGGGTCGTCGAGCGAAGCGTCGTGCTGCGTGGCGAGGAAAATCTTCTTGTCGCCCGCCAGCGCCTCTTCCAGCGCCCGGACGGAGCTTTCCCGCCCGACGATGAACGGCGACATCATCTGCGGGAAGATGACCATGTCCCGCACTGGCATCATCGGCAGGCGCTTCAAATCGGATTTTTCTCGATTGAACATTGCTTCGCGGTCCAAGTCTCCTTCGCGCTTCATCCCGCCTTCTCGAGCAAGCTCCAGTTGATCTCGCGGCCGCGCACCATGTCGGCCGTGACGGAAAACTCGCGCACCTTGCGCTGCGTCGGCAGGTGGTACATCAACTCCAGCATCAAGTCCTCAAGGATCATGCGCAGGCCGCGCGCGCCCACCTTGCGCTGCATCGCCAGCTCGGCGACGGTCTCCAGCGCTTCGTCGCTGAAGCGGAGCCGCACGTTTTCAAATTCAAACAGCCGCTGGTACTGGCGGATCAGCGCGTTCTTCGGCTCGGTCAAGATGCGCATCAGCGCCGCCTTGTCGAGGTCGCCCAGCACGCCCAGCACAGGCAGGCGTCCCACGAATTCCGGAATCAGGCCGTAGCGGATCAAGTCCGTCGGCTGCACTTGCTCGAGCGTCTCGATGTTGCGGCGGCTGGCCGTCGAAGGCTGCGCGTCCGTGTGGAAACCCAGCGATTTCTGCCCGACGCGCCGCTCGATGATCTTTTCCAGTCCAACGAAAGCTCCGCCGCAAATGAACAGGATGTTCGTGGTGTCCACGGGCGTGAATTCCTGGTGCGGGTGCTTGCGCCCGCCCTGCGGCGGCACGTTCGCCACCGTGCCCTCGAGAATCTTCAGCAGCGCTTGCTGCACGCCCTCGCCGGAGACGTCCCGCGTGATCGAGGGGTTCTCGTCCTTCTTCGAGATCTTGTCGATCTCATCGATATAGATGATGCCCTGCTGCGCTTTGGTCACATCGCCGTCGGCATTCTGCAGCAGCTTGAGAATGATGTTCTCAACGTCCTCGCCGACGTACCCGGCCTCGGTCAACGTTGTGGCGTCCACGATCGCAAACGGAACTTCGAGCATGCGCGAAAGCGTCTGCGCCAGCAGCGTCTTGCCCGTGCCCGTCGGGCCGATCAGCAGAATATTGGATTTTGTCAGCTCAACGTCGCCGGGCTGCCGGTTCAGGAAAATCCGCTTGTAATGGTTGTAGACCGCGACCGCCAGTTTCTTCTTGGTCTTGTCCTGGCCGATCACGTAGCCGTCCAGAAACGATTTGATCTCCGGCGGACGCGGCAAGCGGCGATTGACGGGCCCCGATTGCTCGCGCTTTTCCTCTTCGAGAATCTGCTCGCAAACGCTGACGCACTCGTTGCAAATGTAGGCGCGCGGATAGTCCGAAGGCGAGCTGATGAGTTTCTCGACCTGCTCCTGCGTCTTGTGGCAGAACGAACAGCGCAGTGGCTCTTCGGTGGTCGGTTTTTTCAACGGCGGTACTTCCTTCCGCGGCCCCAAGGCACCCGGATTGCCGCGCGAATCATTCTAGGCTCGTTCTACCGTCCCCGGACGCGCGAACACGAACTGGCTACTAACTGTTAGGTACGGATCAGCGATGCTTGGAAATGATCTCGTCGATCAGGCCGTACTCCTTGGCCTGCTCCGACGACAAAATGAAATCGCGCTCGACGTCGTGCTCGACTTTCTCGATCGGCTGGCCGCTGTGATCGGCGAGCAATTGATTGATCACGCTCCGCATGCGCAGGATCTCTTTCGCGTGGATGTCGATGTCCGTCGCCTGCCCGGACAAGCCGGACATCCACGGCTGGTGAATCAGGATTCGCGAGTTCGGCAAGGCGAAGCGCTTCTTGGGCGCGCCGCAAGTCAGCAGAAGCGCGGCAATCGAAGCCGCTTGCCCCACGCAAATGGTCACCACGTCCGGCCGCACGAACTGGATCGTATCGTAAATCGCCATCCCGGCCGTAATCGAGCCGCCCGGAGAATTGATGTAGACCGAGATGTCCTTCTCCGGATCCTCCGCTTCGAGGAACAGCAACTGCGCCGTCACCAGATTCGCCACGTGATCGTCGATCGGCGTGCCGATGAAGATGATGTTGTCTTTCAGCAGCCGCGAGTAGATGTCGTAGGCGCGTTCCCCGCGATTGGTCTGTTCGACCACCATCGGAACGAGTGTGGTGGCGTATGCTTCGGGCTGGTCGGGGTGATTCATCGATGTCGTATTCTGGGATTCGCGCGGGAAACCGGCCGGGGCTTTACGTTTCCTTCTTTTCCTGGGTCCGGATCCGGGAATTCTGGCAGAGCCACTCCAGAGTCTTCTCACTCCGAAGCTTCGATTTCATCCTATCGAGCGCTCCTTGCTTTGTCAAGCGCGCGCGCATCACTGCCGCGGATTCGCCACTGCGTTCCGCTAGCCCGGCGATCTCTTTTTCCAGTTCTTCATCGTTTACTTCGAACTTCTCTTCCGTCGCGATGTGGTCGAGCAGCAATTCGGCCTTCACGTCTTCGACGGCGCGGTCCCTTTGACGGCTCCGCATCGACACCCAATCCACGTTGAGCGCCCGCGGGTCCACCCCCTGCGACGCCAGCGAGCGCACCGCCCGCTCCAGCCGCACGTCCATCTGTTGCTCCACCAGCGCCTCGGGCACCGGGAAGTCGTGCGCGGCGACGATCTTGGCCAGCACGCGGTCGCGCGCCTGATCTTTCTGGCGTTGCTCGCGCGCCGACTCAAGCCCCTGCCGGACTTTCCCGCGGAGGTCCTCGAGCGTTTGCGCGTCGCTCACTTTCTTCGCAAATTCGTCGTTCAGTTCCGGCCGCTTTCGCTCTTTGATGCCAGGACGTCCGCCGCGTAGCGATACGTCTTGCCCGCGAGCTTCGGGTCCGGGTAGTCCGCGGGATAAACGACATCGAAGTGCTTCTGCTCGCCCGGCTTGGCTCCGCGAAGATTCTCGGTGAACGCCTCCATCGTCTCCTTCGCGCCGATCTGGCAGAGCACGCTGTCGGCTTTCAACTGCTCTCCCCCGCCCGCGGGTGTTCCCATCAATTTCAGCTGGGCGTAGTCGCCGTCGGCGAGGGGCCGGGCTTCCACGTCCACAAATTCGGCGGCGCGATCCCGCAACTCTTCGAGCGCCTTGTCCACGTCCTCGTCCGTCACCGCGAGGGCGTCCACTTCCACTTCGAGGTCCTTGTATTGTCCAAGCGAAAACTCCGGCAGCACCTCGAACGACGCGCGGAACTTCAGCGGCCCGTTCTCCGCGAAGTCCACCTTGTCCACTTGCGGCCGCGTCACGGGCACGAGTTTTTGCTCGCTGACGGCCTTCTCGATCTGGTCCGGCAGCAACGATTGCAGGATCTCGCTCTTGATGTCGTCGGCGAAGCGGCGCCGGATCAGCGTGACCGGCGCCTTGCCCGGGCGAAATCCCGGCACGCGAGCCACGCGCGCGAATTCGCGTGCGATCCGCTCCGTAGCTTTCTGAACATCCTCGGCGGGAATTTCCAGCTCCAACTCGCGACGGCAACTTGCCGCTTCTGTCATGTATTCCTCAATTTCGACTTCCCAATTTCAATGTGAGTCGTTTCCCCGCACAGCCGCCGTTCTCGACCCGGCGAGCCGGAGTCAGCAGCTCGCAAACTCAAATCTACGCTTCTACCCCCAGACGTTCCCGGAAAAATCTATCAGGTAAGAGCGGCCAGCGAGGTCGGGAAACCTCAGTATAGAGAAAGCTCACGAGAGCGTCAACGCGCTCTCGGGATAGGAGACAGGAGGATTAGAAACTGCCCTCCCTGTCGTTTCTTGCGCGTGCGGGCATCTGTGGACAATTTCGCGAGAAAGTTAATCAAGACCTCCAGGTGGAAGAATAAGGACGGGCCAGATCGGATGCGACGCGACTACCTAGAGCGCGTACGCTCATTTCGCCATACCTGGTACGACGAGAACACCCCACAGATTATGGCTAGAGCTGCAAACAATAGCTTGTAGTGACCAGGCGCGAAAAGCGCAAGGATTGCGAACGGAACAGTGGCAGGGCCGCTCATTAGCGTCAGCCAACCTTCTCCAAAAGCGTGTAGGAAAGCGAAGAAGCTCGAATCAGGAGAACCAGTTCGACTACGAAATGCCTCTTGTTCGCGGAGTTTTATTTCCAATTCCCTACCGATATTGCTCGTAACAGACTGCATCTGCGTCTGAGCCCGTTGCACAGCCCACTCCGGCGCGGGCTGCCCTGGAGTTGCAAGCGCCTGCGCGATATGTCCGGTCTGGCCTTGCGCACAAGCGTTGACCTTCGCCATGATGAAGTCAACATCTTCTCTGCTTATCGAGTTTCGATTGCGTTGAAGTATCAGTTCCAGCCAAATCTCGTGCAGACCCCGGCGCGCTCGCTCACAAGTATTGACGGCGGAGGTCAACTTGGCCAAGATCACCGGACTGCTACTGGACAGGCCATGCGCCGCTAGTTTTGCGACCTCAGCGGACAACTGGCCTTGCTGCTCCCGAGATACACGTTCAATGACTTGGCCATATTTGAGATTCGCGATCGGTTCCAAATCTTCATACATCGGATTCTTGTAACCTCTCAGACGCTTCAGCTTGGATCAGCTCCGCACGCAATCTCTTGTGGGGCGCTTGGAACCTACCGTCGCGCACCAGTACCACCGAGCTCTGAAGGATTGACACGCCTCCGATAGTACTTCTCATAAGCCGAGCCAATCTGGTCGGCGATCTCGTTCTGCAATAGGGCGTTATTGAAATCTGTGACCGTCCCTTCGTATAAACGCATGCGAAGATGATCTCCGTAGACTCTTTGATTGCGGGCTATCCAGATTACCCCCGCAAGCTATCGAGGCTTTCGAATAGCATTTGCGTAAACTGCCCAGGAATAAAGGGCACCCAGCAAGTGTCTGGCTCGTTTCGGGATAACCTGCTCCAGTTCGCCCGAACGGATCGCTCGTACTGTAACTTTATCGCGGGGCAAGAAGACCAGGTGCTCAACTTCCCATTTGTCGCGGGCATTGCTCCGCTCGGCGCTAATTTCTTTGGCTTTGAGATGTGTTCGAAGACAACAATAGAAATTTAGGTCTCGGCCGTGTCGAAGATTGTACGCTGCAGCGAGGAACGGTCTCTTGAACGGTGGCACACAATTCTTCTCGCCATCGGAATGGACGAATACATCTTCCTCCAGCCCAATTTCCTCCTTGATTTCCCTGAGCGCAGTCTTTGCCAAATCCCACTTACGCGGCCCGCCAAGCTCCAAATCGCTGAGCACTCCATGAAAGGAATAAGGCAACACCGCATACATTCGGCCTAGCATCGGCCACAGCTCGCCAGAGGTCTCGCAGGTGTCTGCATAGTAGTCGGCTGCACCGTTAACCGACGCCGCCAAACTGCCCAACCCATGGCCAACAACGGCGGAACGTCGCTGCAAGACGAAAAAATCGTCCTCAGTGAGGACCAAACCGGTGACACTCACACGCATTGAGTATCTTTTTGCACTCTCGGAAATATTCAATAGATCTAAATCACCGGCGTCCCAGGCCTCGCCCTCAAACAAACGCCGCATGTCAGGCAGGGTACCTGAATCACAGTAGTTGACCGCAAGCTCTCTAGATGCATATTCGTCGTAAGGACACTTGACCACATTCAGATTTCGGGTGGTCTCCGATCCAGTATTCGTGAGCTCCTCAATACCGAGGCATCGAAGGCCATATTCATGACTGTAAGTTAGGGCGTATTCCCCGCGCGTTCGTTTTTGACGCCAACTCGCGAACCCATTCCAGTCTAGCCCAAGACTGGCAGCTTCTTCAGGAAGGGTAAAATCCTGATTGTGGGCTGCATGAGCCAAAACTGAGAACGACCGGTTGGGAAAGGGTCTCACAGCAAAAAAGATGGGGACGTTTGGGATGCGCAGGCGTTTTCGGAGTTGAGGCACGATTCTCCATCGATACGCATGAAATAACTCCTTGTCGGACGGAGGGTCTGACTCGGGCACAGAATCATACCGCGCACAATCTCCAGTCCTCTTAATGCGTCTTGCTTCTTCGAAGCGGCCTTTCATGCCTCGCATGATTTCAAACACCACGCTGCCGAGCGCAACGAGTGCTAGACAAAAAGTGGCCCACTCGGCCCAATCGGCCAAGCCGTGCTGCGGAATGCGAGTCCATAGATCTCTCAGGGTATTGACGAACGCCTTGGTGATTGCTGATGGCAAACCAAGCGGACTGTTCGGGACCAAGTACTCGGCATGGAATCGCGCCACAATTTTGTAAATAAATGGAAGAACGCCGAGTACTGTTACGACCATCAGCGCAACCCAGACCACGGCATAACGAAAAAGGCGGTGCTTCGCCAGCCTGACTGAGGATTCGGACAACTTGGCTGGCGTTTGCGAGGACTGTTTCTTCGATTCAGGAAATAAACTCCTAGACGCATACGAGTGCCGTGCCCACTGAATTGGATCGGCCCCGGGAAAGCCCTTGAACCTGCCGTCGGCCTTCCTCAGGTAAGAATTTAGAGCGCTGATTTGATCCGGGATCAACGTGGTATCCGTATTGATCAGCAAAGCGCCATCAAATTGCTCATATTGTTCCGACAACTTTTTCACTCGTTCGGCAGTCAAGTCAGTCGCTGCGTGTCCGCTCTCGCGTCCGACGAAGCGCTTCATTGCTTCGTCTGGCATACAAACGCACTGCACGACGTAAAGAGGGACACGAAGTCGCAAAGCTATTGACGCAACTTCGGCGCGCTGTTCCTCGGGCATGTAAGTGGCGTTCAGCGCGACCGACTTCCCCTTCTTAAGTTCTTTGGTTGCAAGATAATGCATGACGCGATAAGAAGCACTTCTTGTCGGTTTGTCATGAAGACGGCCCCGTAGAATCTCTTCCCGAATGGCATCCATTTCGAGAAAAATAATGTCATTCCAATAGCTCTTAAGTAGGCCCATCAAGTACGATTTTCCCGAACAAGGCGGGCCGCAGATTACAAGAATTACTTGGTTTCTTATTTCCTTTGTATAACTTTGAAGTGTCCCCTGGTCACTTGCTGAAGACTGGATCTCCGTCGGAAAAATCCAGGATCGGAGACGGAATGGTAGGCATGCCCGTTCGATCCCCCGCCAGAATCTCTCGGCAGGATAGCGTTTCAAGAAATTTGGAAGGACCTGATCTCTTGAATTTGCGTACGCTTGATCCAGTAAGAGCCCGAGCCGGAGAATTAGTTGAAGCGTCCAAAGAACGGCATAGGCGACGACATCGAAAAAAAGACCGACAAGAGCACTGCAGAAGGAGAATACTGCCAGCGGCACCCCCGGGAAGACCGCAGCGCCGATTCGCAAGATCCTGCCCAGGCTCTTCTGTGTTCTTGATCCTTGGCGCCACATACTCATTTATCCGATTTGATTATCGAACCCATTTCTCTGATCGCGTAAAAGCGTACGGAGGATAAGATAGTGTCCTGGGATTCCCCGGTTGCGACCATGGATCTTGACCGGACCGAGCTGTTGCGCCACGGCGAATGAGAGAGTTTACATCACAGCCTCAGGCTGAGAAATCGATTTTGTCGGAGCCATCGGGTTAGAGGGCGCTGGCGGCCCTATTCGGTGCATTGCGGCGGGTCGCGCCACCTGGTTAAACCGAGACGAGAATTTCGGGCTGGCCTCGATGAGCAGGCCCGGGAATTGCCCGAAGCAAGCAGGTCGGGGAAAGCGTGCTTCAATCTTTCAGGAGTCGCGGCACCAGCCGGTTGCACGTGTACATTCCCAGTGCGACGCCGAGCATCGCGGCCGCCACCACATCGGAGAAGTGATGCGCTCCCAGATAAATTCGCGACCAGCCGATCGCGGCGGGAATCAGCACCGCAGGAATCTTCCAGCGCCGCGTGCCCAGAAACAGCGCCACGCCGAATCCCGTCGCGAAGCCAACGTGGCCCGAGGGAAACGAATTATATTGAGATCTTCCGGGCAGCCACTGCCCGTCGTGGCGAATTCCGTACCATCCCTGGGCGACGGTCGCCGACGGACGCGTGCGGCCGGTGCTGCATCGAATCGCGGTGGCGGTGAGTCCTGCGATGCAAGAAGAGAGCGCCAGCGCAAAGCCCAGCCTCCTCAATCGTTGATTTTTCCAGAGTTCACCCACGGCCAGCAGCAAGAGAGCAGGCAAGACGAGATAGAACCAGTCCCCATACTTGCTGATTTCCCGCGCGACATGCAGCCAGCCCGGATTCCGGTGCTGCTGGACGAATTGCTCGACAAACCGATCGCAAAGAAAAGCGGAGGCGAGAAGCGCCGCGCACACTAGCGCGACCCAGACGTATTTCGCCCGGCGCAGCGCGACATCCGTTCGCAATGAAGAATCGTTCCGCATCCGGGCAGAGTTCCCTGCTTGAATTGCTGGTGCGGAAGGAGGGATTTGAACCCCCACGACCTTTCGGCCACAGGATCCTAAGTCCTGCGCGTCTGCCAGTTCCGCCACTTCCGCGCCGCAGTGCAACCGATTCTATAGGAATGCTTCGGTTCAACAAGTCCATTCTCTGAGCCGCAGCGCCCGGCGAGGCCATCATAGACCATAACATTATTCCTCAATCCTCCGCGCGATGAATCGCAACTGGAGCGGGTACGGAGCGCTGAGGAGTTACCGTTTCCGGCACAAACGGGGCCTCCGATCCCCCGCAATTGAAAGCGGCTTGGTAGGCTAGATATCGCGGTACGCGGCTCCGCGGCTGCCGCGCACAATACCGATGCCCACCCTTCCAGTCTTGGCCGTGCTGCTGTGCGATTTGCTCGTCCTGCTGGGCACGGGACCACGCTTCAGGAAAACCGCCGGATCTAGAGACAATGCGGCCCTAGGCGCACTGTTCTTCTGTTCGGGCGTGCCGGCTCTTGATTTACCAGATTGTCTGGCAGCGGGCTCTCTTCGCCGTTTACGGCATCAATGCCGAGTCGGTGGCCGTCGTCGTCAGCGCGTTCATGCTTGGCCTCGGACTGGGAAGCCTCGCCTGCGGATGGCTCTCCACTCGCTTTCCGCGCCAAGCGATCGCTCTATTTGGTTTAGCGGAGCTTGGAGTCGCGTCGTTCGGCCTGGCGTCGCTGCGCATCTTCCATTGGGCCGCGGCATACTCCGCCGGCGCGAATCTGCCAATGACGGTGGTTTTCACCCTGTCCCTCTTGATTTTCCCGACGATGCTGATGGGAGCGACCCTTCCCCTGCTTGCGGAACACCTGGTGCGATCTTCCGGTCAGGTCGGCTACTCCGTGGCATGGCTTTATTTCATGAATACGTTTGGCTCCGCCGTTGCTTGTTACCTCTGCGCTATGTTTCTCCTTCGAGATTTCGGCCAGTCGGGATCGGTGAGGATTGCGGCGGGTATCAACGCACTGGTGGGGCTGTCCGTGCTTCTGTTTGCGCGTTCGAAGCACGAAGCTTCCGAGGCGACGCACCCCATCCACTCGACCGTTCCCGCGGAAAAAATGGTGCTGCGTCTCTCATCGGCGATGGCGATTGCCGGCGTTTCCGGCTTCATCGCCCTGGGCCTCGAAATCGAGTGGTTCAGAGTGTTTACGCTTGCTTCGCACGATCGCGCTCCTGCGTTTGCCCTGTTGCTTTCGACCTACCTCGCCGGAATCGCGGCCGGGTCCTACATCTCAGAAAAGGCGACCGAGCGAAAGGATCCGAAGACGGTCTTGAAGGTGATCGGTGTCTTGATGCTGTTGGCGGGGGCGATCTCACCGTACCTCCCTCCCCTCGTTGCGTTTCTCAAGTGGAAAGACCTCCCGTTCCTGATCAGCGCTCCCGCGTTCTTTCTGACGGCGGCACTACTCGGATCTGTGCTGCCGCTGCTCTGCCGGTTGGCGGTTTCGGCCGATGGCCGCGTCGGGAGCGGAGTCAGTTTCATTTTCGTTGCGAATATCCTCGGCTCGACGCTGGGCAGTCTCGTGATCGGTTTCGTCGTATTACAACGCTTCGGATTGGGCCAGGTCGCTCTGGGATTGGGAGCGGGCGCCGTAATTGCAGGCGGCGTAATCATTTTCGCAGCCCCGGTTGCGGGCAGGACGGCGCGGGCCTCCGAATTTGCAACCGTCTTGGCGGCGCTGGCGGCGCTTTCGTTCGTTCCGATGAGCTACTCGCGTTTGTACGAAAAGCTCATTTTCGGAATGTTTCCGGCGCCGGGTACGCCGTTTGCGCACGTCGTTGAGAATCGAAACGGCGTGATCGCAGTTACACAGCATGGACAAGTATTCGGGTCCGGCGTTTACGACGGTTACTTCAACATTGATCCGAATCACGACGTCAATATGATCGTGCGGGCCTATGCGGTAAGTGCTTTCCACCCTTCTCCGAAGCGAATGCTGATGATCGGACTGTCATCGGGATCGTGGGCGCAAGTACTTGTGAACCATCCCCAGACGGAATCGCTGGATATCGTGGAAATCAATCCAGGCTATCCACGGCTCATCTCGGAATACCCGGCGGTGAGTTCGCTCCTTCACAATCCGAAGGTCCGCATCTTCATTGACGACGGCAGACGCTGGCTGATGGCGCACCCCGATGCTCGCTACGACTTGATCGTGCAGAATACTTCGTTCTATTGGCGCGACCATAGTTCCGATCTTCTCTCCACTGACTACTTGCGAATCATTCGCCCACATTTGAATCCCGGCGGCGTGTACTACTTCAACACGACAGGGTCGGACGACGTTCTGGCGACCGGCTTGAGTGTGTTTCCGTACGGCTTGCGCGTGCTCAATTTCCTCGCGGTGAGCGATTCTCCTCTCCAATTCAGTAAAGATCGCTGGATGTCGGTCCTCAGCCTCTACAAGATCGACAATCGTGCGGTATTTTCCCCGTCATCCTCCGCGTCGCAGTCGACTCTCGTCAATTACATGGCGCTCGCGGATTCCCTGAATCGCCCCGGAGCGGCGAGCCAGATGGAATCTTCCGATTCACTCAACGCCAGACTCGTCCGGCCAGAAATCATCACCGACGACAACATGGGATGGGAATGGCGGCAGGTGAACGAGATTCGTTAGGGCCCGGCCGCCCAGTCTCCCAGCGCTTGCGGCAGTGGGCCGCTTCTGATAGCCTTCCCGCCCATCAAGCCCCTCGACGCCAAATAGATTGAAGGAGGCAGACGATGGCTTTTTGCACCAAGTGCGGTACACAAGTCGCGGACGGGACGGCCTTTTGCACGAAATGCGGCGCGCCGATGGCCGCAGCCGGATATCAACAACCGCCGCAGCAGTATCCGCAACAAGGCGGTTACCAGCAACCACCAGCGGGCTATCAACAGCCGGGATACCCGCAACAACCGGTGTACCAACAGCAGGCGGCCGGCCAGACCGGGCTTCAAGAGAACGTCGCCGGTCTGCTTTGTTACGTGCTCGGATGGCTGACCGGGATCATCTTCCTCATCATCGACAAGCGCCCGTCTGTGAAGTTCCACGCGGCGCAGTCCATTGTCGTGTTCGGGGGAATCCAAATACTTCAAATCGGCCTGTCGGTTTTCACCAGCGGCTGGCTCTTCGGTGGGTTCGGCTTTTGGAATTTGTGGTGGATCACGTCAATGCTGTGGTTCGTGCTTGGCCTGCTTACGTTCATTCTCTGGATACTTCTGATGATCAAGGCCTACCAGGGAGAGAGGTTCCGCGTCCCGGTGGCGGCCAACATCGCCGACGGCCTGGCCGGAAAGTAATTCGGGTCCGGTTTTCATGGAGTGCACGGAGCATGCGGTGCGGCGGCCGCGCTGGCGAATAGACGCGCGGGGATTCGGCGCGGTCGCGGTTTGTCTTGCGTTGCTTGCAGTGGCTGTCTCGCCGCTTCGCTCCGCGCCTGTGGCGGATCATCGCTCCGAACTGCAGGAGAGCCTGGCCCAGCGCTACCGTCTCACGGTGATCGGGCCGGGGATTCTGGGCATTCGCGGCGGACAGAAGACGATCCGCAAGCCCGGCGGAATCGCTGAACTTCGCCGCGACGGCCTCTTCGGCTCGCTCACGCTAAGCGGCGCTGCCGCCAACAGCATCCGCGACGGCAAGCTCAGCGTGTCCGGCCCGCAGGATTTTCAATTCTCCGCCGGCGAGCAGTTCTACATTCACAGCGTTTACGTCGGCCAGGATGTCGTCTCACTCGGCCTTGCCAGCACTCGCGAGATCACGACTCCGCAAGGCACGGGCCGCCTTTGGGCCGCGCTGAATTTCTTTTTCCCCGAAGCGCTGCTCGCGAACGGCGATACCAGCGCCGTGATGTCCACACTCGACCAGTGGCTCTTGCCCGAAGGCATGCGCCAGCCAACGGCGCCCGCCCTCGCGCCCCAGCCCGCCCCGATTCCACCCGCGGGGACCGGTCCGCAAGCGGGTTCTGCTCCGCCCGCCGCCGCGCCAGTCCCTGCAATATCGCCGGCGCCGGCTGCGCCTCCCGCCGATTTGAAGCCGGGAATGTCGCGAGACGACGTTGTCGCCTTGCTTGGCCCGCCGCAGCGCGAAATCAGCTACGGCGCGAAATCCTGGCTCGAATACCCGGGCATGGTCGTGGCGCTCGACAGCGGCAAACTAATATCAGTGGATCGTAGCGGCCAGCCGCCCGCTGAGGTTTCGCTCTCCTCCGACCCGGACGGAGCGGACATCTATCTCGGGGAGAGCTTTGTCGGCTCCGCTCCGGCGAAACTGGAATTGCCCGCCGGGAATTACACGTTCACAGTGCGCCTCGCCGGATACAAAGATTGGCAGCGCCAAGTGCAAATCCTCGGCGGCAGCCAGATCAACCTCCACGCGGCTCTGACGAAGTAAAGGAAAGCACCGCGACGGCCGGCTCTTTGTACGCCGCACAGGCGGGCTAGAGAATTTCAACGCGCGGGCCGGTTCCGGCCGCGCTGACTTCGACCACGCGGGCCGCGACAGCGCGTGCCATGGCGTAAAGGCTGGGAGCGCCGGGCGCAGTATCTCCGAACGCGGCGACGGGTTTTCCCGTGTCGCCGCCGATGCGAATCCGTGGATCGATTTCGATCTCGCCGAGGAACGGCACGCCGAACTGTTCCGCGGTGCGGCGTCCTTCGCCATATCCGAAAACATCGACGCGCTCGCTGCAATGCGGGCAAATAAAATAGCTCATGTTCTCGACGACGCCGAGCACTTCCACGTTGACCTGGCGGAACATTTCAATCGCTTTGCGCACGTCGGCCAGCGCCACCAGGGACGGAGTCGTCACCAGGACGGCTCCCGTCACCGGCACGCTTTGAATCAGCGTGAGTTGAACGTCGCCCGTGCCGGGCGGCAAGTCCACGATGAGGTAGTCGAGCTCGCCCCAGACCACGCTGTACAAGAATTGGCGAATGGCGCTGTGCAGCATCGGCCCGCGCCAAATCATCGGTTTATCGCCGGGGACGAGCAGGCCCATCGAGATCATTTTCAATCCCTGCGCTTCGACCGGCAGGATTTCCCGCTCGCTCAGCGCCTGCGGCTGCTCTTCGGTGCCGAGCATCAGCGGCACGTTCGGGCCGTAAACGTCGGCGTCGAGCAATCCCACGGCCGCGCCCATTCGTTGCAGTGCAATGGCGAGGTTCACAGCCACGGTCGTCTTGCCGACGCCGCCTTTCCCGCTCGCGACCGCGACGAGATTCTTCACTCCTGCGATGGGCATCTTTTCCTGCGGGCCTGCACCGGGTGGCGGCATGGGCATTCTTCTCCGAGACTCAAGAATAATTGCGACGAGCCTTCATTTTGACCGAGATTCCCGCGCGCGTCCACCTTCGGCAGACCGAATGGCGTGTTTCCGGCCACTGCGGAATGTGCACAGGACTTACAATGGGCGCAGGAGGACTTAGCTATGACGCAAGCCCTTGAGTCGAAACACGTGCGCGCCGGGAGTGCTGCGATTTTGGCCGGCGCTCTTGGTGCCGCGGCAATCGGTGCGTTCGCGATCGGAACGCTGGCCATCGGCCGATTGGCGATCCGAAGAATCCGAGTCGGAAGAACCAGACTCGGGTCTTTGGAGATCGGGGAGCTTACGGTGAAGCGCCTTCGCGTTTCAGATCTCAGCGTAACTGACTTCCTCGAGTTGCCTCCAAAGGACTCGCTGGACAATTAGGAGTTGGAGTGACTGGAGCAGCCATGCTCGCGATCGGTCCGCTGGACGCGTGGAGTGCTGACTTAGAGGCGCAGTCCAATGTAGACGAGATAGCCGGCGAGCGCGAAGCCGAACAGCGCGACGAGAACCCCCACAAGATCGACAACAAAACCAGCAGGCTCGAAATGCCCGGATTCCAACTGCGCCCGTGTGCGGCGATAGCGAAGCAAGCCGGCGAGCGTCAATGCCACGCCGCCGACAATCGCTAGCGTACCGAACCAAACGGAAAGTCCTGTGCTTCGCGACGCGTGCCCTTGAAATTGCATGAATTCACGTATCGCGATGGCGAAGCGTCCAATCGCAAAACCGAAGACGACAATGGCGACGCCGGTGCGCACCCAGGCGAGAAAAGTGCGCTCATTAGCGAGATGGTCGCTGGCGCGGTTCTGATGCGCCCTGGTTTCCCGTCGATCGTAATCTGGACCTGACTGTGGCATGCATCCTCGACGACTTAAAAGAGAGAGCACAACGAAGAACTATTCTACGGCTTTTTCGAGCAGCGCGCCGACACCGGAGATGTTCTTCAACAGGTCATCCGGGATGTCGTGGCGGCGCTTTAGAAAATCCGGACTGTTGTAGGAGAGCCAAGACTTCCCCTCCGCGTCTTCCCAGGCCAGCGCCTTCAGCGGCAAATCAATCGCGAGCGTGGGAGCGGCGACCATCAAAGGCGTGCCCGCCTTCGGGCTGCCGAAAATGAGGAGATGCGTGGAACGCATCCCTAACCCGACTTTTTCCGCCTCGCCGCTGTGATCCACGCGGCAGAACACAGTCAGGCCTTTCGTCTGCAGCAAAGATTCAACCCGTCTGAGTGTCTCTGGGACGGAATAGCGGCTGCTGAGGTGAACCATTCCGTTTTCGGGCAATGAAGTCATGCGCATCCTCTCTCAATGCATCTGAATGGAAACCCTGTCCATAGTAACCTGCAACGAACGAAAACCTGCTGTCCTATTCGCGGCGGACAAGGGTTGCGGCAGCTTGACAATGCGGCGAGGCGCGCTCATGCTCCGCCTGAAAGAGCGCCTAGAACTCAGCGAATTTCGGCCACGTGGTCCGAAAGCGAGGAGTTGCACATGCCACACCGCGGAATCGCTACGCTTGCCGCAGCCTTGATGCTGTCGTTTCTTTACCTGACCCATCTCGAAACGGAGTTCTTCCTGCTTCACTTCTACCAATCGCTGATCTACCTGGTGATTATCCTCATGCTGTTTTACTTCGAGGAGCAATACGCCTACATGCTCGGCATGCTGGCGCCGGCGGTCTGGCTGCTCATGACGTACGCCACCGGACTGCTCGGCGGAGGGGCGCGCCAAGTTGGACGTTTGCTTAGAGAGCAGCGCCCGACCAACGAAATCAGTCTGATGGCAGCGGTCATCGCCGTTCTCAGCGTGGTGATGATCGTGAGTTGCGCGTATCGCTGGAAGCGGGAATTCGCCGGACTACACCGCTTCGGCAAGACGTTTTTGATCGGATTGATTGTGGTGGTGCTGTATTACGGCCTTCTGATCACAGTTTTCTGGTACATGTTCCCGGTGACGCCAAAAGCCGCATAGGGTCTGCCGGGAGAAGCTCGCCCGGTAGCCCCGGCGCGGAGTTTCGCGTCGCGAAGACTGACACCATCGCCTGCGGTTCCTTATCTACCCGCCGGAGACTGCCCGCGCCGGCAAGATCAAAAAGAGGCTGCGTTCCGGTCTAGGCGACGCGGAGGCTGCGCCAACCCCGCGGAACCGTGCTGGCGGGCAAGCACGAGACTCTTCTGCCCGACCTAGACTGCGGGCCTCAGAATGACAATCATTTGGGGGAACCTTGCACGCCGGAGGGCGCGGGAGGTTGGCATTTGGCCACAGTGGCAGACGCGCACCATTGTCGGGACGGGCCCCAGGAGTTAGCTTCAAGGGAGGAACCTGGACGCCGACCTACTCTAGGACTGAGTGGGTTCCATGCCCGACAGTGCAAAGACTACATCCGCCCGCGCCTTCATTCGCAGCCTCAACATTTTGTTGAAGTTCGCGAGGCTCTACAGCTTCGACCACGTCCGCACGAATCAGCAATTCGACATCGCCTGGGGTGAGCTGCGCGCCGCCGTCCCCGACAACGGCGAGACGGGACTGCTGCTGGGCGCGACCGGCTCGCAATTGCTGTTGGATGGCGCGCCGCTTGAAGCGACTCCGGCCGAGCGCAGCTTCGCTCAACTTCTCTCCTCAGCCGGCCTTGCCAGCATCCAATTCTCCCCGAGCATCACGCAGGAGGACCTCAGACGATTCGTGCGCGCCTTTCCCCTTGCCGCGACGAAGTCTTCCCATCTTGCAGAACAACTGAAAGCCGCGATTGCGGAGTGTCCGGGCATTCGCGTCAACGAGATCCGTTTTGTGGCCGAAGACGAGAGCATGACCGAAGCCCGCACAGCCGCGCAGCTTACGGCGAAGACGCTCGGCGCGAGCGTCGGCCAACTGAAAGACTGGTTGAACGATCCGCAGAAACTTCTCGAACTGATCGCCGCAGCGGAAGGGTCCCGCGGCGGGCCGGGAAGCATCGGCAGCGGTCCCGGCAGTGGCTCGGGCGGCACAGGAGGCGCCGGGAGCGGACCAGGAATCGGCGAAGGCGGCGGGGGCTCTTCAGGTAACGCGCCGGGTAATTCAGTCGGCAGTCTTGCGAATGCATTGGCCGATGCTCCGGGCGATTCCACAGCAGGGTCCTCGGGCGGGTCCGCACCAGCGCAGGCAGGAAGCGCACCGGCCGGCGGAGGCCGGGTCGCGGTGGCGGGCTGGGCCGTTCAAGACGAAGAGATCCTCAATATCTTTCGCGTGCTCGGCCATTTGGGCCGGAATGCCGCGGATCCCTCCGAGCCCGGCGTGAAGGTGCAACTGGAGCAGGGCATGGGCCGGCTTTCGGTTTCCTCACGCGATCTGTTGCGCCAGGCTCTGCAGTCGCTGGCTTCCAAAGCGCCAGGAACGCAACCAAGCAAGCCCGCTCTCCTGCGCGTGGCCGAGCACCTCGCGATCCGGTTCGCCCTCGAACGCTACGAGCGGGGCGAGGTCCGCGTGAATGCCGTGCGCGAGATGCTCGACAAAATGAATCAGGAAATCGAGGCGCTGCGGGCGATCCTCGGTTCGCACGAAGAAAAGATGGCGGAGGCGGGGCTGTTCGTCGAAGCGCACACCGATCTGCTCGATCGCCAGTTTTGGGCGGCGGTTCCAGAGAGCGGCAAGCGCTCGGTTTTGACGTTGCCCGAGGCGTGGTGCATCCCTTCGCGCAACGTCAAGCAGTACGTCGATGAATTGCGCAGCCGCGGCGATAACGAATTGGCCGCGACCGTCCTCCGCACGTACGCGTCCTGCATACAAAATGAAGATGCGGAAGCGCGTCGGCGGACGGCCATCGGCTTGACCGAACTCACCGAGCTCTATGCCGAGCAGGACGGCAGCGCACTGGTCGTCGCACTGCGCGAGTGCGGAGCGCAGTTGAGCCTGGAGCGCGACGCCGAAGTGCAAAGCCTGGTGAGCGCAGCGTTCGTTCGATTGGCACAGGAAGCGGGCGCGCGGCGCAATTATGTGGGCTTGCTCCAAGCGCTCGATTCACTTGACAACGTGGAAAATCATCGGCCGTCCGTTTCACAAGCGCTGCGGCCGCGCATCGAAATCGAAAAACGGATTCCGGAGTTTCTCGAAGATTGCATCCGGAGCACGCCGGCGCCGAAGCACGCCATGGCGCTGTTGCGACGCATCCCGCGTCCCACCTTCGAATGCCTGGTTGTGCGATTCAATCGGAGCGGGCATCGAATGGAAACTCAAAAGCTGGCTGAGCTGGCCAACGAACTCGGAAACGACGGCGTCTCGCTGCTCCGCGAATTGCTTCGCACCGGGACGGCCACGGAGGCCACCGAAGCGATCGCGCTGCTCAGTCGGCTCGATCCTGAAGCCATCGAGCGCTGGCTGCCGGAACGGCTGCGGGACTGGCCCCGTGTGAGCCAGGACCGGCTGGTCCGGTTGCTCTCGTTCGGCGGCGCGGGGCAGCGAGGCTGGCTGCTGGTGTCCATTTTGAATCACATCGAACCGATCCTTCGTCCGCTGGCGCTGGATGAAGCGGGGATGAGCGGCGATGCCACCTGCGCGGACATGCTGCTCCGCGTGGCCGGCGGGGAAGATGGGACATCGGCAAATCCCTACCTGCGGCTCAAAGCCATCGAGGCTCTGGGCCGCCTGCGTGCGGGCGCGGCGGCGGGCCTGCTCCAACAGATGGTTGAGTCGCGGCGCGCTTGGCGCTGGGCATTTCACGAGGAACTGCGCATCGCGGCGCTGCAAGCGCTGTGGAAGATCGATCCCGTGGCCGCTCAGGTTCTCGCAGGGCGCAGCGGATTGGACAACAACGACCTGTCGTTCGCACCGCTCGATCCCGCACCCGAATCAAACTGGTTCCGCCAGCGGCGCTACCTGCGCGTGCGGCTGGCCACGCCGATCGTGGCAATGGCTTCCGCAGGGCATGAATCGCAGCGGCTGGAAGTGCGCGGCCTGAGTTTGAGCGGAGGAATCGCAGTCGGCGAACGGCACATGCATCCGGGAACGCTCCTGACGCTGAAATTGGGCTCTGGTCTGCGTCCTATTCGGGCCCAGGTGCTGATGCGCGACGCGCGAGCGCAGGGCCTGAGTTTCGAGATTGCGGAAATGGACCTCGACGAGCGCGGCCGCTTGCGGCGTCTGCTGCTTGGTTTCCTCGCTCCCGCCGCGCAATCGGCGCTGCCGAAACAACCTTAATTCAAAAAGGGGTGGCATTGCTCCTCCGGGGCTTGACGAGTCTTCCCTGCTTGCCCAAGCCGCCGGGGCGACCTGAGTTGAATTGTACCGGCTGGCGGGGCACGAGATACCTAAGCTGGTTCCGCGCGGGCGCGCAACTTTCGTGGGCGAAGCTGAAGAAGAAAAGTGCCGGATTGAGGGAACCGAGGCCCGCTCACTCGATGCGATCGGCGTAGAGATTCTCGCCCCGAATACTCAATTCAATCGAAATTGGCGGCCGAACTGCACCACCCTGCACGATCGCACCGCGAACCCACGCACCGTCCGGCCGCGCGCCCATTCCGAGCGGATCGAATACGGCGCCATTGCAAGGGTCCGCGACCATGGGGTGATGGGCCGTGTAACCGAACTGGCTGGCCAGCTTTTGGGGTTCGGGGACGAAGATCAATTGGCATTTCCCGTAAGGCTCCACGAGCGAAAACGCCCAATACGAACCGCTGCGGTCTGCTGAGCCCGGCAAACGCACGATGATCGCGGGCACCTCTTCATGTGTGTCCGGGCGGACGAATGTGAATTCGACGGACGACCACGGCTTCGAGAGTTCGTCCAGGCGCGCAATTTGGCCGGGCCCGGTGCGCTCGTTTTTCGCCTCTGGAGATGCAGGCAGGGGCACGGCCGCCGTCTCGTTCTCCAAGACGTCCGCCGGATCGGGTGTCGAAATTGCCGGCCCCCTGTGGCGATTGCGCTCGGCGTGGATCCACAGACCGGCAACAACGCATAGAAGCAGTACGGCACCAAGCAGGATCAACCCACGGAGGCCGCGTGGCGAGATGCCCCGGCCCGGGCCACCGCCTGCGGGGCCGGGCGATGCGACGGGCTCTTGGCTGACGCCGGGAATACTCGGCATTCCTGGATGGAAGCGATCGGAGGATGTTTTCGAATCGGACATAGGTCAGCGATTCTCTAGCCAGATTGCGACACCACCTTCGGCGGGGGAGCGACATCAGCGCCCGCCGCGACCACCGCGCGTGAAAACGCGGGACGCCCCTTCCCGCAAAGAATACTTCCTACGCTTCCCGTTCGCGAGCGACGAGTGCTACAGAATGGTGCCGAACGTACTCGTTCAAGTTCGAAAGGCACAAGAGCATCTCTAGCAATCGCGTGCGATGCGTCGAACTCGCGCCGGAGTCCTTGTTCGCCAAAGTGGTAGCGGCCAATTCGGCTTGGCACAGAAGCCAATCGAAGGTCCCAGGCTCGACCGGGCGGCCCCGCTGGCACATCTCCATCGCCATTCCCATCTGAAGAAAAACGCGTTCCAGGTAATGATCCATGCAGACGCCTTCCCCCGCAAGCGCTGGGATGACGAGATTGAGACAGCCAGCCGTCCGGCACTGCGTCGTTTTCGGCATGACACACCTTCCCCCGACCCAATTGAATGAATTCCGAGCAAGAGGACTGCCAGTGCAATTGGCGCGGCGAGAGTTGCAAATGCTGGATTTACGGGGAGGCGGGCGCGCGCACCTGCCGGGGTATGAATCGGGGCGGATAGAAAGTAGCCAGGCTGGAATCTCCGCTTCCTAGAGATTGACCAGATTGGCGCGCGGCTAGTGGCGTGCACCTGCGTGAACTGGGACTGCCACGGACGCTCAAGAGGAGCGTGGAATGCGGATGGAGCGCAAGAAACAGACCTGGGGAAATATGCGCGTGGTGGCCGTTCGTTTGACAACCTCTCTGAAAGCGAGAGGTCAGAAGTTGAAAGCGACACCCACATCGACTTTGAAGTTCTGCTGATTGGCACTGATTAGATGGGTGCCCAAGTAGTCGCCTTCGAGTTGCAGGTAGAGCCGTGGCGCAAGTTTGTAGTCGATTCCGCCGCCAAGAAGATACCCGAGGCCTTTATTGTGGCCGACGGCGCCTACGTTGGTGAAGACGATGTCCTCCAAACCGACAAGCGCGTGCCCCCAGGGCTCGACTTTGTGATTCCGCCGGTAACCAAAGCGGACTCCGCCGCCGAAGAACACGTTGTCATCCGAAATTCCCTTGGGGTAATTCTTGTAGGGGGTGATCCCAAAGTTTGCGGCGAGATTTCCCTCGAAGCCGATCCAATCGTTTGCATACCAATTGAAGTCGAACCTGACGCCGTTGCCGTGGAAACTGAGGCCGCCGACGTTCCGGAAATCTACGAATTCGTAGCCCACAGAAAGCTGCTTATTGAACTCCCCAACGGAGCTCGAGGACCTGGGAGTCGCTGGCGCGCCAGCCGGACTGGGTGCTGCGAGCCTCTCCGTCGTATCCTGCGCGGCGGCAGTCAAGGAAAGCGCAAGAATGGCCGCGCATAAGATGAATATCTTACGCATTAGAACGATCCTCCCGTAACTATTCCCACCCACGCCTGAACTAGACTCATCTTGGAGCAGCAGGATTCACCTGTCCATGCAAAATGGCAGGTTAGGTTTCCGCCAAGTCAACATGTGCCGTGAAAGTCCAGCGGAGGCTCGAAAGCTCCCCGTGGCCGCTCAAGCGGCCTTGCCGCAACATTTCTTGTACTTCTTGCCGCTACCGCAAGGACAGGGGTCGTTTCTTCCGATCTTCGCGCCCGTGCGAATGGGTTTCGGGGTTTCGGCCTGGGCGGTCCCGGCTTGATACTGCAACTCCTGTTGCTGCCTACGCTGGCGGCGCTCAATCTCGCGGGCCTGATCCTCCGGTCTGGTCGGCTGGACCAGGAAGAGATACCGGATCGTTTCGGAATCGATGCGGCCCATCATGTCTTCAAAGAGAGTGAAGGCCTCCTTCTTGAACTCGACGAGAGGATCCTTTTGGCCGTAGCCGCGCAGACCAATGCCTTCTTTCAAGTGGTCCAAAGTGAGAAGGTGGTCCTTCCACTGGGTATCCACGATGATCCAGAACGATGCGGCGCTCGAGCCAGCGCATGAGTTCGGGCCCGAACTGCTTTTCCTTCTCATCGTAACGCTGCTTGAGCTTCTCAACGAGCGCTTCGACCAATTCGCGGATGACTCAGCTGGGAGGGGTCAATTCCGGCGGACTTGAGATCGAGGCCGAATTGATTGAGCACCTCAAGGGCGAATTGAGTGACGTTCCACTTCTCCGGGTGCTCGTTCGCGGGACAGAAGGTTTCCACCAACTCGACGGCAATGTCCTCGGCGATTCCCAGAGCGTATTGTTTCTGGTCCTTCCCTTCGAGCGCCGAGCGGCGAATCGAGTAGATCGTTTCGCGCTGCTTGTTCATGACGTCGTCGTATTCCAGCAGGTGTTTGCGCGCCTCGAAGTTCTGCGCCTCGACGGGCCATCTGCGCGTTCTCGATGCGTCTGGAAATAAGCTTCGACTCGATGGGCACGCCTTCGGTCATGCCCAGGCGGTACATCAGGGCTTTGACGCGTTCGCCGCCGAAAACGCGCAATAGATCGTCTTCGAGCGAAAGGAAGAATCGCGAGTACCCGGGTCGCCCTGGCGGCCGGCGCGGCCGCGGAGTTGATTGTCAATGCGGCGGGCCTCGTGTCGTTCGGTGCCGAGAATGTGCAGCCCGCCGAGGGCGATCACCTCGTCGTGCTCCCGCGGCACTGCTCGACGAACTGATCGTAAACCGGCTTCCACTGCTCGAACGGGGCCTGGAAGATCTGCCTTCGATGCTGGAAAAGCACCATGTTAGGCGCGGGACCCGCATTCGCGCTTTGCTCGCCTTCCGCGCCGATAACCGCTGGAGCCGCAGCGTAGGGAATGGCGAGTTTGTTCTTCAGGAAATGCTCGCGCGTCATGGCTTCGGGGTTACCGCCGAGGAGAATGTCGGTGCCGCGGCCCGCCATGTTGGTCGAGACCGTCACAGCGCCCTTGCGCCCGGCCTGTGCGATGACCTTCGCTTCGCGCTCGTGCTGCTTGGCGTTCAACACCTGGTGCGGAATGCCGGCTTTCCTCAGCAACTCCGCGAGATGCTCCGATTTCTCGATGGAGATGGTGCCCACCAGCACCGGCTGGCCCGATGGCGTGAATCTGCCGGATGCCGTTTGCGGCCGAACCGTCCTCGTGCTAGGATCATGCCGTTCACCACGGCGACGTACTTTTCAGCCGTCGGTGCGGTACACCACGTCGGGAAATTCCTCGCGGCGGAGCGGGCGGTTGGTGGGGATGGAGCACGACGTCGAGCTTGTAAATCTTGTCGAACTCGGTGGCCTCGGTTTGCGCGGTGCCGGTCATGCCGCTGAGCTTCTTGTACATGCGGAAATAGTTCTGAAACGTGATCGTCGCGAGGGTCTGGTTTTCGCGCTCGATCTTGACGCTTTCCTTGGCTTCCACGGCCTGATGCAAGCCGTCCGACCAGCGGCGTCCGGGCATTTCGCGGCCGGTGAATTCGTCGACGATGATGACTTCGCCGTTTTTGACCACGTAATCAACGTCGCGCTTGTAGAGCGAATGGGCGCGCAGGGCCTGGTAGACGTGGTGGATGGTCTCCATGTGCGCCGGGTCGTAAAGGTTGCCGAGGCTCAGGAGGCGCTCGCACTTGCTGACGCCCTCTTCCGTCAGCGTCGCTGTGCGATGCTTTTCGTCCACGGTGTAATCGATGTCCTGAATGAGCTTGGGGATGATCTTGTCGATGCGATAGTACTTGTCGGTGGATTCCTCGGCCGGGCCGGAAATAATCAGCGGCGTGCGGGCTTCGTCGATCAGGATGGAATCGACTTCGTCTACGATGCCGAAGAAATGGCCGCGCTGGACGTAGTCGGCAAGATCGTACTTCATGTTGTCGCGCAAATAATCGAAGCCAAACTCGTTGTTCGTGCCGTAGGTGATGTCGGCGGCATACGCGGTCCGGCGCTGCGCGTCATCGAGATCGTGGACGATGACGCCGACGGTAAGCCCGAGCGCGCGGTAGATCGGCCCCATCCATTCGGCGTCGCGGCGGGCCAGGTAATCGTTCACGGTGACGATGTGCACGCCGCTGCCCGGCCGAGCGAATTCAGATAGGCGGGAAGCGTGGCAACCAGCGTCTTGCCTTCGCCGGTCTTCATCTCTGCGATTTTCCCCTCGTGCAGGACGATGCCGCCGATCAACTGCACATCAAAATGGCGCATACCGATGCGTGCGGCGGCCCGCCTCGCGCACCGCTGCGAACGCGGGAACAATCGCCGGCTCATACACGCCGGCCAGTTGCTGCTTGTACTGCGGGTCGTCCGGATCGAGGGCCTTTAGTGCGGCCTGGACTTGCGCGCGGAGCGCGGGGGTCTTCGCGGCGAGATCGGCGTCGCTGAGGAGTTCATACTCCGCGGCGAGAGCGTTGATGGCATCCACCAACGGCTTGATCTTCTTGATGTCGCGCTCGTCCTTGGTTCCGATAAAACGAGCAAGTACCTTGTTAAACCAGTCTTGAATTTGCATCAAATGCCCGTAGAGGTGCCTTCGCGAGGCGGCACGAAAAGTGGCCCGCGCCCCATTGCAGGTGGAGCAATTCCAGCGGCGCGCGTATACGCGTGGAGCGGAAAGCGCATCAATTTAATATTGTACCTTGCCGCGCGCACCGCGCGCAAAGCGGGTGGCCGCCTCGCGGGCGAATCGTGCCATGGCCGCATGAGTCCATTTCCGCCGGCGAAGCGCTCGCGCCGCGCCGATCACGCGGCTTGCCGGCGAGTGTTGCCGGAGACGAGGGGCATTGATACTATGAAATGCCGGCGGGTTGGTTGCATGCATCCACATTTGCCTCACGGTCCACAAAGTATTAGATCGGTGCCTGCCGGCAAGGGTTCAAACGTGCGCGGATTCAAATTGCGGAACATTGTGGCGGCGCTATTCATCGCGTTCCTCTTCGGGGGGAGCGCCGTCCGCGCCGACAATCTGAAGAACCTGCCGAAAGAATACCGCGACTGGCTGGAACGCGACGTCGCCTACATCATCACGAATGAGGAGCGCGCGGCGTTCTTGAAACTGACGTCGAATGACCAACGGGACAAATTCATCGAGCAATTCTGGGAAATACGAAATCCGACGCCCGGCTCGCCCGACAATACCTACAAAGACGAAATCTACCAGCGGATTGCTTACGCAAATGAGCGTTTCGGCTCCGGATCGGGCACAGATGGCTGGCGAACAGATCGCGGACGCACTTACATCACGCTTGGACCTCCGGAACAGACTGAAAAATACTACAACGCTAACAATCTCTTCCCATTTGAAATCTGGTTCTATCAAGGCCATCATCCTGCGCTTCCCTCGTATTTCTACGTCTTCTTCTATAACAAAGAGGGCCTGGGAGATTTCAAGTTCTACAGCCCTTATATGGATGGGCCAGACAAGTTGGTGACGGGCTCGGAAGCAATTAATGATCGGGCTGCGGGATATCGGCTCGTTTTTGAATCGGTCGGCTCCGAAGTGGCCCGAACCACGTTAAGCCTGCTTCCCGATGAACCCGTGGATACGGAGAGGTACTCATCGAGCTTGGAGTCGGACGTATTGCTGTCCACAATCAAGGGATTGGCAAACAACCCGTTCACGAAGGACGAATTAGACCGCAGGAGAGAGAGTTTGGAAAGCGTCACTTCGCGCGTAATTGTGGAGAGCCAGGACCTGGAAATTGTCACGATGCCGGTGCGCGATTCGACTGGGCTCACTCGGTGCGATTTCCTGATCCGGCTGGCGCATCCCGAAGACTTCACGATCGGGCAGAATACGGCTGGGAAGGACTACTACTCGATCGAAGTTCGCGTCCGCGTGCTCACTTCGGACAACAAATTGATTTTCACCTATCAGAGATCAGTCTCCGATACCCTGGAGAAGGACGCCTACGACCGGATTAAGGGCGAGGTTTTCGGCTATGAAGGCTCACTGCCCCTGCCGCCTGGAAAATATCACCTGGACTTTCTGCTGACGAATTGGCTGAAGAAGACTGGGCTGCATGCTGAAAGGGATGTTGTGGTGCCTGCGCTGCCTTCGAACAATAGAATGATCATAGCCAACATCCTGCCCTTCTCCGCCGCCGAGAGGGTGGATCCAGACCGTGCAGACGTTACACCATTTGTGATGGGTGGGGTGCACTTTGACCCGTTGACTCCTGACCAGCTCAGTTTTTCCCTTGGGCAGAATCTTCAGGTGGTCTATCAGATTTGGGCGCAGCCGGCCGATCCGCACACATACGCAGGACAGAAGCTTGACGTTACCTATGGCGTCGGACGACCGTCCATCGCAGTCGGCAATCAGGCCCTGCGGGATGAGATTCCAATGGAACAGTTTGACGCTTCGGGTTCTCTGGTGAATGGGAAGCGCGTTCCATTGCCAGATCAGCCCTCGGGGAACTATTTGCTGACCGTGTCAGTGAACCGGCCGGGATTGACAGAGCGGCCGTTTGGAACGCTGAGTTTCAGAGTGTTCCCGGGGGCTGCCTCGCCCGAGGCTTGGGACGTGACTGACCCCGATACGCTGGTCGACCTGCAAAAGGGCGTGTCGGACGAAGAGCGCGGCTTGTGCCACGTTGTGCAAGGACAGCCGGTGCTTTCTCTGATCTGGTTCCGCAGGGCCTTGGAAAAAGACCGTAGCAACGAAGCTGCGCGCTCCAACCTTGTGGACTATTACTTCTCGCAGAAAGACTTCCTTTCTGTCGTCAAGTTGTTCGACGACACCGGAATCACCGACTCCACCGACCCAGGAACGATTCTCAAGATCGCCGATAGCTTCGACAAAACGGGCGATCCACAAAAAGCCATCTCAGTGGTCGAAGCCGCTCTGCCGACCCGGCAAGAAAACGGCCCTCTTTTTCTAGCTCTCTCGGGCTACTACCGCAAAGTCGGGAACATCAAGAGAGCAGACGAACTCGCTCATCTGGGCCGGACGTACCTGGATCAGAGCCCGCCCGGAACGAACTGAAGCCCAAATCTTCCCTGCTGAAGATTCAATAAACTGTATTGACGACGGGTATTTCTACTACTTTTGGAACTGTTGACCAGTGGCTTTCCTCCGTTTTCCACCTTATCGCCTTGATTCAATGACACTTAACATGAACCAAATGTAGTTCACTTTTGGCACCTCCGGTGCAGAGAATTGAGTAGGTTTGTGCTGCCCCGGGGTGGTGGGGCGCGCGGGGCCCTTGCCCGGCCCTAGTGGTGGGTTGAGATTCAGAATCCGTTTCTCGTCAGAAAAAGGAGCATTTCCTATGATGAGGAAGTGGTCTACTCGCTTAGTATTTGCTTTTGTGGCCGTTTGCCTAGCATTCGCCCTACCTTCATTCGCTCAAGATACGACGGCGCGCGGAGCCCTCGGTGGAGTCGTTTATGACACCACCAACGCGGTCGTTCCCGGCGCGGCAGTCACAATTACAGGCCCAACGGGGAGCCAAGCGGGTGGCACAAATGATCAGGGAGCCTTCCTGTTCCAATCATTGATCCCCGGTTTCTACTCTGTCAGAGTTCAGAAGCAGGGCTTCAAGGTTGCCGAGGTCAAGGGCGCGCAAGTTCTTGTCAATGCCACGACCAGCGTGAAAGTGACAATTGAGCCAGGCGAGATCACGCAGACGGTGGAGGTTGCCGCGCCGACATTCACGGTGGACACTACCTCGAGTTCAGTGAATGAGGGGCTGCCGGACACATTCCTGCAAACTGTTCCGATCCCTCGAGGCGTGGGGGGTGCCTTCTACCTGAGCCCAGGCGTGTCGAACGGGTTGGGCACGGGCTCAGCGAATCCTTCGATTTCGGGGTCGTCAGGGCTCGAGAACTTGTATCTTGCAGACGGTGTCACGCTGAATGATCCGGCTTACGGTGGGCTGGGAGTAGATTCTTTGAATTACGGGCCTCTCGGCTCGGGGATAACTGAGTCCTTCGTAAAGGAAGTGGAAGTCAAGACCGCCGGCTTCGAACCGCAATATGGCCATGCGAGCGGCGGCATCGTGCAGATGGTAACGAAGTCGGGTGGCACGGAGACCCACGGAACCATAGGCGCTTACTTTCAGTCGCCAAACATGCAGTCACTTTACCGGAACAGCGACGACTTTCCGGGCCAACTCAATTTGTACGGAAAGACCCTCAGAATAGGCACCTACGAGGCCGACTTAGAGCTTGGGGGCCATGTGCCATTTTTCGGGAAGCACCTATTCTATTTCGGGACATTTGCCCCGACGGCCGATCCGCACGTGGATGCCCCGGCTGTGGGATCGGGCCTGTTCACCATTTATGGCGGCCAGTTCACGCAGTGGCGAGACACTTGGCAGTGGGCGGGTAAACTGACCTGGAACATAAACGACAAGAACACGATCGAGTCTTCCGCGTTTGGAGATCCCTCAATTACTAATAGCCTTCCACCTCCGGGGCTCTGGAACGCGAACAATACCACGGTGAACTCTTCCTGGAATTACGGGAGCCGGAGTTGGGCGACACGTTACAACGGAACAATTGGTTCCTCCCTGATCCTGGACGCAGTCTTTCGGTGGGGCTGGAACACGTTCACCGAAACGCCGACTCAGAACATTTACCAGATCGAAGACGAGACTCAAACGCATGGACTTACAGACCAGCGCGGCGCGTTTTTTGCGCAAGGTTTCGGATTGCTCGCTAACTATTCGGGAAATACGCGCGCCATTAACTTTGACGTCTCCAAAATTTTCCATTTTGGAGGACAACATACATTCAGCCTCGGCTATGACTGGGAGTTTCCGAACTACAATGCTGTGCAGATAGAGAGCGGTCCGACGTACACGATTCCAAGCACGAACTTCGCAGGCGCCTCGAACGGTGTACGTGCCGACGCTGTCGGCCGGCAGTCGGATGCTAATTTCGTACTCGAGCTGGCCTCGGACGTTCAGTGGGGGAAGCGGGTGCACCCAGTGCCCGCTGATGGAGGTACCGGGCTACGGGCCGGCAGGCGCTCCGGCGCTCGAGCAGGTTGTGCTCTACCAGATCCGGGGCCGGTATGACGGCGGGCTCACCGCGAGCACGGGAAAGGACCACGCGTGGTATGTAAACGATTCCTGGCAAATGGGCACGCACGTCACACTGATTGCGGGTCTGCGCTGGGAGCAGCAGCGGCTGACTGGAAACGCGGTTGAACACACATTCAACGACATGTGGGAGCCGCGGTTCGGATTCATTGTGGATCCCAAGGGAGACCGCAAAACCAAGATATATGCAAACTTTGGACGCTATGCGTACGAACTCCCGCTCGACATGGCGGTAAGGTCGCTGAGCCAGGAGGACGACTCGTTTGCGTACTTTGCTCCGGCGTACACAACGAACGGGAGCGGGCAGAAGATCGTGACGCTGAACTCGATGGGCACTGTGATACCCGTTCTGGATGCGGCCCACTTGCTCAATGAAAGTTGCTCCGGCGGAACCTGCTCTAGCACGGGGGGAATTCCCCAAGGCTACTCGACTGCCGTTTCGGGCGGTGAGCCATTCGGCACCGGCACGAGAATGGAGTACACGGATGAGTTCGTGGTTGGCGCCGACCACCAGTTCCGAGGGGGGATCGAAGCCAGTGCCAAATTCATCGATCGCCGATTGAAGCGGATCATCGAAGACCAGGGCGGCATTTCCGTGGAACAATTTGAGGCCCTTGCCGCCAACCACGGCAGTCTCAACTACTTCATCGGCAACCCCAGCGGGACGTCCGATTACTTTGTGAATCCGAATGAGATCACGTTTGCGCTCGGGGAATGCGTGCCCTCAGCCCCTAGCAATCCCAACGTAGCCACTAATCCGTGTTCCGCTGTGAATGGGTACGCAGGTCCCGTGGATACGGCCTTGAACCCGATCCCATCGGCTTGCATGGATTCGAATGGCAATGCGACGCCTTACGTAGCTGAAAACATGCAGACCAGCTTAGGTGTTACAGCGGGCACGTTTGTGGGCAGCGCGTGTTTCCCATCAGTGAATTTGAATCCTTGGACCGATGCGTCCGGCAATATTCTTCCGCGCGCGCTGTTCGGAGGCGAAGAGCAATCTGACGGCAAGCCAGACGGTTACAAGCAGCCCGAGCGTATTTACGACGCCGTGGAATTCGAGGTCAACAAGTCGTTCAGCCACAACTGGCAGATGGTGGCCAACTGGCGAATCGCCACGCTTCACGGCAACTACGAGGGTGCGTTCCGGAATGACAACGGTCAGGGTGATCCGGGAATCAGCTCACTTTACGATCTGACGAATGGCATGCTCGGTTTGCTGGGCCAGCAACAGGGTAACGGCCCTCTGAATACGGACCGGCGGCACATCGTGAACGTCTATGCCTCCTACGTGCTTGACCACAGCAAGCTGAAGGGGATGACGTTTGGCGCCGGCCTCAATGTGCAGTCGGGCGTTCCGCTTACAACCTTGGCTGCCCAGGAGGCTTACGGAAACGCGGGAGAGGTGCCAATCAACGGCCGCGGAGACCTCGGACGCGCCCTGCCGATCGGGACCGTTGGCGTCCATCTCGATTACCCAATCCGACTTAACGAGCGCATGAATCTCAAGATTGGCATCGATCTGCAAAACATCGGCAATACAAAGCGGCAACTCCTAGTCAACCAGAATGTGGACTTGGCCTTTGGAATCCCGAACGTAAACTTCATGGGGCCGCCCCCTGGATCGGCCTACTTTGTGGCTCCGTTCTCGGCGCGTGCCTTAGTGTTGTTTACATTCTAAGGTCTGCGCGGAATTACCGGGGGGAGAGCGGCATCCAGGCCGCTCTCCCCTTTTTGTTTTTGGGTTTTCGGACGGCAAAGCTGATGCGCAAGATGCTTCCCAAGACTTTCAGTTTTGATATAGGGCCGCTCGCTGCGTTGCTGTTAGCCGCTTTTCTTCTTGCGATCTTCAACAATTCCGCTCGCGCGCAACAACCTGGGCAAGGTGGAGAACAGCCGGGTTCGAGCTCGCAGATTGTAGGCCTTCAGGGCCAAGTCCGACACGAGGATGGAACTCCTTTTGGACAAGGAGTGATCGTCCAGGTGGAGAGCGAGCAGAACGGCATGGCTGCCGAGGTGCAGACCGACTCGGCGGGGAGATTCCAGGTGAACATGCTGCAGAAGGACCGCTACACCGTGACGGCTCATGCGGCGGGATTCGTGGAGGCACAGCAAGAGGCGGATCTGAACACATTTCCCCATGCCTATCTCGTGTTCACGCTGAAGCCCGCGCCGGGGGCGAACGGGGTGCCTGCCGGGCCGATGAGTCTTGACCCGATGGTCTCGGCAGCGGATTTAGCGGCGCCGCCGGAAGCCCAGAGCGACTACGAAAAGGGGCGAAAGCTCCTGCTGGACCAGCACAAGCCGAAAGAGAGCATCGAACCTCTTAAGAAAGCCATTCAGGTTGCGCCCAATTATCCGCTGGCCTATTTTCTGCTCGGCACGGCTTACATGGACGATCAAAAGTGGGGCGATGCCGAAAACGCGCTGAATAAGGCCATCGCAAACAATGACAAGCTGGGGCCGGCGTACCTCGCATTGGGCTCATGTTTGAATGCCGAGAAGAAATACAGCGATGCGGAGAAGCCGCTGCTGAAGGGCCTTGACCTTGTGCCGGATTCCGCGCAGGGCCAATACCAATTGGGCTGGACCTACTGGTCGCTCGGGCGCTGGCAGGACGCCGACCCGCACGTGCGAAAATCACTTTCCCTCGACGCCACGAATCCTGCCGCGCATCTGGTGATGGGCAATATTCTGATGCGCGAACGGGACGGCAAGGACGCCTTCCACGAATTCAACGAGTACCTGCGGCTCGACCCGAAGGGCGAGTATGCGGACGCCACGCGGGACCTCGTCAAGAGGCTGGACAAGGCATTGACAGACGCGGGCGTCGCTCACTAGGCGGGCCCTGTCTTGATGTCATCCCGAACCCAGCCGCGTTCTTTGCGGATGGCGGTGAGGGATCTGCTTTTCGCGAGCCTCAAGTGAACCGCGCCTATTGCGTTTACATCCTCGCCAGCCGGTCGCGCAAACTGTACACGGGCGTGACCGGCGATCTCCAGCGCCGAATGGTCGAACATCGGCAAGGACTGGTTCCCGGATTCGCTTCGAGGTACAGGATTTTTCGATTGGTGCACGTCGAAGTATTCGGCGACGTTCGCCGCGCGATTGCTCGAGAAAAAGAGATCAAGGCGTGGCGGCGTGAAAAGAAAATCTGGCTGATCGAGCGTGGCAACCCGACTTGGGAAGATCTTGCCGGGAGGCTCGCTCGTGAGTACCAATCAGAGAATCGAGGAAATCGGAGGGCTGAGGCGGGAGCAGAAAAAGCAGATCCCTCACCGCCGTTCGCCAAGAGCAGGCGACCGGGTTCGGGATGACAGCTTGGGTTGGCCGTCTAGAAGCAGGTCTGAATGCGCGCGGAAGAATTCCACCAGCCGCGCTTCCGCCCAGAAGCGCTCCCGGCCAACCCAGCGCGCGATATAGCCGCAGTGGCCGCCGTGTTCCGTCAGCTCCATGGTGATTCGCGGATTCTCCAGCACAGCCGGAACACAGAGAGAAGCGTACGGGACGATTGGGTCGTCTTTCGCGGTGAGCAAGAGCGCTGGGACGCTGACGCGGCTTATACAGCGCAGCGCGCTGGCGCGAAAGTAGTAATCGGCGGCGTCGCGGAAGCCGAAGTGCGGGGCGGTAATGCGGTCGTCGAAATCGCGGACCGTGCGCACCTTCTCTAACCCGTCCAGTTGAATCGCGCCCGGGAATAGCGCGGCCTTGCGGCGAGCGCGGGCTTTGAGGCTGTTGACGAAGCGCCACTGGTAGAGAAAATTCCTCGGCTCGGAGATTGCATCCGCACCCGCGGCTAGATCGAGAGCGGGGCAAACAACTCCCACCGCCTTCAATTGCGGCGGCGCGCCGTCGCCGAGTTCGCCCGCCATTTTCAGGACCAGATTTCCGCCCATCGAGTATCCACAGAAGATGACTTCGGCGAAGCCGTCGCGATCGATCAGTTCCCGTAGAATTGTGGCGTAGTCTCCGGACAGGCCGGAGTTGTAAAGCGTCGGCGTCAAGTTCTCGGTGCCGCCGCAATTGCGCTGGTTCATGCGGATCACATTGAAGCCCGCGCGAAATGCCTTTTCAGCGATGCCCAGCATATAACCGGACTCGCTTGAGCCCTCCAGGCCGTGGACGAGAACGAGCACCGGATGCTCGCGACGATCGGGCCTGCCTGCCGCTCGCGGAGAACGCTCTCGGTGAACCGGCAGGCATGGCTGCCAGTGCGCCTTGCCCAGAAGCCGTGTTCCGGGCCGATCCGCAGAGTCGGCCTCGACCTCAAACAGCCGCGCCTGCGCAAGCGGGAGAGTCGGGAAGCGGCGCCGGATGAGCCCGGCAGCGATGGTCATCGCGTGGGCGTTGCGAAGCAGGGGATGTGGCTCGAAAGGGTGCATGTGCCGGCGCAACTATCATACTCGACGCGAGCGAAAGATTTGCGGCTTGCTGCGGCTTGACCAGACTCGTTGCGACGCCTAAAATCCCCTATGCACGATAAATGTCCATTGTGTTCAACGGGAATTCTTTTGCAGCCCAGCGCTGTGCCGCTGGGCTGTGCCGTTTGTAAGCGCTGTTTCTCCCAAGTGAAGGAGCCGGAATGCAAGCAACGATAGCCGAGGGCCTCACATTTGACGATGTGCTGCTCCTGCCGGGCAAGTCGGCCGTGCTGCCGACCGAAGTGGATACGCGCACGCGCCTCACGCGAAAGATACCGCTGAATATTCCTCTCGTATCGGCGGCGATGGATACGGTGACGGAATCGCGCCTGGCGATAGCGCTCGCGCGACAAGGCGGGCTCGGATTCATCCACCGCAATATGCCGATAGAGCGCCAGACCGAAGAGGTGGACCGCGTGAAGCGCTCCGAGAGCGGGATGATCGTCGATCCGGTGACGATCGCGCCGGAGCAGACGGTGCGCAGCGCGCTCGAAATCATGAACAACTATCACGTCTCCGGCCTGCCGGTGACGCGGGGTCCCGTGCTCGTGGGCATTCTGACGAATCGCGATCTGCGATTCGAGAGGAACCTCGACCAGCCCGTGAGCAACATCATGACAAGAGATAATCTGGTCACGGTGCCGGTCGGGACGACGCTCGACGAGGCCGAGCGCATCCTGCAAAAGCATCGCATTGAAAAACTGCTTGTGGTCGACAAGGAATATCATCTCAAGGGACTGATCACCGTCAAAGACATCCAGAAGAAATTGGATTACCCGCGCGCCGCTTCCGACGAGCACGGCCGGCTGCGTGTGGGCGCGGCGATCGGAGCCACCGGCGATTTCCTGGAACGCGCCGTGGAGATGGCGCGGGTCAAGGCGGACGTGCTTGCCGTGGATACGGCGCACGGGCATTCGGAGCGGGTGATGGAGGCGATCCGCGCGATCAAGCGGCGCCTGCCGGATGTGCAGCTTGTTGCCGGAAACGTCGCCACTCAGGAAGGCGCTCGCGACCTCATCGCGCTGGGCATCGACGGCCTGAAGGTGGGCATCGGGCCCGGGTCCATCTGCACGACGCGCGTGGTGACCGGCGCGGGCGTGCCGCAGATCACGGCGATTCTCGAAGCCTCGCGCGCAGCCAAGGATGCGGGCATCCCGATTATCGCGGATGGAGGCATCAAGTACTCCGGCGATATCACGAAGGCGATTGCGGCGGGCGCTTCCGTGGCTATGGTGGGCGGCCTGCTCGCGGGAACAGAAGAATCGCCGGGAGAGACGATTCTTTATCAGGGGCGCACATTCAAGTCCTACCGCGGCATGGGCTCTCTCGGCGCGATGGAAGCAGGCTCAGCGGACCGCTACGCACAGGAGGGCGCTCCGGCCGGGAAGTCCGTGCCGGAAGGAGTCGAAGGCCGGGTGCCCTACAAGGGCCCCGTCTCCGGCTTGGTGGAACAATTGATCGGCGGGCTGCGCAGCGGTATGGGATACTCCGGCGCCGCGACGCTGGCCGATCTGCAGGAGCAAGGACGCTTCATTCGAATCTCCTCGGCCGGCCTGCGCGAGAGTCATGTGCACGACGTCATCATCACGCGCGAAGCGCCGAATTATCAAATCGAGTGAGCCCCTCACACCAACAGAGATGGATCGCCTGGCTGCCGACGATCTTGTGGGCGGGCTTCATTTTCATGATGTCCACGAGTGAATTCTCCTCCGTCCACACGTTGAACTTCATCTATCCGGTGCTGCTCTGGCTCTTGCCCTTCGCGTCGCACGACACGCTGATGCTGCTGCACGAGCTCATCCGCAAAGCAGCGCACATGACCGAATATTTCGTTTTCAGTCTGCTGCTCCTGCACGGAATCCGGGCGGGGCGCAAAGAATGGCGATTGCGATGGGCCCTGATCGCGCTCGGCGTCGCGGCGCTCTACGCGTCCTCGGATGAATTCCACCAGCTCTTCGTTCCGGGGCGGCACGCATCTCCCTGGGACGTCATGATTGACGTGACGGGCGCCACGCTGGCGCAGGTCACCGTCTATTTGTTCGCTCGCCGGGGGAAATCCCAGGCCATCTAGACAGAACGGCCGTCCCGGTGAGTCGGGACGGCCGCGGGGTGCAAAGGGTTTCTGTGGGTGGTAGCTACGCTTTGGCTTCCGCCGTTTCTTTTTCGGCTTCTTCCGGTTTCTCCGCGGCCTTGCCCGGCTTCTCTTTTTTCTCTTTCTTGCGGAGTTTCGAGCCAAGCAATTCCAGGATGGCGAGATTTGCCCCATCGCCCAAGCGGAAACCCGCATGGATGATGCGTGTGTAGCCGCCGGCGCGATCCGAGAACCGCGGAGCGATATCGGCAAACAGTTTTTTCGTCGCTGCGGGCGACATCAAATAGGATGCCGCCTGCCGCCGGGAATGCAGCGAATCGCGCTTGCCGAGCGTAATGAGTTGCTCGACGAGCGGACGCGCAGCCTTGGCGCGCGTGATCGTGGTGGTGATGCGCTCGTGCTCGATGACGTTGGTCACGAGGTTGCGAAGCGTCGCCCGCCGGTGAGCGGGGTTACGTCCGAGTTTTGAGCCTGCGTTGCGGTGTCGCATATCAGGTGCGAAGCGGGATCAGAGGCCCGCCGTCTCCTCCGAGCTGGGTGGCGCTGTCTGGCTCGGCAGCGGCGGCCAAATGATGCGGCCGTGCTCGTCGAACTTCATGCCGAGGCTCAAGCCCATCTTCTGCAGGATCTCCTTGATCTCGTTCAGCGACTTGCGGCCGAAGTTCTTTGTCTTCAGCATTTCGTTCTCGCTCTTTTGCACGAGTTCGCGGATGGACTGAATGTTGGCGTTCTTCAAGCAGTTGTAGGATCGAACCGAGAGCTCCAATTCCTCGACGGACCGATCCAGGTGCTCGACGCGAGGGTCGTTGTAGGACTCGACCGCCTCTTCGGCGATTTCCGGCTGCTCCTCGAAGTTGATGAAGATGCTCATGTGATCCTTCACGAGCTTGGAGGCGAGGCCGATGGCGTCCTGGGGCGTAATGGCGCCGTTGGTCCAGACCTCGAGGGACAGTTTTTCGTAGTCGGTCATCTGGCCCAAGCGGGCCGCTTCGACGGCGTAATTCACTTTGCGCACCGGCGAGTGGACCGAATCGACGGGAATGTAGCCGATCGGCAGGTCTTCATCGAAATTGCGGTCCGCCGCGACGTAGCCCCGCCCGTTCTTGATGCGCATCTCGAATTGCAGTTTGCCGCCCTCGCTGACCGTCGCGATGTACACGCTCTTGTCGAGCACGGCAAAATCCGTGTCTTCCTCGATCATCGCTGAAGTCACGACGCCGGGATTCTCGACGTTCAGGTAAATCGTTTTTGCCTGATCGTTATTCAGCTTGAGCGGAATCTGTTTCAGATTGAGGATGATGTCGGTCGCGTCCTCAACGACGCCGGGAATCGAGGAGAACTCATGCAGGACGCCCTCGATCTTGACGGCCGTGATCGCTGCACCCTCGATGGAGCTGAGCAGGGCGCGGCGCAGGGAGTTCCCGACCGTCGTGGCCCAGCCCCGCTCAAACGGCTGCGCTGAGAATCTTCCGTACTTGTCGGTCAACGACTCGAATTCCGCCGCCAACCGCTTCGGCTTCTGAAAACCTTTCCACATCGTCACAGTCCTTCCTCCCCGCGACGCGGGGCTCGAAAACTTTTTCCCCCGACTGACTTACTTCGAGTACAGCTCGACGATGAGCTGCTCGTTGATGGGCGGCGTTTGCACGTTCTCGCGCTTCGGCAGCGCAACGACGCGCGCCTTGAACTTCTCGCGATCCAGTTCCAGCCACGGCACGGCGCTCTGGCTCTGCGCGACGTTGCGCGCTTCCAGAATCATGGCGTTCTGGTGCATGTTTGTCCTTCAGGCTGATTTCTTCCCCACACTCACCAGATACGACGGGATATTGACCTTGCGGCCGTTGACGCGCACGTGCCCGTGAAGCACCAACTGCCGCCCTTGCGACCGCGAGCTGGCCAAACCAATCCGCCAGACGGCGTTATCCAGCCGCCGTTCCAGCATCACGATCAGGTTCTCGCCGGTCGGCCCTTGTGTGCGCTCCGCCTTCTCGAAGTAGTTGCGGAATTGCCGCTCGAGCAATCCGTAGGTGCGCTTCACCTTTTGCTTCTCCCGCAACTGCAGGCCGTAGCCCGCGATCTTGGGGCGCCGCGATTGGCCGTGCTGGCCCGGAACGAAGTTGCGCTTTTCAATCGCGCACTTCTCCGTGAAGCACCGGAGACCTTTAAGATAGAGTTTCTGCGCCTCGCGGCGGCACAGCCTGCAAACCGCTTCTCGATGTCTTGCCAACGACGTTTCTCCTTTTGCGAACTGCGAACCTCGTTCGCGCCGCCGCTCAGACCCGCCGGCGCTTGGGCGGACGGCAACCGTTGTGCGGGATCGGCGTAACGTCCTTGATGTGGACGATGTGCAGCCCCGCCGCCGCCAGCGCGCGGACAGCGGACTCGCGGCCCGAACCCGGCCCCTTCACCCGAACTTCGATGCTCTTCATTCCATACTGATCGCGCGCCACGCCGGCGGCGGCCATCGAAGCCTGCTGCGCGGCGTACGGCGTGCCCTTGCGCGAACCCTTGAAGCCGATGGAGCCCGCCGAGGACCAGCAGACGGCGTGGCCATCCGGCGCCGCAATGGTGATGATCGTGTTGTTGAACGTGGCCTGAATGTGGGCCACGCCGTGCGGCACGACTCGCCGCTCGCGCTTCTTCTTGAATTCCTTCTTGTGCTTGGCAGGTTTTGCCGGCGCTGGTGTTGCGCCCGCGTCCTGCGTCGGTTCTTTGGCCACTCGGCTACCCTCTCTCTCGACAATTTGCTTACTTGCGAGCCGCGACTTTCTTCTTCGCTGCGACCGCGCCCTTGCGCGGGCCCTTCCGCGTGCGGGCATTGGTGTGCGTGCGCTGTCCGCGGACCGGGAGATTCCGCCGGTGGCGCAGGCCGCGATAGCACTGAATTTCGATGAGCCGCCGAATGTTCATCTGGATCTCCTTGCGGAGATCCCCTTCGACCCGCCCTTCGGATTCGATGGCCTGCCGGATCTTGTTGATTTCTTCCTCGGTCAGGTCCTTGATCTTCTTGGTGGGCTCAACCCCGGCCTTCTCGCTGAGCGCACGCGCGCGCTGCTGGCCGATGCCGTAGATCGAGGTCAACCCGATCCACAGCCGCTTCTGCGGCGGCAAATCCACACCTGCGATACGTGCCATTCCTGCTCCTTCTCGCCCTTCCGGGCTTGCGCCCGGGCGCTATCCCTGGCGCTGCTTGTGCTTCGGGTTGCTGCAAATGACGCGCACGACGCCGCGCCGGTGAATGACTTTGCACTTGTCGCAAATCTTCTTGACTGATGCTCGCACTTTCATCTTCTCGCTCCCTGCCGACTGCTCTACTTGTACCGGTACACGATCCGGCCGCGGGTCAGATCGTAGGGCGAAAGCTCGACCGCGACCTTGTCTCCCGCCAGGATGCGAATGAAGTTCTTGCGCATCTTGCCGGAAATGTGCGCCAGCACCTGATGCTTGTTCTCCAACTCGACTCGAAACATCGCATTCGGCAGCGGCTCGATCACCGTCGCCATCACTTCGATGGCGTCTTCCTTCGGATTTCCGGAGTCGGCGTGCTTCTTTTCGATGCGCGGTCGCTTGCACGATGACTCCGATTCCCTGCTCACCAGGACGATCCGCTATGCTTCCCGGGGCCGGGTCAATATCCACGGGCCGTTGGACGTGACCGCGACGGTGTGCTCGAAATGCGCCGAATAACTGCCGTCGGTGGTGACCGCGGTCCAGTGATCGTCCAGGACCCTCACGCCCGGCCCGCCCGCGTTCACCATCGGCTCAATCGCGAAAACCATGCCCTCTTCGCAGCCGCGGGCCGTGTCCAGGCGTCGCCATAGTTCGGCACATTGGGCTCTTCGTGCATGCGCGTCCCGATCCCGTGACCCACAAACTCGCGCACGATCGAAAAACCGTTCTGCTCCACCCACTCCTGCACCGCTGCGGAAATGTCGCCCAGCCGGTTGCCCGGCCGGACCTTGTCAATCGCGCGATCCAGAGACTCCCGCGTCACGCGCAGCAACTTCTCCACCTCGGGCCGAATTGCGCCGACCGGAACCGTCACCGCCGCATCCGCGTAATAGCCGTCCAGCTCGACGCCGAAATCCAGCGAGAGAATGTCGCCCTCCCTCAAGCGCCGCTTCCCCGAAGGGATCGCCGTGCACAACTTCCTCGTTCAGCGACGTGCAGAGCACGCCGGATAGCCGCGATAATCCTTGAATGCGGGCCGCGCGCCCTGTTCCGCCGCGCGCCGCTCTGCAAATTCGTCCAATTCCAACGTCGTCACGTCCCGGGCGAACCATGTGCGCGCAACCGTCAGAACGTCCCACACGATCAGCCCCGCGCGGTGCATCGTTTCCAGCTCCGCCGCTGACTTGCAGACAATCATCTCGCTTCGCGCCAGGCCCCAGAATCTCGAACAGCGTCTCGGTCAGGTTGCCGGGGTCCTGGTTCCATCCACTTCCATCAGAAGGCCCAGCTTCGTGTAGTAATCCACCACCGCCCGGGTCCTGCTCGTCGTACAGTTCCAGCCGGGGCCGAACCACTTCTTCGCGATCGTCCGCTCGCATGCACCAACTCGCCGCCATCGTTATCGCAGCGGCCGGGGACCTTCGGGCGGGAGATCGTACACGTTGTAGATCTCCCCTCCGAGCTGCAGGTGCGCCGTCCGGTCAAGTCTCCGCAACAGCCGGAAGCGCTCCACCTTCAAGAAAAAGACCACCGGCTTCGGAAAGCCGCGGCTCCTTCAGAATCCGATCCAGCGGCAACTGCCTGCGGGAGACCGTTCTCGGAAAACCGTCCAAGACAAATCCCTCAGCGCAATCCGGACCGGTGATCCATTCCTCCACCATCGCCCGCACAATTTCGTCGGGAACCAGATCTCCCTGCGCGATGATGGGCTTGCGCTTCCTTGCCCAACGCTGTTCCGCGCTCGACTTGCTCGCGAAACATCGCTCCCGTGGAAAGCGCGGGCACGCCGATACCGTTCGGACAAACAGCGGGCCTGCGTGCCCTTGCCGGCACCGGGGGCCCCAGCAGAATCACCGCGCGGCGCAAGGCGAATAGCCCCGCGGCACGGCGCTGAATCAGCCATACCTCCGGCTCCGCAGCTTCCCCTTCTTCACGAATCCTTCGTAATTGCGCATCACCAGTTGCGCCTCGATCTGCTGCACCGTATCCATCGCCACGCCGACGACAATCAGCAGCGAGGTGCCGCCGAAATAGAAACTGAAACTTCAGGCCCTCGAGCACGAACCGCCACATGTGGGTGTCAAACCAAATGCCGATCGCGCCGTACAGGTGCTGCAAGTGAATTCCGGAAATCAACCATTCCGGCAGCAAGCAGACCGCCGCAAGGTAAACGCCTGCGACGAACGTCAGCCGCTCGAGAATCTTGTTGATGTGGTCGGACGTATTGCGTCCGGGCCGTATGCCGGGAACGAAGCCGCCGAACTTGCGCATGTTGTCCGCCAGTTCGGTCGGGTTGAAGACGATGCCGACGTAAAAAAACGCGAACAAGATAATCAGCAAGACGTATATCAGCGTGTACAGCGGTTCGCCCCAGCCGAGCGCCGTCGCAAGATTGTTGATTACGGCCACTTTTTTCCCAAAAGCGAGATTGATCGTCGGCAGAAAATGTCAGCAGCGAACTCGCGAAAATCGGCGGAATCACGCCTCCGGAATTGACGCGCAGCGGCAGATAGGTCATCTGGCCGCCCATCACTTTGCGGCCCACGACGCGCTTGGCGTATTGCACTGGAATACGGCGCTGCCCGCCTTCGACGAAAACGATGAAGGCGATCACGGCCAGCATAACCCCCAGCAACATGATGATCGCGAGGCCCGTGAGCGGCCCCCATTGCTGGTGCGCTGCCTTCTGCCAGAGATCCAGGACGCCGCGAGGCAATCCGACCACGATGCCCGTAAAAATGATGAGCGACATCCCGTTGCCCACGCCACGCTCGCTGATCTGCTCGCCGAGCCACATGATGAAGCACGAGCCCGTCGTCAGTGTAAGTACGGTCATCAGCGTGAAACTCCAGCCGGGGTTGTAGACCAGCGGCTGGTTGCCCGGCCCGCCCTGATGCTGCAGCGTGGAGGCGATCGTCAGGGACTGAACAACGCTCAAAATAATCGTGAGATAGCGCGTGTACTGCGTGATCTTGCGGCGTCCGAGTTCGCCTTCCTTCTGCAGCCGCTCGAGATACGGCCAAACGACGGTCATCAACTGCAGGATGATCGACGACGTAATGTAGGGCATGATGCCCAGCGCAAAAATCGTCAACTTGCGGAAGTTGCCGCCGCTGAACAGATCGATAATCCCCAGAAAGGAGCCCTGGTTCTGGTTGAAAAGCTGCTGCAAAACGTCCGTATTGATGCCCGGAGTCGGCAGGAAAGCGCCGAGCCGGTACACCGCAAGAATCGCCAGCGTGAACAGGATCCGCTTGCGCAGATCCGGGATCCGGAACATGTTGGCGAACGCTTCAAAAAACTGGCTCATGACAGAATTTCGGCCTTCCCGCCGGCTTTCGTAATCTTTTCCGCGGCCGACTTGCTGAACGCGTGCGCGCGCACGGTCAACGCGTGCTGCAAGTCGCCCTCACCCAGAACCTTCACGTTCGCGGCGGCCTGTCGCACGAGGCCTACGGCCAGGAGCAGCTCGGGTGTCACCGTCTCGCCCGCCGCGAAGCCGTTGAGGCTGGCCACATTCACGACGGCGAATTCGCGCGAGAACGGATTGTGGAAGCCGCGCTTGGGAATCCGCCGGTGGAGCGGCATTTGGCCGCCCTCGAATCCGGGCCGGCGCGAATAGCCTTTGCGCGATTTCTGTCCCTTGTTTCCCTTGCCCGCGGTCTTGCCGAGCTTCGAACCCATCCCGCGCCCCACGCGCACCTTGCGGTGGCGCGAGCCTCGCGGCGGCCCCAGAGTTGAGAGTTTGACGCCCATGAATTCCCTTCCCTATTCCAGCACGACGACGAGATGGCGCACCTTATCGATCATGCCGCGCGTTGCCGGCGTGTCTTCGCGCTCGACCACTTGCTGCATCCGGCGGAATCCCAAGCCGCGAATCGTCCGGCGCATTCCTTCCGGGCAACCGATGAAGCTCACGACCCACTGGATGCGTATCGTGCCTGGTTTGTTCTTGGCCATGGCGAGTTCGCTCGGGCGCTAGTGCCCCATATCCTCCACCGTCTTCGACCTGCCTTCAGCCACTTTAGCGATGTCCTTCAAGCGCAACAAAGCGTCAAAGGTGGCCTTTACGACGTTGTGCGGGTTGGAGGTGCCGATGGACTTCGTCAGCACGTTGCTGATTCCTGCGACCTCCATCACCGCGCGCACCGGGCCGCCCGCAATGATTCCCGTGCCGTCCGCCGCCGGCTTCAGCAGAACCTGGCCTGAGCCGTAGAAGCCGATCACCTGGTGGGGAATCGTGTTCCCTTTCAGGTTCAGCTGAATCAAGTTCTTCTTCGCCTGTTCGATGGCCTTGCGGATGGCCATGGGCACCTCGCGGGCCTTGCCCATGCCGAACCCCGCGTGCCCCTGCTGGTCGCCCACCACGACGAGCGCGGAGAAGCTGAGGTTCTTGCCTCCCTTGACGACCTTTGTGACGCGTTGAATCGCCACCACCTGGTCCTTGAGATTATTCGCGCTGATCTCGATGGGCCGGCGAACGGAAAGCGTCTCGCGTAGAATGTGTTTTGACATAGATTAGAATTTCAACCCCGCCTCGCGCGCGGCCTCCGCCAGCGCTTTCACACGGCCGTGATACTTGTATCCGCCGCGGTCAAACACCACCAACTCGATCCCCGCGGCCCGGGCGCGCTCGGCAATTTTGCGGCCCACGATCTTGGCCGCGGCGACATTGCCGCCGCCCTTGATGTCCTTGCGCGTCTCCTTGTCGATCGAGCTGGCGGACGCGAGCGTCTTGCCGGTCCGATCGTCAATGACCTGCGCGTAGATGTGGCCCACCGAGCGGTAAACCGAAAGCCTCGGGCGCTCCGGCGTGCCGTTCACGCGGGTGCGCACGCGCAGGTGAACGCGCTGCCGATGCGCGTTCCGCGAAAGATTGCGAACTGGATCCGTTGCCACGCTGATCCTCCTCGCTTTAGGCGCCGGTCTTCGCAGCGCCGGCCTTGCCCGCCTTCTTCTTCAACCGCTCGCCCGTCAACCGGACTCCCTTTTGCTTGTACGGATCGGGCGGACGCAACGCGCGAATATTTGCCGCCACCTGCCCGACTTTGGCGCGGTCCGCGCCCGAAACGGTCAGGTGAGTCTGCTTCTCCACCGTGATCTGAATTCCCTCCGGAACCGGGAATTCGATGGGACGCGAATAGCCCAGGCTGAACGCCACGATCTTGCCCTTCAGTTCCGCGCGATATCCGACGCCGACGATATCGAGATCCTTGCGGAAACCTTCCGTTACGCCGTGAACGGCGTTGGCCACGAGCGCCCGAGCCAGACCGTGAAGCGCGCGCTGCTCGTCGGTCTGCCGCAGCGCGTGCAACTCGCTTCCCTTCTGCTCGAACGAGATTCCGGCCGGAACCGGAATCGTCATCTTGCCCTTCGGGCCCTGCACATCCAGATGACTCGGCTGGATCTGCACTTTCACGCCTGAGGGAACTGCAATCGGCTTTCTTCCAATGCGCGACATTGCTGGTTACCAGACCTCGCAAAGAACTTCGCCGCCCACTCGGGCCTTGCGGGCCGAGCGGCCGGTCATCACGCCCTTGGGCGTGGTCAGAATATTGATTCCCATTCCGCCCACCACGGGCCGGATTCCCAGCGCGCCGCTGTAACGGCGGCTGCCGGGGCGGGAGACGCGGCGCAAGTCCGTGATGACGCTGCGCCGGTCCGACGTGTACTTGAGGAAGACACGCAGAACGCGGCGCGTCTTGTTTTCCTCAACCAGCTTGTAGGTCGAGATGTATCCCTCTTCCTTCAAAATGCGCGTGATCTCCACCTTCAGCTTCGAGGCGGGAATATCCACGCGCGCGTGCTTGGCGCGCGCGGCGTTGCGGATGCGCGTCAGCAAATCGGCGATGGGATCGGTCTGCATGCTTACCAGCTCGCTTTCACGACGCCGGGGATCTCCCCCTTGAGCGCGAAGCCGCGAAAACAGATGCGGCACATCTGGAACTTGCGGATGTATCCGCGCGGCCGGCCGCAGACGCGGCAGCGGTTACGCACGCGAATCTTGAACTTCGGCTTCCTGCGCATCTTTGCGAATTGAGACGTACGCGCCATCGTTTCTCCTCTATGCTGCGCGCAGCGGCACGCCCAACAGGCGCAGCAGCTCGCGTCCTTCTTCGTCGTTCCGCGCCGTGGTGGTCAGGGTGATGTTCATGCCCTTGATCTTGTCCACGCGCGTGTAATCAATCTCCGGAAACACGAGCTGATCTTTCAGCCCCAGCGTGTAATTACCGCGGCCGTCAAAGGCGTTGGGCGAAAGCCCCTTGAAGTCGCGAACGCGCGGCAGCACCACGTTGCACAATCGGTCCAGAAACTCGTACATGCGGTCGCCGCGCAGCGTGACGCAGCAACCGATCGGCATCCCGCGCCGGATCTTGAAATTCGCGATGGACTTCTTCGCGCGCGTGATCACGGCCCGCTGGCCCGTGATTTGGCCCAATTCGACCGCGGCCACGTCCAGCAGCTTGACGTTCTGGCTGGCCTCGCCCAGGCCGATATTGACGATCACTTTCGCGACCTTCGGCACGGCCAGCGCGTTCTTGAACCCGAAACGCTTCATCAGCGCCGGGACGGCTTCAGCTCGGTAACGTTCGCGGAGTCGGCTCGACATTGCTCTTGAATCCTCGCCTTACTTTTCCAGCGTCGTGCCGCAACGGCGGCAGACGCGGACCTTCGTTCCGTCCGGCAACTGCTTGCGGCCGGTGCGCGCGTGCTTGGCGCACGCCGGGCAAACCAACATCACGTTCGAGATCGCCATCGGGCCTTCGCGTTCCACCACGCCGCCCTTAATGTTCTTCGCGGAATTCGCGCGCGTGTGGCGCTTGATGATATTCGCGTGCTCGACCGTTACCCTGCGCGTGCGCGGATCGATCGACAGCACGCGCCCGGTCTTGCCTTTGTCTCGGCCGGACATGACGCGCACTTCGTCCCCTTTGCGCAGGCCCGCGCTGCTCGGTTCGAGTTCCATTCGGCTCATATCGTTCACCAAACTTCCGGCGCCAGAGAAACGATCTTGGCGAATTTCTTCTCGCGCAACTCGCGCGCCACCGGCCCGAACACGCGCGTCCCTACGGGCTCGTTGGCTTCATTGATCAACACGGCCGCGTTATCGTCGAACCGGATGTACGTGCCGTCCTTGCGGCGGTGCTCTTTTCTCGTGCGCACGACCACGGCCCGCACGACACTCCCCTTCTTGACCGCGCTGTCCGGAACGGCTTCCTTGACCGACGCCGTGATGATATCGCCCAGACCGGCGCGGCTGCCGACATCGCCGCCCAGCGGCAGAATGCACATCAACCGGCGCGCGCCGGAGTTATCGGCCACCGTCAACCAGCTTCGCATCTGAACCATTGCCGTGCTCCTTCGATTTCCGGCGCCGTGGCGCTAAATGACTTTTGTCCCGCGCGCCACGACTTCGTCCAGCCGCCAGCGCTTCAGCTTGGACATCGGCCGCGTCTCGACGATGCGCACCGTGTCGCCCGGCCGCGCCGAGCCCTCTTCATCGTGGGCATAAAATTTCTTCGTCACCCGGATCACGCGCTGGTACAGCGCGTGCCGCACCAGGCGGGTCACCCGGACGACAATCGTCTTCTGCATCTTCGCGCTGGTGACCACGCCGGTCAGGTGCTGGCGCGGCCTCCGCGGTTTCGGCGACTCAGTTTCCATGCGACTCCCTCAATGCGCGTTCGCGCAGCAGCGTCTTGACACGCGCGAGATCTTTCTTCGCAATGCGCAGCTTCGTTACGGCTTCCGCCTGACCCGTCCGGAGCTGGAAACGTAATTGGAACACCTGCTCGGACAATTCCTTTTCCCGCGCGTGAAGCTCGTTGGAGTCCTGCTCGCGAAGTCCTTCCCCTTGCCGCGGCATCAGAGGGCTCCCGCGCGACTCACGATTCGAGTCGGAATCGGCAGTTTGTGCGCTGCCAGTTCGAGCGCTTCCGTTGCCGTGGCCAAATCCACGCCCGCCATCTCGAACATCACCCGGCCCGGCTTCACCACGGCGACCCAGCGCTCCGGAGCGCCTTTGCCTTTGCCCATGCGGGTTTCGGCGGGCTTCTTGGTGAACGGCTTATCCGGAAAGATCCGGATCCAGAGCTTTCCGCCGCGCTTGATGAAGCGCGTGATGGCCACGCGCGAAGCTTCGATCTGCCGGTCGGTGATCCACGCCGCTTCCATGGCCTTCAGTCCATACTCCCCGAAGGCGAGATCGCCGCCGCGCCAGGCCTTGCCTCTCCGGCGCCCGCGCTGCTGCTTGCGGTATTTCACTTTTTTGGGCATCAACATCGTCGTCGTCCTTGAGTTCCGGCGCTCAGCCCGCTACCGGCTGCGCCTGGCCTTTCGGTTGCCCGCTCTGTAGCCCGCGAGCCGGGATATTCTCGCCCTGATAAATCCAGCACTTCACGCCGATGACGCCGTAGGTGGTGTAGGCCTGCGCGAACCCAAAATCAATGTCCGCGCGTAGCGTCTGCAGCGGCAAGCGGCCTTGCAGATACCATTCTTTCCGCGCGATTTCGGCGCCGTTCAACCGCCCGGCGACGCGAACCTTGATGCCCTTGCACCCGAACCGCAGGGCCGAATCCACGGCCTTCCTCATCGCGCGGCGAAACGCCACGCGCTTTTCGAGTTGCAACGCAATGGACTCGGCGACCAGCTGCGCGTCGAGCTCCGGGCGATGCACCTCGAGAATGTCGATGTGCACTTCGCGGCGCGTGCGCTTCTGAATCTCGTTCTTGAGCTTGTCGATCTCCGCGCCCTTGCGCCCGATGATGATTCCCGGCCGCGCCGTATACAGCCGGATGACGAGCTTGTTGGCGGCACGCTCGATATCGATCGAACTCACTCCCGCCGCCTTCAACCGGTCTTTCAACTGCCGGCGCAGAACAACGTCTTCGTGGAGCAAATCCGCGTATTCGCGGTCGGCGAACCAGCGCGATTTCCACGGTTTGTTGTAGCCCAGCCGGAACCCGTACGGGTGTGTCTTCTGCCCCAAAGTCGCCTCCTACTTCTCTTTCTTCGGTTTGCGCACGGGCTTGGATCGGCCCACGATTGCCTTGCGCGCTTTCTTGACCGCTCCGCGCACGCCCTTTTCCGATTCCGCTTCCGCCACTGCGGCGGCGACGCGTTCCTTGGCCGCCACGTGATGTTCGGCCACCGCAACGGTGATGTGGCTGGTGCGCTTCTGGTATCGAAACGCGCGGCCCATCGGCGCCGGACGAAGCCGCTTCCACCGCGACCCTTCATTCACAAAACAGCGCGAGACGTACAACTCGTCCACGTCGAGCGAAGCGCCGGCGTCCTCGGCTTTGCGCTCGGCATTCGCAATCGCGCTGCGCAGCACCTTTTCGACGTCGCGCGACGCCCGCTTCCGCGTGAAGTGGAGAATCTGCAGCGCATCTTCGGCGCGATGCCCGCGAATCAAATCCACCACCAGGCGCACCTTCTGCGGCGACATCCGGACGTGCTTGGCCATCGCCAGAGCTTCGATAACCGGGGCTGCATGAGTGTGTTGTTCGGTCGCCATCTCTTATGCCTTCGGTGGCGCCGCCGCCGGAGCCGCCCCGCCTGCCGCGGGCGCCGCGCCGGGCGCCGCTCCCGCCGCACCTGCCGCTCCCGCCGGAGCTCCGGCGAGCATCGCCGCCCGTTCGAGCGCAGCCTTCACGGCGTGGCCCTTGAACGTCCTCGTCGGAGAAAACTCCCCCAGCCGGTGCCCCACCATCTGCTCCGTGATGTACACGGGGATGAACTTCTTGCCGTTATGCACCGCGATCGTGTGTCCCACCATCTCCGGCAAAATCGTGGAGCGGCGCGACCACGTCTTGATGACTTTCTTCTCGTTTCGCGCGTTCAGAGCTTCCACCTTGACGCGCAGGTGGTCGTCGATGAACGGTCCCTTCTTGAGCGAGCGTGGCATGTGAATCCTCTATCCCTCGACCCGGCGCAGCTTGATCCATTGCGCGCGCCGCACTTTGCGGAAACCTCGAACCGGCCCCGGCACGCGATGCGAAAGCGGGCAGAACGGACAAACAAACCGCGTGCCCTGCGCCAGCGGCGCCTTTTCGACCGTTACGGCCCAACCGGCCTTGCAAATCCGGTACAGCACTTGCTGCGGAGGTTGCAGCACGGGCCTCGCCGCGGGCTTCGACGGAAGAACCGTGTGTGTGCGCTTCGGCTGCCGCGTCAGATGGCGCGCCGAGCTTCGTGTTGATCTGCGTCGCGTTTCACTCATCGTGTATCTCTCTTCAACCCGCCGCGTCGGGTGCATTTTGTTTCTCCCACTCCATTCAAACCGTTCACGAACCAGAACTCTTGCTCGCCTCTACGGCTTCCGCCGCTGGACGATCATGCGATTGCCGCGCTTGCTGCGCCGCGTCTTGGCGCCGAGCGTCGGAAAACCCCATGGGGTTTGCGGATGATTGCCCTTGACGCGCCCCTCACCGCCACCGTGCGGGTGGTCCACCGGGTTCATCGCCACGCCGCGCACCGTCGGCCTGACACCTTGCCAGCGCGTGCGACCCGCCTTGCCATAGGTCACGTTCTCGTGGTCGAGATTGCCGACCTGGCCGATCGTCGCCATGCAATCCAGCATGAATTTCCGAACTTCGCCCGAAGGCAATTTCACCAGCGCGATTTCGCCTTCCTTCGAGAGCAGTTGCGCCGAGCCTCCCGCCGAGCGAACCACCTGGCCGCCTTTGCCGGGAGCAAGCTCCAGGTTATGGAGCGGCGTTCCGGGCGGAATAAACCTGATCGGCATCGCGTTTCCCGGGAGAATGTCCGCGCCCTCGCCCGTCTGAACCGTCATGCCCACCTCGAGGCCCACCGGATGAAGGATGTAGCGCTTCTCCCCGTCCGCGTAGTGGAGCAAGGCCAGCCGGGCCGAGCGGTTCGGATCGTATTCGATGGCCGCAACGCGCGCCGGAATGCCCTTCTTCTCGCGCAGAAAATCGACCGCGCGGTATTGCCGCTTGTGGCCGCCGCCGCGGTGCCAGATCGTGATGTCGCCGCGATTGCTTCGCCCGCCGGTGCGCTTCTGCGGACCGACCAGCGACTTCTCCGGCGTCTGCTTGGTGATCTCGCTCTTGTCGATAATCGTGGCGAATCGCCGCGACGCTGTGTATGGCCGAAAACTTTTCAGTGCCATGACCGTTCGCCTTTCCCTGGCACGCCCATCAGGCGCCGAATCCCCGAACTAGAGATTCTCCGCATACTCGATCATCTTTTCGCCCGGCGCGAGCTTGACGTACGCCTTCTTCCAGTCGCGCCGATGACCTTCCGCACGGCCGCGCCGGCGGAACTTTCCGTGAAAAATCGCCGTGCGCACGCCGGCGACCTTAACCTTGAATACTTTCTGCACCGCTTCCTTGATTTGCGTCTTCGTGGCGGCCCGCGCGACCTCGAACACGACGGTGTGCTGCGTCTCTTTCACGCCGAGGCCCTTCTCGGTGATGATCGGCCGCCGAATCACTTGAAACGCCGTAAGCGACATTGCGTGTCCTCGTCCCTGACGTAACGAACTTGTCCGGCCCCTACTTACGAGGCTTGCTCTTTGTCTTCTTGCCCGCCGCCGGCTTGCGCGCTGCAGCTTTCTGCGTCTTCTTCGCAGCAGCGGCGGCCGCTTTCGGTTTCGCTTGCGGCTCGGCGGCCGCAGGCGCCGCCGGCGCCGTCTCAATTTGCACGACGTCGCTCCCCGCCTCCGCGCGCCCCGGACCGAGCGATTCGCCGAGGCGAACCGCGACATCTTTCGAAAGCACCAGGCGGTCGTGCCGCAGCAGATCGTAGGGTTGCAAGCCACGCGGCGTGACCAGCTTCACGCCTTCCAGATTCCGGCTAGCAAGTTCAAGGTTGCGGTTCGCCAACCCATCCACCAGCAGAATCGTCTTCGTTGCGCTGTCGAGCTTGTCGAGCACGCGTCGGAATTCCTTCGTCTTGTGCGTGGCGAGCGACCAGCCCTCCACAACCGTCAGCTTCTCGTCCGCAAGCTTCGTGGTCAGCGCCGAGCGCAGCGCGCCCAGAAACACCTTGCGCGGCAGACGGTAGCCGTAGCTGCGCGGAGTCGGGCCGTGCACCGTGCCGCCCTTCCGCCAAATCGAGCTGCGAATCGAACCCACGCGCGCGCGCCCCGTGCCCTTCTGCCGCCAAAGTTTCTTGCCCGAGCCCGAGACCTCGCCGCGCCCCTTGACCTTGTGCGTGCCTGCGCGCTGCGATGCCAGATACCAGCGCACGGTCTCGTGCAGCAGGTGCGGATTCACTTCCGCGGCAAACACGGTATCCGCCAGCGCGACCTGGCCCACCGTTTTCCCTTCAAGGTTCTTCACGTCCACAACCGGCATCGTCGTCGCTTCCTTCCGGCCTACTTTTTCTTCGCTTTCTTCGCCTTGCGGATCACGATGTACGTGCCGCTCGGCCCCGGCACCGCGCCGCGAACCAACAGCAGATTCTCTTCCGTGTCCACCTTGACCACGCGCAGATTTTTCGCCGTCACGCGATCGCTGCCCATGTGCCCCGGAAAATGCTGTCCCGGCCAAACGCGCGATGGAAACGAGCTGCCGCCGATTCCGCCCGGAGCGCGGTGAAACATCGAACCGTGCGTCGCGTCGCCGCCGGCGTAGTGCCAGCGTTTCACGCCGCCCGCGAAGCCCTTGCCCTTGCTCACGCCGAGAACGTCCACGAAATCGCCTTCCGCGAAGCGATCCACCAAAACACGATCGCCGGCCTTGGTGTCGTCGGCGGAATCATCGATGCGGATTTCGCCCAATACCTTTAGGGGCGCAACACCGGCCTTTTTGAAATGCCCCGCCATCGGCTTGTTGATCCGTTGCGGCTTGATGAACTCCACCAGGCCCAACTGCGCCGCGTCGTAGCCGTCTTTCTCCTTCGTGCGACGCTGCACAACCACGCACGGCCCGGCTTGCAGCACCGTGCAGCCAATCGCCGCGCCGTCGCCACCGAAGACCTGGGCCATTCCGAGCTTGATTCCGAGAATCCCGTTGACCGCCATTTGCGTCGCTCGTCCCTCTTCTACGATTTCACCGCGTGTTCGCGGCCAAACGCCTTGATCTCAACGTCCACTCCGGGCGGCAAATCGAGCTTCATCAGCGCATCCACCGTGTCCGGGGTCGGATCCAGGATGTCGATCAGCCGCTTGTGCGTGCGCATCTCGAACTGCTCGCGCGATTTCTTGTCCACGTGCGGCGAGCGAAGCACCGTCCAGCGATTGATGGTGGTCGGCAAGGGAATCGGGCCGGCCACTTCGGCGCCGGTGCGTCGCGCCGTGTCCACGATCTCCCGGGTGGACTGGTCCAGGATGCGGTGGTCGTACGCCTTCAAGCGAATGCGAATTTTTTCTCCGGATGGCATGGGTTACTCGATGATCTCGGTGACGGCGCCGGCGCCGACCGTGTGGCCGCCTTCGCGTATCGCGAACCGCAGCCCCTTCTCCAACGCCACCGGCGTGATCAGCGAAATCTCCACCGAGATGTTGTCCCCCGGCATCACCATCTCCACCCCGCTCGGCAGATGCACGTCCCCGGTCACGTCCGTCGTCCGAAAATAAAATTGCGGCCGGTACCCCGTGAAGAACGGCGTGTGCCGCCCTCCCTCTTCCTTCGTCAATACGTACGCTTCCGCCTTGAACTTCGTGTGCGGCGTGATCGATCCCGGCTTGCACACCACCTGCCCTCGCTCCACTTCTTCCTTCTCCGTCCCCCGCAACAGCAACCCCACGTTGTCTCCCGCAATCCCTTCATCCAACAGCTTCCGGAACATCTCCACTCCCGTCACCACCCGCTTCATCGTCGGCCGGAAACCCACGATCTCCATCTCTTCTCCCACTTTCACTTTTCCCCGCTCCACTCGACCCGTCACCACCGTCCCCCGTCCCGAAATCGAAAATATATCCTCGATCGGCATCGCGAACGGCTTGTCCACGTCCCGCTGCGGCAGCGGCACGTTCTTGTCCACCGCTTCCATCAACTCCACGATCCCCTTCTCCCACTTCTCTTCCCCGTTCAACGCCCCCAGCGCCGACCCCCGGATCACCGGCAGCGTGTCCCCCGGAAACTGGTAGCTCTTCAGCAGTTCCCGCACCTCCAGCTCCACCAACTCCAATAGCTCCGGATCCTCCACCGCGTCGCACTTGTTCAGAAACACCACGATGTACGGCACGCCCACCTGCCGCGCCAACAGGATGTGTTCCCGCGTCTGCGGCATCGGCCCGTCCGTCGCCGCCACCACCAGGATCGCCCCGTCCATCTGCGCCGCGCCCGTGATCATGTTCTTGATGTAGTCCGCGTGCCCCGGACAATCGATGTGCGCGTAGTGCCGGTTCGCCGTCTCGTACTCCACGTGCGCCACCGCGATCGTGATCCCCCGCTCCCGCTCTTCCGGCGCGTTGTCGATCGAGTCGAACGCACGAAACGCCACCTTCGGGTTGCTCTTCGCCAACACCTTCGTGATCGCCGCCGTCAACGTCGTCTTGCCGTGATCGATGTGCCCGATCGTCCCGATATTCACGTGCGGCTTTGAACGCTCAAACTTTTCCTTCGCCATCGCAGTCTCGGCTCCTCACTCTTCTTTCGATCTCGCTCTCACTCCAGGATTCCGGAAATCTGGGCGCGTCACCGCACCGCGCGGCCCGTGGTCTTCGCGACGATCTCTTCGGCGATGCTGGCCGGGGCCTCGGCGTAATGCGAGAAATGCATCGAAAAACTGCCGCGGCCCTGCGTGCGGCTGCGCAAATCCGTGGCGTAGCCGAACATTTCCGCCAGCGGAACCTCGCAGCGAATGATCTGGCTGCCCGCGCGCGATTCCATGCCCTGCAGATGACCGCGCCGCGAGTTCAGGTCGCCGATGACCTCTCCCATGTATTCCTCGGGGACCACGACCTCAAGGCGCATGATCGGCTCCAGGAGCATCGGCTGCGCCTTTTGGCAGGCCGTCTTGAACGCCATCGACCCGGCAATCTTGAACGCCATTTCGGAGCTGTCCACGTCGTGGTAGCTGCCGTCCACCAGCGCGACGGCGATATCCACCATCTCGTAACCCGCCAAGACGCCGTTTCCCATGGCCTCGCGAATGCCCGCTTCGATCGGGGCGATGAATTCCTTGGGGATGGCGCCGCCAACGATCTTGTCGATGAAAAGCAGGCGGTGCTCCTTGTCGAAGCGCCACTTGCCGCCGGAGCCCGCCACTTTCTTGGCCAGCGCGTCAATTTCGTCGGTGGACATCTCGTGCATGTCCTCGTGCCCGGAACTCGGCAGCGGATGCACTTCAATCTTGCAGTGGCCGTACTGGCCGCGGCCCCCGGTCTGACGAATGTATTTTCCTTCGGCGTTCGAGGCGCGCTTGATCGTCTCGCGATAGGCGACCTGCGGCCGGCCGACGCTGGCTTGCACGCCGAACTCGCGCAGCATGCGGTCCACGATGATTTCCAAATGAAGCTCGCCCATGCCGGAAATCAAAGTCTGGCCGGTATCGGGGTCGGAGTGCACGCGGAACGTCGGATCTTCCTGAGCGAGTTTACCCAGCGCGACGCCCAGCTTGTCCTGATCCGCTTTCGTCTTCGGCTCGATCGCGACGGAAATCACCGGCGCGGGGAACTCGATCGATTCGAGCACAATCGGTTTGGCCTCGTCGCACAGCGTGTCGCCCGTCGTGACGCTCTTCAGGCCCACGCAGGCGGCGATGTCGCCCGCATGGATCGCGTCAATCTCCTCGCGCTTGTTCGCATGCATGCGCAGGAGGCGGCCAATCCGCTCGCGCGTGCGCTTCGAGGAGTTGTAGGCATAACTTCCGGACTTCAGCACGCCGGAATAGGCGCGCAGATACGTCAGGTTGCCGACGAACGGATCGGTCATGATCTTGAACGCCAGCGCGGCAAACGGCTGGTCGTCACTCGCTCGCCGCAACATTGGCTCCTCGCCATCGAGTGAAGTTCCTTCAATCGGGGGCACGTCGAGGGGCGACGGCAAATAGTCCACAATCGCATCGAGGAGCGGCTGAATGCCCTTGTTCTTGAACGCGGAACCCGCCAGCACCGGCACGAGTTTCAGCGCCACCGTCGAACGCCGAACCGAAGCCCGCAGCTCCTCCGGCGTCAAAACGTGTTCGTGCAGATATTTGTCGAGGATGGCATCGTCGTGCTCCGCGATGTACTCGATGACTTTGTCGCGATGCTCCTTGTAGAAGATCTGGTCGATGGCCGAGGCCTTGAGCGCGGCAGCGACGTCCGGGCGGGACTTCACAAACTCGGCGTCCCAAAGCTTGGCCACCTCGAAAACCTCGAATTTCGCACCGAGAGTCTCTTCGAGCCAGACGACGACTTTTTCTTCGATGAAATCGATGCAGCCGAGGTAGGCGCCTTCTTTTCCGAGGGGATACTGCAGGGGAACCGGGTGGGCCGAGAGCCTCTGGCGCATGGTGCGGATACAGTGGTCGTAATCGGCGCCCGTGCGGTCCATCTTGTTTACGAACGCGATTCGCGGGACGCGATACTTGTCCGCCTGCCGCCAAACGGTTTCGGTCTGCGGCTGCACGCCCGCCACGGCGTCAAAAATCGCGACGGCCCCGTCCAGCACGCGAAGCGACCGCTCGACTTCCACGGTGAAATCCACGTGGCCCGGAGTATCGATGATGTTGATCTTGAAGTCGGTCCCGGAACGCTTCCAGGTCGCGGAGGTCGCCGCGGACGTAATCGTTATGCCCCGCTCGCGCTCCTGCTCCATCCAGTCCATCGTGGCGGTGCCTTCGTCCACTTCGCCGATCTTGTAGGTCACACCCGTGTAAAAAAGGATGCGCTCAGTGGAAGTGGTCTTCCCGGCGTCGATGTGCGCCATGATGCCGATATTGCGCGTGTGCTCGAGTTGTGGGTCGCGGGTCATTGCGATCTCAATGGGCTGCAATCTGTATGAGCTGCGCTCAGCCTCTCGTTACCACCGGTAATGCGCGAACGCCTTGTTCGCTTCCGCCATGCGGTGCACGTCTTCTTTCTTCTTCATTGCCCCGCCGCGGCTATTGGCGGCGTCCATGAGTTCTTCGGCCAGCCGTTCCAGCATCGTCTTCCCCGCGCGAGTGCGCGCGTAAAGCAGGAGCCAGCGAATCGCGAGCGATTGCCGGCGGAAGGGATTCACCTCGACCGGCACCTGATAGTTCGCGCCGCCCACGCGCCGGCTTTTCACTTCCAGCACGGGCTTGACGTTCTCGACCGCCTTCTTGAACACTTTCATTGGATCGTCGTTGGTCTTCTGGGCGATCTGATCCATCGCGCCGTAGAAGATTCGCTGCGCCGTCGAACGCTTGCCGTCCCACATCATCGAATTGATGAACTTTTCCACCAGATCGCTGGAATAGACGGCGTCGGGCAGAACGCTTCGGCGCGAAACAAATCCTTTACGCGGCATCGAATCCGGCTCCTATTTCTGGGCGGCCTTGGGCCGCTTGGCGCCATATTTCGAGCGCCCCTGCTTGCGGTTCTCGACGCCGGCGGCGTCAAGGGTTCCGCGGATAATGTGGTAGCGAACTCCCGGCAAATCCTTCACGCGGCCGCCGCGCACGAGCACGATCGAGTGCTCCTGCAAATTGTGGCCGATGCCGGGAATGTACGTCGTCACTTCCATGCTGTTCGTCAGGCGCGCGCGAGCCACTTTACGCAGAGCAGAGTTCGGCTTCTTCGGCGTCTGCGTATAGACTCGGATGCAGACCCCGCGCTTCTCCGGGCACCCTTGCAGCGCCGGCGATTTCGTCTTCGTCCGAACCTGTTCTCGTCCTGAACGAACTAATTGTGCAAACGTCGGCACAGTTCTCCCTCAAACGAGCAATTTTTATTTTTGCAATCCGCCGCGCACACCGCGACACGGACGCACTATTGTTTCAATCGAGAAAGGCCCAACGTACAGCGCCCCCGGAGGACCGACAAGAAACTCCGCACACTAACCCAGTTAGGGCTATCGCCACACCTGGTCAAAGCGGAGAGGCTTACTCGGCTTTTCGGGGCTGGCGCCCCATTCCGGCCGCTCTTCCAACCCCGTTCCATCCACCTGAGTTCCGGGGCGGAAGACCTTCCCTTTCAACCACAGGGTCCGAAGACCCCTGAAACAAGTGGGGAGTATAGGCAAAAACGGGCTGGCTGTCAAATGGTAATAAGAGCAAAACCCGTGCCACGACGAAACAGATTTCCGTGCAGGTCGAATCGAAGAATTCGTTGGCAAAACTCAAGTTGTGCGATGGAAATCAGGCCCCCACCTGCCGCCGGCCACCGGATCCTGCGGCCTCCCAAGGCTTCCCGGCCAAAGGAGGCTAGCTGAGAAACGTCAAATCCGAAAGGCCACAATCTAGCTAAGTTCCTTATTATCAATTCATTGCACAAGACAACCGGACCGCCACCCTCCCTAGCCTGACCCTCCCAAATTGCCCCCTAAACTACCATCTGGGGTCCAAATGTGGCAATCTCTTCGGAGCGGTCGGAGACACCCGGGCAGAAGATCTATGATTCGCGACCTCATCGCCAAGCTTGAGTCCAGCTCGTCACTTTCTCGAGCGGAATCCGAATTCTTGATGGAGCAAGTCTTGGAGGGCCATCTCGAAGACGCGCAGATTGTGCGATTGCTCCTCGGTTTGCACGAGAAAGGTGAGACGGTGGAAGAGCTTGTCGGGTTCGCGCGCGCGCTTCGCCACCACGCGGAGCCTGTATTCGCCACTGTCGCGCGGCCCGAGGGGACGATTCTTGATACCTGTGGAACAGGGGGCGATGCCTCCGGCACATTCAATGTCTCGACCGCAGTTGCCTTCGTCGCGGCGGGCGCCGGCGTGCGAGTGGCCAAGCACGGCAACCGCTCGATCACGTCGAAGAGCGGCTCGGCGGATGTTCTGGAGGCGCTCGGAATCGACCTTGAGCTTTCACCTTCTAAAGCCGGCGAGGCAATCGTGGAAGTCGGCATCGGGTTTTTATTCGCGCCCGCAGTGCACAAAGCGGTGCGGCACGCCATGCCGGCTCGCCGGCAGATTCGGACTCGCACGGCGTTCAATCTCCTCGGCCCGCTCACAAATCCAGCGGGAGCGACCGCGCAACTCGCCGGCGTGTTCCCGGAGAGCGCGGTCTTGAAAATCGGGCACGCACTCGCGGAGCTCGGTGTGGAGAGAGCCTTCGTCGTGCACGGATTGGACGGCCTGGATGAAATCTCGTTGAGCGCGGAAACCCTGGTGGCCGAAGTGATAGACGGGGCGGTGCGAAGTTATCGCGTCAGGCCCGAAGACTTTGGCCTGCACGCTGAATCGCGCGAGGCGCTCCTGGGAGGCGACGTGCGAACGAACGCGCAGATTCTTCGCGCGCTGCTTTCCGGCGAGCGAAGCGCAAAACGCAATCTCGTGCTGGCGAACGCGTCCGCGGCGCTGGTCGCCGCGGGAGTGGCGGCTGGTTTTCGCGAAGGCGCGAGTCTCGCGGCGCTCGCGATCGATTCCGGCGCGGCGAAGGCGAAGCTCGACGCGCTCATCGCATTCCTTCGCAACTGAGAGAGCTCCGCCCTTCTGTCATCCCGGACACGTTTCAGCCCTGCTCTTGCAGGCTGCGAACCGCCAACCAAAACATCACGAGAGAGAAAAGCGCGAACGCGGCGACTTCGAGCGCAATCGTGCGGGGCGCGCCCGTGCCGATGGTCGCAAAGCGGTAGAGATCCACTTGCCAGGTCAAAGGATTGCATCGCGCAATCGCGCGGAACCAGTGCGGCAAAGGATCGAGCGGATAAAACATCGAGCTGACGAACAAGAACAAAAAATAAAGCAGTGAGGTCACGCTGTTGAACAAGTCATTGCGGCGAATCTTCAGCGCGAAGATGGTGTAGAAAAAGAACCAGCCCGCCACGCCCAGCGCGACGCCGAAAGCGAGCAGCGGCAGCCGCACAATCAGAATCCGGATCCCCAGCAGCCAGCACGCGGCGCCGACCGTAATGACCGCCTGCAACCAGGCCAAAACCACATTCAGCAACAGTTTCCCCGCCAGAAATTGCGTGCGGCTCATCGGGTAGGTGAGCATTTCGTAGAAAATTCCGTTGTCGCGATCGGTGAAAAACGACCACGACGAATTGCCTGCGATGCTGAAGCTCGCCATCGCGAGAACTCCCGCAAGAAAGAACGCGCTATAGCCGGGTCCGAAAATTCCGCCGACCGAACCCATCAGGGCGCTCATCCCGACTCCGAAGAGCAGCAATTGCATCAGCGGGAAGAAGAGATCCCAGAAGACAAAAGTGAGATTCGTCATGCGAATCATGCTCTCGCGGTAGAAGACTGCGGAGATCGCCGACATGTCAGGAGTTTTCCTTTCTTCCCGTCAAATGAATGAAGATATCCTCGAGGGTTGCGCCGCTGACTTCGACGTGCAACACACGCCCGCGGCGCGCCCATTCCGCTACGCGCGCCAGCACTTCCGCCTCTTCCAACTTCAGCGAGACTTCAATGGTGTTGCCGGCGAGCTTCGACCGAAGCGGCGCGAGTTGCGCGATTTCGTCGAGCAGGCCGTCCGGGACGCGATCGAAGGTCATCGCAACGTCATAGACCCCGCCGGAAAGTAATTTCAAGGTGTGGAGATCGCCGTGCGCGACCTCGCGGCCGTGGTTCATGATGAGAATGTCGTCGCAGAGCTCTTCGGCTTCGCTCAGGATCTGCGTCGTGAGCACGATGGTGCGGCCCGCGCGCGCGGCGCCTCGCAAGTAGGTCATCACCGCGCGCTTCATGCTCGGGTCCATGCCGGTGGAGAATTCGTCGAGAAACAGCACAGGCGTGCGCGCCAGAAACGCTTTGGCGACTTGCAAGCGCCGCCGCTGCCCGCCGCTCAAATCGATGGCTTTGGAATCGGCCAAGTCCGCGATATCGAATCGCTCCAGGATTTCCACGGTGCGTTCCGGAAGCGTTGCGAGATCCAAGCCCTGGAACCGGCCGTAAGTCAACAGGTTGTCGCGCACGCTGAGAAAGAGCTCGACCGCGGTCTCCTGAAGCACGCTCGCGATCCGGCGGCGCACCTCGAGCGGCTGGCGGACGACATCGCAGCCCAGCACGCGGGCCGCGCCCGAAGTGGGACGCAGCAGCGTGGTGAGGACCTTGAGCAGGGTAGTCTTGCCGGCGCCGTTCGGCCCGAGCAGTCCGAAGATCGCGCCCTTGGCCACGCCGAAGCTCATCCCATCCACGGCGCGCACGGGAGGCAATCGCCGCGGATGAAACACCTTCACCAAATTCTCGACTTCGATCGCGTATTCGCCCATGGCAGATTTACTCCAGCGGGCGGCGTGTGCCCACGAGTTCACGACGAAAGAACGCAAAGTAACGGCCCGCGATGACTTACGAGGGCCATTGAGAGAGGCGAACTAGCGAAGGGCTGCGATAAGCATCTTAGTAACTTTCCACGCGACAACTTAAATCACCGCCTCGCGAAAGTCAACGCGCTCGAAGTGGCTGAAGGGATGGCCGCACCTACAAATCTAGAAAATTCTTCAGAAGTTGCAGGCCGACGTTGGTGAGCACGGATTCCGGATGAAATTGCACGCCTTCCAAGCGCAATTTGCGGCTGCGCAGACCCATGATGATGCCGTCGGACGTGTGCGCGGAAATTTCAAGCTCTTTGGGCAGGCTCTTGCGTTCAACGATCAGCGAATGATAGCGCGTGGCTACGAAGTCTTGCGGCAGCTTGCGGAAGATTGTCTTGCCGTCATGATGGATGCGGCTCGTCTTGCCGTGCATGAGTTGCGGCGCGCGGACGACGCGTCCGCCGAGCGCGTGGCCGATGGCCTGGTGGCCGAGGCACACACCGAGGATCGGCACTTTGCCTGCGAAACGTCGAATGACGTCCACGCAAACTCCCGCGTCCTGCGGCGTGCCCGGCCCCGGTGAAATCACGATGCGCGCGGGCTTCATCTCGGCAATCTGGTCGAGCGAAATCGCGTCGTTGCGGCGGACTTCGAGTTTCGCGCCAAGCTGGCCCAGGAACTGCGCCAGGTTGTACGTGAAGGAATCGTAGTTATCGATCAGCAAAATCATTTGTCCGTAGCCTCTACTTCTTCTTCCTCTTAGCCTTCTTCGCGGGCGGACGGCTTCGCTTCCGCGTCACTCCTTCGCCGTAAGCCGTCTCCAGAGCGCGAAGCAGCGCTCCCTGCTTGTTCAGGGTTTCCTGGTACTCTCGCGCCGGAACGGAATCGGCAACCAATCCCGCGCCCGCCTGCACGTAGGCCACGCCTTTCTTGATGACGGCGGTGCGAATCGCAATACACGAATCGAGGTTGCCGGAGAAATCGAGATAGAGAACCGCCCCGCCGTAGATTCCGCGGCGCGTCGGCTCGAGCTCGTCGATGATTTCCATGGCGCGAACTTTCGGCGCGCCGGTCAACGTGCCCGCGGGAAAACACGCGGCGAGGGCGTCGAAGCAATCCACGTCCGGGCGCAAGCGGCCCGTCAGGCTCGAGACGAGATGCATGACGTGCGAATACCGCTCGACGAACATCAGCCGCTCCACTTTCACCGAGCCGTAGGCGCAGAAGCGGCCGAGGTCGTTGCGGCCGAGGTCCACGAGCATGATGTGCTCGGCGCGTTCCTTGGGGTCGGCGAGCATGTCCGCTTCCAGCCGCCGGTCCTCCTCTTCGTCGCGGCCCCGGGGACGCGATCCCGCGATCGGCCGGTAGAACGCCTCACGGCCCTGCACTTTGACGAGCATCTCCGGCGAACTGCCGACCACGGCCGTATCGCCGAGCTTCAGGAAATACATGTACGGCGAAGGATTCAAGGCGCGCAGGGCGCGATAGATCTCGAACGGATCGGCGTCGGTGCGCGCGGACGAACGCCGGCTCACCACGACTTGAAAAATATCGCCCGCGCGAATGTACTTTTTCGCTTTGCGCACCGCGGCCATGTAGCGGCCGCGCGACATTGTGGACTCGAAGCGCAAGGGCGGCCGGCGCGACGAGACCTCGCGTTCGGCGGGCAGCGGCTGATCGAGCGCGCGGCGAGTCGCTTCGATCTCGCGGACCGCGGCAAGATATTTTGCCCGCAGGCTGCCTTCGCCTTCCGTGAAGACGTTGCGCACGATCCAGATGCGATGCTGGACGTGGTCGAACGCGACCAGGCCGAGAAAGAACATCATCACCGCGTCATCGGTTCCGGCGTCGTCCCGGCCGGTGTCCGGAATGCGCTCGAACAGGCGCACCATGTCGTAAGAAAAATAGCCGATCGCGCCCGCCACTAGCGGCGGCAATCCCGGCACGCGCACCGGCCGGTAGCGCTCGACGCGATGACGGAGATAATCCAGCGGGTTCGCCTGCACCCAGGACGTCCGGTCTTCCCCCTCCAGGACGCACGCGCCGCGAACGTAACGAAAGACCTCGACAGGATTCGCGCCCACGAACGTGTAGCGCGCGACTTTTTCGCCGCCCTCCACGCTCTCGAGCAAACAGGCGTAACGCGCCTGGCGCGCGAGCCGCAGATAGGCCGAAACGGGCGTGAGCAGATCCGCGGTGAACGTCTCGTAGACGGGCACCAGGTTTCCTCGGCGCGCCAACTGCTCGAATGTCTTGAAATCAGGCTCGATCATGAAATTTGTCCACTCCGGGCAGCCGCCGTGGCGGCCTGCTGCTCGTTACTTCGTGCGCCGCGCACAAGAAAAAAGCCGCGATCCGTACCCGGAATCGCGGCCCGTCTGGGAACCTGCTCGGCGCTGCCCTGCTACTGACTCACTTCACCCGCGCGCAATCCCACCCGGCCCGCATCTCCTTCACCAGGAGAAACGCCAGACAAAGCCGAAGACGCGTGTTTGAATCATTTTCAGGTCGCCGAAAGACAAAGCTTAGGGGCGCACTCCGGGAGTGTCAATCTCAATTTTCCGCGCGCGGAATTCATTGCCGCGCGCGCTCCTCGCGAGCCAGCGCGCGTGCCACGGCGTTTCGCATCGCCGACTCCGGAGCGCGCAATCCCGTCCAGATCTCCCACTGCGCTGCTCCCTGGGCGACGAACATGTCCAGGCCTGTGATCGTCTCAATGCTCTTCTGCTCCGCCAGTTGCAGGAATTTTGTGACGCGCGGCCGGTAGATCATATCCATCACAATCCGGCAATTCATCTCTCCGGCGTCCAGCGGGGAGCCATCGCCGGGCCGCAGCCCGACCGGCGTGCAATTGACGATGGCGTCGAAGAACTCGGCGCGCACGCGCTTGCGTGGAATCGTTTCGCCGCCCACTGCGCGCGCGAGCTGCAGGGCGCGTTGGGGTCTCCGCGCGCACACGGAAACAATCGCCCCGCCGCGCGCCAGCGCGAACGCGGCCGCGCGCGCGCCGCCTCCCGCGCCAAGCAACAACACCCTGCTGCCCAACAGCCGCACTCGGCGCTCCAGCGCGCGCAGCACGCCCACGTAATCCGTGTTGTAGCCGTAAAGGCTGTTGCCCGGCCGCACGACGACCGTATTCACGGCGCCGATATCGCGCGCCAGAGGATCGCAATCATCGAGCAAGCGAAGAATCGCTTCCTTGTGCGGAAGCGTGATGCTGAAACCGGACAGGCCGAGCGGGCCGATGGCTCCCGACGAAGTCGCGCAAATCGAGCACCCGGAACGGCACATAGATTGCATCCACGCGGCGCGCATGAAACGCCGTGTTTTGCATCAGCGGCGAAAGTGAATGCGCCACGGGATCGCCGATCACGCCATAAACGCGCGTGCGGCGCCTCGCCTGATCCGCGCGGTAGAGCTGGGTCAGCTCCTCGAGCGACGTTTGCCCGGGCGCGGTAGGCGTCGCGACGGGGGCGTAAGCCAGGGCGCTACCCGCGCGCAGGGCGAGGATTCGCGCGGCCATCCCCATTTCACCCATCGGCACGATTACGCGGTCGCGCCTGCCGCGCGCAAGGTCGAGCATGCGCGCGCCATCTCGTATCTCCCGGCAATGAGCGGCAATCTTGATCGCATCATGCGGCGCGCGAGCGAGTTTGCGCGACACACGGTCCAAGTCTTCTGGAGTCCCACGAAAATCGTGATACGAGAGCAGAACGCGGGCCGGGCGAAGATCGCGCTTGAGCTGTCGCTGCGGCCAGCGCGCCAGCGCCTCAATTTCAATATCGCACCACTGGCAGCCCGCGCGGACGGCCGCCAGAAGGATGTCGCGCTGGGCGGAAAGCGGGCCGCTGAATAGACCGCCTCCGCGCCGGGAGCGGCACGTGGCAATCATCGTGGCTCGGAGATGCAGGCGGCCCAGTCTTGACAAGAACGCCTCGCGCTCCTTGGAATTGCGCAGGTAGTCCAGCCGCAGCTCGACCGTGCGCGTCCGGCGCAGCGCTTGCTTCAGCGCCCGCTCCATCTCCCGGGCCGTCCGCGCCGCCACCACTCCGCAAATGCGGCCCTCTCGAAACACAGTCCCCCCGTGAAGCCGGCATTTAAGCCGGAAAAGCTAGGGTAGTACCATGCGGTATCGAATGTGTAAAGCGGGCACGCCTCTGGTGTTGACCCCGTCCGGCCCCTTTGTTAGCGTGGCTTGGAAAGAGCTTACCCGGGTCGTGTCAACCTCCCGGCGGTTGGAGGAGTATCTAAAATGAGCCAACACATCGTCTCGCGGTGTCTCGAATTGGGGCTAACCCTTGTCCTTGCAACTGGATGGGCTCATGCCCAACAGAACCCGACGGCACCCACTGTCGCAGACATGTATTGCTCGGGGATCTTCACCACGGACCCCGTTCCGCACGACATCTACGTGATTGCCCCGGAAGAATCAAGGCACAGAATTGAGGCCGTCGAGCCCGACCTGGTGGACATCAACAAGGGCTCGAGTGACGGCGTCAAAATTGGGGATGAGTTCCTCGTGAGCCGCCTCATGAAAGACTCCGTCGGCATTCCTTGGTTCAAGTGGCAGCCTGGAATCTTGAAAGCGATGGGGCCCGCCTACGAGGACATCGGCCGTTTGCGCGTGGTGAACGTGCAAGAGAAGACCGCGACTGCGCAAGTCGTTTATTCCTGCGACTACGTGCAGCGCGACGATATCGTGCAGCCGTTCGTCGAGCGCTCCGCTCCCCCATTCCATGACGATACGCACTTCGATATTTTTGCCCCGCCGAGCGGGAAATCCGTGGCCATGATTGCCGCGATCGAGAAATTTGGTCAGGTCGCCGGCCTGGATATGACCGTGTATATCAATTTGGGGAGCAGGCAGGGCGTCCATGTCGGCGACTATTTCCGCGTGTTCCGGTACCAGGGTTCGCGGGGCGATACCGTCGAGACCGAACGGGGAACCAACTACACGGTCTTTGGGTTTGGCAGCGACCCGGTCCACTATCAGTGGAAAGATCTTCCGCGCGAAATCCTCGGCGAAGGCATTGTCGTTCGCGTCGGACCGAACGCATCTACCGTTATCCTGACTCATACTCGGCGCGAGATTTTCGCCGGAGACTACGCAGAGATCGAATAGCGCACTGCGCCCGGCGGCAAGCATCTAGGAGAAGGCTCCGAGCCCCCAGAGGACTCGGGGCCTTCGTTCGTTTTGATTTTGCGATAAACGCCTTGGGAGCACATTGCCTGAACCCGGGCGTCAAGACCTTTCAGGGGAGGCGCTCGCATCCTCGCCCTCGCTGAAGGCTTCCGCTGAGAACGCGTAAACGTGGGTCTCCGAATCTTTCCACGCATCGGCCGGGAAACCTGCCTTATGCACGTTTCCGCAAGGAAGCGTTCGCGAGTCCAGTTCCGCTCGGTGGCCACTTGCGGCAGCAGCAAGCCTCTTATGCCTCCGCGCTCCACGACGAGCCCATGCCGCCCGATCTCAATTGTTTCGGGAGAAACCCTCTCTGGTTTCGAGAGCACGGAAATTTCGATCTGGAGTTCCGGGATCTCTTCCGGCCGGACCGCCCGAAATCGTGTATCGTGGAGCGCCGAAGCAATCGCACATCGGACGACTACTTCTCCCAGGGCTTCGTCCGGTTCGATATGGCCGATGCAACCCATGAGCCGTTCTTGCCGGCGAAGGGTGACAAATGCGCCTGCGGGTTTTGCGAGTTCGCCGTGGACGGGAGGGAATTCGGGAATGCGGCCGCGCTCTACCGCTTCGACGATTGCCCGGCGCGCTCGGCGCAGCAATTCACGGCGGCCTTCATTGGAAAGTGGCGACATCCTGAGGCTTCTTCTGACACTGTCCCTTCGCCCGCTCCTCCAGAACGCGAAGCTTCCGCCTTTGTTTGACGCGGTCGTCCAACTGTCCCCAAAACCTCTTGAAATACTGCACCGCGGAAGCGATCGCGCTCACGACAACGAGCCAAAGGAGGACCGTGCCAAGAGGGCGAAAATGTTCGTGCTTCGCACCCAGAATGATCGCCGAGGCGGCAATCACCTGGAGGACCATCTTCGTCTTTCCGAGTGCGGAAGCAGGTATCGTGAATCCTTCCTCGGACGCAATATTGCGCAGACCCATGACCGTGATTTCCCGCCCGATGATGATCACCACCATCCAGCCGGGAGCCAGGTGCATCTCCACCAGAGAGATGAACGCGGCGGAAATCAATAGCTTGTCTGCGACCGGGTCCAGCAGAATGCCGAGCGTCGTCACCTGATCGCGGCGGCGGGCGTAAAAGCCATCGGCCCAATCAGTTGCCGCCGCACTCAGCAGGATCAGCGTGCCGAATACCGCAAAGTTAATGTGGACGCCAAAGAAGATGACATTCGGCTCGCGCGTCAAAAGAACCACGACCAACAGCGGAACAAAGAAGATCCGGAGGATCGTCAAACTGTTTGGCAGGTTCATTCAGCACCCGGGCTGCCCAGTGCCCAATGGAGTGCAACCATCTCTGAGGCTATCTCACTATAGCCCCCGCTTGGCAGTCCGTCAACGACCGAGGACACAGCGAAGCCTCAGAATATCGAAGCTCCTCGGGGTAACTAACGAGCAACTGCGTTGCCCTAAACCTGTGCAAATCAAATCCCTGAACCCCCGGTTCCGGCACAGACTCGCAACGTCGAACCGCTGGCTGGACTGGAAATAAACCATGTATATTCAATTACTTACGTGGTCCATGGGACGTGAGTCTAAGCGCGGAGCTCTTCGTACGGCAAAATAGCTATATATCCAAGAAATTATTTCCACACGATTTCCACCGTTGGCATCCCTCTGATTTCACTGAAGATACGGAGTTTATAGGGTGTGTAACCCCCCGCGAACCTAGGCTCTGCTCGGCCCTCGCAGCATTCGGCCCGGCAAGAAGATGAGTGCCCTGAACAGGTCCAGCCCGCCCTCGAATACGATGCCAACCAGGCGGAACGGCAGAAGCAAGAGCCAGACGAACGGGTAAAGCACCAATGCCAGCAGGGCCAACGGCCAGCAGATCACCAGCAAAATGCACCACAGCAGAAACTTCGCCATGCGTTCCCTCCTGCCGCTCACTCAAGATACGCCAAAAGCCGGCTGAAATGTTCCATCAAACTTCAGGGTGGGCGGCGCCTTCAGGCCGAGCGGGACGCCGGCCATAAATGCAATCGGCGGGCGATCGATTCCGGTAGTTCCGCTTCAAGCGCGATGTGCGCGTGCTCGACGCGCGACCCAATCACGCGGCCAAATCCATGAACCAGCGCGAGCGTGCGCCCGTCCGACAACGGCAGCCGGAATCGGAGCCGCACCATCGGATCCACGGGCACCATCTCGTCGATCTTCCGCAGCAACTCCTCGAGTCCCGTTCCAGTTAGCGCGGAGACCAGCAATTTCCCGTTTGAACCGCCAAGCGCCTGAACTTCCTCGGGCGAGAGCCGGTCGATCTTGTTGAGCACGCGCAGCGTAGGACGGCCGCTTACGCCGAGCTCGGAGAGAATCTTATCGACCTCGGAGTCCTGCTCGGTGTTGTTCGGATTCGAGACGTTGGTGACATGCAGGATCAGCGAGGCTTCCTGCACCTCCTCCAGCGTCGCGCGAAACGCGGCAATCAATCCAGGCGGAAGGTCGCGAATGAAACCAACGGTGTCCGAGATCAGCACGCGCCGCCCCGAGGGCATGCGAACGCCGCGGACCGTCGGATCGAGCGTGGCGAACATTTTTGCCGAGACGAAGACGTCCGCGCGCGTAAGCGCGTTGAACAATGTGGACTTGCCCGCGTTCGTATATCCCACCAGCGCCACGGTGCCGAGCGGAACCGCCTGCCGCGCCTGCCGCCGCTGCTTTCGCTGCTTGCGCACGGCGTCGATGCTTTGTGTGATCCGGCGGACGCGGTCGCGAATGCGCCGCCGGTCGGTTTCCAGCTTTTGTTCGCCGGGACCTCGCGTCCCGATGCCGCCGCCCAATCGGGACAGCTCTGGGCCCTTGCCCGTCAGGCGGGGGAGCAGGTAGTTAAGCTGTGCGAGCTCGACCTGCAATTGTCCTTCGCGGCTGTTCGCGCGCCGCGCAAAAATGTCCAAGATGAGTTGCGTGCGGTCAATCACGCGGCAATCGGCTCCGCGTTCGAGATTGCGCTGCTGCACCGGCGAAAGATTGTGGTCGAAAATAATCACCGCCGCCTGGCGCATCTGCGCTTCGATCTTGACCTCTTCGAGCTTGCCGCGGCCGATGAACGTCGCGGGATCGATGGCGTCGCGCAACTGGAAGATGGAGCCCACGACTTCCGCGCCGACGCTCCGCGCCAATTGCTCCAGCTCGCGCAAGGACTCGCGTTCCGGCGCTGCCCGCTTCCTGGCCCGGCACGCGGGAAGGCCGCTTGAGCCCCACGCCTACCAGAAGTACGCGTTCGCGAGATTCCGTGCTGCGTGTGACTTTCATTCGATGGCGGAAATGCGGAGCAGCACTTCGACTGCTGATCCTGAAGAACGTGTGATGCCGCACACTTAGTATACGACATCGGTCAATCCTGCTTGTTGAGTGAGGCCTGCAACTCCGGCTGCAGCCGCTTCGCAAGCACGCGATCCACCGCTTCAACGATGGCGGGATCGTCGCCGAATCCCGCAAACCAGATCACGTCCGGCTCGCGCCGGAACCAGGTGAGCTGGCGCTTTGCGTAGCGCCGGGTGGCCTGCGTGATGGCCGACGCCGCCGCTGCCAGACTCATCCGGCCTTCCAGATGCGCGCGCAGTTGCCGGTAGCCGATGAAGTCGAACGGCTTCGCGCCGGCGGGGACGCCGCTCCGCATCAATTCTGCGACCTCCGCGAGCCAGCCGCGTTCGATCATGCGCTCGAAGCGCGCCTCAATGCGCGCATGGAGCGCGGCTCGCGGCGGATTGAGTCCGATCCGCAACGCCGCGAATCCGGCGAGCGGGTCGCGGCCCGAACGATGCACTTCCGTCACCGGTTTGCCCGCGAGCAGGCTGATCTCGATCGCGCGCACCAGCTTTTTTCCCGTCGCGCGAGGCGATGCGGCGCGCGGCCGCGGGATCGATCCGCTGGAGAACGCGATGCAAGTAGCCGGGGCCTTTTTCGCCGAGGGCCTGCAATCGCTCGCGCAATTCGGCGGAACGCTGCGGCGCGTCCGAGAGACCTTCGAGCAAAGCGCGCAGATACAACCCCGTCCCCGCCGTCAGCACGGGCAAGCGGCCGCGAGCGCGCAAGTCGGCAAGCACGAGCTCCGCTCTGCGGCGGTATTCTCCCGCAGTGAATAACTCCTGCGGCTCGATCAGATCGAGCAGATGATGAGGGATTCCGCGCCGCTCCGCGTCATCGGGCTTGGCGGTGCCGACATCGAACCCGCGGTAAACCTGAGTGGAATCGCACGCGACAACTTCCCCGCCCCGATTGCTCCGCGATGTGAACGCCCAAAACGGATTTGCCCGAAGCGGTTGGACCAACGATCACGACCAGCGGGATGAGGGCGTCCGTCGAAGAAAGACTCATTACAGGAATTTCCAGTAGCGCACGACAAGGTAGATCAGGAACGCGGCGGCCAGCAGCAGCGCACCCATCACTTGCGGGCGACTCGGTTTCATTGTCCTTCTTCGCGCAGCGGAATATTGTAAAAGTAGATGAATCGCAGCCGGATGTACGGCCCGCTGAACGCCGAAGGGAGCGGCTCGAACGGATTTGACGCGCGAATCGAGGAGATTGCCGCGCGATCGAGCTCCTGCTTCTCGGAAGTGCTGACCAATTCCGGCTGTTCCTCCGGCACGCTGCCGTCCCGATTGATATTAAATTCCAATACGACTCTGCCGCGCTCCCCCATCAATGCGGACTCCGGTATGACTGCGTACCAGTTCTGCTTCACCCTGGCCAGAACGCGCGCAAGATAACTGCTGAAGTCCACGCCTTCCGTCGGCGTCAACATCTGGAGGCCGCCGCTGTAGGTACCTCCGCCACCACCGCCGCCGGGATAGCCTCCTCCGCCGCCTCCGGGAAGCCGTCCCTGGAACGCGGGACTTGTGCCCCCGCCGTCTCCCCTGGGGGCTCGCGGCAAGGCATTTTGGATCGTGTTGCTTGGCGACGACATGCGCGGAAGGATCAATCCGTTATTCGTGGGCTGGGGTGTCGGCGCAATCGAAGGAGCTTCAGCCTGACGCTGCGGCGCGGGCGTCGGCTGAGGCATGGGTGCCACCGGAAGTGAAGACTCCGCCGGATTCTGCGGAGCGGAACGTTCCGGCTGTTTGGGAGGAGGGAGTAGGGAGCGGCATCGGTGGTAAGTTGCTCAGCACTCCGGGAGCCAGGTGAAGCTTCGGGCCGGGTGGGAGAGGCGAAGGCTTCGGTCCTCTCGGCAATTCGTTCAATGCAGGCAAATTCGCCCAGGTCAATTGATCCCGCGCGAGTTCCAATTGCTCGGCCGTCGGCCCATGGTTTGGAAAAAGTTTCGGCAAGACCAAGACATAAAGCGTGAGGAACACCGCCTGAATCACCAGCGCGGCCCCATTCCGCGCGAAAATGCTCCACGTGGAGACGCGTTCGTCCGTGGGCCTGGCCATCAGCGTGACTTCGCCCGTGGTCATCACGTCCGGTTCGAGCACGTCCGGCAGCTTGTAAACGGGGATCGGCGCCTTCGAAGGCAACATGACATTCGGCAGCCCTTCCGGCACGGCGATGCGCCTGTCGAGTGTCATCGCGGCCAGATGGCCCGCGGCATTTCGCGTGACGTCCAGCGCCTTGTCCCGCCGCGTCTCGCGGCACAACCATGCGCGCCGCCAACACGTCCGAAGGGCGATAGCTGGGAATATTGGAAATCGCGTCGAGCGTTCCCGAAGAGATGCCCGCCGGGCATAATCGTTCGCTGGTCGAGAGAAGTTGTGACGTGCGGCCTGTTCCATTCGAGACTGGATCCGCGGAGAGCGGTTTAGCGTCTTTGGGGACTAGGAGCCGCGGAATCATTGGTTTTCCCGTGGGGACACTAACGCATCCCATTGGACGCGCCGGCCATGTTCTTGGATGCCCGCCATGACTTGATCCGCCAGTTCCAGGGCGCGCCGCCCGGCAGCGCCGTCCACACGCGGCGTCGTGCGGGAACGCACCGAGTCCAGAAATGCGCTCAGCTCGGCGCGCAACGGTTCCTGCTTCACGACCGGCAGCGTCGCGAAATCAAATTTCGGCTTCGGCCCGGGCTCGGCGACGCGTATGCGCAACGCATCCTGCCGCGTGAAATCCACCGAAACGTACTCATGTTGCTGAAAAAATCGCAACTTGCGCACGCGCTCTGTCGAAACGCGGCTGGCGGTCACGTTCGCCACCGCGCCCGAGGCAAACGTCAGCCGCGCGTGCGCGATGTCCACCTTATCGGTGAGCACCGGGATGCCGACCGCTTTGATCTCCTCCACCGGCGCATCCGCCAGCGCAAGCAAAATATCGAGATCGTGAATCATCACGTCGTACACCACATCGATATCCAGGCTGCGCGGCGTAAACACTCCCAAACGATGCACTTCGAAATAGAGCGGCCGGTTCAGCACGGGCAGAACCGCTTCCAGCCCCGGATTGAATCGCTCGAGGTGCCCCACCTGCAGCACACGCCCGCCGCCGCGCTGCGGCCGAGATCAGCTTGTCCGCTTCCGCCAGCGACGCCGCGATGGGCTTTTCGACCAGCACATCGAGTCCCATCTCGAGCAGTCGGCAGCCGATCCGCGCGTGCTCCAGCGTCGGAACCACCAGGCTCACCGCATCCACCCGGCCGGCGAGCGACTCGATTCCGTCCAGCGCCGCTGTCGAGAATTCCTGCGCGATGAATTCCGCGCGCCCGCGATCCAAATCCGCGACGCCCACCAATTCCGCGTTTTCGAGTTCGCGATAAACGCGTACGTGATTTCGCCCGAAATCGCCGACGCCGACGACTGCGACGCGAATCTTCTTCCCCCGGGTGCGCGGAAGGCGTCACGGTTTCCCGCTTTCGCTCTGCGGCTCCGTCACCGGAAACGCCTGCACGGAGAGTCCCGCCGCGTCGGCGGCTTCGATCAGCCGCGAGCGGTCGAAAAGGAGTGTGCGCCCCGCATCGATCGCGAGCGCGGTCACGCCAGAACGCTTCATTACTTCGACGGTTTGAAGCCCGATCACGGGTACATCGAAGCGCATGTCCTGCCGAGGCTTGCTCACCTTGACCACCACGAGCGGCTGCCCGTGCGCAAGTCGCGCCGCGCGCTCGATGGTTTCGTCGGTGCCTTCCATCGCTTCAATCGCGACGCACGCCCTCTCGCGCACGACCACGGTTTGGCCCAGGTCCAGCGCCGCGATTCTTCGCGCGATGTCGCGGCCGTACTCCATGTCGGCGGCCTCACGCTCGTCGGGAGCCCGCCGCGTCAGCACGCCCGCCCCGGGCACCAGCGGTTTCAGGAATGAAGTCGAATCCACGAGTTTGATCCCTTCGGACTCCAGCACGCCCGCCAACGCGCCGATCAGCGAATCCGTGTTTCGCAGCGGCAGCGAGAGCAGCAGCTTCGCAAGTTTCCAGTCCGGCTGGATCGAACTGAAAAGTTTGCTGTGCTTCACTTGCCCGGCCATCACCGCGCGCGTCACGCCTTCCTGGTGCAGCAAATCGAGCGCGCGGCTCAATTCTCCGATGCTCACCCAGTGCAGCCGCTTCGCAACCCGTTCGAGTTCCGGCGAAGCCTCTTCGCGCAGCGCGAGCACCGCCATGTCGATTCCCTGGCTGCGCGCCGCCTCGAGCACCAGAAACGGGAACTTGCCGTTTCCGGCGATCAGGCCCCAGCCCGCAGTCGTGGAAACGGAATCGCGGGAAGCGCTCATCGCTGTGGCTACTTGATCAGGCCCCGCTGGGCCGATTCGACGAATTCAACGATCTCGCGCGCGTCCGGGGAGCCGTCGAGCTGCGCGCGCATCTGCTCGATCGCCTGGGTCGTGTTCAGCTTCGAGCGCAGCAGCAAACGGAACGCATGCTCGATGGACTTCAGCCGCTCCGCGTCGAAGCCGTGCCGCTCGAGGCCCACGGTATTGACTCCGTAGCAGTGAACCTCGCGCGCGTCCACCACCAGCGCGAACGGCGCCACGTCCTTCGTGATCGCGGTCAGCGCGCCGATGTACGCGTATCGGCCGACGCGGCAGAATTGATGCACCGTCGAATACGCGCCGACGGTCGCGTAGTCCGCAACCTCCACGTGCCCCGCCAGCGTCGCGCCATTGATGAAGATCGTGTGGCTGCCCACCTGCGAATCGTGGCCGACGTGAGCGTACGACATGAACAGGTTGTTGCTCCCGATTCGCGTCACGCCGCCGCCGAACCCGGTTCCGCGATTGATCGTCACGAATTCGCGGAACACGTTCGCTTCGCCTGCCATCAACTCCGTACGCTCGCCTTTGTATTTCAGGTCTTGCGGCTCAGACCCAACCGAACACAGCGCGTGGAATACGTTCCCCGGCCCGAATCGCGACGGCCCCTGCACCACCGCCTGCGGCATGACGACGCAGCCGTCCCCCAGCTCGACGTCATCGCCGACGAATGCACCCGCGGCGACGCGCACGCCTGCGCCCAAACGGGCGCGCGGTGACACGACCGCCCGCGGATCAATTTCGCTCATTCCTTCGATTCCGCCTCGGCGTCCGGCTGGGAGGATAGCCCATCCGCCTCATCGCGGTCCGCCATCTTGCACATCAAGGTCGCTTCGGCGGCGAGCTCGCCGTTCACCGTCGCTTCGCCCCGCAACTTGCAGAACGTCCCGCGTCTCCGCCAGGAAAGCACCGTAACTTCCAAGCGCAGTTGGTCGCCCGGCACGACCGGCCGCCGGAAACGCGCGTCGTCCACAGCGACGAAGTAGAGCAGCTTGTTCTCGCGGTCCGGCACCTCCTGCAGCAGCAGCAGCCCGCCCGCCTGCGCCATTCCTTCAATGATCAGCACGCCGGGCATAATCGGCTTGCCCGGGAAATGCCCCTGGAAATACGCCTCGTTGATGCTGACGTTCTTGATCGCCACGACGCGCTTGAAGCGTTCCATCTCAAGAATGGCGTCCACCAGGAGGAACGGGTAACGATGAGGAAGAATTTTCTGGATGCCGTTGCTGTCAAGAATCATGAACACGCCTCGATTGCATGCGCGCGAATGCCGCCGCCTCAGCGGGCTACGACCCGGCCGCCGTCGGCGGCCCGGCCAGCGGGAGCGCAATCGCTCGATTATAAGCGAAACAACAGGGTCAGGGCACGTGATTGGCAGAGCGCGGTGGGTTTGCTTCCGATTGGCGCGTTATTCTGGCCATAGCGCACTCAACAGTTGGTAATGGCCTAACTTGGAGATTCGTCGGGGAAGGACGATTCCCCAGCGCCGGAGGCGCGGCACAATTCAGCCTGCCTGCCGGCAGGCAGGCCCACCGCGGAAGCGGTGGGTAGGCATAGCAAGTCCTCGCGAGCTCCAGAGGGGCGACACAATATCAAGAGGCTACCAAAGAACCCTTCCAGACGCAGAAGAACGGCACTCTGCCCTATAATCTGGGTCCTCAGCCATCCCTCCCCGAAAGGATTAACAAGCCCATGAAGCTCCACACCTATCTGAACTACGGCGGCAATTGCGAGCAGGCGTTCCGTTTCTACGAACAGCATCTCGGCGGAAAGATCGTCGCGATGATGAAATATGACGAGCAGCCCGATCCCAAGAACGTGCCTGCTGGCATGCAGAAGGCCGTCCTTTTCGCCAGCATGTCAATTGGAGAGACGAACCTTATGGCGAACGACGTTCCGCCGGAACGCTTCCAGCCGATGCGCAGCGTCTATCTTTCACTCACCGCCACGAGCAGTGAGCAGGCGGAGTGGATTCATGCTCTGCTCTCCGACGGCGGTCAAGTCTTCATGCCGATGCAGGAAACGTTTTTTGCTTTCCGCTTCAGCATGCTTCGCGACAAGTTCGGGACTTCCTGGATGATCATCCACGAACGCCCAATGCCGCAAAACGCTTAAGGATCGGCAAAGCCAGTCAAGCAAAACGACAAAGCCGGGGAACGTTTTCCGCGGCGGGCAAGAGAAACGCGCTGGGTAGACTTTGTAATGAAAAGTACTTGACAATAAGAAGTCATAGGGTATCCTGGACGTGTTCGCCTTGCCCGGGAAAGAGGAGACCCTAATGGAAACTGCAGACCCGGCACAGTCGCACAATCTTGGCGATTCCCCGCGCGGGCCGTTTCGACAAATCCTGACCGGCGCGCTCCGGTTTTGGGAGCCAGGTCGCCTTCTCTATAATCTTGTCCTTACAGCGGTCGTTGTTATCTGGATTGTGGCGACTTGGCCCCATTTCCGTCCGGCATTCGCATTGTCTTCGCTCCTGCCCCTTGCCGTCCTCGCTTTGATTGCGAACGTGTGCTACTGCGCCGCCTATCTCGTGGATATTCCAATGCAACTCTCACCTCTGAGCGCCGTTTGGAGGCGCCGACGTTGGGGACTCTGGTTAACGGGAATGCTCATCGCGATTCTTCTCGCAAATTACTGGATCGTTGACGAAATCTACCCCTTCGTCCACTGACAAAGCTATGCTGCCATCCGGATACGCCGCGAGCCGGACAGATGATCGAGACGACTCCTTCTAAAATGGCATTCCCGAAAGTTGTGTCCGCAAACTGACCCCCTCCCAGTGGCCGTACCAGCATGCCCCGAACTAGGCGCGCGCCCCGCGACTCCGCCGTCGTGTTAGCATTGCCGCCGTGCCACCAAGAATGACCAAGCCCCGAGGTAGCGCCGCCGAAATTACGACGCGCGCAAAGTCATTACGCGAACTGCTGAGCGCGCTTCGCGCACGCGAAGCCGAGATGGCCCGCCTGCTCGGCCGCTTCGTCCGCACCGAATCGCCCAGTGACGATAAGCCCGCGCTTGACCGTTTCGCCCGCATCGTAGCCCACGAATGGCGCAGCCGCGGCGCGCGTGTGAAGCTCATCCGGCAATCCGCCGCGGGCGATCAAGTCCGCGTGGAGTGGCCCACGCCCGGCGCGTCTCGCGCGCGAGGCAATTCGCCCATCTTGCTCCTTGGCCATCTCGACACCGTCTACGAAATTGGCACGCTTGCGCACATGCCGTTCCGTATCCGCGGCGGGCGCGCGTGGGGCCCCGGTGCGTTTGACATGAAGAGCGGCCTCGTCATCGCGCTCTTTGCCGTGGACGCCTTGCAACGTCTCGGCCTCAAGCCGCGGCGCCCGATCATCGGCCTCTGGACGTCGGACGAGGAAATCGGCAGTCGCGCTTCGCGCAAACTCATCGAGCGCGAAGCGCGCCACAGCGCAGCCGTGCTCGTCCTCGAGCCCGCCGGCCAAAAAGACGGCAGACTCAAGACGGCGCGCAAAGGCGTAGGCGAAGTCACGCTCGAAGTCACCGGCCGCGCCGCGCACGCGGGCCTCGATCCGCAGAACGGCATCAACGCCGTGGAGGAATTGGCGCTGCAGATCGCGCGCATTCGCCGCTTCAATCAGCCGGAGCGCGGCATCGCGGTCAATGCGGATGTAATCGAGGGCGGCACGCGCGCCAACGTGATCGCCGAAAGTGCGCGCGCGATTGTGGACGTTCGCGCCTCGAACGCGGGCGACATCCGCGCGCTCGAAAAGAAATTCCGCGCGCTGCGGCCCATTCTGCCGGGCGCAAAACTCGCGGTGAGCGGCGGATTCAATCGCCCTCCGCTCGAACGCCGCATGAGCGCCACCCTCTTCGCAGAAGCGAAACGCCTCGGCGCGATTCTCGGCTTGCGGCTTGACGAATGCGCCGTGGGCGGCGGCTCCGACGGCTGTTTCACCGCGGCTATCGGCGTGCCCACGCTCGACGGCCTCGGCGGCGTGGGCGGCGGCGCGCACAGCGCGAACGAACACGTTCTCCTGCGCGCCTTGCCTGAGCGCGCCGCTTTACTCGCTTCCTTGCTGTTGGAGCTGTAGCTGGCGTTGCGGTGAGAACGGAATCAGCTCAGGGGTACGTCCTGCGCAGATAATCGGCGGTCGCGGTGGCGAGTTGCGCGTAGTTCATCCCGAGCACATTGCGCAGCGCATCTTCCGTCGTCGAGTGTGCCGCGATTTCATCCAGCACCGCCGAGATCTCGCGCATGCCGCCCGCATCCACAATGGTCTCCACCGCCGCGAGCGACCATTCGTAAGCCTCCGCCGCGGCGTCCGGCGTGAGATTCAACCAGGACCCTTCGTAGGAGCCGAGCGACAGGTCCATGTGCTGGTCGTACTCGTAAAGAAGAGCTTTCGCCGCACCCGCGCTGCGCCGGCCCTCCTCATACTGCGCAACACCTTCTTGCAGCCAGACGGGGCATCGCCCGCGCGTTTTCTGCGTGATGAAACTGTGCGTCAGTTCGTGTTTGAGCACGCGCGAGAGCGCGTCGGTCATCCCGCTTAGGCCATCAACCGGCACGCGAATCCTGCCGTCGTTCAGCGCGCCCGCCCAGCTCGGCGCGCGCGTGATGTCGCTGAACTGCTGGCTGGTGTAGAGCACCACGGCGATCGGCTCCGGCGGCGTGTAATCCAGATCCCTGCTGATTTCAGTGAAGTGATCTTCCAAAGTATCCAGGACCTCGCGCGCGAGCGCCGGCGTGGCATCGCCATTGAACTTGAGCTCGAAATGCGCCGTTTCGTTTTCGCGGTAACCGGCTTCCACCTGCGCGTCTCGTTCGGCTTTTTCGAGCGCGTGCTGCACTTCGGCGTCCGGTCGAAGCTGCAACGACCGCTTCCACTCGCTGACGGCGTCGTCCAGGCGATTCAGCCCGTAGTAGGCCCAGCCCGTGAGTTTCGCAACGTCGGGTGAATCCGGCGACCCATGCCGGGCGAGGTCGAGTTCGTCCAGCGCCTCCCTGTATTCGCTGCGCCGCAAATGCAGGTAGGCGGAATTGAGCAGCAAATTCAGATTCTCAGGCGCAAAGTCGAGAGCGCGCTTGTAATACTGCAGCGCCAGGTCCAGCTTACCCTGCCCGACTTCGAACTCCGCGGCCGCCGATTCCGCCACGATCGCGCGCGCGACCGCGCCGGGGCTTCCGCCTTGGGCGTCGCCTTCGATCCGGTCGAGGTAATCGCGGTCCACCGCGCCATCGTGTACGGCGGCGCGCGTCACTTCGCTGCTGGTCGCGGCCGTGAGGCTTTCCGGGGGTCCGAGGGGCAGGTTTGCCGCTGGGTCATTCACTGGGCGCGGCTGCGCATCGGTGGAATCCGCATCGTGGATCACCCGCGCAACGATGTTTTCGGGCAAGCTCAACTGGCCGGCTGGAGTATCGTACGTGATCCGGCCGTCGGCCTCTTCCACGTGGGTCGCGGTGATACGCCGGCCGTTCTTCAGCACGATCGTGTCCGCAACCAGGCAGGCAGCGGGGATTAAGAGCGCGGCCACCGTAGCTAGAATCCTTGACGCAGGCAGGCGCCGGAATCGCATGCCACCATCTTAGCAAGCCCCCCCGCAAGCCGTTCGCGCTCGCTTGCCGCCGGATGCCCAAATTGCTACAGTCAACTCATGAACCGGCTGAGATGCGCCCTTGCGTGCGCTGCCATGGTGGCCGTCGCCGGGCTTTGCGCGCTTGCCGCGCCCCCCGACGACCTCACTCCCCGCCAGGTCTACGACGCACTGAACGCCCTTCGCGTCAACCCCGACGCGGTCTACACCGTTCATGATTTGCGGCTCTATCGAGATGCGGTGGACCTCTCTCTCGAAGACGGCACGCTGGGTTTCTTCGCCGATTACCAGGGCAAAGTGACGGGCGCCGTCTTCACCGGGCGTGGCCACGTCCTGGTGATTCCGCCCGACTCGGGCGAGCGCCACTCGCTCGCTCGATTCTTCGGAGTGCCCATACTGGATCAGACGATCACCAGCGCCTACATTCGTTTCACCGACAATGCCGCCCAGGAATTGCTCGACCAAATCCAGTCCTCCCAGGCCCAAACGGTCCAGGACGCGGAGTTTGTGGCCCGCTGGGATCAGAACGCGGCGACCCTGAATTCCGGCCATTCGTTGCGAATCCTGACGGACCTGCTGGCGGATCGCCCCGTTCCCTACTTCTTTGCCAACCTCTGGAGCGATTCCCTCGGCATGTTCGATCTTCTGGTGGATGATCGGGACGCGGAGCAAATCTTGGCCGGCCAAGCGGGTTGGTCGCAGGGCGTCGCGTACTACGACATCTGGACGTCCTTCTCGCGCGCGGACGCCGTGTCCGCCCCTGTGGACCCCTTTCAGCCCCTGGGCTACGAAATCTCAACGACAATCGAACCGGATCGTACGCTGGAAGGCGCCGCCACGCTTACGTTCCGCGCCCGAAGCGGAGGCGAGCGGGTGGTCGTGCTCGAACTCTCGCGTTTCCTGACCGTCCAAACGGTCCAAGACGCTGCCGGCGACGTGCTGACCTGCTTTCAAAACGAATCCCTCAGCCACAACCAGGTGGCCGAGCAGGGCAATGACCGCATTGTCGTGGTGTTGACACAAGCGCCGCGCGTGGGTGAGGTCGTCAAGTTGCGTCTCACTTATCGCGGAGGCGTGATCAGCGACGCGGGCAACGGCGTGCTCTTTGTAGGCGACCGCGGAAGCTGGTATCCACACATTGGTGGATTCGGGAATTTTGCATCCTACGACCTCACCTTTCGCTGGCCGCGCCACCTGCGATTGATTGCTACCGGTACTCCGCAGTACCAGCAAGTGGACGGCGACTGGGCTACGGGGCGATGGCGTTCCGAGAGCGATATCCCGGTCGCAGGCTTTAACTTGGGCGAGTACCGCGCGGACTCCGTGAATTTGCCCGATGGCGGACACATCGAGGTGCTCGCCAACTCTCAACTGGAAAGGTCCCTCGCCGCGTTCTTTCGCCCGGCGCCAGCTCCTTCGGCTGGGGCCTCAGTGGCTCCTCTTCCCCCAAACTCGGGGAGCACGCCGATTCCAATTCAACCCCCGGCCCCAGTGGAGCAGCCAAACCCCGCGGCGCTTGAACACCGGGTCGGAGAGGAGATTGCGGATGCAGTGCGCCTCGAAGCGCGTTGGCTCGGGCCATTTCCATTCTCGCGCCTTGAGGCCACGCAGATTCCCGGCAATTTCGGCCAAGGCTGGCCCGGGCTGCTCTATTTGCCAACCCTCACGTTTCTGTCCGCCGCCGAACAGCAGCATGTCGGCGTTAGCGCCAACGTCCAACAGGATTTCAGCGAAATCGTCCCGTTCCATGAGGTCGCTCACCAGTGGTGGGGCGATACCGTGGGATGGCAAAGCTACCGCGATCAGTGGATGAACGAAGCGCTCGCGAACTACGTCGGCTTGCTCGCCGCCGACAGCCGCAACCCCGATGAACATTTGCTGCGCCATTGGCTCGACCAATATCGCGACGATTTGAGCGCCGGCTGCGGGCGGCGGCCTCCTTGTCGATATCGGGCCGGTGACGCTGGGAACACGGCTTGAATCAGCGCGCGAGCCTGACGCCTACCAGAGAATTGTCTATGGCAAGGGCACCTGGATTCTTCACATGCTGCGAATGATGCTCCGGGATCCCGGCGCTCGGGAACCTGACGCGCGGTTCATCGCTCTCTTGCACACGCTGGTGAAGGATTACCGGCACCGCCCGCTCTCGAACGCCGATCTGGAACACGCTGTCGAAAACGCAATGACTCCATCCATGGCGCTGGAAGAGAAGCATTCCATGGCGTGGTTCTTCGACCAATGGGTGGACGGCTCGGGCATGCCGCACTATTCCATTAAGTATGCCCTGCTGCCACACGGAAGCGCGTTCTCTCTGGATGGAACGCTGACGCAGGACGGCGTCCCGGACAGCTTCCTCGCCGCAGTGCCGATCTACGCGCAGAGCGCGACGGGGCGCCAAATCCTTCTGGGAACCGTGGTCACTTCCGGCAAGGAGACGCATTTCCACTTTCTGGTCGCAAGCCGCCCGAAACGCATTCTCATTGATCCTCAGCAGACGATTCTCTGCTCCCACGATTGATTGCCCCGGCGCCCCCGAGTTCCCGGACCCGTCGTTGAATGGATTGTTACCGTCAAGAATAGCGGGCAGTCATCAACCTCTTCAGCCTGTATTCACACCGCCTCGGGGAACACCAAATAGAACGACGTCCCTTTTCCAGGTCTACTGAAAAAGTACATATGTCCCCCGCATTGCTCGATAATCTGTTTCACGACGCACAGCCCTATCCCCGCGACCGGCGTATCATCCCGTTGCTTGGTTGAGAAGAATGGATCGAAGGCGTGCTCTCTCGTAAACGCGTCCATTCCACACCCGTCGTCGGAAAATCGCAGCGCAATAGATTCCCCGGCCGGACCCGTGGTTAGGCTCACGACTCTGGTGTCGATAGACCCTCTCACACGAAACGTCGCGATTGTAAGATCGCCTCCGGAAGGCATTGCATCGCGGGCGTTCAAAGTGAGATTGTACACTGCACGCGTAAGTAGATCAGCGGGGATCTTGACATTCGCAATTCCCGCCATCAGGCTGGCCCTCAGCAGGGTCCGCGATCCCACCATTGTCACTAGTATAGGAAAGAGGGAACGAAGAAAATCATTCAATTCTAATTTCACAGGGAGCAAGGCTGGAAGCCGGGCCAAGTCAACGAGACCTTTAGTCAAACTCTTTCCTAGCTCCGCTGCTTGCACAATTCCCCGGATCTGGTGCTGGGTGCGCATCGACAAGCTAGGATCTCCCAGCGCCATTTCCCCGTGCCCAAGAACTGCGGTCAGAATATTGTTGAGGTCGTGCGCGAATCCGAAGAGCTGATACTGGACAGCGACTGAGCGAAGGTCAGATTCTTCCGGGCCCCGGGCGCAGGAGCTCATACTTTTACACCTCACTATTTCCGGAGGCGGGAGTCCAACCCGTCTCTCAAAGCATTGCACAGCGCGCGCAATTGCTCTGCAAGGTCAAAGGCTTTCCTTATTGCGTCATTTGCAGCCTCGGCAGCACAGGCAAAATCCCCTGCCCAGTGGCTGTAGGCTACGTAGTTCACTGCCCGCAATACCGCATCATGAAGCTCGAGCGAGGTCGCCTCCGCCCGCCCAAATATGGTGCTGATTTGGGCCGCACGAGTGGCTACGAAGATATCCCCTCCTTGGGGATCTCTCATGGCAGCGGCGGGGCACGTTTCCAGAGAGATATATAAAGTATAGATACGTACACTTATTATCCAAGTGGATAAAACTCACCCTATACGGACCATGAACACATGACTCTAATACTTACCGGAATCGAGTACGTCCTCTGTCTCACAGTTGAGTACGCAGATCGTGTAATAATGTACATAGCCCACGCACTCTGAAATTCCGAATCGCAAACGGGCCGCTACGTCACCTGACGTTATCCCCTCACGCCGCAAGTCCCGTCCGAGCAGCTCCTCGAAGTCCGGTCCGTGCGCGCTGCTCGCCCTGTCGGTCAATCGAGTACAGAGAAAGGGTGTCAAGGCGGGACCGCCGGTCGCAATGTGGGAATTAGCGGTCTTGCTGAGTACCGATTTGGTATGTCTGCGACTCCATTACTTTAAGGTATCGAATATAACCTCAGTGGTTGCTTCCACATACCCGGTGCGTCCAACTGGAACAACAATTGCACTTGCCGAATTCAGGGAGCGCCTGTGGATGAGCACCCACAGGCTCTGGGATTCTGACGCGTAGCTCTACCGAACCTGGTCGTCCGACGACAGCGCAGATCCGCTGATTGAGATTGTGTTCGCCGGACCCGACGGAAGACGTTTGCGCTCTTCGGGGGATGCTCCGTTTTCGGTCCGCCCCCAAACAGCGACACGCTGTCGTGTGCCTCGGTTCGTGCTGCCGTTGGTTCGCAGCTCCTTCAAGACACTTCAACTGCGAGGAGCCAAACATGAGGGCAGGTCAATGGTCGCATGAAATCAGCGAAACTAATCGAGGCGGCCGCCGAAAGTTGGGACAACCTAGGATGGGAAGGGGCCTCCCCGATGCACGTTATGTAACCCAGTACGCTGCCGGATTATGTAAATGTCTTGTAACTGTAATGCTCTTATCCACGTTAGCCCACGCCCAGGAGAACTTCTCGGCGTCGCACAGGGTCTCTTTCAAACCGGGCAGCACCACGCCGCAGTGCATGGTCGACGGTGATCCCGACCACCTCGGCTTCAGGGACTGCAAACGGCTCACAACTGAGTTCACCAGGTCCTACTTGGAGCGTCAGGACATCATTATTGCGACGCCCCCCGGCTACAAGCGTGTCCCAGCCTCAAAAGGCTTCTGGGCATGGCAACTCACAACGTTCGCGTTCGCAGTGGCTGACGAGGAGCGCACGCAACACTTCTTCGCGTCGCCGCTGTGCCGCGAATCCCCTGCCTCTTGCAAGGAGATGGATCCGCTGCTCGGGAGGACCCGCGCTCAGGCCTACAGCGTGATCATAGGGCTTAACGCCCTCAACAGCTATGTCGTCTGGAAGATGAACGAGCACGCACAGGAGCGATTGGCGTTGGGACTACCCCCTTGGAGGCACGGGTTCTGGCGTTATGTCTATGATCCGCACGTTACGGACATGTTGCAGATCGCCTGGCACCTGGATGGCATATTCCGAACGTCGCACACGATTGAATAGCGCATGGGGTTCCATGAGCGCGGTGGATCGTGGGGAAGTCTAAGCGGTCAAAGGGCGCTCGATAAAAGCGGAGGGCCCCGTCGGAGCCGGGGCCTTTTAAGATCCACTGCGGAGAAAGCGGTGGCGATTAGGGTGCGGGGACAACGTCAGTTTCGAGCGCCAAATACGTGGCCACGCCCGCTCCGGCGGCCGCGACGACAATCAGGACTAAATAGAACTTATTCTTACCGGCGGTGATACTACCCTGCGGGCCCGGGCCGCTGCCTGGGTTAATCATCATCCGGTAGGACGTGCCGTCCTTGACGGTCTGAGATTCGTCGCCCATGCTGACCAGAAGATCGCCGTGCCGGCTGGACACGATCAATTCGTTTGCGCTGATGTACGTGACTTGAACCAGTGTAGGTTTGTCAGCCACTGGTTGAATCGTTGCGCCGTTGGCCAGTACCTGAAACCTCTCACCGGCAGCCGAAGAGAGCACGATCGTGCCTGAACCCATTGATGCGCTAAACCCGTTCGAAATCCGATGCACCAGGATGCTGGAACTGGGCAGCATATAGATTTGCGACTGCCCGAGCCGCGCGCGCAGGTACCCGGAGCCTTCCGTCAAAAGATTGTCGCCGTCAAATATCGCGGAGCCATTGGCGATGGGGACCGATCCCAAACTCGCGCGCTCCTCCTGCAGAACCACACCCATCGACGCGGAAGGAGCCGCAATCGCAGTGCTGAAAGTCAACGCCAAGCAAAGAATAGCGGCAGTACCGCACTTAAACATTGTACGCACAATAGCCTCCAGCTAGGCTATTTTACACGGTAAAGGGGGTAAATCTTATTGTCAATCTTGTTTTGGAGGAGTTGTCCACTGTGAAACACCTCTCAATTGCCCCAGTTTGAAACACCGCATGCGCCCAGAATCACACCAATTATACCGGAAATCCTGGCTGCGCTGATGCTTTTGGCGCCGTCTTGCAATCCGCCGGGCGGGGCGGCAAAATGGCAGCGGGGGATTTTGCGTGTTTGAGCCGGGCGCAACCGTGCGTGTCAATCTGTCCGGGCTTCAAGTGGGCGCCGTGGTTTTCCACCAGGCCGTCACGGCTGCCGTGGCCCAGGTGGTCCGGCAAACGTCTCAGGATCCGCCCAAATACATTGTGCGGCTGCTATTCACTTTCAGGGGGGTCAGCGAAGTCGAGCTGCCGGAGGACCGCATCCTGGCGTCTTAGGCCGGCGCAACATGCCGCCCGCCGCCCGGGCGACCGCCGCCGGATAACCGCCGGTCAATCAAGCGATGATTCATCGTCATCTTGTGCATAACGGCCGCGTCCTTCCTCTCGAGCAGGTGCGCCTCTCTCCCGGCCAGGCGGGCCTCATGAGCGGCTGGGGCATCTTCACCACTCTGCGTATCTTCCACGGCGTAGCCTTCGCCTACGAACGCCATTGGATTCGCCTGCAAAAGGACGCAGGCCGCATCCGGCTTCCCTTCCCGTTTGAGGCCGATCGCGTTCGCGAACAGCTCTCCGAACTCGTGCGCGCGAACCACGTCGCCGAAGGCACCGCGAGGGTTTACATCATCCACAACAAATTTGGCCTCTGGCAGAGCGATGAAGCCGCTCCCCCAGCCGATCTGCTTCTCTGCACCGCCGATCTTCCTCCGCATCACGAACCGGGCCGCCTCGACCTCTGCGAACATGGCCGGCATGCCGCGTCGCCGCTTGCCGGAGTGAAAGTCACGTCGTGGCTGAATAACGTCTGGAGCCTCGCCGAAACGCAGGCCCGCGGCTACAACGAGGTCGTGCTCCTGAACGAGCGCGGCGAAGTCGCCGAATGCACAGCCGCAAATATTTTCTGCGTGCGCCAAGGAAAAGTGCTGACGCCGCCGCTCAATTCGGGCTGTCTCGAAGGCGTGACGCGCAGCGTTCTGCTCGAGATCGGCCCGAAACTCGGCGTACCCGTCGTCGAGACCACACTGCGCCCGGAAGATCTTTTCGCCGCCGAGGAAGTCTTCATCACCTCGACCAATCGTAGCCTGCTCGGCATCAGCGAAGTCGCCGGACACACTTTCTCCGCCGCGCCCGGCCCGGTTACGCAGCGCCTCGAGCTCGCGTTCCGGGCTCACATGGAGGAATACGTCGCGCACCGCGCGCCCGCCAAGTAATCCGCGCAGGAAACTTACGCGCCACCCGCCCTACGCCCCGATGGCCTCGCCTTACTGCCGAAAGACTAGTCCGCGCGCCCCAGTAGGACAGGCATTCCTGCCTGTCCTCTTCTCTCCCGGCGTGCCCCACTCGCCAGTTTTGCCTTTCCCCGCCGTGCGCCCCAGCGCCGGAGGCGCGCCAGAAGTTAGCCCAGCGTGTGAACGCTGGGTATAAGGCGTGTAGACTTGCCAAGCGCCGTAGGCGCGACACCCTCCCTGGTACAGACCGGGGGCATCCCTGACAGATTAGACCGAGGGCATTCCTGACACTGTTAGCGAGTGGCCGTCCCGCGCTTCCCCGCGGGCCTAAACTCGCTTTCGGAGGTACTCAAATACGAAGTAGCCGATCATTCCGGATATGACGGCAACAGCGAAATTCGTGGCCGTGAAGATATCTCGAATGGCGAAAGCGAAGCTCTTTCCCTGACCATTGGCGTGCTCGAATTCGCCCATCAACAGATTGGAATAAAATAGGAAGACGATGAAACCAATCTCAACCAGCGCCCTCCAAATCGGGGCCAATCTTCTGGGCGCGCCTGGATACGTGGCCATTGGCTAACTATAGCAAGAAATTATCGCCAGGCGGAATGGTGGCCGCGTCGGCTGCGCTGTCTATTCCTTGGGGTAGGTTACGGCCGTTTTGTGGCGCTGTCCAGTGGATTTTGGACAGCGCCGGTCTGCGCTGTCCGTTCCTTCAGGCGGGCGATTTCTTTCTTCAGCGCTTCGATTTCCTGCTCAAGCCAGCCGCGTTGGTTTCTGGCGGCGCGGTAGGTTCGCTCGGCGTCTTCGGCGCGGAGGCGGAGCTCGCGTTCGGAGGGGCGCTCGGGTGGCGGCATCCTGAACCATCTGGATACCAGGCGCATCATGGCGGGTTTGTTGCGCCGGGCCGCCGCCAGCGCCTGTGGGATCAGGTGGCGCATGCCCTGGCTGAGCTCTAGGAGGGCTTCATTTCGGGTCGCTTCGATGTCGTCGTGGGACCCCTTTTTTTGGGAGCTTCGCTTCACTGTTCCACCTCTCGTGTGTGCGTTTGCCTTTGTGCTCGACGATGTAGGTTGGCGATCGCAGCTGGTCGGCGCTGATGATGCAGACGAGCTCGTGGGCTAGCGCGTCGATGATTTCGACTGGCGTTTTGGGCGGGTGGGCGCGCTGCCGCTGGCGTCGGGCGCGCTGGTACTCGCGCATGAGTTGGGGGCTGTACTTCTTGCCGAAGGCTCGGGGCATCGCGGCGGCGAGCGCGGCCACGCTGGCCGCCGTGTGCCCTGTTCGCTCGGTGCCCGCCCCTGCGCGTGGGAACGCGCACGGCCTATGGGAGAGCCGCTGGGGTGGACGTGCGTGAGACACTATATGTAGGGGTGGGGTTCGTCAAGACCGCAATTCCTTGGGGGGTGTGATGCGGAGACTTGTGGTTCTGGTTATTGTTCTGGCAGGGTTTCAGCCTGCGGCGCGCGCGGCGTTCGCCTTCAAGCAATGCGCGGTGAAAACGACGTGCGGCGGGATCTCGCCGTGCACCACGGCGGCGATGGGCTCGCCGCTGACGGCGGGCAGCATTCTTCTCGCCGGCGGCGTCTCGAACGCGTACCCTAGCACGCTTTCCGCTTCTGGCTTCACGGACAGTGGAGCGGGGGAGCGCACGAACAATGGCAGCGGCGGCGGCCAGCTTCTTTACGAGGAGAACTCGGCCACGACTTCGGGGTACACGCTCACGATCAGCGATTTGGAGAGTGACCTTTACTCGGTGTGGGTTTGCGAATACACCGGGCAGGCCGCTGCCTCGCCGATTGACGCGTTCTGCTTTCGGGCTTCTGGGACGAGCGGCAGCGGCGCGAATAACACGACTTGCGGTTCTGCTCTCTCGCCCACGGGATCCGATTTGATTTTTGCCTTCACGTTTCCGGCGACGGGGCCGATGGTGGCGGGCAGTGGATACACGCAGCGCGCCGCTGCGGGCGGTGGGCAGGAGGATGAGTTCAACGTGAGCTCTTCGATTACGCCGCAAGCGACCGACCAGAACGGGGCCGGGGATGCGTATGGAATGATTGGGGTGGCAATCAAGCCCGCCGGTGGCGCGGCGAAGCCGTGCATGAATCTTCTTCTTCACGCGGGGTGCTGAGATGCATCGGCTTCTTCGCTTCTTTGATTCTTGGTGGTTCGCGTTCGTGGTGTGGGCGCTGGCGAACCTGATTGCGCTTCGCCTCTTCTGGCGCTTGTTCAGGTAGCCCGCTGCCGATCGCAGCTGGTGCAGTTCTGCACCAGTGATTCTCTGGTACATGGATGCCTGGGGGTGGCGCGCGCTCTTGATTGGCCGGGCCGGATGCCCCGCAAGGAGCGCGTCGCGCGGACCGCCGCGAGGAGCGCCCGGCGATTTGCAGCCGGGCGATTGCGACGAGAGATTACGGCGGACCGCGCCCGCGCGGGAGCGGGGCACCCGGACGGCATTTCTGCGCGCGCTTCTGCTTCTGCGATTTCCTGCCAGCATCTATGCCTTGCCGGTTTGACTTGTTCGCGCTACGGCCTTCCTATTGCGTCGGGGGGTGTGATGCGGAGACTTGTGGTTCTGGTTATTGTTCTGGCAGGGTTTCAGCCTGCGGCGCGCGCTCTTGATTGGCCGGGCCGGATGCCCCGCAAGGAGCGCGTCGCGCGGACCGCCGCGAGGAGCGCCCGGCGATTTGCAGCCGGGCGATTGCGACGAGGGATTACGGCGGACCGCGCCCGCGCGGGAGCGGGGCACCCGGACGGCATTTCTGCGCGCGCTTCTGCTTCTGCGATTTCCTGCCAGCATCTATGCCTTGCCGGTTTGACTTGTTCGCGCTACGGCCTTCCTATTGCGTCTTTTCTTTCTTCTCTTCGGCTGGCCAGCGAATCCCCCACTCCAGCACGGATTCGCTGGACAGCGGTTGGGTCTGTGGGGTTTCTGTTGCAGCAGCTAGACGGCGATGCGGGCCGCAGCGCGTCCTGGCCAGCAGGACAGGCAGCGCGGAGGAACGCAGCGACGGCGACGCGGCTGCGGTGTTGGGGTTGGGGTTGAAGTTGGGGTTGAAGTTTCTGCTTCTTCTCTTTGCAGAGGGCTGCTGCATTCTCTGAACGGGGAGCCACCGGCGGGCGCGGGAGCGACCGCTGGGGGCGGACGGGAGCGCGCGCGGAGGAGCCGACCCCGACTGAGCGATTTGCAGCAGCGAAGGAGGCAGAGGCGACGGAGCGATTTGCGCGCGCGGGGCGGGCGGGGGGCGCTGGACCCGCCGAAGGATTTTAACGGCGGGCCAGCGCAGGCCGGAGGAGCGGCAGGAACTGCGACGCTGCGGAATGCGCGCGTGATTTTCTGCGCGCATGGAGCAGCGGCGCAGAGCCTGCCAGCGACGAACGCACCGCGCAACTCTTACTTTGAGATTGAGCACGGCCTAGCACGGTGCGGATGCGTCCGGGCGATGGTTTGCTGCGGGAGTTCGTGGGCGAGCACCGGACGTGCGGCGGAGGAATTTACCGCCGCACGCTACCGGGGCGATGCGTCAGCGTTTCCGTTTCGGTTTGGGTTGCGGTGGTTGTTCGCCGCTTTGGTGGATGTATGCGATGGCGAAGGCCGTGGCCTGCACGGTTGGCCGGTCGAGCACTTGGTGCATCGTATTGTGGCGGTCGGCGTTGCGGGCGAGCAGCTCGCTCAACTTCTGTACTGCGGTGTCTGCGTCCATGGTGTCCTCCTTTCCGATGGGGCTGCTGGGTTGCGAGGCGACAGGCGCGGGGCGGGTCCGCTCCATCTGCGCGGACCGCCCGCGGCTGGCGCTGGCTTCACCGTAGGTGCTTCAGGTTGCCACGGCGTTGGGGCGCGGGCGATGGAATCGTTCGCTTCGCTGCGAGCGCGTGGATTTGGTTGAGGGCTGTGTTGAGTTGCCACATTCCCTTGAGCGCGAGCATCACATCGGCGATGACCACTTTTTGTTCCAACGCCACCGTGAAGACGACGCCGGCGATGTATTCCTGGAGTTCTATAGTGAGGATCTTCTCTTGGGCTTCGGTCAGCATTTGGGCTCCGATATCCAGCAACTCAGTGCGAGCGCGTGGATTTGGTTGAGGGCTGTGTCGAATTGCCACATTCTCTTGAGCGCGAGCATCACGTCGGCGATGATCACTTTTTGTTCCATCGCTACCGTGAGGACGACGCCGGCGATGTGTTCATGGAGTTCTGTGGTCAGGGTGTTCTCTTGGGCTTTGGTTAGCACTTGGGCTCCTTTCTCGGGGCCGTGGCTTTGAGCACGGCTTGCCTCAGGCACACCGAGCAGATTGTGTGTGTTTCGCCGCCTTCGCCGGGGGCGAAGTTGTGGCCACATTTGAGGCACTCGAATCTCCACGGGCCGAAGTACCAGTGTCTGTGGGGGTGAAGGATGATGCAGCCGCATTTCGGGCAGCATTCGCCGACGTTCTTTCCGCACCACGCGCAGCGCCGCGTCATGGCTTCTTCCTCATGGAGAGCGGGATTGTTGCCGCCGAGAGGATTTGCTTGAGGTTGGCTGGGTCGTGCGGGGCGATGTAGACGACGGTGGACAGCAGGGAGCGGTGTCCTAGGAACTGCTGGACAGCGCGGAGGTCTTTGGTTTGCTGGTAGATGGCCGTGGCCATGGTTCGGCGCAGGTCGTGCGGATGGAGTTCCTTTCTTGCGCCTGCCTGTCTCATGCGGATTCTCCACTGGGATAGCACGAGCGCCTTGGTTGCTTTTCTGCCGAAGAGGTGTTCGACGAGCGGTGTTCCCGGTTGTGCTGTTGCCGCTGCGGCGTCGAGCAGCTTCGCGAGGCGTTCTGATGCGGGCAGCGTCATTTTTCGCTGGCCCTTAGTTTGGAATGTGAGCGTGCGGTTCTCTGCGTTCCAGTGTTCGGGTCTGATGGACAGCGCGGTTGAGAAGCGCATGCCGCAGTCGAGGCAGAGCAGCGTGAAGAGTTTCATTGCTGCGCTACTGGATTGAATCATGGCTTGGAGTTCGGGCTGCGTGAATGTTTGGGTGCGGGCGTCGGGCTTCGGAATTGGCGGGACGGTGATTTCGCCTTCGATGTTGCGCTTGAGGAAGCTGACGAGGGCGTAGCGGTAATTTCGGGCGGTGTTGGGGGAGAGGGCGGTGCGCCATTGTTCCATGGCGCGGCTGGCTTCGGCCTGGTTGATTTGCTGGGGCAGCAGGTGGCCGAGGGCTTTCTTCAACGCTGATGCTGCTGCTTGCGAGTAGGTTGCGCCGCGCCCTTTTGCCCATGCGTCGATGAGTTGGCCGGTCTCTTCGATGCGTGGGCTTTTTTTCGGGCGAGCGCCTTGGCTTTGAGCTCGTGGTTTCTTGCTGCGGTTGCGGTGAGGAAGGCTTTCCTCTTGCGTTTACCGTTCTCGTACCAGTCCGCGAAGAATTTGCGGGCTGTGGCTGCATCTGTTGATTTGAACTTGCGTTTGTCTCTGAACATGGACAGCGTGATGGACAGCGTGTTGCGCGTGGCCGCTTTCGGGGCTTTGGGTTCGCTGGCGTTAACTGTTGCAAGAAATTATTCTGGGTGTGCCGCAATCGGCGCCGCCACTGCGCCCACGGCGAGAACCCGTTTTCATTGCGATGGCCCCGCCTCGGGCTGCCTTACTGCCGCAGTCCAGAGCCTCTTGCCCTGCCCGCCGCAGCCTTGGCGGAGGCGGGAGAGCTGCAACCATTCTCGAGTGCGGCGCGTAGTTCAATGTGCGCGCTCGGCTCGTTTGCGCAGGGTCGCGCGGCCCTCGGAATTTGCGCGAAGCGCTCACTGGGAACTTAGGAGAGATTCCGTGAAAGGATCTCTCAAAATGAGGGATAATACGCCCGATTGGGCCGCGACGCGCCAGAAGTAGCCTTGCCGGGAATCCCGCGTTCGCGCGGGTTCCCCAATCATTCATCGACTGGGAGGATACGACGACATGAAGCGTTACCATGCGTTTTGGGGTGTTTTGGCCTTGTTGCTGGCGGTGGGTGCCCTTGGCCTCCGCGCCGACGACCAGCCGGCGAACGTCGCCGGCGCGTGGCAGATGACCGTGAACAGCGACCAAGGAGCACTAACGATGGTGCTCACCATCCAGCAGGATGGCGGCACAATAAAAGGAACGTCGAAATCGGATTTCGGCGAGTCGCCGCTCGAAGGCACGGTCAAGGGAAATACCATTGATTTCATCGTTCACGTGAAGAGCGATAACGGAGATTTCGACATCGAGCACACCGGGACGGTGGACGGCGACACGATGAAGGGCACCTTCAAGATGCCGGGCAACGCCGACTTCTCCGGGCAGTGGTCGGCCACGCGCCAGAAGTAATTCTCTTTCCGAGAGGCTCTCTGAACTCGCGCCTCCGAAGAGAGAGTTTGATGGGATGACCCCGCGCGATGCAGGGACGAAAACCTTTGGAGAATCGCTCGATGAAACGCATGTTGCTTGCGCTCGCGGTGAGTTCCCTGTTGCTCGCCGCTTGCGGCGTCACGCTCCTTGCCGATAAAGACGCCGCCGATGTCGTCGGCGTCTGGGAAATGCTTTCCAAAGGGCCGCAAGGCGATTTCACCGGCGATCTCGTGCTCAAGCAGAACGGCAACTCCATCCACGGAACGGTGGAAACGAATTTCGGAGATGGCCCGGTCGAGGGCAAGATCAAAGGCGCCTCGATCCAATTTGAGGCGTCGCTGGCAATGGAACAAGGCAGCATTGATGTGGATTATTCCGGCACGGTCAGCGGAGATCGAATGAAGGGCACCTTCAAGGCCGCGGACACGGCTGGAACATGGACCGCCGTCCGCCTGCGTCCCGGGCAATAACCAGTTTCTCCTGCGAAGCGAAAAGCCGGCCCCCGCCGGCCCTTGACCCTCATTGCATACAGTGGTAGATGATTGATTCTGAATTTTTAGGGAAGCGCTATGAATTCCTCGTTGCTTCGCAAGAAGCTTGCTCCGCTATTGATCGGCCTTGCTCTGCTCTTTGCGTTTCCTCGCCCCGCATTCTCACAGAAGCCGACGAAGCATCAGGCGACCGGCACGATTGTCTCCGCAAACGCGGCACGAATCATTCTGCTGCGGCAATTCGGACGAAACAAAGTCCGCTGGACCTTTGTTGTCGCCCCGCATTCCGATGCGCCCGCGGATCTTGCGAAAGGGGCGCGCGCGCGCATCTACTATCACGACGAAAAGGGCCAGCACGTTGCGGATCGCTGGAAAGTCATCACTCCTCCCGCTTCGGCCTCCTCCGCGCCGCACCCTTCGCACTCCGCGCCGCCGCCTCCCGCTTCAACTCAACCGGCGACGGTTTCGCCGTCCACCGCGCCGGCCGCTCCGGCAACCACGCCAAGCCCGAGACCTCCTTCCTGAACGGTTCCGCGGGCGGCCCGCATGATAGAATTCCCCGGCAAGGCGGAGCCCATGCCTGAATCCTCTGAGTTCAACGAAGCCGTGTTGGAAGTTCTTGTGCCGGGCGGCGGACGCCACATGATGCGCGTCACGCACTCGCCCTTTATGATCGGGCGAGGCGCGGAAACGGGCAACGACCTGCAGCTTCCCGACCGCAGAATCTCCCGCGTGTGCGCGGCTCTGGTGTACGCCTCCGGTGCATTCACGATCGAGGATCGCGGCCAGCGGCGCGGACTGTACGTCAACAGCGAAAAGGTGGATCGTGCGCCGCTGAAGGAAGGCAACGTCGTCAATTTTGGCCTCAGCGATTCGTTCGAGCTCGTTTTCCATGAAAGCGCCGACTCTCTTCCCAGCCTTCTCGACCGCATGGAAGACCTCTCTTCGAGCGACGAGGGCACGGGGGGCCTCCGCAAACTGAGCCTGCTGCTCGAAGCGACCGCGCTGCTGCACTCCCATTTGCCGCTCGACGCGATCCTCGGCAACATGGTGGATCACGCCATCGCTTTGACCGATGCCGACCGCGGCTTGCTTCTCGAACGCAATCCAAAGGGAGAGATGCGCGCGCGCCTCGCGCGGCAGCGCGGAGGAAAACCACTGGCCGTCGAGGGCCTCGAGCCGACGCAGACGGCGATCCGCTACGCGCTCGAGCAAAAGCGCGGCATCATCACCGAGGACATGGAGCAAGCGCACGTGGACCTGAAGGCCGCGCAAAGCATCATTGCGCAGCGGCTGCGTTCGCTGGTGGTGATTCCGCTCTACACGTTCGCGCAGCGCCGCGACACCGAGGCCGAGGGGGACGTGGAACGCGGCGAACTGCTCGGCATGCTTTATCTCGACAGCACGCGCCCGGCGGGTTTCTCCGCGCTCGAGAGGCAAATCTTGGACGCCTTGGCCGTGGAAGCCGCCAGCGTCATGGACAACGCGCGAATGGTCGAGCGGGAGCGCGAGCGCCAGCGCATGGAGCAGGAAATCGGGATTGCGCGCGAGATTCAACAGGCGCTGCTGCCGCGCGAATTTGAGACCAGCCAACACCTGAAGCTCACGGGCATGAACCAGTCGTGTCTCACCGTGGGAGGCGATTACTTCGACGTGTTGCAGCTCGCGCCCGACAGGACGGCGTTTCTGATCGCCGACGTATCAGGCAAAGGACTCGGCGCCGCGCTGTTGACGACGATGCTGCAAGGCGCGTTCTCCGGAATGTCGCTCGGACACGAGCCCGCTGACGTTTTCGCTCACGTGAACAGCTTTCTGTGCAGCCATTCCCGGCTCGAACGCTACGCAACCATGTTTTTCGCAATCCTCGGGGCGGACGGGCGGCTCGATTACATCAACGCGGGCCATCCGTCTCCGGTGCTGGTGCGCGACGGCAAGGCCGAAGCTCCCTTCGCGGCGGAATCTTTTCCCGTCGGCTTGATTCCGGAAGCCACGTATAGAGTGGAGTCGCGCGAATTGCGTCCCGGTGACACGCTCGTCCTGTTCAGCGACGGCGTTACGGAGGCGATGGATCCCGAACAGCAGGAGTTCGGGATGGGCCGCTTGAAGAAAGTCTTGGAATCACGGCGGCACGAGTCGGTCGAAGACGTTCAAGCGGACGTGCTCAACGCCGTGAGCGAATTTGCGCGCGGCGCGAGTCAAGCCGACGACATCACCCTCGTGGTCGTACGCTTCTCCGGCGCTGCGAGTGCGGCACAAGCCTGACGATTCAATTTGGGAGAGCACTCTCGGCGTGCTGAGCGGGCTGGTGCTCGGCGCGCCGGAACTTCAACAGCGTTGATGGGGCAGCACGAGCGCCTGCCCCGCCACGCTAAGCCGGATGAGACTAGTGCTGGTCGTGATCGTGGTCGTGGCCATGGCCTTGGTCATGGTCGGAATCGAGCGCTTGGTGCAACTCCCTGAGTGCCGCGTCCAGATCCGCGACCGCCTTTGCGCGATGGCCGTGGAAGTCGCGGTCGGCATCGTTCACGAGGTCGGAGCGGACGTCCTGAATTTTATCGATAGCCGCGCGTATTACGGGGTGGTGTTCGTCCGCGGGCGTGGCGAAGTTGGCGAGCGGCAATGCCAGGGCGATCACCACCGCGATGATGATCGCGGCCATCCAGAGTTTCTTTTGCATGTGTAGTTCCTCCTCAGAAGAGTCTGCGGGGCTGACGTTGAAGGTGCGCAGCAGCGCCGATAGTAGCATCGGGCGGGATGCTATACCAGCGGGCTGAGCGTGAGTGTGCAAAATTGGACAGGCGCGCGACACCAGCGGAGCCGCAGGCGCGTGGTGGGTCAGTGTCCGAGAACCGCTGCCCGAAGGCGGAGTGCCGGACGTGCACTCTCGTGCGTGGGTTCTGATAGAATCGCGCTCCCGACCTGCCGGAACGCTCGCGCAAATGGGCGGCGGCGGCGGGAACTTCCAAGAATTCGGCGCTTGTCCGGACAGGCCTGCGAGGGGTCCGCAACAACCCATCCGTTCGCTCCAGCTGGGCCGGCCGGAAAGCAGAGAGGGTGTTTCCAATGGAGAAAGAGAAGCCGCAGGATTTCGCGCATCACGGACGATTTTTTCCGCCGATTCACTTTTTTGTTTTGCCGGTGTTGCTGGTGAATTTTGTGTATTCGCTCATCGAGCTGAAGCATGGAATCTCGTTTCCTTCGATCCTGCTCGTTTTTGTCGCGGCCGCATTGTTGACGCTGGCAGTCTCCTCGCGGGTCATGGCGATGGCCGTACAGGACCGCGTGATCCGTCTGGAGATGCACCTGCGGCTGGCGAAACTCTTGCCGGGGGAACTGCAGACGCGAATCGTGGAATTCACCCCGGAACAACTCATCGGGCTGCGCTTTGCGAGCGACGAGGAATTGCCGGAGCTTGCGAAGAAGGTGCTCGACGAGCACATCGCCGATCGCAAACCCATCAAGAAACTGGTCAAGAAGTGGCGGCCGGACTACATGCGGGCGTAGATCGGACCGGGGCGGGGGCATTTTGATTGGGGCATACGTGCTGGCGGCTGGAGTTGTGCCGATTGCGCGGAACCACTAGATTCCTCGGGCCGCACACGACGAGGCCCTCAGAATGACAATAATGTTGTTGGTCGTTTCACGTCATTGGCCAGAGGGTGCAAGGTGGCTGGGTAGAGGGTGAGCAGAGGAAGAGCGGGCGGAGACCCGCCTTGGTCCGCCTCATGCCACGGCGGGCAAGCGGGCGGAGACCCACCTTCGCCCAAACCCAGGGCTACGGCGAGGCAAGCAAGCTCCGCCCCTACCGGAGAAGATTACCCGGCAACTTGGATTTGCGAAGGATGTTTGGTTCTGTGTGCAGGCGGGAGGAGAGGGGCGAATGTCGGTTCTGGATGTGCTCCTTGGGAAGCCGCTGGCGACTTCGGACGAGCGCGCCGAACAGATCGGCGCGTCGGCCGGAATTCCGATCTTCGGTCTCGATGCACTCAGCTCCGCGGCATACGGGCCTGAAGCCGCGCTGACGCTGCTGATCGTATTGGGCGCGGCGGGCGTTCGGTACATCGTGCCGGTGAGCCTCGCGATCATCGTGCTGCTCTCGATCGTCTATTTTTCCTACCGGCAAACGATTGCGGCGTACCCGGGCGGCGGCGGCTCCTATACCGTGGCGACGGAGAATCTCGGGGCATTCCCGGGACTGCTGGCCGCGGCGGCGCTGATGCTTGACTACGTGCTGGTCGTGGCGGTGGGGATTTCCGCCGGAGTCGGTGCGCTGGTATCGGCGGCGCCACGGCTGCAGCCGCATACCCTGGCGATCTGCCTGGGCATTCTGGCGATCATCACGATCGTGAATTTGCGCGGCGTCCGAGAGGCGGGCGCGGCGTTCATGATTCCCACGTACGCATTTCTCGGTTCGCTGCTGATCGCAATCCTCATCGGCGTGGCGAAGACGGTCATCGCGGGAGGGCACCCGGTTGCCGTCGTGGCGCCGCCGATTTCGACGCTGCCCGTGACCGCCACGGTGAGCGTGTGGCTGCTGCTGCAAGTTTTCTCGAACGGCTGCACGGCGATGACGGGCGTGGAAGCGGTGAGCAACGGAGTGCGCGCATTTCGCGAGCCGACCGTGCGCAACGCGCAGCGGACGCTGACCGTGATCATCGGATTCCTGATCGTTCTTCTAGCGGGGATTGCGTACCTGGTGCGCGCGTACGGAATCATGGCGACCGATCCGGGAAAACCGGGATACCAGAGCGTGATTTCGATGCTGGTGGCGGCGGTGGCGGGGCGCGGCTGGTTCTACTATTTCACCATCGGGTCGGTGCTGGTGATCCTTTCGCTCTCAGCGAACACGGCGTTCGCCGACTTTCCCCGGCTGTGCAAAGCAGTGGCGCAGAACGGATACCTGCCGCACTCGTTCGGCTACCGCGGACGGCGCCTGGTGTATTCGCAGGGAATCTTCGTCCTGGCGGGGCTTTCGGCGCTCCTGCTGACGGTGTTCCGCGGCGTGACCGACAAATTGATTCCGTTGTTCGCGATCGGTGCGTTTCTGGCGTTCACGCTGTCGCAAGCGGGAATGGTGGGACATTGGCGGAGAAAGCGCGGGCCGGGCGCCGTTCACAGCACGATCGTCAACGGGATGGGCGCGATCGCGACGGGCGTGACGCTAATCGTGGTGCTGGTGGCGAAGTTCGCCGCGGGCGCCTGGGTGAGCGCACTGCTGATCGCGGGGATGATGGCCGCGATGATGTGGGTGCGGCGCCACTACGACGCGGTGGGGCGAGAAACAGAGATTTCAACGCCGCTTCAAATCACGAAACTCGGCCCGCCCATCGTGATCGTGCCCATCCAGGCGTGGACCACGATTTCCCAGCGCGCGTTGCAATTTGCGCTGACGCTTTCGCCGGAAATTCACGCGGTGCACGTCGGCACGGAAGAGGAGACCAACGCGCTGGAAGACGACTGGAACCGAATCGTCGCGGGGCCGGTGTCGCGAGCAGGCGGCACGCCGCCGAATCTCGTGAAGCTGGTCTCGCCCTACCGGCTCATCATCAAGCCGATTCTGGATTACGTGCTGGCTACAGAGGCGCAGAACCCGGGGCGGGAGATCGCCGTGATCGTGCCGGAACTCGTGGAGAAGCACTGGTATCATTACCCGCTGCACAACCAGCGCGCGGAGTTGCTGAAGGCATTGCTGCTGCTGAGAGGGAGCCGCAACATCGTGCTGATCAATGTGCCGTGGTACATCGAGGCGTGAGCTGACGGGGGAGAACAGGAGTGGTTTGGGGTGCGAGAGATTTATGGCTCAATAGGTGACAGTCGGGCGTAATCACTAGATTCCTCGCCCGCCGCCCGCCAGGTGCCAGCACGAGACGTGAATAGTTCATTTGCACTCCTTTACAGATTGCGAATCAAAATCACAGTCGGTTCGGCAGGACTGGTTTGCCGAAACAATGATGATTAATGATCGCGAACAAAACCACGCTTTTCAAACAAATATGAGAATACGTCTCGTCTGTCCTCGATTTTCTGTCCTCGATTTTCGCCCCGATTTCGTCCCCGATTCCCTGGTGCCTTATGGTTTGCCGCGGAAGACCTGCCACCACCTCCGGGGCTTCTCCATCGACGAACGGCTGCCCTCGAAATTTGAGTGGGCCTTAGGAACCAGGAAATACCCGCCTATTTGCGGCCACCACTCGTTCTTAATGGGAGCATAAGATAAGGACTCGAGCATCGTGTGGCAGCGCACCCGAAATTCCCCTTCGTTCTTGAGGCTGTCCTCCATCGCCAAGAACAAGCCCAAAGTAAGCGCGAGATCCTTTTTCAAACCTTCGCGATCAAATAGCTCTTTCGAGATCCAGAGAAACATCTCTCCATCGTGCCTCTTTAACACACCCCATCTGGTGCTATAGAAGAAGTCTCCCGGAGTTACCTGACCGAGGAATCTGCCCTTGATCGCCTTAGTTTCATCGTTCATCAGCGATTCTCCATTGACTCACTAAGTCCTTCTTCGGAATCCCTTGTTGGACTCGAAAACGGAAGCATTGTACGCCTGTCTCGCTTGTTGGCAACTGGCGGGCGGCGGGCTTGAAATGACAGGTGTTTTCTTTGCCGGCGCAGTCGAGTGCTCGCTCTATCGCCGTTAGTGCACACAAAAGTGCCTGTGCTGCCGAGAGAAAGGAGGACAGGCAAGAATGCCTGTTCTACTGAGAGCCAGAAAGGTAGCGTTGGTGGAGGATGTCAACCGTCATGGGGCCGCGGCGGATGCTCGTGGCGATGGGAACGGCGGCGGATTTCGATTGCAGAACGACGAAGACGGTGTCGCCGGCGCGAAGACTCTGCAGCTTCAGCGGCTGGCCGTTCTCGTCAATGTATTGAGTCTGGGCGTTGACCTGCACGAGTTGCGTGACCTCCGTGGGCCGCTTCAAAACGATCTGTTGGGTCTTGGGATCAATCGAGGAAACGATGAAGAAATCGCCGGAAGCGGAGACCTTCAGCTTGCGGGCGGCGGCCTCCGCAGCGGCCCGCGTGGCAGTCGGCGTGGCGGGCGGCTGAGGTGTCGCGGCGGGCGCAGGTGTCGCGCCCGGTGAAGCATGCGGATGCGGATGATTTGCGGCGGGAGGATTCTGTTGCGCCGAGAGCGCGCAAGCCAGCAAGGACGCGCCAACGGCCAGGATGGCGCGAACCGCGAATACCCGAGGCCGAGATTCAGGCACGACGGAGAACTGCGAAACACGCACAACACTGCTCTTCAAATTGTTATTCATAGCGAAGCGCCTCGATAGGATCCAGCCGCGCGGCTTTGCGCGCGGGATAGAAACCGAAGAAAACTCCAACGCCTGCGGAAAAAAAGACGGCGGCGACGACGGCGTACACGGGAATGCTCGTGGGCCACTGGAGCCACGCGGAGATCGCCGCCGAGCCGAAGACTCCGGCGATGACCCCGATGCCGCCGCCCAAACCGCTGAGGACCACCGCCTCATACAAAAACTGTTGCTGAACATCCTTCTCCGTGGCGCCGACGGCCATGCGCACGCCGATCTCGCGGGTGCGCTCGGTGACGGAGACAAGCATGATGTTCATGATGCCGATTCCGCCGACGACCAGCGACACCGAAGCGAGGCTGGCAAGAAGGAGCGTCATGACCTGTCCGGCGGACTGTTGCACCTGCGCGAGATCGGTGGGGCTCATGATGATGAAGTCGTTGTCCGCGTCGGAACGAAGATGATGGCGCTGCCGGAGCAGAGCGGTGATCTGCGTTTCGGCGACGTCGATATCGTTCTGGGAATCGGCGGAAGCGGCGATGTATTGAATCCAGGAAATTCCGGAGAGCTTCTTCTGCACGGTCGTGTACGGCATGATGAGCGTATCGTCCTCGTCGCCGCCGAACGGCGTCTGCCCTTTCGCCACGGGCTCTCCGATGACGAGGAACGGCAAATTCTGGACGCGAATGGTTTGTCCGACGGGATTTTGATCGCCGAAGAGATTTTGGGCGACGGTCTGGCCGATGAGACACACGTCGGAAGCCACGTCCACATCGCGCTGAGAAAATGAGCTGCCGCGTAGGATGCCCCAGTGGCGAATGGTCATGTAATCGGGCGAGACGCCGCGCACGCCGGTGGCCCAATTTTGATTCTGGTAAACGATCTGACCGCGGCTGCCGACACCGGGCGAAACTCTCGAGATGGTCGAAATTTGCCGGACCGCCGCCGCGTCGTCAGCGGTGAGCGTTTTCGTGGCCTGGCTGCCGAGGCGAATGCCGCCCTGAGTCACGCTGCCGGCGAAAATCATGATCATGTTGTCGCCCAGAGCGAGAATCTGCTGCGAGACCTGATTCGAAGCACCCTCGCCGATGGCGACCGTGCAAATCACGGCGCCGACGCCGATGATCATGCCCAGCATGGTGAGCATGGTGCGCAGCTTGTTGCGGCTGAGCGCATGGAGCGCAAGCAGCAGTACTTCGCGAAATCTCATGCGCTCACCGGCCCGGCCGACCCGCGCCGCCGCCGCCCGGGCGCTGCACTCCGAGGCCCGGAGCCGCCGTGGACTTCTGCGCGGAGGACTGCTCGGCGGTAATCAGGATGTCATTTTCCTGCAGGCTTCCCTCGAGGCACTGCGTATTGATGTAATCGGTGACTCCCACCCGGACGGCGACGGGTATGGGCGTCTGCTGGGGCCCGTACTTCCAGACGACCTGCCAGCCACCGAGATGCGTCGAGGTGGCCGCGGCCGGGATGTTGTACTGCTTGTAGAGCAGCTGGAGCTGGCTGGAGCCGAGGCTCGGCGTATAGGTGAGCGCGGCGTTGGGGATGCGGATGGCGTTGTCGGCGTGGCCGGTGGGAATCGTAACGTACGCGGTCTCGCTCGGCAGGAGCTTCTCGTCGGGATTAGCGAAGTCGATGATCGTGTTGTAGGTGACGACGTTCTGCACGGTGTAAGCATTGAGCCGGACGTTGCTGATGCGGCCGTGAAACTGCTGGGTGGGATAGGCGTCCACCTGGAACGTGCAGTCGGTGCCGACGTGAATGTTGCCGGTGTCCGATTCGTCGGTGCTGGCGTAGACCTGCATGCGCGTGAGGTCCTGGGCGATGGTGAAGACGTTGGGAGCCTGGAGCGAAGCGGCGACGGACTGGCCAACGTCAATATTGCGCGCGACGACGGTGCCGTCCAGCGGGGAGAGGATGGTGGTGTACTTCAGATTCGTCTCGGCTTGTTCGAGCTGGCCCCGCATGGATTCGACCTGCGCGCGGGCCTGCTCGACCTGGGCGAGAGTCTGCTGGACCTGCGCTTCACCGGCGGTCAGAGTCGCTTGCGCCTGGCCAAGCGTGGACTGCTGCAATTGGTACTGATCCTTGGAAAAGACGCCCTGCTGATATAACTGGTTCACGCGGTCGGCGCTGGCCTGCTGGTAAGTCACATCCGCCTGATACTTCTGCACGTTGGCCTTCATGACGTCCACGGTCGCGAGGAGATTGTTCAAATTGGCTTTGGCGTTATCGAGATTGCCTTGAGCCGTGGTGACCTGCGCGTTGTAGAGAGTCGGATCGAGCTGGGCGAGGACCTGACCCGCGTGCACGCGGGTATTGAAATCGGCAAAAATAAATTGCACGGTCCCGGAAACAAAGGACCCTACAGGCACCGTGGTCAGGGGATTGATCGTGCCCGTGGCTTGGACCGTGGCCGTAATCGGACCTTTCGACACAGTGGCCGTCAAATAGGTCGTCTGCGCAGATCGGCCCTTGATGATGAGGCCGGCCGGTATCAAAACGACAATTCCAAGGGCGCAGAACGAGAGGAGCTTGTGCTGGTGGTAGAGCGAAAGAAGCTTTTCCTTCATGGTCAATCCTGGTCCTCCGAAGTCCGGCAAGACCCTACTTGTAATTTGACGCGACGCTCGTTCGGGCGGTTTCGATCCAAGAATCGCCCAGCACGGCGGCGGGGGAAATCCGCGAATTGTGACGCCGCAAGGACAACTTCACCCATCCGTTGGTAGCTCCCGGCGGGAATGCGTCAAATTGCCTACTGGGATGGTAGCACAGCCTCCGGAGCGCGCCGGCAACGCTCTGCAAGACAGGAGTCGGCGAGTACGCAAGGCCGCGCATCACTCGGGCGGCGGGTGCAGACGGTACACCTCAAGAGTGCCGGAGGAATAGATCCGGTCGCCGATTCCGGCCAGCGGAGCCGAGAATCGCGGGACGCCGTAAGCCCACACATATTGATAGTCGCCTTGGACATCAGGCCAATCGGGCGGGGCATCGTAGCTGAGGTCCCAGAAACCGTCGGCAGTGTACGTTTCAAATGTGATGCGCATGGGAGTTTCGCCGGGTTGGTCAAACAAGTACGGCGAAAACCAGCCGCGGCGAATCACGCCGTACGCCCAGAAATGAGTGAAGGGGCGGGCGATGGCGTCCTGGTCGCCCTCGACGATCGGAAAGACAAGCGCATCGCGGGGCACGGCTTCAAACGAGCGCGCCAAACCCGCAAGCTCCGGTTGCTCGGCCCTGAATTCCCGGGTGACGCTCACGGTGCGCGCGAGGAACAGGACGAGCGGCAACGCCGCGAGCCACCGCCCGCGAGGACCGATGCGGGCAACCGAAAGGATGGCCACAAAGAGAAGCGGAAGAACGCGGATGTCGAGATCGGAGCCTTCCCCGTAGGCCCAGGGAATCGCCCAAAACGCGATGAAGAGAATCGCCGCGACGCCGAACCAGGGCCAGTCCCAGCGAAACGCGGGATTGCGGATCCATCCGAGAAGGAAGAAAGCAGCGAGCGCAACGATGGTGAGTGTGTCGAGCGCGAGCGAGTAGCCGTGCATGAAGTTGCCGAGGGCGCCGAGTTTGCCATTCCAGCCCTGATAGATGACGGTCTGCTTGCCAAGGCCGACGCGCGAGGAATGGAGATACGCAATGGCACCGGGCACAAACAGAAGCCAAGATAGCAAGAGTGCGCGAAGCGAGCGCCGGCTGAACAGCGCGTAGACAGTGACGATGAGGCCGGCGAGCCCAAACCCGATCAAGTGCGCGAAATAGAGACAGACGAAAGCCGGCAGCGCGGCGAGCCAGCGCAAGACGCCGGGAGCCCGGAGCCAGCGGAGCCACAACCCCAGAGCGATCAGGACGAAAGCCAGGCTGATGTCAAAATTGAGGAAGCCTTCGAGGAAGAAGACGTTCCATGCGATCAAAAGCGCCCAGCAAGCGGACCAGTCTTCGCCAGGATGGGCCTGACGCAGAAAGAACCATGCGCTCGCCGGAAGAAAAAGGACGCACAGGCTCAGGAAGACGCGGCCCGCAATCTCGATCGGGAAGATACGGCCAAGCACGGCGAGGCTGGCGTCCATTCCGAGATACGGGTAAAGACCCCAATCGGCGCGGTACCACTGCGAAAAGGAATAATGGGCGTCGTGCACGTGCAACAGCACAAACGCACGCGCGAGATGATTGGGATAGTCCAGCAGCGGCGGAAAGGCGACGCTCCAGACCGGCAGCAGCAACAAAACGGCGGCCGCCAGGAGGAACACGGCGAGGGCGACGCGATTCCCCGTGCGCGACATCGCTTAGCGCAATCCGATCCACACGAGCGGCAAGAGCCCGACCACGGCGAGCGCGGCAAGTAGCAGAAGTGCTTGCCGCCCGCAACGTCCGCCGGCGAGAAAGAAAGCGTAGAAACCTTTTGCGAGATTGTTGCTGGCGGCCGCGATGACCAGACCCGCGGAGGCGACGGCCAGCGTCAGCGTGCCCCCAGATTGGGTGAGGCCCATGACAAACGGATCGAACGTCGCTCACGCCCATTACGCCGGCGAGAGCGTAGATTCCTCCCTTGCCAAGATAGAGCAGAGTGAAATGCGTCGCGACGAGCATGCCGACGAATATCACGGCAAACGAAAACGCCACCGGCAGCTCGAGCGGATTCTTCGGCGCGAAATCGCGCTGCGCGCCGGCGTCCCCGGCGTCCGGGATGCGCGACCACAACCAGCCGGCGAGCGCCGCTACGACTCCGAGAAGCAAGAACGGCAGCGCAATTTCATGCATGAGGCTGCGATTGAAAAGTCCGACCAAAATGATGAATCGCAAATACATCACACCGGAAGCCATCAATATGCCGCCCGCGTACAGGTGCGGTTGGGAGCCGGACCGGGCGCGCTTGGCAAGGACCACGGTGGTAAGGGTCGAAGAATAGGCGCCGCCGAGCAAGGCCGCGAGCAAGACATTGCCTTTCGCCTTGGTGAACTTCTGGAGAATGTAACTGCCGTAGGAGATCGAACTGACCGCGACGACCACGAGCCACATCTTGAAGGGATTGATCTGGTACGTAGTGAAGGCGCGATCCGGAACAACCGGCAGGATGACAAACGTAAGCAGAAGAAATTTCGTGAACGTGAGAATTTCGTCGTTGGGAACGCGCTGAGAGAGATTCTCGAGGAACGATTTCAGTTCCAGCAGGAGCATGCTGAGCACGGCCAGCGCCATCGCGATCCACAAGAGTTCGCGGGAGACGAGAACGCCGATGACATAGGTGACGATGCCGGAAAGCTCCGTCGTCACACCGGCGATTGCCTGCGTTTCCAGCTTGTGGCGATATGAAAGCCACAAAAACGCCCCGACCACGGCGAGACCCGCGGCCACCAAACCCCACTGCTGGCCCGAGAGCGCTCCCAACGCGTAACCCAGTAAACCGAGCAGGGGAAACGTGCGGACACCGCCGAACGCATACTCCTTGGCAACCGATTTGCGCTCCTCGCGCTCTAAGCCCAGGAGAAAAGAGAGAAAGAGAACAAGAAGAATCTCGGTTACGGCCGACGGGATCAGGCCTGCTAGACCGTGCAACACAAAATCCTCCCGAGGGCGGGCCGTTGCGCCCGCCCGTTCGGGTGTGAGCGTACCGAGAATCGCCGTGAAACACAATTCCCGCCGCTGGGCGAGCGAAGGCGAAGCGGAAGACCAAGGCGCTCACGAGTTGCTGCGGTTTGTGGACGTTGGACCAAAGACTTATGTACTCCGGCGCGACACTGTTCAATTGAGGACTTGTAAGCAGAGCGCGCAATCTGTACCCTAGGCGAGCCTTGTACCGACCCTCGGGAGTCATAGCTTCGACCATTTGCCCCCAGCCCACCCGGCGAATCGTGTGGGCGTTTCTCCTTTTCGCTGCTTGGTTTCCGCTCGCTCGATCCACTTCGGCACAGCAAATTGCGGCCCCCACTTCTGCGGTTGAGGCCGGATCCCCAGAGACGCAATTCACAACCGCCGTGGATGTTTCCGCCAAGCAGCAATGGACGAACACCGGAATCCTCCTTGTGTCCGGAGACCACGTGCGAGTCGTCGCGACGGGAACGGTGCGGCGTCCCGCGGCGAGGGCTTGCGGCCCCGACGGAGTGTTGCGCAGTTGGCGGGAGTTGATGCTGCGCTTCCCGGTAAACTCGGCGGGCATGGGATCGCTCGTGGGACGCGTTGGGCTGGGTGAGGTCACGCCGGCGTTTGAGATCGGCACGCGTCGCGATATCAAAGTGAAATCTTCCGGACGGCTCTACCTCGGGATCAACGAACCTCCGAACGAAATCTCGACAGGCGGTTTCCACGCCATCATCGTGGTTACGCGTCCGGCAGGTGCGTCGCTGGAGGGGGTCGCGGATGCCTCCGGGATGTCCGCTCCGAAAGAGGTGCCTGGGTTGGAGTTTCCTTCTCCCGTGCTGGCGAAAATTCCCCGGCAGATACGGGACGTCAACGGTAACCCGGGGGACATGGTCAATTTTCTGATCGTCGGCTCGGAAGAGGAAGTGTTGCAAGCGTTCCGCCGCGCGGGGTGGGTCAGAGTGCAGATCTTGGCGCAACAGTCTTTTTTGCATGCGGCGACAACCAGCTTCTTTCAAACTGGCTTCTTGAAGTTGCCGATGAGCCAGCTTTATCTCTTTGGACGCAGTCAGGATTACGGGTTCGCGCACGCGAAGCCCGTGTTTGCCGTGTCCACGCGCCACCACCTGCGGATTTGGAAGACTCCGTATGAGATCAACGGAGAAACGCTTTGGGCGGGCGCGGCCACGCAGGACACGGGATTCACGAAAGAAATCCGCAAATGGAGAATTACCCACTACATCGATCCCAACGTGGATGACGAACGCTCGTACGTGCAAGAGTCTCTCGGCGATACGGGAATGGTGACGCAGTGGGCGCTCGCGCAGCCGCCGAATCCTGTCGAGGCGGCACACACCGCAACCGGAGAGCCGTTCAATTCCAACGGCGATATTCTCGTGCTTTGGCTCCGAGGGAATGAAATTGAGCCGAGGGACTGGACGTCAGAAGCCGAGTGCCGGGTGCCGGAGCAAATAACCGGCGTCGCGGAATCGCCCCTGCCTTGCAGCGAGAAACCGCAGAGTGTATCCGGAGATTCCGAAGAGACGGACCCGGCCCGCTAGCGCCGCTCCGACTTTCCTTCCCGAATCGCACAGAACTCCGAGCATCCTTGGGATTGCTTACCGTGCCTCCCGAAATCGCTGCAATACGTTGGAACGGCGATAGATCCTCGAACGCGCTGCCCGCGCCTCCTCTGATTCGGCTCGCAACTTACTCCAGCGATTTGTGGAAGCGCAGAACGCTGATGGTGAGCAGAGTCACGCCGATAATGGCCATTCCCACGAATTGCGGCCACAGGACATCGAATCCGACGCCTTTCAAATAGACGCTTCGCACGACGATCATGAAGTAGCGCATGGGATTCAAGTAACTGAGCTTTTGCCACAGCGGCGGCATGCTGCTGATGGGAGTCGCGAAGCCCGAGAGTGTAATGGCGGGCATCATGAAGAAGAACGACGAAATCATGGACTGTTGCTGCGTGGCGGAAATCGTCGAAAGAAATAATCCGACCCCGATGGAGGACAGCAGAAAAATCAGAGAGCCCGCGGCCATCACGACGACTTTGCCACGGAACGGCACGCCGAACCAGAATGTCCCCACGAAAGAGATCAACAGTGCGTCAAAGATGCCGATCAAATAGAACGGCAGCGTTTTCCCGAGGATGAATTCCCAGCGGCGGATGGGAGTCACCATGATCTGCTCGAGCGTGCCGATTTCGCGCTCGCGCACGACAGCCGAACACGTCAGCGTCATAACCATGAGGAGCAGCAGATTGCAGATCACGCCGGGGACAAAGAACCACTTGCTTTCGAGGCCCTCGTTGAACCACGGCCGCGTCTCCAGATCCACCTGCGGCACAAACGCGGCTTGCCGGGGAGGACCGCGCTGGAGCTCATCGGCCAGGTAGTCCTGCGCGAATTTCGCTCCGGTTTGCGTCAAGTAACCCAGGCTGATGAGCGCGGTGTTCGAGTTCGAGGCGTCCACAATCACCTCGACTTGTGCGCCCTGGCCGTTGCGAAGCCTCTGGGCAAAGCCGGAATCAATCTGCAGGGCGATGAGGACGTCACCGCGATCGATCCAATCGCGAAGCTGATCGGGGCGATCGGCGTGGTGGCCGGGGCTCAGATCGAAATAGCGGCTTCCGGTAAGCCGCGCAACGAGGTCGCGGCTCTCCTGCGTATTGTCCTGATCCAGCAGAGCCATCGTGACGTGCTTGATTTCATACGTCGCCGCATAGCCGTAGATCATCATTTGAATAATCGGCGGCCCAATCAAAATGAATCGCATGCGCGGATCTCGTAGGGCCTGGATGAACTCCTTCACGATCATCCGAACGATCCGTTGCCACGACTGCCGGAGATTCATTCGAGCCTCTTATGAAATGCGCGCGTCGCCAACAAGATCAAGAGCACGGAAATAATGCTGAGAGCCGTAATCTGGGACTTCATGAGGCTGAGGGAAGTCCCCTTCAGGAAAACATTGCGGAGAATTTCAACGTAGTAGCGCGCCGGGAGAACGACCGAAAGCCATTGCACCGGCTTCGGCATCTGGTCGATCGGGAACAGAAATCCCGACAGCAGGAACGTGGGAAGAAACGTGGCAAGCATGGCCATTTGGCTCGCGGCGATTTGCGTCTTCGATACGACCGAAAAGTAGTAGCCCATCGAAAGCACCACCCCCAGGAACAAACCGGAGGTGCCGAACATGACCAACCAGCTGCCGCGGAACGGCACGCCGAACCACCACACTCCCATCACCGCGCACAATGCCGTATCGAATATTCCGATGACGAAATAAGGGATCAACTTGCCGATCTGAATCTCAAGGCGGCCGACGGGGGTTGAAATCAATTGCTCCATCGTGCCGCGCTCCCACTCGCGCGCGATGGTCAGCGAGGTCAGGAAGGCGCCTACGACGGCCATCACCATCGCGACGACGCCGGGCACGATGTTCGCCATGCTCTGGAGATCTTCATTGAACCAGGTGCGCGCTTGAAACTGCACCGGCCCGCTGCCAGTCACCGGCAGCCCGTGCTGCTGTTCCCAGTCGATGGCGACATCCGCAGAGTACGACTGGATGATGGCTTGTGCGTAGCCCATCGCCACGTTGGCGGAATTGCTGTCGCTCGCGTCGATGAGCAACTGCACGCTGACTTTGCCGCCCGAATGCAGGGTCTCGTCGAACTGCGGCGGGATCACGATTGCGGCTGTGGCATTGCCGGAGTCAATCTGGTGCAAAACGTCCGGATAATTGTCCGCGACATGAACGATGCGGAAGTAGTCCGTGGCCTGAAAGCGCTTGAGCAAATCCTGGCTGGTCTGCGTGGCGTCGCGATCGTAGACGCACAGCGGGATGTTCTTGACGTCGAGGTTCACCGCGTAGCCGTAAATGACGAGTTGCATCACAGGCATCAGAATGATGATCAGGAGGCTTCGCGGGTCGCGAAGGATTTGAATGATCTCCTTTCGCATCATGGCGGTAATGCGGCGAAAACTCATGCGGGCATCGGCTCCTTCGGTTCGTGGGAACCGGTCAGCGAGACAAACACGTCTTCCAGGGACGGCGGAATCACTTCGGCGCGCCGCATCTTGATCTGCTTGGCCTCGAGCGCCTCGCGAATTTTCGGAATTGTGGCCTGCGGATCGGACACTACGGCGTGGAGCGCGTTGCCGAAAACGGCGGTGTCCAGAACGCCCGGCACATTCGGCAAGACATCGAGCGCCGGGCCCAGCGGGTCACATTCGACCAGCAATAGCTCGCCGCGCATCGCGGATTTCTTGAGCTCCGTGGGCGTGCCCATGGCCACGATCCGCCCGCGGTCAATCAGCAGCAAGCGATGGCAGTACTCCGCCTCATCCATATAGTGCGTCGTGACGAATACGGTGACCCCTTCGTCGGCCATCTGGTGAATCAATTCCCAGAACTGCTGGCGCGTCACGGGATCCACACCCGAAGTTGGCTCGTCGAGAAAGACAATTGGGGGTTGGTGCAGCACCGCGCAGCCGAGGGCCAGACGCTGCTTCCACCCGACCGCCAACGAGCCCGTGATGGCGCGCTCGCGTCCTTCGAGCCCCGCCATTTTCACCGCCCACGCCATTCGCGCAGGAACATCCTTCGCGGGCACGCTATACAGTCCGGCAAAAAAGCGGAGATTTTCGGTGACGCGCAAATCGTTGTAGAGCGAGAATTTCTGCGACATGTAGCCGATCCGCTGCCGAATCTCCTCGGCGTGCGTCGCGACGTCGAGCCCGGCGACGGTCGCGCGGCCGGCGGAGGGAAGCAACAGCCCGCACAGGATGCGAATCGTCGTGGATTTCCCGGCGCCGTTCGGGCCGAGAAAACCGAAGATTTCTCCTTTGCGCGCCTCGAAGCTGACGTTGTCCACCGCAACGAAATCGCCGAAACGCTTGTAGAGACCTTCGACAACGACCGAGTTTTCGCTGCTGGGCATTACGCGGTTTTCCTCACCGGTCCTTCCTTTGAGCCTCATCGCCTGGCGAATCTTGACCGGACGATTCCGTCACGGCGTAAACGAACAAGTCCTCGATGCTCGGTTCGACTCGCGCGAAGGCCTCGACCTCGACTCCTGCCGCCTGCAGCACACCTTGCAGTTCGGGCAGGCGCTCGGCGCGATCCACGATGACGTGCACACCGTCGCCTTCGAGCACGGTCTGCTTCACTCCAGCCGCAGCTTTGAGCGCATCCTTCACGCGAAGCGGCTCGCTGGTTCTCGCTGCGAGAATGGCTCCGGGAAATTGCTTCTTAAGATCCTCCGGGCGGTCGCAGAAAAGCAGCTTGCCCTTGTGCAGGAGACCCACGCGATGACAGCGTTCGGCTTCGTCCAGATAGGACGTTGAAATCAGAATCCCGACGCCTTCGTGAATCAGGGAATACAGGATCGCCCAAAAATCGCGGCGCGAGACCGGGTCCACGCCGTTCGTCGGCTCGTCGAGCAGGATAACCTTCGGGCGATGAATGAGGGCGCAGACCAGACCGAGTTTCTGCTTCATGCCGCCGGAAAGTTTGCCCGCCATCCGCTTGCGAAATTCGGAGAGGCCGGCGGCGGTGAGCAATTCACGCGCGCGAGTTTCGCGCTCCTTCCGGGGCACGCTGAACAAATCGCCGTAAAACGCAATGTTCTCGTCCACCGTGAGATCTTCGTAAAGGCCGAACCGCTGGGGCATGTAGCTGATGTGATGCTTCGCGCCCTCCGGATCGCGGGCCATGTCAAACCCGGCGACTTTCGCGCTGCCGGAATCAGACGAGAGAACTCCGGCCAGCATGCGCATCGTCGTGGTCTTGCCGGCTCCGTCCGGCCCGACCAGGCCGAAGATTTCGCCGGTGTGAACGGCGAAGCTCAGGGCGTCGACGGCGCGCACTTCGCCAAAACTCCTGCCCAGCCCCTTCATTTCGATCACTGCCGCGTCGCTGGCCATTTTCCCCCGCCTATTTCGTCTCGACGTAAACATCGGCCGGCATGCCGGGCTTCAATTCGTAGTTCGGGTTGTCCACGTCCACCTTGACGCGATAGACCAGCGTGACGCGCTCTGCTTGCGTCTGCACGCTCTTAGGAGTGAATTCCGCGTCCGAGGCAATGAAGGAAATCTTCCCGTGGTAGGTCTTGTTGGGAAAACTATCGGTGCGAACGGTCACGTCTTGGCCCCAGTGAATCTTGCCCATGTCCGTTTCCGCAACGTAGACACGCACCCACAAGTGGTCCAGATCGGCAAGCGTCACGATCGGCGTCCCCGGCGAAACAACTTCACCCAACTCCGCTTCGCGCACCAGAACGACGCCGCTGAACGGCGCCGTGAGCGCCGTATAGCCCAGTCGGATCTGCGACACTCCGAGGGCTGTGTTCGCCGCGCTTACGTTCGCGCGGTCCACGGCGATCTGCTCCTTGCGCGTTCCGGCGAGGAGTTCGTCGTAGACTTGTTGCAAACGCGCGACGTTCGCTTCGGCACGCGTGACTGCAGTCGCGGACTGATCCCGGACCTGCGCGGGGATTTCGTCCTTTTCAAGAAGCGCGTTGTAGCGCGCGAGATCCTGCTTCTTCTGCGCGAGATCCGCTTGCGCGTCCAGGACGTTCTGCCGCGCGGCTTCGATGTCTTCCGCGCGAGGGCCGGCGAGCGAGAGCGTCAATTGCTGGTCGCGCACGTGGGTGTTCGCCTCATCGAGGGACACTTGCTGGCGGTAGTCCGCATCGTCGAGTTTGGCGAGCAATTGGCCCGCCTGCATCGGCTGGCCTTCTTCGACCGGCAACTCGACGATGCGCCCGGTCACTTTGAAGCTGACCAGGCTCTCGTGCGCCTCAACGTTGCCGGAAAGCTTTAGCTCGTTGGGGTTGGCGGGCTTGCCAAACCAGCGCGGATAAAGGTAATAGCCGGCCACGGCCACTCCCACGATAAGAAGAATTATCACGATGCGTTTCATCGCCGTTCGACCTCCAAATAAGATTCCACTGGTGCCATGAGACTCACGGCTGGGCCTGCGGGGCGGGTTGACTCGCGCCTGCGGGCCGGCTCGCCGGTAGGGACGCGCCCAAATAGTTTGTGTAATTGGTTTCATTGGCGCCCATCGCGCGGGCGAGCGCCATGCGCGCGTCGGCATGACGCGCCAGCGCCTCGATCCGATCTTCTTCCGCTTCCGCGACCGAGCTTTGCGCGGTGATGACTTCGATGTTGTCGGTGAGGCCGTTGCGGAAGCGATCCGTGGCCAACGTCAATTCCTTCTGCGCGAGGTCCAGCGCCTGCTCGGTCACGCGCACCTGGTCCTCCGCCGATTGAAGGTTGAGCACGGCCGTACGCAGTTCCTGCTCGATTCCCCGGGAGAGATCGGCGATTTGATCGTCGAGTTGCTTCAACTGGCTCTCCAGTTGTTTCCGTTCGCCGTTGCGGTCGCGATCGAAGATATCGATGGAAAGCGTCGCCTGAATCACACCGGTTGCCGGCAATTGGTAGATTTCGCGGCCGATCGCGCCGTAGTTCCCGGTGGCCTGCAGGGTGGGATAGTAACGCGCGTGCGAGGCCTTCTCCTGTTCGATCAGCGCCTGCCGCTGTGCGTCGAGCGAACGGTAATCCGCGCGGGCGCGCAGCGCGTCGTTCAGGGTTTGATCGGCGTCCGGAATTTCGAGCCGGCGATACTCGAGCGGCTCGGCCAAAGTGATCGGCGTGCCGGGTCTGATTCCGATGTAGCGCTCCAGCGAGATCAGCGCGACCTGATACTGGTTGCGCGCTACGAGCAGGTTTTGCTGGTCGCGCTCGAGCGCAACCTGGGCCCGCAGCACGTCCACGCCGGTGGCGAGACCTTGATCGTGTTGATCGCGCGCCAGTTTTTCGAGCGCCGCCGACGTTTCCACGCGGGACTCCGCCGATTCCACTTCCGCTTGCGCGGCCTGGCCATCGAGGAACAATGCTGCAGTCTGCCGCACGACCAAACTTCTGGAATCCTCGTAGTTGAGCGCCGCGGATTGCTTCTCATCGTCAGCGGCTCTCAACGCGTGGGTCGCCTGCCGGTTCACGAGCGTCTGGCTGCCGTAAAGGCGGAAATCGTAATTGTTGAACGGACCAATCACCGTCGGTAGGGCAAAGCCCGGAAACGAGAAGTTCAATCCAAGTGCGCGCAGGTTCACGGTTTGCTGGTTGACGAGAACGTGGCCCGTGACCTCCGGCAGAAGCGCGGCCTTGGCGCGCTCTCGCGTGCCCTCGGCCTGGTCCACACGCGCATCCGCCACGCGCACGCTCAAATTGTTTTTCAGCGCGATCTGAATCGCGGCTCCCAGCGTGAGATCCTGCGAATCCGAAGCGTTCCCTTGCTGCGCAGCCGTGGGCAAAGCGGCCGCCAGCAGAAGCGCCGGCAGAAGCGCGAGATGGCGTCGGTTCCTGTGCATTGACATCATTGGACTCTCCCGTTCGTATTTCTGAAATCGAGATCAGCGGCGGGCCGAACGCCTCGCGCGCGGCGACGCTCTCTTCTGTGCGCTCGCTACAATTCCTGCGAAAAAGATTTCGCCCCAGGTGTCCAGCCAGCCAGAAATCTCAAGGCTCGGGTCGAGAGACCACAGGAGGAATGCCCCGAACATTCCCTGCTGCACCGCACGCGCGAGATGGCGTGGTGAGACATCCTTGCGAATTTCACCTCTCTGCTGGCCGATGACCATGAATTCGGCGAGAGCCTTCCGCCCCCGGGCCATGTTGGCGATCATGGACTCGCGCACGGCGTCGTTCGTGAGCGGCGCAACCATGATGCTTCGAATCAGAAGCGGCGTTCGGCCGGGCTCGTGGCTGACGGAGCGAGCCAAGTCTCGCAGCATCTGGTGGATGGGCTTTTCACCTTTGCGTGCTTCCTCCAAGGTGGCCTCCACCTTGCGCACCTGGTATTGACCGAAGGCGACCAGCAGGTGTTCCTTCGACGGGAAATAATTGAAGAAGGTCCCTTTCCCCACATCGGCGGCCTCGGTGATGTCTTCCACCGAAGTCTCCGCCATGCCGCGTTCCGAGAACAGGCGCAAGGCGGCCAGCATCAAGCGGTGGCGCGTTTCGGCATGCCGGCGTTCGCGGCGATTCAGGCCGCTCTTGGGGGGCCTTTCCGCGTCAAACCCTTGCAAGGATTCTCTTCTTTGACCCATGGGCATAAGTGACCGTAAGTCATATATGTCTGGCAGTCAAGCAGTTTCTTCCAAGAAGGTGTCGCGGACGAGAAGGGCGTCCCGCCATCCCCTCCCTTCCCTGATTGCAACCTTGTGCCGCGCCAGAGTTTTGCACCCCTTTCTAAAGACGCTTCTTCGGGGAATCTATTGTGGCTGCCGGTCCCGAGAGGGTCGCTTTCGATAACCGGTTCTTTTTCAGTTAGTTAGTAGCCTGCCGACCTCCCGGCCTGGGCGGGACGGAATCCGTCGATTTAGCCCTGCTATAAAACATTGATATAGGAATTGACAGAATGTCCTCTAGCTCCTTATAGTGCCTTCGTTCACGACCATGGCCCCCAAGATCCATGAAACCCGTGTGGATGGCACTCGCTGCGGACACTCGCGCGAAGTCCCGGCGCGGGTTCAGGCCGCGGTGGATATACCCGTCATCGTACGACTCCGATGCCCATGATGCAGGGATGACGACTGACGGATGAAAGCAGGGTAGAAAAGAATCAAGAAATCCGGAGGTCGCCATCCCAGAGATGGCGGCCTTTTTTTGTGCGCGGCGCGCTGCAAAGAGGCAGACGCGCCGGGGATGCAATCGAACGCGAGGGGGAGCACCCCTAGGACGGAACCGATGAGTGAAAAACTCCGCAGCCGGACGCTTCTGGAAGGAAATCGGCGTGCGCCCGCGCGCTCGATGCTTCACGCCGTTGGATTTTCCGACGAGGATCTCAAGAAACCGATCATCGCCGTGGCCAACACCTGGATCGAAATCGGCCCATGCAACTATCACCTGCGCGAACTCGCCGCAGCGGTCAAGGAAGGGATTCGCGAGGCCGGCGGCACTCCGATGGAGTTCAACACAGTTTCGATCTCGGACGGCATCACGATGGGCACGGACGGAATGCGCGCCTCCTTGATCAGCCGCGAAGTGATTGCCGATTCGATCGAGTTGGTCACGCGCGCGAATTATTTCGACGGCATCGTCGCGCTCTCCGGTTGCGACAAGACGATCCCCGGCACGGTCATGGCGTTGGCGCGGCTGAATATCCCCGGCCTGATGCTCTACGGCGGCCCGATTCGCCCCGGCCGTTACGAGGGCCACGATATTTCCATTCAAGACATGTACGAGGCGGTCGGTGCGCTCAACTCCGGCCGCATCACGGAAGAGAATCTCCACTGCATGGAAGAGGCGGCGTGTCCCGGCGTGGGCGCCTGCGGCGGCCAATTCACCGCCAACACGATGGCCACCGCCTGCGAATTCCTGGGGATTTCACCGATGGGCAGCTCCGGCGTGCCCGCCACGGCCGGTGAGAAGAACGCGCTTGCGCGCCGCGCGGGCCATCTCGTGATGGAGCTTCTGAAGAAGAATGTTGTGCCGCACGACATCCTCACCAAGCGAGGGCTCGAGAACGCCATCGCCGGCGTAGCCGCCAGCGGAGGCTCGACCAACGCCGTCCTTCATCTTCTTGCGATCGCACACGAGGCCGGCGTGACATTGACGCTCGATGACTTCAATCGCGTTTGCGCGGCGACTCCGGTCCTGAGCGATTTGAAACCCTCCGGGCGATTCATGGCTGTGGATTTTCACGAAGCCGGAGGCACGCGACTGCTCGCGAAGTTCCTGATGGAAATCGGCAAGCTTCATGGTTCGGCCCCGACCGTCAGCGGACGAACGATCGCGCAGGAAGCGGCTCTAGCCGTCGAGACTCCCGGGCAGGAAGTGATTCGCCCGCCGGCGCGCGCGTTGAAACCGACCGGCGGACTTGTGATCTTGCGGGGCAACGTTGCGCCGGACGGCTGCGTGCTGAAGATATCCGGCGCGGGGGACTCCCATAGCGGGCCGGCGCGCGTGTTTGACAACGAGCTGGACGCGTTTGCCGCCGTCGAGAAGAAACAAATCAAGGCGGGTGACGTTGTGGTGATCCGCTACGAAGGGCCGCGCGGAGGGCCGGGCATGCCGGAGATGCTGGCCGTGACCGCCGCGATTGTCGGCGCAGGCCTCGGGAGCAAGGTTGCGCTGATCACCGACGGCCGCTTTTCCGGCGCGACGCACGGCATCATGGTCGGCCACGTGGCGCCGGAAGCCGCCTCGGGCGGGCCGATTGCGGCGCTGCGCGACGGCGACATCATCACGATCGACGCGAAGAATCACGTCTTGCAGGTCAACGTGGACGACGCGGAATTGGCGAAGCGTCTCAAGAAGTGGAAAGCGCCGGAGCTGCGCTATCGCACCGGCGTAATGGCGAAATACGCGCGCTCGGTGGCCTCGGCGGCAGCGGGCGCCGTGACGAATTAACCGGTTAAATCGCCAGCCGGGGAACGCACAGGGAATGTGGGAATGAACACTGACGGGGAGTGAGGGAAACATGATCCGAACCGGAGCGGAAATCATCTGGGAATGTCTGCTGAAAGAAGGCGTGGAAACCGTCTTCGGCTATCCCGGCGGAGCGATTCTGCCCGCCTACGACGCGCTGACGAAGTACAAGAAGATCCATCACGTCCTCGTGCGCCACGAGCAAGGCGCCGCGCACATGGCGGATGGTTACGCGCGGGCGAGCGGCCGCGTCGGCGTGGCAATGGCCACGTCGGGCCCCGGGGCGACGAACCTCGTCACGGGAATTGCGACCGCGATGCTCGATTCTTCGCCCGTGGTATTCATCACCGGCCAGGTAAACAGCAAACTCATCGGCTCGGACGCCTTCCAGGAAATCGATATCACCGGAATCACGCTGCCGATCACGAAGCACAACTATCTAGTCACGCGGCCGCAGGACGTAGCGCCGGCGATTCGCGAGGCCTTCGAGCTTGCGGCATCGGGACGGCCCGGCCCGGTGCTGGTGGACATCACGAAGGACGCGCAGCAGGCGAGTTGCGAATTCGATTGGGCCGCGGCGAAACCACACCGCCTCCGCCCGCAACAGGCGCCGGCGCAAGCGTCGTTGATCGAGGATGCGGCGCGCCTCCTCAATCGCGCGCAGCGGCCGTTGATCCTCGCGGGACACGGGATCCTGCTCTCCGGCGGCGTGCAAGAGGTGATCGCGCTCGCCGAGCGCGCCGACATTCCCGTCGCCGTGACGCTGCTGGGCATCGGCGCCTTTCCAGCCTCGCACCCGCTTTGCCTCGGCATGATGGGGATGCACGGCGAAGCCTGGGTGAACATGGCGATTCAGGAGGCGGATGTACTGCTGGCGCTGGGAATGCGATTCGACGATCGCGTCACGGGCAATCTCAAAACGTATGCTCCGCAAGCGAAGAAGATTCACGTCGAGATCGATCGCTCCGAGATCAACAAGAACGTTCCGGTGGACATCGCGCTCGTGGACGATCTCAAGCGCACGGTCGAGCGGTTGCTGCCGCTGATCGAGGAGAACCAGCACTCGAAGTGGCACGGCCGTATTCGCGCTTTCCGCGGCGAATCCTCCGTGCGCGACATTCAAAACCTGCCTGACGACGGCCACCTGTACGCCGCGCACGTCATTCACGATCTCTGGCGCGAGACTTCGGGCGACGCGGTCGTGGTTTCCGACGTTGGCCAGCACCAGATGTGGGAGGCCCAGTACTACCGGCACGAGCGCCCGCGCTCGCTGATTACGTCCGGCGGCCTGGGCACGATGGGATTCGCGTTGCCCGCGGCCATCGGCGCGAAAATGTCGCGGCCCGAAGCGGAAGTTTGGGCCGTGGTCGGAGACGGCGGTTTCCAGATGACGATGGCGGAAATGATGACGATCGTTCAGGAGCACGTGGCCGTGAAAATCGCCATCATCAACAACGGCTTTCTCGGCATGGTGAGACAGTGGCAGGAGTTTTTCCACGGAGGCCGCTACTCGGAGACTCCGTTGCTCAGCCCCGACTTCGCCAAGCTCGCGGAGGCGTTCGGCATTCCCGGCCGGCGCGTCTCGGAACGCTCGAAACTGACGGACGTGGTTCGCGAGGCGCGCGCGATGGACGGACCCATGCTGATCGATTTCCGCGTCGAACAGGAAGACTCGGTGTACCCGATGATTCCGGCCGGCAAGGCGTTGCACGAGATGATCCGCCGGCCTTCGCGCCTCGCTGAAACTGCGGCGGACGCCTGAGGAGACCATGCGCACTTACTTCGTTTTGGACGTGGAGAACCGGCGCGGCGTGCTCGAGCGGATTGCTTCCGTGCTGCGCCGCCGCATGCTGCAAATCGAGACGATCGTCGCTGCGCCTTCCACCGATCCGGCGCGGGCGGTCATCACGTTCGTCGTGGATACAGACGACTACGGGATCGCGCGCATCGAAACGGGCTTGCGTAAGATCGTCGAAGTCATCGCCGTGCGCTACACAAGAGACGCCGGCGATCCGGCGATTGAATCGGCGATCCTGCACTTTTCAGACGACGCCGGCACGCGCTCCCCTTCGGCCGATCCCGATTCCCTGCTGCTGCACGTCAGCGGCAAGCCCGCGGCCATCGATCGCTTGCTGAAATTGCTGGAAAAGGCCGGCCGGGTGGATATTGCGCGAACGGGTGAAGAGGCGTGGCCGGAAGTCCCCGGCGAGCACCAGCGGCCGGAATCAGAACGCGAGGGAAATACCCCCGCTCGCTGATAGAATCTTACCCGCATATCATTCCGTTGGGAGGCTGTGATGGCAACTCTGTATTTCGATAAGGACGCCGATCTTTCGCTGATTCAATCGAAAAAAGTAGCGATCCTGGGCTATGGCTCGCAGGGCCACGCGCACGCGTTGAACCTGCGCGATTCCGGCGTCGAGGTGCGCGTTGGATTGCCCGCGGGCAGCCGGTCGCGCGCACGCGCGGAGGCGGAAGGACTCAAGGTATTGACCACCGCCGAAGTCTCCGCATGGGGCGACGTCATCTCGCTGCTCATCCCCGATACCTCGCAGGCCGCGATCTATCGCGCGGACATCGCGCCGCACCTCAAGAAGGGCAAGACGCTGCTCTTCGCGCACGGCTTCAACATTCGCTTCGGCACACTGTCGATTCCCGCGGACATCGACGTCGTCATGATCGCGCCCAAGGCGCCCGGCCATCGCGTCCGCGAAGTGTTCGTCGAGGGCGGCGGCACGCCATCGCTGCTCGCCGTCCATCAGGACGCCAGCGGCCACGCCAAACAGCTCGCACTTTCCTACGCGAAGGGAATCGGCGCAACGCGCGCGGGCGTGATCGAAACCACGTTCGCGGAGGAGACCGAGACCGACTTATTCGGAGAGCAGGCGGTTCTGTGCGGCGGCGTCAGCGCGCTCGTAAAGGCGGGATTCCAGACGCTGGTGGAAGCGGGTTATCAGCCCGAAATCGCTTACTTCGAAGTCCTGCACGAGCTGAAACTCATCGTGGACTTGTTTTACCGCGGCGGCCTCGGCTACATGCGGTATTCCGTCAGCGACACCGCCGAATTCGGCGATTACGTCGCCGGCCCGCAGATCATCACCGACGAAACCCGCAAGACGATGCGCGCGCTGCTGAAGTCCATCAAGGACGGCAGCTTCGCCAAGCGCTGGATCGCCGAAAATGAAACCGGCCGCTCGTGGTTTAACGCCACGCGCGCCGAGGAGCAAAAACTCAAGCTTGAGGAAGTCGGCGCGCGGCTGCGTTCGATGATGACGTTCCTCAATCCAGTCGTCATGACGCCGGACGGCCCCAAACCCGCTACGCCCGCGCAGGGCAGCGGCACGGGCAAGGCTACGACGCCCAAGTAACGCCCGACACCGGTCTCCCAGCGGACCGCACACTGGATAATGCGGCGTTTCGACCATAAATATGGTAGTATAAATGCATGCGCACTACGGTGGACATTCCCGACCCTGTATACCGCCGCTTGAAGAGTCGCGCGGCGAGCGAGGGCAGTTCTGCGAAAGAATTGATCTTGCGTGGTGTCGAACAGGTTTTGAGGCGAGGTTCGCGGAGGCGCCGCAGCAGGGTGTCGCTTCCCCTTGTTCACGCGAAGAAACCGGGCACCCTACGACTGGACAATGCCAAGATCTACGAAGTCATTTCTTTTCCCTGACATCAACGTGTGGATTGCCCTCACCTATGAAGGGCACGTCCATCACTTTGCCGCGCGAGACTGGTTCGATGCGGTGGGCTCGTCGTCGCGCCTCTTCTTCTGCCGGTTCACCCAGCTTGGCTTCTTGCGCCTGCTCACGGCGGAGGCGGTCATGGGCCGAACGGACGTGTTAACTCAGGAGCAGGCTTGGGAAGCATTTGACCGTTGGCTGCAAGACGAACGAGTGGGTTTCCTGGAAGAGCCCGCCGGCCTGGAGACACCTTTCCGCGAACTGACCCGATCGCGACGGTCGTCTACGAAAGACTGGGCGGATTCCTATCTCGCGGCCTTCGCTCACAGTGCTCAACTCACGCTGGTGACATTCGACCAAGCATTTCGCTCCAAGACCGGACACTTGGTCCTGTTGAAAGCGTAGTTCCCCATCCAGCGCGGTCCGGCGCGTTCAGTGAACAACCAGGCGCGTAAACGGGAACACGTAGGCTTCCAGGAAGACGAGCACTCCGACCAGCGAGGCGAGCGCGATGCTGTGGAAGAAAACGTAGCGCAGGATCTCGCCTTCGTGTCCATACCACTGTGTTGCGGTGCTGGCGACCACGATGCTCTGCGCGTCCGCCATCTTGCCCATCACTCCGCCGCAGCTATTGGCCGACGCCATCAGTACGGGCGAAATTCCCAAATGCTCCGCGGTGATTCGTTGCAGGCTGCCGAACAATACGTTCGACGAAGTGTCCGATCCCGTCAGCGCCACGCCCAGCCATCCAAGTAGCGCGCCAAAAAAGGGATAGAGGATGCCCGTGCGCGCGAAGGCCAAGCCCAGCGTGGCATCGAGTCCCGCGTAACGCGTCAAGAATCCCAAAGCCATCATGGCTGAAATCGTGAGCAGGGAAAACCGGACCTGTAGGAGCGTCTTCCAGTAGATGCGCACCATCATCCTGAAACTGCAACGCATCGCGATGCCGGAAAGCACGGCAGCCGCAAGAATGCCCGTTCCCGCCGCCGAGAGCCAGGTGAACAGATACAACGCGCCTTCCGGGGAAGGCTGAGCCACGACGGGAGGCATCCGCAGCACCACGTTGTGCAGTCCTCGGACCGGGATGGTGAAGGACGAAAGATGATCCAGAAACGCTTTGGTATGAGGCAGACCCCAGACGAATACGAGTATGCTCAGGATCGCCCAGGGCATGCAGGCTTGGACTATTTTTTTCGGGGCATGCCCGTGCTCGCCTCGGGCCACTCTTCCGCTCTCCTCACCCTTCAAGCCCCAAATCCGCTTCGGATGCCATTTCATCAGAAACAGAATCAAAGCCGTCATCGAACAGACCGACGAGATCACGTCCACCAGCCACGGCCCGTGGAAATTCGAAACGAGAAACTGTGGAACCGCAAAGGAACCGCCGGCAACCAAAATCGCGGGCCAGACCTCAACCATCGCCTGGAATCCTGCGAAGGCCCATACCAGCCAGAACGGAACCAGGATGGAAAAGAACGGCAGAATGCGGCCGACCATGGAGCTCAGTTCTCTCAGATCCAGCCCCGTCACGGCGTTCAGCGCAATCAGGGGAATTCCCAAAGCGCCGTAAGCGACCGGCGCCGTATTGGCGATCAACGAGAGACCCGAGGCTTCGAGCGGCGCGAATCCCAAACCGATCAGAAGCGCGGCCGTGACCGCGACGGGCGTGCCGAATCCAGCCGCTCCCTCGAAGAATGCGCCGAACGCAAAAGCAATCAGCAGCAACTGCAGCCGCCGGTCCTGGGTGATTCCCATCAAACTTTCTTGCAGGACCTTGAAGCGGCCGGTCTGCAGGGTCAGTTGATAGAGGAAAATGACGTTGAGAATGATCCAGCCAATCGGCATCAGGCCGTACACGGCTCCATAGCCAGCGGCCAGCACGGCCAGCTTGCCGGGCATCTTGAAGACGGCAATGGAGACAAGAAGCGAAGTCCCGAGCCCGAGCAATCCCGCCCAGTGAGCTCTCAGACGCAACGCCGCCAGGCTACCCAGCAAGACCACGATGGGGAGGGCCGCAAGAATCGTCGAGATCCACCACGATCCTACGGGATCGTACGATTGTGACCAGGGCATCTGGAACCCTCCTGGCTAATCTGGCCCAGGTCTTGTACCACAAATGAAGGTTGACACGGGGAGATTGCAAAACTACACTTGGCCTCTCGAATTGTGAATTATGAATTTCGCGCGCAATTTCGCCTTTACCCGCCGCTTCTCCTTTTGGGCTTGGAGAAGCGGACCGGCTGGGGCTGCGCGCTTGGGGTAAGCCAGTAACCGACTAGCGCCAGAGGAAATTCCCAGACGGGCCGCGAATCCAAACGAGGATCGCGGCTTTTTTGTTTTCAGGAGGAAACCTTGAGCACGAAGCCACTGCGGGTCGCATTCCAGGGCGAGGTCGGCGCGTTCAGCGAAGAAGCGGCCGTCCGGCTCCTGGGCGACGCCATCGTTACGGTCCCGCGCCCGACCTTCGATCGTACCTTCCATGCCATCGCCGAGGGCGCAGCCGATGTGCTTCTCGTTCCCATCGAGAACAGTCTCGCCGGCTCGGTCCTGCGGGTCTACGACCTGCTGCTCGAGAACAATCTTTGCATCCGCGCCGAAACGGTGTTGCCCATCGAGCACCATCTCATCGCGTGTCCCGGCGCGACGCTCGATTCGCTTCGTTCGGTCGAATCGCACCCGATGGCGCTGGCACAATGCGAACGATTCATCGCCGAACATCCGAACCTGAAGCGAATCCCCGCCGAGGACACGGCCGGCAGCGTCCGCGAAGTTCTTTCCCTCGGCGACCGATCGCGCGCCGCGATCGCCGGGTGCCGGGCGGCGGAACACTACGGCGGCGTCATCCTAGCCAGCGAAATTCAAGACAACTCCGAAAATTTCACGCGGTTCTTTCTTCTTTCCACCGATCACTCTCCGGTTCCCGGCGCGGACAAGATGACTCTCACGACGCGCCTCGCCCATCGCGCCGGAGCGTTGCTCGCCGCGCTCGAGCCCTTCGCGCAGCGCGGCGTGAACCTCCTCAAGATCGAGAGCCGCCCGATCCACGGCTGCCCCTGGGAGTACCAGTTCATCCTGGATGTGGAGGCGACTTCGCCCGGCCTGCTCGATGCCGCTGTCGCGGACTTGCGCCGCGCGACGCAGGAAGCGCGCGTGTTGGGCCTGTATCCCGGCGCGCGAAACAATCCCGAAAATTCGGCGGTCAATCAAGGGAGATCCCTATGAGCCCACGTCCCGTCATTTCACGCGCCGGCCGCACGCCGCGTGCTGCCCGCGCTCCGGCTGGCGCCGGGCGCGCTTCGCTGCCCGTCGTCATGGAACCGCCCGCTCCGGCCTTTCGCCTCGCTTGCCGCCAGCTTCACCCGGAAAACACCATCGTGACTGCGGGCGGCGTGGCCATCGGCTCGGGGCGCCTGATCGTCATCGCGGGTCCGTGCTCGGTCGAATCGCGCCGGCAGATCCGCGAGACCGCGCGCCGCGTCCGCGCCGCCGGGGCCGACATGCTCCGCGGCGGCGCGTACAAGCCGCGCACATCGCCGTACGAATTCCAGGGGCTCGGCGCCAAGGCGCTGGAGTGGCTGGCGGAAGCGCGCGCCGAATCGGGTCTGCCGATTGTCACGGAAGTGCTGAGCGTGGAAGACGTGGACCGCGTTGCCGAATGCGGGGATTTGATTCAAGTGGGCGCGCGCAACATGCAGAACTACCCCCTGCTGCGCCGGCTCTCGACGATCTCGAAGCCCGTGCTTCTCAAGCGCGGCGCTTCCGCCACGATTCAGGAATGGCTGCTCGCCGCCGAGCATCTGCTCGCGGGCGGCAATCCCAACGTCGTGCTCTGCGAGCGCGGCATCCGCACGTTCGAGACCGCCACGCGCAATACGCTCGACCTCGCCGGCGTCGCGCTCGTGAAAGAGCTATCGCACTTACCGGTGATCGTCGATCCATCGCACGGCACGGGAATGCGTTCGCTCGTCGGGCCGGCGTCGCGCGCCGCGCTTGCCGTCGGCGCCGATGGATTGCTCATCGAAGTGCATTCGCACCCGGATCGAGCTTGGTCCGACGCCGCACAAACTCTGGATGTGCCGTCCTTCGCCGCGCTGGTCGCAGATCTGCGCGCCCGCGAGATTGTGCGATGAAGAAAAACCTCATCAGCATGTTCGAGACCTCTCCCAGCGTGGCATTCCGAGGAGTCCGGCACCTGCCGGCAGGCAGGCTCCGAATGACACTCAGTAGGATCTTTCTACTAGCCGTTCATGGATGATTGAGCAGGGAGTGCCAGAGGAAGGCGAGCCGTGCTAGCGGCGGGCTTCGGCGAGTTGATGTTCAGGCTCGGCGGCGCTCGCGGTCTTCTTGTGCTCGCGGATGAGCGTGATGAACGCCTGAGCCGCGCGCGGCAGGCTGCGATCGCGGCGGTAGACCAGGCCGAGCGTGCGCCACAGATCCACGCCTTCGATCGAGAGCAGCTTCACTTCCCCGGCCTTCACCTGGTCGCGGGCGAACGTCTCGCTGACGAAGGAGACGCCCACGTTTGCGGCGACAAAACACTTGATCATGCCGATGCTCGGCAACTCCATGGTGACGTGGAGCCGCGAGCGGTACGCCCGGAAGAGTTTGTCCAGCACCTGCCGCGTATAGCCCGTGCGCGGAAAGATCAGCGGCTGCTCGGCCACCTCGGCCAACGAAACGCGCGACCGCCCCGCCAGCGGATTCTTCGGACTGACCATCAGCATCATGCGGTCGCGAAAGACCGGGTGCACGCGCAAGTTCGGCGACTTCACCGGCAGCGTGACAATGCCCACGTCAATCGTGCCGTCTTCCACGCGCTGCAAAATCTTGTGGCTGAAATTGCGGTAGACGCTGATGTGAACCAGAGGATACTTGCGCTGGTACTCGGCGAAGATGTCCGGCAACAGATAGAGGCACGTCGCCTCGTTCGCGCCGAAGAAGAGCGGCCCTTGCACCGTCGTGCCGCGGTCGGCGACGGCCTGCAGCGATTCGTCGCGAAGCCGGAGCAGGCGCAGCGCGTAGTCGTAGAGCACTTCTCCCGCCGGAGTCAGTTGCACCGACTTGGCCGAGCGATCCAGCAAACGCAAGCCGTAGGCCTGCTCGAGCTGCCGGATCTGCGCGCTAACCGCCGATTGCGAGCGGAACACCTTTTGCCCCGCGCGCGAAAAGCTGCCTAGCTTCGCCACCTGCACGAACGTGGTGAGTTGGTCGAAATCCATGTTTCCAAGCGTCTCCTTTTATTATACCGGAACTTTGCTTGCGTACACCTTTCCCGGCCTTCAATCTCACAGGTGAGGCGTTATTGTGGACAGATGTGGCAGAAAGGTGCGCCCCGAGGGAAGCATCGCATGCCCCCGCGCGCCTACAGCCGGCGCGGGCGGGCTTCTTCCGCGGCGTCCTCGACCTCCTCGCGGGGTTTCCAGCGCCGGAAGCCGTATCTCCGGAGCAGCAGCAACGGCCTGAGCACCGCGTACGCGCCCGAAAAGCGTCCGCTCAACGACGCGTCCGCGCGGTCCACGTTCGTGGGCACGGTGGCGATGCGGCTCGCATAGCGCAATCCCTGCCAGAAAGTCTTGCCGGACCGGACGCGAAACCAGAATCTCGGCAGGGCCGGGAGTTGGGCGCTGCCTTCCAGCGAAAACCGCGACCAGATTCCTTCGCCCATGCCGCGTACCACCGGATCGGCCTCGACATTTCGCACTACCTCGGCCGGCAGCGGCGCGTCCAGAAAATGCTGCGCGACCCAGAGCGCCAGCCGCAGCATCCGGCCAACGCGCAATTCCTCCGCGCGCGCGAACGCCTCGTTCCAAGCGAGGCCTCCCGGCAGATTCCCGCGTTCGTCCTGGCGAGCCAGCTCGGCGATATCGCAAATCCACAGCAGCCGCTCCCAGTAGTGCTTCGTCCCATGTACCGAAACGAGCACCAACGTATCGGCGGCGGAAGGCGCCATGACTTCGCCGCCCGCAAACGCAAACGGCACGAGACGCCGCTCGAGCGCATCGAGATCGAGCGGCCGCGGGTAGTAGCGCAGGGTTGCGTCGGTTTGCAATTCCACGACGACGCCCCCGTTGTTCAGGATGTATTGGTACTCGCTGTGCTGCGCCTTCCGCGCTTCGTCCGGCAAGAGCGGCCCGTAGGAAGACTCGTATCCATCGGCGATGAGCAGCTCTTGCGCGCGCGGCATGTCCCGCTGCCGCACCGCGATATCGAGATCGGCAAATTGCCGCAGGACAACGTCGCCATACGCCTGCGCCGCCAGCACCGGGCCCTTGTAGGGAATTGCGAGGATGCCCTCCGCGCGAAACCGCTCGAGGAGCCGGAATAGCTCCGCTGTGAGATACAAATTCCAGCGTTCGTGGCCCCGAAGTCCATTTTCATAGCGCGCGCGCAATTCGGCGGGAAGGCTATCGGAACACAAATTCAGCAGGTGACGAAACACCAGCGGCGCGAGATTGTGCGCGGCGGCGCCTTTGGTCAGCGCGGGCCAATCCATCGGCCCGGCGGCGAGAGCGCGGATCCGCTCCGCCAGTTCCGCCTCGACGCGCGCGCGCGCGCACGCAAGCAGGAGCTGCTCCTCCGGGGTCAAAGTTCGTAGGGAGTTGAATGGTCCAGGCATGTGCGACGCGTCTATCTTAGCGCCAAGCCGCGCGGGCGGCGCGGGGAACGCAAGAGGATGTGCTGGAATCAGCGGCGGGCGAACGCGATGCGATCCGGCGTGCGCTGAACTTGGCTAGGCGGGCCGCGCGGAAGCGGCCATCGGCGTGGGGGAAACGCCTTGAATCTGGATCAGCCCCGCGGAGACGCTTCGCGGGCGCCCATCGGCGGCCGCCGCTCGCTTTGCTTCGAGATTCTTCGAAGGAATCCCCGTGCGCGCGAAAGACTTCTCGCAATCCTGCGTGGAGGGGCCGCGCATATTGCCTTCCAGGAAAGCGAGTCCCGGGCAGCGCGTGCACGTGCTGCCGTGCACGCACTGCGAGCAGCTCGGAAGGTCGCCCGGTGAATCTCGCGCACTTCGTTGAGTTGCGGCGAGTGATTCCAGATGTCGAGAAAGCGGCTGCGGCGGACGTTCCCGCTCGGCAGAGGAAACTGCACGCAGGGATAGACATCGCCGTAGGGCGAAACATAACAAGCCGTGTGGCCGGCGCTGCACGGCAACGACTCCAGATCGTCCGTCGGCCGCGCCGTTCGGCGGGCGCGCAGAATTCCTCCACGTTTCCGACCAGATCTTCATCGCGAAACACCTGCTGCAGCACGTCCTCGTCCATGTTCAAGCTGAGAATGGAGCGGTCGCCATCCATCATCGGCGTGATGGTGGGGTCGATCGTGAATGCGACGCCCATTCCGGCCGCCAGCGCTCTTCACGCCCGCATAGTCCTGAAGTTCTGGCCGCATCAGCACGTTGGCGATGATCACTTTCAACCCGTGCGACTTCAGGAAGCCGGATCGCGCTCATCGATCGCTCCAGCGATCCGGGCAGCTTGGTGATGGCGTCGTGCACCTCCGGGCGGTGCGAGTAGATGCTGATCTGCACCGATTCCACGGCCAGCGCGCGAATGCGGTCGGCCTCGCGCTCGCGGATCAGCACCGCGTTGGTCTTCAGTTTCACGCAGAACATCAGCGCGCGCGCGTACTCCAGGATCTCGAAGAAATCCTTGCGCAGCAGGATTTCGCCGCCGCTGAACGTCAGGAAGAGGACCCCGGCTGCGGCCAACTGGTCGAGCAGATTCTTGATCTCGGCGGTGGTCATCTCGCCGTGATCGTCGTGATCCAGATAGCAGTGCACGCAGCGCTCGTTGCAGCGGTAGGTCAAGTCGAGCTGCACGCTGAGCGGAATTCCCAGCGTGAGCGCCTTGGCGCCCATCTCCTGCATCAACGAGCTCATCGGGCTCCTCCGCCGGCGCCGCCTGGAGGATTTTCGGCACGATCGGCTGTGTCGGAAACGATCAGGATGCCGTGCCCGGCCAGTTCTTCCACCAGAGCTCTGCGCGTCCTCGCAGCGCGGCAGCCGGCGCGACGTCGAACTCGCCGGCAGATCCGCGCTCGCACGATTTCGTCCAGCGGCGGTGGCGCCGTCGGCCGCTTCCCAGATGGCGGTGGCCACTTCGTTCAGGGTGTAAACACGTCGCCTCGCTCCCCACCATGATCATGACTTCGTCGCCCAGCCGCGCGCCGCGATCTGCTTGCTTCGCGCGACGTACCGTTTGCCGGGGGTGGACGGCTTGCCTGCCGGCGTGGACGGCGAACTCATCGCACCATCTCCCACACGCTCGCGTCAGGCCGGAACGTCAGCGGCTCACCGGAACGCGCGCCACGAATTCGCACGCCGATTGAAACACCATCTCCACCAACTCCGGGTCCTTCGCAAAAAACAAAATATTGCCCAGTAGAGCGCGGCCCGCTTCCGCCTCGCTCACCGGTTCAATCCGGTTCTCCGGCCCTTGCGCCAGCAGGTAGAGCGCCGCAACCGGCGCGTTCACATTCTCGCCCAGCTTCGCCAGCTCTCCCGTGAAGGGCGTCCCGTACGCCACGTAGCCCGCCGGGTCCCTGGGCGGCCTTCCGCCTTGCGCACGTAGGAAATTTCGTCCGTCAGCAGCGTCACGTCCGGCGGCGCAAGCCGCGAAATCGTCGTCTTCCCCGCGCCGGAGCGCCCGGTGAACAGGAAGGCGCGGGCGTCGCGCACGGCGCTCGCCGCGTGCAGCAGGAAACCTCCCTGCCGCGCCAGCGCCAGCGTGTGAACGATCCGCAGCACCGAATCAATCGAGTAGGGGTTCGGCGTTTGGCGAATCCTGCCAGTGCGCAGAGCCGGATCCCATTCGGCGCGAAAATCTCCGCGCACGAGCGACCACGTCCCGCCCGGCTCGCGCTCGACGCGCACGTCCTCATCGGCGGCGATTCCGGTCGGCGCAACCAAATTCATATCGAACTGATATTCCGCGCGTTCCGGGCGTCCCACGAAGCCCGCGTAGCGCCGCTCGAGCAGGCAGACGAACGATGGATCGTCGGTACGCACGCGCACACCCATGCCGCCGATCTCGATGGCCACATCGAATTGCGCCTCGCCTCGGATTGTCGCGGCTGCGCTCATGTTCCCCAGGTGGCCGCGGCTCGCCCCGCCGACGGTTGCGCGACACGCTGGCCTCGCTTCGCGTGCAAGTGCAGCAGAACGCGCGCGGCGAACGACGATCGGCGCACAATCGCGATCACGATGCGATTCCCCAGTCCCGGGCGCTTCTTCATCTCGCGCCACTGGCCGCCGCAAGAAACCGCCGCAACGCGTCCCAGCAATTCCGCCTCGGAGATTTCGGCGTCCTGCGAGGGCAGCGCGTCTCCTTGCGTGACAATGCGCGGGCTCGGCCCCGCTTCCGATATGCCCACGACGCGATGCGCGAACAATCTTCCCTCCCGCTCGTACAACACAATCTCGCCTTCTGAAATTTCGCGAATCGCCGCTCGTTGAACCAATAGAATATCGCCGGGCCAAATCGAAGGGATCATGCTACTCCCAGTGGCTCGAATCGAAACACTCCCTTTTGAACGGATTGAATCGGCCGCCGCGCGGCTGGTGGGACTTGCGCCGCCTGGCATTGCGCTCTCGAACGTTTCCTTCGGGCTCTTCACCCTAACGGTATCCTAGGGCCCCAGGAAGGTTGGGGCATATAAAGTTTCGAGATGTGCTGATTTACTCCGAATTCCCCGCTTGATTCCCGGAGATCCGGCCCGGATTCACCGGCGCTTTCGCGGCGGAGAAAAATCAGTTTGGCCCGCCGCGCGAAACCCCGGCTACGAAAGCTTGCGGTTACCCCTGCAGTTCTGCTGGGTCGAGAACGCCTTGCCGCAAGACAGCGCCATCGTCTCGAAGACACGCTCGAAGCGGAAGGCCGGCTTGCGATACGGCTTCTTCCCGTTCGCGTCGCTCGGACGCCCCGCTTGCGGTCCTCTATGGTTTTGTTTCGCCGTAGTCATAAGTCCATGACCCTCGTTTCACTGCAATTGTGCTTGAGTTGCCTTCACAACGCAACCTACCGCTGTTGTAGTCGGCCGCAAGGGTATGTAGCAGTCGCGTTTCCGAGCGGTGTGAAATAAATGCTGGACGCCCCAGCCTGCGTGCTATCGTTGTCAACAATGATTCCGCTCGTTCCCGCTGACTCGCGCAGACCGAACGTCGGAATCAGCATCGCCAGCCCGTTCGTCACGTTCATGTCGTACACGCAGCCCAGCGCAGAGCAGTTCCCCACCGCGTTCGCACCGTTGTGCACGCTGAAAAAGATCCAGTCTACCGCGCCTGAGGAGCTCCCATTCGGTGTATTGTAGAACTCGGTGACCGGAGAGCACTCGACGTTAGTAGTCGTTGCGGTGTAAGTCGGCGTATCTAGCCCGGTGATGTTTCCGCTGGCGTCGAACGTCAGCCGCCGTATTTCGGCGTGGTTGTTAGCGCCAGTCCCAGAGCCGGCAAGCGTTGGGTCGCCGGAATTCCCGCAGACGTACATGAACCCGGTTGCTAGGTCGTTGAAATACGACTGATCGAACGTTCCGCTATGAAGGGCCCGCGCATCGCCTCTCCCCACGCTCGTCGCAATCTGGCTTCCCACGCTGAGTTCCGTGTCGTCTTCCAATACAACCTGACCGGCCGGCGCCGCGCCGGCAATCGTCCCACTGAATTCAAACACACGCCCTGTCGAGGAATCCACGATCGGCGCATCTGCCATTGCGCCCCCGAAGGCCCAAACATTCGCTCCGACACAAGGCGGGCTGCCGGCCCCGCACGTTCCAGCGGAAGTCGCGGCAGTCCTCACGTAACTCAACTGGCCCAAAGAATCCCCCACAAAGACGTTGCCCGAAGCTTCGTCGTATACCGGACTTGTCAGGCCCGGCGCCGCAACGGCGTGGACGGCGACCGGCCAGCCGCCTGTCGTAACTTCCTGGGGCGCGCCATCGAAGACCCCAGTGAACAGGTGCAAATTGCCGCCATTGTCCCCGACATAAAGAGCGTCATAAGGGTAGTCGTAGAAGGGTGAGGACTGCGCGTCGTCTACGGCATTGTTGAAACTGATGTGGATTTCGCAAGTCAGTCCGGGAGCCGCTTTGCAAGTTTCATACATCGCCCCGCTTGTGGTGTACTGAGTAGCTCCCAACTGGGATACGTCTACGGGTGCGGCGATCGTGCCCTGCGCTCCCGACCCGGCCTCAAGACATGCAGAACCGCACCGACCCCCGCCACGCTGGCCCCTTCGACCCAAGCTACCTGCGTCCCGTCAAACGAAAGCACCGGTGAAGTATCGGGCGCGCCGTTGCCCCTGAGATTTGCGTGATAGGCCCACATGACGTTCGGAGCGGTCCCGGGACAGTACCCCGTGCCGTTCTCATTCACGTAGAGGTTATTCAAGGCATAAATATCCAGCCTGGCGGTGCCGGTCCCCGTATGGTCCGTATCAAACACTACATAATCGTTCGTGCAGTCTGGCGCCGCGTCCACGTCAAACTGGTATTTCGCGGGGAAAGTGCCATCCGCCATTTTTTCGCCCCCCGCAACTACGACGCCCCAGTCCCTTTGAAACTGACTCGTGCTCCGCCGTAATATGCTGACCGGATCTGAGACGGGCGGCCGGATTAGCCCGCGGAACGCAACATTCCTGCGCAAGAATTGTTGGACGTATCGAGGATCCTGCTGGAGCTTAAGATTCTGAATGATCGAGTGTGGGGCGGAATAAACCATGTGCCGGTGCGTCCAATCTTGCACCAACGGCACACGATAGTGTGGGGCGACCGGCGCTTGTTCTCCCATAAGGACCACTGCCGCCGCAAGAACTACTAGAATAAAGGCGATCCCACCGTTCCTCGCCAAATGCACGCGCATAGTACGCCTCCGAGCAGAGACGGATGCCTGACCCCACGCATCAAGTATAGGGAGGTGACTTGTACGTTCAATAGCCTGTGGGGGCTTGTGTTCCCTTACGGTACTGATTCAATGCGGGGCGCCTCGTGCGGCCCCCCGCACTCTCATCTCTTTAGCCAACAAGTTGCAGAAAAACTCAAAACGATGTCATTCCGAGTCCCGACGATTTCAGTCGGGGCGATGAATCTGTTTTTCGCGAAAAACCCAAGGAACCTGCAGATTCCTCGTCGCCCGCGGCCTGCGGAGAACGCCTCGGAAAGAACGCTCGGCGTGAACCCTCGTGTGGTTCACCCCCGTACGGGAGGTGAACCACGGCGGGCTCCTCGGAATGACTGGCTCGGGGAATTCTTCAACAGCTGCTAATTCAAACCGGACTGCGTGGCCTTCACTGCGCAGCCCACGGCGGTCGTCGTTGTGCCGCAAGGGTATGTAGCGCTGGCGTTGCTAAGCGGCGTGAAATAAACACTGGCTCCGCCAAGTACGGCGCTGTTGTCTATGACGATACCGCTCGTTCCCCCGCTCTCCGCCAAGCCTGCAGACGGAGTCGTGGTGAATGTTCCGCCCGTAACCGTCATTGCCAGGACGCAACTGTGCGCGGTGCCACAGCCAGCGGTGTACGCAGCATTTGCCCCAGCCACGCTGAAGAAGACGTACTCAATGGACGTCGATGTGTTGAGGAACTCCGTAACGGGGGAACACGCGCTGACGCCGGTCGTGGCCACATAGTGGGTCGCGTTGACCGGGGAGACCAGCAGCCCGGCGGTTATCGTGATCCGCTGAATTTCCGCCGCGTTGCCGGCGCCATTGTTCCCGCAGACATAAAGGAATCCACTCGCTGTCGCTAGCGAGGTGTCTGAAGTGTAGTAATTGTTGTCGAAATCGCCAGAGTAGAGATGATTCGTCGTCCCTGTGCCGACGTTCACAACCGCTTGCTTCGTTTGCAGGGGTTGCGTCGCTCCCACCACACCCGCGTTGGCCTCGCCCACAACCGCCCCGCCCGCTGCTTGCCCGAATACGAACACCTTTTCCGTGGTGCTATCCACGATGGGCGCCTCTGTAACGCTTGTGCCGACCGCATAGCTTTGCGAGCCGCGGCAAGGGATTGTCCCCGTGTTACACGTCCCGGTTTTCAATATCGCCGCTCTGAAATTTCCTGCGGTGTTGCCCACGAAAACATTCTGGGACGTCTCGTCGTACACAGGGCTGCCAAGGGCGCTGCCGCCACCGTTCATGAGAATCGGCCAATTCCCGGTCGTCGCTTCTGCGGGAGTGCCTTTGAAAACGTTCGTGAATTCGTGCAAATTGCCGGCAGCGTCGCCGACAAATATCGCGTCCAGGGTGTAGTCATAGTAGGGCTGGGACGTGGTGTCGTCCCTCGTATTTCCAAACGTCATGTGAAGTTCACAGGTTTGCCCGGCAGTGCCTTTACAAGTGACGTAGGTGGCGGGGGTCGCCGTGTAATCGGTTGCCCCCAGGGTGGATGTATTGATGGGCGTAGCGAGTGTACCCTGCGAGCCGGTCCCCGGCCTCAGAATGTGCAAGACTGCGCCTGTCCCATTGCCAGCCCCGCCTTCGATCCACGCAACTTGGTCGCCAGCCAACGAGAGGACCGGTGAGGAATTCGGGGCTCCGGCCGCATTGACGTTGGCGTGAAAGGCCCAGAGAACCGTCGGAGCCGTGACGGTAGGCGAGTTGTAGCAAAGCCCGCTGGTCCCGGTAATGTACAGGTTATTCAAGGCGAAAATGTCCACCGTCGTGGCGACCGTGCCCGCCAAATGCGTGGTAAGCGTCAGGAAATCCTTCGTACAGTCTGGAGACGCATTCACGTTCCACAGATACTGTGCGGGGAACTCCCCGGCCCCCTGAGTCGCAACGGCCGGAAGCACCACTCCCCAATCTCTCTGGATCTGCCGCGTACCGCGCCGGAGAATGCTGACGGGATCGAAAACCGGCGGCCCGACTGGCCCGCGAGCCGCGACATTCCTGCGCAAGAATTGCTGGACGTATCGAGGTTGCTGCTGAATCTGAAGGTTCTCAAGAATTGACCGCGGAGCGGAATAAACCATGTGCCGGTGCGTCCAATCTTGCACCAACGGCACACGATAGTGTGGGGCGACCGGCGCTTGTTCTCCCATAAGGACCACTGCCGCCGCAAGAACTACTAGAATAAAGGCGATCCCACCGTTCCTCGCCAAATGCACGCGCATAGTACACCTCCGAGCCGAGAGCAGATGCCTGACCCCACGCATCAAGTATAGGGAGGCGACTTGGACGTTCAATAGCCCGCGGGGGCTAGTGTTCCTATGCGGCACTGACTCAATTCGGGGCGCCTCGTGCGGTCCCCGCACTCTCATCCTTCTTTCGCTAATTCAATCCCGACTGCGTCAGTTTCACTGCGCACACACTCGTCGTGGTTGCTCCGTTGCACTGGTAAGTGGCTGTCCCGGTCCCATTGACACGCCAGGTGAAATAGATGCTGGCCGCACCGGTCGAAGCGCTGTCGTTATCCACGATGATCCCGCTCGATCCCCCACTCGAATTCACCGCCCCGGTTCCTGCCGCGGGCGGCACCTTCAACGTCCCCCCGGTTATGGTCAGCGCGTACACGCAACCATTACCCGCGCAAGTCGTCGGTGCCCCGCCGGCTTCCACGCCGAAGAACAAGTAGTCCACGCCGGTCGTCGAGTTGAAGAACTCCGAAACCGGTGAGCTTCGCGAGCTCGCGTTGCTGGCCAGCCAGTTCGCACCCGCCGTGTTGTCAACGGCGTTCGCCATCGTGCCGCTATTCACCGCGATGCGCTGCAAGAACGCCCAGTTTGCGTGAGCCCCGGTGGTTCCTGCGTTACCACAGAAGTAGATGAATCCGGTGCCCGTGCCAGGGCCGGTGTCACTCGTGTAGTAGAGGTTGTCCAGTGTTCCCTGGTTCAGCCGCCATGCCGTTCCCGTCCCCACATTCACCGTCACCGGGGTTGCCAAGCTCAGCGTTGTGTTGTTCTGTCCCACATACGCTCCGGGCCCGCCCCCATTCGGGCTGAAGAAGACGAATACCCGCTGCGTCGTTGAGTCCACGATGGGCGGCGCGGTGATCTTTGTCGTCCCTGTCAGATCTCCGTCGTTGTACGTCGTGGATCCCACGCACGGGGGGTTGCCGCCATTGCTGCTGGCGTTACAAGTCCCGGCGGAACCAGCCGCGACACGGACATAGAATTCGCGTCCCTGGAAGTCCCCGACAAAGACATTCCCGGAGGTATCGTCATACACCGGACTGCCCAGGTCCGGAGTCGTATCCACCGGGAGCATCGCCACAGGCCAGCCGCCGGAACGTCACCTCCGCCGGCGTCCCTAAGAAAACACCCGTGTACTTATGCAGATTCCCACCGTCATCCCCGACGTAGAGGTTGTCGTAGGGATAGTCGTAGTAGGGAGAGGAAGGGCTGATTCCCAGGACGTTTCCCGAGTCGTCTTTCCCGTTCGCGAAAGGAAGGTTCAAGAGGCACGGCCCGGCCGTCGTCGTGACGCAAGTGTGATAAGCGGCCGCGCTTGCGCTGGCAGCCGGAGTCGTCGGCACCGCGATCGTGCCCTGCCCCGCTCCGCTGATGTTTGGCTTCAAGATGTGCAGCGCCGCACTATTGCCCCCAGCCTGGCTCCCCTCAACCCAGGCGATTTGGTCACCCGCGAACGAGAGCACGGGAGACGTATCCGACGTGCCATTGGTTTGGGACTGGACGTGATACGCCCAAAGCACCTTGGGATTCGTGCCGGTGCACAAACCCGTTCCGCCCGCATTCACGTAGAGATTGTTCACCGCGTAGATGTCCAGCCCGGCGCCTAGATTCGTCGTGAACACGACGTAATCGTTCGTGCAGCTTGGCGCCGCGTTCACGTTGAAGACGTACTTCGCCGGGTAGTTCCCCTGGCCAACCGTGGCGTTGCTCCCGACTACGATCCCCCAATCTCGTTGCAGCCCGTCTGTACCTCGCCGCAGAATTCCGATGGGATCGAAGATGGGCGGGCCGATGGGCTGGCGAAAAGACACATTCCGTCGAAGGAATTGCTGAAGGTATCGCGGCTGCTGCTGGATTTGGAGGTTCTGCAAAATTGAGCGTGGAGCGGAATAGATCAGGCTGCGATGGGTCCAGTCCTGCAACAGCGGCACGCGGGATTCAGCCGAGATCGGCGCACGCTCGCCGGAAAACACTACCGCCGCGAACGCAAGGCACACCACAGTAAAAGCGAAAACTCGCGTCTTACTCAATTTCATACCAGCACTCCAATTCACGAGCGCGCATGGGCATACATGCATGGAGTCTATTCACAGCTGTGCCGATGTGCACCAACTGCCCGTTGGCTTGTGTCCTGTTGCGAAACACCTCGCTACTGTTTAGTACCTTAACTTGGATATTTGAATAGACCACTCGCCTCCTGCCCGTCCTCCGGCACGTCCGACCGCCCGGGGCTTGACCGTCTCCTCCTCCTCCTCCGAGGGCGCTCGATTCCCACTGCCTCGCTCATCGTCTCCAATCACCACGAACTGTCTCATAAGTGCTTGAATACACTAGCTTTAGTCCATCTGGAACGATCCCGGCTCAATGAAAGGAGGCTCTCCGTATGGCTACCATTCCTCCTGAGCGCCCCCTGGAGGTTCGGGCCGCCGTGGACGGTCCTGGGCCAGGGAGATTTCCACATTCCCGCCAGTCGGCACTCCGCCCCCCTCTGGCGCCCAAAACCGCGCCGCGGTAGAATTGGGTTGACCCCGTTGCCCTCTTCCGAAGCTAGGACTTTTTCATGGCTCTTACACTTTCCATACCGGGCTTTTCGGCCGAGAACCAAATCGGCTTCGAGACGTGGATGGAACGCGTCATCGAGCTGGCCGACGGCGTCCGAAAAGACTGGAGCCCCGCAGCGGTTCACGATCTTCGCGTTGCGCTCCGCCGCTGCCGCACGATGGCGGACGCCCTCAACGAGATCGCGCCTGGCCCCGGCTGGCGAAGGGTCAAAAAGGAAAGCCGCGAGCTTTTCGACGCCCTCGGCGAGTTGCGTGACGCCCAAGTCGAACGGGCCTGGGTGAGGCGCCTCGTCCCTTCCGGCGATGCGGTGCGGAAGCATATGCTCCGGCTGCTCTCCCGCCAGGAACGCAAACGCGGCGCCGAGGCCGCTCGCGCCCTCGATCGTTTTGACGCGAAGATCTGGCGCAAGCTCGGGCGAAAGCTCCAGTCCAAATCGGAGGAGTTCCCGCTCGAGAGCGTCGTCTTCCAGCGCCTCGCCATGGAGCGTCTGGGCGAAGCCGTCGCCCTCTGCCAGCGCGCCCGGAAGGGACGAAGTCGGGTCGCCTGGCATCGCCTGCGCATCGGTCTGAAACGTTTCCGCTATATCGTCGAGAATTTCCTGCCGCAGCGATACGGCACCTGGGCTCCCGGGCTCAAACGCATGCAGGACTTGCTCGGCGAAGTCCACGACCTCAACGTCTTGCGTGCTGAAATTCGCCACCGGTGCGACGGATTCGAGGAAGACGCCGTTGCCGCCTGGCTCCAGAAGATCGAAAAAGAACGCGCCGCGCGCCTCGAGGAATTTCGCGTGCTCGGCTCGCAACCGAATTCCGCCTGGCAGGCTTGGCGCGCCGGCCTCCCCTTCGGCTACGCGGCGAAAGCCTCGCCCACCCCCGAACGCGCGATGGCGGCCTCCGCAGGGTAGCGCGGCCGCATTTTCCTCCCATGGCGGCAGCAAGCTAAAGGGCACAGTGGAAGGGTAGTCTTTTCTTTTCGTGTCCTCTGTGGGACACTATCGACCTGAGATGAGTGCCCGAACCCAGACGTTGTGTTGCGGCGGCGCGTGCTGTTGTTGCGCGCGTTGCTGTATGCGCCCAACTTCTGGGGTGATGCTGGCAAGCTAGAATCCGAAACAACTCGCTTCCACCGAAACCCACCCCCAGAAGATCGCTGGGCGGTGGGTTTTTTACTTCGGGGGAGCGAGACGGCCGCATCTGGGCTCGGCAAAGAAGGGAAGAAGGACTGTCGGATATGAAGGCGTCAAATTCATTCTGGGCAAAGCAGCTAGCCGGGAAGATTCCGGAGAGTTTGGCCCGCGAAATCGACATCTTTGAGATGGAAATCGGCCTGCGAAAGCAAGGCAAGCTGGAGGAGCGCCTCTTCGCGGAGACACGTCTCCGCAGGGGCGCCTACGGCCAGCGCTACGACAATGGCCAGCGGCACGACGGCAAGAAGGTCCAGGAGATCGCCTATCCCTCCGGGGAGCTGACGAAGGGCCCGAATACGATGTGGGATGCGCCGGGCATGCAGCGCATCAAGATCCCCGGCGGCGGGCTCAATGCCGCACAACTGGAGACGCTGGCGGATCTTGCCGAAGAATATTCCGATTCGATCGCGCACGTAACCACCCGGCAGGATTTTCAGCTGCACTACGTTCAGATCGACGACACGCCCAGTTTGATGCGGCGCCTGGCGGCCGCCGGCATCACGACGCGCGAGGCGTGCGGCAATTCCGTACGCAACGTCACGGCGTGCCCGTATGCCGGCGTCTGCCCGGATGAATCATTCGACGTCACTCCGTACGCCAGGGCGCTCTCCAAATTCTTGCTCGGCCACCCCGACTGCCAGAGCTTCGGCAGAAAATTCAAGCCGGCGTTCAGCGGCTGCTCGCAGCATGCCTGCGGCCTGACGAGCATGCACGACCTGGGATTGATCGGCGTCACGCGGCAGGAAGGCGGGAAAGAACGGCGCGGCTTTGAACTGTACGTCGGCGGCGGGCTGGGCACGGTGCCTTACCAGGCGAAGTTGTTCGACGCGTTCGTCCCGCCCGAGGAATTGCTGCCTCTGGCCCAAGCCATTGCGCGAGTCTTCGCCAGGCTTGGGGAGAAAAAGAACCGCAATCGGGCGCGGATCAAATTTCTGGTCCACGATTTGGGGATCGAGAAATTCAGGGAGATCGTTCTCGAAGAGCGTAAGACGCTGACTCCCGATCCTCGCTGGACCGAATATATCGAGGAGGCCGAAAGATTCCAGGAAGCGCCGCTGCGGCCCGGCGGAGACGCTGTCGCCATCGCGTCCGTGGCGTTTGAGCGCTGGCGGAAGACGAACGTGCGCCCGCAAAAGCAAGCGGGCTACGCGGTGGCGACGGTTGCGCTTCCCCTGGGCGACATCACGGCCGATCAGCTTCGTTCTCTCGCGGACATCGTGCGCCGTTTCACCAAGGAAACGGTGCGCACGACCGTCGAGCAGAATTTCGTCATTCGTTGGGTGAGCTGCCCCGATTTGCCACAGCTTTACGATGCGCTGCGGACCGCGGGCCTCGCCGACGCCGGCGCCGAAACGATTGTCGACATCGTGGCCTGCCCGGGCACGGACACGTGCAAACTGGGTATCTCCTCCTCGCGCGGACTCGCCGCCGAATTGCGCAAGAGGATGTCCGAGAAAAGTTTCCAGCTTGACGAGCCCATTCAAAACCTGCACATCAAGATCAGCGGCTGCTTCAACAGCTGCGGCCAGCATCACGTCGCCGACCTCGGATTCTACGGAGTCAGCCGGAAGATCGCTGGCTACGCCGTGCCGCATTTCCAGGTCGTGCTGGGCGGCGAGTGGACCCACAACGCGGGCTCCTACGGCCTGCCCGTCGTCGCGATTCCGTCCAAGAATATTCCCGAAGTCGTCACCCGCTTGACGGAAAAATACGCGTCGGGGCGGACGAAAGGTGAAACGTTCAAGGACTTCGTCAAGCGGGTGGGCAAAGTTGAGCTGAAGGCGGCGCTGGAAGATCTTGCGCGCCCGCCCGCCGATCCCGCAGGGCGGGATCGTTCCGTGTTCAGCGACTGGGGCGATCCTCGGGAATACACGCTGGGCGACATTGGTGCCGGCGAATGCGCCGGAGAAGTTGTCTCCGCGGTGGAATTCGATCTCGCCGCGGCCGAGCGGGAGGTCTTCGAGGCGCATGTCGCATTCGAGGAGGGCCGGACGCAGGAGGCCGGAACGACGGCGTATCGCTCCATGCTGCACGCCGCGAAGGCCCTTGTGAAGCTCATGAATCCGAACATCTCCAACGATGCCGAACAGATCATCGGCGAATTCCGCGCGCGCTACTACGACACGCAGAAATTCTGGGATCCGTTCGCGGGCGGAAAATTTGCGAATTATCTCTTCGATGCCCACCGGAAATCGGACGCGCCGCACACGCCGGACTCCAGCCGCTACCTGATCGACGAGGCGCAGCTCTTTATCGACGCTGCCCACAGTTGCTACAACCGGCTTGGGACGTCGGTGAAACTCTAAAGTGAAGGAACGCCGCAGCGTGGATCTTCAGCACGTCAATGTGAAGCTGTTGCTGGAAAAGTCCGCGGACGCGGAACTCGATCCGTTGATCCCCATTTTTCACGGCTGGATCGAGGGCCAGGTCTTTGACGAACTATTGCTGGACATCGCGGATTACCGGCACGTCCCGGCCGGCCCCGGCGTCGTGCTGATCGGCCACCAGGCCAATTACAGCCTGGACAACGCGAACGATCGGCTGGGCGTTCGCTACAATCGCAAATCCGTCCTCGACGGCAGCAATCAGGATCGCTTGACGCAGGCCGCGCGCGCGGCCCTGATCGCTTGCCAGCGCCTCGAAGCAGAGCCGCGGCTGGGGGGCTCACTCCGGTTCAACGGCCGCGAGATCGAACTCTTCATCAACGACCGGCTCGTGGCGCCCAATCGCGAAGAGACCCGCGACGCATTGAAGCCTGATCTTCAGACGTTCTTCGGAAAATTGTTTCGCGGAAGTGAATTCTCGCTCACTCCTGAGAGCGACCCTCGCCGGCTCTTCGGAGTTACCGCGAAAGCTTCCAAGTCCTTCACTGTCTCGGATCTTCTGACAAACCTCGAATCCTGAATCCGAGCGCCCTTGAACTTGGGAAGCGCAGCGGCGGGTTAGTGGCTGCGGCCGTTGAACTGAGAGCAGCAGGGCGGCTCGCGCAATTTCAATTCCATCAGCTCGATCCGCGTGCCGTCCGGGTCGAACAGTCCCAGTTGCCATTTGCCGTCGCGGCCGACCTTATCCTGCTGAGCGCCGTCCCAGCCGTGCGCTTTCAGGAGAGCGATCGCGGCGCCGCCGTCCTGCACGCCAAGCGAAAGGTGATTCATGATTCCGAGTTCGTGAGGCGACGGGGCCGCCGGCATATTCAGCATGTATTCGAGCCAGTCCGCGCCGTCCGGAACTTGCATGTCCACCCAGTCCGCCACGTCATCTTTCATTCCGCCGTACCAATACAGGTGGAAGCCGAGAACGTCCGAGTAAAAACGGTTTTCCGCGGCGCGATCCCGGACGATGAAGCCGCAGTGAATCAGGAGGACGCTGACGGGGTCCGCCGCTATGGGCCCGAGAAGCGGCTTCGTGTACTGAACGAATTGAATGTGGCGGCCCTCAGGGTCGGTCATCTCAATGGACTTCTCGCCGTTCGGGCCTTTCTTGATTTCGCTCGCTTGAACGCCATGCGCGGACAGAAACGCGCGCAGTTGTTTCACGTTGGCCGTCCGAAACGCAACGTCCACGATCGAGCCGGGGCCCGGGTCCTTCCCGGCGACAAGTTCAATGGCCTGATGATCGTTCACGCGAAAGCACAAGCCTTCGGTGGCCGGACATTCCGAAAGCCCCAGCAACGTGCCGTAGAATTGGCGCGAGGCGTCGAGATTCGCAACCATAAACCGGATATGCGCGATGCCGGTGATGGCCGGGCGCGACGGTGCAGCCGCGGCAAAAACCGGTGCGCATAGAAGCGCGGCAAAGAGCGCGATGAGAATTTTCCGCACGAGTGTCCTCCTGGACGATTCGGCGCTGATTATACGCTGAAGCAGGGGCCAATCGGCAATTCCGGCAGAACTCGGAAACGCGCCGCCCGCCTCGAGCGTAAGTTCAGCCCTGCATTTTTGCGGTAGTATAGGGGAGACTTGATGGGCCTTGGTTTAAGGAGTAATGGTATGAATTGGCACGCAAACTTGCCGCTGTTGCAGGGCCTTCTAGGTGTTGTGGCCGCCGTCGTCGCTTTCGTTCGCAAAAGGGTCAATGCGAAGCGCCATGAAGAATTGGAACAGTTGGTTTCCAAACTGTGTGCCGTCGCTCATCAGGTTGATAGCCTGAACTCGCAGATGCTTTCCCTTTTCCTGTCGAGGCGGTCACCGGATACACAGATCGTGCTGAGGTAGTTTTCGCGTCGGGGCCGTAGCTCAACTGGATAGAGCAAGAGTTTCCTAAACTCTAGGTTGGCGGTTCAAGTCCGCCCGGTCCCGCCACTATTTGGTTTGGTGCTTGCCTTTCCCGCTGATGAACTCCTCGAATTTTCGTAAGGAAACTCCTCGCCATCCCTTTTCGTTCGGACGTGCCCACAGAACGCGGTTGGGCTTGAGTCGAACTTCACCTCGTTTGCGGCCCTTGGCATTGAGGAACACGACGTCCAAATGCGTCTTGTTGCCCTTAACTCTGCCCAACTTATTGGCCATGTATCCTCCTTTGCGGCGGATTCTACCACGCGGCCGTTGACCTAACCCGCACCGTGGCGTAGGCTTCAACAACCGCACGCGTTGGAGATTCAAGCCATGAACCAAAACCAGACATTCGCCCTCTACGTCGCTGCCGGATTGATTGCTTTCGCCTTCCTGTACCGGCGAAGAGAAGCAGTTCTCCATCGGGTGCGCGGGACACTTGTAGCCTCCATCTGTGCTCTTGTTGAGTTCCTGCTGCTGTGGAAGGCCGGGCTCTCCCCGCTGGCGGCATATGTTGCAGCATTGGTGATCGGCGTACTCGTGGCTCGATCACTGCCGGGGCGGTCGCGCTATATTTCGAAACGCGCGAGGCGACAAGCCATCGCGAAGTGGGAGAAGGAAACCGGGCAGATCTTCAACCGGAGCATTCACGAGATAGATCACAAGCTTGCGCATTCCCGCGGAGGCGGGAATGCGGAAGACAATCTCCAAGTACTCACAAAAAAGCAGAACCGCTCGAAGGGCGCGAAGCGGCGCTGGCGCAATGATGAGGGTTAGCTAAAGAGGATTAGTAGGCCCGCACAAACGCCAAACCCGACCAGTGAGTTCATCGTCTCTCTGGCCCACTCTTCACCAGCGGAGTTGAGTGCGTGGCAAAGAGCATAGTCGGGGTAGGGCGCTCTGAGACATCGGTCCCTCATTGCAAATGTAATCGAGGCCAAGAGTCCATTCACGATGACGCCTGGTGCGTCTTGGTCCATCTGAGCGATTAGCGTGCGGCGGATGCGTCTGTGGCTGCGTTTCATTTGTGGTGCTCCTCGAATGTGCCGTCGGACTGTCACGCCGCAGCTCGACGCTACACAGCTCAACCCTAGCAAAATTTGAAATACATTTCCAGCGGCGGGTCAGTGTCTTTGTCGGTTCGCAGTTCAACGACGGCAATTCGAGCCTGAATCGAGGAGCACAGCATCGGGCAGTTCGCCGCTGACACTCCATACAACTAACCCCGGAGCGCGGGCACCGTGCTCAACGTGAGGCGTTCACGAGATCGAGCGATTCTTCGATGACGTCGTAAACCGAATGCAATTCGCGCGGCGTGATGACGTACGGCGGAAGCACATAAACCACGTTGCCGAGCGGGCGCAGCAACACTCCACGGCTCAAATAAAAATCGTAAAGTTTGGGGCGCAACGCCGACAAATAGCCCGCGTCAGGCACTTCCAGCTCGATTGCGCCGACCGACCCGATCCAGCGCACGTCTCCAACTCCCGGCCGCGCCTTCAATTTCGCCAATCGTTCGGCGTGAATCGCTTCGATCGCGGCGATGGATTCGAAGACCGGCTCCGAATCGAAAACCTCGAGGCTCGCGTTGGCCGCGGCGCAGGCGATGGGATTGCCGGTGTAAGAATGTCCGTGAAAGAAAGCGCGCGTGCGGTCTGGTCCGCGAAACGCGTCGAAGATTCCCCCGGTCGCAATCGTCGCGGCGAGCGGGAGGAATCCGCCCGTGATTCCTTTTGAGAGGCACATCAAATCCGGCGAGACGCCCGCGCGGTCGCACGCGAACATCCGGCCCGTGCGTCCGAATCCAGTGAGGACTTCGTCCGCGATCAGAAGCACGTTGCGCCGCGCGGTCAATTCGCGAACGCCGGCGAGAAACTCCTCCGGATGCACGATCATCCCGCCCGCGCCCTGCAGCAGCGGCTCGACGATCACGGCGGCGATTTCCGCGCCGCGCTGATCGAGCAACGCGCGCAGGCTGTCGAGACACTCAATGCTGCACGTTGCGCGCTTCTTGCCGACCGGGCAACGATAGCAATACGCCGAATGCGCGCGCAGCACCGGCAATCGCAAGGGCGCAAACGCCGCCGTGAACGGCGAATCGTCGCTCACGGACATCGCGCCGAGCGTATCGCCGTGATACGCGTGTTCGAGCGCGACGATGCGGCATTTCTCCGGGCGCCCGATGTTGCGCCAATACTGCACGGCGAGCTTCAGCGCGACTTCCACCGCAGTCGACCCGTCGTCCGAGAAGAAAACGTGGCGCAGCGCGGGCGGCAGAACCTTTCGCAGCCGCGCGACCAATTCCTCGGCGGGCGCGTGCGTGAAGCCCGCGAAAACGACGTGCTCCATCGCGCGCGCCTGCCGCGCGATCGCTTCCGCGATGGCCGGATGCGCGTGTCCGTGGAGATTCACCCACCATGAGGAAATTGCATCGAGGATGCGCCGCCCGTCCTCGAGTTCGATGTATGCGCCCTCCGCGCGGCGCACGCGAAGCGGCGGCGGGTCCGAACCCTCCTGCGAAAACGGATGCCAGATTCCGGGAGGCGAGATTTGCATGGCGGATCGGGTCATGGCATTCTCCTCAGCCTGCGTGTCCGAGCGCCGCGTTGCGCGCAGAAAACGCAGCGCGATCGAAATGAGTTTCAAACGCGCGCAACAGCGCGGCGCGATCGATCGATGGCAGCCGCGGGATGCGGCCGTGCACGCGGACGTGGCCGTAGTCCTCGATGGCGCGGCGATTCTCGGCGTTCTCGTCGCCGATCAAGACGACGCCGTGCACGGCTAATTTGGCGCCGCGCAGAGCCGCCAGCGTGAGCAGCGTGTGATTGATCGTGCCGAGCGAAGTGCGCGCCGCGATCACCACCGGCAAACCGATACGCCGCATGAGATCAATCATCGTTTCGCTTTCGTTGATCGGCACCAGCGCGCCGCCCGCGCCTTCGACGATCCACGGCCGCTCCGGCGCGGAACCTACCCCCACCGGCGGCCACGGCAAATGGTCAAGACGAATGCGCGCGCCGGCCTCTCGCGCGGCAAGATGCGGCGAAACGGGCGGCTCGAAGATATAAGCCTCGCGCAAGAGTCGATCGTCGCCAACTTCCGCGAACCGCTGCACGGAATTGCGATCCGTGCCCTCGATCGAACCGGTTTGAATCGGCTTCCAATAATTCGCGTCGAGCGCGGCGACAAGCAGCGCCGACAGAACCGTCTTGCCTACATTTGTGTCCGTGCCCGTGATGAAGTATCCGTTCATCGCGCGGCCTGCCTTCGCGCCGTGGCCGTGCGAGGCCGCGCCGTGCCTTCCGGCAGGCGAGCTGCGGCCTCAATCGCGGCCGCTAATTCTCGCAGCACGGATTCCGAGTGCCGCGCCGTGACCGAAATTCGCAGGCGCGCCGTGCCCGGAGCGACGGTCGGCGGACGGATCGCGCGAACGCCGAATCCCGCCGCGCGCAATTGCTCCGCCACGGCGACGGCCTTTTGATTCTCGCCGAGCACAACCGGCACAATCTGCGACTCGCTGCGCAGCAAATCGAAATCATGCGCGCGCAAAACTTCGCGCAGCGCTTTTGCATTCGCCGCCAGCCGGGCGCGTTCCGCATCGGCTTCCGCGGCGAGTTCCCACCCGGCGCGAACGTGCGCGGCGAAATGCGGCGGAAGCGCCGTGCTGAAGATAAACGTTCGCGCGCGATTGATGAGGAATTGCCGAAGCGTCGCGGAGCCGCAAACGAATGCGCCCGAGGAAGCGAGCGCTTTGCCGCAAGTGCACACCACCGCAAACACGCGGTCCGCAAGGCCGGCTTCGGCGACTGCGCCGCGTCCGCACGGGCCGAAGACGCCGATGGCGTGCGCTTCGTCCAGAATCAGCTCGGCGCCGTGGCGCTCGGCAAGAGCCGCCAGCTCCGCAAGGGGCGCGCGATCGCCTTCCATGCTGAATACGCTCTCGACGACGATAAAACGCGCGCCGGTTGCGGGTTCGGAGCGCAGCGCGTCCTCGAGAAAATTCAAATCGAGATGCGGAAAGACGACCTTGCGCGCCTTCGAGAGCCGGATGCCGTCAATCAGGCTGGCGTGATTCGCGCTGTCCGAGAAGACGGTGTCCTCCGGCGCGAGAACTGCGGCGAGCAGACCGATATTGGCGAGATAGCCCGACGTAAAAAACAGCGCGGCTTCGGCGCCCATCCAGCGCGCGAAATCGCTTTCGAGCTCGTTCCAGCGCTCGAAGTGGCCGGAGAGCAGGCGCGAACCGGTCGCGGCGGCGGGCTCGGCGCCGGCAAGCGCGCCGGCGACGGCTTGCTTCAGGCGCGGGTCAACGGAGAGGCCGAGGTAGTCGTTCGAGGAAAAATCGAGGGCCGGCGCGACTTCGAGCGAGCGAAGTTGCGACAGCCGACTCGAGTTCGGCGAGTTCGCGGCGCAACCGTTCGGCGGCCCGCACGGCGCGATCTCAGGCGTCCGCTGCGAGTTCGCGCGGCGGGGGCAGCGGTTCGAGGCCAAGTTGGCGCATCAACTCGTGATCGGATTCGGGATCGGGATTCGGTGTCGTGAGCAATTTTTCGCCGATGAAGAGCGAATTCGCGCCGGCGATAAAGCACAGCGCAACCGCTTCGCGCGAGAGCGATCGGCGGCCCGCGCTCAGCCGAACCATCGCGGCAGGCATCAGAATGCGCGCCGTGGCGATTGTGCGAACGAGCGTGAACGGGTCGAGCGGTTCACGCTCCGCGACTGGCGTGCCCTCGACCCGAACCAAAACGTTGATCGGCACGCTTTCCGGGTGCGGGTCGAGCGTGGCGAGTTGCCAGAGCAGGCCAGCGCGGTCCTCGTCGGATTCGCCCATGCCGAGGATGCCGCCGCAGCACACTGTTATGCCCGATTTGCGCACTGCATCGAGCGTGCGCAGCCGGTCCTCATAGTGCCGCGTGGTGATGATGCTCCCGTAGAACTCCGGCGAAGTGTCGAGATTGTGGTTGTACGCGGTGAGCCCGGCCTCGGCCAGCCGGTCGGCCTGCTCTTGCGTCAGCATCCCGAGCGAGCAGCAAACTTCCATCCCCAACGCGGCGACTTCGCGCACGATATCGAGCACGCGATCGAACTCCGGCCCGTCCTGCACCTGCCGCCACGCGGCGCCCATGCAGAAGCGCGTCGCGCCCTCTTCGCGCGCGCGTTGCGCGAAACTGAGGACTTCCCGCGTATCCATCAGCGAGCTGCGATCCACGCCGGTCGTGTAATGCGCGCTCTGCGGGCAATAGACGCAATCTTCCGGGCAGCCGCCGGTCTTGATCGAAAGCAGGCGGCACAACTGCACCTTCGAGGGATCGTGAAAGCGGCGATGCGTCTGCTGCGCCAAGAAGATCAGGTGCGGCAGCGGCAGGCCGAAAATTCGCCGGATTTCGTCGCGACTCCAGTCGTGCCGCACCGCGATCGTTTCAGCCGCAGATTCCGTCTGCCCCATCGCCACTCCGGGTGCTGTGTCCGTCAAAGGAGCTCCTCCTGAAGGCCTCTTCCGCGCCCGCGGTCATCTCAATCCCATTTCCGTATGGCCGAGGCAGGGCGCGTTTTGAGAGGTTCGTATCTTAGCGCACAATTGAGCGCAGGAGGGCGCGCAACCCGCGGCCCGCGGTACAATTACCGCGCAATTCCCGGTATATTTATAAGACGATGGCCACGCGCACGAAAATCCGGCGAAGGCTGCGCTCCCTGCGCACGCGCGCCCGGGAACTGCGCGGGGTCATCTGGGGCCTTCTCTCGACGCGGCATCCGCTGCTGGTGCACATCATCCCCATCCGGCGGTGCAATCTCGCGTGCACGTACTGCAACGAATTCGACGATTTCTCGAAGCCGGTGCCGCTGGACGAGATGAAGCGGCGCCTGGATCTGCTGGCCGGGATGGGATCGTCCGTGGTGACAATCAGCGGCGGTGAACCGCTGCTGCACCCGGACCTGGACGACATCATCGTGCACATGCGCAAGTGCGGCATGCTATCCGGCCTGATCACAAACGGCTACCTGCTGACCGCCGAGCGAATCGAGCGCCTCAACCGCGCCGGACTCGAATACCTGCAAATCAGCATTGACAACGCGAAGCCGGACGAAGTCTCCATGAAGAGCTTGAAGGTGCTCGATCAAAAGTTGAAGCTGCTGGCCGAGCACGCCGTCTTTCAGGTGAACATCAATTCCGTGCTCGGCAGCGGCGTGAAGAATCCCGAAGACGCGCTCGCTGTGGCGAAACGCGCGCGGGAGCTGGGCTTCACGAGCACGGTCGGAATCCTGCACGATCACAACGGGCAACTGAAGCCGCTCGGAGGACGCGAGCAGGAAATTTTCGAGGAAATCATGGGCATGGGAAAGCGCTCCTTCTCGCGCATCAACGGTTTCCAGCACCACATCGCGCGCGGCGAACCGAACCAGTGGCGCTGCCGCTCGGGCTCGCGTTACCTCTATATCTGCGAGGATGGGCTCGTGCACTGGTGCTCGCAGCAACGTGGTTACCCCGGAATTCCGCTGGCCGAGTACACGCCGGAGCTGCGCCGCCGGGAATATTTCACGATTAAGCCATGCGCGCCGCTGTGCACCATCTCGTGCGTGCAGCAGATCGGCGTGGTGGACAATTGGCGCGGCCCCCAAACGCTCAAGCCGCAAGCCGCTCCGCCGACGGGGTCGCTCGTGCAGCTCGCCGGAGCCGCTTCACGGCCTCCAGAGTGACACCGGGCGGTAGCCGCAGTGAAGCCGGCGAAGAGCCCCGGCTTCTGCAAAGCATCACTCTCCGACCGACCACCCGACCCCTCGGCTAAATTCTGCTTAACTCACTATGACTAAATAACTTAGTAGGCTGATTGCCCGCGCATCCTGCGTCCAGATAACGTCCACGGGCAAGGCGGACCGACTTGATGCGATCGAGGGCCCGCGCCTTGTTGCGAATGCGGAACATTGTACTTCGCCGTCGTTGACGCTGCTCCCGGCCAGGGGCTATCTATAGAAGGATGGAATTCGGGTGAGTTGCTTCCGGCTGAGCCACAACTCTCCCGTCAGGCGTCGTTCGGTTTCCGCCAGTTTCCGGCGGCGCCCCAGCAGAAATCCAGACAGGTTGCCTTCAGGCTGCCTTCGCGTCGCCTATTGTGTCCACAATGACCAAAGCCGGCCGTTACGAACTCGTCGAGGAACTCGGCCGCGGAGCTATGGGCATTGTGTACCGCGCCCACGATCCGGTGATCGGGCGGACGGTCGCGGTCAAGACCGTCCGGCTGGTGGAAGCGGGCACGGGAATGAACCGCGAGGACTTGGTCGCGCGGTTCAAGACGGAGGCGCGCGCCGCGGGCCAACTCGCGCATCCGAACATCGTCGTCGTCCATGACGCAGGCGAGGAAGACGGTCTGTTCTACATCACCATGGAGTTGGTGGAAGGACGGAGCCTGCAGGCGCTGTTCGACGACCAGCAATCCTTCCCGGTGGCGCGCGTGTTGCGGCTGATGGAGCAAGCTTGCTCGGCGCTGGACTACGCCCACCTGCACAAAGTCGTTCATCGCGATATCAAGCCCGCGAACCTGATGCTCTCGCAGGAGGATCATCTCAAGATCACCGACTTCGGCACCGCCAAGATCCTGCAAATGGGCGCGACGCAAACGGCAAGCGTGATCGGCACGCCGTCCTACATGTCACCCGAGCAGATCAAGGGCAAGCCGGTGGACGGCCGCTCGGATCTGTTCGCGCTCGGCGTGATTCTCTACGAGCTGGTCACCGGACAGAAACCTTTCCCCGGCGAAACCGTCACGACAGTTATCTATAAGATTGTGAATGAAGAGCCGATTCCGCCGCGGGAGATTGACCCGTCCATTCATCCTGGACTTTCCGAGGTCATCACGCGGTCGCTCATGAAGGATCCGGACGCGCGCTTCCAAAACGGACGCGAGATGTGGGAGGCGCTCAAGAATCATCATCTTGCAGCGAGAGGGTCCGCGCGGACTCACTCGCCCGCCTATGCCGCCGAGTTGCCGACGATGCGCCTTCCCGCTCCCGGCTCCCCTGTGCAACAGCCCGCCGCGCGCCCGACCGGACTGCAAACTGCGATGTCGGGAGCCAGCCGGAGAACCCCGCCACCCATCTGGCGAGAGCCCGAAGCCGAGCCCGCGCAGCACAGAGTTCGCAATTTTGTGATTTCCCTCGTTCTCCTCGGGATCATTTTCTATGCGGGACAACGAATCTGGCCCGTTCTAAACGATCTCTGGCTGCACGTGCGAACGACTCCGGCACCAAGCGCCGCGCTACCCCTGCCCCAGCGGCCCGCGTCGGCACCCACTCCGGCTGCAACTTCCGCGACCGCTCCAGCGCCTGCGCCGAGCGTGAGTCCGGCGTCCCCACCCGCGGCATCGCCCGCTCACCAGACTCCACCGGCACAGGAAGCCGCCGGTCCGTCATCGGAGCCTCAGCCAATCGCTGAGAAAGCACCTGACGCTGTGACGCCCTCCGCAAGTTCGCCGGCTCTAGGATCTCCCGCACCGGCCCCGCCCGCGGCGATCGAACCGCAGCCGAAAAATACTCCAGCACCAGCTGCAAGAGGAACCGTGAACGTGATTTCGGATCCGCCGGATGCCACCATCTTGGTGAACGGCGAGCAACAAATCGCAAAGACGCCATCGAGCCTGTCTCTCGCACCTGGCAACTATCGCATCGGCGTTTTGAAGCAAGGCTTTGAACCGTATCGAGGCGAGGTCGTCGTGGCGGCGGGCCAATCGGCGCGAATCAGCGCCACCTTGCAACCGGTTCCCGCGGGAGATGGATGGGTCTGGGCGCGTTCGGTGCCGAAGGGCGCTGAAATCTTCGTTGACGGAAATCCCACCGGACAGCGCACTCCCGCGCGGCTGGATCTTCCCGTAGGGCTTCACGTGGTCTCGTTCACACTCGCCGGCTACAAAGCGCAGGCTGAAGTGGATATTCGCGCAGGTAAAGGAATAGAGTTGTACCGCGTGCTGCTCGAGCCGGGAGAACAAGGGCAGCCCGAAGCATCGCCCCAACCTTAGCCATTTTCCCTTTCTTTTCGCCGAATTCCATATGTGGAACGGCAGGCCGCGGTTGTTACGTTTCTATACGTTCCGGCCGCCGCCCGTGATGGATTGGGCGCGGCGTCCCCGTAATCCCTTGTGTTTGTGTCACCTACGAATACACTCTGGTCGGCAGCGGTCGTGCTACATCTAGAACCATTAGCACGCAAAGGGTGAGAACCGGTTCCCGCAGTAGCCCGAAGACTGCGTGGGCCGCTCGACGGATTGAACGGAGCGATCGCAATCGTCGCACAAGTCGCGGCGCTCCGGGACTGGAAGAGGTGTTGCGGTGAGCCTGAAGGCAGCGACCCGAGCCACGGAACCTCTTCGCGTCGCGGCAGTTCCCTTGACGCCCGCGCCGGCCGCGCTTCCGAAAGCCGTCCGAGACCCGCAGGCAAAGCTTCTGTCCGAACAAGCACGCCCCGCGTACACAGCCGCTGATTCTGCAATTCTGTCTTTCCTCGAAGCATTCCGCATCCTGTTGCGATCCGCGCGCCTTTACCAAAGCACTCACCCGCGCTGGGTCGAACATTTGCAGGAAACCGAACGGCGCATGCGCAGCGCCTTGACCGTTGTGCCCAAAATTACGATCGCGGTCGAGCGGGGCGCGCTCGTTTCGCCGCATCCGGAATGCCCGCGGGGTCGCCCGCTTGCCGATCCGCAGGGCGATTGGAAGGCGCTCGCCGGCGAATTGACTCGCGCGGGCCTGAGTTCGATTGTGTTCTTGTCGCAGGCGCACCTGGGCGAGATTGAGATGTTCGCGCAGAAGATCGCCGAGGCCGCGCGCTCGCGCCGCGCTTCACCGGAAGCTGCCACGGCGGAATGGGACTCCTGGCTCGGGGCCGCGCGCATCGGCGGCATCCGCGTCAACCTGCCGATCGATCGCCAGGACGATACGCTGCTCACCGTCTTTGTCTCGGCGCTGCTTGCCTACGAGGACCCTGCCTCTCCCCATTCAACGCACGACTCGCGATCGTTTCCTCCGATGTCGCGCGACCAGGCGATCGCAGCCATGCGCCTTCTGCAAAAACTGGGAGCGCTCGAGGAGGTATCGCTGCCCTCCGCGGAGGCAGCCGCACGGCGCCTCCATGCCGAGATGGGCGAGGCCACTCCGCTGGCGATCGCACTCTCCGCCCGGGCCGTATCCATCCATCCTCCGCGCCCGGCGGACACTTTGCACGGATATGTAAACCGCCTGACGGATTGCCTTCTCCTGGAGTTCTCGCAGCGCGAATTTCTGCGCGGCCACATTCACGCGCCGGAAATCGTTGCCATGCTCGCCGGCCTCGAACGCGAGCGCCTTGCCAAGGGCGACCTCTCCGAAGCTCCCGATGTCGCCGAGCAGCGCGTCGCGGCGCTGGTGGACCTGTTTTGGGAAGGATTGCCCGCGCGCGAGCGCACGCGAGTTCTGCGCAGCCACGATGCGTGGTGCGTTCCCGCGACCGCTTTTGCGCACCATATCGAGCCGATGCTGACCGCGGCCGAAACCCGCGACACCGAAACGCCCGCCCGCGAGGCGCGCGCCTTGCTGCTTCGCTACGCTTCGGGTCTGGAATCGGAAGAAGCGCGCGCGCGGCGCGCGGTCGCCGCCGGGCTCGCCGAAATCGAGCCTCAGATCGCGCGGCTTTGGCCTCACTCCTCGGCCGAAGATTTGGGCCGCGACGTTGCCCGCGCGCTCGTGCTCGAAACTTCACCGGGAATTTCCGGCCTGCTCGCGGTGCTCATGGAACGCCTCGCGCGGCTCGCACTGACGGGCCGCCACTACGCCGAATTCGAGCGCATCCTCGTCGCACTGGACGCGGCGCCGCGCGACGCCGAGCACGCGCACATTTCCGCGATGGTCTCTCGCATCACGGCGGACGAATCGTGGCTGTATCTTGTGGAAGACGCGCTTGCAAATCGCCCGCTCGATGCCGTTCTCCCTCGGCTTCTGCGGCGCGATCCCGCACGGCTGCTTGACCGGTTGGCGCTTCTGCTGACGGCGCCCGAAGGGCTGGCCACGCTGCCGGCCATGGCGCGGCTCGTGCGCGCCGCGGGCGAGCCCGTGCTCGGCGCGCTGCAATCCAGACTGTTCGAGCCGCGCCGCCAGCCCGCCGTCACAGCGATCAAACTGCTTTCCGCGGTGGAACCCGCGCGGCTCATCGCGTGCTTGCCTCGCGCGTTGCCGAGTTGGGATTGGAATCTGCAGGATTTGGCCGTCACGGAATTGTCGCGGCTCACCGATCCGGAACTCATCGCGCAGACGGCGGAGGCATTCCGCCGGGTCGTCGCGGAAGCGCATTCGCTCACGGTGCCTTCTATGCTCGATCAGATCGGCCTGGCGCAGCATGCCCGCGCCCTGCCGCTGCTCATCGAAATCGCTTCCGGCATGCACGAATCGTTGCGCGACGTTCTTCTTCCGCATCAAGGCCGTCGAGGCGCTCGGCAGAATGCGCGCCGCCGAAGCCGCGGAATTGCTTCGCATGATCGTGCGCGAACGCAACGGATTGACGCACGCCGAGCCCGCGGGCCTGCGCTCCGCCGCGGAAGAAGCCCTGGCGCTCATTGAGAATCACCCCGCGGCCGCGCGCGTCCGCGCGCAGCAGGATGCGTTGAGCAAGTCAGGCCTCCCGTTCGCCCGGCCCCGCCGCTACATCCGCATCCCGCTGGACTCCACGTATTCGGCGAAGCTCGAAGGTGCGCGCGCCGGGATCTGCAAGGTGCGCACCATCAGCCTCGGCGGCGCGTATCTCGAAGCGAACCAGAGGCTCTCCGTCGGCGATTCGCTCAAAGTGGAATTCCGCGCGGGCTTGCACAAGATTCAGTCCACCGCGATCGTCCGCAATGTTTCCCCGGGTGGCGGCGGCGTCGAATTCGTGCACATGAAAGCTTCCGATCGCGAACGCTTGCGCCGCCTGATCGGCCGCCTCTCGGACTGACGTTTCCCCTCCTTCCGCCCTGGCATATCCTCCGGAGAATCTCGCGTGCATGATGCAGAGCAGGCTATTCCATGGCGCGAGAACGTCGTGCGGCCGCAAACTCCGGGGCCCGCCGCAAATCTTCATTGCCAAATCTACCCGGAATGAAGTAAAAGCCCTCAGCGACTGGCCTCCGGGGCGGCCATTGGGGGCTTCCCAGCCCCGTTCGGATTTGCCAATCCAATCGAGGTCGAACGGGCGATTCACTTTTGCAATCGCGAGGGGGAGAAACGTCATGCGTGCAGGAAGGCTGATGGGTTTCTGTTTGGTCTTTGCGAGCGTGCTGGCAGTGGGGCCGAGCGCTCGGGCCCAGGTGAACACGGCCGAATTGTCCGGACACGTTTACGATCCGCAGGGGCTGGTCGTAGCCGGAGCGCAAGTCAGCCTGACGAACAAGGCGACCGGCGTGGTCGAATCGCAGCCGACGGACTCCTCCGGGGAATACCATTTCGTGGGCATAGCGCCGGGCACATACGAGCTGGATATCGAGGGCAAGGGCTTCACGAAGATGATCAATCCGAGCCTGGAGTTGACCATCGGCTCCGCCGCCACATTCGACGCGCACCTGCAACTGCTCTCTGGGCAGACGACTGTAACGATCAAAGATGCGCCGCTCGTCATCGAGACGTTCGAACACTTCCGTCGCCCAAACCGTCGGCAGCACGCAGATCGACAACCTCCCGATCAACGGCCGCAACTACATCAACTTCACGCTGCTCGATTCGCAGACCAACCGCGACAACGCTCCGCTAATGGGCGCCGCGCCCACCAGCGGCCTGAGTTTCGGCGGCCAGCGCGCGCGTTCCAATGAAGTTTCCGTGGACGGCGCCGATGCCGTGGACGAATCCGTGAACGGCGTACGCGCGACGGTTTCACAGGAGGCCGTGCAGGAATTTCAGATCATCGTGAATAGCTACATGCCCGAGTTCGGCCGCGCCACCGGCGGCGTGGTGAACATCGTCACCAAGGGCGGCACAAATCAGTTCCACGGCAACGTCTTCGGATTCCTTCGCAACAGCGCCTTCCAGGCCCGCAATCCGTTTTCCGTACAGGTGGACCCGAACACGGGCAATTTGAATCCGGTCAAGCAGGCTTATACGCGCGTCCAGAGCGGAGCCACACTCGGCGGCCCGATTCAAAAGGACAAGACCTTTTTCTTCCTCTCCTATGAGAGGACGCGCCGGGAGGAATCCGGCTTCAGCAATATCGGCGAGCCTTTCCCCGGCGCGGTTGGGCCGTTCGGACTCACGTCATCCGCCATCCCGTGCATTCCCGTCCCACTGCTGATGACAGCGACGCAAGCGGGATTCTATACGTCAGCCATTACGGGCGCGATAGGGTCGAACCCTTCCGCCGCCCTTTGCAACGCCTTTCTCTCGAGTCCAATGGGGTCACAACTTTCGCAAGCTGCCGCCGTCACCGGCGCGTCTTCGTACTTCGCGCTGCATGGAAATCTCGGGCCCAGCGCCGTGTTGTTTGGCCTGCCGGCAGGAGCAGCCTTTTTCCCACCCGCTTTTGGCTTTCTGGCTCCGCCGCCTGCGTCGTTCGTGCCGCTCGACTCGATCGAGGGAAATTTTCCCACGTCCGAGAAGACCTCGTACTATTCCGCGCGCATCGATCACTTTTGGAACGCGCGCAACTCATCGTTTATTCGCGTGAATGTCAGCCCTTCCACGGTCACCGGCATCGAGGTGAACGGGCAGGATCAGACGTTCGGCGAAAACGCCGGCTCGCGTACTTCGGCGCAGACCTCGCGCGATTTCGCACTCGTCGGCCAGCACGTAACGACCATTCGCCCGAATCTGTTGAACGAGTTTCGCGCCCAATATGCGCGCCGTAGCGTTTTCTACACCTATTCGAGTTTGCCCGGCGGCAGTAATCCGGCGGTGGACATTCTTGGCGTCGCGTCCTTCGGCCGCGAGCCGTTCTCGACAGTGAATCGCATCGAGCGGCGCGACCAGTTTACCGACGACCTCAGCTGGATCAAGGGACGCCACACGATGAAATTCGGCGTGGACATCAACCTGGTGCAGTTGCGCTCGGGCACGAGCCAGTTCCAGCTCGATTTCGGCGGACTCTTCCGCTTCTCCTCCGTTTCCATCAACTCCTTGGTACCGTCATTGACCGGCGTGCAAGCCTACGGCCTCGGCGAGCCGAGCGCCTTCCTGCAAGGCATGGGCAGCTCCTACCGCCCGTTCGACAATAATGCGTTCGCTGGCTTCGCGCAGGACAGTTGGCAGGTCACGCGGCGTTTGACCGTGAACTACGGCATCCGCTACGACGTTGAACTCTCTCCGCTCTTCACGCCCAAGGGCGCTTACAACGGCCCGGCGGAGCTGGCGATGGAAACCGTCGAAGGAATCCCGCGCGACTACAAGAATTTCGCGCCGCGCATCGGCATCGCCTGGGACCCCATCGGAAAAGGAAAAACGATTATCCGCGCCGGATACGGCATCTTCTACGATCATCCGCCGCTGGCCCTGGCCTTCCTCGCCACAACCGCCGACGGCTCCGAATCCGCGCAGTACGAATTCGTCCCCGGCTCGCCGAGCTCGACCGCCCTTTCGCCTGTCACCGCGCTGAGCGTTCTCAACGCGGCGTCCATCTTCCAGGGCGTCCTCAACGCGCCCTCGAGCTACAACATGGGCTATCAACCCAGCCAGCAGCGTTTCGACGGCTTGTTCCCCAATTCGTTCTTCACGAATCAGAATTTTCTCAGCCCCAGTTCCGCTCTCCCGCTCGCCGTGCTTCCGTTCACCTACCCCGTGGCGAAGAATTTTGTTTACGCGTATGCGGAGCAGGGCAATCTGACGATCGAGCAGCAGTTCGGCAAGAACTACAAACTCTCGATCGGCTACAGCTTCACGCGAGGCCTCCACATCAATCGCCCCGTGAACATTAATCCCACGAACGTGAAGCTCTTGCTCCAGAATGCCGACAACGCCCTGAGGGCCGGCATCCCGTTCACGGCGAACAGTCCCTTCCTCGTGGGCATTCCGAATTTGGCCCCCGGAACGTGCACGGCCACCGGGGCCAACTCCAGTTTCCAAGTCGTCGCTCCCATCGCCCTTGCGACCGGCTACACGAACCGCACTTGCTCGGGAGCGCCGTTCGGCTACATCGGCACCGCCGCGATCTTCAACTATTTCCGGCCGTCCGGCCCGAACCCCACTTTCGGCATCCTCGGACTTCCGCTTTCGGTGCTCCAGGGCCTCGCGCAAGTCGCAGGCTTCCCCACGGGCCCGGCAGGGGTAACGATTCCCTTCAGCGACGCGAACGAGCAGCAGTCCACCGGCGGCTCGAACTACAACGGCTTGACGGTGTCGCTCTCCAAGCGCCTGGACAATCACGTCGAGTTCGTCACGAGCTGGACCTGGTCGCACGCGTTCGACGATTCCACGGATTTACAATCGCTGCTCAACCCCCAGGACAACACGCGGCCCGACCTCGAATGGGGCAACTCGACGTTTGACCAGCGGCACCGATGGGTCAGCAGCGCCGTCTTCACATCTCCCTACTCCACCCACGATCGAGGCGTCTGGAAAAAGGTCCTCGCGGACTTTACTTTCGCCCCGATCATTGACGTATCCTCCGGCCTGCCTTTCAACGTCATCACCGGCGAGGACTTGAACAACGATTTCAGCGCCACGACGAGCCGCCCCTCCGTCGTTTCCGGCACCGGCAACGCCGTCAACACGGCCGTTTCGCCCTACATCCACGGCGTCACGTTCGGCGTTATCACAAATTGCGAAGTCGCGCCCGTGACCTTGCCGCTTACCGGCCTCGGTTGCGACGGCAATCTCCCGCGCAACGCGTTTTACAAGCCCGCGACGTTCACGATCGACGCGCGCCTCGACCGCAAGTTCTACTTCAAAGAGCAGGCCAACCTCGAGGTGATCGCGGAAGGCTTCAACCTGCTCAATCGCTTCAACGTCGGCGACGTGAACGACGTGTGCGACCCTCTGGCCCCTGCTGAAGTCACCAGCAGCGGCACCAATACGTGCTTCGCCGGCCAGCCGAGCGCGGCCCTCGATGCAAGGCAATTTCAGTTCGCGTTGAAGGTGAACTGGTAGACAACGGCCACGATTTCCACTTACGGCGCTGTTCCGGAGGCTTATGATGCGCTAGAGCAACGAACTCCTGCTCGAGGGGGGTGAGCATGCGCTCCGTCTCCGCACGTTTGATTCTGCTGCTCGTCTTCGGGGCTTCCTCTGTGCAAGGGCAGACTTCCCCGCAGGCGCAGACCTCCGCCTCAGACTACGTGCAACAGGGCCAAGAACGGCTGAGCCAGAGCGATTTTGGCAATGCCATCGCTGATTTCACCAAAGCGATCGCGATCGATCCGCGCAGTGCCGCCGCGTACTTGGGCCGGGGGCGGGCGCGCCGCGAAATGGATGATTTTGATGACGCCATCGCGGACTTCACCGAAGCCCTCGAAATCAATCCACGCTACAAGGAGGCTTTGACCGAACGCGCCGATGCGCGATGGAATAAGAAATATCACCGGCGCGGGCCGGGCAACCAAGGCACGGCGGATATCGACGGCGCCATCGCCGATCTGACGAAGGCTCTTGAGATTGATCCGCAAGATGCTCGCATTTATGCCATGCGCGGCAAAGTGCGGTGGTTCGAAAAGAAGGACCTCGACGGGGCGACCGCCGATTACAGCGAAGCCCTCAAGATCGACTCTACAAACTTTGTTCTCTACGGCGAGCTGGGCAACATTCGTTCGGACAAGGGCGATTGGGACGGGGCGATCGCCGATTACACTAAATCCATCGAATTGCAGCCGCAAGCTAACTACGCCTACCAGGATCGTGCCAATGCGCGCAAAGCCAAAGGCGATGTGGATGGCGCGATCGCCGACTACACCAAGTTCATAGACGATGATCCAACCGCTTATTCGGAGGCGTACAACTCCCGCGCGCAGCTTCGCAGGACAAAAGGCGACCTTGACGGCGCGATCGCCGACTACAACAAGTCCATCACGTTGGCGCCGAACGGCGTCTATGCCCCGGAATCGTATGACTCGCTGGCCTGGCTCATGGCTACCAGCACGAAAGAAAAATATCGCGACGGCAAGAAAGCGGTTGAGTACGCGGGCAAAGCGTGCGAACAGACCGCATGGAATAAGCCGGAATACCTGGCCACTTTGGCGGCTGCCTATGCGGAAAGCGGCGATTATGAGCAAGCAATCAAGTGGCAGCAGAAAGCCTTGGAATCTCCGGACTATGAGAAGCAGTCCGGCGAGAAGGCGCAGCAGCGACTCAAGTTGTACAACAATCGGCAGCCGTATAGGGAGGATTAGCGATTTTGGGACTTTCGGCGTTCTCGACGCGCGCCGCGCGCCACTCCCTGCTTTCCTGCTTCGTTTCCTCCTTGCATCGGAAATCCGTTTCTTCAAACGGCCGGACGCGCTAGAGTGAGCTCATGAACTTCGCCGCCATTCTCATCGTCGCTGGCGCGGCCGCGCTGGCGGCGTGGGGCGCCAGTGTGCTCGCGCGCCGCCGTCAGGACGCGCAGCTAACCGTGATGCGCCAGGAAATGCAAACTCTGGCCGCCGGGCAATCGCAGGCCTTCGCCGCGCAGCTCGGCCAGCTTTCGCAAGCCTTCGTGCAGCAGCTCGGCCAAGTGACTCAGCAGGTCCAGAGCGGCATGGCTTCGGCGGGATCGCTCGCCACCGAAGCGCAACGCGCGGTTTCCGAGCAGCTTCAATCGGCCACGTCCATGATGGGCCACTTGCAGCGCCAGCTGGGCGAGGTACAGCAATCGGGGCGCGATCTCTCGCTCGCGGCTCACACCATCGAAGCCGTGCTCGGCGGCGCCAAGTCGCGCGGAACGCTCGGCGAAGTCGCGCTCGACCGGCTCCTTTCCGACACGCTGCCGCCCGCCGCCTACGAAATGCAACATCGCTTTTCGACGGGAGAAATCGTGGACGCCGTCGTGCGTTTTCGCGAAAAGCTTCTCCCCATCGACTCGAAATTCCCGCTGGAGGATTATCGCCGCATGGCCGAAGAGGGCGAGGAGGCGCGCCGCGCGTTTTCGCAGGCCGTGCGCGCGCACGCCGACTCCATCGCCAAGAAATATATTTTGCCCGGCGAGGATACTCTCGAGATTGCCCTGATGTTTGTTCCCTCCGAGGGTGTGTATTACGAATTGCTTCGCTCGGCGGACGCCAAAGGCGTGCTGCTCGATGAGTATTGCCGCCGCAAAGGCGTCATCGCGGTTTCGCCGAGCACGCTCTACGCGCACCTCAGCGTGATTCTCATGGGCCTGCGCGGAATGCAGATCGAAGAAAACGCCCGACGCCTGCTGTCGAGTCTCGCCGGATTGAAAAAACAGTGGGAGACATTCGGCGAAGTTTACGAAAAGCTCGGGACGCACCTGCGCAATGCCCAGCAGAGTTACGCCGAGGCCGATCGCCGCCTCGAGCGCGCCCGCACCGAACTCGATCTGATGGCGGAAGGCTCGCTGCCGGCCGCCGCAACCCCCGCTCCGCCGCTGGAATCCGCGGCAAAGCGCGGCGCCTGACTATTCGTTCGGCGCGAGGTGCGCGCGAACGGAATACTTCCCCGCCGCCAGCGGCACAACCTCAAACTTCGCTTCATTCATTGCCCCGCCGCTCGTAGTCATTCTCAATGGATTTCCATCGGGCAATTGCAGAATCGCCGGACTCAAATCCGAAACTTCGATCCTCAGCGGCTCCGTCGTGCCGCGCACGCGCACGGTGAACGTCGTTTGCTGTCCCACGCGCAGCGCCCCCTGCGGCCCGATCGCCTCCAACGTGACGACGCTCACGGCCGCCGTCGCGGGAGTTTGAGTTGCAATTCCGGCTGAGAGTACCGCTGCGCCTAGCGGCGTGTCCGGATCCGGCAGCGCCACGATGGAGGTGGGCGAAGCCGCAAGCACCAGCGCTTGCTTTCCCCCGATTGCGATGTGATTTTCGTCCGCGATTCCGCGGAACCCGGTTCCGGCAAGCTCGAACCGGTTGCGCACCTCGAGCACGCGCGGGCTCGACGCGAGTCGAACGCCCGAGGAAGCGCCTGGCTCTGAATCGGAAGCAGGCACGACCGGCGCCGACGCCGCGATCATCCGTCCCTCCACGTGTACGACGAGTTTCCCCGGCGCGGCAGGCGCAGTGAATTCAGCGCGTCCCGTCGCATCGGTGCGAAGCTTCTCGCCGCCGGTCGTTTCGAGAACCACTCCAGGCACGAGCCGTCCGGCGGCATCCAGAACGGAAAGTGTCGCGGGCGCGCCGGAGACCAATTCCCTGGGCAGGACGATGCTGCGTGGAGCGCCGGCAATGGGTGCAGGGCGATTCTGCGCCGCGGCTCGTCCCCCGGCGGGTGGCGCGCACGCAACGCACGCCATGAAGAGCGACGTCGCGACTCGCCGCGAAAAAGCGCTTGAGCTTCGCATCGCGCTCATTGTAACGCAGGTTCCCGGCGCCTTCCGCGCGAGAGAAAATCAAGACGGCCGGAAGGAGAGTTGGAAGATCTTCGCATCGAGGAACAGCTTGAACAACTCCGGATCGAGTTCGCTCTCCCGAACCGCCGATTCGAGTATCGCCAACGCCCGCTCGGCGGGAACGGCTTTCTTGTAGGGACGGTCGGCGGCGGAGAGCGCGTCAAAGATATCGCAGATAGTCATCATGCGCGCCTGCACGGGAATCTCAACGCCCTTCAACCGGTAGGGATATCCCGTGCCGTTCAATTTTTCGTGATGCGCGCGCGCGATGGACGGAATCTGGCTGATCTCTTTCGTCCACGGAATCTGCATCAGAAAATTGAAGCTGTGCACCACGTGCGACTCAATCTGCTGGCGTTCGCTCGAATCGAGGCTGCCGCGCGGGATGGAAAGAAATCGCACCTCATCCGGCGTGAGCAGCGGATGCTCCGCGCCGCGAGGGTCCCTGTACGAGAGGCGCGCGATCTCGAACAGCCGGTCGAATTGCCCCGTCGGCAGCAGCGACGGCTCGTTCGCCTGCTGAATCACCCCGAACGCCTCGTCCAGTTCGGTGAGCCGCCGATCGAGGTCGCGATCCAGCCGTTGCACCTCGCTGAGCGCCTCTTCGCGTTGCGATTCGAGCACGGCGCGGAATTTCTTTTTCTCCGTCCGCGCCTCCAGGTCTTTTCGCACGTAGTCGAAGCGGTTTTGCAGCACCGAGATCTGCGCCGGATAAAGCTTCTTGGCCTTGACCAGCACTTCCTCGCGCACGCCGACCTTGCCGAAATCGTGCAGCAGCGCCGCGTACCGGATCTCCTTCATCTGCCCGGGCGTGAAACGCGTGTCCGCGTACGGGCCCGTGCTCGCGCGATCCACGATCTCCGCGAGGCCGACCGTCATGGTCGAGACGCGATGCGAGTGGCCCGACGTGGTCGGGTCGCGCTGCTCGATCGCCGTCACGGCCGCCTGCACGAATCCTTCAAACAGCGTCTCGATGTCCTGGTACAGTTTGCTGTTTTCATACGCCACCGCCGCTTGCGACGCGAGTGAAAGCGCCATGCGAATCGCGCGCTCCGGAAACGGCTGCGCTTCGCGCTCCACGTCTTCCGCCGTCAGCAGCCGCGCCTCCCGGTGGCGCTTGCAATTGATGAGCTGCAGCACGCCGAGCACTTCCCCGCGCCCGTTCTTCATCGGCAGCGTGACGATTGATTTTGTCCGGTAGCCGGTCTCTTCGTCGTATCGCAAATTGAGCCGGTAGGAAAGGTCGCGCGGCACGCGATACGCGTCCTCCATCGCGATGGCTTCTCCGCGCATCGCCACGTACCCCGCCATCGAATCCTCGCGAATCGGCAGCAAGTATTCGGTGAACGGGAATTGCCGGCTGTCGTTCTGGGTCAGTTTGAAGCGCAGGTGAGGCTCCGCGGCCCCGGAACCGTCCGCGTCGCCGCGAGCTTCTTCGACAAGATACAGAGAGCCCGCGTCGGCCCCGGTGATTTCGCGAGCCTTGGCGAGAATGAGCCGCAGCAGAACGCCGACATCGTGCGTCTCCGACAACGCGACGCCGATGCGGTTCAGCTCCTCGGTTTCGCGTTCCGCTCGCGCCAACTCTTCCCGCGCGGTCCGCTCGCGCTCCGCCAGTTCGATGGTTTCAAATGCAGCCGCGACCGTCTGTTCCAGAACCGTGCGCGAGGCGCTCCGCGGCAAGCAAGTAAACATCCCCCGCCGCGCCCCGGCATTCGCGTTTCCGCTCGCCGTAACTCCGATGAGCCGCACGCTCGCTTGCCGTTTCGCCATTGCGCGCGGCAGCGAAAGATCGTCGTTCTCGAGATCGACGAGCCATACCGCCGGCGCCGTTGCATACCCTTTGTTGGATTTCGCAGGAGGCCGGGATTTCCCGCCGTGCGCGGTCACCGGCTCGAGTTGCCGCAGAGCGTACCGCCGGCGCAGAAGCCGCGCCAGTGAACTTGCGCGCGAGCCCCGGTAGAGCCAGATTTGCTTCTTGGTCGGCATGTTCGGAGGCGGAGGCAGGGAGGTCAGGGCGGCTCCGCCGGTTCATCACGACAGACGATTATCTCAAGTTCAAAATCACTCGCCCAGGCGACGCCATATCGATCGCTCCCGGAGACACGCGACCGTCGCGTACGCCCCGGAGCTTCATCTTTGCCCGTGCCTGCGCGCCCGCTTGGAATGCGTGCTCAAGCGGCGCCGCCCAAAAGACCGCCGGAGAGCAATGGCGGTCTTCCCGGCGCCGCAGCGTCGGATATTGGAGCTTCGCGGGCCCCTACTTCTGGGCTGTTTACATGCCGCCCATCGCCGCATCGGAGCTGAAAATCGTCACTTCGACGCGACGATTCTTCGCCCGAGCTGCGTGAGTATGAGCTGGATCCACCGGCTTTGACTCGCCGAGACCCACAAGTTGCACGCGGTAAACCGGCAGGTTCTTTTCTCCCACCAGATAGTTCACCACGCTCTCCGCACGGCGCCGGCTCAAAGCATCGTTGTACGCGGCAGAGCCCGTGTTGTCCGTAAAGCCTTCGACGGCGACGTAGTAATGCTTGAAGCTGCCGACCTGCGTCGCGAGCCCGTCGAGGATCTTCTTGGCATCCGCGGTCAGTGTGTCCTTGTTGACGCCGAAGAGCACCACGGTCTGCGCCACGGACTTGTAGTTGTCCATGTTATTGCGCAATTCCGCGATCTCCGCCGCGTTCGCATCGCCCTTCTTGTCCGCGGTCGTCGCTGTGTTCAGCGCGTCCGTCGAACGAGCGTCCGCGGAATTGGCTTTCTCCGTCGTCGCGTTCAACTGCGTTTCATCGCGTGCCTGATCCTTGCGGGTCTGATCGAGCGTCGCGGCCGTCTGCTGTTGCGCCGTCGCCTCTTGATCCACCTTCGTCTGAATGGGCTGAGTCTGCGTATTCACCCAGGCCTTTGTGGCGCATCCACCCGTCACCAAGGCGAGGCCAAGCACTGCATATAGCGCAATCCGTTCCTTCATTGCTTCTCCTTTTGAGCTGGAGCCAATTTGTTTGTGTTCCGGTCGCACCGTGCCAAACGTCCCGATTCCTCGGAGCATCAAAACTATGCCGATTGGCTGGGGGGCCGGCAATCCGCATCCGGGCAGCTAGGGATTCACTCTATTGCGACCCACATGATAGTCAAGACCAAAAAGGAACACAAGCCAGAATGCCCGTTTTGCCTTGTCCGGGGCGGGCGACCCAGGCATTCGCGATGCTGCCTGGGTGCCCCCTATGCCGCATCATTACACTAGACTGTTGGTCAACCTCACAGTTCAGATTGCCGGCCTTCCGCGCCTGGATGGCAGATTCGTCTCCGATTCATTTGCCGTAACTACTTGTCGTCCATCCTCTTGCACCCTCCCGGTCACTTTGTTAGCCTGCACGCAGGTCCGGGCTTTTCACCAAAGTCCAATTCGCGCGGGGCGGACCTGATACTCCCATTCGCCTGGCTGAGGTCGCCTTTGCAAATCAAATTCGGCGCGCGCACCGACGTTGGCCGCGTTCGCAAGAACAACGAAGACAGCTATAAAACCGACGCGGATCTTCAGCTCTACGTGCTCTCGGACGGCATGGGGGGCGAGGCCAGCGGCGAGGTCGCCAGCGAGCTGGCCGTCGAAACCGTTATCGATCACTGCCGCAAGGCCGCCGAGAACCAGGACTTGGAGCTGGTCGGCGAGCGCAAGGCCGAACTTTCCGACGCGACGAATCGGCTGGCGAGCGCCCTCCGGTTGGCGAATCAGAGAATTTTCGAAACGGCCGCCGGCAACTCCGATCAAAAAGGCATGGGCGCCACCATCGTCTCGGTGTGGCTGAACGAGCGGCGGCTTTCACTCGCGCATGTCGGCGATAGCCGCGCCTACTTGCTCCGCGCGGGATCGTTCGATCAACTCACCGGCGATCATTCCCTCGTCGCCGATTTGGTTCGCAACGGAATCATGACGCCCCAGCAAGCCGAAGTGAGCGAGCAACAAAGCATTCTCACGCGCGCGCTGGGCACGAAACCAAAGGTCGAAGTGGACGCCGACGAACAATTGCTCCTTGAAGGCGACACGATCCTCCTATGCTCGGACGGCCTGACGCGCATGGTCACCGATCCCGAGATTGCCAGCACGCTCGAAACACACCTCGATCCCCAGAAGGCCGCCGATCGCCTCGTGGAGCTGGCGAATGAAAATGGCGGCCAGGACAATGTCACGGTAATCGTGGTTCATTTGGCGCCGGAAGTTCGCGGTCTGTGGGCCACGCTGCGCCGCTGGCTGGGCGGTTCACCGGGAGCGTTCTCCGCGAGCGGCGGTTCGTGAAGGCCCGGAGGGAGGTTCGGAAATGGCGCGACTGCTTCTGAAGTTCGAATCGGAAGTCGTGAAGGAAGTGCCGCTGAGCAGCCGACCTGTAACGATCGGCCGCGCCCCCGACAACGACATCCCCATCGATAACCTCGCCGTATCGAACTACCACGCGCGTGTTTATTCGGAAGCGGGCCGCCTGGTCATCGAAGATCTCGACAGCCTGAACGGCACGTTCGTCAACGACATGCGCGTCGAACGCGCCACGCTGAAAGACGGGGATTCGATCTCGGTCGGCAAACATCACATCCTCGTCGATCAGGGCCACGACACGGCCCTTCCGCTCGACGCCTTTCACAAAGCCCCGGTGCCGAAAGTCCAGGAGACGATGGTCCTGGACACCAAGCAGCAGCGCGACCTCATGCAACAGGTAGCCGCCATGGGCGAGCGTTCGCAGGTCGCTCCCGGCCGCGCGCGCGTCCCCACCGTCGTCGTCCTCAGCGGCCGCACTGATCGGAAAGAGTACGTCCTCACGGACCGGCTGACCGTCATCGGCAAATCGAATCTGGCCACGATAAAGTTGCGCGGATGGTTTGCGCCGGCGATGGCCGCGCAAATTCACAAGCATGACGACGGCTACTTCCTGGGCCGCGGCGATCGCATTCCGCGCATCAACGGCGAGCCCATCTCCCGCCCCGCGCGCCTCAACGACGGCGATCTCATTCAAGTCGGCCGCGTGCGCTTGAATTTCCTCTATCGCGACTGAACGCTGCCGCCCAGCCATGCCAAAGTCCGCAAGCGGCGGGAGCGCACCGAAACCGGCAGGCAAGGGCCGTCTGGCGTTGCGCGCGCTGTGGGGCCGGCGGCTTCCCCTCACGATCAGCTTCGCGCTGACGATCGCCGCTCTCGCCGTCTATCTCCTCACATTTGTCGGCGAGAAACCGACGCCCATCTTCGAGTTCATCGATCGCCTCGAGCTCAACGCGCTCGACACACGGTTCCGAATGCGCCCGGCGCGGTATTCGCACCCCGATTCCCGGATCGTCATCGTGGATATTGACCAGCGCTCGCAGGAAGTTCTCGGTCGCTGGCCCTTTTCGCGCGCCTATTTCGCACAAACGCTCGATGCGCTGCACGAAGACGGCGCTTCGGTGGTGGCCTTTGACATCACTTTCAGCAAGCCGGATGAATCGTCCGCCCCCGTCCACGAATTGACCGCACGCATCGAGCAACAGGAACAGCAGCAGGGCGTCCGGCTCGACCCGCGCGTCTGGCAGGATCTCGAACGCCTCGCCCGCGAGTACGATACCGACGACAAATTCGCCCAGGCCATCCGGCGGGCCGGCCCCATCGTGCTCGGAAATTTCTTCTTGTATTCGCAGGCCGATCTCGAAGGCGTCAGCGAAAAATCGCTCGACCAGTACGCGAACATCCTCTCGGATTTTCCGCTGCCCCAGGAGCGTGCATCGAATCCGAAGACCGGCCCGGACGATCTTGTCCGCCTGATGCAATCCTACGCGCTATACGATCTGAATCCGCGGGGCACGCAGGCAAATATTCCCGTCTTGAGCGATGCTCTTCGCCAAACGCACGGTGCGACCGGCTTCTTTAACGTCCAGCCTGATCCCGACGGCGTCGTTCGCCATTCCGTTCTCGTGCTTCCCTACGGCCGGTCAAAAGATCTCCAGGATTGGGACCTGTACGGCTCACTCGACCTGCAGGCCGTCCGTTTGTTCCTTCGCGTGCCTGACCAGCAGATGATTCTCGACTTCGGCCCCGTCGGCGTCGCGAAAATTGAGTTCGGGCCGTCGCTGACCGTGAAGCCCGATCCAATCGGCCGGATGATGATCAATTATCTGGGGCCGGTTCGCACCTACAAGTATGTTTCGATCGCCGATGTTGTGAACCGGCAATTCGCTCCCGGCACGTTTCGCGGGAAGATTGTTCTCGTCGGAGCGTCCGCCACCGGCATCGGAGATTTGCGCTCCACTCCTTATGGGGGCTTGGATTATCCTGGCGTCGAAATTCATGCCAACGTCATCGACAACATCCTGAATCAGCACACTCTACGGCGTGGTGGCTGGCAGTTTTTTATCGATCTCGGATTGATCCTGCTGTTCGGCGTTCCCGTCGGTTTCTGGCTTGCGCTATCGCAACCGCGGTGGCTGTGGTTCGGATTGCTGCTGCTTGTGCCGTTCACGCTCGGGGTTTACTTCGCGTTTCTCAAGGATTGGTGGCTGAATTTCACGATGCCCGCGCTCACGCTCGTTTCCAACGTGGGTCTCGTCGCGCTCTATCGCGCCCTCACAGAAGCGAAAGAGACGCGGCGGGTTCGCGGCGCGTTCCAGCAGTACCTCAGTCCCGAAGTGATCCGACGCCTGCTTGAAAATCCCGAGCTTGTGCGCCCGCACAAGACGGAGATCAGCGTGATGTTCAGCGACGTTCGTGGATTCACCACCATCTCCGAGCGGCTCGACGCGCAGGAACTCGCCTCGCTCCTGAACGAATATCTGACGGAAATGACCCAAATCGTTTTTCGCAACAACGGCACGCTCGATAAGTATATCGGCGACGCCGTAATGGCCTTCTGGGGCGCGCCGTTCGAGGAAGCGGGCCACGCCGAGCACGCTTGCCTCGCCGCGCTCGAAATGATGGAGCGGCTCGCGCCGCTGCAAAAGAAATGGGAAGCCGAAGGCAAGCCGCGCCTCGACATCGGCATCGGCCTGAATACAGGCGTGGCTTCGGTCGGCAACATGGGATCGGAGTTGCGCTACGGATACACGGCGATGGGCGACACCGTAAATCTCGCCTCGCGACTCGAAGGCCTCAACAAGGAATATGCAACGCACATCGTCGTCAGCCAAAGCACCTACCAATCCGCCGCGCACTCGCAGCTTATTTTCCGCGAGCTGGACCTGATCCGCGTGAAAGGCAAGACGCAGCCCGTAACGATCTACGAGCTGCTTGGCGCGCGCAATTCAACGGATGGAGATTGGGCCGAATGCGACGAGCGCGTCACGCTCTTCGCAGACGCGCGAGCGCACTATCAACAGCGCCGCTGGGCCGAAGCATTGGCACTCTTCGAGCAATTGCTCGAGCGCTGGCCCGATGATGGCCCGGCCCGCATCTACAAAATTCGCTGCCAGGAGTATCTCGTCGCAGAGCCGGAAGCCGCGTGGGACGGCGTTTACACAATGACGCATAAGTAGCGAGCGGCGAATAAATCCGACAGATGAAGCGCGAAATTGAATCCGAGCTGATCGATCAATTGCCGGCTGAGGATCCTCGCGCGATGCGGTCGCGGCGGGACCTCCGAAGAGTCCACCGATGGATGGGACACACTCGCATCATGGCCCGTGCGCTGGACGCCGCCTTCACTGGCCAGCTTCCTCGTTCGATTGTCGAGCTGGGGGGAGGCGACGGCACGCTTCTGTTGCGGCTCGCGAAACGCATCGCGCCTCGCTGGAAGCCGATGCGCGTCGTGCTGGTGGACCGCCAGCGATTGCTGAGTTCACATACCGAGGCCGAATTCGAGGCGCTCTCGTGGCACGTCGAGTCCGTGGAGACGGATGTCTTCGATTGGCTCGAGCGGCCGAATCCGGAACCCTGCAACGTCACGATCGCCACTCTATTCCTGCATCATTTCAGCGAGGGCGACCTCCGCAGGCTTCTATCGCTTGCGGCCCGTCAAACAGGATTCTTTTTGGCGTGTGAGCCGGAGCGAGCCTATTTCTCAATCTGCGGAGCTTCGCTGCTCGGACTCATCGGCGGCAACTACGTTACGCGGCACGACGGCAAGATCAGTGTGCGCGCGGGCTTCGTAGAGAGTGAATTGTCGGACCTGTGGCCGGCCCGCGAGGATTGGCGACTGGTGGAACGCCAAGCTGGGCTGTTCACCCATTGTTTTGCCGCGCAGCGGATCGGCGAGTCCGCTTGAGACGCTAACCCGGCGGCCAGTGAAACACGCGGCCGCCCATCAGATGTACGTGAAGGTGAAATACGGATTGGCCCGCCCCCGCGCCACTATTGATCGTCGTGCGGTACCCGCCCGTCAGCTTTCGTTCGCGCGCGAGTTGCGCGGCAAGCAGCAGAATGCGGCCGAGCAGCGCCGCGTCCTCCGGCGCGGCATCGTTCAGATTCACGATGTGTTTCCGCGGACAAATCAGGATGTGCGTGGGCGACTGCGGGTGCAAATCCTCGAATGCGAAGACTTCCGTATCTTCGTAAACGAGCTTCGCCGGAATTTCCTTCCGCGAGATGCGGCAAAAAATGCAGTCGGTTTCGCTCATTCTCCCTCATCCAATCGAACGACGAACGAATTGAATCCGCCGTCCCGAGTCAATTTTATCGCGGCTTGCTGCGCTTCGTCTTGCGTCGTGTAGCGTCCCACGCGCACGCGATAAAAATGCCCGTTCGGCGTGTCGATTTCCTGAATCGTGACGCTGGCATAGGTTTCGAGCATGCGGTCGCGCATGCGGTCGGCATTCGCTTCATCCGAAAACGCGCCGATTTGCACGGCGAACACTCCTGCAACGGGATTCGCCGGGCCTGTGACCAATTCCAGTTTCACCGGAGCCGTGCCCGTGCCCACCATATCGAGCGCGCGCGCCGCGGCAAGCGAAAGATCGATGATGCGCCCCTCGACGAACGGGCCGCGGTCGATGATGCGAACTTCCGTCTGCTTGCCGTTGTTGAGGTTGGTCACCCGGACGATACTCCCGAACGGAAGCGTGCGGTGCGCCGCGACCATCTGGTTCATGTCGTAAATTTCGCCGTCGGAAGCCCGGCGCCCGTGAAACGGATACCCGTACCACGAAGCGACGCCCTGCTCGGAATAGTTCGGATTGACCGGAGCCCCCGGCGCGGGATGCGCGGGCGCGGAAGCGGATGGGTTCGGCGACGGCCCCGCGGAAGGCGCGGGCGCAGGCGGAACATGCGAGGTGACCGGCCGGTTTCCGCAGCCTGCGGAAAACCACAGGAGAACGCCGAGGCTCGCGGCGATAAGAAATTGCGATCTTCGCCGGCGGCAATTGGAATTCACGCCGGCCCCAACTTCACTTCTTATCCGCTCGTCCCGCGTTGCCTGGCGCCGCAGCCGAGCGGGTGATTCGCTCCTCGATCTGGTCCGCCGCCGCAGCCAATCGCTTGGAAGCCGCGCGCAGCGCGTCCGCGGCTTTCTGCGAGGTCTGCGGCTTGATCTCATTTTCCAGAAGCTCGCGGATGCGGGAGAATTCGCGATCCATCTTGCGCCCGATTTCTTCCCAGTTATCCATCTCATTTCACCCCGCGATTCCGCCGATCGATTGTCGTTCCCGGCAACTTTTTCGTATTATAGGCGTGGCATCGGAAGCTCGCAAGGAGACCTCGTGCCTCTCCCGCTCCGCCTGCGCTACCGGCTCGATCGCTGGCGGGACTCGATCAAGAACTTCTTTCGCTCGAAGCGCTCGGAAAAGCCCGTCGGGCGGCCGCGCATTTGCCCGAATTGCGGGACACTGGTCGGCTCCACGGCGAGAACCTGCTACAGCTGCGGCGCGAACGTCTCCTTTTCGATGGCGGCCGCGAGCCGCTCGATCACGCGCTTGTTGCCGCAGACTTCGCCCGCCACGTACGGCTTTCTAAGCCTCTGCTGCCTGCTGTACGGACTGAGTTTCGTGCTGACGATGCGCGTGGCGGGGGCGAACCCCGGCTCGGGCGGCATCTTTGGGCTCGGCAGCATTTCGGCGGGAGTGCTCGACAAATTGGGCGCCTCGCGTCCCATGCCATTCGATCTGGCGCAGCCGTGGAGACTCATCACGGCAATCTTCCTGCACGGCAGCCTGCTGCACATCGGCTTCAACATGTGGGTGCTGATGGACATCGGGGCCGTCGTCGAAGAGTTGTACGGTTCCGCGCGATACTGTTTCATCTTCGTTCTTACGGGCGCTTTCGGCTACGTCGTGAGTTCCTACTTCGGCAACTTCAGCATCGGCGCCTCGGGTTCGCTGCTCGGCTTGATCGGAGTGATGCTCGCAATCACGTCGCGACGCTCGGGAATCGGCATGCAGATGTTGCGGAAGCAACTGATCTGGTGGCTCGTCTACATCGCCATCATCGGCTTCGTGATGCGCGGGACCGACAATTTCGCTCATGCCGGAGGATTTGTCTCCGGTTTCCTCCTCGGGAAAATCATGCCGGACCGGCTACCATCGGGCATGGCCGAACAGCGGACCGCGTGGATTCTGGGCTGGAGCGCCGGACTTGCCGTCGCGGTGAGCTTTGCGTTTATGCTGCTCGGCTATTTCGGCCACTGATGCCGTTCGAGGAAATTGGAACGGCACGAGGGGCGAGCGAAAAACAGTTCAATCCGCAGTCAATCGCCGCGCGACCGTCACGCAGTAGTGAAACCCGGAGAACACGGTAAAGATGGCCACCAGGGCGGCGAGCAGGCGCCGCACGAGCGGCACCCAATGCCAAGACGTTACAGCCATTCCCAGCACCGCGAAGACGAACAGAATCTGAAACAAGGTCGTGAGCTTGCCGTAGCGGCTCGGTGGAAACGGCCGGTAACCCACAGCGAGCAAGATCACGACGGCGATCGTGAGAAGCAGAACGTCGCGGCTCAGGACGAGAACCGTCAGCCACCAGTGAATTTTCCCCTTCAGTGCCAGCACGACAAAAGAAGACGAGAGCATTAGTTTGTCGGCAATCGGATCGAGGTACGCTCCCAGGGCCGATTTCTGATTGAGCCGGCGAGCGAGCAAGCCATCCATCCCGTCGGTGAACGCGGCGGCGCTGAGCAGACCGAGCGCCCAGCCGAAGTGGCCGTAGATCACGGCAATCAGGAAGAACGGCAGGAAGCCGAGACGCAACAACGTCAGCTCGTTCGGCACCGTAAAAATGCGCGAGAACATTTCCTGAAACTCCCGGGGGACTCAGACAAATTGCGAAAGATAGTCGCGCAACGACTGGCCCACCTTGCGCTCGAACACCTCGGCGAGCGAAGGAACGGAGCCGCGCGCCTCGTCGAGCGCGATGCGTTCGATGCGCAGCATCGGGAAAAACAGCGTGGGCAGGCCGATGCGTTCGCCCTCGGGATCGAGCACTTGGCGGATGAAATCATCGAACGAGTTCAGGTCAATGCCGCGAAGTGTGATTCCGGCCAGATGCATCTCGACCAGCTCGCCCCAGAGTTTTTCCTTGGGGCTATGCAAATTCACGACGACGATGGAGTGTGCTTCCATGAATTCAGTCCTCTTCGCACCCATCTTAGCGCAGGCTGGCTCAAGCTTGGCGACTCAGTACCATGCGCCGCGTATGACTCGCCACTGGCGGTTCAAACGCGAATCGTCTTCACGCCGGGCGCGAGGCGCAGCTGCGGCTCGGTCAGGCGCTGAACCTCGTCGGGCGTGACGCCGGGCGCGATTTCGCGCAGGACCAAACCTTCCGGCAAGATTTCGATGACGGCGAGTTCCGTGACGATCAAATCCACGATGCCGACGCCGGTGAGCGGCAACGTGCACTTCTTCACAATTTTGGGCTGGCCCTCTTTTGTAGCGTGTTCCATCGCGATGATCACACGGCGCGCGCCCGCGACCAGATCCATCGCTCCGCCCATGCCCTTCAGCATTTTGCCGGGGATCGCCCAATTGGCCAGATTGCCTTGCTCGTCCACCTGCAGCGCGCCCAGGACGGTGAGGTCTACGTGGCCGCCGCGAATCATGCCGAACGAGTCGGCGCTCGAGAAATAGCTCGAGCCCGCCACTTCGGTGACGGTCTCCTTGCCTGCGTTGATCAGGTCCGGGTCGACCTCGTCGTCGAGGGGATACGGGCCGATGCCGAGCATGCCGTTTTCGGATTGGAGGACGACGTCCATGCCGGGGGGAATGTAATTCGCGACGAGCGTGGGCGTGCCGATGCCGAGATTGACGTAGAAGCCGTCACGCAATTCCTGCGCGACGCGCCGGGCGATCAATTCCCGCTTCTCATTTTCACTGAGTGGCATTCCGCCCCAATTCCCACCTAGAGCCTTCTCATAAATGACGCCCGGAATCAACAACAGACCTGCGCCGCGGACGCCCAGCTGGAGAGCGCGCGGGCGCGATGTAAGAGATGCTGATTCTACGCGCCGGGTCCCATGCCATATCCCGGAAGGCAATAGACGCAGCGCCCTTCCCGGTCCCACGCACCCAGGATCACGTGTCCGTGAGGGGAGTAGTCCACTGTTCCCCAATTCAGAGTCCTCAGCTCTTTCGTACCGCCCCGCCCGTTCATCAGAAACGCGCGGTCGGCCAGCCGCAGCATCCCTCCTCCTCTCAGCGAAACTACTTCCACGGGACCTGTGGTGCGGAGGTAGGTCGTGCCGCGGAGATCGCGGCGCACGGGCCTCTGCGAAGTGAGCCAGGAAATCCCGTAGATCAAGAATGCGGTCACCACTCCGATCCCCCCGAAGATCAGCAGGAACGTGCGGCCCCCGCCGGGGGTTTTGTCCGTTGCCGCGAGCACAACGCCCAGGCCAACGAAAAACACGAGGAACCCGCCAACGATGTACCGCAGAATTCGTTGTGCGCGCGCACTTTGACGCGCGATCAAGGCCGCGACCTCCGGCGTCAGCGGAATCTCCACAGTCGAGAATCCCCCAGCAGGCGCAGCGGGGTGGCCCGGCGCCGGCGCGGACTGCGTGCTCGCTTGCGCCGGCGCCGCCGCCGGCTTCTCTTGCAGGATTCCTTTTCCCGACCTGGCGAGCCCCGCGCCAATGACAATCAAAATAAAGGTGACGTAAAAAGGAGTTAGCCCGAGATGGCCGCCGCCCAATTCCGCGAGCCCGAAAAAGATCGCGAAAAGAATGCCGAGCACCAGGACCACATATCCCACAATTCGCATGGCGTTTTCCTCGAAGCGTACGCTACGCTCAATCTCGCTGGATCATGGTTCCGGCAGCGGCGAGCGCCGAAAGCTACCCAATCGGGGGGCCTTTCGGTCGCACATCGTACGCTGCTTTCTGCCGTGGACATAACGAATTTGCCGCCAGTGCAGGCCCTGGCAGAATCGCTTGGCGAGGAAATCGCACAGACAGGCAAGGGTGCCCGTGCGACCAGGACACGTCGCCCCGTTGCCTGCTTGACCACCTGTGCGGGGGGCTGACGCAAAAGCACGGCCTGTGCCGGATGCTTCCTCCATGAAGGAAAACTCAAAGACACTGGGAGAGATGATAGGATGCTGGTTAACGAGACTGAGCGGCCCGCGAGGGTCGCGAGGTCTAGGCCACCTGGGAAATCTCATATGAAAACGTTCCTGATTCACGTGGGCGACGACAACTTCTGCCGGGTGCTTCCGGAGGGACTGGACCAGTCAAAGCATGACGGCGAGCGGGTCAAAGTAATGGCGTTTCCGCCCCTGGGCATCCAGACGCTCGCGCCGGTACTCCGCCAACGGGGACACCAGGTGCGGATGTTCGACACGTGCCACCCGCGGATGAAGGAGGAGCACATCGCCCGGGCGGTCGCGGATGAGCCACCGGACGTGATTGCGCTCTCGTTTCTATCGACAACCACTTACCCGGCCGCCAAAAGCATGGCCCGGCGACTCAAGGCGGAGGCCCCGAAGATCCCGATCATCGTGGGCGGACCGTTCGCCACTTTGAATGCGGATCGCATTCTCAGGGACTGCCCGGACATCGACTGCGTGGGCATGGGCGAGGGCGAGGAGTTGCTGCCGGATTACCTGGACCACCTCGATAGTCCAGGTTCTGTGGCGGGTCTGGTCTGGCGTGAGGGAGAAAGAATCGTTCAGAACGCCCCGCGTCCACTCCTCCGCGATCTGGACCGGTTTCCTTATCCCGACCGGACCAGTCTGCCGATCGATTACATCGAATCCCTGCCGCTGGATGTCCCGGCGGTGCTTTCGTTGGACAAGTTCTGCACGGTGCAAACTTCGCGGGGCTGCCCGTATTCCTGCATCTACTGCGATATCCCGGCGCTCGGGGAGGGCCGGTGGCGGAGCCGTTCGCCCGAGCATGTCCTGGGAGAACTGCAGGCGCTGAACGATATGGGCTATCGTTCGATTTATCTTACCGATGACCATTTTCTGATCAACCGCCAGCGGATTGAAAAGATCTGCCGCGGCATCATTGAACGCAAGCTGGAGTTTCACTGGGGCTGCGAAGGCCGTGTGGATTCGGTCGGAATCGCGCAGTTACCGGTCCTGCGCGAGGCCGGCTGCAATTTCCTGGCGTTTGGCGTGGAAGCGGGGACACAGAAAGTGCTGGACCGGCTCAAGAAGAGGCAGACTCCCGCCCAGGTCGAGCATGCGGTCAGGGAAGCGAAACGCCACGGGATCGAAAGGGTACACGGATTCTTCGTGATCGGCTCGCCCGACGAAACCAAAGAGGATGTTGTTGAGAGCTTCCGGTTCGCCGCCCGGTTGGAGCTGGACACTTTTTCTTTCAATCGTTTGTGCGCCTACCGCGGGACGCCTCTCTGGCAGGAGTACATGGCGCGCGGGATCATCGACGACGAGCGGGATTGGCACAAGTGGTTCAAGTGCTCGGATATCGATCCCACCGCTCTGCCGAGCCCGGTGGTGAACCAACTGCGGGCGAAAGGATATCGGTTTGCTGTTTCTCCGCCGGATCTTCAAGCGTCCGATCCGAACCTGGAAGCTGCTGCGCACCTTCGGCCGCCATATGAAGACGTCCGACATCCTCAAATTGCTCTACAGTCCCTTTCACCGACGGACGTTGACGCGAAAGCCCGAACTCCCGGCCCGGATGATGGATGCGGGACTCGATGAGCCGGACCGTCGAACGGTTTCCGTCCCGGGCCCGGCGCATCATGGGGCCGGAAATGAAAAGACAGACCGGAAAACTGCATCGCTTTCCGGAGATCAGGGCTCCAGCGCGTGAGGCGCCGGTTGAAACACGGGATGTTCGCCGTCCGCCGAAATGAGAGTTCTGAAGAGCTAACGAGAAACCAAGATTCAGAGGAAAAGCAAGTAGAGTCTAGGAGTGAAACGACACGCGCCGCCCGATACCGCTCATAGATCGCTCCCAGATCCTCCCATCGCCCTCTGTTTCCCAACCTGCCTCCTCTACCCCGTTTTGGTTGGGTTACATCCTAAATGGCGCGACGTGGCCCCATTCGGTTACATTTTACGCTGCGCGATACGCTCGATTGCCTGCGCAGGGGGGCTAGCGTAAAATGCACGCCCTGTGCCGGATACTCCCTCCATGGTCGGCAGCACGATTTCCCACTACAGCGTCCTCGAAAAATTGGGCGGCGGCGGGATGGGCGTCGTCTACAAAGCCAAAGACACGCGCCTCGGCCGCAACGTCGCGCTGAAGTTTCTTCCCGACGACATTTCCCAGGATGCCCAGGCCATCGAGCGATTCCGGCGCGAAGCGCGGGCCGCGTCGTCGCTGAATCATCCGAACATCTGCACGATTTACGACATCGGCGAATTCGAGGGGCGGCCGTTCATCGCCATGGAGCTGCTGGAGGGCCAGACGCTGAAGCACCGCATCGGCGGCAAGTCGATCGAAATGGCGGAGCTGTTGGAGATCGGCATTCAGATCGCGACCGGGCTCGACGCGGCGCACGCGAAAGGAATCGTGCACCGGGACATCAAGCCCGCGAATATTTTTCTCGTGGAGCGCGGACAGGCGAAGATTCTGGATTTTGGTCTGGCAAAGCTGGCGGCCGGTGTTCGCGCAAGCCGCGGAATCGTCGAGCGGCGGGATCCGATGCGCACGCTGACCCATGTGCTCGTTCGAGCAATTGACGAGCCCGGGCAGCTCGATGGGCACGGTGGCGTACATGTCGCCGGAGCAAGCGCGCGGAGAAGAGTTGGACGCGCGTTCGGATTTATTTTCGCTCGGCGTCGTGTTGTATGAGATGGCCACCGGAGCGGTTCCGTTCACCGGCGCGACTTCAGCGGTGATTTTCGACGGAATCCTGCACGACACGCCCGCTTCCGCAAAGGAGATAAACGCCCGTCTGCCGCTGGCGATGGATCAGATCCTCGCCAAGACACTCGAGAAGGATCCCGACCTGCGCTGCCAGACCGCCGCCGAACTCCGCGCCGACCTGAAGCGGCTAAGCCGCGACTTGGAATCGAGCCGGCGCCCCGACTCGGGGAAAAGCGATTCGGGTTCCGGGCCGCAGGCGGTTTCATCCAGGCAAAAATCGGTGGCGGTGGTCTACTTTGAAAACCAGAGCGGCGCAAAAGAGGACGAATATTTTCGGGACGGGATTACGGAAGACATCGTCACGGAGCTATCGAAGATCGCTCAGCTGGAAATATTCCCGCGCTCCGAGATGCTCGCATTTCGCGACAAGCCGGTGACGGCGCAACAGGTGGGCCAGCAACTTGGCGCCGCATACGTGCTGGAAGGCTCCATTCGCCGCGCCGGAAATCGCGTGCGAATCACGGCGCAACTGGTGGAGGCTTCGACGCGGCATTCCGTTTGGGCCGAGCGTTACGACCGGCAACTGGAAGACGTGTTCGCCATCCAGGAGGAGATCGCGCGGAGCATCGCGCAGGCACTGCGCATCACGCTCACGCCGCAGGAAGAAAAGACCATCGCGCGCAAGCCGACGGAAAATCCGCTGGCCTACGATTTTTATTTGCGAGGCAGAAGTTACACGCGCCGTGAGAATTTGGACTACGGCCTGCAAATGTTCGAGCAGGCCATCCAGCTCGATCCGAATTTCGCTCTCGCGCATGCCGGGATCGCGCATCTGTGCGGGCTGATCTACGAGATTCGCGAGCAGAATCCGAAATGGATCGAGCGGGGGCTGGCGGCGTGCGGACGGGCCACGGCTCTCGCGCCCGACCTGCCGGAAGTTCTCGTCGCGCACGCGCGGCTGTGTTACGGGCAGAAGAAATACGAGGAGACCGCGCTGTTGGCGTGGCGCGCGATCGAGCGCAAGCCCGAGTGTGAAGCATCGTGGAACATCCTAGGACGCGCGTATTTCGCCTCGGGCCGTTACGAAGAGGCTGTTGCGCTGACGGAGCGCGCCATCGAAGCCAACGGCGACGACTACAACACGTACATCCCCTACTTGCAGGCGCTGGAACGCCTGGGCCGAAAGAAAGAAGCCGAGCACGTGCGCGATCGCATGACCAAAGTCTTGCGCCAGCAACTGGAATTGGTGCCGGAGGACGTGCGCGCGCGTATCCTGCTGGCGACGAACCTCGCCTACGCCGGACAAGACGCGGACGAGAGTATCCGGCACCTGCAGACGGCCGTGGCGCTGCGGCCAGGGGATCCGAACACACTTTACAATGCCGCATGCACGTACGGCGTCCTGGGAAAGAAAGCCCAGGCGCTCGAGACGATCAAGAAAGCCTTTGCCGCCGGATACAGCAATCGGGCTTGGGCGGCCAAGGATGCCGATCTCGATTGTTTGCACGACGAGCCTGAATTTCAGAAGCTGATCGGGTTGCGAGAAGGCGCTGCGTCGTAGGAAATCCGCGTTCACCCGCTGCCGTTTGATCGAGCCGGCGTGGAAATGAGAATTCCAATTCCCGCCGCTACACCGCCGATTCGATTCGCCGATCCGGAATAAACCACACCATGGCGTTCACGACGTAAAGCGCGAGCGCGATCCAGGGATGCACGAACGCCAGCGGAATCGCCAGCGCATAGAGGGCCAGCGACGCCATTCCTTTCCGTTCGCCGCCGATGGCACGAGCTAGTTTTGAATTGCGGCCGTCGCACGCGATGATGGCCCGCTCCAAGAAGAGATAGGCGATCCCCGCCATGAGCAGAACGACGCCGTAAGACGCCGTGGGCGTGGCGGCGAAATGAGTTTCGTCCATCCAGCGGATCACGAACGGAATGAGAGAAATCCAAAACAACAGCGACATATTGACCCACAGCACCACGCCGTTGATTCGTTCTGTGACGTGAAGCATGTGGTGATGGTTATTCCAAAAGATGCCGACGTTGGTGAAGCTGAGCGCGTACGTCAGCAGGATCGGAAGGCTCGACTTCAGTGAATAGACCGTGGAGCCCGAGGGAACGTGCAGCTCCAACACCATGATCGTAATGATGACGGCGAGCACTCCATCGGTAAACGCTTCGAGGCGCTGCTTACCCATCGTGGTCCTTCGGACGCCCAGCAAGAACAGGCGTCGGAGGAGTGTATCTCACCATTGCAGAATAGCCGTAGCGCCGACCGGCCGCGCCCCCCTGAACTGCCCGCCATTGACGCACGCGAGGAATTAGTGTATATACATAAATGTGTTCACGTGGGACGCGCGAAAGGCTGCGGCGAATCTTGCCAGGCATGGCGTCTCCTTTGAGGAAGCCAGCACGATATTTGCGGATCCCGACGCACTCGACTGGGAGGACTTCGAACATTCCGCGGGCGAACGCCGGGACAAACGATTGGGGGCGTCGGTCCGGAAGGATGTGCTAATCGCCGTGTACACAGTGCGGAGAATCGAAAATGAGAAAGAAGAGATACGCATCATCAGCGCGCGCCGCGCGAGCCGGAAAGAACGCAGGGCGTATTTCGGACCGCGGAATTGATTTCTCGGACATTCCCGAGTCCACTGACGAGGAGCTGAAGCGGGCGCGCCGCGTCGGCCGGCCGGTAACCGGCAGGGCCAAGCAGCTGATCGCCATCCGGATTGCCCCGGCTCTGCTGCGGCAATTGCGGCGGCTCGCGGCGCGGCAAGGCATGCCCTACCAGACGCTCATTCACGAATTGCTCGAGCGTGCGACGCAAAATTGATCGAAGACGGGATCGGGGCCGCGGGTGGTATCGAGGCCCTCGACGCGCGCGGAGCAAGGGGCCGCTCGCCGGTATATCCTAAGGCTCCAGGCTTATCTCAATGGCGCGAAGGTCTATTCTCGCCCTTCTGGAGGGGGGCGATCGGCGAACGATCGGCCGCTCCAACGAAGTGGCGGCAATGGTGTCGCAGAATCCGCGACTGTTTCCGAGGCTGATCGCGGGCATGTGGTCAGAGGATCCGCTTGTACGAATGCGCGCGGCGGACGCGACAGAGAAGGTCACGCGGGGGAATCGCGAGTTGCTCCGGCCTTACAAGAAGGAACTGCTCGGTTTGATGGCCGAGGCACGAGAACAAGAATTGCGCTGGCATCTCGCGGTCATGGTTCCACGGCTTCCACTGAACGCAAGGGAACGGCAACTTGCGGTAACTTCATTGAACCGCTATCTGGAGGATCGAAGTTCCATCGTGAAGTCATTTGCGCTGCAGGGACTGGTCGACCTGGCGCAAGCTGGCCCGAGCATCCGAGCCGAGGTGTTGGAGACCCTGCGCGGAGCCGCCCGGAACGGAACGGCTGCGATGAAATCGCGTAGTCGCAAGTTGATGCTTCGGCTGGAAAGTGTCTAACCGGTCCAAACATCCGGCCACGCCTGGGCCGACCTCAACAGCTCCTTTAGAAAAGATCAATCGAACACCGGGGAAGTTCGCGTGAAGAGCGGAGTCAGCTACTCTTGCGGGTGGTGCGTTTTTCGACGCGCTTTTCGTACGCAACGCCCTGGAAGATGGCGTCGACGTAAATTCCGGACGTGTGAATGTAATTGGGATCGAGCTGCCCGACATCCACGAGTTGCTCGACTTCAGCGATGACGTAATCAGCAGCGGTAGCCATGATGGGATTGTAGTTACGCGCGGTGCGGCGATAGATGAGATTGCCCCAGCGATCGCCCTTCCAGGCTTTGATGAAAGCGAAATCGCCGCGCAAGGCGCGTTCGAGAAGAAACTTCCGGCCGTCGAATTCGCGGACCTCCTTGCCTTCCGCGACCATCGTGCCGACTCCCGTGGGCGTGTAGACGCCGGCGAGGCCCGCCCCGCCGCAGCGGAGTCGTTCGATCAGTGTCCCCTGCGGATTGAGGTCGACTTCGAGCTCGCCCGCGAGGACCTGCTGCTCGAAAAGTTTGTTCTCGCCGACGTAGGTCGCAATCATTTTCCGGATCTGGTGCGTCTGGAGAAGCAAGCCGATTCCGAAATCGGCCACGCCGGCGTTGTTGGAGACGACGGTGAGATTGCGCGTGCCCTTACGGCGGACCGCGGCGATCAGATTCTCAGGGATGCCGCACAGGCCGAAGCCACCCATGAGAATCGTGGCGCCGTCCTTCAGATTCTCGATGGCGGCGTCGGCGTTGGGAACGCGCTTATCCATTTTCGAGGAACGAGTCTACTGCAAATCGCGGAGGATTTTGTAGAGTTCGGCGGCGCCGGTGAATTCGTCTTCGAGTTCACGGCCGCGCAGGACGGCGCGTAGATTTTCGATGGCTTGCGCCATTCGGTCGAGGGCGCGGTCGATGTTGTCCGTATTCGTAAGAATGATATCGCGCCAGAGGGAGTAGGGGCTTCCGGCAAGACGCAGAGCGTCGCGGAGGCCGCGTCCAGCGAGCGTGAGCGGGAGGCCGGATGAATCGGTTGCGTCGCGAACGACGCCGGCCAGCGCGACCGAGAGCAATTGCGGCAGGTGCGACACGATGGCCGCGGCGCGATCGTGCGATTCGGCGTCGAGCCAAACGGGTTCCGCGCCGAGTTTACGGACGAGCGCGGCAAACGCTTCGACGCGCGGGTCCATTTTTTCTCCGGCGGCCGATCCAGCCCGGTGGATCAGAGCGTAACGCGCGCGGCGGAACAATCCGGCGTCGGCGGCGGCGATGCCGGAGAGTTCCTTGCCCGCCATGGGATGTCCGCCGAGAAACAGCGCGCCTTTCTGGAAGCATTCGGAGGCGCGGGCGCAAATGGCGCGTTTGGAGCTGGCGGAGTCGGTGACAAGCGCCTTGGCTGCGGCGGCGCGAGCGATCCGCGGGAGCAATTCGAGCGTCGCACCGACCGGCAGCGCAACGTAAATCAGGTCAGCTCCCCTGACGGCGCGCGCGAGATCCGGCTCGGCCTGATCGATGGCGCGGCGCTTGCGCGCCTCGCGCAGCACTTCGGTCTTGTCCCAGCCGGTGACGCGCGGGCGCGGACGAAGTTTGCGCAACGCGAGTGCGAACGAGCCGCCAACCAGGCCCGTGCCGAGCACCGCGACGCGGCTGAAGCGAACGGCCATGGCTCGCCTTCCGGAAGGCATGGCTCAGGCCACGCGGCGCCCGACCGCCGGAGCGATGATTCGCAGCTCGGCCATCAACTGCGCGAACTGATCGGGAAAGAGCGATTGCGCGCCGTCTGAAAGCGCATGCTCGGGATCGTTGTGGACTTCAATCAGGAGTCCATCCGCGCCGGCAGCGACGGCGGCGCGCGCCATCGGCGCGACTTTATCGCGGCGGCCGGTGCCGTGCGAAGGATCGGCGATGATGGGCAGGTGAGAAAGTTTCTTGATGACGGGGATGGCGGCGATGTCCAGCGTGTTGCGCGTGGAAGTCTCAAAGGTGCGGATGCCGCGCTCGCAGAGGACGATGTTGTAATTGCCGCCGGCCAGAATGTATTCAGCCGAGAGCAGCAGCTCCTCGATCGTGGCCGACAGGCCTCGCTTCAACAGCACCGGCTTCTGAATCTCGCCGAGCGCGCGGAGCAGATGATAGTTCTGCATGTTGCGCGCGCCGACCTGAAGCATGTCCACGTAAGGCAGCATCAACTGGATTTGCGACGGGTCCATGACTTCGCTGACGACGCCGAGGCCGTTGCGATCGGCGGCCTCGCGCATGAGCTTCAGCGCCTGCTCACCCAGCCCCTGAAACGTGTAGGGCGAACTGCGCGGCTTGAACGCGCCGCCGCGAAGAAGTTTCGCGCCGCACTGGGCGACGCGTTCGGCGATGGTATTGATCTGTTCGGCCGATTCCACGGCGCACGGCCCGGCCATGATGACGACTTCCGGCCCGCCGACGCGCACGCCCTTGCTCACTTCGACGATGCTGCCCGCCGGGCGAAACTCACGGCTGGCGAGCTTGTAGGGCTGGGTGATTCGCATGACTTCGCGAACGCCGTCGAGCAATTCGACGTCGCGCGTATCGAAATCCGCGCGCACGCCGACGGCGCCGAGAACCGTGTGCGATTCGCCGGTCGAGCGATGGATGTCAAAACCCATACCGACGAGGCGGTCAATCACGTGCTGGATTTGGGCCTCGGTGGCTCCTTCTTGCATCACGACAACCATATTCGGGATCCTCTCTCTCGATAATTCTTGAAATCTCAATTCGCGCGGGCGGCGTGGCCCGCGAAACCTTCATTCCTTTTCGTGCTCGTGCATGATGGCGCGCTCGACGGAACGCGCTTCATCCAAGATGCGCTCGAAGAGGCGGCGAACGGCCGCTTCGGAGAGCGGGCCGCGATTGGCGCGCTCGGCCGCATCGAGGACCAGGCGCTCGCGCTCCGGCTGGTAGAGCGGCTCGCCGCTCACGCGCTTGAGCTTTCCGATTTCCAGCGCGCACTGCGAACGCTCGTTGAGCAACTCCACGAGCTTGCGGTCAATTTCATCGATTCTGCTGCGCCAATCATCGATGCTTTTCATGCGTTTTGTCTCCGCCGGCTCATCCCTTCGAGCGCGGCTCCCTTCAACAAACGGACACGATCGGCCAAGGCCCGGGCCCCGGCCTCAACCGACGGCGCGCGTTCGATTTCCTCCACCAGCGCCGAACCGACGACCGCGGCGTCCGCCAGGCCTCCGAGCACTGAAACGTGGCCCGGCAACGAAATCCCAAAACCGACGGCGATGGGCAGGTTCGTGAAGCGGCGCGCGCGGCGCACAAGATTCGGCAAATCATCCGGCAAGGTGTCCTTCGCGCCGGTCACGCCGGTGCGCGAAATCAAATACAGGAAGCCGCTTGAGGCGCGCGCGATGATATCGAGGCGCGCGTCGGGCGAAGTGGGGGCGGCGAGGAAAATCGTGTCGAGCGAGCGCGCGTGCATCGCCGCCTGATAGCCGGCGGATTCTTCGGGAGTCAAGTCGGTGGCGAGGACGCCGTCGGCGCCGGCGGCCGCGGCTTCCGTAGCGAAACGCTCGAGGCCGCGCTGCAGGATGGGATTGTAATAGCTGAACAGAACGAGCGGCACATCGGACTTCGCGCGCACCGCGCGGACAACATCGAGCACGCCGGTGAGCGTTGTTCCGGCACGCAGGGCGCGTTCGCTGGCGCGTTGAATCGTGGGGCCGTCGGCGACGGGATCGCTAAAGGGAACGCCGAGCTCGACAACGTCGGCGCCAGCCTCGGCCAGCGCGAGGACATACGCCGTTGTGGCCTCGAGCGACGGATCGCCCGCAGTGATGTAGGCGACGAGGCCCATCGCGCCTTCATCGCGCAGCCGCTGGAAGCGAGTTGTGATTCGCGTGGTCATTTCACAAAGGCGCTAAAGATAGCGCGCCAGGATCTCCATGTCCTTATCGCCGCGGCCGGAAAGATTCAGGATGACGAGTTGATCCCGCTTCATCCGCGGGGCGCGTGCGGCGAGTTCCGCCACCGCGTGTGCCGATTCGAGCGCCGGAATAATTCCTTCGGTGCGCGCGAGGAGGAGCGCGGCTTCAACCGCGGCGTCGTCACCGACCGCGGTGTACTCGACGCGATGCTGCTCGGCGAGCCACGCGTGCTCCGGTCCGACCGCAGGGTAATCGAGACCCGCGGAGACGGAATGCGTGGTCGCAACTTGCCCATCTTCGGATTGCAGGAGATACGTGAACATGCCTTGCAACACACCGGGGCGCGCGCCCGTGAATCCTTCGGCGGCGGCCAAACGCGCGGCGTGCTCGCCGAGAGTCGTGCCGCGCCCGCCCGCTTCAACGCCCAACATTTTCACGGTGGCATCGCCGAGAAAATCATGGAAGAGACCGATGGCGTTCGAGCCGCCTCCGACGCACGCGACGAGCAAATCGGGCAGGCGCTTTTCCGCTTCGAGAATTTGCGCACGCGCTTCGCGTCCGATCACGCGCTGAAAATCGCGCACGATTTCCGGATACGGGTGCGCGCCGAGAACGGAGCCGAGCAAATAGTGGGTGGTGCGGACGTTCGTGACCCAGTCGCGCATGGCCTCGTTGATGGCGTCTTTGAGCGTGCGGCTGCCGGCATCCACGCCCACGACTTCCGCGCCGAGCATGCGCATGCGCATGACGTTGAGCCGCTGGCGTTCCATGTCCGTGGTGCCCATGTAGACGATGCATTCGAGGCCGAGGCGCGCGGCCACGGTGGCCGAGGCGACGCCGTGCTGGCCCGCGCCGGTCTCCGCGATAATTCGCCGCTTGCCCATGCGCACGGCGAGAAGTCCCTGGCCCAGGCAATTATTGATTTTGTGCGCGCCGGTGTGCAGCAGGTCTTCGCGCTTGATGTAGATGCGCGGCCCGCCCAGGTGCGCCGTGAGGCGATCGGCGAAGAGCAGCGGCGTCGGGCGGCCGGCGAAATTGCGAAGCAGATCGTCCAGCTCGCGCTGGAAAGAAGCGTCGGCGCGGGCCTCGGCATAAGCGCGTTCGAGTTCTTCGAGCGGGGCGACGAGCGTCTCGGGGACGTATCGGCCGCCGTAGGGGCCGTAACGGCCGCGCGCGTCGGGCCAAACTTGTGGAGTTGCAACCATTGTCTTAAGTTCGCGTCCTCTCTTCTTTCTTCTGCCTTTTCGCTCTCGGTTCGCCGCGTTCGCGCCGCCCCGAAAAATCGCCGCCCAGACGAACAAAGGGCCGCGACCCGTCTCTGGAATCGCGGCCCGTCTGGGAATCTCGCTCGGTCTTAGTCGCTTACCCGATCACCTCAACCGCGCGCACCCAACCGGGCCGCTTCTCCAATACCAGTAGGAGAAGCGGTAACTAAAGGCGTAGTTGGGTGCAAATCTCATCATTCAGAACCGGAAATGGAAGTTTATGAGCGGGCCGCGCGGCTGTCAATCTTCTTTTTGGCCGCGTGGGGAAGCGAGGCGGGATCGGCTTCGCGCACAGCATCGAAGAACGCGCGCATGCGGACTGGGTCCTTTTTGCCGGGGCGCGATTCGGTGCCGCTGCAGACGTCCACCGCGAACGGCCGCGCGGCGAGAATCGCTGCCTTCACATTTTCCGCGCGCAGGCCGCCGGCGAGCACGACGCGGCCATAGCGTTTCGCGCGGCGCGCGACATCCCAATCCACAGTGCGGCCCGTTCCGCCGTAGAGGCCGGGGAGATGGCCGTCGAGCAGATTGGCCCAATCGAAGCGATAGCGGGCGAGTGCGGCGAGGCGGAACTTCGGCCAAACGCGAAACGCCTTGATGACTTTGTGCGTGCGGGACAGCGTGCGCGCGTCGGCAACGGATTCATCGCCCTGCAATTGCACGGCCTTCAGACGAATCGCGCGCGCGAGCGCGTCCACCGCTTCCGGCGTCCAGTTGACGAACACGCCGACGGGAACCACGCAAGAGGGCAGGCGGCGAATGATGCTCCAAGCGGCGGCGGGCGAAAGAACGCGCGGGCTTTGCGGATGAAAATTGAAGCCGAGCATCTCGGCGCCGAGATCCACGGCGAGCCGCGCGTCCGGCCAATTCGTGATGCCGCAAATTTTCACGCGGACCATGGACGCTCTACCCCGCTGCGGGCTTCAGTAGCGCGCCGAGCGCGAGAGCGGCATCGGGCTGCGTCATGAGGTGCTCGCCGACCAAGAATGCGTCGAAGCCGGCCGCGCGCAGTTTTTGCAAGTCTTCGTGGGAGCGCAGCCCGGATTCGGCGACGGCGATGCGATCGTCCGGAATGAACTCGATCAGCTCGAACGACGTCTCGATGCGCACTTCCAGGGTGCGCAGGTCGCGATTATTCACGCCAATTACCAGCGCGCCGGCCTCCAGCGCGCGATCTAATTCCCCGCGCGAATGAACTTCCACCATCGGTTCCATGCCCAACTCGCGGCCGAGAGCCAGGAAATTGCACAACGCTTCCTGGGCAAGCACGGCCACGATCAGCAGGAACGAATCGGCGTTCGTGGCGCGCGATTCCCAGATTTGCCACGGATCCAGAATGAAGTCTTTGCGCAGGACCGGCAACGCCACGCGCTTGCGCGCCTGGCGCATGTAGTTCAGATCGCCCTGAAAAAATTCCTCTTCGGTGAGGACGGAAAGCGCGATGGCGCCCGCCTGCTCCAACTGAGCGGCGAGAGAGGCCGCATCGAACTCCGCGCGCAGCACGCCGCGCGAAGGCGACGCCTTTTTGAGTTCCGCGATGACGTTGAAGCCGTCGCGCGTGAGCGCCCCCGGAAAATCCCGGACAGGATCGGCTTTCTCAACCCCCATGCGGAGCACGGCTTCCGGCAGGACGCGCTGCCGGTACGCAACCAAAGCGCGGCGCGCTTCGACGATGCGCTCCAGCACGTTGCCCGATTTGTTTTCCGACACCATTCCCGCGCCCCCCGCCCAATCGTCGGTTGAATGCAAAGGTTTCCATGCTATGACGTGACCCGGGCGAAGTCAATTTGGCGCTCGATCAGCCCGAGCTGCCCCGCCGCGGGGCCGCAACGGTGTCCACTTGCGCGACACGGCAATCCCAATAGCGGGCAAGCCGGCGCCCTGTGGCGAAGAAACTCCAGCTAACAGCTTGGCAATGCAACACTTATAATGCTGGCGCACGGCATCGCACGTGCGGTGTATTACGAGTGTGGAGCATTCCATGGACATTGCACGGCCGGAACTCGCCAGGGCCAAAAAGGTGCGCCGGGCCATTTATGGCGGCGTGGCGCTCGTCGCTCTCATTATCGTTACGATCGGGATTGCGAAGCTGAAGCCCGCCGCACCGACCGTGGATCGCTCGACGGTGTGGAGCGGGACCGTCGCGCGCGGCAACATGCTGCGGCAGGTGCGCGGCCTGGGCACGCTCGTGCCGGAAGACATCCGATGGATCCCCGCGGAATCGAATGCCAGAGTGGACCGCATCGTCCTGCGCTCAGGCGCGATCGTGAAACCGGATTCGATTATTCTCGAGCTTTCCGATCCGCAGCTACAGGATGACGCTCTCACGGCTCAGCTCACCTACCAGGAGGCCAAAGCCGATTACGAGAACCTCAAGGTTCAGCTCGACAGTCAACTCATGGCGCTGAAGGAAGTAAATGCGGGGCTATTGGGACAATACAACCAAGACCTGCTCCAGGCACAAACCGACAAGCAATTGGCCGACCAGGGACTGAAGGCGTTGGTGCTCGCGCAGCAATCGCAGATGAGAGCGGAGCAGGAAGCGACCCAGCTCAAACTCGACAATGAAAAACTGTCCATTCAAGCCCAGGCGAACAAGGCGCAGCTGGATTCGCAGGCCGCGAAAGTGGACTCCGCGCGGGCGCTCTATAACTTGAAGAAGAGCCAGCTCGACGCTTTGCATGTGCGCGCGGGAATCAACGGCGTCCTGCAAGCTGTGCCCGTGGATGTCGGCCAGCAGGTGACGGCCGGCACGAACCTCTGCCGCGTGGCGGACCCAACTCATCTGAAGGCGACGATCCAAGTGGCGGAAACACAGGCGAAGGACGTCCTGCCGGCCCAGAAGGCTTCGATCGACACGCGCAACGGAATCGTCCCCGGCCACGTGACGCGGGTCGCGGGCAACGTCGTGAACGGCACCGTGGATGTGGATGTCTCGATCGACGGGCCGCTTCCGCCGGGCGCCCGGCCCGATCTGAGCGTGGACGGCACGATCGAGATCGAGAATCTGCAGAACGTCCTCTACGTAGGCCTGCCCGTGCATGGCGAACCGAACAGCACGGTGGGCCTCTTCAAGCTGGTGGATGGCGGCGATGAAGCCGAGCGCACAACCGTGAAGCTGGGCCGCGCTTCCGTGACCACAATTGAAGTCCTGGACGGCTTGCGCGAGGGCGACCAGGTGATCCTTTCGGATATGTCGGCGTGGGACAGCGTGGACCGCATCAAGCTGAAGTAGCGGGCGGAGGTTGGGGGCCCCCGGAACCGGCGAGTCGCGCGGGAACACATTCAGGCTCCAAAGCGTATATGGGATTAGCCGTAACCGGACAAAGGAGAAACCATGGAAGCATCGAATGAAGTCCTGATCCACCTGGATGGCGTGAAGAAGGTTTTCTACACCGACGAGGTGGAAACGCACGCCCTCTCGGGCGTCCATCTCGAGATCAAGCGCGGCGAGTACATCTCCATTGCCGGTCCCTCCGGCTGCGGGAAGTCGACCCTACTCTCCATCCTCGGGCTTCTCGATTCGCCCACCCACGGCAACTACACGCTGAACGGAAAGGCGGCGGCGCGGCTGACGCTCTCCGAGCGCACGCGGATCCGCAACCGCGAGATCGGCTTCATCTTTCAAGCATTCAACCTGATCGGCGATCTCACGGTTTATGAGAACGTCGAGCTTCCGCTCACCTATCGCGGCATGGGCTCGGGCGAACGCAAGCAGCGCGTGCAGCAGGCGCTCGAAAAAGTCGGCATGGCGCACCGGATGAAGCATTACCCCTCGCAGCTTTCCGGCGGTCAGCAGCAGCGCGTCGCGGTGGCGCGAGCGCTGGTCGGCGAGCCTTCGATTCTTCTGGCGGATGAGCCTACCGGCAACCTCGACTCGAAAAACGGCGAGGCCGTGATGGATCTGCTGCGCGAGTTGAACAATCAGGGCTCGACGCTCTGCATGGTGACGCACGATCCGCGCTACGCCAAGTTTGCGGACCGCAACATTCATTTGTTCGACGGCCGCATCGTGGACGAGAACTTCGAGGAATCGGAGTCAAGCGTCGGCGCGAAATAAGTCCTGAAAGATTCCGAAAAACCACCGGCTACAGGTCACGAATCGCGGAGGTTGCATGGGCATTCTCTGGCAAGACCTCAAGTTCGGCTTCCGGATGCTCGCGCAAAAGCCGGCATTCACGGCGATTGCGCTGTTGACGCTCGCATTGGGCATCGGCGCAAACACCGCGATTTTTTCGGTCGTGAACGCCGTGCTGCTGAACCCGCTGCCCTATCCGCAATCAGACCAACTGATGTCCCTTTGTACGAAAGGGGCCAATTTTGATTGCTCCTCTGTTTCCTATCCGAATTTTCTCGATTGGCAACGCGAGAATCAGGATTTCCAGGCCATGGCCGCCTATAGGCACGACGCATTCAATCTTACGGGCCAGAGCGAAGCGGAGCGTTTGAACGGTGAAATGGTATCCGCGGATTTCTTTCCCATCCTCGGAATCAAGCCCGCGCTCGGCCGGGTGTTCAATTCAGGCGACGACCACATCGGCGCGGAACCCGTCGTCTTGATCAGTTCCGGATTCTGGAAGCGGAAATTTGGAGGGTCGCCCAGCGTCATTGGTGAAACGATGACGCTCGATGGCGTCAACTATTCCATCATCGGCGTGATTCCACCCGGATTTCATCTCCCTGGCACGAGGGACGTTCGGACGCCTATCGGGCAGTGGAATGACCCCACCTTTCACGACCGGAGGGCTTCTCTCGGCATGAGAGTGGTCGGACGGCTGAAGCCTGGCGTGACTCCAGAGCAGGCTCGCGCTGAGATGGACACGATCGGCCGAGGACTCGCCGCATCCTTTCCAGAGGCCGACGCGGACTCCAGCGTCACGGTACGGTCGCTGAAAGACTCGATTGTCGGAGACACGGGCGGGTTTCTTTACGTCCTCCTGGGCGCGGTGGCCTTTGTGTTGCTGATTGCGTGCGCAAACGTCGCAAACCTTCTGCTCGCGCGCGCCATCGGCCGCTCGCGCGAGTTTGCGATTCGCACGGCGTTGGGAGCGGGCCGTGGCCGCGTGGTTCGCCAGCTACTCACCGAAAGTGTGCTGCTCTCCGCTGCGGGCGGGGCACTCGGCCTTCTGATCTCGGCCTGGGGAACGCATGCGGTGATTTCGCTTCTGCCCGACGCGCTGCCTCGCGCTCAGGAAATCGGGATGGATTCGCACGTCTTCATTTTCACGGCGATCCTCTCGGTGGCCTGCGGAATCCTGTTTGGCCTCGCACCCGCGTTGAAAATCTCGCGGCCGGACTTGCAGGAAACGCTCAAGGAAGGCGGCCGCGGATCGAGCGGCACGCATCATCGGGTGCAGGGCGTGTTCGTCACGGTCGAAGTGGCGATGGCGTTGGTGCTTTTGATCGGCGCGGGCCTCATGCTGCGAAGTCTCGCGCACCTGTGGAGCGTTGACCCCGGCTTCAATTCTCACAACGTCCTGACCTTTAACGTGGCGCTCGCGCCCGCGGTGGCAGGCAACGCCACGACGGCACGCAATGCGCTTCGAGATCTGCACGACCGTCTGAAAGCGATCAACGGCGTGGAAGCCGTTTCCATGACGGCGGGTTCGCTGCCGGAGTCGGGCGACGATTCGGAACTGGGCTTCTGGCGGGAAGGGCAACCCAAGCCCCCATCCGAGAATGCGATGAACACCGCATTGTTCTACTTGGTCGAACCCGAATACCTGAAAGCGATGGGCATTCGTCTTGATCGCGGCCGTTTCCTTACCGCGCAAGACACCGAGCACGCGCCGTTCGTTATGGTCATTGATGAAAGCCTGGCCCAGAGATATTTCCCCAACGAAGATCCCATCGGGAAGCGTTTGAATATTGATTTGGTCGACTACCAGGCGGAGATCGTCGGCGTCGTCAAACACGTGAAGCACTGGGGCCTGGATGCTGACACTAACAATCCGATCCAAGCGCAGTTCTATCTGCCGCTCGTCCAGCTTCCGGATCAATTCATGCCGCTCGTCAACAGTCTGACCGTGGTGATGCGGACGCAGGGGCCTCCTGATGCGATGTCGGGAGCTGTCCGGCGGACCGTCGCGCAGGCTAACAGCGAGCACGTGGTGTACGAAGTGGAATCAATGGACAGCATCGTGTCCGATTCCCTCGCCGACCGGCGATTCTCGATGGCGTTGCTGGGAGTATTCGCGGCGCTGGCACTGTTGCTCTCGAGCGTGGGAATTTACGGCGTCATTTCGTACGTTGTTGGCGAGCGCACCCACGAGATCGGCATTCGCATGGCGCTCGGCGCGCAGCCGCGCGACGTCCTGCGGCAAATGCTCCGCCGTGGAGTCAGGATGACCTACCCGGGAATTGCCGTCGGCCTCGCCGCCGCATTCTTCCTCACTCGCTTGATGGCGAAGATGCTGTACGGAGTCAGTTCCGCTGACCCGCTCACGTTTGTGGGCGTGGCGGCGCTGCTTTCACTCGTCGCGCTCGCCGCCTGCTACGTTCCCGCGCGGCGCGCGACGCGCGTGGACCCGATAATTGCTCTTCGTTACGAATAGGAGTTCGTAATGGGCACTTTCTGGCAAGACATCAAGTTCGGCTTCCGGATGCTGCTGCAAAAGCCGGGATTCACGGTGATTGCCTTGCTGACGCTCGCCCTGGGCATCGGCGCCACCACGGCCATCTTCAGCATCGTTTACGGCACGCTGCTTCAGCCGCTGCCTTATCCCCATTCCGAACAGCTCGTCATGGTCTGGTCGGAGCTCAAGGGTGACCGTAACCAAGTCTCTGCGGGCGATTTTGTCGATTGGCAGAACCAATCTGCTCAGACGTTCCAGACTCTGTCCGCTTCGACCGGAACTGATTACAATATTGCGTCGGAAGGCGCGTCTCCGGAAATCGTGCATGCCTTGGTGATGAGCCCCGGCTGGTGGACCGTCTGCTTGGCAGAGCCAATGCTCCTCGGCCGCGAATTTCTTCCTGAAGAGGGCCATCCCGGCAGGGACCACGTCGCCGTTCTCACGCACAAACTCTGGGTCCGCCGCTTTGACAGCGATTCACAAATCCTCGGCAAGCAGATCCGGCTCGATGGCGAGCCCTATACTGTCGTCGGGGTCTTTCCGCCCGGCATCGAGGACCGCGGCAATGCCGATATTGCCGTTCCGCTCTCCCTGAAACCCGAGGATACCCAGCAGCACAAGAATCACTATCTCTTCGGCTTTGGGCGCCTGCGCCCCGGCGTTTCCATCCACCAAGCGCAGGCGCAAATGAGCGTGATCCAGCAGCGCATCGCTGCGGCCCATCCCGACGACGAAAAGGATCGCAGTATCAGCGTTGAGCCGCTCCATGACGATTGGCTCCCGCAATCCACTCGCACCGAACTCTGGCTTTTTCTGGGAGCCGTCGGATTCGTTCTGCTCATAGCCTGCGCCAATGTCGCGAATCTGTCTCTGGCTCGCGCCTCCAGCCGGGAACGCGAGATCGCCGTGCGCGCCGCGCTCGGCGCTTCCCCCGCGCGAATTTTGCGCCAGTTCCTTACGGAAAGCGTGCTCCTCGCGCTGGCCGGCGCAGCCGCCGGGATTCTCGTCGCCGACGCCGTCCTGCGCGGCATTCTCTCCATGATTCCGGTTGACACTCTTCCCTATGAGGCCGAAATGAGCCTCAACATTCCCGTCCTGCTCTTCATGCTCGGCATCAGCATTTTCACCGGCTTGCTCTTTGGCAGCGCCCCGGCGTGGCAGGCCTCGCGCGTCAATCTCAACGAATCCCTCAAGGAAGGCGGCCGCTCGAATGTCTCTTCCGGCAGCCATCGCCTCCGCCGCGTTCTCGTCGTGGCCGAATTCGCTCTCGCGCTCTGTCTCCTCACAGGCGCAGGACTTGCCTTACGCAGCTTTTACAAAATGACCAGCCGCGATTTGGGCGTCCGCACCGACCACGTGCTCACGTTCGAGCTCAGCCGTCCCCCGAAGTCCTTTTCAAGTGCGGCGCAAATTACCGCCTTCTATCGCCAGATTCTCGCGAACATCACGGCCTCCCCGGGCGTCTCTAGCGCCTCCTTCTCCGCGAATTTGCCCCTCCAACCGGCATACAGGCTTCCTTTCGGCATTCCCGGCCGCACCGCCGTCGAACTTGGTTCGAACCCGGTCGTCGGCATCGATACCGTCACGCCCGAATACTTCCGCACTTTCGGCGTGCGCCTCCTCAGCGGCCGCGCCTTCACCGATCAGGACGCCATTGGCGCAACGCCCGTCGCTGTCGTCAACGAAGCATTCGTCCGCCACTATCTCTCCGGACAGGATCCGCTCACCCAGCAAGTTTTGATTCCGAGCCTCGATCCGCTGAGTCAGACGAACCCCCTCGGACCAATGGTCACCCGCCAAATCGTGGGCGTATTCCATGACATTCGCAATGCGGGGCCGCGGCAATCCGATGTCCCGGAGGTATATGTTCCCTTCGCGCAGTTCCCGTACAACGACGTTTTCGGCGCAGTGCGCACGGCCGCCGATCCGCGCGGCGTCATCAAGGGTATCGCCGCCGCAGTGAATTCCGTGGACGCCGACCTGCCCATGGTCCGCGTGCGCACTCTCGACGATGCCTACTCGCAAACGTTCGAGGGCGATCGCTGGATCATCACGCTGTTCACCGGCTTCGGTATCTCCGCCCTGCTGCTCGCGATCCTCGGCGTCTACGGCGTCATGTCCTACTCCGTCGCCCAGCGCACGCACGAAATCGGTATCCGCATGGCCCTCGGTGCCGGCCGGGAACGCATGCTCCGCATGATCCTCGCCGACGCGCTTCGCCTGGCCGCCTTCGGTGTCGTTATCGGCCTCGCTGGAGCGTTCGGGCTCACCAGGCTAATGGGCAGCTCGCTGTATGGCATCTCTGCAACGGACCCGGTGACTTTCCTCGGCGTCGTTCTGCTGCTCGTCTCGGTCGCGGCCGCAGGCTGCTATGTTCCCGCTCGGCGCGCGACGCGCGTGGATCCAATGATCGCACTTCGCTACGAATAGGAGTCTCCAATGGGCGCCCTCTGGCAAGACATCAAGTTCGGCTTCCGGATGCTCGTTCGGAATCCGGGATTCGCGCTGATCGCCGTCATCACTCTGGCATTGGGGATAGGAGTGAACACGGCGGTCTTCAGTATGGTGAACTACATCATTCTGCGGCCGATGCCGGTGCGCGATCCTTCGCAGATCGTGATCCTCACTTTCCGCCAGAAGAATGGACCGGCCCAGAATCAATTCTCTGTTCCCGAATATCGCGACATCCGCGACCAGGTCGGCGGCGTGTTTTCCGGAACGGCCGGATATATGTTCGGGGGCGATGGACTGAGCGTGAACGGCAAGCCCGAAGAGACGTCCACCTTCTACGTGACCGGCAATTTCTTCTCTCTGATTGGACTGCAGCCGGCCCTTGGCCGGTTTTTCAAACCATCCGAGGGAGAGGTCGCCGGAGCGGACCCGGTAGTCGTGCTGAGTTACTCCTACTGGCAGACTCGATTTGGCGGCGATCCGAACATCATCGGCAAGCCGGCGAGCCTTGACGGTCTCCCCGTGACGATTATCGGCGTCGCACCGAAAGGGTTCACCGGCATCTTTCCAGTCATTTCGACTCAGGCTTTCTTGCCACTCGGGTTTGCCCCCGCCGGAGATTATCCGAGTGACCTGATGACCAATCGTGGCAGCCGTCTGATCGGCGTTATGGGGAGGATGCAAGATGGCGAGAGCTTGAACCAAGTGCAGGCGCAGCTGGCAGTAGTTGCCGAGCGCCTTAGAACCCAGCATCCCGATGTAGATAAAGATTTGAGCTTGCGCGCCTACCCCGAACTCGAATCCCGAGCTCCGCTCGATTCGCCCAATACCCTGAAGATTATTTCGAGCCTCTTCCTGGGTCTCACGGCGATTGTGCTGCTGCTTGCCTGCGTAAACGTGGCCAATCTCTTACTCGTGCGCGCGACCTCGCGAGAGCGCGAGATGGCCATCCGTGCGGCGCTCGGCGCGCGGCGCGGCCGAATGATTATGCAACTCCTGACGGAGAGCCTGCTGCTTGCGCTTGCGGGCGGTGCGCTGGGGGTCCTCCTCGGCAATTGGGGCGCCGCAACGCTAGGCTCGCTGAGCCTTAAGATCAGCCAGGGCACTCCCGTGGAGTTTCCCTTCGACTGGCGTGTGTTCGGGTACTCGTTGGGCGCCGCCATCCTCACCGGGATTGTTGTCGGAATCGTGCCGGCCATCCGGGCGGCGCAGAGCAACATAAGCAGCGTGTTGCACGAAGGCGGACGAGGCGTAATCGGATCGAAGAGCCGCCTGCGGAACGCGCTCGTTGTCGTGCAAGTCGCAGGTTCGCTGATGCTCTTGATCGTCGCCGCGCTCTTCACGCGGAGTCTCTTGCGGGTGCAACATCAGAACTTCGGGTTCGAGCCGCGCCAAGTGCTCGATTTCGGGATGAATCCCGCCGAGGTCGGCGATAATGATGCCCAAGGCATCCAGTTCTACAAGACTCTTCTCGATCGCGTGCGAGCGCTGCCGGGCGTGGAATCGGCGAGTCTCGCGAACTCCGCCCCCATGGGCTTCATCTCCAATGTGGACTCGCTCGCGATTGACGGCTACCAATTCCCCGAGGGCCAGCCCAATCCGGTCGTGCAATGGAACGCCGTTTCGCCCGACTACTTCAAGACGCTGCGGATCACGCTTCACAGCGGGCGCGAATTCACGGACGCCGATAATCAAGACGCCGGTTACGTGGCCGCTGTGAGTGAAGGGATGGCGAGAAAATATTGGCCCAATCAGGATCCGATCGGGCGCGTATTCCGCATCGGAAGCGACATGAAGCACGACGTCCGGATCGTCGGCGTCGCGCAGGACATCCGCAACCACGGATTCCCGCACGGACTGGCCGGGGCCATTGATCCCTTCTTTTACATGCCTCTTCTGCAGCATTACGAATTCAATTCGCTCGAAGTGCTCCATGTTCGGACCGCGGCGCCGCCGGCGGCAATGATTCCCGAAATTGAGCGCGAGATCCAAACTCTATCGCCTCAGTTGCCTATCAATAACGTGAAGCCGTTGAGCGAGGCAATCTACACGCTGGACGGTTTGCTGATTTACGAGCTGGGCGCGTGGCTGGCGGCGATTCTGGGGTTCCTCGGCCTCATCCTGGCAATTGTCGGAGTTTACGGTGTGGTTTCCTACTCCGCCCAGCAGCAAACGCATGAAATCGGCGTCCGCATGGCCCTGGGCGCGGAGCCAAGAGAGATCCTGCGCATGGTGCTGCGCCACGGAATGGGGATCGTCATCGCGGGAGTTACGATCGGCCTTTTGGGCGCGTTTGGCGCGGCTCACGTTTTGGGCAGCTTCCTGGCGGTGAGCGCGGTGGATCCACCGACGTATGTGGTCGTGTCCTTCGCGCTGGCGATCTCCGCGCTCGCGGCGTGCTACGTTCCCGCGCGGCGCGCGACGCGCGTGGATCCGATGACTGCACTTCGCTACGAATAACGGCCCAGGAGAACGCATGGGAAATTTGTGGCAGGACCTCAAGTACGGCGCGCGAATCCTGGCGAAGAATCCCGGGTTTACCTTGGCCGTCGTCCTGACGCTCGCGCTGGGGATCGGCGCCAACACCGCCATCTTCACGATCGTTAATTCCGTCATGCTCAGTTCCCTGCCCGTGAAGGATCCGCAGCAGCTGGCGCTTCTCTCCGATCCTAATTTTAGCGGCATGGATGAGGGAAGCAATACGGGAGACCGTGGAGCCCTGACCTACGCCGAGTTTCGCGCCCTCGCTGAACACAATGACGTCTTCTCCGGGCTTCTCGCTGTGGACAGTAGCGCGAATCGACCCACCGTTGTCGTTGAGGGCTCGGGAGAAGGCGAAGGATCGCCCGCTGGAGTCTCGCTCGTCAGTGGATCTTACTTTTCCGTTCTGGGTGTGAACCCGGTGATCGGCCGGATGTTCGGTCCGGAGGTGGACAAGGCGCGCGACGCAAACCCCGTCGCCGTGATCAGTTACGGATTCTGGAAAGGACGGTTGGGAGGTGATCCCGCCGCCCCCGGCCGGACACTTCGCATTCGCGATACGTCCTACCAAATTGTGGGCGTCGCGCCGCCGGTATTTTCCGGCGTGACGGTCGGCGTGGCGCCGGATATTTGGGTTCCGCTGACCATGCAAGCGGAAATCTACCCTGGAGAAGACTATCTTTCGCAGGAGAAGAACCCCATCGACAAAACGATGTGGCTCACGGTCATGGGGCGGATGAAACCCGGCGTCAGTCTGGCCCACGCCAAAGCCGGCATCAATGTGGCGTTTCAGCAGTACCTCCAATCGGAAATTGGTTCGGACATGTCCGCCTCGGACCGCCGCGATCTTCTGGACCAGAACATTGCGCTGGTCAGCGGCAGTAACGGGGCATCGGTCCTGCGCGAACAATTCGGCCAGCCGCTCCTGATTCTCATGGGCCTGGTCGGACTCGTGCTGCTGATTGCGTGTGCGAACGTGGCCAATCTTCTTCTGGCTCGCGCCGCTTCACGCGACAAGGAAATCGCCGTTCGCATCTCCCTCGGCGCAGGCCGCGCGCGCCTGTTCGCGCAGATCCTCACCGAAAGCGTGATGCTCTCCGCCGCCGGCGGTGCGCTCGGATTGCTGTTGGCGCAGTGGGCCGATTCGGTGCTCGTTCGATTGGTATCCTCGAGCTCCGCAACCCGTCCCGCTGGACATTCACCCGGATGTGCGAATTCTTGCCTTTACGCTGGGGGTTTCTCTTCTGACTGGAATTTCGTTCGGTCTTGTTCCTGCGTTTCGAGCGTCGCGCGTGGACTTGAATTCGACTCTGAAATCCACCTCGCGAGGCGTCGTTGGCGGAGCGGCGCGCGCCGGGCATTTTGTGATGGGCAAAATTCTCATCGTTGCGCAGGTCGCTCTGTCGCTGCTGTTGCTGGTTGTCGCCGGACTCTTCGTTCACAGCTTTCAGAGGTTGTCCGCGGTGAAACTCGGCTTCGATCGCGATCACCTGCTGATCTTTCGCATCAATCCGCTTGAGTGGGGTTTCAAGGGCCCCGAAATCGCCCAGGTTTATGAGGACATGCTGGGCCGGATCCGCGCTGTGCCGGGGGTGAAGGACGCGACGGTCTCGATCAATGGCCTCTTCAGCCATTCCGATTCTGGCGACCCAATCGAGATCGAGGGCTATACGCCGAAGTCCGGCCAGGACATGGACGCGACCTGGGACGAAGTCGGGCCGAATTATTTCTCGGCCGTCGGCATTCCCATCCTGATGGGTCGAGACATCGAACCGCAGGACGGAGGGAACGGTCAGCGTGTCGGGGTGATCAACCAGACGATGGCCCGCTATTACTTCGGCGAAGAGAATCCTATCGGGAGACGCATCGTGAATACGTTTCCGGCCAATCGCACGGATTTCGTCGTGGTCGGAGTGGCGGCCGATGCAAAATACAACAACGTTCGGGAGAAGACCCCGCGCCGCTTTTACGTTCCATTCTTCAATCCGATGATCCCCGTGTCGTTCGCGCGCGTCGAAGTCCGCGCTGCGGGGGATCCTTCGAGTGTTGCCGCCGGCGTTCGCGAAGCGGTGAGGCAAACATCTTCGAGACTCCCGCCGGTCAACATCCAGACGCTGAGCGCGCTCGTTTCCCAATCGCTCACGCGGGACACCATGCTCGTGAAACTCTCCGGCTTCTTCGGAGGGCTCGCCGTGCTGCTCGCGTGCGTAGGGATTTACGGCGTGATGGCTTACGCCGTCGCCAATCGCACAAACGAAATCGGAGTTCGCATGGCGCTCGGTGCGCAACCGGGAAACATCTCGTCGCTCGTGCTTCGCGAATCCATGATTCTGGTGGTGATCGGCGCGGCAATCGGGCTGCCCCTCGTGTTTCTCGCCGAGAAGCTCATCGCAAGCTTGCTGTTCGGGTTGTCGCCCGCGGACCCGGCTTCTCTAATTCTTGCGACGATTCTGATGTTTGGAGTCGCGGGCCTGGCGGGATATCTTCCCGCGCGCCGCGCCGCGCGGGTGGATCCGATGATCGCATTGCGCTACGAATAGCTACTCAGGAGAACACATGGGAAATTTGTGGAAAGACCTCAAGTACGGCGCGCGAATGCTGGCGAAAACGCCGGGGCTTTCGGCGATCATCGTCCTCACGCTGGCGCTCGGGATCGCGGCCACCACAGTCGTCTTCAGCGTCGCCAATACCCTGTTGCTCCGGCCACTGCCAGTTGCTAACCCTTCCCGGGTTACTGCGGTTGGGTTTCAGCAGCAAGGGAATCCGCTAGGCCTCGGCGGTCTCTCCTATTTGGAATGGCGCGATTACCAGTCTCAATCGGGCGAAGTTTTCGCGGCCTTAGTCGGAAACATTGGCAGGCTGTCTGCCTTCGGCCTGGAAGGTCATCCGGCCGAGCAGGTTCTGTCCGATTACGTGACCGGGAATTTCTTTACCGGGCTGGGCGTCAAGCCGGCGCTGGGGCGTCTGTTGGCTCCCGGCGAAGGTGAGCAAATCGGCGCGCCCCGCACAGCGGTGCTCAGCTATGCGTACTGGAAGTCGCATCTCGGCGGCGATCCCGGCGTGGTCGGTCAACAGGCGCTGGTCAATGGAAAACCGACCGAGATCATCGGCATCGCCCCCGAAGGATTCCACGGCGCGGGGCCTTCGCTGATTGACGTCCAGATGTATCTTCCCCTCAGCATCGTGGCCGAAGACGAGCTCCCATCGTACAAGGAGGGGAACTTGTTCACGAACCGCCCCTCCCGCGAACTCGCTGTACTCGGCATGCTGAAGCCCGGCGTCAGCGTGGCCCGGGCGCAAATCGCCGCTCGCGTGATCCAGGCGCGGCTCGCCAGCCAGTATCCCAAAGATGAGACGGGACTGGTAATGGAAGTCCTCTCTGCTTCCAGCGGCATCCCGGAAAACGGCATTTTGCGTTTGATCGCGGCCTTGTTTGCGGGCCTTTCGGGGATGGTCTTGCTGCTCGCGTGCATGAACGTGGCCAACGTGCTGCTGGCGCGCGCGACCACCCGGCAGCATGAGATGGCCATCCGTTCGGCGATGGGCGCGTCCCGCGCGCGATTGATCCGTCAGATGCTCGCTGAGCCCGTGCTGCTTGCTCAACTCGGCGCCGCAGCCGGAATGCTAGCGGCCCAGTGGGCCATGGCCGCCATCTTCTCCCTGCCCGCTTTTGCCAGGCAGAGCTTCCTGACCCTCAAATTTGATTTTGATTGGCGCGTGTTCCTGATGGCCTTCGGCGGCGCCACCCTGGCCGGAATCGCCGCGGGGATGTGGCCGGCCTTTCGCGTCGGCAGGGCCAATCTGAGCCTGGTGCTGCACGCAGGCGGCCGCAGCGATTCGGGAGGGGCCGAGCGCCATCGCCTGCGGAATATCCTCGTGGTCGCGCAAGTAGCCGGATCGCTTGCGCTTCTGATCGCTGCGGGCTTTTTCGTTCAAACCCTGCGCCGGGCCCAGCATGCCTACCTCGGCTTCGATCCCACGCATCTTGTCGTCTGCGCGATGGATCCGCAGATGATCGGCTACGACCGCACGCGCACCACGCAGTTTTATCAAGAGCTGAACACCCGCGTCGCCGCCTTGCCCGGGGTGCAATCGGCGAGCCTGTCATTCGGGGGTCCCTTCATCGGACTTGAATACAGCACCAACGTTTACGCCGAAAACCGCGTCATTCCTCCGGGCCAGCAACCCCCGCTCATATTTCACAATGTCGTGGACCCCGCGTACTTCTCGACCCTGCGCATGCCGCTGCTTCAGGGGCGGGCCTTCACGGATTTCGACGATGATCACGCCCCGCTGGTGGCCATCGTCAATCAAACCATGGCCCGCCAGCTCTGGCCCGGCGAAAATCCCATTGGGAAACGCTTCCGGACGGAGAAAGACTCAAATCCTCTGATCGAAGTTGTGGGTCTGGCGGGCGATGGAAAGTATCAGAACATCGGGGAGGACCCGCAACCATGGTTCTACATCCCGTCGCGCCAGGAATTTCAGCCTTTTCGCTCGCTTATGGTCCGTTCCGCCGCGCCTTCGGAAAGCTTGATCCCGGAAATCGAAGGCGAAATCCGCTTTCTCGCTCCGGGCTTGCCAGTTAGCAATAGCGCCACGATGGAGCAAGTATTGGACCTAGCCCAGCTCTACTTCAGGCTCGGCGTATACCTGGCCGGAGGCACAGGTCTGTTGGGCTTGTTCATCGCAGTAGTGGGCGTCTATGGAGTCGTATCGTACGCCGCCACGCAGCGGACTCGCGAGGTGGGAGTTCGGATGGCGCTGGGCGCGACGCCGGCGGACGTGCTGAAGCTGATTCTGCGCCAGGGATTGCGCATGATCGCAGCAGGGTTGGTGGCGGGCGCGATTCTCGGCTGGCTGCTCACGCGGGCAATGAGCCACCTCTTTCATGGTGGTGCGGGCGTCTTGGTATTCTTCATCGCGGCGGCGCTCCTCTCCGTCGTCGCGCTGGTGGCATGCTATGTGCCGGCGCGGCGCGCGACGCGCGTGGACCCGATGATAGCGCTGCGTTATGAGTAGAATTGGAATCTGCGGATCGCCGAGCGAGCGGGATTTCGCCGGCCGCGCCGCGCGATCGCGGAAAGACAGGTCACGTTAATGGAACCATTGGTCGAACTGCGAAATCTTGAGAAGGCCTACGACATGGCCGGCGGGAAATACTTCGTGCTGCGCCGGATCAATCTCGATATCGGACAAGGCGAATTCGTCACGATCATGGGGCCATCGGGCGCGGGCAAATCCACTTTGCTCTCGATTCTCGGAATGCTGGACAGCGCCTGGACCGGGGAGTTTCATTTCGCGGGCCAGCCGGTGCACAAGCTCAACCTGAAGCAGCGCAACGAACTGCACAAGGCGTACGTCGGCTTCGTCTTTCAGAGCTACCACCTGATCGACAATCTCACCGTGTTCGAGAATCTGGAGATTCCGCTCTCGTACAAGAACGTGCCGCGCGCAGAACGCGTCAGCAAGGTCTGCGACGTCCTCGACCGCTTTCAGATCGTCGGCAAAAAAGATCTCTTCCCGAGCCAGCTCTCCGGAGGACAGCAACAACTGGTCGGCGTGGCGCGCGCCGTCATCATGAATCCAAAAGTGATTCTCGCCGACGAGCCCACCGGCAACCTGCATTCGAGCCAGGGCGAGGACATCATGAAATTATTCAAGCGCCTGAATGACGAAGGCACCACGATTGTCCAGGTTACGCACTCCGAACGGAACGCGGCCTACGGCCACCGCATCATCAACCTCAGGGACGGCTGGGTGGTGAACGGACCCTAGATTCCTTCGAGACTTTCCGCCCCATTTCCGGAGACGATCTTATTCGCCCGGCGGCGGTGAGCGGGGTACTCCCTATTGAGCCGAAGGCATTTCGCCGCACAAAAGAATTGCGCCGCTTGCAAGATCTTCCTCGCAAGCGGCGCAATTCTCGTGCGTTCAGCCGCTCAATCCACGGCTGTCGGTTTCACTCCCGTGAAGTAAATCACTACATAGGCCTTGATGCTGCCATTAGCTTGGGGCACGCCATAGACCTTCACCGGCGTAGCCGTAACCAGGTTATCGGAGAGGGTGTTCTGCCCCGCCGTAGTCGTGATGTCCACCGGGGTGATTGTCACGATGTTATTGGTGCGATCGACTTGGTAGACGAGCGTGGCCGAGCCCGAGGTGGCATTCAGGTTTACGGGCACGTCCAGTGTGCCGCCGGGTTCCGCAAGCGTGAAGGAGTTGTTGGAGAAGGAAGTGGCCGCGGTGCCGAGAGGTACTGTGGTCGGCAGGAGAATCGTCCACGGCAGCGCCCAGCCGCTCGCTGCGGCAGGATCATTCCAGGTGGCGTAACTCTCGCCAGCCGCAGGAAAGAGGCCCACGCTTCCGCCAAAGTCTACTGAGCCATTCGTCGCGGACTCGAAGGCCGCAGGCGCGCCCGAGCCGCTGGTCACGAGGGTCGGGAACGCGAAGTTCCACCACTTGTACCCTTCGATGGGCGAGCCCGTCAGCGGATCCGAGCCATTGGGAGCGGTGCTGGAAATGTAGGGCAAGGTCACGGTGTAGTTATCGCCGGCGGTGTTGAAAGTGCGCGTGTAGGTGAAGCCGGTCAGATTCGCGGCGGAGATGCTGCCGTCGAACCGGGCGATCTCAATATCGATCGTCTGAGCGACCAAAGGAACCGCCAGCGGATCGACCACGCTCGCGTGAACCTTGAAGCCGCGCTTCAGATTCGACAAGAAAGCGGTTCCGGTGCCGATCGGCGTGGCATCCGCTGCGGCGCTCCATGGAGTGCGGAAGAAGAATTTGGTATTCGCATCCACCGTAAGCGGGACGCCAACGCCCAACTCATTTTCCACGGTGATGACGTCGCTCGTGGTGTTCACGTGAAGAACGTGGCCCTCGGGACTGATCCAAAGGCGATTGAAGGAGGTGCTGGACCAAATGCGGACGGCGACGAGCGTGCCGTTGGGCTGGTAACGCGCGGCGATGCGAACGAACTTACCGTCAATCGTGGAAGCGATCGAGCTGAAGTTCATGATCGTCGCCACCGTCTTGGCATCCACGTCATAGTACAAAGTTCCGTTTGTGGAGTCCGCGAGGATGTTCAAACTATAAGCGGACGGAATGGCGGTCTCCGGGGCGGCTACTGGCTCGACGGGAAAGTCTCTAGTGACGGTGATTGAGGTGTCGTCCGAAGATACCGAGGTGACCGCGCCGTAGATGTGGCGGAGAATCAAACGAGTGATGTCCGCTATGTGGTGGTGCCGCACCGGACCGTTAAAATTCACGGCCCAAATCGTCGATCCAGCCGTCGGCACGTGAGCTACGAGGAACGCCGGGTGTGAAAGGTTGAACTCAAGGTCCAGCGCGTTGCTCTGTCCGGCGGTCACGACCAGCGGGGACACGAAATTCACCTTCACCGGAACGGTCAAGCTGCCCGCGTTGCCGGTGGCCCCCATAATCTGGATCTGGCTGGAGGGAATCGTCGCGGCGGCGGTGCCCAGGAATGATGCTTCGGGATCCGCAGCCGCCGTCAGCAGGACGTCTCCCGGGTTGGCGCTGATCGTGATGGTTGCGCTTGTATAGGTCCCGGCGGCGACGGTGACATTCCCCAGGATTTCACTGAGCTGATCCAGCTGCACCAGATTGATAACCGGCGCCGGGCTCGGCGCGGTGTAAACGATCACGGGACTGCCGCCGCCCTCTGGAGTCAGAGAAATCGACAACACCTTGACGCCGATCGTGGCCCAGTCCTCCGTGGAGGCATCGCTCATCATCAAGTTGACGGAGCCGTTCTGGGGAGGTGGCGGCGGGTTGTTGTTGAAAGACGACGAACCCGCGCCGCACCCCACTGTGAAGAGGGGCATGGCGGCGATGGCCAGCCCCAGCATGAGACGAGAAACTTGGCGGTTCATGTTTTGCTCTCCTCGGGAGACTTGGGAGTCTCGTCGGTACGATTTAACTGCCTAAAATCGAAGCCAGGCACAATGTCTCGAACAGGCAAGCAACAGCTCAAAACCTCAACTACTCGACTAAACACAGCTCCTCAAAGAAGGTTGTGCTGACGTGAGACTGAAGTTGCGATTCGAGAGTACTATCTGGTTTCAAAGGGGGAATCGGGCGGCCTCGGCGATGGAGCGGGGAACGTCCGGGGGGCATGCAGCGTTGAATTAGAGAGCGGCCGTGACGCTGGGCGGCGCTTCTCAGGAAGCGCTCCGCGGGGTAGGATGATTCATCGGCCGTGAATACCACGAATATGCGACCTGTTGTCCCAAACGCACCACGCGTGCTGCTCGCTGACGATTTGCCGGACGTTCGCGAGGCGCTGCGGCTGCTCTTGAAAGACGAAGGATTCGAGACGCAAGCGGCGTCCTCGCCCGCCGAATTGATCGCCACTCTCGAGACACGGGAGTTCGACGCGATCCTGATGGACTTGAATTACGCGCGGGACACCACTTCCGGTCAGGAGGGCCTGGACCTGCTGGGGCGCATCCAGGCCATGGACAGCGCGCTGCCGGTGATCGTGATGACGGCCTGGGGAGCGTCGAACTGGCGGTCGAGGCGATGCGGCGCGGGGCGCGCGATTTCATCCAGAAACCGTGGGAGAACGCGCGGTTGCTTTCGATCCTGCGGACGCAGATCGAGTTGCGGCAGGCGCTGCGCCGCGAAATTCGCCTGGAAGCGGAAAACCGGTTGCTGCGGGCGGAGAAGCGTCCGACGCTGATCGCGGAAGCGCCCTCGATGCAGCCGGTGCTGGAATTGATTGCGCGGATCGGGCCATCGGACGCAAACGTGCTTGTGACGGGGGAACACGGGACCGGCAAGGACGTTGTGGCGCAGACGTTGCACGCGCTTTCGGGGCGCGCGGCGAAGCCGATGGTGGCGGTGAACGCCGGCGGGCTTTCCGAAGGCGTCTTTGAGAGCGAATTGTTCGGGCACGTGCGCGGCGCGTTCACGGACGCGCGCACGGACCGCGTCGGCCGCTTCGAGCTGGCGGAAGGCGGCACGCTCTTCCTGGATGAGATCGCCAACATTCCGCCGAACCTGCAGGCGAAACTCTTGCGCGTGCTGGAAACGGGCGAGATGGAGCGCGTGGGCTCGTCGAGAACGCAGCGCGTGGACGTGCGCATACTCGCGGCGACGAACGCGGACGTGAACGCGGAGGTCGCCGCGGGAAGATTCCGGCAGGATTTGCTGTTCCGTCTGAACACGATCGAGATTCATTTGCCGCCGCTGCGGGAGCGGCGCGAAGACATTCCGTTGCTCGCGGCGCATTTTCTGCGCGCGTACTCCCAGAGATACCGCAAGGCGCTGCGGGGATTCGACGCGGCGGCGCAGCAGGCGCTTGCCTCGCACGTGTGGCCAGGCAACGTGCGCGAACTCGACCACGCGGTCGAGCGCGCGGTGTTGATGGCGCAGGGGGATCAGGTGCGGCCGAGCGATCTCGGCCTGCGCCCCGGGGGGCCTGGCAGCGCGGTGCGGCTCGAAGAGATGAGCCTCGAGGACGTCGAGCAGTATCTGGTGCAAAGAACGCTCGCGCGCTGCGGCGGGAACGTCAGCCAGGCCGCCAAGGCGCTGGGTCTTTCGCGGAGCGGGCTGTATCGCCGCATGCAAAAGCACAGTCTATGAAGCGGCTCACGTTCGAGCGGCGCGTGCTTCTGCTGGCGCTGGCGGCGGGCCTGCCGGGATCGGCAGTCGCGCTGGCGTTGCTCTGGACCGGCGACCTGAGCTCGCGAGTGGCGTGGACCCTCACGCTGCTGATCGTGGCAAGCTGGCTCGGATTCGCGTTCGGGCTGCGCCACCGCGTGGCCTTCCCGCTGCAAACCCTATCCAACATTCTGGGGGCCATCCGCGAAGAGGACTTCTCCATGCGCGCGCGCGGCGCCGCGTACGGCGACGCACTGGGCGAAGTGCTGGTGGAAGTGAACGCGCTGGGCGAAACACTGCGGGAGCAGAGGCTTGGGGCGCTCGAAGCGTCGGCGCTGCTCCGCAAGGTGGTGCAGGAAATTGACGTGGCGGTGTTCACGTTCGACGCAAACAACCGGTTGCGGCTGGTGAATCGCGCGGGCGAGCGGTTGCTGGCGGAACCTTCGGAACGCCTGCTGGGCGCGACTGCGGAAGACCTTGGGCTGGCTGCGTGCCTGGAAGGCGACGCGGCGCGCACGCTCGAAATGAGTTTTCCCGGCGGCGCGGGACGTTGGGATATCCGGCAAACCACCTTTCGAGAGGGCGGCCTGCCGAACCGGCTACTGGTGCTGAGCGATCTGAGCCGAGCGTTGCGCGAGGAGGAAAGGCAAGCGTGGCAGAAATTGATTCGCGTGATCGGCCACGAATTGAACAACTCGCTGGCGCCGATTCAATCCGTCGCCGAAAGTCTGGAGAGGCGGCTGTTGCGGTCGAGGGGAACGCCGGCGGTCGGAATGGCGGGAATGACCGCGGAGACGACCGACGATATGGAAAAAGGGCTCGGCGTGATTCGCGCGCGAGCCGAGGCGCTCGGCCGGTTCATGGCGGCGTACGCGCAACTGGCGCGGCTGCCGCAGCCGAACCGGCGGCCCGTGGAGGTTGCGGCCTGGATTCACCACGTTGCGAGGCTCGAGACGCGCTTGACAGTGAGCGTGGTGGAAGGGCCAAAGATTACGATTTCCGCCGATGGCGATCAACTGGAGCAACTTCTAATTAATCTGGTGCACAACGCGGCCGATGCGGCGCTGGAAACCTCGAGCGGGGTTCGGGTCGGGTGGGAGCGAGGGCGGCGTCAACTCACCGTCTGGGTGGAAGACGACGGGCCGGGACTCTCCAACACGGCAAATTTGTTCGTTCCCTTCTTCACCACGAAGCAGGGCGGATCGGGGATCGGCCTGGTACTCTCGCGCCAGATTGCGGAAGCGCACGGCGGAAGCTTGACGCTCGAGGATCGCCGCAAAGGGCGCGGGTGCCTGGCCAAACTGCGCTTGCCGCTCGCGGCGCCCGCGGAAGGAACGTATGAATCCCGGTGAGCGGCTTCGCATTCTGGAAACAGAAGTCGTCGCGTGCCGAAAATGTCCGCGGCTGGTGGAGTATCGCGAGCGGATCGCGCGCGTGAAACGGCGGGCGTATCGCGAGTGGACGTACTGGGGACGGCCGGTGCCGGGATTCGGGGACGCGCGCGCAAAGCTCTTGATTCTCGGCCTCGCACCCGCGGCGCACGGGGCGAACCGAACGGGCCGCGTCTTCACCGGCGACCGTTCGGGAGAATTTCTCTTCCGCGCGCTGTATCGAGCGGGATTCGCAAGCCAGCCGGATTCCACAGGGCGAGAGGATGGCCTGCGGTTGCGGAACGCGTTCATCTCGGCGACGATTCGCTGCGCCCCGCCTGCGAACAAGCCTCTCCCCCAGGAAGTCCGGAATTGCCTGCCGTTTTTCGAGGCTGAGTTGGAGGCGATCCGTCCGCGCGCGGTGCTGGCGCTGGGCAAAATCGCCTTCGATGCTTACTTGCGGACTTTGCAACAGCGAGGGCTGATCGAGCGCCTCTCCACATACCGCTTCGGACATGGGGCGCGCTGCGTGCTTCCCGCGCCGCTTCCGCGGCTCTTCGCGTCCTATCACCCAAGCCAGCAAAACACTCAAACCGGACGGCTGACGGCGCCGATGTTCGCGAGCGTGCTGCGGCGAATACGCGATTTCCTCGAACCCTAGCGAATCGAACGGCTAAGCTTCGCGATCGTGCGTGACGATGTGAACATCCACGGATGGCGCATCCCGCAGGAAGCGATTCACGGCGGTGAGGTAGAAGAAGCGGCGCAAGCCCTTGTTCGCTGTGCGGCCGAAAATGATCTGGGTGATGTGTTTTTCCTGGACGATCGCGGCCACGGACGAGGCGACATTCTTTCCGCGAACACGCACGATCTGCGCTCCCAAATCGCGCGCGAACTGAATGTTCGCATCGAGAGTTCTTTGGTCCTGCGGTTTGCTGTCCGCCCCCGTATCCACGTAGATGACGTAAAACTCAGCGTCAAGCCGCCGCGCCATCCGGGCGGCGCGGGCCACGATATATTGCGCCGCGGGATTCGAGCTGATGCACACGGCGAGGCGCTCGCGAACCGCCCAGTTGTCTTCGATGTCCTTCGCGGCCATGTAGGACTCGAGGCTGCGGTCGACGTGCTCGGCAACCTGGCGAAGCGCGAGCTCGCGGAGGGCGATGAGATTCCCGCTCCGAAAGAAATTGTTGAGCGCTTGATTGACTTTATCAGGGTTATAGACGTCGCCGCGGCGGAGACGGTTCTGCAGCGCCTCCGGCGTGAGATCCACCATGACGGTTTCATTGGCCAGCAGCGGAACCCAGTCCGGCACCGTTTCACGGACCGTGATGCCGGTGATTGTGTTGACCGTCGGGGCGATGCTCTCCATGTGCTGGATGTTCATGGTCGAGATGACGTCAATCTTTGCGGCCAGGATCTCCTGCAGATCCTCATAGCGCTTGCGATGCTTGCTGCCGGGGATGTTGGTGTGGGCGAGCTCGTCAAGCAAGACGACCTGCGGCCGCCGGGCGATGATCGCGTCGACGTCCATCTCCTCGAAAATCGTGCCTTTGTATTCGATCCGGCGGAGCGGGACGGATTCGAGCTGCGCGGCCAGCTCCTTGATTCCGGCTCGGCCGTGCGACTCCACGACACCGATAACCACGTCCTCGCCGCGAGTGTGCCGGCGAATTCCCTCGCTCAACATGGCGAAGGTTTTGCCGACCCCCGGCGCATAACCGAGGAAAAGTTTGAACGCGCCCTTCGTTTTCTCGGGCGGAGAGACTACTTCGAGCCAGTCTTCGGGACGCTTGGGCATAGGCGTTGTAACAGCGGCACTTAAGCTACAATACCCGCGTGCGTTGGCGCTATCTGAATCGCGGGCTGCGCTTCGTTCTGGCGCTGGCCATCGTCCTGGCCATCACCTGGATTTTCCGGGAAATTGTCCCGGCCAATCACACAACGGTTGCGCTTTTTTACCTCTTGGCAATTCTAGCAGTTTCGGCGGCGTGGGGTTTCACGGTTTCCGCATTCATGTCCGTGTCCGCAATGCTGGCGTTCAACTATTTCTTTCTTCCGCCGGTAGGAAAGTTTACGGTCGCGGATCCGCAGAACTATTTTGCGCTGTTTGCTTTCCTTGCGACTTCGCTCACGGGGAGCCAGCTCTCGCAGCGGATGTGGCGCCAAAGGGAAGAGGCGGACCGCAGGCGGGAAGAAGCCGAGCGCCTCTACGCCTTCAGCCAACGGCTGCTGGTGGCGGGGAACGTAATCACCTTGCTGAATGCGATTCCAAACCATATCGTGGAAACGTTCGGCATGGGCGCGGCAGCGCTCTATTTGGAGAATAAGAAGAAGTTCTACCGCTCGGGGGGCGGGGTCAGCCTGGACGAGGACGAAATGCGGCGGGTGACTCACCGGGAGGAACCGGTTTTCGATACGCGGCGGAGTTTATCCTTCGTCCCGGTGCGCATGGGGACGCGCGCCATCGGCAGCCTGGGGATCTCGGGGCGGGCGCTGTCTAGGGAAACGCTGGAGGCTTTGGGAACGATGGTGGCGATCGGGGTCGAGCGAGCCCGGGCGGTCGAAGAACTCGGCAAAACGGAAGCGACGCGGGAAGGCGAGCGGTTGAAATCCGCGCTGCTCGATTCCATCACGCACGACTTTCGGACGCCGCTCACCTCCATCAAGGCCTCGGTCACGAGCCTGCTTTCGACACCTTCCACGGCCGCGCCGGACACGCACGAGCTGCTCACCGTGATCGATGAGGAGTGCGACCGGCTGAACCATCTGGTCGGCGACGCAGCGGAAATGGCGCGGCTCGACGCCGGAGAATTTGAATTGAAGCGCCGGGCCGAGGCGATGTCGGAGATCATCTCCGCCGCGCTGGAACAGTACAAAGTGCCGCTCGGCCAACGCAAAGTGCGCGTAGAATTGCCGGCGGACCTGCCGCCCGTGGAGGCGGATTTCGCGCGCATCAAGGATGTTCTCGTCCGCCTGATCGAGAACGCCGATGCCTACTCGCCCAAAGAGTCTCCGATCACGATCACAGCGGAGGTCGTCGGAGAGTCGGTCACGGCAGCCGTCGCCGATCGGGGCCCGGGAATCGAGGCAATGGAAATGAGCCTGATCTTCGACAAATTCTACCGCGGGCGGAATCAGCGGTATCTGGTTCAAGGGACGGGCATGGGCCTGCCGATCGCAAAGGCCATCATCGAAGCGCACGGCGGGACGATCGGCGTCACGAGCCAACTCGGCCACGGCTCCGTCTTTTCCTTCACACTGCCAATCGCGCGGGGGCAAACAAAACCGGCATGAAATCTCCAACGATTCTAGTGGTGGATGACGAACCGCAGATCCGGCGCGTTTTGCGCACCACGCTGGCGGCGGACGGGTACACAATCGTCGAGGCGCACGACGGAAGCGAGGCGCTCGAGAAACTTCGCAGCGAACGCCCGGATCTCGTGCTCCTGGACATGAACATGCCCGGGATGGACGGGCTGGAGACATGCCGCGAAATTCGTGCGGCGTCGGAGGTTCCCATCCTGATGCTCACCGTGCGGAATGCGGAGCGGGACAAAGTGCGCGCGCTCGATGCCGGCGCGGACGATTACGTCGTCAAGCCGTTTGGGATACAAGAGCTCCTGGCGCGCATCCGCGCGGCGCTGCGCCGGGCTTTCCCCGACGGAGAAGCCGTGTCGGTCGTGTCCAAGGAGTTTAGATTCGACTTCGGCGCGCGCGATTTCTCCGTGCGCGGCAAGGCGATCCATTTCACGCCGAAGGAATGCGAATTGCTCCAGGAACTCGTGCGGAATCACGGCAAGCCAATTTCTCACCGGCGGCTACTGCAGGCGGTCTGGGGGCCCGACTACGGGGAACAGACGGAGTACTTGCGCGTTGTGGTCAACCAGCTGCGCAAGAAGATCGAGACGGATTCCTCGCAGCCGAAGTTCCTGCTGACGGAACCCTGGGTCGGATACCGCTTCGTCCTGCCGCGGGATGCCCGCGCCCAGGGAACCGGGGGCGGATCCTCTTAGCGGGCGCCGGCCGCCCTGAACCAACGGACGAATCTCTCCAGGCCGGTATCCAGAGATGTTTGGGGACTATAGCCCAGGAATTTCTCAGCGCGGGAAATATCGGCCCAGGTCACCGGCACGTCGCCCAATTGCGAAGGCATCGCTCGCCGGAGCGCCTTCCGGCCTGTTGCGCCTTCGAGTTTCAAAATCAAATCATTCAAAGTGACCGGGTGGGAATTGCCTAGATTGAACACCTCGAAATGAGCGCCGTCCCTCACCGGGGGCGCGAAATCGAGCGCAGCGAGCACGCCGGCGACGATGTCGTCCACGTAGGTATAGTCTCGCGCCGCGGAGCCGTCTCCGAATACCGGCACCGGTTCGCCCGCTTCCATCAGCGCGGTGAACTTGTGAATTGCGAGGTCCGGCCGTTGACGGGGCCCGAAGACGGTGAAGAAGCGCAGGCAGACGGCATCGAAGTGGTAGAGATGCGCGTACGTGAAGACCAGCAATTCGCCGGCAAGTTTGGTGGCGGCGTAGGGAGAAATGGGCCGCAGGTCCCTTTGATTCTCCGAGAATGGGACCGCGCTCGCGGCGCCGTAGACGGAACTCGAAGAGCCATACACAAATTTCTCAACGCCGAATTGCTTTGCAAGATCGAGGACCTGCAGCGTGCCAAAGACATTTACGCGCTCGTAAAGCGCGGGCTGCTCGATCGAAGGCCTCACGCCGGCGCGGGCCGCGAGATGAATCACGGCACCGGGCCGGACCGCCGCGAAGAGTTCCCGGAGGCTTGAAGTGTCGCAAATATCCGTAGCGAAAAAATCAAATGATCCTTTGCGGCGGACCTCCTCCAAGTTCGCTTTCTTTCGCGCGGGAGAATAGAAGTCATCCAGGTTATCGAGAATCGCGAGCGAATTCCCGCGGGATAGCAACGCTTCCGCCACATGGGAGCCGACAAAGCCCGCGCCGCCGGTCAGAAGCACTTTTCGGGGATTCGTGTTCATGAAGGACTCTTCAGGAAGCCATCCCGGCAGTTGTCGGCGCGGCCCGCGAGGCGGAGATACCCACGTCCCGCTGGGCCGCCCACTGGAGCCATTCGCTCAAGACGATCAGCGCCCAGAGGGGACGGGAATGGTCCGCCTTGCGCAATCGGTGCTCTTCGAGCATCTCCACGGCTGCCTCGTTGCGTACGCCCGTCTCGCCCAGCAACGCCGAGGAGAGCCGGGAGCGCGCCCAATCGTGTAGCGGCTCGCGCAACCACCGGGCCAGCGGCACCGAAAGCCCGCGCTTGCGGCGATTCACGATCGACGAAGGCAGATATTTCAACGCGTAGTGCTTTAGAAAGGCCTTGGTCGTGAAACCGCGGACGCGATCCCGCACGGCCAGTCGAGCCGCAAATTCCATCACGCTCACATCCAAATACGGCGCGCGCAGTTCAATCGCGAACTCCATGCTTGCCCGGTCGGCTTTCGTGAGCAATCCCTCCGCCAGCGAATTCTCGAGGTCCACGCGCTGCAGGTCACTCAGCATGTCCGCGGGCGGCAGGCCGCCGGGCGGCGCGGGATCGAGCCGCCACGATTCTGTCGTCGCGACGCCGAGCCGGCCCAAAAGTTCGGGAGAAATCACCGAAGTCCAAAGCAAGTGGCGAGGCACGGCCGCGAGGCCGTCCCCGCGGACGAAACGCTTGAGCAAGAAGGACAGGGTGACTTTCTTGTCTGTCGCAGGCCAACGTTCCACCCCGCGACGCACCAGGGAGCGGATAAATGCGGGGAGCCGCGCATACCGGTCCGCAAGGCCCGCGCCGAGATAGGTCGGGTAACCGCCGAAAAGTTCGTCAGCGCCCTCGCCAACCAGCGCAATCTTGACGTCCTGCGCCGCGCGCCGCGAGAGCAAAGCCGTGGGCACCCACGCCGGATCCGCGAGCGGCTCTCCGGACGAAGCGATCACTTCCGCCAGCGTCGCAGGAACAGCTTCCGGAGTGACGTTCCACCCGGTGCAGCTCCAGCCCGAGCAATTTGGCGGCGAATTCCGCGTAGCCGCTCTCATCGTAGGAGGGCTCGAAGAACCGCAGCGTGTAGGAGTGGAGCGTATAGTCCGGGCGCAACTTCCGAAGGACCGCGGCCACGAGAGAGGAATCAACGCCGCCGCTCATGTAGACGCCATAGGGCACGTCCACATCGCTCTGCGACCGGACCGCTTCGCGGAACACTGCATCGAACTCACCGGGATTCGCTGCGGCTCTCGCTGGGGCGGGGACGCAGGTCCACCGCCAGTACCGGCGGGTGGATACGCTCCGCCCGCGAATCTCGATAATTTCTCCGGGGCCGACTTTGCGAATTCCTTCGAACGGGCTCAGCGGCGCGGGGAAGAAACCGGCAGCAAGATATCCGCGCACCGCCTGGGTATTCACGCCGGCACGCAAATGGCCGACGGCCGCAAGCGCGGAGATTTCCGACGCAAACCATGCTTCCTCGGAAGCATGAAAATGCAGCGGGCGCTCTCCGGCGCGATCGCGCGCCAAAATAAGGAGTTGGTCGCGGGCACTCCACAAACCGATGGAAAAAGCCCCTGACAGCCGCTCGACAAATTCGGATCCGAGTTCGAGGAATAGTCCGGGAAGCACCGCGACGTCGGTCTCGGCCGTCACGGGACGTCCCCGCGACGCCAGCCAGCGCTTCAACTCGCGGTGATTGTCGATTTCGCCGTTGCAAACGACGATGATTCCATTCGCGTCGTCCACGATGGGTTGCTGGCCGTCGCCCAAGCCGCGAATGGCCAACCGCACCGCGCCGAACGTGGCCGGCCCACGGCTCGCCACACCCCATCCGTCCGGACCGCGGTGGGCGAGGCGCTCGAGCATGGCCGACACTTCCACCTCGCGCGCGGGAGGCTCGCCGCGTCCGTCCCAATCGATGGTTCCGCAGATTCCGCACACTTTAGTGGGCTCTCGCCGGTGGCAGGAGCGCGCCCCACCAACCGGGAAAAATTTCCTGGACCCCGGCGTCTGAAGCCGAAGCGAGGGACTCGAGTTGACTCTTTTGTTCCACGCGTGCGATCAAGTACACAGGCCGCGATTCCTGAGCCAGCCACGCCGGCAGTTGACTCGGAGAAACGACATTCGGCGGCCAAGCTGGATTGCTCGCGAGCGAGTACGCGACGTAGTTGCTGGTCGTCTCGCGGCCATCGACGCTCACCAAGTAAACGGCCCTGCCGAGATAATACGGCAACCCGGGAGAAAAACATCGCAGGAGAACGATATCCGCGGAGCCGGAAGCCGCCGACACCTGCGTCGCCAGCGAGCGCGTCGAAAGGGCCTCCGCGTACGCCTGAATGCTGCCCCATCCGAGTGTGAGCCACAGGGACATGAACAGCGAAAACACCACGAATACGACCTTGGCGTTGCGAACGAAGTATGCGGCGAGACCAAAGACCGCTATGACCCCAAATGCCCAACACGTCGGGGCGAAGAGTACCGGCGCAGTTAGCCCGTCGATGCCGCGTACGTGCAAGTCACGGATCAAATAGGGGCCGTGATAAACGTCAAGCCCCAAGACCACTGCAACGACAACACCCACGCCGGACATCAGCAAGGCCCCGCGCCGCACCAGGCGGGACGCCGCTCCTCCCGGCCGCTCCCAAGCCAGGTCGAATAGCCTCGCCACCAGAATCCCGAGCGCCACAACACCCGGAAGCACGTATTCCGGCAGTTTCGATTTTGAAAGGGAGAAGAAGAAGAAAACCAAAACGGCGGCAACGGCGAGCATCCGCTCGGCGGGCAGAATTCGACTCCGGGCTCGCCAGGCTGAAACCACCGCTTCCGGCAGCAACATGCTCCACGGGAAAAACGTTACGGCGATGACGATCACGTAGTAATAGAACGGCCCGTGGCGGTGGAACCTCTGCGTCGAGAACCTCTGGAAGGATTCCATCACGATGCCGTAGTAGGGAAAATCGTGGCGGCGAAACGTGACCCCGAGAAACCAGGCGAGCGAGATGCTGAAGAAAATCGCCAGATTCAACGGCGAGCATATCCTGCGAAAGACGCCCCAGCGCCGCTCAACCGCGCCATATGCGACAAGGACGAGCAGCGGCACGAAGAAACCCACGGGGCCTTTGATCAACGTCGCCACGGCGGCTGCGAACGCGCCCGTCGCATACCAAATTCGCCGTTCTCGCCCCGAAGTCCTTTCGCCGAGATAGCCCGCGAAAATCGCGGAGCAAACGGCCAGCGTAAGCCCCATATCGAAAATCACCATGCGCGAGAAGGCCACGAACATCGGCGTCGCGCCAAGAACCACCACTGCGAGCGTGCCCGTGCGCCAGCCGAATTCGCGCCGGCAAAATAGATAGACAACCACCAGCAGCCCAAAACCGAAGACAGCGGAAGGAAATCGCGCTGCGGCTTCTGATCTTCCAAAGAGAGAAAAAGACAGGGCGACCGCGCGAAAATAGAAGGCCGGCTTGTCGAGATAGGGCAGGCCGTCGTACGTGGGGATGAGCCACGCCCCGCTCGTTTTCATTTCGAGGGCGACGGAGGCGTTCCGGCCCTCGTCGGGATTGATCAGCCCCCAGCCGCCGAGTCCGGCGAAGAGACATACTCCCGCAAACAGAAACGCGGCCAGAACCCACCACACTTGGGCCTTGCGCTGGGGTTCCCCGGTGAACGGCGAACTCTCGGCCCGGGCGGGCTCACCCATGGGAGCGCATTCGACGGGAAGATTCCGGCAATTCAGGCTGCGCACTCAGCTCGACGACTTGCGGGCGCTTCATCCGGCGCTCGAGCCACGCCACGCCGAAAAGGTCCACGATGCTCACCCACAAGCGGTCCCAAACGCCGTAGTGCGTTTTGCCGCGCTGCCTCGGCCGGTGCGTCACTTCCACCGAAACAACCCTTCCCCCGGCAGCCTGCACGAGGCTGGGCAAGAAGCGATGCATGTGGTCGAACTGCGGCAGCGCCAAAAACACTTCGCGCGAGAAAAGTTTCAGGCTGCACCCTGTGTCCGGCGTGCCGTCCCGCAACGCCATGCGACGGACCCGGTTCGCAATGCGCGAAGACGCGCGCTTGACCCAGGCGTCCCGCCGGTGCCGCCGGTTGCCGCAAATCAGTTGAGGCGCGAACTGTTCACCGTGAACGCTCTGCGTGAACGGCTGCGTGGTGCCGTGCAACACGTTCAAGAGGGCCGGAATGTCCGCCGGGTCGTTCTGGCCGTCGCCGTCCAGCGTGACGATCCACGGAGCGCGTGCGTTGCGGATACCGGTCACCAGCGCGGCGCTCTGTCCGCAGGGCTCCGCGTGGCGGACGACGCGCAAAGCGGGGTAGACCACCATCGCACCGACCAGAAGCTGGGTCGTGCCATCGTCGCTTCCGTCGTCCACATAGATGATTTCAAAGGTCTCGACGCCGTCGAGCGCCGCTTGGATTTCAGCGAGCAGCGGCTCGATGTTTTCCGCCTCGTTGCGAACCGGCACAACGACGGAAATCGCCGGCGGCAAACCCAGATTCGTCTCAGACAGCATCCAGTTCCGTCCCTATGCGCGGCGTCACAGCGCACACCCCTATAAGTCAATGGATGCTATCACAGTGGGAGCAGTGGCTTCGACCACCTCCGAGGCCGCGCGCGTGGTTCTGGAACCCACGGATTCAGGACTGTAGCCGCGCCCATGTGGAGTGCGGCGGTCCGAACTTCTGGACTCCGGTGGAGTCCGTCGGACTCCCGAAACCGGAGCTAGACGCCGCTTTCTCTCCTCGCCCTGCTCCGCTCCTCCTTTCTACGTGCGGTGCTCTTCCCCACATAGGGGCAGAGCTTGCCTCTGCCCGGCTCGCCCCTCGCCGCAGTCCTGCACTTGGACGCAGGCGAGTCCCCCCCGGCCCGCAACTGAATTCCCGCCGTCATCCCGAACGCCCTCTGTGGGGTGCTTGCCGCGCCGTAGCCCTCGGGCTTGGGCGAAGGCGGGAGGGATCTCTCTGCCTCCCCGCCCGCTCCGCCATCTGCGTGTAGGGGCGGAGCTTGCTTGTCGCGCCGTAGTCCTGCGCTCGGACGAAGGCGGGCCTTGCCGCAGTCCTGCACTTGGACACAGCCGGGTCTCTGCTCGGGGTTCTCAGTGGCACAGTCACTCCTGACTGTGCGCGTTGGGCTGCCCCACACGCCGCTCTTGCGTGTGGATTCTTCCCTATCCGCAGGCGTTAATGTAGCGCCACCCTTAAGGGTGGCATCCCCTGTTCCCCCAGCCCCGTAGGTGCGACACATTCAACACCATTTCGTCGATTCAAGGGTGTGCCCGCCGCTCGCGGAGAATGCCTCGGGGAGAACGCTCGGCGTGAACCCTCGTGGTTCACCCCCGTACGGGGGTGAACCGTTGCGGGAGCGGCCCTCAGGTCAAAGGCCAAGCCGCCCGCCAAACGATCCTCTCTCCCCGGAACTAATTCCCCGCGAGACTTCCAAAGCCTCGGCCTTCCCCCTTCTCTGGCAACCACGCGGCGCTCTGAACACTGCACGGCAAAACTGTACATTGACAGCGCCGTCGTTCTAATCGAGGGCCGCCCGTCCTTTCAAAGCTGAGAGAAATGGGTCGTCGCTTAGGTATACATACCAGAGCCACGACCATCTTTAAGGAGTGCCTGGATGCAACTAACACCAGAATCAAGAGGAGATTGCGATCTCCTTTGATGTCGTAATGAATCAGGTATATATACCTGATTCATTCCGTATTTGAGCTTTCGTTTTGGATTGGGATGTGATATGGTATATATACCATATCACATGCCAGCATCGAGACTCCAAATCGCCAGGAAAGAGATCGTTAAGTTCTTTGACGATAGAGGGCGACAGATCTATTCATACAAGGAAATTGCGGCTATCTTTCGCGAAGGTCGTGGCCGTTGGCGCCTTTCTCAGAGCCTGACGACCCGTGATTTTTTCGAATTCCTAATCGAGAAGACGCATTTACAAGTAAAGCAGCTCGCTTCTGATAGATACGGCAGCATTCTTCGCTACGCTTGGCGAGACGTCTCACCATTTCAGGTCGGACTGTCCATCAGAGATGGATCTTACCTCTCGCATGGGACGGCTGTTTATCTCCATGGCCTCACGGACCAAAGTCCGAAGACTGTTTATGTGAACCGAGAGCAGAGCCCTAAGCCAAGACCGAGCTCGATGACCCAGGAGGCGATAAACAGGTCATTTTCTGCCAGACAGAGGAAGTCCAATTATATTCTCCTCTCTGACGGCTGGAGATTTGTTCTCATCAGTGGCAAGAACACTGCGAAGCTAGGGGTTGAGAAAAAAAAGGACCCGAATGGCGCAACCGTGGAGGTGACCAACATCGAGAGGACACTCATAGACATAACTGTTCGGCCTGAGTACGCGGGCGGTGTCTATCAAGTGTTGGCAGCCTATCAGGCTGCCAGAGAGCGAGTCTCCGTGAACGTTCTATTGGAGATTCTCAAGAAATTAAATCATGCCTATCCCTACCACCAAGCGATCGGATGTTACATGCAGAAAGCGGGGTATGAAGAAGCTTCGTACTCCACATTCGCCAAGCTTGGATTTCATTATGATTTTTACTTGGCCCATGGAATCTCAACCCCGCAACTTAATCCCGTCTGGAGACTGTACTGCCCACAGGGCTTCTAACCTCTTGGTTTGAGCAACCACAAAGTCGAAGTAGAAATCAAAGGCCTCAATTGCTCCCGTTACAGCGTCCTGAACAGCTGACCATTCCTGCCGATGGAATTCTCGGTAATCGGCAATACGAGGTATAAGAAGCAGTGGAACATCCTTTGCAGCAAAGACGAGTCTGGCCAAATCCAAATTCTCAGCGATCGCGAGATCGATGCCCATTTCCGTTGCGATGGCGTGGATATCATAAAAATCCCGCGCTCGAGCAGTCGGATGCGTGCGAAATTTGTACTCGGGCATTTGCTGACAGATCGCACGCAGTTTTTCTATCGCAATCAGCGATGGCGTGTACACAGGGATGGCATGATCCGCAAATTCAACGTCTTGTTTCGCTGCACAGTACTCGCCCTTACTGATTTGAATGCAGAAAGTTCTTTGATGCCTTGGTCCTACTTCATCCGCTTGCCGCGAAGCCCTAGCTGGCTCCCTCGTCAAGCAACGGAGAAGCGCGCTGGGGATGACTTTGAATCTGACCTCGTAACCTCCCCAATGGGAAGCAAGGACAGCCGCATTTTCATGCGGCCTTTGTTCAAATCGCAAATCGATTACGCTGTAATTCTCAACCTCGAATCTCTTAGTCAATACGTGGAAAATCCTATCCCTAGCCTCTGCTTCGTCTCTAAAATCGCCACCCAGCGAAACATCTATGTCCAAGGAGCTTCTCGCCCCGACGCGATATATCAGGTTCAGTGCATTCCCACCCTTCAAGACAAGACGAGATGTGAGAAAGTCGTCAGAAAACAAGGCAAGGATAGCGAGTTTACGGATTTCTATAGGATCCACATGAATATCATACCATCGCAGTCCGCTCGGTCAGCACCGAGGCCCGGAGCGCAATGCTTTGGGCCTCTCGCTTTCTAGTCAGATGAATGTGGAACACCGGGCGGGTGGCGCAGCCTTCGACTTGAGGGTGGCGCAGCCCTTTCCTGCAGCAGCGGGAAAGGGGGGGCTCTTCGCCGCCTTGGCTGGTTCCCTTTTCTCCGTTTCGAACTGTGGGAATCATTTCGCATACTCACTTTAGACTTGACAATACAGTACCCATCGGCTACCCTGCGGCGTGTCTGACGACTTCCACGCCGAACCTCTCGCCCGCTCGAATCCGGCCAAGGATTCGAGCCCTGAGCGAACCCCGAAAGGGGTGAGTCGAATGGGCTCCCCAGGGTTCGTGATCCCTCCACTTGCACCATTTTTGTGCAGCCCCCGAAAGTCATACACAGCAAAGGACTTTAAGTCCTTTAGATTCAGCACTTACAAGCATTTTCTTATGATGTTGAAAACAAAGGACTTTAAACCCTTTAGAATCAGCAGATCCACGATTTTTGCCCGTAACCCTTTTGGATTCAGCACTTACATAAAAACATGGGGGGGTACCCGGGTGCGGGCTGTGCTTGCAGCCCGCCAAGAGAAAGTCAACCGCTTGCCGCGCCGAATTCCGCCGCCGCGGCAGGCGATGGAACATCCCGAGCACGAGAAGGCGGGCTTGTCGCGCCGAAGCCTTGGGCTTGGGCGGCGAGCGGTTTCGGCGAGTCCCGATCCGATCGGGACGAGCGTCTTGTGCGAGTTCCGGCCCGGCCGGAAAGGCGGGCCGCGCATCGGCTTTCTTTCTGGTGCGGCGGGAAGTACAATCCCCTGCCTCAAGGGGGCCGTTACAGAGGCTCTGCCCATATGCACATTTAGCGAGGGAAACGATGAAGAAAATCGGAAGACTAGGTGTTGCGGTGGCACTGTTGTTCCTGCTGGGCGGAACGGCCGGATCATGGGCTCAGACGCCGCCAGCCGCGCCCAAGCCGCCGGAAGCCGCCCAACCCACGCCGAAGCCTTCCGCGCCGCCCGAGATTCCGAAGGAAGAAACCTCGGTAACGGATCACACGATTCGCATCGGCGGCCAAACGATCCCTTACAAGGCCACCGCGGGAACGATCCTTCTGAAGAACGAGAAGGATGAACCGGTCGCGAGCATGTTCTACATCGCTTACATCCGGACCGATGTGAAGGACACCAGCCAGCGGCCGCTGGCCTTCCTCTATAACGGGGGCCCCGGGTCCTCGTCGGTGTGGCTGCACATGGGAGCTTTCGGTCCGAAGCGCGTCGTCACGTCGGACGCGGAGTCCACGCCGCCGCCGCCCTACCAGTTGGAAGACAATGCCAATTCCCTTCTCGACGCCGCCGATCTGGTTTTCATCGACCCCGTCGGGACTGGGTTCAGCAAGGCGGTGGGCGAGGCGAAGAACAAGGATTTTTGGGGCGTTGACGAGGACGTGAAATCCATTGCGCAGTTCATCGTGAAGTATGTGAACCGGAACCTGCGCTGGAACTCGCCCAAGTTTCTAATCGGCGAGAGTTACGGAACCTTCCGGGACGCTGCGCTGGTGGATTATCTGCAATCCAAGGAGGGAATGTACTTCAACGGCGTGGTCATGATCTCGACGGTTCTGGATTTCGAGACGCTTGGGTTCGACACGGGTTCCGATCTTTCCTACGTTCTCTATCTGCCGAGCTACGCGGCGGTGGCGTGGTATCACAAGACGCTTGCCGATCGCCCTGCGGATCTGAATGCATTTGTGGCCGAGGCGCGCCAGTTTGCTTTTGCCGAATACGCGCCCGCGCTGGCCAAAGGGACGAGCATTTCGCCCGCAGAAAAGGCGGACGTGCTCAAGAAACTTGCGCATTTCACCGGCCTGAGCGAGGACTACCTGACGAAGGCGAATCTCCGCGTGAGGCTCCAGCAGTTCATGGATGAGCTGCAGCGCGCGCGCGGACTGACTACGGGCCGCTACGATGCCCGCTTCGCCGGTCCAAATCTCGATTTGCTGGAGGAGTATGCCAACTACGATCCGGTCGACGCCGCCATCACCGGGCCGTTCACTTCGGCCGTGAACCAATACTTGCGGCAGGACCTGCAATGCAACAAAGATCAGGATTACATGGTTTTGAGCGACGAAGCGGGCGCGGCATGGGACTGGAAGCACAAGGGCCCCGGCGGAGATTCCGATCCAACGTCGCCGCCAAACGTCCAGCCTGATTTAGCGGACGCCCTCGTGAGGAATCCGCACCTGCGCGTGCAGGTTGAAAACGGCCTCTTCGACCTTGCCACGCCCTTCTTCTCCACCGAATACACGATGAGCCATCTGGGACTTCCGGCGAGCCTGCAGGATCATGTCCAGCTGGAATACTACGACGCCGGACACATGATGTATTTGCACGTGGAGGATCTGGTGAAGCTCAAAGGCAACATCGCGAGCTTCATCGCGAGCGCCTCGAAGCCGTGACGCGCGTTCGGTTCTAGCTCAGGGCGCGGTCCAAATGCACGTATCCGCCGTCCACGATCAAGTGCTGGCCGGTGGTGTGGCCCGACTGGCTGGAAATCAGAAACGCGACCATGGCCGCGATTTCTTCGGCTGTCGTCATGCGTTTCCCGAGCGGGATCTTGGAGACAATCGAAGCGAGCTTCGCCTTCGGATCGGGAAACGTGCTGATCCAGCGTTCGTACAGCGGCGTCATGACCTCCGCGGGAAGAACCGAGTTGACGCGGATGCCGTACGGAAGCAGTTCGACCGCCCATTCGCGCGTCAAACCCATGATGCCGCCCTTTGAGGCGGCGTATCCGGACGTCTTGCCCTGGCCCGTGATGGCGACCTTCGATCCGATATTGACGATCGATCCTCGCGCCGCCTTCAGCGCCGGAAGTGCGTAGTGCGCCATGCAGAAGTAGTGCAAAAGATTCTTCCGCAGCGAGACAACGAATTGCTCCGGCGTGCCCGCCTCCAGGCCCACGCCGTCATTCACTCCAGCGTTGTTGACCAGGGCGTCCAGCCGCCCAGCGAGAGCGAGCGTTTCCCGCACGGCCCGCTCGCATTCCTCAGGCCGCGAAAGCTCCGCGGTCACGGCGTGGCTGCGGAAACCTGCCGCCTTCAACTCTTCCTGAATCTTCTGGATTGCATTGACGTCGCGAGCCACGATGACGGGGACTGCTCCTTCTTTCGCCACCGCGCGGGTGATGCCCCCGCCGATGCCCTTGTCCCCGCCCGTGATGAGAACGACTTTGTTTGCGAGTCCTAGATCCATGGCTGACGGCGCCGGCACGCCTCGACCGGTTTCTCCGCTGCAAGCGGAGTTCGGGGCGGCTGGACGCCTCACCCTCCTTTTCAACCGCGCAGGTTGAAGAAACCCCCATCAATCGGATAGTCCGATCCAGTAATCATCGCGGCTTCGTCCGAACAGAGAAACAGGGCGAGCGCGGCAACTTCGGCCGGGTTCGCCATTCGCCCGACCGGCTGGGCCTTCGAGAGGACCTCAAACATCTCATTTTGGCGGCCCGGATAATTGTTCTGAATAAATTGATCCACGAAAGGCGTATGCACTCGCGCGGGAGAAATGCAATTGCAACGAATCCGATGGCCGAGGTAATCCTTGGCGACGGAAAGGGTCATCGAAAGCACGGCCCCCTTGCTCATGGAATAGGCAAAACGATCCGCGATGCCGGCCGAGGCCGCGATTGAAGCCATGTTCAAGATCGTTCCGCCACCGCGCTCTTTCATGTGCCCGATGCAGGCGCGCATGCAGTTATACACGCCCTTCACGTTCACGCGGAAGATTCTATCGAAGTCCTCCTCCGTCGTGTTTTCCAGATTGGCGATGTGCGAAACGCCCGCGCAATTTACGAGGATCTCGAGCCGGCCTCGGGCGAACAGCTCTCGGAATACGCTTTGCACGTCTTTCATACTCGAAACATCGCATCCAGCCGGCGAAGCCGCGCCGCCCGCGTCGTTGATGGATTTTGCAACCGACGCCGCCCGCTCCGAGCTGATGTCCACGATGTAAACGTTGGCGCCGTGCGCCGCGAATCTTCGGGCGATCGCCTCGCCGATCCCGCTCGCGCCGCCCGTCACCGCCACGGATTTGCTGTCCAACCGAAATCCGGTCGAGTTGTTGGCTTCAGGGGACAGAAGAAGCCTTTCTACGTGAAAAGAATTGAGGGCGCTGGTGCGGATTCCCAGACTGTTGAGGGCGCTCCAGATGGAAATCCTTTCGCAGTGTTGGGAACGGGCAAGATGAGTGTATGCTGGTGCCGTTCTTGAAGTCAAAAATGTAGCTGGGTCAAAATGAGTCTAATCTCAAGACGTGCTCTGGCCGCAAACCTATTCTGCTGTGTCTTTGCCTTGTCCGTGCACTTGCAGGCTCAACAACCCAATGGAACCGCGCCACAGTCCGGTAGTCCGCAGATCGTCGTCACGGTGAATGACGTGGTGGTGCCGGTGGTGGTCCGCGATTCGCAAGGCCACACGGTCGGCGACCTGAAGAAGGAAGATTTCCAGGTTCTTGATAAGAAGACGCCACAGGTTATCTCCGGATTCAGCATTGAAAGGCGGGTAGAGGTTCATAGTTTCGGCGCGACCCAGGATTCGGCAGCTGCCAATCCCGGTGTCAGCCAGGCACCTGCGCCGGCCCCCAATCATCCGCCGGCAACTCCTGAACGTTTCCTTGTCTTCTTGTTCGACGACATGCACGTGAGCCCCGGCGATTTGATGCCACTCCAAAAAGCAGCCACCAAGATGATGGCAGGGTCGCTGGCGGAGTCCGACCTGGCCGCGGTGGTGTCCATGTCTGGAACCAGCAGCGGCATGACGCGCGATCGCGCCAAATTGCAGGACGCTATCATGAAGCTGCGGCCGCACAGTCTCTACCACGCTGTCAGGCGCAACTGCCCCGATATCGGCTATTACGAGGCTGATCGCATCATAAACAAGTTCGATTTCATGGCGACCGATACGGCGATCCGAACTACGCTCGTTTGCTGCGCCTGTGACCATAAAGCCGCCGCGGTCTTAGTGGACAGTGCATCCAGGGAGGCTCTTCAGGTTGGTGACGCGGATGTGCTCAACTCGCTCGGCTTCATCGGGGAGATCGTTCGCAAAATGGGCGCCATGCCTGGCCAGCGCACGTTGATTTTAGTCTCACCCGGCTTCCTCACGGTTACGCCTGAAGCTCTGGCTGAAGAATCTCAGATTGTGGACCTGGCGGCCCATTCCAACGTGACGATTAACACCGTCGATGCACGTGGTTTGTACACCACGAATCTGGACGCCAGCGAACGAAGCAAAGCCACTGTGGAGGCTAACCGAACCGAAGCGCAATACCACGCAGAGGCCATGGGTCTCAATGAGGATGTGATGGCGGAATTCGCCGCCGGCACTGGCGGAACTTTCTTTCACAACAGCAATGACCTGGAGGGGGGACTCGAAGCCGTGACGGTGGTGCCGGAGTATGAATACGTGCTCGTATTGTCGCTCCATGACGTGAAGCAGGATGGAAAGTATCACCCCTTGAAAGTCATGGTGGATAAGGCCGGCTTGACTGTGGTGGCGCGTCGCGGCTACTTCGCGCCAAAGCCAGAGCACTCCAAGACAAGGAAATAGGTTAAGAATCAATCTTCAAGAACTTAGCAAGCGGGCGGCGTTCGAGGCGAAAAAGGCCTCTTGGCGACGAGCTCCTGTGAAACTCATTCACGAAAGATCAGAACCGCCGCGAGTGACGGCCAAGGATCGCTTGGCCGCGGGCAAGAAACTTCGCGAGAGAGTCCCGCGATCTTTGCAGTCCGGCTGGACTTCCCCGAAACATCGCACCGATCCCATCGAGCTGCTGAAACATTCGGACCGCGGAAGATTACCCGGCCTCCTCCCGATTCGTTACGCCAGGATGCGCGAATCGCCCTTCGCCTTTTTCCGCGGCGCGGCTGCCCTGATGGCCGCCGATCTCGCCTCCACTCCTGCCACGGGAATCCGCGTGCAGGCCTGCGGCGATTGTCACGTCGGCAATTTTGGCGGCTTCGGATCTCCGGAGCGGCAGCTTGTCTTCGACATCAACGATTTCGACGAGACGCTTGCGGCGCCGTGGGAATGGGATGTCAAGCGTCTGTCGGCGAGCATCGTGCTCGCGCATGCGCCAGGCGAGCATCGGGGAACGCCGCAGCTCGGACGCGGCGCGCACTGCGGCGGAATCCTACCGGAAACACATGCGTGAGTACGCCGAGATGACCGCGCTTGCCGTCTGGTATTCGCATCTGAGCGCTGCGCTTTTCGTCGAGGACGCGAAATCGCCGGAAGCCAAAAAACGATGGCGGAAGCGGGAAGCAAGGGCCGCGCTGAACACCTCTGGACACGAATTCCCGAAGATTGCGGCCGTCCAGCATGGCCGGCTTCGAATCATCGATCGCCCGCCTCTCATTTATCACTCCCGCGAAATCGCGGCGATCGGAAGACATGTGCGGCAAATGTTTCATCAGTATCGGGCGACCTTGCCCGAAGACCGGCGCGTCGTCCTCGATCGTTACGAACTTGTGGACATCGCCCGCAAGGTCGTCGGAGTGGGCAGCGTCGGAACGAGATGCGCGGTTGCATTGCTGATGGCGGGGCCGCACGATCCCCTGCTCTTGCAATTCAAGGAAGCTCGCGCATCGGTGCTCGCGCCCTACGCGGGCAAGAGCAAATATGCGAATCAAGGCGAGCGAGTCGTCACCGGCCAGCGGATGCTCCAGTCCGCCAGCGACGTTTTTCTTGGCTGGACGTCAGATGACGAGGGCCACGATTTCTATTTTCGCCAGCTTCGCGACATGCGCATGAAGATTGATATCGAAAGCATGTCCAAAGAAGATTGGTTCGAGTTCGTGGAGCTTTGCGGCTGGGTCCTCGCCCGCGCGCACGCCCGCACCGGCGATCCCGCGCAAATCGCCGGCTACCTCGGCAAGACCGACGCCTTCGACGCAGCGATTGAGAAGTTTGCCGTCTCCTACGCCGACCAAACCGAACGCGATCACGCCTCGTTGCTCAAAGCGATTCGCGCGGGACGAATCCAGGCGCGCTCCACCACGTTCGCTTAGACAACAGGCTCCCTACACGGACCACAAGTCACGGTACACTCTTGCCCGCTCTTCGTTCGCGCCCATGTCGACGAAGCCTTCACGCCCCGCCGCTCACTTGCGCCGCAAGCATTCGGCGGCATCCGCGGCGCAACCCTGGCGGCTGCCGGTGATTGCGGCCGGCCAGCAATTCATTCCCCGCGACCGACTTCCGCGGCGATGGCTTCGCCGAGTTCTCGCGTGCCGGCTTTGCCGTCGATGTCGGGCGTACGCGGCCCGCCTCCGCCCAGCGCCGAATCGATCGCGCGTTCCACGGCATCGGCCGCCGCGATTTCGCCGAGATGGCGCAGCATCATTGCGCCGGACCAGATTTGGCCGATGGGATTCGCGATGCCTTTTCCCGCGATGTCCGGCGCGGAGCCGTGGACCGGCTCGAACATCGAAGGGCATTCGCGCTCCGGATTCAAATTCGCCGATGGCGCGATCCCGATCGAACCGACGACCGCCGGGCCGAGGTCGGAGAGAATGTCGCCGAATAGGTTCGAGGCGACGACGACGTCGAACCAATCCGGGTGCTTCACGAAATGGGCCGTCAAAATGTCGATGTGGAATTGATCGGTGCGAATCTCGGGAAACTCCTTGGAGATTGCGGCGAAGCGCTCGTCCCAGAACGGCATCGTGAAGATGATGCCGTTCGATTTCGTCGCCGAGGTGAGGTGCTTGCCGCGCGTGCGCGCCAGCTCGAAGGCGTAGCGAAGGATGCGATCGCAGCCGCGGCGCGTGAAGATCGTTTCCTGGACGGCGAATTCGTCCTCGCTGCCGCGATAGATGCGGCCGCCCATCTCGGAATATTCGCCTTCGTTGTTTTCGCGCACCACGCAGAAATCAATCTTGCCCGGCGGATAACCCTTCACGGCCGGCTCGATGCCGGGCAGCATGCGCACGGGCCGGAGATTGACGTATTGGCGAAACGCCCGGCGTATCGGAATGAGCAGGCCCCAGAGCGAAATGTGGTCGGGAACACGCGGATGTCCGACAGCGCCGAGGAAAATCGCGTCGAACGGGCGAAGCAGTTCGAGGCCGTCGGCAGGCATCATCCTGCCGGTCGCGAGATAGGTCTCGCAGCTCCAATCAAACTCGCGGCATACGAGGGAAAAACCGAACCGGCGGCCCGCAGCTTCGAGAACCCGGATGCCTTCGGGCACAACTTCCCGGCCGATGCCGTCGCCTGCGATGACGGCGATTCTGAATTTTCGCATTGCGCTCGCACTCACGGCCGTCGAGATTCTCCGCCCCCCGCGACGATGCCTCCACGAGGGAGACGGGAACTTTAACCCAGTTTGGCTGGATTCGGGCTGCCCTCGTCGAAACGTCCTTGCTAATATGAGTAGCGCAGGCGCACCGCAAACGACCTCGAAAGGAGCTTCGGGTATGCAACGAGTGACCGGAATCGGAGGCATTTTCTTCAAAGCGGACGACCCGGAGAAACTCTACCGCTGGTACGCGGAACATCTCGGAATCGAACGCGATGAAACCACGGCGGTGAATTTTCACTGGCGCGACGCCGGCGATCCCTCGAAGCAGGGCCAAACCGTCTGGGCCGTCTTTCCCAGGAACACAAAATACTTCGAGCCGAGTCGTTCGACCTTCATGCTGAACTATCGCGTGGAGAATCTGGACGCGTTGCTCGAACTTCTCGCGCGCGAGGGCATTGAAATCGATCCCCATCGCGAGAATCACGATTACGGCCGCTTCGCCTGGATCACGGACCCGGAGGGGAACAGGATCGAACTCTGGGAGCCGCCGAAGCAGCCTGCCTAGCCCCGTCGATTGCGGAGCGCACGCAGCTGCGAAACCAAGCAGTTGCGGCGTTTGACCCGAGACCGTAAACTGGCGGGCCTGAGCCGGAGTGACGAAATGGTGAAGCGAGTGGCGAAACACATCTCTTCGAAGCCGCGCAAATCAAGCGATCGCGTTGCGGAGAAATTTCCGCGCGCCGCCGCTCCTTTGAAGATTGCGCTCGTGGGCATCGGGACGGTCGGAAGCTCTGTCGCCAAGATTCTGTGCCAGAGCGCCGATGGCCCCTTGCGATTGACGCACATTTTTGATCGCAATGCCGCGAAGAGGCACACAAGCTGGGTGCCGAAGAGTGTTCATTGGATAGAAACTTTTGACGAGGTCTTGGCGTCCGATGCCGACGTTGTCGTGGAATTGATCGGCGGCCTCGATCCTGCCCGTGAGTGGATTCGGAAAGCGCTGCGGGGCGGCAAGTCGGTGGTCACCGCCAATAAGATGGTCATCGCCGAGTCCGGCGCCGAGCTTCAGGAACTGGCCCGGCGGATGGGCCGGCGCATCGAGTTCGGCGCGTCAGTCGCCGGCGGAATTCCCGCGATCATCGGAATCCAGGAAGGGCTCGCCGGCGACCGCCTCCACGAAATCGCGGGCATCCTCAACGGCACGTGCAACTACGTCCTCACCAAGATGGAAGCGAGTGGCGCCGGTTTCCACGAGGCCTTGAAGGAAGCGCAGAAGCTCGGTTTTGCCGAAGCCGACCCGAGCGCCGACGTTGAGGGATTCGACGCCCGCGCGAAGCTGGTCATTCTGACTCGGGCGGGCTTGCGGACCGAAGTGCGCACCGAACAGATTCCTTGCCGGCCCATTTCGCTGATCGAATCCGTGGACTTCGAGTACGCTCACGATCTCAACTGCACGATCCGTCAGATTTCTCTCGCCAGGAAAGAAGAGTCGAGCGGCCTGCGCCTGTTTGCAGCGGTACAGCCGGCGCTCGTGCCGCTTTCCTCACTGATGGCGCACGTGCAACGCAACAAGAACATGGTCGTGACCACCGGAGAATTTTCGGAGCAAACGGTTTTTTCCGGCTACGGCGCGGGAGGAGATCCTACGGCGGTGGCCGTCGTTTCCGACCTGTACTCCATCGCTCGCGGCGCGGGCGCCCCGCAGACGGGCCCATCCGACGCCATGAAAGTTCCGGAGACCGTAAGTGGCGAATTCACCGTGCCGCACTACTTGCGGTTCGTCGTCAAGGATCGCCCGGGCATTATCGCCGCGGTGAGCACCGCGCTGTCGCGCTTCGGGATCAGCATTGATGCCGTGTTCCAAAGGCCTGGATACCCGCACACAGCCCTCCCGTTTGTCATTTCGCTCGAAACCTGCAGCAGCGCGGTGCTGAACCGGGCCCTGGAGGAAATTGCGGGCCTGGACTTCCACGTCCAGGCGCCACTTTGCCTGCCCATTCTAAGGGTGTGAGTGCGAAGAGCGCCGCACCGATTCGTCCAGCCGGAAGTGTTTTCGCGTGGCTCCGCCCTTGCGGCACGGGGGCTTCTCATCATGCAGACGTCGCATCGCCAGTCTTGCAGCCGGTCATCCGGTAGGATAGGTTTGTGTGTACCAAGCCCGGGTGGCGAAATGGCAGACGCTGGGGACTTAAAATCCTCTGGGGATTTTACCCCTTGTGGGTTCGACTCCCACCCCGGGCACCAGATCTTCATTTGCACGGCTCACGAGAATCCTTAGCCAACGGAATGCGGAAGTTGCCCGCCGATTTGCGGCAATCGACATGACGCGGCCCCAGTAGACGCATCGTATGGCCCAAGCGCCAAGGGTTCTGAGTTTTAGTACTTGCTATTAACCATGGTCATAATTATGCCCATGGGCCGCTCGGCTTTTTCGGTCTAGAACTATCGTCCATTATCGTACAAGCTGTCGTTGCGGCGAGGTCACATCCTTCATCCGCTACCTTCGCGTCTCCTTGTGCTCTCACCGCAAAGTAACGACATAAATCTGGGGTTGGCGCCATAATGGCTGAAGATCCGAAGGATTCCCACCCGCGCACAGCAGTTTCCCAGGCTGAACGGCGCACGCATCCACGGCGAGAACTGAACGCCGCAGTAGAGGTGATCGAATCTGAATCGGGCAAGCGGCTGCAGGGGCAGGTTTTCGACTTGGCGATGGGCGGCTGCTATATAAAGACGTCCGACCCCTTGCCGATCGGCACTCCACTGCAAGTCGGAATCACGAAAGAAGCACGCACGATCAAGCCCCAGGCCAGAGTTGTCTCCACGCAAGCTGGCACAGGGATGGGACTTGAATTCGTCAGCTTGCCCGCCGAGGATCTTGAAACGCTCGCGGCCTGGCTCGATGAGGCACTCGGCAATTCATGGATCGCGTCCAACCGCCGGACCAGCCAGAGAATTCAGCTCAGCATTCCCGTGCGGGTCTCCGGAAGGACGGCGACTGGAGCGCAGTTCGAAGAACTGACCAAGACCCTATCGGCAGCGGTGAATGGCGGGCTGCTCCTGATTTCGACTCCGGTGGCGAAAGGACAGCGGCTTGTGCTATCGCGTCCCGAAACCCAGGACTCCCTGGAATGCGCCGTCGTTTATGTAACACACACTTACGAGAAACATCTCGAAGTAGGCGTCTCCTTTATCTGGCCCAATCCGAAATTTTGGGGCGTGACGTTCCCGCCTGCGGATTGGTCGCCTCAGCACCCTGACGCAAAACGGACAAGCAACCGGGGCAAACGGGGCGCGGCCGAATAGCGCGATTCGCAGGCACTTCTCCACCTACCCGGCGGGCAACGCACACTCGCAGTCCAGGCGCACTTCCGCCGCGAATTTCAATCCATGCCGGGTGCCCCCGTCCTTCGTTGTTTGAAGGGCGGGGCTTTTCGGAGTGCCACCCAGAACCCGCATGAATCGCTCGGCCCGATCCGATCGCAATAACCGCAGTCCAATCTGTTGGCGTCGGAAGTGAAACCCAAAATCCCCGCCCTTGAAAATCATCAAGGACTGA